>NZ_JBIAKJ010000002.1:0-1404124 GCF_042872365.1 Streptomyces sp. NPDC005263 | reverse complement strand
GCCGGACCCAGATCCGAACCACCGATCCCGATGTTGACGACATTACGGATCCGCCGGCCGGTGTGACCCGTCCACTCACCCGACCGCACCCGCCCGGCGAAGTCACCCATCCGCTCCAGCACCGCGTGCACCCGCGGCACGACGTTCTCACCGTCGACCTCCACCACCGCGCTCGCCGGAGCACGCAACGCGGTGTGCAGCACCGCCCGGTCCTCGGTGATGTTGATCCGCTCACCCCGGAACATCGCATCCCGCAACCCGAACACATCGGTAGCGGCCGCCAGTTCCCGCAACAGGGCCAGCGTCTCGTCGGTGACCAGATGCTTGGAGTAGTCGACGTACAGGTCACCGACCCGCAGCGTGAACGAGGTGCCGCGGTCCGGGTCGGCTGCGAACAGCTCGCGCAGCCGCACCTCCCCGAGGCCCTCACGGTGCTTCGCCAGAGCGGTCCACTCGGGCGTCCGGTTGAGTCTGGTACGGCCGTCTGCGTTCATGGAGGACTTCAGCCTTCTCTCGTGCCTGTGCCTGCTGCCCGCTGCCGTGCCCAACCTAATTGATCAGCGCGGGGCGGGAGCTGTCGTGGCGTCGTCGTCGTGCGCACCAACAGATACGTCCACCTTGAGCGCGGGTATCAGCGAGGCGACGGACAGGACGAAGAAGGCGGCCGCGAGCAGCGCCGGGGTGTTCAGGCCCCAGACGGTGGCCACCGCCCCGCCGAGCAGGGCCCCCAGGGGCGCCCCGGCGACCCCCAGGGTCCGGAAGGCGGCACTGACCCGCCCCAGGGTGTCGGCGGGAGTGCGCTCCTGCATCAGGGTTCTGGTGTTGACGTTCCACAGCATGCCCATGAACCCGAAGACGGCCATGGCCACCGCCAGGGCAACCGGACTGGGCACCGAACCCATGACCACCAGCGCGCCGATCTGCACCGTCCCGGCGAGCAGCACCGCGCGCACCCGCCCGAGACGGGCGACGACCCGGCCGCTCGCCACTCCCCCGGTCAGGCCGCCCACCGTGTAGGCGGCCATGGCCGCCGCATACCCCGCGGTGCCCGCGTCCAGCCAGCCCGTCACCAGGAGCACCAGTCCCGCGATGAGGGCACCCATGCCGATGTTGCACAGCGCCGTGGCGGCACACAGTCCGCGCAGGGCCTTGTCGTGTCCCAGAAAGCGCAGCCCCTCGGTGATCTCGCGGCGCAGGGTGCTGCCCGCCGGTCTCGGCTTCCGCTCGGGCCGGACGGTGCGCAGCGACGCGACCAGGGCGGCCGCCACCAGGAAGGTCACCGCGTCGGCTGCGAAGGGCATCGAGGCACCGGCGACCAGGAGCAGCGGCACGAGTGGTGCGCCCAGCAGACCGCCCGCGATCTGCTGGCCGGTCATCAGTCGGGCGTTCGCGCTGCCCAGCGCATGGCGGTCGACCAGGGCGGGCAGCAGGGCGGTGGCGGCGTTGTCGAAGAGTGTCTGGAGCGTGGTCAGGGCGAAGGCCAGCGCGATCAGCAGGCCGATCGAGGCGTGCCCGAGCGCGACGGCCACCGCGAAGCAGGCGACCAGCAGTCCTCGTACCGCGTCCGCCGTCCACATCGCGCGCCGCTGGTCCACGCGGTCGGCGACGGCGCCGCCGAGCAGCCCGAAGACGATCCAGGGCAGATAGCCGCAGGCGGTGACCGCCGAGATCAGCAGGGGCCGGTCCGTCAGTGTCGCGGCGAGCAGCGGCAGCGCGGAGGTCCGCAGCGCGTCACCGAAGCTGGAGAGCACGGCGGCGCTCCACAAGCGCCCGAATCCGCCACGCCATGCGGGCGCACCAACGCCCCCCGTCTCGCCCGTCGCCACGATTCCCCCTCCGGTTCGCCGATGAACAAACCGTAGAGGGCACCACTGACAATCGGCCTCGGCCAGGAATCCGGCGGCCGTGCTCGGAACGACTTCCACCAGGCAATCCGCAGGCCCGGCGGCTCAACTTCTAGATTTCGCCCCGCAGTTTGGCGAGCGCTTCGGCGAGGATCGCCTCACCGTCCGCGTCGCTGCGCCGCTCCCGCACATAGGCGAGGTGCGTCTTGTAGGGCTCGGTGCGCGGCGGGTCCGGAGGGTTGTCCCGGTCCTGCCCTGCAGGAAAGCCGCAGCGGGGGCAGTCCCAGGTGTCGGGGACCTGCGCGTCGCTGGCGAAGCTGGGCTGCGTCTCATGCCCGTTGGAGCACCAGAAGGAGATGCGCAGCCGGGGCGCGGACTCGCCCCGCTCGGCCTCGCCCATCGGCCCCGCCCCGACCCGGCTTCCTCGGATCGCGTTGCCACTTGCCACGGTCGTAACTCCCTGCGTGATGGTGCCGCAAAGCGAGTCGGCGTTTCGCTTCGCCGCGAGCGCCTCAGTCTACGTAAGGCCCAACGCGCGTCCAGTGATTGGAGTTACCGCCCCATACACAGACGCAAGCCCCATGATAGGCCGCGCTCAGCTGCGCGTACCGTACATGGGGCCTTACGTGCGGAATGGACGTGCTGCGTGTGCGACGCTGATCAGTTGTTCACCTTCATCAGGATGCCGAGCACGACAATGCACGCGAACCACAGCAGACCGACCACGACGGTGATGCGGTCAAGGTTGCGCTCGGCGACCGAGGAGCCACCGACGGACGACTGCATGCCGCCACCGAACATGTCGGAGAGGCCGCCGCCCTTGCCCTTGTGCATCAGCACCAGCAGCATCATCAGCAGGCTGAAGACGATCAGGGCGATCGAGAACCCCATAACCACGGCTGGACCAACTTCCTCGGATCTGGATAGACGACGGGGGCCGAAGCTCTGTCTGCGAGCTGTGAAGCTCTCTTGTAGAGCCCTCGGCCCCCGCAAGGGTACGACGGATCGCGCCTACCGCATACTCACTGGTCGCGGAACCGCACGATCTTGACGAACTCGTCGGCGTCCAGCGAGGCGCCGCCCACCAGGGCGCCGTCGATGTCGGCCTGGGCCATGATCTCGGCGACGTTGCCCGACTTCACCGAGCCGCCGTACTGGATGCGGACCTGGTCGGCGAGCTCCTGCGTGTACAGCTCGGCGATCTTCCCGCGGATGGCGGCACAGACCTCCTGGGCGTCCTCGGCTCCGCAGACCTTGCCGGTGCCGATGGCCCACACCGGCTCGTAGGCGATCACGACGGTCTCGGCCTGCTCGGCCGGGAGGTCCTTCAGACCGCCCTCGACCTGGGCGAGGGTGTGGGTGACGTGGTTGCCCGCCTCGCGGATCTCCAGTTCCTCACCGACGCACAGGATCGGGGTCAGGCCGTGCTTGTAGGCGGCCTTGACCTTGGCGTTGACCAGCTCGTCGGTCTCGTTGTGGTACTGGCGGCGCTCGGAGTGGCCGATCGCGACGAAGGTGCACTTCAGCTTGGCCAGCATCGGGCCGGAGATCTCGCCGGTGTAGGCACCGCCGTCGTGCGCCGAGATGTCCTGGGCACCGTACTTGATCTTGAGCTTGTCGCCGTCGACCAGGGTCTGCACGGAACGCAGGTCGGTGAAGGGCGGCAGGACCGCGACCTCGACGGCGTCGTAGTCCTTGTCGGCCAGGGCGAAGGCGAGCTTCTGGACGTGCGCGATGGCCTCGAGGTGGTTGAGGTTCATCTTCCAGTTGCCCGCCATCAGCGGCGTGCGCGTACTCATCGGGTCAGTCCTCCAGTGCGGCGAGGCCGGGGAGCGTCTTGCCCTCGAGGTATTCGAGGGAGGCGCCGCCGCCGGTCGAGATGTGGCCGAATGCGTTCTCGTCGAAGCCCAGGATGCGGACGGCCGCGGCGGAGTCGCCGCCGCCGACCACCGTGAAGCCCGGGGAGTCGAGGAGGGCCTGGGCGACCGCCTTGGTGCCCTCGGCGTAGTCGGGGTGTTCGAAGACGCCCATGGGGCCGTTCCAGAAGACGGTGGCGGCGTCGGCGAGTTTCGAGGCGTAGAGCTTGCGGGTCTCGGGGCCGATGTCCAGGCCGAGCTGGTCGGCGGGGATGGCGTCGGCGGCGACGGTGCTGGGGTTCCCCGGCGCCTTGGTCTTCAGGTCCGGGAACTCGGTGGAGGTCACCACGTCGACGGGGAGGACCAGCTCGACGCCGTTCTTCTCCGCGCGCTCGATGTACTCCTGGACGACCGGGATCTGGTCCTCCTGGAGGAGGGAGGTGCCGACCTCGTACCCCTTGGCCTTGAGGAAGGTGAACACCATGCCGCCGCCGATCAGGAGACGGTCCGCCTTGCCCAGCAGCTGGTCGATGACGGCGAGCTTGTCGGAGACCTTGGAACCGCCGAGGGCGACGACATAGGGCCGCTTGACGTCCTCGGTGAGCTTCTTGAGGACGGCGACCTCGGCGGCGATGAGGTAGCCGGCGGCGTGCGGCAGCCGGGCCGGGAGGTCGAAGACCGAGGCGTGCTTGCGGTGCACGGCGCCGAAGCCGTCGCTCACGTACAGGTCCGCGAGGGCTGCGAGCTGGTCGGCGAAGGCACCGCGCTCGGCGTCGTCCTTGGCGGTCTCGCCGGCGTTGAAGCGCAGGTTCTCGATGACGGCGACCTGGCCGTCGGCGAGACCGGCGACGGTGGACTCGGCGGACGCGCCGACCGTGTCGGTCGCGAACGCCACCTCCCCACCGAGGAGTTCACCGAGGCGCGCGGCGGCCGGCGCGAGCGAGAAGGCGGGGTCGGGGGCGCCCTTGGGGCGCCCCAGGTGCGAGGCGACGATCACCCGGGCGCCCGCCTCGGCGAGGGCCTTGACGGTGGGCAGGACGGCGCGGATACGGCCGTCGTCCGTGATGGTGGTGCCGTCCAGCGGCACGTTCAGGTCGGCGCGGACGAAGACCCGCTTGCCGCCCACACCTTCGGCGAGAAGTTCGTCGATCGTCTTCATGGAGGGAACTCCTGGAGAGGGCTGGTGATGCTCGTGATCGTGAGAGAGCTGATCTGTACGTGAGTCAGGGCTCGGGCAGCGCGTCCCTGCGCTGCCCGAGCCCTGACTCACACCGAGGTGCCTGCTCTGTCGATCAGAGCTGGTTGCCGACGAAGACCGTCAGGTCGACGAGGCGGTTGGAGTAGCCCCACTCGTTGTCGTACCAGCCGAGGATCTTCACCGAGTTGCCCTCCTGGACCATGGTCAGGGAGGAGTCGAAGGTGCAGGAGGCCGGGTCGCCGACGATGTCCGAGGAGACGATCGCGTCCTCGGTGTACGCCAGGTAGCCCTTGAGGTCGCCGTCGTCGGAGGCCTTCTTGAACGCGGCGTTGACCTCGTCCTTGGTGACCTCGCGCTGCAGCGTCACGACCAGGTCGGTGGCCGAACCGGTCGGGACCGGGACGCGCATCGCGATGCCGTCCAGCTTGCCCTTGAGCTGCGGGAGGACCAGGGCGGTGGCCTTCGCGGCGCCCGTCGTGGTCGGGATGATGTTCTCGGCGGCGGCGCGGGCGCGACGCAGGTCCGAGTGCGGGAAGTCCAGGATGCGCTGGTCGTTCGTGTACGCGTGGACCGTCGTCATCAGACCCTTGACGATGCCGAAGTTCTCGTCGAGGACCTTGGCCATCGGCGCCACACAGTTGGTGGTGCAGGAGGCGTTGGAGATGACGTGGTGGTTGGCCGCGTCGTACTTGTCCTGGTTGACGCCCATCACGATGGTGATGTCCTCGTCCTTGGCCGGAGCCGAGATGAGGACCTTCTTGGCACCGCCGGCGATGTGCTTCTCGGCGTCGGCCTTCTTGGTGAAGATGCCGGTCGACTCGATGACGATGTCGACGCCCAGCTCGCCCCACGGGATCTCGGCGGGGTTGCGCTCGGACAGCACCTTGATGGTGTGGCCGTCGACGGTGATCGTGTCGGCGGTGTGCGACACCTCGGCCTTGAGACGGCCCAGGATGGTGTCGTACTTCAGCAGGTGAGCGGTGGTCGCGGTGTCACCCAGGTCGTTGACAGCCACGATCTCGATGTCTGCACCCTGCTCCAGCAGCGCGCGGAAGTAGTTACGACCGATGCGGCCAAAGCCGTTGATGCCTACGCGGATCGTCACGAAACCGATCTCCTCGTTGGTACGCCGGGTTCGAACCCGGCGAGCTGTATGGGATGTCCCCGACCGTGTACGACCCTACCTCCCTGAGCAAGCCGTGGTGACATCGAGATGCCCCATACACGGCGAGGCGGTCCGTACCCGCCAGTAGGGGTACGGACCGCCCCAGCCCGAAGGCCTGATCACCCGATTTCGCTACGCGATGTCACCGTCGGTTGACCAGGACGTCATCCTTCGAGCGCCGCGAGCGCCTTCTTCACCAGAGCCTTTCGATCGGCCGCCGAGGAGACGTGCTCCAGGCCGAAGCCGAGCAGCACGGTGTCGTTGGTGGTGATCGCTCCGTAGGTCTGGAAAAGAGCCCCGGTGCGCGCCCAGTCCTTGAGGACGGCCGGGCTGCCCGGAGGCGGTCCGGCGACCCTCCAGGCGCCCAGGGAGGTCTCGAAGCCCTCGGTCTGCGTGGCACTGCCCCCGACGACCAGCGAGGCGTTGTCCGCGAGCACGCCGTGGCCGCCGCTGCCCGGGTCGGTGACATAGCTGATCGAGATCTCGACGGACTTGCCGGCGTACGCGCTCAGGTCGAAGGTGACCTGCTGCCAGCCGTCGGACGCGCCGGTGAGGGCGTTCCACGCGCCGGTGGTGCCGGTCGCGCTGCAGCCGCCGTTCGCCACCGTCAGGTAGTGCTTCAGCTGCGGGTGCTCGTTCACGTAGTACGCCGCCGAGCAGTCCTCCGGCACGGTGGGGCTGGTGGCGCCGCCCGTCTCGGGGAGCGTGGTCCAGTCGTCGGCCCCGGTGGTGTGGGCCTCGACGATCACGTTGTCGTAGCCGGGCTCGGTGTCCCACAGCAGCTGGGAACGCAGAGCGGGCTTGTCGGCCGCGGTCACGCCCGTGAGGTCCACGGTGCGGGTGAGCCGCTTGTAGGAGTCGTCGGTGTGGACGGCGGCCGCCATGTACGAGCCCGCGTAGGGCCCGTAGGGGTTGATGGTCCCGGCGAACGTGCCGGCGCCCGCGGAGGCGAACTGCGGGTACCTGTCGGCGGGCAGTTCGTCGGACGTCACGCTGTAGGTGCCGGCCCGGTCCAGCGGGTTTCCGGCCGCCGGGCCGAGCGCCCCGGAGAAGCCGCTGAGCTTGCCGGAGCCGGTGAAGCCGGTGGCCCCGGGGGTCGACGTACGCGAGTAGGCGCCCAGGTAGTACTGGCTGAAGTCGTCCGACGGGGTGCCGTCGGCGAGGGAGACGCTGCCGCCGGCCTGTTCGCCGGCCTCGACCAGTTTGCCGCCCTCGTTGAGGAAGGCCCGCAGTTCGAGCTGGGTGGCGATGCCGGGGGTGTTCGCGCCCGTGTAGTGGACGACGGTGTCGAAGTGGTTCAGCACGCCGAGCGCGTCGGGCGCGCCCTGACGGGCGACGTCCCAGACGAGCGCCTTGCGGCCGGCGCCCTTCAGCGCGTCGACGTAGGTCTGCGCCTGAGTGGCGGCCGCTCCCTCCTCGGCGACGACGAGGACGTCCGCGCGGGGCCGTTCGGCGATGGTGTAGGTGAAGTGATCGCTGGAGACCTTCTTGCCGCTCTTCGTCTCGCCGGTGAACCACACCTCGACCTTGTCGCCCGGTTCGCCGTCCTGGACCTTGGCCCGGTACTCGTCGAAGTAGAGGTTGTCCTCGCCGCCGTACCTCTCGCCGCCCTTCCAGGGGCGCAGCGTCTGGTCGTAGGTACGGCCGTGGACGCGGTACTTGAGTTCCTTGTCGCGCACGGCCTTGCGGACGACGACGGAGACCTCCTGGTCGGCGCCGCGCGAGTACGACGTCGTGAACGGCGCCGGGGTGAAGTCCGCGGCGCTGCGGCCGACCGAGGACTTCGGCTGGTCGGGGCGGGCGGCGGACTCGGCGACGGAGAGCGCGAACGGGATGTTCTTGGCGAACTCCTGCTGGATCAGCTTCTCGTCGTCGGGGAAGTTGAAGACCGACTGGCAGTCGGCCGCGTTCCAGGCGTCGTCGGGGTCGATGTTCGACGCGGTCTCACAGGTGGACATCTCGGGGGTGAACATGCCCATGCCGTTGACGTTCGCCGCGTGGCCGTCCGCCTCGCCGTTGGTGGTGTACAGCTCTGAGGAGACCTGCGGGTGGTAGCCCGGGATCGCGGATTTGTCGGGGGTGCCGGCGAGCGCCTTGTAGGCGACGTCGTCCGGGGTGTCGGTGGCCACCTGCCAGCCGACCCCGTAGAGGAGGAGTTCGGCGGCGGAGTGGTAGTTGACGCCGTACGCGAACCCGACGCGCTTCTCGAAGGCGTCCAGGGCCTTGGTCTCGGGCTCGGAGTTCGGGCCCGCGCCGCGGTAGGTCTGGCTGGTGGGATTGGGCGAGGACCCCTCGTCGTCGTAGCCCCACTTGTAGGCGAAGTTGCGGTTGAGGTCGACGCCGTCGCTGGTGCCGATGGTGCCGTCGCCGTTGTTGTCGCGCAGGTTCTTGCGCCACAGGCGGTTGTCGGAGTTCTTGAAGGTGTAGTCGTAGCCGTCGGGGTTGGCCGACAGCACGAACCACAGCTCGGTCGAATCGACGAGCTTCTTGATGCGTTTGTCCGTCTTGTAGTTGTCCAGGTAATGGTGCATCAGCCGGCGGGTCATCTCCGGCGTGATCCACTCGCGCGCGTGCTGGTTGGACATGTAGAGGACGGCGGGCTTGGAGCCGTCCGCGGACTTCTTGGCGCCCTTGGTCAGCTTGAGGGCGAGGATGTCCTGGCCGCCCACCGTCCTGCCGATGGAGACGACCTTGGTGAGGCCCGGGTTCTCCTGGCCGGTCCTGAGGATCTCCTCCTTCAGGCCGCCGCTGCCGCTGTACGGGCGGAACACTCCCTCGGCGGCCGCCTCGACACGGTTCTCGGCCTTGGCGGACAGCCTGTGTTCGGTGAGGTCAACCCCTTGGTCCTCGAGCCTGTCGGCCTGCTGGTCGGTGAGGTACACCTCGACGGTGGCCTCGCCCTTCGCGGGCACCTGCTCACCGAGTTCGTGGCCGTCCTGACCGGCCGCCAGCAGCAGGGGCACCTGTTGCCGGGTGATCTCGGCTTGGAAGACCTTGACCTCGTCCGGACCGGGAGAACCGGGGTTGTCCGCGGCCTGCGCGAGGGGTGCGATCCCCGCACCGCCCAGCAGAAGCGCGCCAACAGCGAGGATCGGTCTCGCTCTTCGTCTCATGAACCCCCCTAGCGTGGGTTCGCCACAGCAGCGAACTGATGCCAGGCTCATGACAGTCCATGATCGAGTCAAGGGTGCCTCTACGACACGCGAACGCCGGTGCCGATCACCCAAGTGGGCGCCGGCACCGGCGTGTTGACTCGGGGTCAGCCTACGAGGTTGTCGGCCAGCTCCTCGCTGAGGTTGGCCTCCGTGCCCGCGATGCCGAGGTCCGAGGCCCGCTTGTCGGCCATCGCCAGCAGGCGGCGGATACGGCCGGCCACGGCGTCCTTGGTCAGCGGCGGGTCGGCCAGCGCGCCCAATTCCTCCAGCGAGGCCTGCTTGTGGTCCATGCGCAGCCGGCCGGCGGCCGCGAGGTGCTCGGGCACGTCGTCGGCGAGGATCTCCAGCGCGCGCTGCACCCGGGCACCGGCGGCGACGGCCGCGCGGGCCGAGCGGCGCAGGTTGGCGTCGTCGAAGTTGGCGAGACGGTTCGCCGTGGCGCGCACCTCGCGGCGCATCCGGCGCTCCTCCCAGGCCAGCACCGACTCATGGGCACCGAGGCGGGTGAGCAGGGCGCCGATCGCGTCGCCGTCCCGGACCACCACACGGTCCACGCCGCGCACCTCGCGGGCCTTGGCGGCGATCGACAGCCGGCGGGCGGCGCCGACCAGGGCGAGCGCGGCCTCCGGTCCCGGGCACGTGACCTCCAGGGAGGAGGAGCGGCCCGGCTCGGTGAGCGAGCCGTGCGCCAGGAAGGCACCCCGCCAGGCCGCCTCCGCGTCACAGGTGGCCCCGGACACCACCTGCGGGGGCAGGCCCCGGATCGGACGGCCCCGGCCGTCGACCAGGCCGGTCTGCCGGGCCAGCTGATCACCGCCGGCGACAACCCGAACGACGTAACGCGAGCCCCGGCGCAGTCCGCCGGGCGCCATCACGATCAGCTCGGAGCTGTGGCCGAAGATCTCCAGGATGTCCCGCTTGAGGCGTCGGGCCGCCATCGCGGTGTCCAGCTCCGCCTCGATCACGATGCGCCCGCTCACCAGGTGGAGGCCGCCGGCGAACCGCAGAATGGCGGAGACCTCCGCCTTCCTGCAGCAGGTCCGGGTGACGGGGAGCCGGGAGATCTCATCCTTCACCGCTGCCGTCATCGCCATGGGCCGATCCTTCCATGCATCCGAAAAATACGGTCGTACGCGGCGGCCAGGAGCTCCGGGTCGTGCCTCGGAGTTCCGTCCGGCCGGGCCACCGGGGCCAGCTCGACCGCGGCACCGAACCGCTCGGCGGCCTCGGTGAGCACATCGCGGTCGGGCACGGTGGCCTCGTCGGCCAGCACCACGTCCAGGGCGAGTTTAGGGGCGTGTCGGCCCAAAACCTCCAAATGACGCTGCGGGGAGAAGCCGTCGGTTTCTCCCGGTTGCGGGGCGAGGTTCAGGGAGAGCACCCGGCGCGCCTTCGTCTGCGTGAGCGCGTCGAGGAGCTCGGGCACGAGCAGGTGCGGGATGACCGAGGAGAACCAGGAGCCCGGGCCGAGCACCACCCAGTCCGCGTCGAGGACGGCGGCCACCGCCTCCGGCACCGCGGGCGGGTCGTTCGGCACCAGATGCACGGACTGCACCTCGCCGGGCGTGAGGGCGACGGTCGCCTGCCCCCGCACGGTGTCGATGTCCTCGGGCCGGTCCGGGTCGTGCCCCTTGACCAGGGCCTGGAGCTCCAGGGGCACGGCGGACATGGGCAGCACGCGCCCGTGTGCGCCCAGCAGCTTGCCGACCAGGTCGAGTGCCTGGACATGGTCGCCGAGCTGCTCCCACAGGGCGACGATCAGCAGGTTGCCGACCGCGTGTTCGTGCAGGTCGCCCTGGGACTGGAAGCGGTGCTGGATGACGCGGGCCCAGGTCTGGCCCCAGTCGTCGTCGCCGCACAGCGCGGCCAGCGCCTTGCGCAGGTCGCCGGGCGGGAGCACGCCCAGCTCGTCGCGCAGGCGCCCGCTGGAGCCGCCGTCGTCGGCCACGGTGACCACGGCGGTGAGGTCGCCGGTGATCCGGCGCAGTGCGGCGAGCGAGGCGGACAGGCCCATGCCGCCGCCCAGGGCGACCACCTTGGGCTGAGCGCCGCGGCGGCGCGGCTTGGCGCCCCGGGCCTCGACGGGCTTGCTCGCGCGCCCCTCGGGGACGGCTCGGCGCAGTCGGCTCAGCCGCGGACTACGTTCCGTCATTCCCGTCCCATGTCCCGGTGCACGACCACCGTCTCCACACCCTCGGCCACGAGCCGCGCGGCGAGCTTCTCCGACGTGGCGACCGAGCGGTGCTTGCCGCCCGTGCAGCCGATGGCGATCGTCACGTACCGCTTGCCCTCGCGGCGGTAACCGGCCGCGATGAGCCTCAGAAGCTCGGCGTACCGGTCGAGGAACTCCTTCGCGCCGGGCTGGTTGAAGACGTACGCGGAGACCTCCTCGTTGAGGCCGGTGAAGGGGCGCAGCTCCGGGACCCAGTGCGGGTTGGGCAGGAAGCGCATGTCCGCGACCAGGTCGGCGTCGACCGGGAGGCCGTACTTGAAGCCGAAGGACATGACGGTGGCCCGCAGCTCGGGCTCCTCCTCCCCGGCGAACTGGGCGTCCATCTTGGCGCGCAGTTCGTGCACGTTGAGGCTGGAGGTGTCGATCACCAGGTCGGCGTCGCCGCGCAGCTCGCGCAGCAGCTCGCGCTCGGCGGCGATGCCGTCGACGATCCGGCCGTCGCCCTGGAGGGGGTGCGGACGGCGCACCGACTCGAAGCGGCGTACCAGGGCGTCGTCGGAGGACTCCAGGAAGACGATCCGCCGGGTGACCTGCCTGCCGTCCAGGTCGGCGAGGGACTCGCGGAGGTTGTCGAAGAAGCGCCGTCCGCGGACGTCGACGACGACCGCGATCCGCGCCACGTTGCCCTGCGAGCGGGCGCCGAGCTCCACCATGGTGGGGATCAGCGCGGGCGGCAGGTTGTCGACGACGAACCAGCCGAGGTCCTCCAGACACTTGGCCGCGGTCGAGCGGCCGGCCCCGGACATGCCGGAGATGATCACCAGCTCGGGGTTGGCCGCATCGGGGACCCCGGGTGTTTCGATGGCCGTACTCACGTGTGCTCCGTCTTCGTGGCGCTCTTCGTCCTGCGCGTCCTGCTGAACTTCCTGCTGAACGTTCTGCGGGGCGTCCTGCGTGGTGTCCCGCTGTGCGGGATCCTCGCCCGTCTCCCTGTGCGTGTGATCTCGTCGTGCTGTGGCCTGCTCTTCGTGCTCCGTCATGTCTCCTGCCCCCGTCGTTCGTCCGGGGCGCCCGCGGGCACGGGCTCCCCAGGGGCATCCGCCGCCGTCTCGGGTGCCCCGTCCTCGTCGTCTTCCATGATCTCGCCGGTCGCCGTGTTGACGGCGGGTGCGGCCGGGGCCGCCCGGACGAAGGCCGCGGCGATGCTCTCGGCCGTTTTTCGGCCTATGCCGGGTACCTCGCAGATCTGGTCGATGGTCGCGGACCGCAACCTCTTCACCGAGCCGAAATGCTTGATCAGTGCCTGCTTGCGAGTCTCGCCGAGGCCCGGTACGTCGTCCAGGGGGCTCGACCTGAAGCGCTTGGCGCGCTTGGTGCGCTGATAGGTGATCGCGAAGCGGTGGGCCTCGTCGCGGACCCGTTGCAGCAGATAGAGGCCCTCGCTGGTGCGGGGCAGCACCACCGGGTCGCCCTCGTCGGGCACCCAGACCTCCTCCAGGCGCTTGGCGAGGCCGCAGACCGCGATGTCGTCGATGCCGAGTTCGTCGAGAGCCCTCTTGGCGGCTGCGACCTGGGGCTGTCCGCCGTCGACGACGACCAGCTGGGGCGGGTAGGCGAAGCGCTTGGGGCGGCCGTCCTCCTCGGTGAGGCCGTTGCCCGGGCCGTCGGCGTCCGGGTTCTCGTCGTCGGCCCACTCCCCCGTCCGCTCCTTCTCGGCGAGGTAGCGCCGGAAGCGGCGGGTGATCACCTCGTGCATGGAGCGGACGTCGTCCTGGCCCTCGAAGCCCTTGATCTGGAAACGGCGGTACTCGCTCTTGCGCTGGAGGCCGTCCTCGAAGACGACCATGGAGGCCACCACGTCGTCGCCCTGAAGGTGCGAGATGTCGTAGCACTCGATCCTCAGCGGGGCGCTGTCCAGGTCGAGGGCCTCGGCGATCTCCTCGAGGGCACGCGAGCGCGTGGTCAGGTCGGAGGCGCGCTTGGTCTTGTGCAGGCCGAGTGCCTGGAGGGCGTTGCGCTGCACGGTCTCCATCAGGGCCTTCTTGTCACCGCGCTGCGGGATGCGCAGGGACACACCGGAGCCGCGGCGCTCGGTGAGCCATTCCTGGACGGGCTCCACCGGGTCGGGCAGGGCCGGGACGAGGACCTCCTTGGGGACCGCGTCGCCCTTCTCCTCGCCGTACAGCTGCTGGAGAGCGTGTTCGACGAGGGCCCCGGTGGTGACCTCCTCGACCTTGTCGGTGACCCAGCCGCGCTGACCGCGCACCCGTCCGCCGCGTACGTGGAAGATCTGCACGGCCGCTTCCAGCTCGTCCTCGGCGACCGCGATCAGGTCCGCGTCGGTCGCGTCGGCGAGCACGACCGCGCTCTTCTCCATGGCCTTCTTCAGGGCCTCGATGTCGTCGCGCAGACGGCCCGCCCGCTCGTACTCCAGGTCCTCGGCCGCCTCCGTCATCTGCTTCTCCAGGCGGCGCAGGTACGTGCCCGTGCGGCCGGCCATGAAGTCGCAGAACTCCTCGGCGAGTTCCCGGTGTTCCTCGGCGGAGACGCGTTCCACACAGGGCGCGGAGCACTTTCCGATGTAGCCGAGCAGGCAGGGGCGGCCGGTGCGGGCGGCGTTCTTGAAGACGCCGGCCGAGCAGGTGCGGACGGGGAAGACCCGCAGCAGGAGGTCGACCGTGTCGCGGATCGCCCAGGCGTGTCCGTACGGCCCGAAGTAGCGCACGCCCTTCTTCTTGTGACCCCGCATCACCTGCACCCGCGGGAACTCCTCGTTCATCGTCACCGCGAGGTACGGGTAGCTCTTGTCGTCGCGGTACTTGACGTTGAACCGGGGGTCGTACTCCTTGATCCAGGAGTACTCCAGCTGCAGCGCCTCGACTTCCGTGGACACCACCGTCCACTCCACGGACGCGGCCGTGGTGACCATGGTGCGGGTGCGGGGGTGCAGGCCCGCCAGGTCCTGGAAGTAGTTCGCCAGGCGCTGGCGCAGGCTTTTCGCCTTTCCGACGTAGATCACCCGGCGGTGCTCGTCACGGAACCTGTACACCCCGGGAGAGTCCGGGATCTGTCCCGGCTTGGGGCGGTAGCTGGAGGGGTCGGCCATGTCTCACACCCTACTGGCGAGGACCGACAGCGCGGCGGTCCTGTGGACAACGCCGGGCCCGTCCCACCGGGACGACGAGGGCCGGATCAGCCAGGATGCGGTGGCCGTCCTTCTCCGCGGTGCCCTCGGTGGCCCACCGGCAGCGGGGCTCGCACCTGAGGACTCGAGACCGGGCGCGAGGGAGGGTCGAGTCCGGGCGGATACAAAGGGTCCGGCCGCTCCGGACGGGGCGGCGGTCACCGGTCGAAGGGCTCGGGACATGCGGCGGACACGGATCGAGAAGCGAAGGCGACCGGCTCGTACCGGCCGCACCACGGACGACCGGACCACGGACGACCGGGCCACGGACGGCAGGGGCTCGCTGCGCGATCTGCTCGACCCGCGCGACCCCGACATCGTGCGCGCCAAGCGCGCGTCGCGGGATCAAGGCGGTGCGCCCCGCCCGTAAAGGGCAGTGGACTCCGCCCGTGAGGCGGGGCCCCGCCCCAGAGCCGGACGGATACCCCTCCGTCCGACCCCCGGCCGCCCGGAGCGTACGCCACGTCACCGAGCCCAGGCTCCCCCTCCTGGACGCTCCCCCGCGTACGCCCCGGGCGGTCGTATGTCCGCTCCGGACCCGGCGCACCGGCGGCCCTCCGGTCAGCGTCGCGCCCCTGCCCGATGCCCGACGGAGCTGCTGACGTCGGGTCTGCCGCCGACGCCCCGGCCCGCCCGGCCCGCCCCGCCCCTGCCGATGACGCGCCGGCACCTCGTCGCCGACAGCCGAGCGCGCGGGGTACCGCACACCTCGGCGCCGGCCGCGCGGGCGATCAGGGAAGCGCCGGCCCTCGACATGTGAGCGCGAACTCGGCCAGGAGTTCCCCGCTGTTGGACATCAGGTGTTGTCGGGACCAGGTCAACACGCTTCAATGCGGGGGAAGTCGGGGCCCTGAACGACGGCGTACGGATGTGCAGACCCCGACGCCGGCGCGGTGGCCCCGGCACCTCCCACGAACGGTCTGACCAGCCGTTGCACCCCTCACAGAAAGGCCCCTGCATGCCGCACGCCACACAGCACGGGGACGTCGTCACCATCGCCACCGCGGAACTGGACTCGGCCCTGCGCGGCGGCCCCTTCCACGTAGCGCTGCGCGCCGCGATCGCCGCCCGCGGGCTGCCGCTGCAGCGCGTGCAGCACCATCTGTCACGTCACGGGGTCAAGGTCGGTGTCACCAGCCTGAGTTACTGGCAGCAGGGCGCCCGGCGCCCACAGCGCCCGGAGTCGCTGCGGGCGGTACGCGCGCTGGAGGAGATCCTCCAGTTGCCGGAGGAGTCGCTGATCCGGCTGCTCGCCCGCGCCGAGGAGGACTCGGGGGCGCAGCGGCCCGCGGCCCGCTCCTACCGAGCCCTGGTGGCGGCGTCGGACGTGCTGGAACGGTTGCTGGCCGAACTGGGCTCGCCGCTCGACGGCGGACTGCACACGCTCGGACACCACGAACGGGTACGGATCGGTGCGCGCCGCGAGCTGGCCGGGCGCGAGTCCCACCACATCGTGCGCGCCCACCGGGACGGCGTCGACCGTTTCATGGCCGTCCACCAGGGCGACCCGGGGTGCGCGCCGGAGCAGACGACCGTCCGGGCCCTGGAGAACTGCCGTACCGGACGCGTCCGTTCACACCACGACACCGGTGTGCTGGTGGCGGAGCTGCTCTTCGACACCCGGCTGCGGGCCGGCGACACGTACCTCTTCCGCTACGGCGTCGAGGACGGCACGGCGGGCGTGTCGCGCGAGTACGTCCGCGGGTTCGGGACCGCGGGCGGCCAGTACGCGCTCCAGGTGCGCTTCGACGAGAACGCCCTGCCGGTGCGCTGCCACCGGTTCACCCAGCACTCGGCGGCGGCGCCCCGCAGCGGCCGCCAGGAACTCGCCCTCACCGGGCGGCACCGTTCGGTACACCTGGTCGAGCCGCGGGTGCGGTCGGGGATCGTGGGGATCGCCTGGGACTGGGAGTGAGCGTCTCCCTCCCGCGGAAGGATCCGGCGTAAACGCTTGCGCAAGCGTTTACGTCAGCCGGGGAATGGGATACGTTCCGGACCGGAAGCCCTTAGGCCTGCACGCCCGCAGGCCCGCAGGCCCGCGCGATCCGACAGAAGGGAGGGGCGCCCATGCCGACCATGGCCGACGTCGCACGCAGCGCCGGCGTGTCCGTGGCGACCGTCTCGCATGTGCTCAACGAGACCCGGCCGGTGCTGCCCGGTACCCGCCAGGCCGTGCTGGACGCCATCGACGAGCTCGGCTACACGCCCAACACGCTCGCCCGCTCCCTGGTGACCTCCCGTACCCGGTCCATCGGGCTCGCGGTGTCCGCGATCAGCAATCCGTACTTCGCGGACATCCTCCAGGGCGTCGAGGCCGGTGCCCTGGAGCACGGTTACAGCCTGTTTCTCGCCGATCCGCACGACGATCCCGTACAC
Source organism: Streptomyces sp. NPDC005263 (assembly GCF_042872365.1). NCBI lineage: Bacteria > Bacillati > Actinomycetota > Actinomycetes > Kitasatosporales > Streptomycetaceae > Streptomyces > Streptomyces sp. NPDC005263. The sequence continues at coordinate 1,387,173 of NZ_JBIAKJ010000002.1, read as the reverse complement.
GAGCGCAAGGTCGTCCAGCTCCTGCATGAGCGGCGGGTGGACGGCATGATCGTCGCGCCCTCCGCGGATCCCCGGGAACTCGTCTCCTACCTGGATCGTCGCGACGTACCGACCGTGTTCCTGGACCGAGTCGTCGACTCCCCCGGGGACGGCACCCCGCGCTTCGACCAGGTCTGCGCCGACAGCGCCGCACCGACCGCCGATCTGGTCGCCCACCTGGCCGGGCTCGGTCATCGGCGGATCGCCCTGGTCGCGGGACGGCCCGGACTGAGCACGACCCGTGAGCGGATCCACGGATACCGGTCGGGGCTCGCCGCCGCCGGGTTCGACTACGACGAACGTCTGGTGGTGCACGGCGACTCCGAGTCGGCCGGAGGCCAACGGGCCACCGAGACGCTGCTGTCCCTCGCCGTGCCGCCCACCGCACTCGTCACCGCCAACAACGTGATGACGCTGGGTGCCCTGCGGGCCCTGGGCGAACGGGGCCTGTCCGTACCCGAGGACATGGCGCTGTGCTGCTTCGACGACTTCGACTGGGCCGATCTCTTCACTCCCCGGCTCACCGCGGTCGCCCAACCCGGCAAGGAGATCGGCGCCCAAGCGGTCCGGTTGCTCCTCGAACGCCTCGCCGAACCGGACCGGCCCGCCCGGACCGTTCGGCTGACCTGCACCTTCGTGCACCGCACCTCGTGCGGCTGCCCCGGCGAGCCGGAGCGGTCCGCGCAGCCCGAGAAAGGATTCGTTCCGTGATCGTCGTCGCCGGTGAGGCCCTGATCGACCTGGTACCGCAAGGCACGGGTGCCCTCGCGGGCCTTCAGCCGGCGCTCGGCGGGGGCCCCTACAACACGGCCGTGGCCCTGGGCCGCCTCGGCTCCCGCACCGCCTTCTGCTCCCGCGTCTCGCGCGACGCCTTCGGTGAGGCCCTGGTGGACCGGCTGCGGCGTGAAGGGGTGGACGTTTCCGCGGTGCAACGCGGCGCCGAGCCGACCACCCTCGCCGTCGCCACGATCGACGCGCACGGTTCGGCCGCTTACTCCTTCTACGTCGACGGCACCGCCGACCGGCTGTTCACGGCTCCCGCGGAACTGCCCGAGCGGACGCGGGCGGTGTCGTTCGGTACCTGCTCGCTGGTCCTGGAGCCCGGGGCGAGCGCCTACGAGGAGCTGCTGCGGACCGCGGCCGCGCAGGGCGTGTTCACCGCGCTGGACCCGAACATCCGGGCCGGGCTGATCCCCGACGCGGACGCGTATCGGGCTCGGTTCAAAAGCTGGCTGCCGTCGGTGTCGCTGCTCAAGCTCTCCGAGGAGGACGCGCTGTGGCTGGGCGGCACTCCTCAGGAGTGGCTGGCCGCCGGGCCCTCGGCCGTCGTGATCACCCAGGGCGGGGACGGGCTGACCGTCTTCACCCGGGACGGTTCGGTGCACTCCGTGCCGGGCGAGAAGGTCGACGTCGTGGACACGATCGGCGCGGGCGACACCGTCAACGCGGCTCTGCTGCACGGTCTTTCCGCACGGGACGCGCTCTCTTCGGAGGCTTTGACCGGCCTCGGCGCCGACGGCTGGACGCGGCTCCTGCGGTTCGCGGCCCGCGCGGCATCGATCACCTGCTCCCGCGCGGGTGCGGAGCCGCCGTACGCCCACGAGCTGGACGGCTGACAGGGGCGTCCGGCGCAGCGACAGCCGGACCGTCCAGCGTGGCCGGACGGTCCGTGCGCTCTGGTCTCGACCGCGTGTCCCAAGCCCGTGAAGGCCCGGGGCGCGCGGTCCGACGTCGCGCGGTCCGGGTCGCCCCGTCAGCTCGCCCGGTCCGCGTCGCCCGTTCGTCCGGCTCACGCCTTGCGGGCCGGGCGGGCGCCAAGAGCCTGCGGCCCCGAGCCCAGGCCGTGCGGGCCCGGGCCCAGGCGCAGGCGGTGCATGCCCCGGCCCAGGCCGCGTATACCTCGGCTCAGGCCTTGCGGGCCCGGGTCGTCTTCGCCGCCGGTGTTGCCTTCTTCGTGGCCGCGGCTGCCTTCTTCGTGGCCGTGTTGTTGGCGGTTCCCGTCTTGGCCGTCGCTGTCTTCTTCGCCGTCGACCTGGCCGCGACCGTCTTCTTGGCCGCCGTACGGCGCGGAGCCGGCACCGATGCCCCGTCGCTGATCCGGTCGGCGCCGAGGATCTCCCGCAGGAACTTGCCCGTGTGGCTGGCCGGGATTCCGGCGACCTGCTCCGGCGTGCCCTCGGCGACGACCAGACCGCCGCCGGCGCCGCCCTCGGGGCCCATGTCGACGACCCAGTCGGCGGTCTTGATCACATCGAGGTTGTGCTCGATGACGATGACCGTGTTGCCCTTGTCGACCAGGCCGGACAGAACCGTCAGCAGCTTGCTGATGTCCTCGAAGTGCAGACCCGTGGTCGGCTCGTCCAGGACGTAGACCGTGCGGCCGGTGGAGCGCTTCTGCAGCTCGCTGGCGAGCTTGACGCGCTGCGCCTCACCACCGGACAGGGTGGTCGCCGCCTGGCCGAGACGGACGTAGCCGAGACCGACGTCCTTGAGCGTGTTGAGGTGGCGGGCGATCGAGGGCACCGCCTCGAAGAACGCCGTCGCCTCCTCGATGGGCATGTTCAGGACTTCGGCGATGGACTTGCCCTTGTAGTGGACCTCCAGGGTCTCCCGGTTGTACCGGGCACCGTGGCAGACCTCGCACGGGACGTACACGTCCGGGAGGAAGTTCATCTCGATCTTGATGGTGCCGTCGCCCGCGCAGTTCTCGCAGCGGCCGCCCTTGACGTTGAAGGAGAAGCGGCCGGGCATGTAACCGCGGACCTTCGCCTCGGTCGTCTCGGCGAACAGCTTGCGGACGTGGTCGAAGACACCGGTGTACGTCGCCGGGTTGGACCGAGGGGTGCGGCCGATGGGCGACTGGTCGACGTGGACGACCTTGTCGACGAGGTCGTCGCCGTCCACCCGTGTGTGCCGCCCCGGGACGCTCCTGGCTCCGTTGAGTTCGCGGGCCAGGTGGGTGTACAGGATGTCGTTGACCAGCGTCGACTTGCCGGAGCCCGACACGCCCGTGACCGCGGTGAAGACGCCCAGCGGGAAGGACACGTCGATGTCCTGGAGGTTGTTCTCCCGGGCCCCGTGCACGGTGAGCTGCCGGGACGGGTCGAGGGGGCGCCGGATGTCGGGCAGCGGGATGGACTTCTTGCCGGACAGGTACTGCCCGGTCTGCGACTCCGCGTTGTCCAGCAGCCCCTTCAGGGAGCCGCTGTGCACGACCTTGCCGCCGTGCTCGCCGGCGCCGGGGCCGATGTCGACGACCCAGTCCGCGACCTTGATGGTGTCCTCGTCGTGCTCGACGACGATGAGCGTGTTGCCCATGTCGCGCAGCCGGACCAGGGTCTCGATGAGCCGGTGGTTGTCGCGCTGGTGCAGACCGATGGACGGCTCGTCGAGGACGTACAGGACGCCGACCAGGCCGGAGCCGATCTGGGTGGCCAGGCGGATGCGCTGGGCCTCGCCGCCGGAGAGGGTGCCGGCCGCGCGGTTGAGCGAGAGGTAGTCCAGGCCGACGTCGACCAGGAACCTCAGTCGCTCGTTGACCTCCTTCAGGACGCGCTCGGCGATCTTCTTGTCGCGGGCGTTCAGTTTCAGCTCGCCCAGGAAGTCCGCGCAGTCGCTGATGGACATCGCGGAGACCTCCGCGATCGACTTCTCCATGACCGTGACGGCGAGGACGATCGGCTTGAGGCGCGTGCCCTCACAGGTCGGGCAGGGCACCTCGCGCATGTAGCCCTCGAAGCGCTCACGGCTCGCGTCGCTCTCGGCCTCGCTGTGCCGGCGCTTGACGAAGGGGACGGCACCTTCGAAGGGCGTGGTGTAGACCCGCTCGCGCCCGTAGCGGTTGCGGTAGCGGACCTCGATCTGGGTCTTGTGACCGTGCAGCAGGGCCTTCTTGGCGCGCTGCGGCAGGCCCGCGAAGGGGATGTCCGTGCGGAAGCCCAGCGCGTCCGCGAGAGCGCCGATCAGCCGGCCGAAGTAGTCCTTGGTGTGGCCGTGCGACCAGGGGTGGATGGCGCCCTCGTCGAGCGACTTGTCCTCGTCCGGGACGATCAGCTCGGGGTCGACCTCCATGCGGGTGCCGATGCCGGTGCAGTCGGGGCAGGCACCGAAGGGCGAGTTGAAGGAGAAGGAACGGGGCTCCAGCTCCTCGAAGGACAGGTCGTCGTACGCGCAGTAGAGGTGCTCCGAGAACATGCGCTCGCGCTCGGGGTCGTCCTCCGGAAGGTCGACGAAGTCGAGCACGACCATGCCGCCGGACAGACCGAGAGCCGTCTCCACGGAGTCGGTGAGGCGGCGCTTGGCGGAGTCCTTCACCGTGAGGCGGTCGATGACCACCTCGATGGTGTGCTTCTCCTGCTTCTTCAGGGTGGGCGGGTTGGAGAGCTGGACGGTCTCGCCGTCCACCCGCGCGCGGCTGTACCCCTTGGTCTGGAGGTCCGCGAAGAGATCGACGAACTCACCCTTGCGCTCCCGCACCAGCGGGGACAGCACCTGGAAGCGGCTCCCCTCCGGCAGCTCCAGGACCCGGTCGACGATGGCCTGCGGCGACTGGCGCGAGATCGGGCGGCCGCACTCGGGACAGTGCGGCTTGCCGATACGGGCGAAGAGCAGCCGCAGGTAGTCGTAGACCTCGGTGATGGTGCCGACCGTCGAGCGCGGGTTGCGCGAGGTCGACTTCTGGTCAATGGAAACCGCGGGCGACAGGCCCTCGATGAAGTCGACGTCGGGCTTGTCCATCTGGCCGAGGAACTGCCGGGCGTACGAGGAGAGCGACTCCACGTAGCGCCGCTGGCCCTCGGCGAAGATGGTGTCGAAGGCCAGGGAGGACTTGCCCGACCCGGACAGGCCCGTGAAGACGATGAGCGAGTCGCGAGGCAGGTCGAGCGAGACGTTCTTCAGGTTGTGCTCGCGCGCGCCACGGACGATGAGACGGTCGGCCACGCCGGTCCGCACCTTTCTTGAGAGAAGTGACAGGGGCGGGGCCCCCGTGCTTTCTCAGACTAGGGGGAGCCACTGACAACGCCGGTCGGATTCCTGGTTGCATAACAATCCCCGGACATCCAGCATGCCCGACGCCGCACCCGACCCTATAGCACGCACATTCGATTTCCGGCTCTCGTTCACCACCTTCACCCAAAGGGGTGGCGGAGCTACTGTCAGGGCCATGATTGATCACGCTCATGACCTGGCGTCTGTACGTGACGCGACGCATCGGCTGCTCACCGCAGTCGCCGAACTGGACAACGCGCTGGTGTCCGAGCCGTCACGGCTGCCCGGCTGGAGCCGCGGCCACGTCCTGGCCCACCTCGCCCGCAACGCGGACGCTCTCGTGAACGTCCTGGAGGGGCGCCCGATGTACGCGTCCGCGGACGCCAGGGACGCCGACATCGAGCGGGACGCCGCACGTCCGCTCGACGTGCACCTCACCGACCTGCGGGACAGCGCCGCCCGCTTCCAGGAGACGGGGGCCGCTCCCGCGGACTGGTCGCGCACGGTCGAGCTCCGCAACGGGGTCACCGACTCGGCCTCCCGGGTGCCGTTCCGGCGCTGGATCGAGGTGGAGCTGCACCATGTGGACCTCGGCGTCGGGTACGAGCTGGAGGACCTCCCCGAGGAGTTCGTGGAGCGGGAGACGGGCTTCCTCGCGGAGCGGTTCGCGGGGCATCCCGAGGTGCCGCCGACCCACCTGACGGACGGCACGCGCGCGTGGAGCACCGGCCGCCGGGACACCACCTCGCCCGAGATCACCGTCACGGGGCCCGCGCCCGACCTGCTCGGCTGGCTCTGCGGGCGGCGCGGCGGCCACGGACTGACCGTGGCAGGCGGCTCGCTTCCGGCGCTCCCCCCGCTGTAGCACTCGAGCGGGCTCCGGGCCGCCGCCGCACCGCTATAGGCTGACCGCCATGACGTACAGCGGACAGGTGACGGTCGGCGGCCCGGCGGACGTACACGAACTCAAGGACCTGATGATCACCAAGATCGCGGTGGGTCCGATGAACAACAACGCCTATCTGCTGCGCTGCCGAACCACCGACGAGCAACTGCTGATCGACGCGGCCAACGACGCGGACACGCTGCTCGGCATGATCGGAGACGACGGCATCGCGTCCGTGGTCACCACGCACCAGCACGGCGACCACTGGCAGGCGCTCGCCGACGTCGTCGCGGCCACGCGCGCGCGTACCTTCGCCGGCCGCGAGGACGCCGACGGCATCCCGGTGCCGACCGACGTCCTCGTCGACGACGGCGACATCGTCCGCGTGGGGCGCGTGGAGCTCACCGCGCGCCACCTGGTCGGCCACACACCCGGGTCGATCGCCCTGGTGTACGACGACCCGCACGGGCATCCCCATGTGTTCACCGGGGACTGTCTCTTCCCCGGCGGTGTGGGCAACACCCGTAAGGATCCGAAGGCGTTCGCCAGTCTGATCCATGACGTCGAGACGAAGATCTTCGACGCCCTCCCGGACGAGACCTGGGTCTATCCGGGACACGGCAACGACACCTCCCTGGGTGCCGAGCGGCCGCATCTGCCGGAGTGGCACGCGCGCGGGTGGTGAGCATGAAGGTGCTGGGCAATGTGCTGCGTATGAAGTGCTCCATGTGAAGGTGGCGTCTTGTGAAGGTGCCGCGTACGGGGTGGTGAACCCGTCGCACGAGCGCCGGACGGGACGGCAAGGCACCCCGCGCACGCGCCCCGTGTGAAACGTTCACACGCGCCGGTGCCACGCGCGCGCTCCCGGCGCACTTGGTTGCGCAGTCAACTGGAAGCAGCCCCGCGCAGGGGGACGGCTCCCGCGCGGTACGGGCCGCCGGTCTTTCGATCCCCGCCCTCGACCGGCGGCCCCGGCGCTTGTTTCAGCAACGCGTTCACATGAATGCAACACCCGTTCCCACTATGCGGGCATTTCCTGCCGTGACCTCGACAAACGGGATGGTCGACTGCCAATCTCCGGCCATGCACCTTGCCTCGCGCGCGCTGCGCCGCGCCGTCGCCGCCGCGACCACAGCCCTGCTCGCCACCGCCGTCGGCTGTGCTCCGCAGCCCGAGGAGAAGGCCACCGACGCGCCTTCCGGGGCGAACGGGGCCACCTGCGCCAAGGGCCGACTGGCCACCAAGACGTCCGGCAAGCTGACCGTCGCCACCGACGAGCCCGCGTACGAGCCCTGGTTCAAGGACGACAAGCCGGCCGGCGGCGAGGGCTTCGAGTCGGCGGTCGCGTTCGCCGTGGCGAAACAGCTGGGCTACGACAAGGATGCCGTGGTCTGGCAGAGCGTCCCCTTCAACAAGGCCTTCGCGCCCGGTGAGAAGACGTTCGACTTCGACATCAACCAGGTGTCGATCAGCGACGAGCGCAAGAAGGCCGTCGACTTCTCGTCCGGCTACTACGACGTCCGCCAGGCCGTCATCGCGCTCAAGGGCACCAAGGCCGCGAAGGCGACGAGCATCGCGGACCTGAAGGGCCTCAAGCTGGGCGCCCAGGTCGGCACCACCAGCCTCGACTACATCGACGACGTGGTGAAGCCGAACCAGGACGCGGCGGTGTACGCCAAGAACGACCAGGCCAAGTCCGCACTGAAGAACGGCCAGGTCGACGCCATCGTCACCGACCTGCCCACCGCGTTCTACATCACCGCCGCGGAGGTGACGGACGCGAAGATCGTGGGCCAGTTCGAGAACCAGGGCGGCACGCCGGAGCAGTTCGGGCTCGTGCTCGACAAGGGCAGCGCGCTCACCTCGTGCGTGACGGACGCCGTGGACACCCTGCGCGAGAACGGCACGCTGGCGAAGCTGGAACAGCGGTGGCTGTCCGACGCCGTCGACGCCCCGGTGCTCAAGTGACGGTCACGAAGGAGGAGTCCGGCCAGGAGGGCGCGGACGGCAGGGACGGCGCGACCGGCGGCGACGGGTACGCCCCGTCGCAGCGGCGGATCGAACGCGAGGCCTACAAGCGCGCCCGGTCCCGCCGCGCCACGGCCGTCGCCGCGCTCTCGACCCTGGCGACCGGTGCCGTCCTCTATCTGGTCGTCGTCAACGCGCCCGGCTGGTCGCGCACCAAGGAGACGTTCTTCGACGGACGGTACGCGCGCGAGGCGCTGCCCAAGATCCTCGACGGGCTGTGGCTCAACGTCCGGCTGCTGCTGATCTGTGGCGTCGCGGTACTGGTCCTCGGGATGCTCATCGCCATCGCCCGCACCCTGCGCGGCCCGGTGTTCTTCCCGCTGCGGGTGCTGGCCGCCGCCTACACCGACTTCTTCCGCGGTCTGCCGCTCATCATCAACCTGATGATCGTGGTCCTCGGCGTCCCCGCGCTGCGTCTGCAGGGCGTGACCGTCGATCCGGTACTGCTGGGCGGCACCGCCCTCACGCTGACGTACTCGGCGTACGTGGCCGAGGTGTTCCGCGCCGGCATCGAGTCCGTCCACCCCTCGCAGCGCGCGGCGGCCCGCTCGCTCGGCCTGTCCAACCGGCAGGCACTGCGCTACGTCGTGCTGCCGCAGGCGGTGCGCCGTCAGGTGCCGCCCCTGCTGAACGACCTGGTGTCCCTCCAGAAGGACACCGGGCTGGTGTCGATCGGCGGCGCGGTCGACGCCGTTCGGGCCGCGGACATCATCGTGGGCCGCAGCCTCAACTACACGCCGTACATCGTCGCGGGCCTGGTCTTCGTGGCGCTGACGATCCCGATGACCCGGTTCACGGACTGGGTGACGGCGCGGATGGACCGTCGCCGGGCCCAGGGAGGAACGCTGTGAGCGACACACCCGTGCTGCGCATGCAGTCCGTCCGCAAGACCTTCGGCGACACGGTCGTGCTGCGGGACGTCGACCTGGAGGTGGCCGCGCACACGGTGACCGCGCTGATCGGCGCCTCCGGCTCCGGCAAGTCCACGCTGCTGCGGTGCGCGAACCTTCTGGAGGAGATCGACGACGGCGCGATCTTTCTGGACGAGGAGGAGATCACCGACCCGCGTGCCGACCAGGACGCGGTGCGCCGCCGTATCGGCGTGGTCTTCCAGGCGTACAACCTCTTCCCGCACATGACGGTCCTGGAGAACATCACGCTGGCGCCGCGCCGCGTGCACGGTGTGTCCCGCACCGAGGCCGAGGCCCGCGCGCGTGAGCTGCTGGATCGGCTCGGGCTGGGCGGCAAGGCCGGTGAGTATCCGGACCGGTTGAGCGGGGGTCAGCAGCAGCGGGCGGCGATCGTGCGTGCCCTGGCCGTACGTCCCCGGCTGCTGCTGCTCGACGAGATCACCGCCGCGCTCGACCCGGAGCTGGTGGGCGAGGTCCTGGCCGTCGTCCGTGACCTGAAGGACGACGGCATGACCATGGTGCTCGCCACCCATGAGATGGGCTTCGCCCGCGACGTCGCCGACCAGGTCTGCTTTCTGGACTCGGGGGTGGTGCTGGAACGAGGCAGCGCCGAGCAGATTTTCAGCGATCCGCAGCAGGAGCGTACCCAGCGCTTCCTGCGGCGGATCGTCGAAGCGGGCAGGCTGTGAGGGGCCCGCTGCGTACGTAGGCGTCTACGCGTCGGTCTGACCCGCCCTCACCAGCGCCGCGACCCGCTCGACGCCGAACACGTACCCCTGCACCCCGCATCCGGCGATGACACCGTCGGCACGCAGCGAGACGTACGAGTGGTGCCGGAACGACTCACGCTGATGGATGTTGGAGATGTGGACCTCCAACACCGGTAGTCCGTCACAGGTGTTGAGGGCGTCCAGAATCGCGACCGATGTGTGCGAGTAGGCCGCCGGGTTGATCACGATCCCGCAGTGGTTGAGCCGTGCCTCGTGGATCCAGTCGACCAACTCCCCCTCATGGTTGGACTGCCGGAAGTCCACCGTGCCGCCGTGCACGGCCGCCGCCTCGGCGCACCGGGCCTCGACGTCGGCGAGCGTGTCGGAGCCGTAGATCTCCGGCTGGCGCTGACCGAGCAGGTTCAGGTTGGGGCCGTTGAGGATCATGATCGGGGCGTTGGCCAGGGTGCGGGGCACGGTTCCTCCGGTCCGTCGGGGCGGGGCGGTCCGTCGAGGACCGCTGCTCGGACACGGTCTATCACGGTGCGCGTGGGAGCCCTGTCCGTGCCCTCGCCGGAGGACCGCACCGGCGCATCACCCTCACCTCCTCACACATGTCGCGCCTCCACGCGCCCCCGTAACCCGCGATCACTGTGGGTAGTTGACTCGGCATGCGCGACGTACGCTCCGTAAGGGCCCCCTCCATGCTGCGGCTCGCGACCGCTTCGCTCGCCGGGACGGCCATCGAGTTCTACGACTTCTTCGTCTACGGGACGGCGGCGGCGCTGATCCTGGGGCCGCTGTTCTTCCCGACCTTCTCGCCGCTGGCAGGGACACTGGCCGCCTTCGGAACCTTCGGCGTGGGGTTCCTCGCACGGCCGCTGGGTTCGGTGGTGTTCGGACACATCGGGGACCGGCACGGGCGCCGCCCGGTACTGGTCGCCTCGCTGCTGCTGACCGGCGCCTCCACGGTCGCAGTCGGCTGCGTGCCGACATACCACACGATCGGTGTGGCCGCTCCGGTGCTGCTGCTGGTGCTGCGCTTTCTGCAGGGGCTGGGGCTCGGCGGGGAGTGGGGCGGGGCCGTGCTGCTGACCGCGGAGCACGCCCCCGCCGAGCGGCGCGGCCTCTGGTCGAGCTTTCCGCAGGTCGGTCCCGCTCTGGGGTTCCTGCTCGCCAACGGTGTGATGTTGGCACTGTCGGCCACGCTGACCGAGACTCAGTTCGCCCAGTGGGGCTGGCGGGTGCCGTTCTGGGCGGCCGGCATGCTGGCCGTGGCGGGGCTGTGGCTGCGGTCGTCCATTGCCGAGAGCCCCCGTTTCCTCGACATCGACGATCACGCGCGCGTGCCGCTCGCCGAGGTGGTGCGCGACCACTGGCGACTGGTCCTGCTGACCGCCGGTGCGCTCGCGGTCGGTTACGCGATCTTCTACACCGTCACGACATGGTCCCTCGCCTACGGGACGGAACGGCTCGGGGTGAGCCGTACCGTCATGCTGACCTGCATCATGGCCGCGGTGCTGGTGAAGGGCGCGCTCACGCCGGTGGTGGCGCTGCTCGGCGACCGGTACGGGCGGCGGCCCCTGTGCCTGGCCGGGTGTGCGGCCGCCGCCGGGTGGATGTTCCCGATGGTCGCGCTCCTCGCGACCGGTGAACCGTTGCTGATGTTCCTCGGTTTCCTCGGGGCGATGCTCGCGTTCATCACGATGTTCGCGGTGATCGCCGCGTATCTGCCGGAGTTGTACGAGCCTCGGGTTCGCTGCACGGGCGCCGCGGTGGGCTACAACCTCGGTGGGGTCGTGGGCGGCGCGCTCACGCCGATCGTGGCGACCGCGCTGGCCGAACAGGGCGGCCGGGTGCCGTGGGGCGTGGGCGCGTATCTGACGGCGGTCGCGCTGCTGAGCCTGGGCTGTTTCGCGCTGCTGCCGGAGACGCGGCCGGTGCCCCTGGTGGCGCACCGACCGGTCATGGATTGATCGCCGGCTCCGAGTACCTGGCGAACAGCACCGGATTCCTCCGGCCTGACGGGTTCAGGCCTCGATGCTGTCCTTCGGGGCGCCTTCGGTCTGCGCCTTCGCCGCCTCGGTCGCCGCCTGCTTCTTGGACGCCCTCAGGCTGGTGATCGTGGTGATGATCAGGACGGAGCAGATCACGCCGAGGGAGACCGGGATGCTGATCTCCGGGACGTGGACCCCGGACTCGTGCAGCGCGTGCAGGACCAGCTTGACGCCGATGAACCCGAGGATGATCGACAGCCCGTAGCTGAGGTGCACCAGCTTCCGCAGCAGGCCGCCGATGAGGAAGTACAGCTGCCTGAGCCCCATCAGGGCGAACGCGTTGGCGGTGAACACGATGTACGGGTCCTGGGTCAGGCCGAAGATCGCGGGGATCGAGTCGAGGGCGAAGAGCACGTCGGTGGTACCGATCGCGAGCATCACGACCAGCATCGGGGTCATGATCCGCTTGCCGTTCTCCTCGATCCACAGCTTGGTGCCGTGGTATCGGTCGGCCACGCCGAAGCGGCGCTCGGCGGCCTTGAGCAGCTTGTTCTCCTCGAAGTCCTCGTCCTCGTCGTCGGCGCGTGCTTCCTGGATGAGCTTCCAGGCGGTCCAGATCAGGAAGGCACCGAAGATGTAGAAGACCCAGGCGAAGCTGGCGAGGATGGCGGCGCCCGCGGCGATGAAGATCGCTCGCAGGACCAGGGCTATGAGGACGCCGACGAGGAGCACCCGCTGCTGGTACTGCGAGGGCACCGCGAACTTCGCCATGATCAGGACGAAGACGAAGAGGTTGTCGACGCTCAGCGATTTCTCGGTGATGAAGCCGGCGAAGAACTCGCCGCCGGCCTGCCCCCCGCCGAAGATCAGCAGGCCGAGGCCGAAGAGTCCGGCCAGCGCGATCCAGACGATTGTCCAGATCCCCGCTTCCTTGATGGACACGTCGTGCGGTTTGCGGCCGATGAAGAAGTCGACCGCGATCAGGGCGGCGAGGCCCACGATCGTGAGGACCCACAGGGTCAGGGAAACATCCACTTGCGCCTCCGACATACGTAACGGCAGGAACCAGCGTCGTCGCGCTGCCGGAGGTCTCTTCCACCCAGGATGGGCCGACGCCCCGGGATCAGGCCTGATCCGTATTGACGGGAACGCCGCAGTCGACAGGGAGTACTCCCCTCCGTGAGGAAAACGGTACCCCAATCACCAAGGAAAGGTAAAGCGATTGGCAAAAGAAGAGTCAAAATAGCTGGTCAGGCGACTTTACGTGTGCTTGGTGCGGGCGGCGGCTACCTGGTTGAGCACCTGCTGGAGCACCTGGCTGCCCATGGGCACGAGAGCGGGCTCGTACGTCCAGGCGTGTCCGACCCACGGGTCGGCGAGGTGGTCGTCGGGCACCGGCGTGAGCCGCAGCAGCGAACGCCACAGCGGGTCGAGCAAGGGACCGTAGGCGGTGGCCTCCTCACGGTCCGCGACCATCATGAGGTGAACGCCGACGGCAGGGCCCTCGTCCGCGAGGTAGCGCAGCTGATTCACCGCTCGGTCGTCAAAGCCGTGCGGGAAGTCGTTGACGATCAGCAGTTGCCCTGCGGGGTCGAGGTCGGGCGGGAGCGAGTCGGCGGCGCCGCCGCGGACCGCCATCTGCACCAGGTCGACACGCTGGGTCAGTCGGGCCAGGACCTGCGCCACCCCCGCCGCTCCGGTCGCGGGCGGCGCTGCGAGGACGCCGGCCCGCACCAGCGGGACGAGCGGCTGCGCACCGGACCCGGCGGGATCGATGACATGCACGGTGAACTCGCCCGCCGGGTGGGCCGCGAGCAGCCGGGCCGCGTGCGCCACCGCTGCCTCCATCGCGAGGCTCCGCAGGTCGTCGGTGTCGGTGAAGGAGCCGTCGAACGAGCCCGCGGCCCCGCTGTCGATCCACAGGCCACGTTCCAGTGGCAGCCTCACCAGCATCGGAACGCGCACGTCAGGAGCCTCGGGCAGATGGAGATCGCCCAGTCGCAACGCCATCGGGATCTCCATCGGCACCCGATAGGCGTGCCACACGGGGTTGTCCCAGCGCGCGAAGGGCGGCGGCAGCGCGGGCTCGACGACCTCGGCCTCGGCGGTGAGCTGGGCGAGGTCCCGGTCCAGGGCGGCCCTGGCTCGGTCGACGAGCTGGGCGTGCTTGGCTTGGGCCGTCTCCCGTGCGGCGTCGACCTGTCCGCCGATCCGACTGCGCGGGTCGGACAGAGCCTGGTCGAGTTCCTTCTCCATCCGCGAGTCGGCGAAGTCGACGGCGCTGCGGTACGCGGCCATGGTGCGAGCCAGGTCCTCGAACATGCCCCACACCTGGTTGTAGAGCCGCTCGTCCATCGACCAGCCGGTCGCGTCGCCCGCGATCGGCACCGCGGGCTGCCCGGGCTGGGCTGGGGGCACCGCGGGCGGGGGCGGGGGCGGCGCCGCGTTCTGCCGACGCGGATGGCTGTAGTCGATCGGAGCACCCGAGGCGGGGCCGGTGGGCTGGGCGCCGGCGGCCGGGTCGACGTAGGGGTTCGGTGTTCCGGCCGCGGGTGGGGTGGGCGGCGGCGGTGCGCCGGGCGATGCGCCCTGCGGGACGTACGGCGAGGCGGGCTGCTGCGGTATGCCGGGGGCCGGGCTCCCGTACGGAGGCATCGGCTGCGGCGGTACGGGGCCGGAGGTGCCCGGAGGCGGCGGTCCGCCCTGGTCCGGGCCGGGCGTCGGCGCGGCCGGTTGACGGGAGCGGTCGGTATCCGTGGGGCGCGGCGGGGCCGCAACCGAGCGGGACAGCCCCTGGGTGACCGCTTCGTCGATACGGCTCGCCAGTTGGTGGGCCTGGGGCAGACCTTGGTCGGTGAGGAGCTCGGCGAGGCCGCCCGCGTATCCCTGACCGACGGCCCGTACCTTCCAGGCGCCCTGCCTGCGGTAGAGCTCCACGGCGACCACGGCCGACTCGGTGTCCAGCCCCGTGATGGTGTAGCTGGCCATCTCGACGCCGTCGAGACCGGTGACCGCGACGAACGGGGCGGCGACGGCACCGAAGCGGAGGGGTCCCCCGGTGCCCGGCGCGGGCAGGGCCAGCAGCACGCTGACCCGGTGCCCGGCTTCCGGCACGGCGTCGAGGTCGACGGCGAGACGATGGTCGGCCGCCGCCTGCCGGGAGACCTCCAGCCCCGGCAGGATGGGCGCGCCCGGATGGGCCACCCACTCGACGCCGTGCACCTTGCCCTGCTCGTCGCCGACGGTGGCTCCCGCCACGACCGGCGTGCCGGCCGAGACCCTGATCTCCAGGCGGACCTGGGAGAGCGGGTGGTTCTGTCCCCGCGCCAGCTCGGCCGTCATCGCCTTCTCCCCCTGCTGTGTCGCTGTGTGGTGTCGGCGCCCCCCGGCGCGCCTACAGGTGCGGCAGGATCGCCGGCATCAGGTCCTGGAAGGTGCGGCCGTTGGCCGGGGTACCGAGTGCCGTCATCGTCCAGCCCGGACCCGTGCGGTGCACCTTGGCCATGATCTGGGCCGTGTAGGCGCCACCGCCCGCGAGCGTGTACCGGGCGAGCTCCTGGCCGTTGGTCTCGTCGACCAGCCGGCAGAACGCGTTCTGCACTTCCTGGAAGGTCTGGCCCGTGAACGAGTTCACGGTGAAGACGATCTGGTCGATGTGGACCGGCACCCGCGACAGGTCGACCAGGATCGCCTCGTCGTCGCCACCCTGACCGACACCGCCGACCAGGTTGTCACCGGTGTGGCGCACCGAGCCGTCATCGCTCACCAGATGACGGAAGAAGACGACGTCGAGCGGCTGCTTGTCCGCGAACAGCACCGCGGACGCGTCGAGGTCGATCTCCCGGGTGCGGGAGCCGAAGAGGCCGCGCCGGGGGGCTGCCTGCCAGCCGAGGCCCATGCGCACGGCGGTGAGGCTGCCCCCGTCGTTCTTCTGCAGGCTGATGGCCTGACCCTTGGTCAGATTCACGCCGCCGCCGGGCGTGCCGCCCTTGGATACGTCCACCACCGCTGGTCCCCTCTCGTGATTCCCCTGTTGCCGCGGGATCCGCGGATGTCCAGAACCTTACGCAGGGCCACTGACAGTCACGCACCCTCGTCCGCGCTTTGTGTCGGTGTTGCAACACAGCACGTACGCGCCGCAGGCCCGAGGGCCTCACGGGAGCCGGTCGGTCAGGCCAGCCCGGCCTCCCGCATCTGACGCAGCTCCTTCTTCATCTCGGAGACCTCGTCGCGCAGTCGGGCCGCGATCTCGAACTGCAGGTCGGCGGCCGCGGCGCGCATACGCGCGGTCATCTCCTCGATCTGTTCGGCGAGTTCGGCCGCCGGACGGTCGGTCGGGACCGGTTCCTTGCCCTTGGCGGCCTTGGCACCCTTGGCCGCCTTGCCGCCGAGTGCCGGCACAGGTGCCTTGGTGCCCTTGTCGTCCTTCGACTTGCGGTAACCGGAGCCGAGCAGCTGCTCCGTGTCGATGTCCTCGCGTGCGATCTGGGCCACGATGTCGTTGATCTTCTTACGGAGCGGCTGGGGATCGATGCCCCGCTCCGTGTTGTACGCGACCTGCTTCTCCCGGCGGCGGTTGGTTTCCTCGATGGCCTTCTCCATCGCCGGGGTGATCTTGTCGGCGTACATGTGGACCTGACCGGAGACATTGCGCGCCGCGCGGCCGATGGTCTGGATGAGGGACGTTCCGGAGCGCAGGAAGCCCTCCTTGTCGGCGTCGAGGATCGCCACCAGGGACACCTCGGGCAGGTCGAGACCCTCGCGCAGGAGGTTGATGCCGACCAGGACGTCGAACTCGCCGGAACGCAGCTCGCGAAGTAGTTCGACACGACGCAGGGTGTCGACGTCGCTGTGCAGATAGCGGACCTGGATGCCGAGTTCCAGGAAGTACTCGGTGAGGTCCTCGGCCATCTTCTTGGTGAGCGTGGTGACCAGGACGCGCTCGTCCTTCTCGACGCGCTCCCGGATCTCGTGCACCAGATCGTCGATCTGGCCCTCGGTCGGCTTGACGACGACCTCCGGGTCGATCAGACCGGTGGGGCGGATGATCTGCTCGACAGTGCCGTCCGCGCGCGAGAGCTCGTACTTGCCCGGGGTCGCGGAGAGATAGACGGTCTGTCCGATGCGCTCCTGGAACTCCTCCCACTTCAGCGGGCGGTTGTCCAGGGCGGAGGGCAGCCGGAAGCCGTGGTCGACGAGGGTGCGCTTACGGGAGGCGTCGCCCTCGTACATGGCACCGATCTGCGGGACGGTGACATGGGACTCGTCGATGACGAGCAGGAAGTCGTCCGGGAAGTAGTCGAGCAGGGTGTTCGGCGGGGAGCCGGGCGAGCGGCCGTCGAAGTGCATCGAGTAGTTCTCGACACCGGAGCAGGAGCCGATCTGGCGGAGCATCTCCAGGTCGTAGGTGGTACGCATGCGCAGTCGCTGGGCCTCCAGGAGTTTGCCCTGCTTCTCCAGGTCGGCCAGCCGCTCGCCCAGCTCCTTCTCGATGTCGTTGGCGGCCCGCTCCAGACGTTCGGGTCCCGCCACGTAGTGGGAGGCCGGGAAGATGTACAGCTGCTGGTCGTCGCTGATGATCTCCCCGGTGAGCGGATGGAGGGTGGAGAGGGCCTCGATCTCGTCGCCGAACATCTCGATGCGCACGGCGAGTTCCTCGTAGACCGGGAAGATCTCGATGGTGTCGCCGCGGACGCGGAAGGTGCCGCGACTGAAGGCCAGGTCGTTGCGCGTGTACTGGATGTCCACGAAGCGGCGCAGCAACTGGTCCCGGTCGAACTCCTCGCCGACCCGGAGCGGGACCATGCGGTCCACGTACTCCTGGGGCGTGCCGAGGCCGTAGATGCAGGACACCGAGGCGACCACCACGACGTCACGGCGGGTGAGCAGCGAGTTGGTCGCCGAGTGGCGCAGCCGCTCGACCTCCTCGTTGATCGAGGAGTCCTTCTCGATGTAGGTGTCCGACTGCGGAACGTACGCTTCGGGCTGGTAGTAGTCGTAGTACGAGACGAAGTACTCGACGGCGTTGTTCGGCAGCAGCTCGCGGAACTCGTTCGCCAGCTGGGCGGCCAGTGTCTTGTTCGGGGCCATCACCAGGGTGGGGCGCTGGAGCTTCTCGATCATCCACGCCGTGGTGGCGGACTTGCCGGTGCCGGTGGCGCCGAGCAGTACGACGTCCTTCTCACCGCCCTCGATGCGTCGGGCCAGGTCGGCGATGGCCGTCGGCTGGTCGCCGCTGGGCTGGTAGGGGCTGACGACCTCGAAGGGCGCCACCGTGCGTTCGATGTGGGAAACGGGCCGCATGTCATCCACCGTACGACTCCCCACTGACAACGCGGCCCGATCAGCGGTTTTGCGAGGGCGCGGGGGCCAGGACGTGCCGGGGCGTTCCTGGTGACGGTGGTGACGCCGTCAGCGGTTCTGCGGGGTGCGGGAGGTGTGGTGGTCGGTGTGGCGACGTTCGCGGAGGACGGGGTGGCGGGTGGTGGCGTACGAGACGAGTTCGCTCGCGGGTATGCCCGGCTTGTTCTCCGCGGGTGTCCAGACGGGCTTCCCCATGACCATCAAGGGGTCGAACAGCACCACGACGCCGGCGAGCAGCAGGAAGGCGAGCGGGCCGATCATCATGGGCGCCAGCAGCGAGGCGGGCGAGTCGCCCGTGGTGGGGGCGGCGGTGCCGTGGAGGTGGACGCTGAGGGAGGCCATGCCCGTGTAGTGCATGCCGGTGACCGCGAGCCCCATGATCATGCTCGCGCCCACGCTCCACATGAAGCCCTTGACCTGACCGGCCGACCACAGGGCGGCGGTGGCGGCGACGACGGCTATCACGACGGACACGGCGACGGTGACCGTGTTGTACTCCAGGTTGCCGTTGAAGCGCATTCCGGCCATGCCCATGTAGTGCATGGTGGCGATGCCCAGTCCGGTGACGGCGCCCCCCGTCATCAGGGCCGTCCCGCTGGCTCCCCGGTAGCCGACGATGAAGATCCCGACGCCCACCATGACGATGGCGACGCCCAGGCTCGCGTAGGTGGTGACCCGGTCGTAGTGGATCGGGGCCTCCTCGATCGTGAAGCCCATCATCGCGATGAAGTGCATGGTCCAGATTCCGGAGCCGATCGCGGCCGAGCCGAGGGCCAGCCAGCCCAGGCGCCAGGAGTTGCCGACGAGCATGGACCGGGTGGTGCAGCGCAGCCCCAGGGCGCCGCCCAAGCAGGCCATGAGGTAGGCCACCAGCGGTGTGACGAGTCCGTAGCTGAATCCGTCGACCGTGCCTTGCATGCGCGGCTGCCCTTCCGCCTTCTTACGTCCCGGAATTTTCCGATGTGCACCCCTTCCCAGGACCACATGAGCGGTCAGGGCTGAGGCAGAGAGTATGACCCCCACCGGAATGGTCGAACGATTTTCCGGCAAAGAAACACGGCCTTGCCTCAGTTGTGCCGTACCAGTGAGCGGAGTTGGGACAACGGCGTTCAAGTTGTGGTCATCCTGTACCCGTCCGCCGTTGACCCTCTGCTGTCACAGTTGTGCTGTACGTGTTCGCTCGTCGCGAGGAGTACGCATGCACGCGCGCGCCATTGCCGCCACGACCACCGCGCTCGTGGGGACCGCGGCCCTCCTGCTTCCGCTCTCCCACGCGCGGGCCGACGAGGACGGGGGGCGCCCCGTGGTCGTCGCCCACCGGGGGGCCTCCGCCCGGGCGCCGGAAAACACTCTGGCCGCCGTCGACAAGGCGGCGGAGCTGGGCATCGCCTGGGTCGAGAACGACGTCCAGCGCACTCGGGACGGAGAGCTCGTCGTCCTGCACGACGACAGTCTGCAGCGCACCACCGACGCCGAGGAGGTCTTCCCCGGGCGGGCGCCCTGGAAGGTGAGGGACTTCACCGCGGCCGAAGTCGCGCACCTGGACGCGGGAAGCTGGTTCGGTCCGGCGTACGCGGGCGCGCGCGTGCCGACGCTCCGGCAGTACGTACGCCGTGTGGAGCTGCACCACCAGAAGCTGCTCCTGGAGGTCAAGAATCCGGAGCTGTATCCGGGCATCGAGAAGCAGACCCTGAAGCTCCTGAGCAACGAGGGCTGGCTCGACCAGGGGCATCTCGCAGACCGGCTGATCGTGCAGAGCTTCAGCGCGGACAGCGTGCGGACCGTCCATCAGCTGAAGCCCGGCGTCAAGACCGGCTTCCTCGGTACACCGTCCGTGGCGGACCTGCCCGCGTACGCCGCCTTCGTCGACCAGATCAACCCGTCGTACGGCTCTGTGTCCCGTGGGTACGTCTCCGCCGTCCACGCCCGCACAGGGGCGCACGACAGGCCGCTTGAGGTCTTCACCTGGACCGTCAACGACGCGAGCACCGCCCGGCTGGTCGCGTCGTACGGCGTCGACGGCGTCATCAGCAACAAGCCCGACGTGGTGCGTGACGCGCTGCCCGCCGCCTGACCCCGGTGCCGCCCGGGGAGCCGGCGTGGGTGGCGTCCGGCCTTTCCGGTCTTTTCCGGGCGTTGTCAGTGGCTGGTCGTACGGTGGGTCGCATGAACAGCCAAGGGCACAACGAGCAGCGGGTCGTGTGGACCGTCGTCCCCACCGACATCGGTCCGCTGCTGCTGGCCGCGACCCGCGAGGGCCTGGTCAACGTCGTCTTCCACGCCACGGACCCGGTCCGCGACAAGGCGCTCGACCGGCTCGGGTCCCGGCTGGGCGGTGAGCCGGTCGAGGCACCGGACTCCCCGCTGCTGGCAGAGGCGATACGTCAGCTGCGGGCGTACTTCGCGGGCGAGCGGCAGGACTTCGAGCTGGCCCTGGACTGGTCGCTGATCTCCGGCTTCAACCGACAGGTGCTGCGGGAGCTGGCGTCCGGCGTGCCGTTCGGCTCGGTCGTCGGGTACGGCGATCTGGCCGGCCGGGTCGGCCAGCCTGGTGGCGCCCAGGCGGTGGGGGTGGCGATGGGCTCCAATCCGCTGCCGGTCGTGGTGCCCTGTCATCGGGTCGTCGAGAGCGACGGCGGCATCGGCGGTTTCGGGGGCGGGCTGGAGACCAAGCGGAAGCTGCTCGCGCTGGAGGGAGTCCTTCCCGAGCCGCTGTTCTGAGCCTCCAGGCGCTGACGTCGGCAGTCCGGCGTCACCGCGCCGCGCTGGTCCTGACTGGTCCTCGCTAGTCGTAGTGTCGTGCTTCGAAGACGTTGCCGTCGGGGTCGCGGAAGTAGAAGCTGCGGCGGGCCGTTCCGCGGGCGCCGAAGGAGTCGTAGGAGATCTCCGAGACAGGGACCGACCGTTCTTCCAGGCGGGCGCGCAGTGTCTCGAATGCGTCGCCGGGCATGGCCAGGCAGACGTGGTTGACCGGGTGGCCGGCGCTGTCGGCGGCCCCGGGCACCATCGTCATGTGCTCCGCCGTGGAGAGTGGCATGAGATCCAGGATGGTCTCGTCATTGAGCCGCACGGAGGGGAACGGGGCCGCTCCCGCGGCGAAGTCGGTGAGGCGCACGGGTTCCATGCCGAGCGTCTTCTCGTAGAAGTCCGCCGACGCCACCGGGTCGTGCACCCAGAGGACGACGTGGTCGAGTCGTGTCGTGTTGGCCGTCATGCGGCCAGGCTGGTGGCGTCCTCCACCGGGCGCAAGTGTTTGACCGGGCGTGCCGCCCGCCAGAGATGAGGGAAGACCGACCGACAGGAGGCAGGCTCGTGGTGCTGGTGCTGGTGCTGTCCGAAGAAGTGCGGGACGCGATCAACGCGCGTCAACCGGTGGTGGCCCTGGAGTCCACGATCATCGCGCACGGTTTGCCGCGCCCACGGAACATCCAGGTGGCGTTGGAGCTCGAGGACGTGGTGCGGCGGGAGGGCGCGGTTCCCGCGACCATCGCCGTGCTGGACGGGCGGCCCCATGTCGGCCTGGACAAGGAGCAGTTGGAGCGGGTCGCCAACGAGGACGGCATCCGCAAGCTGGGCCACCGGGACCTGCCGCTCGCGGTGGCCTCCGGAGCGAGCGGGGCGACGACGGTGTCGGCGACCGCGCTCCTTGCGGCTCTGGCGGGCGTACGGGTGTTCGCGACGGGTGGGCTCGGCGGGGTGCACCGGGAGTGGACGGTGACCCAGGACGAGTCCGCCGACCTCGGGCTGCTGGCACGCACCCGGATCACGGTGGTGTGCGCCGGTGTGAAGTCGATCCTGGACGTCCCGGCGACCCTGCAACGGCTGGAGACCCTGGGCGTCGCGGTGGCCGGATACGGCACGAACCGGTTCCCCGGCTTCTACCTGTCCGACTCGGGCCACCCGGTGGAGTGGACGCTGGACACCCCCCGGCAGGTGGCGGACGTCATGAGAGCCCAGGACGCGCTCGACGGCCCCGGGTCGGCGCTGATCGTCGCCAATCCGGTGCCCGAGGCGGAGCAGCTGGATCCCGACCTGCACGCGCGGGTGCTCGCCGAGGCGCTGCACGCGTGCGGCGAGGAGGGGATCACCGGTCAGGCGGTCACGCCGTTCCTGCTCGACTACCTGGTACGGCACACCGACGGGGCCTCGCTGAGCGCCAATCTGGCGGCGGTGCGCGGAAACGTACGGCTGGCGGGGCGGATCGCGGCGGCCTGGGCCGGCACGTGACCGCGAAGCGTCCCCGGCCCGGTGCGGTCGGCGCGGCGGATCGTCGGTCTTCCCGAGCAGTCCGTCCCGAGGGCGCGCTGCTGGTCGTGGGGGACGTCATCACGGACGTCGTCGCCCGGCACCAGGGGCCGCTCACCCCAGGCACGGACACCGTCGCGACGATCCGGACGGTGCCGGGCGGAGCGGGCGCGAACGTGGCGTGCTGGGCCGCTCACCAGGGGCGCTGCGAGGTGCGGCTGGTCGGGCGGGTGGGCGCGGACTCGGTCGCCTGGCACGAGCGGGAACTGGTCGCCTGCGGAGTACGGCCCGCGCTCGTCGTGGATCCGCGGGCTCCGACCGGGACGGTGATCTGCCTCGTCGACGGCGATGCGGCGGCGGAGCGGACGTTCCTCACCGACAGCGGGGCCTCGTTGCGGCTCGCGCCCGAGGACTGGTCGGACACCCTGCTCGACGGGGTCGCACGGCTGCATCTGTCGGGCTACCTGCTGTTCTCCGAACCGAGCCGGGCGCTGGTGACGGTGGCCCTGGCGGCGGCACGCGCACGAGGAGTGCCGGTGAGCCTGGACCCGGCGTCGGCCGGTTTCCTGGTGGCGTTGGGAGTGGATCGTTTCCTCGCGCTCGTCGAAGGCGTGGACCTGCTGTTGCCCAGCCGGGACGAGGCCTGCCTGCTCACCGGGTTGCCCGAGGCGGCGGACGCGGCGGCCGAGCTGAGCCGTCACATCCCGCTGGTGGTCGCCAAGCAGGGAGCGGAGGGGGCGCTGGTGGCCCGGTCGGGCACCGTCGTCGCCCGGGTTCCCGCCGTGGCGGCGACTCCCCGCGACACCACCGGAGCCGGCGACGCCTTCACCGGCACCTTCCTGGCGGCTCTGCTCATGGGCGCCACCCCCGAGGAGGCGGCGGCGGAGGGCTGCCGGGCGGGGGCGGTTGCGGTGGAGGGGGTCGGGGGGCGGCCGTCCGAGGTGAGGCGGAGGGGGTAGCGGGCCGCAACTTCCGCCCCTCCTAGCCCTTGCGCCCCCACGCGGAGATCATCGGGGCGGTGGCGAGGTCCATGTCGCCGGTGGCGATGTTCGCGAGGTGGCGGTCGATGTCCTGGGCCGTGGCGATGCCGGCGGTGACGAGCTGGTCGCGGATCTGGCGGACGGTGGCTGATTCCAGGGCGGCGCAGGCGGGCGAGCTGACCGGGAAGTAGGCATCGGCCTCCACCCCGCGCAGACCGGCCTCGCGAAGCAGCCGGGGAAGCCTGCGCCCGTAGGCCAGATCGGCGCCCCGGTCGGCGAGAAGTCGGCGAAATCCCTGCCTCAGCCGGTTCGCGAGTTGCTGCTCGGGGCCGTGCTCGTCGGGGCAGAGCAGCGGCTGGAGGGCAGGGTCGGCGTCCTCGACCAGGAGCCGCCCGCCCGGTCGCAGCGCCTTGATCATCGACCGCAACGCCCTGTCACGGTCCGGCACATGGACGAGGACCAGCCGGGCGTGCACCAGGTCGAACCCCTCCTCCGGCGGGTCCTCGGCGCCCACGTCGTGCACCCGTACATGCACCGGTTGGCGGGCGGCCGCGGCAACCCGTGAGGTGTCGATGTCGGTCGCGAGGACCCGTCCGGTCGGGCCCACCTTCTTGGCCAGCCAGGACACCACGGAAGTGCCGCCGGCACCGACCTCCCAGCAACGCCAGCCGGGTCCGACGCCGAGGCCCTCGAGGTGTCGGAAGGTCGTGGGGTCGAAGAGGGTGGCGAAGGCGTCGAAACGTTCCCCCGCCTCGGTCTGCCGGTTGTCGAGGAGGTACCCGTCAGCTTGCGTCATACCGCGATCATCCCAGTTGCCCGGCTTGTCCGAAGCGGTTGACGCGAGGCGACTCCTACGACGAGATGGCCGCGCTCCTGCGACGCACGGCCCGTGTCCAGGCACTGAACCGTTGTCCACAGCCGGGAACCAAGCGGAACGTTCCGCTCCCACAGGCTTACCCGCCGCTCACCCCGAGCTGGCAAACTGGCACGCCAGGGCGCGGGAACGCGGCACGGGGAGATCCACGCAAGGAGATCCAGATGTCCATGGCAGGGAATCTGCGGAAGGTCACGAGCTTCGGCAGGGTGGGCGGCCTCCGCAAGGTGGCACGGCTGGCCCGGCGACGTCCCCGCGTCGACCTGAGCCATCCGGCCCGGTCTCCGCTGGGCTCCTCGGTGGTCAACTGCGTGGCCTATCAGGAGGGTGTCCGGATTCCCGCCGGCAGAGATCTCGTCGACGCGGTGGAACGGGTGCGCAAGAAGGGCGACGGATTCGTCTGGCTGGGCCTGCACGAGCCTACGGACCAGGAGTTCGCGGGTGTCGCCGAACTCTTCGACCTGCACCCGCTGGCGGTCGAGGACGCGGTCGAGGCACACCAGCGCCCGAAGCTGGAGCGCTACGGCGAGACGGTGTTCGCGGTGTTCAAGACGGTGTGCTACGTCGAGCACGAGGAGCTCACGGCGACCAGCGAAGTGGTCAACACCGGCGAGATCATGGTGTTCGCCGGCGAGGATTTCGTGATCACGGTGCGCCACGGACGGCACGGCTCACTGGGGCCGTTGCGCGAGACGCTGGAGGCCTCTCCCGAGCAGCTCTCCAAAGGCCCCGCCGCGGTGCTGCACGCGATCGCGGACCATGTGGTCGACGACTACCTGCACGTCACCGACTCGGTGCAGGAGGACATCGACCAGGTCGAGATGGCCGTGTTCGCGGAGAACGGCGCCCGGGTGGACGCGGGGCGCATCTACCAGCTCAAGCGGGAGCTCCTGGAGCTCAAGCGGGCCGTCGTGCCGCTCGGGCGTCCGCTCGAGGAGCTCGCCACCCGGCCGATGCGGGTGGTCGCTCCGGAGATACAGGCCTACTTCCGTGACGTCTCCGACCACCTGCTGCGGGCCAAGGAACAGATCGCCGCCTTCGACGAGCTGCTCAACTCCATCCTCCAGGCGCATCTCGCTCAGGTGACGGTCGCGCAGAACGAGGACATGCGGAAGATCACGGCGTGGGCCGCCGTGGTCGCCGTACCGACGATGGTGTGCGGCGTGTACGGCATGAACTTCAAGTACATGCCGGAGCTGCACTGGCGGTACGGCTACGGCCTGATCATCGGCGTGATAACCGTCGCCTGTGTGCTGCTGTACCGGGGTTTCCGGCGCAACGGCTGGATCTGACGCGGGAAGGACGGAGTCCCTCAGGGGCGACCCGGTAGCCGGTCAGTCGAGCATGATCCGGTCGAGGTCGGTCAGTGACCGCCGGGCGTCCGGGCGTAGACGCTCTCGGCCCAGCTCGCGATCTGGTCCTCCGTGAGGTGCTGGGCCAGGTCGGCCTCACTGATCATGCCGACCAGGCGCTTGTCGTCGATGACGGGGAGCCGGCGGATCTGGTGCTCCCGCATCTCGTGGAGCACCTCACTGACATCGGCGCTCGCGTCGATCCAGCGGGGTGTTCCCTGGGCCATCTCGCCCGCGGTGACCCTGGCCGGGTCGTGGCCGATGGCGACACAGCCGACGACGATGTCGCGGTCGGTGAGGATCCCGCAGAGCCGTTCGTTCTGGTCGCTGATGGGCAGGGCGCCGACGTTGAGGTCGCGCATCAGTTGGGCGGCGCGGTCCAGGGTCTCCTGGGCGGGGATCCACTGTGCGCCACGGTGCATGATGTCTCCGGCTGTGGTCATGGAGTACCTCCCGGTGCCGGACGGCCGGCGCGGAGCAAGGCGGCACCGCAAGTCCCGGCATCATCCATTCTCGCGGCACCCTTCGGCACACGCCCCCGGAGCGGGCCAGAGCTCGCCTTGGTCAGCCGTTCCAGGCCGGGTGGCGTGGGTCGTCGGCACGTATCAGGACATCGGCCGTGCCGGCCGGGTCGGTCTCGTTCTCGTAGCGCTCGAAGGCGGGCAGCTGCCAGTGGTCGGACTCGGGGGTGCGGCGTCGCAGGGCCCCCGGCGAGAGAAGTACGTGAACGGTCAGGTCGAAGGGGAACCAGTGGTGCAGCAGGAGGGGGCCGTGCAGCAACAGGTGACCGCCGGGCGGGAGTTGGACGTAAGGGCTGCGAGTGGCACGGTCGGTGTCGGGGTCCCACAGGTCGGGCAGGATGCGGCCGTCGCCGCCGGGTTCGAGGGGACCGAACACCTCGCGCCACAGGGCGCCGGTGTCGAACCAGCCGGTGTAGTAGGCCTCCGGGTCTTGGTGGCCGTACTCCAGGCGGAGGGAGGCGGGACGCAGGAAGCCCTGGGCCCCGACGACCAGCGAGGCACGGCCGCGCACCCGGAGCGCTTGCGCCACCCGTTCGGCGAGGTCGCCCGGGCGGGCGGCGGGGGCCCCGTCGAAGGCGACCCGCGGCCAGGGGCTGCCGTCGGCCGGCTTCAGGTCGAGCAGTCGTTCGGCGAGCTGGTCGCCGAGCCGGTCCCAGGTGATCGCTTCGAGTCGCACACGGCCCATGATGCGTCAGATCGTGTTCAGGACGCGTCGTGCCCATGGGGGCTGCCGCCGACCCGCCTCGGCGGACCAGGACGGGTGGAGGGCGTAGTTCCGGGGGCTGGAGACGGGAATGAACCCGGTATGGCGCGCCTCGCAACTCCCCCTTCCCCTGCCGGATCCCGAACCGGGCCTGTCGTCATTCAGCCGCTGCGCAGACGGCAGTGCGCGGAGTGCCGGGGCGGACCGTTGTCGCTGCTCGTCGTCGAGGACGGGATGCCGCGGTGCCTCGACTGTGCCGATCTGGGGCATCTGGTGTTCCTGCCACGGGGCGACACCGCGTTGACGCGCCGGTCCCGGGAGGAGAGCACCTTGGCGGCGGTGGTCGTGCGGTTCAACCGGCGCAAGGGGCGCTACGAGCGCCAGGGCGTCCTCGTCGAGGAGGCGGGGCTCGCCCGGGCCGAGGCGCGGTGCCTCGCCGACGCGGAGGCACGGCGCCGACGCCGGGTGCGGGACGCTGCGCGGCGGGCGGCCGAGGACGTGCGGTTCACGGATGCCTTCGCGGCGGAGATAGGGCGGCTGTTCCCCGGGTGCCCACGGGCGCGGGCGATCGCCGAGCACGCCTCGGTGCGGGGCAGCGGCCGGGTGGGGCGGAGTGCGGCGGGGCGGGCGTTGTCCGAGGGGGCGGTGACCTCGGCGGTCGCGGCGTCCGTACGGCACGTGGACACGCCCTACGACCAGCTTCTGATGAGCGGGGTGGCGAGACACGAGGCACGGCGGCGGATCGCGCCGTCGGTGGAGGCGGTACTCAGGCAGTGGCGGGAGGACGAGGCCGGGGTGGCCTCGGCGGCGGGGTGAGAACAGGGCCGGGGCGTCGTGGGGAAACGAGGTGGGGGGCGTAGGCGTGGAGGGTTTTGGACGGAGGCCGTGAGTACGGGACGTTCTGCCTGGACGCTCGCGTATGTTCCCGCGTAATTCAGGCATGGCCGGGCGCGTTGTGCGGGGATTCACTTGTGGTGACGGCAGTGACGGCAGTGACGGCAGTGACGGTGGTGGCGGTGGATGCCGAGCGGGGGCTCGGCCGGAGGCGGGAGTGGGTGTCGGCGTGATCGATGGGCCGTATTTCGTACTGACCATGCTGGGTGTGCTGGGGGCCGGTGTGGTGGCGGGGGTGTTCTACGGGTTCTCGACCTTCGTGATGCGGGCGCTGGCCGCGTTGCCGCCCGCCCAGGGTGTCGCCGCGATGAAAGCGATCAACGTGACCGCGGTGCGGCCCGCGTTCATGGTCGTTTTCACCGGGTCGGCCGTGGTGTGCGCGGTGATCGCGGTGGTGACGTTCGTCCTGTGGCCGGACGGGGGGACGGTCGAGTTGCTGGTGGGCAGCGCGCTGTACCTGTTCGGCGTGTTCGGGGTGACCGTCGTGGCGAACGTGCCACGCAACAACGCGCTGGCGCAGCTGGACCCGGGCACCCATGAGGCGGCCGCGTACTGGCCCACGTATGTGCGCGAGTGGACGATGTGGAACCACGTCCGCGCGGTCGCCTCAGCCGCCGCGGCGGTGGCGTACCTGCTGGCACTCACCTGAGCGCGCCCTGGGTGCCGGCTGAGCATGAACCTGCCCCAGCCTGCGAGAAAGCTCCGTCCAACGCTCTGCGCGGGCGACCGACGGGACGTATCGTGGCCGAAAGACGTACCGGGAGAGGTGCCGAACGACGCACCGAACCCCGTGTACCGGTGGATGAACCGGGCTAGGTATCCAGGAGAGCCCCGAAGAGTGCCGCCCGATGACGCACGGCCACGTCGGACGGGCATGTGTCGGACGCGCAGGTGTCGCACGCGCAGGCAAGGAAGACGGCCATGGCCGACCCCAAGGGATTCATGACCACGCCCCGCCAGGACTGGCCGCGCCGGCCGGTCGAGGAGCGGGTCCGGGACTGGGAGGAGGTGTATGTCCCCGGGGCGTTGCTGCCCATCGTCAGCAAGCAGGCGGACCGCTGCATGGACTGCGGTGTCCCTTTCTGCCACCACGCCTGTCCGCTCGGCAACCTGATCCCCGAGTGGAACGACCTCGTCTCCCGGGACGACTGGCGGGCCGCCTCGGACCGGCTGCACGCCACCAACAACTTCCCTGAGTTCACCGGCCGGTTGTGCCCGGCACCCTGTGAGGCGGGCTGTGTGCTGGCGATCAACCAGCCCGCGGTCACGATCAAGAACGTCGAGGTCGCGATCGCCGACCGGGCCTGGGAACTCGGGTTCACGCCACCGCGTCCGCCGGAGCGGCTGTCCGGGCGGACGGTCGCGGTGATCGGCTCGGGTCCCGCCGGCCTCGCCGCGGCACAGCAGCTGACCCGCGCGGGGCACACGGTCGCGGTGTACGAGAAGGACGACCGGCTCGGCGGGCTGATGCGGTACGGCATCCCCGAGTTCAAGATGGAGAAGCGGCATCTGGAGCGGCGCATCGAGCAGATGCGGGCCGAGGGCACCAAGTTCCGTACGTCCACCGCGGTCGGACGGGACATCGGCGCCGCGGAGCTGCGGGCGCGCTACGACGCCGTGGTGATCGCCACCGGCGCGACGGCCTGGCGGGAACTCGATGTTCCTGGGCGGGAGTTGGCCGGGGTGCGACAGGCCATGGAGTACCTTCCGCTGTCCAACCGGGTGCGTGAGGGGGATCTGGAGGTCTCGCCCATGTCCGCCGCCGGGCAGCACGTCGTCATCGTCGGCGGCGGGGACACGGGCGCCGACTGCCTGGGTACGGCGGTGCGGGAAGGAGCCGCGTCCGTGACCCAGTTGGACATCTACGCCCAGCCCGGCGCCGAGCGCGACGAGGATGCGGAGCCCTGGCCGACGTATCCGAAGGTCTACCGGCTGTCGGCCGCGCACGAGGAGGCGCGGGAACTTCGGACGGCGCCGGCGGCGGACGCCGACGCGCGACTGTTCGCGGCGTCCACGCTCCGCTTCACCGGGGACGCCGACGGGCATGTGCGGTCGCTGCACCTCGTGGAGGTGGACGCGCGGCGCCGGCCGGTGCCGGACAGCGGACGCAGCATCCCCGCCGACCTCGTGCTGCTCGCGCTCGGTTTCTCGGGGCCGGACCTGGAGGACGGGCTCGTGGGCCAGTTGGGGCTGGAACTGGACCCGCGCGGGACTGTCGCGCGGGACGCCGGGTTCGCCACGAACGTCCCCGGTGTGTTCGCCGCGGGGGACGCCGCGCGGGGGCAGTCGTTGATCGTGTGGGCGATAGCGGAGGGGCGGGCGGTGGCGGCGGCCGTCGACCGCCATCTGACGGGCACCTCGCGCCTGCCGGCACCGATCGGTCCGTATGACCGCCCCATGGCCGTTTAGCGGTGCGGCCCGGTACGGACGATGCGAGGGATGCGTCAGCGGCGCTCGTCCGGCCTGGCGCCTTGACCGTCTGTAGGGTGCGTTTCCATGGATGAATCGTGGGTCGATTCCGCGGAGCGGATCGGTGCCGACCTGCATCTGGAGCTGTCCGGCCCGGGCGGCCGACGGGCCGCGCTGATCGCGGCGCTGCGCGAGGCCGTACGCAGCGGGCGGCTCGCCCCCGACACCCGGCTGCCGCCGTACCGTTCACTCGCCGCCGACCTCGGAGTCGCCCGCAACACGGTGGCCGACGCCTACGCGGAGCTTGTCGCGGAGGGCTGGCTGACCGCCCGGCAGGGCTCAGGCACCCGGGTGGCGAAGCGGGCGGAGCCGCTGCGACAACGAGTGCCTCGCCAGGGGCCTGCCCGCGCGCGTGCGCCCCGGCATGATCTGCGCCAGGGCACCCCGGACGCGTCGGCGTTCCCGCGCGCGGCCTGGCTCACCTCCTACCGGCGGGCTCTGCAGCAGGCGCCCAGCGAGGTGTTCGGGCCCGGCGACCCGGCCGGCCGCGTCGAGTTGCGGGAGGCGCTCACGGAGTACCTGTCACGCGCGCGTGGTGTGCGCACCGAGCCGGGCCGGATCGTGATCTGCTCCGGTTTCGCGCACGCGCTACGGCTGCTCTTCGGCCAGGACCGGGGCGGCGGGGGCGGCGTGCTCAGCGGCCCCCTGGCGGTGGAGGCGTACGGGCTGGGCTTCCACCGGGCGCTGCTGCGGGACGCCGGGGTGCGGACCGTGCCGCTCCCCCTCGACGAACACGGCGCGCGGATCGACGGTCTGCGGGACGAACGGGCGGTACTGCTCACACCCGCACACCAGTTCCCGACGGGCGGACCGCTGGATCCCGGGCGCCGTGCCGCGGTGGTCGACTGGGCACGCGCGCGTGGGGCGGTGATCCTGGAGGACGACTACGACGGCGAGTTCCGCTACGACCGCAAGCCGGTCGGTGCCGTCCAGGGCCTCGATCCGGAACGTGTGATCTTCATCGGCTCGGTCAGCAAGAGCCTGTCGCCCGCGGTGCGGCTGGGGTGGATGGTGCTGCCGGAGCGGTACGTCGACGACGTGCTCGCGGCCAAGGGGGAGCGCGAGGCCTGGGCAAGCGTTCTCGACCAGTTGAGCCTCGCCGACTTCCTGTCCTGCGGGTCCTACGACCGTCATGTGCGGCGCATGCGTCAGCGGTACCGCGTCCGTCGGGACCGGCTGGTCGCGACGCTCGCCACGCACGCGCCGCATGTCGAGGTCACCGGTATCGCGGCCGGCCTGCACGCGGTGCTGAGGCTGCCACCGGGTACCGAGCGGTCCGTGGTGCAGGCGGCCGCCTTGCAGGGCGTCGCCCTGGACGGGCTCGCCGAGTTCCGGCACCCGGACACCTACATGGCTGCGAGCGACGGCCTGGTCGTGGGGTACGCGACACCCTCGGAGCACGCTTACGCGGCGGCGCTGGACGCGCTGTGCGGCACGTTGCCGCCGGTCGAGGTGCCCGGGGCGGATCCTGCGGGCGGATGAGCCAGGGGTTGCACAGGGGTACGAGCGGCCCGGCGGCCCTTCGGACGGGCGCACGAGGCGCACCCGCCGCAGAGAGCGCACGAGGCGCACGGGGCGCACCCGCCGCGGAAGGGCGCGGAGCGGCGGTCACCCCTAGCGCGCCCCACCCGCACCAAACCTCAGAGCTTCCGTGCCACCGCCCCGTACCCAGGAATGACCCCGTCGTCCTGGCCCGGGACAGGGTCACCCAGCTCGGGGTGCCACAGCTGCGGCACCTCCACGCCGGGTTCGACGAGTTCCAGGCCGTCGAAGAAGCGGGCGAACTCCTCGCGGGAGCGCAGCGCCAAGGTGACGCCGGCCGATTTGAGCTTCTCGGTGGCCGCCTTCGACTCCTCGGGTGTGAAGTCGGCCGTCGCGTGGCTGACCACCAGGTAGCTGCCCGAGGGCAGCTCGGACAGCAGCCGCGCCACCAACTCGTGGGCGCCGTCCTCGTCGGAGACGAAGTGCAGCAGCGCGATGAGGGAGAGCGCGACCGGCCGGCCGAAGTCCAGGACCTTCCGGGCGCCCTCCAGGACGGCGTCCGGGTCCCGCACGTCGGCCTGCAGGTACTCGGTCGCCCCCTGGTCCGTGCCCCGCAGCAGGGCCGCCGCGTGGGCGAGCACGATCGGATCGTTGTCGCAGTAGACGACCCGCGCGTCGGGGGCGATCCGCTGGGCGACCTGGTGGAGGTTCGGTTCGGTCGGGATGCCGGTGCCGACGTCCAGGAACTGGCGGACGCCGTGCTGGGCGAGCCAGCGCGTGGCCCGGTGCATGAAGGCCCGGTTGACCCGCGCCATCACCGGCACCCTCGGGTCGAGGGCCAGCATCTGCCGTCCCATCGCCTCGTCGACGGGGTAGTTGTCCTTGCCGCCGAGATACCAGTCGTACATCCGCGCGGGATGCGGTCTGCTGGTGTCGATCTGGGCGGCGCCGAGGGGCTCCTGACCGGTCATGAGGCACTCCGTAAGACGCAATGGGTGTTCAATTCAGCACCAATAACAAAGAAGTTCAGCGAGATAGCGCAATCAATCGACAGGACGGCAACCAGTCAGGAGAGGAGGAAGTCGGCCTCCCCCGCCTTGGCGCCCTCGATGAAGGCGGTCATCTCGTCCGTGGTGTAGATCAGCGCGGGACCGTCCGGGTCGGTGGACTGACGGACGGCTATCCGGCCGTCGGCGAGCTTCATCGCCTCCAGGCAGTTGCCGCCGTTGCCGCCGCTCCAGGGCTTGTGCCAGCCCTCGCTGCCCAACTCCCGTGCGGGCATGCCGTTGTAGACCCGTCGGCGCGGCTTGATGCGATCCATTCACAACTCCTTGCGGAGATCCCGGAGGATCTCCTTCGTGCGATGTGCAGTAGCGGCCTGCGCCGCCATGCGGTCCATGACCTCGAGGTGGGTCGCCACCTCGGCGCGCGCGTCCAGATAGACGGCGCCGGTCAGGTACTCGCTGTAGACCATGTCCGGGAGTTCCGGCACGGCGAATCGGAAGAGCACGAAGGGGCCGTACGTGCCCGGGTGCGGCCCGTTCGCGAACGGGGCGACCTGCAGGGTGACGTTGGGCAGCTTCGTCGCGTCGAGCAGCTTGTCGATCTGGGCCCGCATCACCTCCGGGGTGCCGACGCGGCGGCGCAGCACGGTCTCGTCCATCACGACCCACAGCCGGGGCGCGTCCTGACGGGTGAGCAGTTCCTGGCGCCGCATGCGCAGGTCGACGTGGCGCTCGATGTCGTCGGGGCTGGTCTGCCCGATGGCGCCCGATCTCAGGACGCCACGTGCGTAGTCCTCGGTCTGCAGCAGGCCGGGGACGAAGTGCGGCTCGTACTGCCGGATGAGGGCGGCCGCCCCCTCCAGGCTCACGTGCATCGAGAACCAGCCGGGCAGGACGTCGTGGAACCGCTGCCACCAGCCGGGTTTGTTGGCGTCCTCCGCGAGTTGGACGAACGCGTCCGCCTCATCGTCGGAGATGCCGTAGGCCTTCAGGAGCAGTTGCAGGTACGGGATCTTGAGCCCGACCTCGGCCATCTCCATCCGGCGGACCGTGGCGGGGGCGACCCGGAGTATGCGGGCGGCTTCCTCACGCCTGAGCCCCGCGCGTTCCCGCAGGTCCAGAAGACGCCGACCGAGGACGACCTGGCCGACCGTAGGCGCGGACCGCGGCTCGCTCACCTGCACCTCCACAAAGTCCCTGATCAGACGGCCCCTTGGGAGCGAGCCGGTCACCACGGCATGCTGACAGCCCTGCGGCGCCATTCGACGACCTGAACGAAGTTCTGTACGGATACGTACCGATCTTCGCCGATCCCAACTGGCGCCGCTCGACGTGCTGTTGCCAGCAGTGTGCCACGGTCCCTCGCCCCGTCACGCAGCACTCTGCATTTTTCAGAGTGACACTTGCCAAGTGTTCATGGCGGGGCGATAGTGGCAAGCGTGATTCCGCCCGCGCCTTTAGGAACAGACGCCGCCGCAGGCCGCCCCCTCGGCCTCGGCGCTGATGGGGTTCCCCCCGCTCGGACCCGTTCGGGAGCGAGCGAGGCAGTGGGACCCGAGCGGCCCGCAGCGAGCGAGGGAGTGGGCCCCGAGCGGCCCGCTGCCGAGCGCCGGTTCCGGTTCGAGCTGGCCGCCCATCCCGGTTCTCCGGCACAGGCCAGACATCTGACCATGGCCCGGCTGACCGGCTGGTCGGTGTGCGCGGACACCTGCGACTCGGCGGCCCTGGTGGTCACCGAGCTGGTCACCAACGCCATCGTGCACACCGCGAGCCGCCGTGTGATCTGCGAGCTGCACGACGGTGAGGACCTGGTGCGGATAGCCGTACGTGACGAGGGTTGCGCGCCCGGTGAGCCGCACCCCTCGGCGCAGCGGCCCGACGAGGAGCACGGGAGGGGACTGCTTCTCGTCGACGCCCTCTGTCACGCCTGGGGAGCCCAGGAGCACGGCCCCGGTCTGCTGGTCTGGGCGGAACTCCCCCGGCAGGACGACCTGTCTCGCGGGGACTCCGGCCCCCGCAACGACCTGGGTTGGGGCGCCCGCCCGAAGCCGGGCCCGTCCGGCAGCCCGGGCAGCGCCGCCACGGCGGAGGCCGGTCCCGGCGCCGGCATGAGCGTGGATCCGCGGGTGGATGTGGAGCCACGTCACGGCACCGCGCCCGCGGCCGAGACCGGTGGCACGGCGGGAGCCCGGCAGCACAGGACGGGGGTCGAATGGGCATAGGGGCTGGGGCCGACGGCGGTCCGATACTGAGCCTGGACACGCTGGTCCGCCTCGGACGCGGACCGCGCACCCCGGGAACGACCCGGCGTCTGTCCGTGCCCGAGGGCATGACGGCTCCGCTGGGCTGTGACGCCGTGGTGGTGCCCGCGCGGTTCGGGCCCCGGCTGATGCCGCGGCTGCCGCGGGTCGGGTGCGTCTACGCCGACGAGGCGCACTGGTGGTGGATCGTTCCTTCAGACTCCGACTTCGCCCTGGAGTGGCCCGCCCCGGCTCAGTACGCCACCGGGGCGGTCGTACCGGACACTCCGGCCGCGCCGGGCCTGATCCACCGGCCGGAAGGGACCATTCCGTACACCCCGCCGATACCGCTGTATCTGGCCCTGTGCCGACTGACGGGCACGACGCCGACGTGGTCGCGACCGGTCAGCGCGTAGAGCGCCTCCACGACTTCCGCCTCCAGAACCCTGGCTCCTCGCCGCCTCCCCTTGCTCACCTCTTTCCTCGTCTCGTCCCACCCCTCTCCCCCTCTCCAGGCGTGCGCTTGCGCCTCGCTCGGTGTGCGCCCGCGTGCCCCGACCGCTGTGGCACACGCCCTGCCCGCGACGAGCCCGCTTCGCGATAGTGGCCGTTCGTCCACGATCAGGGGAGGTCGACGGTGGCACAGAGGCGCGACGCGCGGCAGGGCGGCGCGGGCACACCGGAGGTGTCCGAGTCGGAGCAACTGCTCTTCGGCGGGCCGTTGCGCTACGACATGGGCTGGAACTCGCACGCGGACGCGTTCCTGGAGCTGAACTTCCGGGCCATGGTGACCCGCCTGCCGTCCCTGCTGACGGCCAGCTTCGGTCTCGCCTGGCAGGCCGACCGACGGGCCGCCCGGACCGTGCTCGCCGCCGAGGTGGGCCGGGGCCTGACCCAGGCCGTGAGTCTGCTCGCCGTCAACAGCGTGCTGGGCCGGCTGATCGGCGGCGGCGCCCTGGAGGACCGGTTGCGCGGTGCCGTCCCCGCCCTGGTGGTGATGGCGGCCGCGATGCTGGTCGGGGCACTGCTGCGGGCCGCGTCGACCTACGCCACCGGACGGCTGGAGCCCAAGGTGGAGCGGGTGGCGACCGAGCGCTATCTGGAGCGGGCGGCGGCCGTGGAGCTGGCCGCGATCGAGGACCACGCCTTCCACAAGCTCCTCGACACCGCGCAGTACGGCGCCCAGTCCGCCCGGCGGATGATCTCGTACGCCACTCGGGTGGTGAACGCGATGATCTCGCTGGTCGCCGCGGCGGGCGTACTGACCGTGCTGCACCCGGCGCTGCTGCCGCTGCTGGTGACGATGACCCTGCCGAGCGCCTGGAGCGCGCTGACCATGGCCCGTCGGCGCTACGAGTCCTTCCACGCCTGGGTGCAGCACGCGCGCGCCGGGCGCCTGCTCGGCGCGCTGCTGATCGAGCCGGAGGCGGCTCCGGAGATCCGGGTGCACGGGGTGGGCCCGTTCCTGCTGCGGCACTTCCGCGCGATGTCGGAGACGGCGGAGGCGGAGCAGGCCCGCCTCGCCCGGCTGGCGGCCCGTACGGGTCTGATCGCGGCGGCCTGGACGGGGCTGGCCACGGCGGCGACGTACGCCACGCTGGGCGGACTGCTGCTGGCGGGCGCGATGGCGCTGTCGGTGGCGGGGACCGCCGTGATCGCCATCCGCACCGGCTCGCAGAGCCTCGACACGCTGGTCGTCGAGCTGAACGCGCTGCACGAGGAGGCGCTGTTCGTCGGTGACCTGCAACGTCTCTACGTGGAGGCGGCCGAGCGGGCGATCCCGGTGGGCGGGGCCGCCCTGCCGGCCGAGCCGCGCGAGATCCGGTTCGAGAACGTCTCCTTCACGTACCCGGGTGACGCGACCCGTCCGGCGCTGGACGACGTGACGCTCAGCGTCCCGCTCGGCAAGATCGTGGCGCTGGTCGGCGAGAACGGCTCCGGCAAGACCACCCTGGTCAAGCTGCTGGCCGGGCTGTACGCGCCCGACGGCGGCCGGATCCTGTGGGACGACGTGGACGCGGCCACCGCCGACCGGCACCTGCTCGCCGAGCGGGTCGCGATGGTCGCCCAGGACTTCAAGCGGTGGCCGTTCACCGCCCGCGTCAATGTGGCGGTCGGCCGTTCCGCGGCGCCGCTCACCGACGAGCGGCTCAGGGAGGCGGTCGCGGAGGCCGGGGCCGAGGAGGTGGTGGTAAATCTGCCGCGCGGCCTGGACACCCTGCTGGCCCGGAACTTCAGCGGAGGCCACGAGCTGTCCGGCGGTCAGTGGCAGCGGCTGGGGATCGCCCGGGCCGCGTACCGGCGCGCGCGCATCCTGATCGTGGACGAGCCGACGGCCGCCCTGGACGCCCGGGCGGAGCTGGAGGTCTTCGAGAAGATCCGCGCTCTGGCAGGCACCGGGCAGACCGTCATCCTGATCACCCACCGGTTGGCCTCGGTCCGGCACGCGGACCTGGTGCACGTCCTGGAGCAGGGCCGCCTGGTGGAGTCCGGCACCCCGGACGAGCTACTGGCGACCGGCGGGGTCTACGCGGAGCTGTACTCGCTCCAGGCGGAGCAGTTCGCGGCGAAGGTCCCCACGCGGGGTACCGCCCTGACACCGCACGTGCCGGCCCCGGCCCCGGCCCCGGCCCCGGCCCCGAAGGCAGGCTGACCTCACGCGACGACGTCCACCTCGCCACTGCGCACGATCACCAGGAACGTGTCCGTCGCGAGGTCCATCACGACCTCGGCGGGCAGTCCTTCAAGTCGCCGCGCTTGCGCGAACTCCTCCGCCGGCCACGAGCCTCGCGGCCCACCTGCGGGAAAGCGTTCGAGCACTGTTCGCCCGTTCACCACCCTGCACCTCCAGAAAGCGTCATGCCTGTAGGAGTTAACGCCTTCCAGGGGCTGAACGGCTCGGTCAGTTGCGGGACTGAGACGTACTCGACACCGGTTCAGCGCGCAGCGTGAGAATTCGGTTACCGAACGGTCACTTCCGCTACCGTTCGTGTCAGTTCTCGTACTCGTCGTGACATCGAGGGCGCTCACTTCCCACAGGCGCCCCGAATGCCGACGCGCGCCCATGAGGTGATGCCGTTGTCGTACCGGTCCGGGGACTCGGTACGACAACGGCTCTTCGGGTCAGCTCAGGGGAGCTTGTCGGTCAGCCCTGACTGCAGAAGTCGACCCAGCGGTGCGAGTGGATGTTGTCGTTGACGCTCTGCCCGAACCCCTTCTTTCCGGAGTCGTAGGTGAAGCGGTACTGGTCGGTGGTGAGGTCGGGCCAGCTGTCACCCCGGCTGATGCAGGCGTGGGCGCCGGTGGCGCCGGCTCCCCAGTACAGGTCGACGGCGTCGTTGCGGGCCTCGTATCCGTTGTTCCAGATGTCGGAGGCCTTGTTCGTGCACGGCCCCCAGTCGTCGGCGTTGACGGACCAGAAGCAGGGGGTGCCGCCACCGTGCGGATCGGTCCACACGTGCAGGTAGCCGTCCGCAGCCTGGGCGGAGCGCGCGGTGGCGGATCCCTGGGAGCTCGCCTCGGCCGCGTTGGCGTCGGCCGCCGGCACCAGCAGGGCGGCGAGGCCGGCGGCCGCTGCCGCGATGGCGCTGACACGTCTGATGAACATGGGTGTTCCTCATTTCGGGTGGGGTGAGGTGCGGTGCGGTGTGGTGTGGTGCGACCGCGGTCGGATCGCCGCGGTGGTCCGGGAGGGATGGAAGGGAAGGAAGGGAAGGAAAGGGCGCCCCGGTACGGACTCAGCCCTGGCGCGCGATGATCGCGCGGGCGCGGGGCAGCGCCTCACGCTTCAGGCGGGCCCGGTCGGCCGTCTCCTGCGGGTAGCGCCGGCGCAACTCGGCCTTGTACGCCTTGTCCAGTGACGTGACGACCGAGGCCAGGTCGGTGGAGTTCGCGCACGACGCCTCGGCCGTGGCCAGCCGCACTTCCCTGCCGTGCGGCCATTCGTGTCCGGGCGTGGTGGCGGCGGCACGGGCCTGGAAGGGGTCCTCGTAGGGCTGCCCCTGGCCGCGCATGCAGCGGGCCCACGATGCCGTCGCCGCCTTGTAGCGTTTGTCCTGCGTCACCATCTCGACGCGCATGCCGCCCAGGCCGTCGGTCACCCGGGTCGCCCTGAACCACTTCGGCAGGTCCTTGTAGAGGTCTCGTTCCGCTTCGGCGACGCAGCCCTGATCGCTGTGCGTGACCCGGATCCCGTTGGGCAGCCTGGCCTCCAGCCCTTGCGGTGTCGGGCCGTTGAGCGCGCCGATCAGGGCGGGCCTTTGGTCGGGCGGCACCGAGTACAGGTACTTCTGGTTGGGGTCGTCGCGGGCCTCCCGCTCCAGGCGGCGGCGCAGGTCCGTACCGTATCCGTGGGTCTTCGCCCATCGTTCGTCGTCGACCACGTAGGGGAAGGCGTGTGACGTGTCCTGAGACGTGTCCACGACGACCCAGTACTGGTAACCGCGCTTCTCCATACAGGTCTTGACGAGCAGTTCCTCCGCGAACTTGAGGGTCTGGTCCGCGGTGCGGGGCTCGAACCGGCTCTGGTCGGAGCGCACGGCCGGAGCCCGCTCGGATGCGGTGGAGCAGCCTGCGAGGGTGCCGGCCAGAAGGACCGTGACCGGAAGGAGGAGGCGTCCTCGCCCCCGTCCGCCACCGATGGCTCTCATCGTCCTTCCTCACTCTCAGCAGGTCGGGACGCCGGGCAGCCACGCGGCGCCCTTGACGTAGATGTTGGTCAGCCATGAGCCGTCGGCCAGCTTGGACCAGATGTCGTTGGTGTGCCCCTCGGCGGTGACGGTCTCGGCGTGCTCCTGGCACAGGACGGATATTTGTGTCGGGCCTGCGAAGGTGCTCACGGTCGACGCGCGGGCACTCGGTGACGAGTGGGTGCGCACGCCGGTTCCCCAGGTCTCGAAGGTGGTGCCGCCGTTCGCCGGGGGCGTGGGCACGGTGCCGCCGCCGTCCACCCGGATCGCACCCGCGTAGTCGCCGCCGGGACGGACTGGGGCCACCCTGATGTGTGTTCCGGACTCGTAGGCCTCGACCATCTGCCCGGCGCCGAGGTAGATGGCCACGTGATGGATGTGGCCGCCGCCCCAGAACATCAGGTCGCCGGGAAGCAGCGGTGCCGTTCCCTGAGCCGCCGAGAAGCGGGCAGCCGTCCGCGAGCTGTGGAACTGGTCGTCTGCCGTGCCGTTGAGCAGGTCCTTGCCGGTCGCCTCGTAGTAGGCGTAGCGGGCCAGTCCGGAGCAGTCGAAGCCCTTGCGTTCCCCGTCGTGCAGGCTGTCGGGGTCCACCCCGTCGTAGTAGCCGTAGGTGGCTGCGGGGGTCGCCCCGTGACCGCCGCCCCAGCTGTACCAGACGCCGACCTGGGAACAGGCCGCGCTCACCGCGGCCTGGGCCGTGGCCGAGGCACCCGCTGCGAGCACCCCGCAGGCGGTGTCCCGGGTCGCGGCCGGCGCGACGGGGGCGGGCGCGGTTGCGGCGGAGGCCGTAGTGGGAGCGAGGGCGGTGATGGCCGCGGCCAGGGCGAACGCGGCCGTACACCTGGTGGTCCGGAGCATTCCGTCGGTCATCCGAGTTCTTCCTTCGTGGGGTGCTTCATCAACAGGACCGGTCCGGGGGCTCGTCCATATGACCCCGTCGACAGTGACGTGGGTCACAGCATCCGTGGGTCAGGTCAACTTCGGGTGCGGAGCGGTGTTCTCGGCCGATACGGCGAGCAGGACGCGCAACTTGGCCAGTGCGCGCATGCGATTGCGCTGCACACTGCCGCGGTGCGTCCCGAGGCGTTCTCCGGCGTCGTCGTGACTCAGCCCTTCGAGGTCCACGAGGATCACCGCGGCAGCCTCCTTCGGCGACAGCGCGCCGAGCAGGGCCAGGGTCACCGATCGGGCCTCGAACAGGGCGAGTCCTCCGTCCCAGCCGTCGTCGGGCAGCCGGTCCACGCAGGACTCGCGCCGGGAGGGGTGCGCCCACCGGTCGCGCAGGAGGTTCGTCGCGACGGCGCAGGCATAGGCGTACGGGTGCCGTCCCCGGACGAGATGGTGTGCCCGGGCGCGACGCGAGAGGCGCAGATACGTTTCCTGAAGGAGGTCGTCGGCGTCGTACGGATTGCCCGTCAACGCCAGCAGACGTCTGCGCAGCCGTGGCATGACGTCGCTGAAGACCCGGTCGAATTCACCGGCGCTCATCGTGTCGTCGCGGACGAGGCCGCTGCCGCAGGTCCGGTCGGTGATGTCCATCGTCTTCCCCCGATGCGTGGTGCCGATGAAGGACCGCCGCCGGTTCGGGCGGGCGGGCGGTGGGCCGACTGGTCAGGCCCGTGAAGTGCTGGTGCGCAAAGGCTGGTCAGGCCGGTCAGGTGGTGGTGCGCGACGGTTGGTCAGGTGCTGGTCCGCAGGGGCGGGTCAGGCCGGTGAGATGCTGGGGCGTGCCGAGGTCACCGGTGGGGCCACGGGGCCGTAACGGGAAGCCGGTACCTTCCGCAGTACCGCCCAGTACCGCTCCCCGTACGACCAGTGCCACCACTCGGTGGGGTAGTTGACGAAACCCACCGCGGTGAGGGCGCGTTCCATCACGAGCCGGTTGGCGCGCGCCTCGGTGCCGATCCACGGTGCGGCGGTGCGACAGGCACCGCCGCTCTCCTCCGGCGTGGCGTTGACCTCGGTGCCCAGCGGGAGTTCCGTACCGTCGTCGCGGCACAGGGTGAGATCGACTGCTCCGCCACTCACGTGCGGGGCGACCTCCGGTGGGGAGATGTAGGCGCTCGCCAGTTCCCTGAGGTCGGACGGCGACAGGCCGGGACGGGCGGCCCGCAACGTGGTGGTGTACTCCTCGAAGTACCGGCGTTGCAGTTCCGGCGACCGGTATCCCTCGACGACCAGGAAATGGACGCCGGTGGGCAGCGTGCGCTGGGCCGCGAGCAGCCGCCGCCGCACGCCCGCCCGGACATGGCGGTAGTGGCCGTCGGGGTCCGCCTGCCGGTGGTCGATCCGTAGGGCGGCGCACTGGCTCAGGTCGACCAGCGGTTCACCGCATTCGGTCAGGGCGACCGCGGCCACGCGGGGATCGGAGAGCGGGATGATTTCTTCCACGGGACGAGCCTGACGACCACGCCTGCAAAAGGTCTGCAGATCGGCTGCAACGTGCCGCGCAGGCCTCGCTTCGGGAGGGGAACGCGGGCCGGTGAACGGCCGGTCCCCGCAGTGCCCCGCGCCCCTCACCGTCCCCCCCCAGCCGTCACCCGTCACTCGTCACCGACCACGCTCCGCGGCCTCACGGCTCTCCAGTGCCCGGAACACCTCCAGCGCCCTCTCCCGCTCCTCCCGTGCGGCGACCTCGTCTCCGCAGCGCGCCCACGCCTCGGCCAGATCCCAGCCGGTGCGTGCCCGCCACAACGGCAGACGGAGGGACTCCCACGCCGCGAGGGCCTGCCGGAGCGGGGTCTGCGCGCCCCTCGCGTCGCCGGCCGCCAGGTGCCACTCGCCGATGGTCCGCAGCACGAGTGCGTGGCCAAATCTGTCCTGGCGCTCCAGAGCCACCTCCAGACACCGGTCGAGCCGTCGACGTGCTTCCGTCATACGCCCTTGGCGCAGCTGGACCTTCGCCAGCGCCTGCCCCGTGTACATCTGGCCGAAGCGGTCCTGGAGTTCCTCGAACACACTCATCGCCTGCTCCAACAGGTCTGCGGCCTCGGTGAGTTCGCCCTCGGCGCGGTGACACAGCGCCAGGGAACGCAGCACCAGTGCCTCTCCGTGCCGGTCGCCGGACGAACGGTACAGCGCGAGGGAACGCTCCAGCGCCGCCCATGCCTGCGCCGTGCGCCCCTGTTCACGGTGCGCGTAGCCGATGCCGTAGAGCGCCCAGGCCGTACCGGAGTCATCGCTCGTCTCCTCGTAGGCCGCGAGCGCCGCGCGCAGGAGGTCCAACGCGTCGGCGAACCGGGCCTGTTCGCGTCGGGCGGTGCCCATGCCGGTCAGCGCCGCGGCCCGCCCCCGCACCACGTCAGCCTGCCCGAGGGCCTCCGGGCCTTCCCGGCAGGCTGTGCCGTCGAACAGTTCCAGCGCCTCGGCGAAGAAGAGATACGACTCCTCGAAGCGGTCCTGCTCGTACCGGAGTTGGCCGAGTCCCATGAGCAGCCAGGCCTCGCCCCGCGCTGTCGCCGTTGCGGCGTACCGCCTCCAGAGCGACCGTGTGCGACTGTGACCAGGCGTCGAACTGGTTGTACAGCACAGCGGAGCTCGCGATCACCGCGCCGGCCAGGTCGCGAGCCTCCCGCGTCATGCCCTGGTCCGCGCAGTGGGTGACCGCGGCCACCAGGCAGGCCTGTTCGGTGGTGAACCAGGAGGCGGGCCGGGCCAGGAGTGCCTCCGCGGTCGCCTCGTCGAGACGGTGTGGCGTCCGCGGCGGCGGGAAGAGCCGGGCGGCCCCGCCGCCCGGCCCGCGAATGGCCGCCTGGTCGGCCAGTTGCAGCCAGCAGGAGACCAGACGCCGTACCGCACGCGAGCGTTCCTCGGGACTTTCCTCGGCCACGCAGCGTTCCCGCGCGTGCTCACGGGCGAGGTCGTGGATGCGGTAGCGGATACGACCGGTGCCGTCCACCCCGATCACGTCGATGAAGTGGCAGTCCACCAGCCTCTCGACGGCTTCCTCCGCGTCGTCGGTGTCGATGTCGAGCAGCGGGGAAGCGATCCACGAGGCGAAGTCCGGCAGGTCCACCAGGGCCAGCCGACGCAGCGCTTCCTGGTCCTGCGGCCGCAGGTCCGAGTAGCCCAGTTCGAGGCTGGTGCGCAACTCCAGGTCGCCGGCGCGGAGTTCGTTGAGGCGCCGCCGCTCGTCGCGCAACCGGGCCGCCAGCCGGCCGGGCGCCCAGTGGGGGCGCGCGGCCAGCCGGGCGCCGGCGATCCGCAACGCCAACGGCAGGCGTCCGCAGAGCGCGACGATCTCCGCGAACTCCGGTCGGCCCGTCTCCCTCCGCGTGCGACCGGCGACCCGGGTGAGGAGTTCGAGTGCCTCCGGCTCGCCGGGCGCGGTCAGGTCGAGGTGCTGCGCGCCTTCCAGCCCCGCCAGCCTTCTGCGGCTGGTGATCAGCACGGCTGAACCGGGGCCGGGCGGCAGCAGTGGACGCAGATCGCTCTCGCCCGCCGCGTTGTCGAGGATCAGCAGGATCCGCCGGTGCGCCACCCGGGTGCGGTAGAGGCCGACCAGGTCGTCCAGTCCACCGGCCGCCTGCTCGGGGTCGGCGCCCAGCGCACGCAGCAGCCTGGCCAGCGCGTCGGAGGCTTGTACGGGGGCGGAGTCCGAGGCTCGCAGATCAAGGAAGAGCCGGCCGTCGGAGAACAGGGCGGCCGCGCGGTGCCCCACATGGACGGCGAGTGCCGTCTTCCCCACACCCGAGCGGCCCGAGATCACCCCGATGGGCGGGGCTGTCCTGCCGGGGTCGTCCACCCGGCGCAACAAGGAGGTGACCCAGTCGCTCTCCTCGCTCCGTCCGACGAAGTCGTCCACGTCAGGAGGCAGATGGGACGGCGCGGGAGCCGGCCACGGGGGGACCGACGACTCGGTGGTC
Organism: Streptomyces sp. NPDC005263; assembly: GCF_042872365.1. Lineage (NCBI taxonomy): Bacteria > Bacillati > Actinomycetota > Actinomycetes > Kitasatosporales > Streptomycetaceae > Streptomyces > Streptomyces sp. NPDC005263. The sequence goes on along the minus strand of NZ_JBIAKJ010000002.1, from coordinate 1,342,933 downwards.
GACGGCTCGGTGGCCGACGGCTCGACAGCCGACGGCTCGCGGGCGGGCGCCTGCGGCCACTCTCGTCCGCCCGCACCGCGATCGCCGCGCTGGGCACGGCGGACGGCCGGAGCCACGCTCGCGCCCGCTTTGTCGACGAGCGGCGCCACGGCCCGCGCGGCCACCGGGTCGACGGGAGAAGCCGTGTGCCGCGAGACCACCGGGCCGAGTGGCGACGATCCGCCCGGCGAGACCACCGGGCCGAGTGGCGAGGATCGGCCCGGCGAGGCCACCGGGCCGGCAGTGGACGACCTGGCCCGCGAGGGCACCCGCACCATCTCGGGTGCCTGCCGGCCCGTACCGAGCACGGAGGTGTCATGGTTCAGCACCGCTCGGTGCAGTGCGCGCAGTTCGTCCCCGGGGTCGATTCCCAGCTCCTCGCGGAGCAGGTCACGCCCCTGCTGGTAGATCCGCAGGGCATCGGGGGTGCGTCCCGTACGGAACAGGGCGGTCATCAGCTGTCCCCGCGGTCGCTCGCGCAGCGGATGGGCCGCGACGTGGGCGAGCAAGGGAGCGATGACACGCTCCTCTCGCCCGAGCACGAGACCGAGGGCGAAGCGCTCCTCGTGTGCGATCAGCCGCAACTCCCCCAGCCGAGCCGCCTCGATGCGCGCGAACGACTGGTCCATGCCTTCCAGCGCGTCCGGGCCACGCCACAGGTCCAGCGCGTCGGAGAGCGCGTCCACCGCCTCCGCCGGGCGCCCCTGCCGGGCGCGGCTCTCCCCTTCCCGCAGCAGTGTCTCGAAGCGGTGGGCGTCGACCTGGCCGCGGTCCAGCTCGACGACGTAGCCGGGAGCTCGGGTACGGATCAAGGACGTCCCCGGCGCACCGGTGAACTCCCGCCGGGCGGCCGAGACATGCGACGCGACCAGGGCGGTGGCCGTGGCGGGTGCCCGCTCTTCCCAGATCAGGTCCACCAGACGGCCGGTGGCCAGGACTTCCCCGAGGTGGACGACCAACGCCGACAGGATCGTGAGGGGTTTGCCGCCGAGCCGCAGTCGCCGACCGTCCTGCCACACCTCGACGGAGCCCAACAAGCGCACTTCGAGCATCGTTCCCCGATCGCAAAGGCCGTCCCGCGGACCACGACAACGATATCCGCCGGGTACGACAGGACCCGGGGGTTCAGTTGCCGTGGTCCATCGGTGGGCAGGTCCGCGGCGAGGCCCCGCAGGGCGACCACCAGGGCGTGGGTGTGACCGTCACGGACACGACGTGTCCGTCCCGTACGACGATCGCGGCGTCCTCCTCGAACCCGATCCGCTCTTGATCGTCGTGCACGAGGACGGTGCCTCCGGTAATGATGAGAGGAGCGGGAGAGCCGCTCATCGCGCCGACGTACGACGCCGTAGTCGCCTCGCGTGAGCCGGACCGCGCATCCCGTCACCGGCCCTGTCGCTTCCTCGGCCGGACCAGCACCCTGGCCTCACCACAGCCCGCCCGACGGCTTCTGGAAAGGAGCCCGGCATGCTCGTAGGCACCTGGAACCTGGAGAACCTCTATCGTCCCGGCGGGCCGTTCGGCCCCAAGGACAAAGCCACGTACGAGGCGAAACTGGCCGCCCTCGCCGACGTGATCACCCAACTCGACCCGACGCTGCTGGGTGTGCAGGAGGTCGGGGAGCCGGAGGCGCTGCGGGACCTGACCGAGATGCTGCACGGCGACTGGACCGTCGCGCTCTCCCAGCACCCGGATCACCGGGGCATCCGGGTCGGCTTCCTCAGCCGTACGCCGTTGCAGGTGCTGTCGGACAGGAACAGCTTCCCGCCGACGTTGCGTCCGGTGCAGTCGGACGACGACGGGGCGACGGTCGGACAGGCGGGCCGGGGCTTCCTGGCGGTGGAGGCGGACACCGAGATCGGGCCGCTGCGGGTGGCGGTCACCCACCTCAAGTCGAAGCTGCTGACGTATCCGGGCAACCGCTTCCAGCCGCACGACGAGGGCGAGCGGGCACGGTACGGGGCGTACGCGCTCTACCGGCGGGCCGCGGAGGCGACGACCCTGCGGGCCCTGGCCGACGAACTGCTGGCCGGCCACGGCCGCGAGCGGGACGTGGCGGTGCTGGGCGACCTGAATGACGAGGTGCAGGCGGCGACCACCCAGATCCTGCTGGGCCCGCCCGGATCGGAGATCGGCACCGCCGGTTTCCAGACGCCCGACCACGGCGACGCGGTCCGGTTGTGGAACGTGGCCCCGCTCATACCCGCCGAGCAGCGCTTCTCCCGCATAAACTTCGGCCGCCGCGAACTCATCGACCACGTCCTGGTGAGCCACCGCCTCGTCCACCGGATCACCAAGGCGGGGACGGGCCTGCCGGCCCACGAGGCGCCGCGGCTGCCGTCGGTGGGTCCGGATCCATCGGAGCGGCGCGGGGAACCGGGGTCGGATCACGCACCGGTGTGGGTGCGGGTGGGGTAGCGGTCCTCACCTGGTCACCCCTGCCTCGGAGTTGCCCCGCCTCAGTCACCCCGCCGCGGGCAGTTCGGGGATCCGCAGACGGGCGCGCTCGCTCTCCTTCGCCAGTTCCGCCAGTAGTTCGGAGAGGCGTTGGGTGTGCCGCGGGGTGAGCCGTCCGGTGTCGTCTACGTGCACGGCACAGGCGGTGGTCGTGTCGAGGAGCCGTTCGAGGGTGGTGGCGATCTCGTCGGCGCCCTCCGAGTGCCGGGCGAGCGGCGGGAGTTCGGCGGCGGCGAGGGCGATGGCGGTACGGGCCTCGGCGAGGGCCCGGTAAGCCTCGCGACGCAGCGTCCAGCGGACGGCACGACTGCCGGTGCCGGTGCCGGTGGTATTGACTGTGCCGACGGCGGCGACCTCGGCACCGACGCTCGACCGGTGCGAGCCTGAGTCCTCCACCGCGTGCGCGTCGGACTCGCGCAGGACATGCGCCAGGTACGCCTGTGCCGCGGCTTCCGCCGCCGCGAGCCGGGACCGTACCCCGCCGGCTCGCTGTCCCGGCATCGGCAGGTGACCCACGATCAGTACGATCGCGCAGGCCAGCAGCGTCTCCCCGATCCGGCCGGCGGAGGCCTGCGCCTCGCCGCCGACCATCACCAGCGCCAGCACGAGGACGGTGACGACCGCGGTCTGCGCGGCGAAATGCCGGGTGGCGACCGGGATGAGGGCACCGCTGAGTGCCACGAGCGCGATGAGCCCTTCCGGCCGGGGCAGCACCGCGGCGAACCCGGCGAAGACGAGGGCCCCGAGGACGGTCCCGGCCGCGCGGCACAGGACACGCGAGGCGAGTGGCCCCAGGTCGGGCTTGACCAGGAAGACGGTGGTGGCGGGCAGCCAGTACCAGTGCTCGTGCAGCCCGTACCAGCGGGTCTGGTGCAGGGCCTGGGCGACTCCGACGCTGGCTCCGAAGCAGAGGGCGACCCGCAGCCCGTACTCACGGCCCCCGGCGCCGAACACGGTTCGCAGCAGGGCCCCCGCGCCGCGCCTGCGGGTGTGCAGGTCGGAACCCTTGGTGCGGTCGAAGGCCTCGGCGGCGTGCAGCAGGGCGTCGTCCAGGGCACGCAGCCCGGGCGCCGATCGGGAGGGCGCCGGCAGCGGCCCGGTGTGCGTGTTCTCCCGTACGGCGGCCGCGAGACGCCGAGGCCCCGCCGAGGACCGCTCGGCGACCTCCTCCCCGGCCCAGGCCAGCGCGGTCGCGGCCTCGCCGAGCGGCAGCGCGGCGGCGTACTGCGCGTGCAGCCGCCGTTCGGCCGCCGAGCTGGCATAGCGACGTAGCCGGGGCCCGGCGAGCGCGTCCTGCGCGTGATCGAGCGCGGCGGTGAGCGCCACCCGGCGGGAGGTGGCGTCCGGCGTGCCCGAGGCGTCGAGCAGCGCCGCCACGGCGTCGTAGACGGCGGCGACGGCCTCCCGCTCCCCGTCGAACCGGAAGTCCCCGGTGAGGCCGCCGGGTGTGGGCAGGACCAGCCGCAGGCCGAGCAACCACCCGGCTCCCACCAGGTAGGCGAGCGCCCGCAGCCATCCCGGCTCGGGCAGCGGCATCCCGGCTCCGATGGCGGAGGCGACGAGCCACTGCGTCCCGGCCGCCGAGGCGACGGGCCCGACGGCGCTGACGCCTCCGGCGACGAGTCCGACGAGGGTGAGCAGCACGGTCAGGGCGACGGCCCCGAGCTGCTCTCCGGTGTACGTCCCCATGAGGAGCCCGCAGGCTCCGGCGAGCGCGGGCACCCCGATCCGCCGGACGGAGGCGCGCCGGCTGCCGGGGCGGTCGTTGACCCCGGCCAGCATGGCCGCGATGGCCGCGACGACCCCCAGGGAGGTGTGGCCGACGAGCACAGCGACCAGAAGCACCGGCCCGGCGGACAGCGCGCCCCGCACGACCGCGTTCCAGGGCACGGGCCCCCGCTGCGCACGGAAGGCATGGGCGAGCCAGGGCGGGAGGGACAGAGCGGCGGGGCGGGACACGGGGCTCCTGTCGTCTGTACGAGGCGGGGGTGAGCCTGCGGGCGACGGTGGCCGGGCTGATGGGCGGGGCCGATGAGGGGTGCGGCCCGTGTCTCCACGGTAGATCGCGGTCTTGGAGGAGATGGGACGGATGTATTTCGGAGATGTGACGATCGGCTGCAGGGGCGGTTTCTTTATGAACGCAATTCCTGCCCCGGCCCTGCCGAACCCCTGGTCGCGCACGTCGGCAGTACGAGACGATCAGACGCGAGGCGTCTCACCATGTGGAGGAGTACCCGTGTCCGACGTCAAGGCCGAGCTGGACCAGCTGACGCACGCCTTCCTCGGCGCGTTCACCAACACCGGCGGCAGCCGACCGAACGTCGAGGTCGTCCACGAGGTGTTCATTCCACAAGGGATGATCATCAAGAACGTGGGGGGTGAGCCGGTGATCTACGACCTCGACGCGTTCATCGAGCCCCGGGAGAAGATCCTCACCGATGGGACGCTGACGGAGTTCTCCGAATGGGAGGTCGCCGAGCGGACCGAGATCTTCGGGTCGATCGCGCACCGGTTCAGCGAATACCGCAAGTCGGGCTTTTTGGACGGTGAGTGGTTCGAGGGCGCCGGCCGCAAGACCACCCAGTTCGTCCGGACGCCGGCCGGCTGGAGGATGAGCTCGATGGCCTGGGACGACGAGTAGGCGCACGCCGCCCAGGTCGCGCCCGTCCCGCGGCCCCTGACGGGAAACTCGGATGCGATGCCGGTCAAGGGTCCGGATGATCGACGGGTTGGCCATCGCCTGTCCGAGGAGCCCACGTGATCCAGCGCGTCACCGTCCCCACCCTCTTCCCGCCGCCGACCTACTCCCACGTCTCCGTCGTCGAGGCCGGCACGAGGCTCGCGTTTCTCGCCGGGGCGGTACCGCTGGACGCCGACGGGAATGTGGTCGGCGCGGGAGACCCGGTGCGGCAGGCCGAGCAGGTGATCGCGAACCTGCGCGAACAACTGCGTGCCGTCGGGAGCGACTTGGAACACGTCGTGGCGACCGACGTGTACGTCGTGAGCGGTGAGCCGGCGACGCTCTCCGCCGTCTGGGACGTGGTCGAGGCGTCCGCGCTCAGCACCGGGCCGCACTCGTCGACGCTGCTCGGCGTGGCCTGCCTCGGATACACGGGGCAGTTGGTGGAGATCACGGCGACCGCCGTGGTGCCGGAGGGCGGACCCGCGCGCGAGTCCGGGGAGCACCGGAGCGGGTGACAGTGGCAGCGGAAACCGGCAGAAGACCATCCCCGTATCGACGCGTCCCCGCGCCTCGACGTCACCCCGCCGTCGGCGGCCCCCACGCCCGCCCCTTCGGCAGCGGCTTCGCGTAGCTCCCCGCGCGACTCGTCGTCAGGCCCAGCGTGACCAGGGACTCCGCGAGCTTCACCGCCGCCGCGACCCCGTCGACCACCGGAATCCCCAGCTTCTCCCCCACCGTCCGCTCCAGGCCGGTCATCCCGGCGCAGCCCAGCACCAGCACCTCCGCCCCGGCCCGGCACGCCTGCTCGGCCGCCGTGAGGAACGCCGCCTCCGTACCCGCCCGCTCCCCGCGCCCGTCCCCCGCTGCGTCACCGAGGTCGAGGACGCTCAGCCCGGTGCCGACGACGGCGGCACAGTTGCGTCCCACGCCCGCCAGTTCCAGGCTGTCCTCGATCTGGCCGCATGACCGTTCCAACGTGGTGACTACCCCGTACCGGCGTCCCAACAGGCAGGCCAGATGGGCCGCGGCCTCGGTGATGTCGACCACCGGTACGTCCACGAGTTCCCGCACGCCCTCCCGTCCGTGCTCACCGAAACCGGCCATGACCACGGCGTCGTACGGCGGGCCGTGGTAGGTGCGCAGCAGGTCGATGACCGCCGCGGCCGACAGGTAGCTGTCGAGCCAGCCCTCCGCGGACTCGGGTCCCCAGGCGGGTGTCAGCCCGGTCACGGTGGTGCCCGGGCCTGCCGCGGCCCGGGCACCTCGTACGATTTCCTCGGTCATCTCCTGCGTGGTGTTGCAGTTGGTGACGACGATCCGCACGTCCTCAGACCTCCAAGGTCTTCTTGGACAGGGCCTCGGAGTCGGCCGCGCGGTCGGCGCGGCACAGCGCCACGTACAGTCCGGCGGCCAGCGCCGTCCCGATGAACCAGGAATAGGGCGCGACGTCGCTGAACGTCTTCACCAGCGCGAACACCGCCGCGACCGCCGCCGAGGGCAGGAAGGCCCACAGCGCCTTGGGGTTGACGCCCTTGGCGTAGTAGTAGCGGGATCCGGGACGGCCGTCGAACAGGGCGTCGACGTCGACGCGGCCTCGCTTCACCCAGTAGTAGTCGACCATGATCACGCCGAACAGCGGGCCGAGGAAGGCGCCGAGGCCGCCGAGGAAGTAGTTGACGACCGTGGGGTTGGAGAAGAGGTTCCACGGGGTCACCAACAGGGCGACGACGGTGCTGATCATGCCGCCGACCTTGAACGTGATCTTCTGCGGCCAGACATTGGCGAGGTCGTACGCCGGGGAGACGAAGTTGGCGACGATGTTGACGCCCATCGTGGCGACGGCGAAGGTCAGCGCGCCCACCACCAGCACCCAGGTGTTGCCGATCTCGGCGACGAGGTAGGCGGGGTCGGTGATCTCCTTGCCGAACACCTCGTAGGCACCGGCGGTCACGATGACCGACACGATCACGAAGGCCGTCGAGTTGACGGGCAGTCCCCAGAAGTTGCCGCGCCGGACCGTGCGGTAGTCGGGGGCGAAGCGGGAGAAGTCGCAGAAGTTGAGCATCAGGGTGCCGTAGGTGGCGAGGATCAGGCCGACCGCGCCGAACCACTGCCGCCACTGCTCCCCGACGGAGACGGGATGCGGGGTGCTGGTGAGCGAGATGGTCCAGCCCGCCTTGGCCAGGATCCACACGGCCAGCGCGATCATCACGACCCAGATCGCCGGGCCGCAGAAGTCCTGGAACTTGCGCACCGACTCCATGCCCCGGCTGATGATCGCCGCCTGGACCAGCCACAGCGCCACGAACGACACCCAGCCGAGGGCGTCGAGCCCGAGGAACGAGTTGTGCGTCCAGGACTCCAGGCCGGGCCAGGCTGCCAGCAGCATCACGTTGACGGCGACGGAGGCGAGGTAGGTCTGGATGCCGTACCACATGATGGCGATGACGGCCCTGATCAGGGCGGGGATGTTGGCGCCCCAGACACCGAAGGCGATACGGCTGACCACCGGGAACGGGACGCCGGTGCGCTGCCCGACGCGGCCCATCATGTTCATCCCGGCGTAGATGATCACGAAGCCGACGAGCAGGGAGGTGAAGATCTGCCACACGTTCATGCCCAGGAAGAGCAGGCCGGCGGCGAAGGTGTAGTTGCCGAGGTTGTGGACGTCGGACATCCACATGGCGAAGAGGTCGAAGACCTTCCAGTTGCGCTTGCCCGCGGGGGCGAGGTCTTCGTTGGTGAGCCGGGGATCGGGGACGAACGCTGGTGTGCCGGTGGCTTCGGCGGATTCGGCGAGGGACACGGGGCCTCCATGAGCGAGTGGAGCCGGCGACGCGTTTGGTATACCAAACTGCCGACATGGTCCCCGCGTCAACCGTTCTGACCGATGTCGCTGCCGTTAACGCTCGGTAAAACACCCTCGGAGTCGGCGAAGATGGGCCCATGAGCTCCACGACGAAGATCGAGCCCCTCGGCGCGGTGCGCGAACGCGTCCTGGCCACTCTGCGCCAGGAGATCATCGCGGGCCGTCTGCGCCCAGGCGACCGACTGGTCGAGCGGGAGCTGGCCGAGCGCTTCGGCGTCTCGCGCGTCCCGGTACGGGAGGCGGTCCGTGCCCTGGTCGCCGAGGGCTTCGTGCACTTCGAGACCCCGCGTCGCACCGTCGTCCGCCGACTGACCCCGAACGACGTCAAGGAACTCTTCGAACTGCGCGAGGCCTTGGAGGTCTACGCGGCCGGACTCGCCGCGACCCGCGCCACACCCGAGGACCTTGCCGAGGTCGAGGCACTCCTGGACGAGGCCGCCGCCGCGACCGAGGCGGGCGACGCCGAGGCCATCACCGACATCAACAGCCGTCTGCACGACCGCATCACGGCGATGGCGGGCAACACCCTGCTGATCGAGGCCCTGGAACCGGTGGCCGGCCGCCTGCGCTGGATGACGCGGCGCAACGAGGAGTGGCCCCAACTTCTCGTGGAGCACCGCGAGTTGTACGAGGCGATCGCGTCCGGCGACCCGGAGCGGGCACGCGCCCACGCCCTCACCCATGTGCGGACCAATTACCGCTCGACGATCCGGCAGTTGTTCGTGGACACCAGCGACCTCCGCTAGCGAACCGCGTACTTGTCCGTCGCCTTCACCAGCTCCGCTGCCATGCTCGGCGCTCCCGCGTTGTGACCGACGTCGTCCACGAGGACCAGCTCACTCCCCGGCCAGGCGTGGTGGAGCCGCCAGACGACGCCGAGCAGGTTGCCGAGATCGAGGCTCCCCTGGACGAGGGTGCCCGGGATCCCCTTGAGCAGCGGCGCGTCACGCAGGACGACACCCTCGTCGTTGCCCTCGCCCAGGAAGTGGTCGTTGCCGAAGTAGTGGGTGACCGTCCGGGCGAAGGCCAGGCGGAACACCGGGTCCTCGTACCGCGGGACCGAACGCGGCGGTGCGGGGACGATCGCCGTCTCCCAGTCCGTCCACGCCCGCGCGGCCCGCTCCCGCACCGCGGGGTCGGGCGACTCGATGAGCCGGTTGTAGGCGGCGGCGAGATTGCCGGACCGCTCGTCGTCCGGCAGTCCGGCCAGGAACCGCTCGAAGTCCTCCGGGAAGATCTTGCCGAGCCCCCTGGTCAGCAGGGTCACTTCGGCGTCCGAACCGGTGGCGACTCCGGTCAGCACCAGCTCGGACACGGCCTCGGGATGCGTCTGCGCATACCTCAGCCCCAGCACCGCCCCCCACGACACGCCCCACACCAGCCATCGCTCGATCCCGAGGTGGCGCCGCAGCAGCTCCAGGTCGGCGATGAGATGTGGGGTCGTGTTGACGCTCATGTCGGTCTCGTACACTCCGGCGTGCGGCGTCGAACGCCCGCAGCCGCGCTGGTCGAGCAGCACGATCCGGTACAGGGCAGGGTCGAACAGCCGCCGGAAGTACGGCGTACAACCAGATCCCGGCCCGCCGTGCAGCACCAGCGCGGGCTTCCCGCGCGGGTTCCCGCAGGTCTCCCAGTAGACGTGGTTGCCGTCGCCGACGTCGAGCATGCCGCGGTCGTGGGGTTCGATCTCCGGGTAGAGCGCCATCCGGGGACCCTAACCCTCGTACCCGTCCTCGTCGCCGCATTTTCAGCGCCGCACGCGGGGTCCCCCTCAGGGCGCCGGCTCGGCCCGCCTCAGGTCGTACCGGGCAGTCCGGCCGCCTCGGCCGCCGTCCCCAGCACCTCCCGCAGCATCGCGGGCGTGAGCCGACCGGTGAAGGTGTTGCGCTGGCTGACGTGGAAGCAGCCGAAGAGCTCCAGGCCGTCGAGCGGAACGTGCGTGCCGTGGCCGAAGACGGGGCGCGGCCGGGGCACCCGCCAACCCGCCTCGGCGAACGCCGGAAGCGCGGCCTGCCACCCGAAGGCGCCCAGCACCACCACGGCTCGCAGGGTCGGCCGCAACAGGTTCAGCTCCTGGACGAGCCAGGGCCGGCACGTGTCCCGCTCCTGTGGGGTGGGCTTGTTGGCGGGCGGGGCGCAGTGCACCGGCGAGGTGACCCGCACTCCGTGCAGCTCCAGGCCGTCGTCGGCGGAGACCGACGTGGGCTGCGAGGCGAGCCCCACGTCGTACAGCGCCTCGTACAGCACGTCCCCGGAACGGTCGCCGGTGAACATCCGGCCGGTCCGGTTGCCGCCGTGCGCGGCCGGGGCCAGCCCGACGATCAGCAGCCGGGCGTCCGGCGGTCCGAAGCCCGGTACCGGGCGGCCCCAGTACGTCCAGTCGGCGAAGGCGGCGCGCTTGACGCGGGCCACCTCCTCCCGCCAGGCGACCAGCCGGGAACAGGCCCGACACCCCGCCACCCGCTCGTCCAGCCCGCGAAGCCCGCCGACGCCCCCGGACCCGCCGGGTCCACCGGGTCCACCGGGTCCCTCGGGTCCGGAACCGCCGCTGGTGTTCATGTCTCCACCGTACGGAGCCCTGGCCACTGCCTCGCCGCCTCCCTGCCCTGGCCCGGTCCCGTCCGCACGCTCCGCTCCGATCCGCCCCGCTCCGGCCCTCCCCGGCCTGGTCCGGCCTGGTCCGGCCCGCCCGGTCCGCTCCGCCGGGAAAACCCGTCCGTGCCGCCCGACCCGGCGTACTAAGGTCGCAAGCATGGCTGTGGAGCACGCGGACGACAAGAAGCCGAGCGGGTCGACCGGCCCGGACACGACCCGCAGGACCAGCGACGCCGACGCCGCAGGGGTGACCGGCAGTGAAGGAACCAGCCCCGAGCCCTCCCCCACCCCGGGTGCGGGCCCGCTGGGCGTGGACGCCAAGATCGCCGAAGCGGTGGCCGCCGCGGAGGCCGCCGCTCCGAAGACCGGTGAGACCGTGCGTCTCGACAGCTGGATCTGGGCGGTCCGGCTGGTCAAGACCCGTTCCATCGGAGCCAACGCCTGCCGGGGCGGCCATGTCCGGGTGAACGGCGAGCGGGTGAAGCCCGCCTACACCGTGCACGTCGGCGACGAGGTGCGGCTACGCGGCGAGGGCCGGGAGCGGATCGTGGTCGTCAAGCGGTTGATCCGCAGGCGGGTCGGCGCCCCGGTGGCCGCGCAGTGCTACATCGACAACAGCCCGCCGCCCCCGCCCCGTGCGGCCGTCGCCCCGGCCGGTGTCCGTGACCGAGGCGCGGGCCGCCCCACCAAACGCGACCGCCGCGAGCTGGAACGCCTGCGGGGGCTGTTCGGCCAGGGCAACCCCGAGCAGCAGTGACGCCGAACTCATCTCCGTACGGCGCGCACCCAGGTCCGGTCCTCCGTCAGATATCTGTCCACCTCCAGCCCTGCCTCCGCGAGCGCCTCCTCGAACTGTTCCTTCGTCAGCGGACGGGCCCGGAACGTCTGAGTCCAGGTCGCGTCCGGAAAGTCGTACTCCGCGCGGACCATGTGGGCCCCGTCGCCGAGGGGCTCCGATGAGGCGATCCGTACGGTGAAGCCGCCGGGGTCTTTCCGTTCCCGCGGCACGTTGGTGTGGTAGTCCTCGCCCTCGCGTTGGATCAGCACGCAGCCGCCCGGTGCGACATGCCGGACGCAGGTACGCAGCAGCGCGTCCCGCACCCGGACGTCTCCGCTGTGGACGAGGAACGACGCGAGCAGCACCACGTCGAACGTCTCGCCCAGGTCCAGGTCTTCGATGGTGCTGTGTATGGTGCGCGCCCCGCGGACGCGCTCCAGCATCTCGGCGGACTCGTCCACCGCCGTGACCGTGAAACCACGCTCCAGCAGGGGGTGGGTCATGCGCCCGACCCCGCTGCCCAGTTCCAGGATGCTTGCCCCCGCCGGCACGGCACCGGCGATGATGTCCGGCTCGGGCCCCACCGCGAGTCGTGCGTAGAACTCGACCGCGCAGCCGTCCGGGGTGATGGCCCCGGGACCGGTCCCCTCATGTCCCGCTCGCATTTTCAGCTCCATGCCCGTCCAACGGCCCGTATGCGCATGTCCGTTCCCGCCTCGCACACGTTCACCCGTCCGAGTGGCATCCGGGGGCGGCCGGCATGTCGCGGAACCAACTCGCCCTCAGCGACCGGTGGTTGGCAGGGGAAACCAGCCGTGACCGATGTACCAGTGTCCGCCGGCCCGCAGGTGGTCGCCGACGGCCCGCTCCACGGACGTCCGGCGGGGCAGGCTCTCGACCGGCAGCTCCGGGTCGCCGAACACGAACTGGACCGGTTCGGTGTCCGCCGGCTCCCGGTCCGCGCGGGCGACCCGGAAGCGCTCCTGGAACCGGATGACGTTGGAGTCGTCGGGCAGGTAGCTCTTCAGCTGCGGGTCGAGCAGCCAGGAGTGGCAGAGCGCGGCCCGGTACGTCTCCCCGGGGTAGTGCCGCGCGAAGAACTCGCCGGCCAGTGCCAGCGAGCGGTCGCAGGCGGCCGGTGACAGCGGACCGAGGAAGTCGGGAACGTGCAGGTTCAGGCAGGGCGTGCCCGGGGCCACGTCCAGTCCGGCCGCCGCGAGCACCACAGCCGTACGCGCCCCGTGCCGTGCCCGTTCGAACTGCAATCGGCCCAGCTGGTACAGCTCACCCCGGAAGTGGTGGGTGAGCCACCACGGGGCCTGCACACCGGCTCGGCCATGGCGCCTTCGGTACACCGCCATGTTCCGCCCGAGGTCGGCGAGAGTGCGCCGGGAGACCTCGGCGGGGATGCCCCGCTCACGGTGGTGGGCGCGGGTGTGCGGCAGCGCGGCCACGAACACGTACGCGGGGAAGCAGCGCCGCAGCGCGCCCTCGGCCCAGTCGAGCTCCGGCAGGTCGGCCGCGCCGCCGATCTCCCCCATGTCCCGGACGAGTTCCTCGACCGACGCCTCCAGGAACCGTCTCAGCTCCGGGTCGTCGGTGACTCTGCGTCCCATTCGGACGAGGTCGTTGATGTCCTCGTGCGGTACCGCCAGGTCCAGCAGCACCTCGGCCAGCTCATCGGCATCCGGAAGCACGCGACAACCCCCTGTCGGGACCTTGTGGTGAACGGTTCGGACGCGGTGGTGCACGTCCGTTCCGAAGGGTACGTTGCAGAGAGGAACGGTGATCCGGGATGCGTACGGGCAGTGAGCCGACGACCGCGCGCAGTGCGCTGCGAGCGCGGTTCTGGCTGAGCGTGTGGGGTGTCGTCTGGGCGGTCTTCGGTACGGCCGCGTTCGCACTGGCCGGGCGCCCCGGGTGGGCGATCGCCTGCGGGGTGCTGTGGCTGGTGATCACCGTCGACCTGGCCCTGATCGTCAGGCACATGCGCCAGGGCCCGCACTTCCAGCCGGGCCCTGACATCCCGCCGTACCCGCCCCCGGACAGTCGTCGCCGCTAGGTCAATACACCTAGGACACCTCGCCGAGGACGCGACGCGCCCACGAGTTCCCGCCGCCCGGGCCGTGCGGGGTGCCCGTCTCACTCCTCGAAGCGGGCCGCCTTCAGGAACTCAGGCTTCGGGTCCAGCGCGGCGGCCAGCCGGAAGTGACGCCTGGCTTCTTCGGGCCGGCCCTGACGTTCGTAGGTCCGGGCCAGCGCGAAGTGCGCGAACGCGTTGTCCGGCTCGCGCTCCAGGACGATGGTGAACTCCAGCTCCGCGGGTCTCAGTTGCGCGGCGGCGAAGAAGGAACGCGCGCGCAGCAGCCGGGCCGCGGTGTTCTCGGGGTGCGCGGCGATCACCGAGTCGAGCAGCTTCACCGCGCCCCGTGGGTCCCGCGCGGCGAGCAACTGCTCGGCGGCGCGGAAGTCGATGACATGCGTCTCCGGAGTACGTCCGGTCGATCCGCTGGTGTCGGGCACGGCTGAGTCCTTCCCTCACTCCTAGGGTTCAACGCCCGGGCGGGGGGCCGCTATTTCGGCGGGCCCGGTGCCGCGTGGGCTCGGCGGACGAGGTCGGTCCACACGTCCAGGACCCTTCGCCGCAGGTCTTCCAGGGGAACGTCGTTGTCGATGACGACGTCCGCGATCTCCAGGCGCTTCTCGCGCGTCGCCTGGGCTGCCATGCGCGCGCGTGCGTCCTGCTCGGTCATCCCACGCAGCCGGACGAGGCGGTCGAGCTGGGTCTCGGGGGCGGCGTCCACGACGACCACGACGTCGTACAGCGGGGCGAGGCCGTTCTCGGCGAGGAGCGGGACGTCGTGGACGACGACCGCGTCCGCGGCGGCGGCACTCTCCAGTTCGCGGGAGCGGGCGCCCACCAACGGGTGGACGATCGAGTTCAGGACGGCGAGTTTCTCGGGATCGGAGAAGACGATCGAACCGAGGCGAGGCCGGTCCAGGCTTCCGTCGGCGGCGAGCACGTCGGTGCCGAAGGCCTCGACGACCGACGCGAGGCCCGGCGTTCCCGGCGCGACGACCTCGCGCGCGATGCGGTCGGCGTCGACCAGCACGGCACCGCACTCCACGAGCAGCCGTGACACCTCGCTCTTACCGGCACCGATGCCGCCGGTCAGGCCCACCTTCAGCATGAGCGGTAGCTTAGGGCCTGGCACCGACAACGCGCCCCTGGGGCCTCGGCCCGGTTCAGCCGTCACCCTCCCGCTCCGCCAGGAACTTCTCGAACTCGAGGCCGATCTCGTCGGCCGAGGGGATCTCCACGGGCTCGGCGAGCATGTTGCCGCGGGACTCGGCGCCGGCGGCTGCGTCGTACTGGTGCTCGAGGCCCTGGACGAGGGCGACCAGTTCCTCGTCGCCCTCCTGGACCTGACGGTCGATCTCGGTCTGCGTGCGGTGCGCGTCCGTGCGCAGGGCGTGCGCGATGCCCGGGAGGACCAGGCCGGTGCCCGCCGTGATGGCCTCCAGGACGGTCAGCGCCGCGTCCGGGTACGGGGAGCGGGCGATGTAGTGCGGGACGTGCGCGGCGACGCCCAGGACGTCGTGGCCGGCTTCCATGAGGCGGTACTCGACCAGGGCCTCGGCGCTGCCGGGCACCTGCGCCTCCTCGAAGGGGCTGCGGTGGCCGGGGACGAGCTCGGTGCGGTTGCCGTGCGGGGTGAGGCCCACCGGGCGGGTGTGCGGGACGCCCATGGGGATGCCGTGGAAGTTCACCGACAGGCGGACGCCGAGCCGCTCCACGATCTGCTGGACGGCCGCGGCGAAGCGTTCCCACTCCACGTCCGGCTCGGGCCCGGACAGCAGCAGGAAGGGCGCACCGGTGGCGTCCTGGACGAGCCGCACGTCAAGGGTGGGCTCCTCGTACTCGGCCCAGCTGTCGCGCTTGAACGTCAGCAGCGGGCGGCGTGCGCGGTAGTCCACGAGCCGGTCGTGGTCGAAGCGGGCGACGACCTGGTGGGGCAGCGAGTCGAGGAGCCGATCGACGATCTGGTCGCCGGTCTCGCCCGCGTCGATGTAGCCGTCGAAGTGGTAGAGCATGACAAGTCCGGCCGACTCCTGGGCGAGCGCCATGTCTACGACGGCGAGGCCCTTCGGCTCCCATGCGTACAAACCCTGCGGATCAAGCACTGTGACCGCTCCTCCTCGTGTTCGTACTCCACAACACGGCGCAGGACATGGGCATTCCCGTCCGGGGCCCTGATCAGGCACACCTGGCCGGGTTTTCATGAAACGACGTCGAGGAGCTGCCCGACCCGCCTGCCCGACCCGCCTTGTCCCCGGGCAACGCTGAGGGGCCGCACCTCGAAAGGTGCGGCCCCTCAGTTACCGGCTAATCCCAGCGGAGAGCGTCAGCTCTGGCCGCCGGCCAGCTTCTCGCGCAGCGCGGCGAGCGCCTCGTCCGAGGCCAGCGCGCCGGACGTGTCGGCACCCTCGGAGGAGTACGAACCGCCGCCGCCACCACCACCGGACGCCGCCGGAGCCGCGGCTTCGCCGCCACCCTCGGCAGCGGCCTTCTCGTCCGCCTCACGGGACTTGATGACCTGCTGCTGGTGCTGCTCGAAGCGGGTCTGCGCCTCGGCGTACTGGTTCTCCCACACCTCACGCTGCGCCTCGAAGCCCTCGAGCCAGTCGTTGGTCTCGGGGTCGAAGCCCTCGGGGTAGATGTAGTTGCCCTGGTCGTCGTACGACGCGGCCATGCCGTACAGCGTCGGGTCGAACTCGACCGAGGCCGGGTCGGAACCGAAGGACTCGTTGGCCTGCTTCAGCGAGAGGCTGATGCGACGGCGCTCGAGGTCGATGTCGATGACCTTGACGAAGATCTCGTCGTTGACCTGGACGACCTGCTCCGGGATCTCCACGTGGCGCTCGGCCAGCTCGGAGATGTGCACCAGACCCTCGATGCCCTCGTCCACGCGGACGAACGCACCGAACGGAACCAGCTTCGTGACCTTGCCGGGCACGACCTGGCCGATCTGGTGGGTGCGGGCGAACTGCTGCCACGGGTCTTCCTGGGTCGCCTTCAGCGACAGGGAGACGCGCTCGCGGTCCATGTCGACGTCGAGGACCTCGACGGTGACTTCCTGGCCGACCTCGACAACCTCGGAGGGGTGGTCGATGTGCTTCCAGGACAGCTCGGAGACGTGGACCAGACCGTCGACGCCACCCAGGTCCACGAAGGCACCGAAGTTGACGATCGAGGAGACCACACCGGAGCGGACCTGACCCTTCTGGAGGGTCGTGAGGAACGTCTGGCGGACCTCGGACTGGGTCTGCTCCAGCCAGGCACGGCGGGACAGGACCACGTTGTTGCGGTTCTTGTCCAGCTCGATGATCTTCGCCTCGAGCTCCTTGCCCACGTAGGGCTGGAGGTCGCGGACCCGGCGCATCTCGACCAGGGAGGCCGGGAGGAAGCCACGGAGGCCGATGTCGAGGATGAGACCACCCTTGACGACCTCGATGACGGTACCGGTGACGATGCCGTCCTCTTCCTTGATCTTCTCGATGGTGCCCCAGGCGCGCTCGTACTGGGCGCGCTTCTTCGAGAGGATCAGGCGGCCTTCCTTGTCCTCCTTCTGGAGAACAAGGGCCTCGATCTCGTCACCGACGGCGACGACCTCGTTCGGGTCGACGTCGTGCTTGATCGAGAGCTCGCGGCTCGGGATAACACCTTCGGTCTTGTAACCGATGTCGAGCAGGACCTCGTCCCGGTCGACCTTCACGATGACGCCGTCGACGATGTCGCCGTCGTTGAAGTACTTGATCGTCTCGTCGATCGCGGCGAGGAAGGCTTCCTCGTTACCGATGTCGTTGACCGCAACCTGCGGGGTCGTTGCGGTGGTCTCGGTGCTGCTCGTCATGTGGGAAAGGGCTCCGGTACGGACATTGAAGTCGTAGGTACTGCTTACGCCGGGAGCCCGTTTCGCTCTGAAGAAGCCGGACAGCCAAGGAAGCGCCACACCAGAAACTCTGGCGGCGCCTCGACAACCGAGGGGACATACAACAGATGCGAGCGCAGCCTGCTAGGTCTGAGGAGCGCAAGCTCGCAGCGCAACTTGTAGCATACGGGGGCAGCCGGACAGGGTCAATGCGCGAAGGCGCACACCAGGGGCGGATCGCCGCATACCCGGCACAAAACCTGTCTCACGAGGCCACGCGGGCCCGACGACGTCCCATTCGTGGCGTCACCGCGACAGCGGGGGCGGGCGAGCCCGCACATTAATACGAGGGAGCCGATCATCCAAGAGCCTCAAGCGCCCGAGCCCGACGCGTCCGAGCCGGAAGCCACCCGGCGCACCGCCGGTGTCACGGAGAGTTCCCGGGCCAACCGGGGCTGGTGGGACCGCAACGCGGACGAGTACCAGGTCGACCACGGCACGTTCCTCGGCGACGACCGTTTCGTGTGGGGGCCCGAGGGCCTCGACGAGGTGGAGGCCGAGCTGCTCGGCCCCCCGGACGAGCTCAAGGGTCAGGACGTCCTCGAGATCGGCGCCGGCGCGGCCCAGTGCGCGCGCTGGCTGGCCGCCCAGGGGGCCCGCCCGGTCGCCCTGGACCTCTCCCACCGCCAGCTCCAGCACGCGCTGCGCATCGGCGGCTCCTTTCCGCTGGTGTGTGCCGACGCGGGCGCGCTGCCCTTCGCGGACGGTTCCTTCGATCTGGCGTGCTCGGCGTACGGGGCGCTGCCGTTCGTCGCCGATCCGGTGCTGGTCCTGAAGGAGGTGCGCCGGGTGCTGCGGCCCGGCGGCCGCTTCGTCTTCTCGGTGACCCACCCGATCCGCTGGGCGTTCCCGGACGAGCCGGGCCCCGAGGGGCTGTCGGTCGCCTCCTCGTACTTCGACCGCACCCCGTACGTGGAGCAGGACGAGGAGGGGAACGCGGTGTACGTCGAGCACCACCGCACGATCGGCGACCGGGTCCGGGACGTGGTGGCCGGGGGCTTCCGCCTGGTCGACCTGGTCGAGCCGGAGTGGCCGGCCTGGAACACGTCCGAGTGGGGCGGCTGGTCACCGCTGCGCGGGAACCTGATCCCCGGGACGGCGATCTTCGTGTGCGAGCGGGACTGACGCCCGCGGCCGGAGAGGCTGTTCGCGGGCGTACGACACTGGGGGCGTGATCCGTTACGACGCTCTGGACGCCCTTCCCGTACGCGGGGCCCTGCCCGGTCTGAACAACGCCCTGGAGGGGCACGGCACCGCCGTGCTCGTCGCGCCGCCCGGTACCGGCAAGACGACGCTGGTGCCGCTGGCCCTGGCGGGCCTGCTGGGCGAGGGGCCCGCGCGGCGGGTGCTGGTGGCCGAGCCGCGGCGGATCGCGGCGCGGGCGGCGGCTCGGCGGATGGCGTGGCTGCTGGGTGAGAAGGCCGGCGGGAGCGTCGGGTTCACCATGCGCGGGGAGCGGGTGGTCGGGCGTCACACGCGCGTGGAGGTCGTCACGACGGGTGTGCTGCTGCAACGGGTGCAGCGGGACCCGGAGTTGGCCGGTGTCGACGTGGTGGTGCTGGACGAGTGCCACGAGCGGCACCTGGACGCGGACACGGCGGCGGCGTTCCTGTGGGACGTGCGCGAGACCCTGCGGCCGGAGTTGCGGCTGGTGGCCGCGTCCGCGACGACCGACGCGGACGGCTGGGCGCGGCTGCTGGGCGGGGCGCCGGTGGTCGAGGCGGCCGGTGTCTCGTACCCGGTGGAGGTGGTGTGGGCTCCGCCGGTGCGGCCGGTGCGGCCGCCGCACGGCATGCGGGTCGATCCGGCGTTGCTGACGCATGTGGCGTCGGTGGTGCGGCGGGCGCTCGCCGAGCGGGAGGGAGACGTGCTGTGTTTCCTTCCCGGGGTGGGTGAGATCGCGCGGGTCGCCGGGCAGTTGGGCGGTCTGGGTGCGGTGGACGTGCTCCAGGTGCACGGGCGGGCGCCGGCGGCCGTGCAGGACGCGGTGCTGGCTCCCGCTCCGCGGCGCCGGGTGGTCCTCGCGACGTCGGTGGCGGAGTCCTCGCTGACGGTTCCCGGGGTGCGGGTGGTCGTCGACGCGGGGTTGGCGCGGGAGCCGCGGGTGGATCACGCGCGCGGGTTGAGCGCGCTGACGACGGTACGGGCGTCGCAGGCGGCGGGACGGCAGCGGGCCGGGCGGGCCGGGCGTGAGGCGCCGGGGACGGTGTACCGGTGCTGGGCCGAGGCGGAGGACGTGCGGTTGCCGCGCTTCCCCTCGCCGGAGATCAAGGTGGCCGATCTGACGGCGTTCGCCCTGCAGGCGGCGTGCTGGGGGGACCCGGACGCGTCCGGGCTTGCGCTGCTGGATCCGCCGCCGGGTGGGGCGATGACGGCGGCGCGGGACGTGTTGACGGCGATCGGGGCGGTCCACTCCGGCGGGCGGGCCACCGAGCGGGGCCTGCGGCTCGTGCGGCTGGGGCTGCATCCCCGGCTGGGGCGCGCGTTGCTGGACGCGGCCGCGGTGGTGGGGGTGGAGCGGGCGTCCGAGGTGGTCGCGTCGCTGAGTGAGGAGCCGCCTCGGGAGTACGGGGACGACCTGGCGGCCGCCGTGCGGGCCGCGCGGCGTGGAGCCGACGCCTACGGGGGACGGTGGCGAGCGGAGGTCCGGCGACTTCGCGCCCTCGCCGCGCAAGCCCCTACGGAGCCTGGCCGGGTCTCCCTTCCCACGGACCCTCCGGTGAACGCCGGGGAGGACGGTCTCGTCGGATTCGTCGCCGCGCTGGCGTTCCCGGAGCGGGTCGCCAAGGCCGACGGCGCCTCCTACCTCATGGTCTCCGGCACCCGCGCCGAGGTCGGCGAGGGCACCGCTCTGCGCGGCGCGCCCTGGATCGCCGTCGCGGTCGCCGACCGGCCCGTCGGCAAGGGGCACGCGCGCGTGCGGCTCGGGGCCGCCGTGGACGAGGGTGTGGCCCGGCTGGCGGCGGGCTCACTGGCGGATGTGCGGGACGAGGTGCGCTGGGCCGAGGGGGATGTCGTCGCGCGGCGGGTGGAGCGGCTGGGGGCCGTCGAGCTGACCGTGCGTCCGATGCGCGACCCTGACGCCGGGCTCGTACGCGACGCGCTTCTCGAGGGGCTGCGGCTCGAAGGGCTCGGCCTGTTGCGGTGGTCGGACGATGCCGTCGGCCTGCGGCAGCGGCTCGCCTTTCTGCGATCGCGTCTCGGGGAGCCGTGGCCCGACATGTCCGACGAGGCGCTGCACGCGCGGGTGGACGAGTGGCTGGAGCCCGAGTTGGGCCGGGCGCGGCGGCGCGCCGACCTCGCGCGGATCGACGCCGGTGCGGGGCTCGCGCGGCTGCTCCCCTGGGCGTCCGGGGACGCCGCCCGGCTCGATGAGCTCGCACCCGAGCGGATCGCCGTACCGAGCGGGTCCAGGATCCGGATCGACTACCGGGATCCGGCGCAGCCGGTGCTGGCGGTGAAGTTGCAGGAGATGTTCGGGCTGCAGGAGTCGCCGCGGGTCGCGGGGGTGCCGTTGCTGGTGCACCTGCTGTCGCCCGCCGGGCGGCCGGCCGCCGTCACCGCCGACCTGGCGTCGTTCTGGAAGGACGGCTACCACGGCGTACGGGCGGAGTTGCGCGGCCGGTATCCGAAGCATCCGTGGCCCGAGGACCCGGCCGTCGCCGAGCCGACGCGGCACACCAACGCGCGGCTCAGGCGGTGACCGGTTCCGGTTCGGTCGTCTCGGCCGGGGCCGCGTCGCCGGGGCGCCGGCCGCGGGCCTCCAGATACAGCGACAGGGACAGCAGCAGGACGCCCAGCAGCAGGAAGCCCCAGGGCAGGTACGAGGTGAGCAGCAGGACGAGGGTGCGGTTGGACTTGACCAGGTCGACGGTGTGCTCGATGTAGTCCTCGCGCATCTTCACGTGCCCGGCGAACGCCGTCACCTTCTCCCGGCCGCCCAGCAGGCTGCCGCCGCGCAGTTCCTCCTTGTGGATCTCCTCGCCGTAGACGGGGGCACCGGTCAGAGGTTCGACCCAGAACTTGCGGACGGTGGTGTACCAGCGGGTGGTGCCGGTCTTGGCGACCGTCTCGGGGGTGATGCCCGCGACGGGCATGGTCTTGGGGAACGCCACCCTGGTCCAGGGGATGGTCTGCTCGAAGTAGTAGACCTCCACGCCCCGGAAGTTCCGGGTGCCCCGGTAGTGGATGGGGGACGTCGTGCGGGTCTGCGCGTCGAAGTACTCGTAGTCCCGTTTCTCGGTCAGGAAGGGCCACTTGAACTCGATGCCCTCGCGTTTGACCGGGTCGCCGTCGACCATCTCGCCGGTGGCGTGGACGGGTTCCTGGCTGTGGGCGTCGAAGATGTACCGCTCGGGGATCCTGGACACCATCTTGCCGTCGGGTCCCTGGATGTAGGACAGGCCGTCCCAGACCACGACGTCTCTGCCCGCCGTCTTCTCGATCTGTTCGGAGGCCTCCACGTTGCCCTTGAGGGTCTGCACGATGGTGACCTTGGAGACCTTCTTCTCCTTCATCTGGTCGCTGTAGTCGAGGAGGGTCGCGTTCCTCGCCTCCAGCACCATGTCCTGGTACTGGTTCGCCGGGATCTTGGCCAGGCGCGGGAAGGCGTACCAGCGCATCAGCGGGGACAGCGCCGCGAAGAACACGGCGAGGGCGAGCAGGACCAGACTGGTCTTACGGCGCATCTCGGTCTCCCTCCCGGATCGTTACGGGTGTGCGGGCACCGTCGTCAGCATGGGTTTCGGGGATGTGCTCCCGGTCGGGGAGCCCATGGCCGTGATGGTCAGGACCAGGGCGAGCGCGACGGCGAGGCCGGTCGCGGCGGCGATCAGTGCGCGCATGCCTGCCTCCGGGCGAGCTGGAACTGATGCATCGTCAGGTCCGGCACCGTAGCAACGGGCGGGTGAGATGAGAACACACGCGCACACAACGGCGGCGCCCCTCCGAAGAGGGGCGCCGCCGTGTCGGTCGTGGGTGCTATGCGCTCGGACTGGCCGAACCGTCGGCCGAACCGCTGGTCGAACCACTGTCCGAACTGCTACCGGACGGGGACGGGCTCGGCGACGACGTCTCGGCCGCCGCGACGGTCAGGGGGACGTTGAGGGAGGCGCCGCCCGCGGTGGTGATGCGGAGCATGTACGAACCGGCGGTGTCGTCGGCGTACAGCTTCGGCAGTTTCAGCAGGCCCTTCGCGTCCGTCTTCAGGCCCGTGAGGGTGCGTACGGTCTTGCCGTCCGCGTCCTTGAAGTAGGGGCCCTTGTCGTTCTCGGTCGGGTCGAGTGCCGACTTGACCAGGGTCGCGGTGACCGCGACCTGGTCGGCGATCTCGCCCTGGTCGGTGGCCTTCACCTCGACCTGGTCGGCGAACTCGCCGCCCGGGGCGCAGGTCAGCGCGGTGTCGCTGGTGCGGGTGAGGGCGTCGGCGGTGCGCTCGGTGACGGTGGCCTTGTAGTCGGGTGCGCTGATCGAGCGGCCGACGACGGTGCCACGGACGGTGAAGTCACCCGTCTTCTCGCCCGCCTTCAGCGCGGGCGCCACGGCCACGCCGGTGGTGTTGGTGACGACCGTGGCGACGCTCTCGCCGCCGGTGAAGGTGGTGTCGGTGTCGCCGACGATGGTGAAGCGGACGCGGACCTTGGCGACGGCTACGCCCAGCTTGGTCTCGGCACGGGTGCGGATCTTCTGGGTGAACGTGTCACCGGCGGTCGCGGTGAGCTTGGCGGTGCCCGCGTCCTCCAGGCGATCGACCGATTCGGTGGGGGTCTGGGGGGTGCTGGGCGGCGTGCTCGGCGGCGTGCTCGGCGGGGTGGAGGGGGGCGTGCTCGGCGGCGTGGTCGCGGGCGGGGTCGTCGCCGGTGGCGTCGTCGCGGGCGGGGTGGGGCTCTGGGTGCCGTGGCCCGGCCGGCCGCCGGGGTTGGCCGGCCCACCCGAGGACGGCGGGGTCCAGCCGGGGTTCGACCCGGTGTTGCCGTCGCTGCGGTTGCCGGGCAGGGTGCCGGTGCCGTCCGGGATCTCGTGGGTGCCCTTGCGGTAGTACTCCAGCCACGTCAGGACCGTGTTCAGGTAGTCCTGCGAGTTGTTGTAGCTGAGGATCGCGCTGTCACGGTCGGCGTCGGTCGACAGGTCCCAGTCGAAGCGGCACAGGTAGTGGCCGGCCGCGAGCGCCGCGTCGTAGACGTTGTTGGGGTCCTTCGTGCCGTCGTCGTTGCCGTCGCGGCCCGCCCACGCCCAGGTGGACGGGATGAACTGCATGGGGCCGATGGCCTGGTCGTACGAGCTGTTGCCGTCGTAGGCGCCGTTGTCGGTGTCCTTGATCAGCGCGAAGCCGTTGCCGTCGAGCTGCGGGCCGAGGATCGGGGAGAGCGTGGTGCCGTCCGCGCTGACCTTGCCGCCGCGGGCCTGGCCCGACTCGACCTGGCCGATGGCCGCGAGAAGCTCCCAGGGCAGGTTGCAGCCGGGCTTGGACCCCCGCAACTCGGCGGCGGCCTTCTTGTAGGCGTCGAGGACGGTCGCGGGAACGCCTGCGGTGGTGCCGCCCTGGGCGGCGGGCGGGTCGGCGCTCGGCGAGGGGTTCGGGCTGTTGAGCGGCGGCAGGTCCGTGTAGTACGGGGAGTTACCGGTCGCGCCGCTGTCGGCGATCGCGTCGGGGGCGGTCTCGGCGCCGGTGGCGGCCGGTCTTCCCTGGTCGCCGACCGTCACCCCGGGGGCCTGAGAGGCGGACAGAGCCGCGACCGCGACCGCGGCCACGGCGGTGGTTGCCGCACCCTTGTACAGCCTCCTGCCGAATTGCGCCGCCATAAAGTGAACCCCTCCCGTGGACGCCCGAGCGTCCGTCTTCGTCTGCCGGACTCGCTACGTCGTTGCCGTCAGTCGTTCCCAAAAGCCGTCATGAGAAGCCGTTGTCAGAAGTACCTCTCAACGATCGTCCTCGACCTGTTGTGACGAACGACCCGCGGTGCGGGTTGCCCTCGTTATCCTTTTGCTTGCATTGTTCGCGCGTACGGCCGCCGCCACCCTGCACGGCAGCCCAGGCGACCCTACGACAACTTCCTTTGCATGGGCACCCGTTCGTGCCCGGTTTTCACCAGTTGGCCACGTGGGGTGCCGACCCCCGATACCCGCGCGCCATGTCCCGCATACTGGGCTTCGCCGATCACCGGGCCCCTTCGGCCCCGCCAACGACTGCTGTGAGGAACCCCGTTGCCGTTCACTTTGAGCCACGCCGCGGCGGTCCTGCCCGCGGTACGCGGTGACGGAAGCGGCCGTGGGCCACTGGTACCGGCCGTACTGGTGGCGGGTTCCTTCGCGCCCGACGTGACCTTCTACGCGGCCAGTGCGGTGTCCGGGGCGATGGAGTTCGGCGAGGTGACCCATTCGTTTCCGGGCGTTTTCACCATCGACGTGCTGCTCGCCTGGGCGTTGGTCGGGCTGTGGCTGCTGGTGCGTGAACCACTGGTGGCGCTGTTGCCGCGGGCACGGCAGGGCCGGGTGGCGGAGCTCCTGCGCTGCGGGACGCCACGCGCACGGGTGGCGGCGTCCGTGGTGCTGCGGTGGTACGTGTCCGCCGCCCTCGGCGCGCTGACCCATGTGGTGTGGGACGCGTTCACGCATCTCGGCCGGTGGGGAACGCGGCTGTTCCCCGTCCTGGGGCGGGAGGCGGCGGGCTTCCCCTGGTACTGGTATCTGCAGTACGCCGGCTCGGCGGTCGCCGCCGTCGTCATCGCCGTGTTCGTGGTGCACGCGCTGCGGCGGGCGCCCGGCACGGCCCCGGTGACGGGGGTCGCGGCTCTGTCGGTACGGGACCGCTGGTCGGCCGGTGCCGTGATCGGTGGCTGTGCGGTGGTCGCCGCGGCGCAGCGGGCGACGCGGTGGTGGGACTACTGGGGGTCCACCGCGAAGCCCTGGGAACTGATTCCGACGCTGTGCTTCGGAGCGGGCGCGGGGCTCATGCTGGGCGTGCTGCTGTACGCCGTGGGGGTCAGGGTGTGGCGTCCGGTCCGGGTCGCCCACGATCCGGGAACGGCTGCCGGGGAACGGAACCGCGCCGCTCGCTGACGGCGACGCCCACGTGAGGGCGGACAACGCGCCAACGCACCCCACGCACGCCCCACCTGGGAGCCCGGCACACCCTTGCCCCGGGGCCCCGCCACGATCGTGCCCGGGCGGAACCCCAGCGCGCCTGCGCCCCTGCGCGCCAGGGCCGGTCACCGTCCCCCCTGCTCGGTTCCGGGCTTCGCCCTGATCTAGTGGGCCGCCGATTCCCAGTCGGCGCCCACGCCCACCGACACACCCAGGGGGACCGTCAGGTCGACGGCGTCCGCCATTTCCCGGCGGACCAGTTCCTCCGTGGCCGCGCTTTCGCCGGGGGCGATCTCCAGGACGATTTCGTCGTGGACCTGGAGCAGCATCCGGGACTTGAGGTCCGCCTCACGCAGGGCCCGGTCCACGTTCAGCATGGCGATCTTGACGATGTCCGCCGCCGTGCCCTGGATGGGGGCGTTGAGGGCCATCCGCTCGGCCGCCTCCCGGCGCTGGCGGTTGTCGCTGTTGAGGTCGGGGAGGTAGCGGCGACGCCCGAAGAGTGTCGCCGTGTAGCCCGTCGCCCGCGCCTCGTCGACGGCCCGGCGCAGATAGTCCCGTACCCCGCCGAACCGCTCGAAGTACGCGTCCATCAGGGCACGCGCCTCCGCCGCCTCGATGTTCAGCTGCTGGGAGAGACCGAACGCCGACAGCCCGTACGCCAGTCCGTACGACATCGCCTTGATCTTGCGCCGCATCTCCGCGTCAACCGCGGTCGGCTCGACCGCGAACACCTGCGCGGCGGCCGTGGTGTGCAGGTCCTCGCCGGAGGTGAACGCCTCGATCAGGCCCGCGTCCTCGGAGAGGTGCGCCATCACCCGCAGTTCGATCTGGCTGTAGTCGGCTGTCATCAACGACTCGAAGCCCTCACCGACGACGAAGCCACGGCGGATCGCCCGGCCCTCGTCCGTGCGGACCGGGATGTTCTGGAGGTTCGGGTCCGTGGACGACAAGCGGCCGGTCGCGGCGACCGTCTGGTTGAAGGTGGTGTGGATACGGCCGTCCGCGGCGATCGTCTTGATCAGGCCCTCGACGGTGACGCGCAGCTTCGCCTGCTCACGGTGCCGGAGCATTATCACCGGCAGCTCGTTGTCGGTCTGGGCGGCCAGCCAGGCCAGCGCGTCCGCGTCGGTGGTGTAGCCCGTCTTGGTCTTCTTCGTCTTCGGCAGTCCGAGCTCGCCGAAGAGGACCTCCTGGAGCTGCTTGGGCGAGCCGAGGTTGAACTCGTGGCCGGCCGCCGCGTGCGCCTCCTTCACGGCCTGCTGCACGGCGCCCGCGAACATCTGCTCCATGGCCTCCAGATGGGTCCGGTCGGCGGCGATGCCGTGCCGCTCCAGCCTTGCCAGCAGCGCCGAGGTGGGCAGCTCCACGTCACGCAGCAGGCCCGCGGCGCCGACCTCCTGGAGGCGCGCCTCGAAGGCCTCACCCAGGTCGAGGACGGCACGGGCCTGGATCATCAGAGCCTCGGCCTCGGCGCCGTCGTCCGCGCCGAAGGCGAGCTGGCCGTCGGCCGTGGCCGCGGGGGCCAGCTCACGGTGCAGGTACTCCAGGGACAGCGCGTCCAGGTCGAAGGAGCGACGGCCCGGCTTGACCAGGTAGGCGGCGAGCGCCGTGTCCATGCTGACGCCCGCGATCGTCCAGCCGTGCTCGGCGCAGACCCGCATCGCGCCCTTGACGTTGTGGAAGACCTTCGGCCGGCCGGCGTCGGCGAGCCAGGCGGCGAACGCCGTCTCGTCGGCCTCGTCCAGCTGCGACGGGTCGAACCACGCCGCCGCTCCCCCGGACGCGGCGAGCGCCACCTCGGCCACCGAGCCGGTGCCGAGCGCCCAGGTGTCGACGGTGGCCACACCGAGGACGTCGGTGGCGTGCTCGGTGAGCCACCCGGCCAGCTCGCCGGTGCCGAGCACCGTGCCGTCGAGCTCCACACCGCTGTCCACGACCGGTGTCGACTCGGCCTCCTCGGAGCCGGGGTCGACGGCGAGCAGCCGCTCACGCAGCGACGGATTGCGGATCTCCAGGGTGTCCAGGACCAACGCGACCGCCTTGCGGTCGTACGGAGCGCGCTCCAGGTCGGGGACCGTCCTGGGCAGCTCGACGGTGCGGACCATCTCGGTCAGCCGCCGGTTCAGCTTCACGGCCTCCAGGTGCTCGCGGAGGTTCTGCCCCGCCTTGCCCTTGACCTCCTCCACCCGCTCGACCAGCTCCGCGAACGAACCGAACTGGTTGATCCACTTCGCGGCCGTCTTCTCCCCGACACCCGGGATGCCCGGCAGGTTGTCCGACGGGTCGCCCCGCAGAGCCGCGAAATCGGGGTACTGCGCGGGCGTCAACCCGTACTTCTCGAAGACCTTCTCCGGAGTGAACCGGGTCAGCTCGGAGACGCCCTTCGTCGGGTACAGCACGGTCGTGTGCTCGCTGACCAGCTGGAAGGAGTCACGGTCACCGGTGACGATCAGCACCTCGAAGCCCTCGGCCTCCGCCTGGGTGGCGAGGGTGGCGATGATGTCGTCCGCCTCGAAACCGTCGACGGCGAAACGCTGCGCGTTCATCGCGTCGAGCAGTTCACCGATCAGCTCGACCTGGCCCCTGAACTCGTCCGGGGTCTTGGAGCGGTTCGCCTTGTACTCCGTGAACTCCTCGGAACGCCAGGTCTTGCGGGAGACGTCGAACGCCACCGCGAAGTGTGTGGGCGCCTCGTCGCGCAGCGTGTTGGCCAGCATCGACGCGAAGCCGTAGATCGCGTTCGTCGGCTGGCCCGTCGCGGTCGTGAAGTTCTCCGCGGGCAGCGCGAAGAACGCACGGTAGGCCAGCGAGTGCCCGTCCATGAGCATCAGGCGGGGGCGCTCACCCTCGGCGGTCTTTTCGGTCTTCTTCGATGCTGTTTCTGCCACGACCCCGATCCTGCCACGAGCCACTGACAGTGCGGCCCGCCCGCCCCCGACGGCCGCTCCCCGGACGGCGCCGTCCGCCCCGTTCATCACGCACGCCACCGGCCACCGCCCGGCCTCGATCGCTGTCACAGGCACGTGCGAGGATTCGGCGAAGTGCGGGCGACCGGGGCACCACCCGGAACCGACGGACACCGCACAGGTGTACACGCGGCCAGGGAAGAAGGAGAGCGCGCGATGGCAACGAAGCCGCCCAAGGCAGATCCGGTCCAGGACGCGCCGCAGATCACCGAGCCCAAGCACGCGGCCGCGGGGATCCCGGCCATCGGCCACAGTCTGCGCATGGCCCAGCAGCAGATGGGCGTCAGGCGCACCGCGCTGACCCTCCTGCGCATGAACCAGAAAGACGGCTTCGACTGCCCCGGCTGCGCCTGGCCGGAGCCGGAGCACCGGCACGCGGCCGAGTTCTGCGAGAACGGCGCGAAGGCGGTCGCCGAGGAGGCCACCCTGCGCCGGGTCACGCCGGAGTTCTTCGCCGAGCACTCCGTCGCCGACCTGGCCACCAGGAGCGGCTACTGGCTGGGACAGCAGGGGCGGCTCACCCACCCCATGTACCTCCCCGAGGGCGCAGCGCACTACGAGCCGGTGACCTGGGAGCGGGCCTTCGACATCGTCGCCGAGGAGATCACCGCCCTCGGCTCACCCGACGAGGCCCTCTTCTACACCTCCGGCCGCACCAGCAACGAGGCCGCGTTCCTCTACCAGCTCTTCGCCCGCGAGCTCGGCACCAACAACCTGCCGGACTGCTCCAACATGTGCCACGAGTCGTCCGGCTCGGCCCTGTCGGAGACGATCGGCATCGGCAAGGGCAGCGTCCTGCTGGAGGATCTCCACAAGGCCGACCTGATCATCGTCGCCGGACAGAACCCGGGGACGAACCATCCACGCATGCTCTCCGCCCTGGAGAAGGCCAAGGCCAACGGCGCGAAAATCATCAGCGTCAACCCGCTGCCCGAGGCCGGCCTGGAACGCTTCAAGAACCCGCAGACCCCCAAGGGCCTCACCGCCGGCACCGCTCTCACCGACCTGTTCCTACAGATCCGGATCGGCGGCGACCAGGCCCTCTTCCGCCTCCTCAACAAACTGATCCTCGAGCACGACGGCGCGGTCGACGAGGAGTTCGTACGCGAACACACCCACGGATACGAGGAGTTCGCGGCGACCGCCCGCGCCGCCGACTGGGACGAGACACTCACCGCGACCGGCCTGTCCCAGAGCGAGATCGAACAAGCCCTGAGCAT
Organism: Streptomyces sp. NPDC005263; assembly: GCF_042872365.1. Taxonomy (NCBI): domain Bacteria; kingdom Bacillati; phylum Actinomycetota; class Actinomycetes; order Kitasatosporales; family Streptomycetaceae; genus Streptomyces; species Streptomyces sp. NPDC005263. The sequence continues at coordinate 1,313,248 of NZ_JBIAKJ010000002.1, read as the reverse complement.
GGTCCTCGCCTCCGAGCGCACCATCGTGTGCTGGGCGATGGGCCTCACCCAGCACAAGCACTCCGTGCCGACCATCCGCGAGGTCGTCAACCTCCTTCTCCTGCGCGGCAACATCGGCCGTCCGGGCGCGGGCGTGTGCCCGGTGCGCGGCCACTCCAACGTGCAGGGCGACCGCACGATGGGCATCTTCGAACGCCCCGCCCCCGCCTTCCTGGACGCCCTGGAGAAGGAATTCGGCTTCGCGCCGCCCCGCGAGCACGGCTACGACGTCGTCCAGGCCATCCGCGCCCTGCGCGACGGCGAGGCGAAGGTCTTCTTCGCGATGGGCGGCAACTTCGTCGCCGCCTCCCCCGACACCGACGTCACCGAGGCGGCCATGCGACGGGCCCGGCTGACCGTGCACGTGTCGACCAAGCTCAACCGCTCGCACGCCGTCACCGGCGCGCGAGCCCTGATACTGCCGACGCTCGGCCGCACCGAACGCGATCTCCAGGACAGCGGCGAGCAGTTCGTGACCGTCGAGGACTCCATGGGCATGGTGCACGCCTCCCGAGGACGCCTCCAGCCCGCGAGCCCGCATCTGCTGTCCGAGCCGGCGATAGTGTGCCGCCTCGCCCGCCGGGTCCTCGGCGACAGCAGCAAGGTGCCGTGGGAGGAGTTCGAGAAGGACTACGCCACCATCCGCGACCGCGTGGCCCGCGTGATCCCCGGCTTCGAGGACTTCAACGCGCGCGTGGCACACCCCGGGGGCTTCGCGCTCCCCCACGCCCCCCGCGACGAGCGCCGCTTCCCGACCGCCACCGGGAAGGCCAACTTCACCGCCGCGCCGGTCGAGCACCCGACCCTGCCCGAGGGCCGCCTGCTGCTGCAGACCCTGCGCTCGCACGACCAGTACAACACCACGATCTACGGCCTCGACGACCGCTACCGGGGCATCAAGAACGGCCGCCGGGTGGTCCTGGTGAACCCCGACGACGCGCGGGCCCTGCACCTCACCGACGGCTCGTACGTCGACCTGGTGAGCGAGTGGAAGGACGGCGTGGAGCGGCGGGCGCCGGGCTTCCGGGTCGTGCACTACCCCACCGCGCGGGGCTGTGCGGCGGCGTACTACCCCGAGACCAACGTGCTCGTGCCGCTGGACTCCACGGCCGACACCAGCAACACCCCGGCCAGCAAGTCCGTCGTCGTACGTCTGGAACAATCGGCGACCGACTGAGCGTTTGCTCAGCGAGGAGCCGTACGGCCGCCCGCGCGCGGACGCGTACCGATCACAACGAACGGAGCCGGACCCCATGGGCGAGCCCCAGCACGTGAAGTTCCCGCAGGACGTCATCGACGAGTACGCCGCCCTCGGCGTCGACCTGCAGGCCCTGTTCTCCGCCGGACACCTCGGCACGCGCATGGGCGTACAGATCGTGGAGGCGTCGGCGGAACGCGTCGTGGGGACCATGCCGGTGGAGGGCAACACGCAGCCCTACGGACTGCTGCACGGCGGCGCCTCCGCGGTGCTCGCCGAGACACTCGGATCCGTGGGGTCCATGCTCCACGGAGGCAGCTCCAAGATCGCCGTCGGCGTCGACCTCAACTGCACCCACCACCGGGGTGCCCGCTCAGGGCTGGTCACCGGAGTGGCCACGCCCGTGCACCAGGGACGGACCACGGCGACGTACGAGATCGTCATCAGTGACGAGGACGGACGACGGGTGTGCACCGCCCGCCTGACCTGCCTGCTCCGCGACGCCCCGCACGCCGACCGGACCCGGGAGCGCGCGAGCGACTGACCCTGGACCCGTCCAACGGCCAGTGGTACCTCAACGGCGGCTCCGGCAAAGGCCCGTGGCGGTGAACGACGCCCGGTGAGCGGCGGTCACTGACCGCCGATCTGCGGTCAGTGACCGTCGTCGGCGATCCCACACATGTCAGGCAATACGCGGATGCACCGGCAAACGCCGGATCCGCTTCCCAGGGCGTAACTCTGCGTAATACGCGCGCAATGAAGGCTCCGGACTCATTCACGTGCCCCCTGCACCCACCGCCACCTCAGTCGTCACCCAAGTTGCCTCCAGCAACAATCCCCTGCCGTCACCCCGCCCTCACCGAAACCGCAGGACACCCCCAAAACCACCACCGCGCCACCCTGCGCGTTCTCACCATGTGGACCGGGCAAATCGGCCGGAAGTCCACGCAACCACCCAACTGCGTACCGCTCTGTATTACGCCGTGTCATAACAAGAGCGTCACAGCCTTGGCCAGACACTCCTCCGCGTTCCCCCCACCCGCTTAGAGTCACGCCCAGTCACCGCGCCAGCGGATTCGAAGTCATTTCGACCCAGCGCTCGACTCGGTGCGTTCCACGGGGAGCCGCCGTGCCAGGGAAAGGACCTGATTCGTGCGTCAACGTTCGATCATCGCTATCACCGCCGCACTCGCGGCGGGATCGCTGACACTCACCGCCTGTGGGTCGCGTGACGACGACGGCAAGAGCGGCAGCGGCGACAAGACCACAGTTGTGATCGGTGTCGACGCCCCCACCACCGGCGACCTGTCCGCGCTCGGCCTCGGCATCAAGAACTCCGCCGACCTCGCCATCAAGACCGCCAACAAGCAAGGGTTCGTCAAGGGCGTCGAATTCAAGCTGGAAGCCACGGACGACCAGGCCCAGCCCTCCGTCGGCCAGCAGAACGCCCAGAAGTTCATCAGCGACAAGGACGTCCTCGGCGTCGTCGGCCCGCTGAACTCCAGCGTCTCCCAGCAGATGCAGAAGCCCCTCAGCGACGCCGGACTGACCCAGGTCTCCCCCGCCAACACCGGCACGGAACTCACCCAGGGCGACGGCTGGAAGACCGGCAAGTCGGTCCGCCAGTTCAAGACCTTCTTCCGCACCGCCACCACCGACGAGATCCAGGGCGCCTTCGCCGCCGAGTACCTGTACACCAAGGCCGGCATCAAGAAGACCTACCTGATCGACGACCAGAAGACCTACGGCGCCGGCCTCGCCGCCTCCTTCAAGACGAACTACACCAAGCTCGGTGGCAAGATCGTCGGCAGCGACCACATCAACCCCGACGACCGCGACTTCAACGCCGTCGTCGCCAAGATCAAGAAGACCGGCGCCCAGGCCCTCTACTACGGCGGCGAATACCCCGCCGCCGCCCCCCTGAGCCAGCAGCTCAAGGACAGCGGCCAGAACATCCCGCTCATGGGCGGCGACGGCATCTACTCCGCCGAATTCCCCAAGCTCAACAAGAAGGCCGACGGCGACCTCGCCACCTCCGTCGGCAAGCCCGTCGAACAGCTGCCGTCCGCCAAGGAGTTCATCGCGAACTACAAGAACGCGGGCTACAAGGACGCCTACGAGGCCTACGGAGGCCTCACCTACGACGCCACCTGGTCGATCATCGAAGCCGTCAAGATCGCAGTCGAAGCCAACGACGGCAAGGTCCCCAGCGACGGCCGCAAGGCAGTCCTCGACGCCATGGCCAAGGTCAAGTTCGACGGCGTCACCGGAGCCATCTCCTTCGACGAGTTCGGCGACACCACCAACCACCTCATGACCGCCTACAAGGTCAAGAACAACGCGTGGACGCCCGAATACAGCGCCGCCCCCAAGATCGGATGAGCAAGGCCGCGTAACCAAGCCCTCCCACAGCACACATTGATCCAGGCCGCGCGGGAGCGCCCACCAGCGCTCCCGCGCGGCGCCATATCCGAACCACTCCACGGAGGCCCTGCGGTGAACGAACTGCCGCAACAGCTGGCCAATGGACTCATCCTCGGCGCGATGTACGGACTCATCGCGATCGGCTACACGATGGTCTACGGCATCGTCCAGCTCATCAACTTCGCCCACGGCGAGATCTTCATGGTCGGGGGCTTCGGGGCCCTCACCGTCTATCTCTGGCTCCCCGACGGCTTCGCCCTCGGCGCCGCAGTACCCCTCATGATCCTCGGCGGCATCGTCATCTCCGTCGCCGTCGCCACCGCCGCGGAACGCTTCGCCTACCGGCCCCTGCGCACCGCACCACGACTGGCACCCCTCATCACCGCCATCGGCCTGTCCATCGTCCTGCAGCAAATCGTCTGGATGTGGTACCCCGACGCCAAGAAGGACCGCCCCTTCCCCCAGTTCGACGGCGGCCCCTTCGACGTCTTCGGCGCCAACATCCAACGCGGCGACCTCTTCGTCCTCATCGCCGCACCCCTCTGCATGATCGCCCTCGGCCTCTTCGTCACGAAGACCCGCTCCGGCCGCGGCATGCAGGCCACCGCCCAGGACCCCGACACCGCCAAACTCATGGGCATCAACACCGACCGCATCATCGTCATGGCCTTCGCCATCGGCGCCGCGTTCGCCGCCATCGCCGCCGTCGCCTACGGCCTCAAAAACGGCCAAGTCGGCTTCCGCATGGGCTTCCTCATGGGCCTCAAAGCCTTCACCGCCGCCGTACTCGGCGGCATCGGCAACATCTACGGCGCCATGCTCGGCGGCCTCGTCCTCGGCGTCGCCGAATCCCTCGCCACCGGCTACATAGGCGACGTCCCCGGCATGGACCTCTTCGGCGGCGGAGCCTGGAAAGACGTCTGGGCCTTCGCCCTGCTCATCCTCGTCCTCCTGATCAGACCACAAGGCCTGCTCGGCGAACGCGTCGCGGATCGGGCGTGATACCCATGACCACCGACACCACCACCACAAACACCACCGCCACGGCGCCCCACGCGACCCCCCTGATACCGCTGCCACCCACCGCGGCACGCGCCATCACCCTCGCCGGCTCCGCCACCGCCCTCGCCGGCACCTTCCTCGCCTGGACCTGGACCGAGGAATTCCCCGGCAAGCTCACCATCACCGGCTACCCCGGCGGCCTCCAGGTCCTCACCCTCGTCGGAGCCATCCTCACCCTCCTCTTCACCCTCTCCGGCCAAGGCATCCAAGGACTGCGCTGGCTCACCCCTGGCGGCACCAACAGCCCCGTCCGCCTCCTCACCCTCGGCGTCCTCGGCACCACCGGCTACGCCATGGGCGCCATCAGCGACGAACTCGGCGGACTCGTCAACCTCGAACCCGGCGCCTGGGTCTCCGGCATCGGCGCCCTCATAGCCACCATCGGCGCCTTCGCCCTCCCCGCCGACCAGCCCTACGACGACAACGACCCCACACCCAACCTGTGGGGCCGCATCCGGCACACCCTCGCCGCCCCCGAACCCAGCCGCGCCAAGGAACTCCCCGCATGGGCCGAGATCCTCATCATCGCGGCCGGCTTCGGCGCCGGACTGTACGTCTTCGCCTACGGCATCGGCACCGAATACTCCGAACTCTTCATCGGCTTCCTCATCACCGCCGCGTTCGGATTCATCGCCCTCACCCGCGCGGGCCTCCTCAAACGCCTCTCCACACTGACGGCCAAACACCGCAACGTCACCCTCACCGCGGCCTTCGTCGCCGCGATCTGCTTCCCCTTCACCCAGGGCAACGACCAGTTCGCCCTCATCGGCGCGAACATCCTCATCTTCGCCACCGTCGCCCTCGGCCTCAACGTCGTCGTCGGACTCGCCGGCCTCCTCGACCTCGGATACGTCGCCTTCCTCGGCGTCGGCGCCTACGCCGCCGCCCTGGTCTCCGGCTCACCCCAGTCGACCATCGGCGTCCACTTCCCGTTCTGGGCAGCAGTCCTCACCGGAGCACTCGCCTCACTGATCTTCGGCGTCGTCATCGGCGCCCCCACCCTGCGGCTGCGCGGCGACTACCTCGCCATCGTCACCCTCGGATTCGGTGAGATCTTCCGCATCACCATGAACAACCTCAACGGGAACAGCGGACCCGACGTCACCAACGGCTCCAACGGCATCCCGAACATCCCCGACCTGGAGATCTTCGGCTTCAACCTCGGCCTGCCCCACGACGTCCTCGGCCACGAACTCACCCGATCCGGCAACTACTACCTCCTGATGCTGCTGTTCACCGGCATCGTCGTCATGGTCTTCCGCCGCTCCGCGGAATCCCGCATCGGCCGCGCCTGGGTCGCCATCCGCGAAGACGAAACCGCCGCCACCGCCATGGGCATCAACGGCTTCCGCCTCAAACTCCTCGCCTTCGCACTCGGCGCCAGCCTCGCCGGCCTCGCCGGCACCGTCCAGTCGCACGTGTCCTACAGCGTCACCCCCGAGCAATACCAGTTCGCCGGACCCGTACCACCCAACTCCGCCTTCCTCCTCGCCGCCGTCATCCTCGGCGGCATGGGCACCATCAGCGGCCCCATCATCGGCGCCGCACTCCTCTACCTCATCCCGGCCAAACTCCAGTTCATGGCGGACTACCAGCTGCTCCTCTTCGGCATCGCCCTGATGCTGCTCATGCGCTTCCGGCCCGAAGGCCTCGTCGCAGACCGCAGGAAACAGCTCGAATTCCACGAAACCGGACAACTCGACGTACCCAAGGACACCCCACTGCCCGAAGGTGCCACCGGCGTCGCCAAGGCAGGAACGTGACCGCGATGACCACCACAACCACCGCCCCCACCACCGTCCTCGACGCCAGCGACGTCACCATGAAATTCGGCGGCCTCACCGCCGTACGCTCCGTCGACCTCACCGTCAACACCGGCGAAATCGTCGGCCTCATCGGCCCCAACGGCGCAGGCAAAACCACCTTCTTCAACTGCCTCACCGGGCTCTACGTGCCCACCAGCGGAACCGTGAAATACAAGGGCACCGTCCTGCCGCCCAAGCCCCACCTCGTCACCCAGGCCGGCATCGCCCGCACCTTCCAGAACATCCGGCTCTTCGCCAACATGACCGTCCTGGAAAACGTCCTCGTCGGACGCCACACCCGCACCAAAGAAGGCCTCTGGTCAGCACTCCTGCGCCTCCCCGGCTTCAAAAAAGCCGAACAGGAATCACGCGAACGAGCCATGGAACTCCTCGAGTTCACCGGCCTCGCCGCCAAAGCCGACCACCTCGCCCGTAACCTGCCCTACGGCGAACAACGCAAGCTCGAAATCGCCCGAGCACTCGCCAGCGAACCCGGCCTCCTCCTCCTCGACGAACCCACCGCCGGCATGAACCCCCAGGAAACCCGGGCCACCGAGGAACTCGTCTTCGCCATCCGGGACCAGGGCACCGCCGTCCTCGTCATCGAGCACGACATCCGGTTCATCATGAACCTCTCCGACCGGGTCACCGTCCTCGTCCAAGGCGAAAAACTCGTCGAAGGCACCGCCGACATCGTCCAAGCCGACGAACGCGTCATCGCCGCCTACCTCGGCACACCCTTCGAAGGCGCACCCGGCACCGAGGAAGCCGCCGAAGTCGAAGCCGCCGAGAACACCAGGGAAGGAGACGCCAAGTGACCGCACTGCTCGAGGTCGAAGACCTCAGGGTCGCCTACGGCAAGATCGAAGCCGTAAAAGGCATCTCATTCAAGGTGAACGCCGGCGAAGTCGTCACCCTCATCGGCACCAACGGCGCCGGAAAAACGACCACCCTGCGCACCCTCTCCGGCCTCCTCCAACCCCTCGCCGGACAGATCAAGTTCGACGGCAAATCACTCAACAAAACCCCCGCACACAAAATCGTCGCCCTCGGACTCGCGCACTCCCCCGAAGGCCGGCACATCTTCCCCCGCATGACCATCGAGGACAACCTCCGCCTCGGCGCCTTCCTCCGCAACGACAAAGAAGGCATCGAAAAGGACATCCAGCGCGCCTACGACCTCTTCCCCATCCTCGGGGAACGCAGCAAGCAGGCCGCAGGCACCCTCTCCGGCGGCGAACAACAAATGCTCGCCATGGGACGCGCCCTCATGTCCCGACCCAAACTGCTCATGCTCGACGAACCCTCCATGGGCCTCTCCCCGATCATGATGCAGAAGATCATGGCGACCATCCAGGAACTCAAGAGCCAGGGCACCACCATCCTGCTCATCGAGCAGAACGCCCAAGCCGCCCTCTCCCTCGCCGACCACGGCCACGTCATGGAAGTCGGCAAGATCGTCCTCTCCGGCAGCGGACAGGACCTCCTCCACGACGAATCCGTACGCAAGGCGTACCTCGGCGAGGACTGAGCACACCGGCACCCCGCACATACGACGAGGCCCGCACCCCGGAACAGGGGGCGCGGGCCTCGACGGCGTTCAGGGGCGAGATCAGCCCTTGCCGGCCTTCTTCTCATCGGCATCCGCGATGACCGCCTCCGCCACCTGCTGCATCGACATCCGACGATCCATCGACGTCTTCTGAATCCACCGGAACGCCGCCGGCTCCGTCAGCCCGTAAGCCGTCTGCAGAATCGACTTCGCCCGATCCACCAGCTTCCGCGTCTCCAACCGCAGAGTGAGGTCCGCGATCTCGTTCTCCAGCTCCCGCAGCTCCGTGAACCGCGAGACAGCCATCTCGATCGCCGGAATCACGTCACTCTTACTGAACGGCTTCACCAGATACGCCATCGCACCGGCGTCCCTCGCCCGCTCCACGAGGTCACGCTGCGAGAACGCGGTGAGCATCAGCACCGGGGCGATCCGCTCCTCGGCGATCTTCTCCGCCGCGGAGATCCCATCCAGCTTCGGCATCTTCACATCGAGGATGACCAGGTCCGGCTTGTGCTCGCGGGCCAGCTCGACGGCCCGCTCACCGTCACCGGCCTCGCCGACGACGTTGTAGCCCTCTTCCTCCAGCATCTCCTTGAGGTCGAGCCGGATCAGGGCCTCGTCCTCGGCGATGACGACACGGGTCGTCAGCGGAGGCACGTGCGACTTGTCGTCGTCGGGCGCGTCTACGGGCTGGGGCGACTCGGGGGCGGTCACGGGGGCTCCTCGTTACGGGCCGGGCAGGTACTGCTGCTCATGCAGCCTACCTAGAGGCGGGGGGCTGCGGTGACCCGGTATGCTTCCGGAGGGCCAGTCCTGCCGGGTTGGTGGAATGGCATACACGGATGTCTCAAACACATCTGCCCGAGAGGGCTTGCGGGTTCGAGTCCCGCACCCGGCACGATTGAAAGCGGATGTTCACGTTCTCGTGAACATCCGCTTTTTGCTGCATTCGGCCACAGTCGGTGACGCAGAGTGGCCATATGAACTTTCACGGCACTGAGGTACGACAGAAGGCCGTCGCACTCCTGCGCAGCGGCACGAAAAACGCCGAGGTCGCACGGCGCTTGAACGTGCCGCTCGGCACGGTCAGCTACTGGAAGCATCTGGACCGAGCGAAACGCGGCGAGTGCCCTGGCAGGCACGGTCCGAAGTGCCCGCGATGTGACGGACGGGACCTCGATGAACCCGCGTACAGCTACCTGCTGGGCCTTTACCTCGGCGATGGGCACATCAGTCACTACTCCGAGCATCGAGTGCCCAATCTCATGATCACCTGCACCGAATCATGGCCCGGCCTCATGGACGACTGTGAGCAGGCCATGCGCGCGGTCTTCCCTGACAACTCGGTGTGCCGCGTCCGCAGGACCGGCTGCAGCAACGTGAAGGTCTACTCGAAGCACCTGCACTGCCTGTTCCCTCAACACGGGCCGGGCAAGAAACACGAGCGCACCATCGCTCTCGAGCCTTGGCAGCAAGCGATCGTCGACGCCAACCCGTGGGAGTTCGTCCGCGGCCTCATCCACTCCGACGGGTGCCGCATCACCAACTGGACGACTCGCCTCGTGGCAGGTGAGCGCAAGCGGTACGAATACCCCCGCTATTTCTTCGCCAACAAGTCGGACGACATCCGGAAGCTCTTCAGCGACACCCTCGACAGGGTCGGTGTCGAGTGGACCACTCTCGCTCGCGGCAGCGACCCGTTCAACATCTCCATCGCCCGCAAAGCCTCAGTCGCCCTCATGGACACCCACGTGGGCCCCAAGCACTGACCGCCGACCTACTTGTCGTCCACGCCGATGTGGTGCACCCGCACCAGGTTCGTCGACCCCGATACCCCGGGCGGGGAGCCGGCCGTGATGACCACGACGTCGCCCTTCTCGCAGCGGCCGTACTGCAGGAGCAGCTCGTCCACCTGGTCGACCATGGCGTCCGTGGAGTCGGCGTGGGGGCCGAGGAAGGTCTCGACGCCCCAGGTCAGGCTGAGCTGGGAGCGGGTCGCTGGTTCGGGGGTGAAGGCGAGGAGGGGGATCGGGGAGCGGTAGCGGGAGAGTCGGCGGACGGTGTCGCCGGACTGGGTGAAGGCGACGAGGAATTTCGCGCCGAGGAAGTCGCCCATTTCGGCTGCGGCTCGGGCGACGGCGCCGCCTTGGGTGCGGGGTTTGTTGCTGTCGGTGAGGGCGGGGAGGCCTTTGGCGAGGATGACTTCTTCGGCGGCTTCGACGATTTTCGCCATGGTGGTGACGGTTTCGATGGGGTATTTGCCGACGCTGGTCTCGCCGGAGAGCATGACGGCGTCGGTGCCGTCGACGACCGCGTTGGCGACGTCTGAGGCTTCCGCGCGGGTGGGGCGGGAGTTCTCGATCATGGAGTCGAGCATTTGGGTGGCGACGATGACCGGTTTGGCGTTGCGTTTGGCGAGTTTGATGGCGCGTTTTTGCACGAGTGGGACTTGTTCGAGGGGCATTTCGACGCCGAGGTCTCCGCGGGCGACCATGATGCCGTCGAAGGCGGCGACGATGTCGTCGATGGCTTCGACTGCTTGTGGTTTTTCCACTTTGGCGATGACGGGGAGGCGGCGGCCTTGTTCGTCCATGATGCGGTGGACGTCGTGGATGTCGTCGCCGCTGCGGACGAAGGAGAGGGCGACGATGTCGAAGCCGGTGCGCAGGGCCCAGCGGAGGTCGGCTTCGTCTTTGTCGGAGAGGGCGGGGACGGAGACGGCGACGCCGGGGAGGTTGAGGCCTTTGTGGTCGGAGACCATGCCTCCTTCGATGACCGTGGTGTGGATGCGGGGGCCGTCGATGGCGGTGACTTGGAGGCAGACTTTTCCGTCGTCGACGAGGATGTGTTCGCCGGGGGTGACGTCGGTGGCGAGGCCTGGGTAGGTGGTGCCGCAGGTGTGGCCGTTGCCTGGGGTGTTCTCTTCGACGGTGATGGTGAAGGTGTCGCCGCGTTCGAGGAGTACGGGTCCTTCGGTGAAGTGGCCGAGGCGGATCTTCGGGCCTTGAAGGTCGGCGAGGATGCCGACGCTGCGGCCGGTCTCGTCGGCGGCCTTGCGTACGTGGTGGTAGCGCTCCTCGTGTTCGGCGTGGGTGCCGTGGCTGAGGTTGAAGCGGGCGACGTCCATTCCGGCTTCGACCAGGGCTTTGATCTGGTCGTATGAGTCGGTGGCGGGGCCCAGGGTGCAGACGATTTTCGCTCGGCGCATGAGGTGACCCTAGGGCTTACCGGTGGGTAGGGAATTGGCTGTGCATGGCTTCTCGACAACCTTTGGGTGACGAGGTATTGACAAGTGTTGAATTGTGCGCAGGGCTGCTCCGATGAGCATTCGGTGCCCGAATTCTTGTGCGGTCACGGCTGTGGTTCCGCCCTCGGAACCGTGTGGTTCACAGCTGTGGCGGCGCCATGGTGAATCGGGCGTTGACTTGGGCGTGGACGTGTTGGCGTTGGGGTTCGAGGTCGAGGGGGGCGGCGGCGGTGTCCGGGGCGCCGCCGTAGAGGGCCCTGGAGCGCATGGCTCCGCCGGGTGCGGCGGGGTAGGCGGGTGGGGTGTTCTCGGCGCCGATGTCGGCGAGTTCGACGAGGGCGGCGAGGGTGGTACCGAGTGCTTCGGCGTATTCCCTGGCGCGTTGTACGGCTTCTCGTACTGCTTGTTGCCGGGCTGTGCGGTGGGCGGGTGAGTTGGGGCGCAGGGCCCACCAGGGGCCGTCGACGCGGGTGAGGTCGAGGTCGGCGAGGCGGGTGGTGAGTTCGCCGAGTGCGGTGAAGTCGGTGAGTTCGGCGGTGATGTGGACGCGGCCGTGGTGGGCGTGGATGCGTTCGCCGCGGCCTTCTTTGAGTTGGGGGGTGATGGAGAAGGTGCCGGTTTCGATGCGTTCGACTGCTTCGCCGTAGCTCTTGAGGAGGTTGAGGGCGGTGGTGTTGCGGTGGGTGAGGTCGTCTAGGGCGGTGCGGCGGTCTTTGCCGCGGGAGGCGACGGTGATGCCGATGCGGGCGATTTCGGGGTCGACTTCGAGGTGGGCTTCGCCGCGGACGGCGATGCGGGGGGCGTCGGGGGTGCCGTAGGGGACGGCGGGTTGGGGGTCGTCGGGTGTCGGGGTGGTCATGTGTCCCACTCTGTCACTCGCTTTGTGGTCGGGGGCTGTGGCTGGTCATCGGATCGCAACCTGTGGGGGCTGTTGCGTTGTGGCGTGGACGGGTCAGAATCTACGCGCGTCGTTGACCATGGCGCGATGGGCCATTCCCGAGGAGATCGAGACATGCCGTTGAATCGCCGTAAGTTCCTGAAGAAGTCCGCTGTGACCGGGGCGGGGGTGGCGTTGACGGGGGCGGCGGCTCCGGTGGCTCAGGCCGCGGACGCGAAGGCCGCGGTGGCGGGGAAGGGGCATCGGCCCGTGAAGCGGTATGCGCTGACGGTGATGGGGACGACGGACCTGCATGGTCATGTCTTCAACTGGGACTACTTCAAGGACGCGGAGTACGCGGACGCGGCGGGCAACGCGCAGGGGCTGTCGCGGATCTCGACGCTGGTGAATCAGGTCCGTGCGGAGAAGGGCCGTCGGAACACGTTGTTGCTGGACGCGGGCGACACGATTCAGGGCACGCCGTTGACGTACTACTACGCGAAGGTGGATCCGATCACCGCCAAGGGTGGTCCGGTGCATCCGATGGCGGCGGCGATGAACGCGATCGGGTATGACGCGGTGGCGCTGGGCAATCATGAGTTCAATTACGGCATCGAGACGTTGCGCAAGTTCGAGGAGCAGTGTGATTTTCCGCTGCTGGGGGCGAACGCGTTGGACGCGAAGACGTTGAAGCCGGCGTTTCCGCCGTACTTCATCAAGAAGTTCCATGTGAAGGGTGCGCCGCCGGTGAAGGTGGCGGTGCTGGGGTTGACGAATCCGGGGATCGCGATCTGGGACAAGGCGTATGTGCAGGGGAAGTTGACGTTCCCGGGTCTTGAGGAGCAGGCGGCGAAGTGGGTGCCGAGGCTGCGGTCGATGGGTGCGGATGTGGTGGTGGTGTCGGCGCATTCGGGGTCGTCGGGTACGTCGTCGTACGGTGACCAGGTGCCGTATGTGGAGAATTCGGCGGCGCTGGTGGCGCAGCAGGTGCCGGGGATCGACGCGATCCTCGTCGGGCATGCGCATGTGGAGATTCCGGAGCTGAAGGTCACCAACACGACGACGGGCAGGACGGTGGTGCTGTCGGAGCCGTTGGCGTATGCGGAGCGGTTGTCCGTGTTCGATGTCGAGTTGGTCTTCGACAGGGGCCGCTGGTCGGTGGAGTCGGTGAAGGCGTCGGTGCGGAACTCGAATTCGGTCGCGGACGATCCGAAGATCACGAGGCTGCTGAAGGACGATCACGATGTCGTGGTGGCGTATGTGAATCAGGTGGTCGGTACGGCGACGGAGACGTTGACGACGGTGGAGGCGCGGTACAAGGACGCGCCGATCATCGACTTGATCACGAAGGTGCAGGAGGACGTGGTCAGGGCGGCGTTGGCGGGTACGGAGTACGCGTCGTTGCCGGTGATCGCGCAGGCGTCGCCGTTCTCGCGGACGTCGGAGATTCCGGCGGGTGAGGTGACGATCCGGGATCTGTCGAGTCTGTATGTGTATGACAACACGCTGGTCGCGAAGTTGCTGACGGGTGCGCAGGTCAGGGCGTATCTGGAGTATTCGGCGCAGTATTTCGTGCAGACGGCGTCGGGTGCGGCGGTGGATGTGGAGAAGCTGACGAACGCGGGCGGTCGTCCGGACTACAACTACGACTATGTGTCGGGGGTGTCGTACGAGATCGATATCGCTCAGGCGCCTGGTTCGCGGATCAGCAATCTGTCGTTCGGTGGTGTCGCGTTGGATGATGCGCAGCAGTTCGTGTTGGCGGTGAACAATTACCGTGCCAATGGTGGTGGTGCGTTCCCGCATGTGGCGTCGGCGAAGGAGTTGTGGTCGGAGTCGACGGAGATCCGGACGCGGATCTCGGAGTGGGTGACGGCGAAGGGTGTGTTGGATCCGAAGGACTTCGCGTCGGTGGACTGGAAGTTGACGCGGGACGGTACGCCGGTGTTCTAGGGGTCCGGGGTTGCGTGTGAGGGACGTTGGGAGGTTTCTCCCGTCGTCCCTCTCTGTTTTTTACCGGCCGTCGATGAGTGGGGTGAGGGTTCGGGGGGCCTGGCGTGCGTGCGGTACGTGTGGGTGGTGTTGGTGGAGGCCGAAGGTGGTGAAGGCGGTGCGGGTGGGCAGGGGGTAGGGCTGGTGCGGGGTCAGGGTGTTGAGGATGGTGGCGCTGCGCCAGGCGGCGAGGCCGAGGTCGGGGGTGCCGATGCCGTGGGTGTGGCGTTCGGCGTTCTGGACGTAGGCGGCGCCGGTGACGGAGGGGTCGAGGAGGAGGCGGAACTGTTCGTCGATGCGGGGGCGTTCGCGGTTGTCGCGGCGTAGGTAGGGGTCGAGGCCGGCGAGGATGCGGTCGAGGGGGCGTTCGCGGTAGCCGGTGGCGAGGACGACGGCGTCGGTGGTGAGGCGGGAGCGGGTGTTTTGCTGGGTGTGTTCCAGGTGGAGTTCGATCTGGGTGGTGGCGATGCGGCCGGCGGTGCGGACGTGGACGCCGGGGGTGAGGACGGCGTCGGGCCAGCCGCCGTGCAGGGTGCGGCGGTAGAGCTCTTCGTGGATGGCGGCGATGGTGTCCGCGTCGATGGCTTTGTGGAGTTGCCATTGGGTGGTGACGAGGCGGTCGCGGACGATTTCGGGGAGGGCGTGGAAGTAGCGGGTGTAGTCGGGGGTGAAGTGTTCGAGGCCGAGTTTGGAGTACTCCATGGGGGCGAAGGCTTCGGTGCGGCCGAGCCAGTGGAGTTTTTCGTGGCCGGTGGGGCGGTTGCGGAGCAGGTCGAGGAAGACTTCGGCGCCTGACTGTCCTGAGCCGATGACGGTGACGTGGTCGGCGGTGAGCAGGGTGTCGCGGTGGGCGAGGTAGTCGGCGGCGTGGAGGACGGGTACGCCGGGTGTCTCGACGAGGGGTTTGAGTGGTTCGGGGATGTATGGCTCGGTGCCGATGCCGAGGACGATGTTTTTGGTGTAGGTCCGGCCGAGGGCTTCGGCTTCTCCGTGGGTGTCGAGTTGGGTGTAGTCGACTTCGAAGAGGTCGCGGTCGGGGTTCCAGCGGACCGCGTCGACCTGGTGGCCGAAGTGCAGTGCGGGGAGGTTCTCGGACACCCAGCGGCAGTAGGCGTCGTACTCGGCGCGTTGGATGTGGAAGCGCTCGGCGACGTAGAAGGGGAAGAGCCGGTCGCGGGCTTTGAGGTAGTTGAGGAAGGTCCAGGGGTTGGCGGGGTCGGCGAGGGTGACCAGGTCGGCGAGGAAGGGGACTTGGACGGTGGTGTGGTCGATGAGCAGGCCGGGGTGCCAGGTGAAGGTGGGGCGCTGTTCGTAGAAGACGGTGTCGAGGTCGGGGAGGGGGTGGGCGAGGGCGGCGAGGGAGAGGTTGCTGGGGCCGATGCCGATGCCGACGAGGTCGCGGGGTGTGTCGGGTTGGTGCTGTGGGGGGTGGGGCGTCGGGGTCATCGGGGGGTGGTTCCTTCCACGAGTTTCAGGAGCCCGGTGAGGTCTTCGGGCCGGGTGTGGGGGTTGAGGAGGGTGGCCTTGAGCCAGAGCCGGCCGTCGAGGCGGGCGCGGCCGAGGACGGCTCGGCCGTGGTGGAGCAGGTGTCTGCGTATGCCGGCGACGGTGTCGTCGGTGGCGCCGGTGGGCCGGAACAGGACCGTGCTGATGGTGGGCCGGTCGTGGAGTTCGAGGGTGGGGTGGTCGTGGACGAGGTCGGCGAGTGTGTGGGCGTGGTCGCAGACCTGGTCGACGAGGGTGGCTAGGCCGGTGCGGCCGAGGGTTTTGAGGGTGACGGCGATCTTGAGGATGTCGGGTCGGCGGGTGGTGCGCAGGGAGCGGCCGAGGAGGTCGGGGAGGCCGGTTTCGGTGTCGTCGTCGGCGTTGAGGTAGTCGGCGTGTTGGTTGAGGGCGGTGAGGTCGTGGGGGTTCTTGACGGTGAGGAGGCCTGCGGGGATGGGTTGCCAGCCGAGTTTGTGCAGGTCGAGGGTGATGGTGTCGGCGGCTTCGAGGCCGGTGAGTTTGGGTCGGTGGCGGTCGCTGAAGAGGAGGCCTCCGCCGTAGGCGGCGTCGATGTGGAGGCGGGTGCCGTGGGCGGCGCAGCGGGCGGCGATGTCGGGGAGGGGGTCGATGAGTCCGGCGTCGGTGGTGCCTGCGGTGGCGGCGACGAGGAGGGGCCCGGGGACGGTGGTGAGGGCTTCGTCGAGGGCGGCGGGGTCGAGGGTGCCGGCGGGGGCGGGGACGACGACGGGTTCGGGCAGGCCGAGGAGCCAGGCGGCGCGGGGCAGTGAGTGGTGGGCGTTGGCGCCGTGGACGAGTCGGATGCCGGGGCCGTGTGTCTCGCGGGCGAGGAGGAGGGCGAGTTGGTTGGATTCGGTGCCGCCGGTGGTGACCAGGGCGTCGGTGGCGCCTGTCTCTCGGGCGAGGGCGGAGGTGGTCAGTTTTTCCAGTTCGGATGCCGCGGGGGCTTGGTCCCAGGAGTCGAGGGACGGGTTGAGGGCGGAGGCGGCGAGGTCGGCGGCGGTGGCGACGGCGAGGGGTGGGCAGTGCAGGTGGGCGGCGCAGTGGGGGTCGGCGGGGTCGGCGGCGCCTTCGGTGAGGGCGTGGACGAGGCGTCGTAGGGCGTCGGGGTCGCCTTGGTCGGGCAGGACGTCGCCGACCGCGGTGCGGATGCGGGCGGCGACGGCGGCCGGTCCGCCCTGGGGAATGGGGCCGCCGCGGGTCCGGCTGCCGTCGTGCAGTGCGTCGAGGACGGTGTGGAGCAACGGCCGCAGGGCGTGGGGGCCTTCGGGTCCTGAGGCGAGGGGCGGCGTGCTCATCGTTGTCCTCCGGGGCGCTGGACGAAGGGAGTTCCAGCTTGTGCGTGGTTGCGTGGACGCGCCCGAAAAGTTCAACGATCGGAACCCGAAAGGGGGTACTGCCGTGCGGGGAAAACGTGTGGGGCTGGTTTTCAGCCGCGGAAGTGCTCGGCGTGGTCGTGTGCCCAGGCGTCGAAGGTGCGGGCCGGGGTGCCGGTGATCTGTTCGACGGTGGTGGTGATCTCCGGGGGTGTGCCGACGGTGGCCGCGAAGGTCTTCAGCAGGCCGGCGAGCATGTGCGGTGGGACGTGCGGGAAAAGGTCGGGTCCGGCCTGGTCCGGTGGGACTTCGACGAAGTCGAGGGGGCGGCCGAGGGCGCGGCCGAGGGCGGTGACCTGTTCGGCGTTGCTGAGGGCTTCGGGGCCGGTGAGGCGGTGGACGGCGCCTTCGTGGCCGTCGTCGAGGAGGGCGTGTGCGGCGACGGCGGCGATGTCGTCCTCGTGGATGGGGGCGGTCAGCCCGTCGGCGAAGACGCCGCGGACGGTGGTGCCGGTGCGGATCTGCGGGGCCCACTGGAAGGCGTTGGTGGCGAACGCGTTGGGGCGTAGGAAGGTCCAGGTCAGGCCGCTGTCGCGGATGTGTTGTTCGACGGTGGCGTGCATGACGTGGATGGGGTGGGTCTCGTCTGCGCCGTCCTGGATGATGCCGGAGGACAGCAGGACGACGTGGCGGACGCCGGCCCGGCGGGCGGCGTCGAGGAACGGGCCGGTGGTGTCGCCGGCGGCTTGGGCGTAGAGGAAGAGCTGGGTCACACCGTCGAAAAGGGCTTCGGGGTCGTCGAGTTGGAAGCGGACGGTGTCGGCCCGCTCGGGCAGGGCGGCTCGCTGGGGGTCGCGGGTCAGGGCCCGCACGGGCCGGCCGGCCGCGAGGAGTCGGTGGACGAGGGCACGGCCCACGTTGCCGGTGGCGCCGGTCACTGCGATCACAGGTTTTCTCCTGGGGTGAGGGCTGGTCACGTTTCCCTGCGAGCCTAGGAAGCGTGACCGGCCCCGCGCGTCATCCGCGGGGACCAGCCGTGCCCTACGTCCCTGGTACTACTCCCCTCGCACGCGCAACGCCCTTGTGAGGTCGTCGAGTTGGTCGACGAGTTTGCGGCGCAGGGCGGGGATGGGGTCGCTGTCGCGCAGGCAGGTCTGGCCCTGGTGCAGGGTGTCGGTGTCGACGGCGTGGGTGGGGAAGGCCCAGCGGCCGGCGGCGTCGGCGATGGCGGGGCCGCGGCGGGCTGCGACGGCGACGGCGTCCTGGAAGTAGCGCGGTACGTACTCGTGTACCAGGTCGGCCTGTTCGGGTTGCCAGAAGCCCTGGGCGGTGGCGGTGAAGAGGTAGTTGGAGAGGTCGTCGGTGGTGAACATCGACGCCCAGGCCTTCGCTTTGGTGTCCGGGTCGGGTAGCGCGGCACGGCAGCGGGCGGCGCCTTCCTGGCCGGT
This sequence comes from Streptomyces sp. NPDC005263, assembly GCF_042872365.1. Lineage (NCBI taxonomy): Bacteria > Bacillati > Actinomycetota > Actinomycetes > Kitasatosporales > Streptomycetaceae > Streptomyces > Streptomyces sp. NPDC005263. The sequence continues at coordinate 1,294,782 of NZ_JBIAKJ010000002.1, read as the reverse complement.
GGCGCTCGGGTCGCGTTCCAGTTCGGCGGCGATGGCTGCTTCGTCGGTGGCGCCGAGGACGGCGAGTCGGGCGAGGACCCGCCAGCGCAGTTCGGGGTCGAGTTCGGGGCCTCCGGGCACGGTGCCGTCGGCGAGCCAGGCGGCGATGGTGTCGGGGTGGGCGGCGACGTCGATGAGGTGGCGTACGGCGATCAGGCGCAGGCCGGGGTGGTCGCCGTCCTCGGTGCGGCGGATGAGGTCGCGGCACAGGGCGGTGAGGGTGGCGAGGGCGGCGGGGCGTTCCTCGGGGGTGAGGTAGCGGTCGGTGATCTGGGTGGCGGCGAAGGCGAGGACGCCTTGGACGAGGGCGAGGTCCGTCTCGTGGGGGAGGTGGGTGCGGGCGGTTTCCAGGTAGGCGGTGGGTGGTAGTTCGGCGTCGCGGACGGCGTCCCGGAGGGCGTTCCAGACGACCGCGCGGGTGACGGGTTCGGGCAGGCCGGCGAGGGCGGCGCCGGCGGTCCGGAAGGACTCGGAGTCGAAGCGGATCTTGGCGTAGGTGAGGTCGCCGTCGTTGAGGAGGAGCAGGGCGGGGCGCTTGCCGATGGGCCGGGGTTCGGCGGATCGGGTCTGCGGGATGTCGAGGTCGAGGCGTTCGCGCAGGGCGAGGTGGGGGCCGCCGTCGGCGATGTCCCGGTCGTAGAGGCCTACGGCGACGCGGTGGGGGCGGCTGCCGGTGTGTTTGACGGTGAGGGTGCAGGTGCCGCCGTCGGTGGTGATGTGGGGGGTGAGGGTGTCGACGCCGGTGGTGCGCAGCCAGGCGTCAGCCCAGGCGTGGACGTCCCGGTCGGTGTGGGAGGCGAGGGAGTCGATGAAGTCGGCGAGGGTGGCGTTGGCGAACTTGTGGCGGGTGAAGTGGGTGTTGATGCCGGCCAGGAAGTCCTTCTCGCCGAGCCAGGTGACGAGTTGGCGTAGTGCTGAGGCGCCCTTGGCGTAGGAGATGCCGTCGAAGTTCAGGAGGGCGGAGGCGGTGTCGTCGACGTTCTCGGGGGCGACGGGGTGGGTGGAGGGGCGCTGGTCGGCGTCGTAGCCCCAGGCTTTGCGGGTGACGCCGAAGTCGGTCCAGGTGTCGGTGAAGCGGGTGGCTTCGGTGAGGGTCTGGTAGCCCATGTACTCGGCGAAGGACTCGTTGAGCCAGATGTCGTCCCACCAGCGGAGGGTGACGAGGTCGCCGAACCACATGTGGGCCATCTCGTGGGCGATGACCATGGCGCGGGTCTGGCGTTCGGTGTCGGTGACGGCGGAGCGGTAGACGAACTCGTCGCGGAAGGTGACCAGTCCGGGGTTCTCCATGGCGCCGGCGTTGAATTCGGGGACGAACGCCTGGTCGTAGGAGTCGAAGGGGTAGGGCTCCTGGAACTTCTCGTGGTAGCGGTCGTAGCACTGGCGGGTGATGTCGAGGAGTTCGTCGGCGTCGGTGTCCAGGTACGGGGCGAGGGAGCGGCGGCAGTGGATGCCGAAGGGCAGGCCGCGGTGTTCGGTGCGTACGGAGTGCCAGGGGCCGGCGGCGACGGCGACGAGGTAGGTGGAGATGAGGGGGGTGGGGGCGGCCTGCCAGCGGCCGTCGCCGAGGTGTTCGGTGATGCCGTTGGCGAGGACGGTCCACTCTTCGGGGGCCTTCACCGTCAGGTCGAAGACGGCTTTGAGGTCGGGCTGGTCGAAGGCGGCGAAGACGCGCTGCACGTCGTCCATGAAGAGTTGGGTGTAGAGGTAGGTCTCGCCGTCGGTGGGGTCGGTGAAGCGGTGCATGCCTTCGCCGGTGCGGGAGTAGCGCATGCCGGCGTCGACGCGCAGTTCGTGTTCGCCGGGGGTGAGGTTCTTCAGGGGCAGTCGGTTCTCGTCCAGGGTTTCCGGGTCGAGGGGGTGTCCGTCGAGGGTGACGGAGCGCAGTGCGGCGGGCTTGACCTCGACGAAGGTGTCCGTGACGTCCTGGTTCGCGCGAACGGTGAACCTGATGACGGTGCGGGAGTCGAAGGTGTCGTCCCCGGCGGTCAGATCGAGGTCGATCGTGTAGCGGTGGACGTCGATGAGCCTGGCACGGGTCTGCGCTTCGTCGCGCGTCAGTACGGACATGATGGCCATGCTGCCTGATGGTGGTGGCACGGCACAGAGGCGGATCGGTACGCGCCCTATGTCCGGTCCTGTTCGAGCTCCCCGGTGTGCGCCCCTTGTGCGCGCGGGGGCGGGATCCTGGTGTCCGGGTGGGGCGGGCTGTGATGGGGCGGGGTTTCCTCGGTTTCGGTGTGGTCCTTGATGAGGGCGCGCAGTTCGCGGACCTCGTGTTCGAGGGCGAGGTGGCGTTGGTGGGCGTCGAAGAGGTAGCGGACCTTGGTGCGCAGCGCCCAGGGGTCGACGGGTTTCATGACGAGGTCGGCGACGCCGAGTGCGAAGGCGGCGGAGGTCAGTTCGTGGTCCGGGCCGAAGCCGGTGAGCAGGATGACGGGGATGTGCTGGGTCTGTTCGAGGCGTCGCATGTAGCGCACGACGTCGACTCCGCTGACGCCGGGCATGCGGACGTCGAGCAGGAGGAGGCCGACGTGGCCGCGCAGTACCTGCTTGAGGGCTTCGTCGCCGCTGGTGGCGCGGTCCAGCAGGTAGCCCAGGGGGGCCAGGGCGCTCTCCAGCGCGTACAGGGTGTCCTCGTGGTCGTCGACGATGAGGATCCTGGCATCCGACGGCATGGTCCGACGTCCCTCCCTTGTGGACAGACCAGCTTATGTCCGATGAGCTGACGGGGAGTACTCGTCAGCTGACAAGGAGTGCACAGTGCAGCATGCCGCCGAGTGGCCCTCGTGTCACGTCCTCGCGGGCGCCCACCGAGGTCCGTTCGAGGCCTGTTCGAGACTTTTTCGAGGTGGGGGGCGGTTCGCCTATCGGGTCGAGCCGTTCACGGTGTCCTCGGCGATGCTCTCGTGGTGCCTGATCACCTCGGCGATGATGAAGTTGAGGAACTTCTCGGCGAACGCCGGGTCGAGTTTCGCGTTTTCGGCGAGGGTGCGCAGTCGTTCGATCTGGCGGGCCTCGCGGGCCGGGTCGGCGGGCGGGAGTTGGTGCCGTGCCTTGAGGTGGCCGACCTGTTGGGTGCATTTGAAGCGTTCGGCGAGCATGTGGACGACGGCGGCGTCGATGTTGTCGATGCTGTCGCGCAGCCGGGCGAGTTCTTCGCGGACGGCGGGGTCGACGTCGCCGGCCGGGGTGTTGCTGGTGGTCATGGGCGACCACATTACGGGGCGTGCGGGCGTTCGATCATGGGTGGATCGTCGGGGTCGGGGACCTGGTTGCTCCAGCCGCCGGGGACGGTGCGGCCCTGCTGGGTGCGGAAGCGGACGGGGGCCATGCCGACGCGGCGGGTGAACAGGCGGGAGAAGTAGGCGGGGTCGTCGTATCCGACGCGGCGGGCGACGGCCGCGACGGGCAGTTCGGTGGCGGCGAGGAGTTCCTTGGCGCGGCCGAGGCGGATGCCGAGGAGGTAGTCCTTGGGGCTGCAGCCGGCGCCGCGGCGGACGGCGGTGCGCAGTTCGGCGGGGGTCATGCCGTGCCGGGTCGCGTGGTCGGCGACCGACAGCGGCAGGCAGGCGTCGCGGGCGAGGGCCTTGAGGACCTGGTCGCCGTCGGGGGTGAGGTCGGCGCGGGTGCGGCGCAGGGCGACGAGGAGTTCGTGGACGGCGGCTCCGGTCTCCACTTCCAGGAGGGGGTTGTCGCGGCGGGCGGCGCGGGCGATGCGGGCGACGACTCCGCGTGGGGCGGCGGCGTCGGTCAGGGGCACCACGGGGCGGTCGGGCTCGATGTAGCCGAGTTCGGTGTACGTGGCGGTGGCGGGGCCGGTGAAGTCGACGAAGCCCTCGTCCCAGCCGCCCGGGTCGGGTGCGTAGTGGTGCGGGACGCCGGGGGTGAGCCACAGCAGCGCGGGTGCGGTGACGGTCGTACGGCGGCCGTCGGGGCTCAGGTACCAGCCGGTGCCGGAGCTGATGACGACGGCGACGTGGTGGTCGAGGGTGCGGGGGCCGACGGTGGGCAGGGTGCCGTGCTGGAGGCCGACGCCGAGGCAGACGAGGCCGAGGCGGTGGTGGGCGGGTCCGGGCGTGAGGAACCGCATCCAGGTGTGGTACATCCGCGGCCTCCCGGGTTCTTGTGCTGCCGCTTTTCGTCCAAGCCTCGCCGATCTTTGTCCATGGACGTGATCGCCGCCAGGGGGTGAGGGTGGGGCGCATGAGTGAGTTCAGGGTGGGGGAAGGGGACTTCCTGCTGGATGGGCGGCCGGTGCGGCTGCTGTCCGGTGCGCTGCACTACTTCCGGGTGCACGAGGCGCAGTGGGGGCACCGGCTGGGGATGCTGCGGGCGATGGGTCTCAACTGTGTGGAGACGTACGTGCCGTGGAACCTGCACGAGCCGCGCCCCGGTGAGTTCCGGGATGTGGAGCGGCTGGGCCGGTTCCTGGACGCGGTGCGCGAGGCGGGCCTGTGGGCGATCGTGCGGCCGGGGCCGTACATCTGTGCGGAGTGGGACAACGGGGGGTTGCCGTACTGGGTGACGGGTGCGCTGGGCAGGCGCGCGCGGACCCGCGACGAGGGTTTTCTGCGCCCGGTGGAGCGCTGGTTGCGGCGGCTGCTGCCCCAGGTGGTGCCCCGGCAGGTCGATCGCGGCGGGCCGGTGCTCCTGGTGCAGGTCGAGAACGAGTACGGAAGTTACGGCTCGGACGCGGGGTACCTGGGCCGCCTGGCCGACCTGCTGCGCGGCGAGGGCGTGACGGTGCCACTGTTCACCTCGGACGGCCCGGAGGACCACATGCTCACCGGGGGTTCGCTGCCCGGTGTGCTCGCCACGGTGAACTTCGGCTCCCACGCGCGCACCGCGTTCGAGACGCTGCGCAGGCACCGGGGGTCCGGGCCGCTGATGTGCGCGGAGTTCTGGTGCGGCTGGTTCGACCACTGGGGCGGGGAGCATGTCGTACGGGACGCGGCGGACGCCCAGGAGGCCCTGCGGGAGATCCTGGAGTGCGGTGCCTCGGTCAATCTGTACATGGCGCACGGGGGCACCAACTTCGGGGGCTGGGCCGGGGCCAACCGGGGCGGCGGTGATCTGCACGAGGGTCCGCTGCTGCCGGACGTGACCTCGTACGACTACGACGCCCCGGTCGACGAGGCCGGGGCCGCGACGGAGAAGTTCTGGCTCTTTCGCGAGGTCCTGGCCGGGTACGCGGACGGCCCGCTGCCCGACCCTCCCGCCCCGCCCGCACGGTTGGCTGCCCCGGCCGAGGTGGATCTGACCGGGTGGGCGTCACTCGGTTCCGTGGTCGACGCGCTCGGTGGCCCTCAGACCTTCTCTCCGGTGCCGCCCACCTTCGAGGAGCTGGATGTCGACCGGGGCATCGTGCGGTACGAGGTGACCGTGCCGGGCCCACGGCGGCCCTACCCGCTGACGGTGCGCGGGCTGCGGGACCTGGCGGTGGTGTACGTCGACGGGGAGCGGGCCGGGACGCTCACCGAGGACGACGACCGTCTCGAAGAGCCCGTCGCCGGGCACGCGCGCGTGCAGCTGTGGGTGGAGTCCCTGGGGCGGGTCAATTACGGTCCCCGGGCCGGTGAGCCCAAGGGGATCACCGGGGGATTGCTGCACGAGCGGCAGTATCTGCACGGGGTACGCGCGCGGGGGCTGCGGCTGGACGCCCTGGACGATCTCACGGGCGTCGCCCTGGGTGCGCTTCCCGGGGACGACGGCCCGGGCCTCTACCGGGGCACGGTCACCGTCCGGGGTGCCGGGGACGCCTGGCTGGAGCTGCCGGGCTGGACACGCGGTTTCGTGTGGATCAACGGCTTCAACCTGGGCCGTTACTGGTCGGCGGGCCCCCAGCGGACGCTGTACGTGCCCGGGCCCCTCCTGCGGGAGGGCGTCAACGACGTATGGGTCCTGGAATACGAGGGAGCGCCGCCGGAAGACTCGCTGCGCGCCCCCACCCTCAGGGCAAGCTCACCAACCGGAGAGGCTCCGGCCGCTCCCCCGTAGAACGGCCGCTCCCCCGTAGGACGGCCGCTCCCCCGTAGGACGGCCGCAGACCGGCCGCTCCCCCGTAGAGTGGAATCGGGTTCAGGGCGTCTTGGGGGTACGGGCGTGGCGAACGACGGACCGGTCGAGCACGGCTACCCGCACCTGGAGACGGTGCGGGCCGCCATCAACGCTTTGTACAAACGGTTGTCCAACGACACCGTGCAGACGTTCGCGACCAGCGTGGTCCCCGCCGACGTGGCCTTCGGTGACACCGACGACCTGTATCTGGGGGCGCAGCGGGTGGCCCGCGAGCTGGTGCGGCACTACCGCCTGCCGGACGCGCGGCTGGTCGTGAGCTTCCGCGAGATGCGGCACGCGGCGAACGTCGAACTCACCGCCGGGCCGGAGTACTTCGTCGAGCTGAACGACCGGTTCCGCACCCACCGTCGGGACATCGGCGCGGCCCTGGCGCACGAGGTGATGCACGTCTATCTGCACCGCCTCGACCTGTCGTTCCCCGGCACCCGGGACAACGAGATCCTCACGGACACGGCCGCGACCTACCTCGGCGCCGGCTGGCTGCTTCTCGACGCGTTCCGTCAGGACGCGGCGTCGTCACAGAAGCTCGGGTACCTCACCCCGGAGGAGTTCGGTTACGTCCTCGCCAAGCGCGCCCTCGTCTTCGGCGAGGACCCCTCGGTATGGTTCACCAGCCCGCAGGCCTACACAGCCTACGTACGGGGCATGGCGCTGGCCCGGCAGGACGAACAGACTCCGCCCCTGACAGCGGCAGGCTGGGCGGGCCGCCGACGCTACGCCCGCGACCGACGCCACGCACCCGCCCCCCACCCCGGCGTCCCCTACTCCTTCACCCCCGACGGCACCGGCCTGCGGGTCTCCTTCCCCTGCCCGACCTGCCACCAACGCATCCGGATCCCCGTACGCGGAAGAGTAAGAGCACGGTGCGCACTGTGCCGGACCGTCATGGAATGCGACACATGAGCCCCCACGCTCCCGCACCGGCGCACGGCGCCAAGGGGACGTGTCGGGGGGTGTCCGCCCGCAGCGGTTGTCGCGTCAACACCGCCCACCCCCCAAGAAACCGATTCCGCGACGTTCCGAGGACGGACACCCCCCGACGCGGCCCCGACCCCACCCCGCACGGTCGGCCCGCTCAAGCCCCGTACACCATTCCCGGCACCTCCGCCTCCCCCAACAACTTCAGCGCCGCCTCCCCCACCTCCCTGGGGCTCCACCGCGTGCCCTTGTCGACGCTCGGCCCCGCCCGCCAGCCCTCCATCACCGTGATCCGCCCACCCTCCGCCTCGAAGACCCGCCCGCTGACACCGGCGCTCGCCGACGAGCCCAGCCAGACGACCAGAGGAGAGACGTTCTCCGGGGCCATGGCGTCGAACCCGACGGAAGGCGCGGCCATGGTGTCGGCGAACGTACGTTCCGTCATCCGGGTCCGGGCCGCCGGCGCGATGGCGTTGACCTGGACGCCGTAGCGCCGAAGCTCGGCCGCGGCCACCAGGGTCAGCCCGACGACCCCGGCCTTCGCCGCGCTGTAGTTCCCCTGCCCGAGCGAGCCCAACAGCCCCGCTCCGCTACTGGTGTTGACGATCCGCGCGTCGGGTGTGCGGCCCGCCTTGGTCTCGGCACGCCAGTGTGCGGCGGCGTGCTTCAGGGGCAGGAAGTGACCCTTCAGATGGACCCGCAGGACGGCGTCCCAGTCGTCCTCGTCCAGGTTGACGAGCATCCGGTCGCGCAGGAACCCGGCGTTGTTGACGAGGGTGTCGAGACGGCCGTACGTCTCCACGGCGGTCGCCACCAGGGATGCCGCCACCTCGCTCACGGCGATGTCGCCGCCGTGCGCGACCGCCTCACCGCCCGCCGCGCGGATCTCCGCCGCCACCCGCTCGGCCGGGTCGTCGGCGCCCGGCGCGCCGTCAAGGCCGACGCCGAGGTCGTTGACGACGAGCCGGGCGCCCTCGGCGGCGAACGCCAGGGCGTGGGCGCGGCCGAGTCCACGGCCGGCGCCGGTGACGACGACGACCCGTCCGTCACACAGTCCGCTCATCTCATGTCTCCTTGTTGACGGTTGCCGCGTCCAGAAAGGCGGGCCGCTCCCCGCCACCGTGGACGAGCAGGCTCGCCCCGCTGATGTAGGCGGCGGCGTCCGAGGCGAGGAAGACCGCCGCCGCTCCCACGTCCGACGGCTCGGCCAGTCGCCCGAGGGGGACCGTGCGGGAAACGGCCGCGACCCCCTCCTCGTCCCCGTAATGCACATGGGACTGCTCGGTACGGACCATGCCGACGACGAGGGTGTTGACGCGGATGTCCGGCGCCCACTCGACGGCCATCGAGCGGGCGAGGTTCTCCAGCCCCGCCTTGGCCGCCCCGTACGCGGCCGCCCCGGGCGAGGGACGGCCGCCGCTGACGCTGCCGGTCATCACGATCGAGCCCCTGGCCCGCTTGAGGTGGTCGTACGCGGCCAGGGACACCGTCAGTGGCGCGAGGAGGTTCAACTCCAGGACCCGCACGTGCCGTTCGGGCTCTGCCTGATTGAGCAGGCGGTAGGGAGCGCCGCCCGCGTTGTTGACGAGGACATCCACACGTGGCAGCCCGGCGAAGAACCGCCGTACGGAGTCACCGTCCCGTACGTCCAACGCCGCGAACTCCGTGTTCGAAAGGGGAACTTCCGGTGGTCTGCGCGCAAGAACGACCACCTCGGCCCCCGCCTCCACGAAGGACCGCGCGATCCCGGCACCGACACCGCGGGTCCCGCCGGTGACGACCACGACCTTCCCGTCCAGGTCCATTCGCCGCTACCCTTCACCTAACAAACGTTTGGTGGAAAGGTAGCTGATGCGCCCATGGGTGTCTCCACCTCGTTCCTGGAAAAAGAACCCGGAAACACCGGCATCGCCGTCGTCACGGTCGACTACCCCCCGGTGAACGCGCTGCCGGTGCACGGCTGGTTCGCGCTGGCCGACGCCGTGCGCGCGGCCGGCCGCGAGCCGGAGGTGCGGTGCGTGGTGCTGGCGGCGGAGGGGCGCGGCTTCAACGCGGGCGTGGACATCAAGGAGATCCAGGCCCATGGGCACAGCGCCCTGCTCGGCGCCAACTCCGGCTGCGCGGAGGCCTTCGCGGCCGTGTACGAGTGCGAGGTGCCGGTGGTGGCGGCGGTGCGGGGCTTCTGCCTGGGCGGCGGCATCGGCCTGGTGGGCAACGCGGACGCGGTCGTGGCGAGCGAGGACGCCACCTTCGGGCTGCCCGAGCTGGACCGGGGGGCGCTCGGCGCGGCCACCCACCTGTCCCGGCTGGTCCCCCAGCACCTGATGCGGGCGCTGTACTACACCTCCCGCACGGCGACCGCGGCCGAACTGCACGCGCACGGCTCGGTGTGGCGGGTGGTGCACGGCGAGCAACTGCTCGCGGCCGCACTGGAGTTGGCACGCGAGATCGCCGCTAAGGACGGCCGGCTGCTGCGTATGGCGAAGGCGGCCATCAACGGTATCGACCCCGTGGACGTGCGGCGCAGCTACCGCTTCGAGCAGGGCTTCACCTTCGAGGCCAACCTCAGCGGCGTGGCCGACCGCGTCCGCGACAACTTCCGGAAGGAAGGTGCGTAGGTGAGCGACAAGACGATGACCGCCGACGAGGCCGTCTCCCGCCTCACCAGCGGCATGACCCTCGGCATCGGCGGGTGGGGCTCCCGGCGCAAGCCGATGGCCCTGGTCAGAGCGCTGCTCCGGTCGAACGTCACCGACCTCACCGTCGTCTCGTACGGCGGTCCCGACGTCGGCATGCTGGCCGCCGCCGGACGGATCCGCAAGCTGGTCACCGCCTTCGTCACCCTCGACTCGATCCCTCTCGAACCGCACTACCGAGCGGCCCGCGAGCGCGGCCTGCTCGAGCTGACGGAGATCGACGAGGCGATGTTCCTGTGGGGTCTGCAGGCGGCCGCGAACCGGCTGCCCTTCCTGCCGGTGCGGGCCGGTGTCGGCTCGGACGTGATGCGGGTCAACCCCGGTCTGCGGACGGTGACGTCGCCGTACGACGACCACGAGACGTTCGTGGCGATGCCGGCGCTCCGGATGGACGCCGCCCTGGTGCACATGAGCCGCGCGGACCGGCAGGGCAACGGCCAGTACCTCGGCCCGGACCCGTACTTCGACGACCTGTTCTGCGAGGCGGCGGACACCGCGTACGTGTCCTGCGAGCGGCTGGTGGACACGGCCGAGCTGACGAAGGCGGCCGCGCCGCAGACCCTGTTGGTCAAACGCCACACGGTGACCGGCGTGGTCGAGGCCCCGAACGGCGCCCACTTCACGTCCTGCGCCCCCGACTACGGCCGGGACGAGGCGTTCCAGAAGCGGTACGCGACCACGCCGTGGGCGCGGTTCGCGGCGCGGTTCCTCGACGGGGACGAGCAGGCCTACCAGTCGGCCGTCAGGGCCGCCGAGGAGGAGGCATGAGCACCGTCAGCCGCGCCGAGTACTGCGTGATCGCCTGCGCGGAGGCCTGGCGGGACGCCGGTGAGATCCTGGCGAGCCCGATGGGCGTGATCCCGTCCATCGGCGCCCGGCTGGCCCGCCGTACCTTCGCGCCGGACCTGCTGCTGACCGACGGGGAGGCGATGCTCGTCGGCCCGGACGGCACCGTCGAGGGCTGGCTGCCCTACCGGCAGCACCTCACCCTGGTCACCGGCGGCAGGCGGCACGTGATGATGGGCGCGAGCCAGATCGACCGGTACGGCAACCAGAACATCTCCTGCATAGGCGACTGGGACCGCCCCACCCGGCAGCTGCTCGGGGTGCGCGGCGCGTCGGTCAACACCCTGAACAACCCGACCAGTTACTGGATCCCGAGACACTCCCGACGGGTCTTCGTCGAGCGCGTCGACATGGTGTGCGGGGTGGGCTACGACCACGCCGCCGGCCATCCGGGAACGGCGCGCTACCACCGTCTCCCCCGGGTCGTCTCCGACCTGGGCGTCTTCGACTTCGCCACCCCCGACCGCTCGATGCGGCTGGCCTCGCTGCACCCCGGTGTCACCGTGGACCAGGTCGGCGAGGCCACCGGCTTCGAGCTGACCGTCCCGGACGAGGTGCCGTACACCCGTGAACCGACGCCCGGGGAACTGGCGCTGATCCGCGGGGTGATCGATCCGGGGAACACCCGGGCCCGGGAGGTCCCGGCGTGATGGACACGGCACTGACCCGGCTGACCGGGGTGCGGCATCCGGTCGTGCAGACCGGGATGGGCTGGGTCGCCGGGCCGCGGCTGGTGAGCGCGGTCGCGGAGGCGGGGGCGCTCGGCATCCTGGGCTCGGCGACGATGACGGTGGACGGGCTTCGGGAGGCGGTCCGGGAGGTGAAGTCCCGTACGGACGCGCCGTTCGGGGTGAATCTGCGCGCGGACGCCGCGGACGCCGCGGACCGGGTACGGATCGTCGTCGAGGAGGGGGTGCGGGTGGCGTCGTTCGCGCTGGCGCCCTCGCGGGAGCTGATCGCGGAGCTGAAGGAGGCCGGCGTCGTCGTCATCCCGTCCGTGGGGGCGCGCAGACACGCGGAGAAGGTCGCGGCGTGGGGCGCGGACGCGGTGGTCGTACAGGGCGGGGAGGGCGGCGGGCACACCGGTGAGGTGGCGTCGACGGTGCTGCTGCCGCAGGTGGTGGACGCCGTGGGCATCCCGGTGGTGGCGGCCGGGGGCTTCTTCGACGGACGGGGGCTGGTCGCGGCGCTGGCCTACGGGGCGGCGGGGGTCGCGATGGGCACCCGGTTCCTGCTGACCTCGGACTCGACGGTGCCGGACGCGGTGAAGGCGCGCTATCAGACGGCGACGGTGAAGGACGTCACGGTCACGCGCGCGGTGGACGGCCTTCCGCACCGCATGCTGCGCACGGACCTGGTGGACTCCCTGGAGCGCTCGGGTCGCGCGCGGGGGCTGCTGCACGCGGTCCGGCACGCGGCGGCCTTCCGCAGGCTCTCCGGTCTCACCTGGCCGCAGCTGGTCCGTGACGGCCTCGCCATGAAGCACGGCAAGGAGCTGTCCTGGAGCCAGGTGCTGCTCGCCGCGAACACGCCGATGCTGCTGAAGTCGGCGATGGTGGACGGCCGTACGGATCTCGGGGTCATGGCGTCCGGGCAGGTCGCCGGGGTGATCGACGACCTGCCGTCGTGCGCGGAACTGGTGGAACGGATCATGAAGGAGGCCGAGCAGGTCAGGGAAAGACTCACGGCCTCACCCTGAACGCCCTCACACACGCTCGATGATCGTCACGTTCGCCTGTCCGCCGCCCTCGCACATCGTCTGGAGGCCGAACCGGCCGCCGGTGCGCTCCAGTTCGTGCAGCAGGGTCGTCATGAGCTTGACGCCCGTCGCGCCCAACGGATGCCCGAGAGCGATCGCACCGCCGTTGACGTTGACCTTCTGCGGATCCGCGCCCGTCTCCTTCAGCCAGGCCAGCACGACCGGCGCGAAGGCCTCGTTGATCTCGACGAGGTCGATGTCGTCGATCGACAGGCCGGTCTTCTTCAGGGCGTGCGCGGTGGCCGGTATCGGCGCGCTCAGCATCCGGATCGGGTCCTCGCCGCGCACCGACAGGTGGTGCACGCGCGCGCGTGGCCGCAGCCCGTGTTCGCGCACCGCCCGGTCCGAGGCCAGCAGCATGGCCGCCGACCCGTCGGAGACCTGCGAGGAGCAGGCCGCGGTGATGGTGCCGCCGTCGATGACCGGCTTCAGCCCGGCCATCTTCTCCAGGGAGGTGTCCCGGCGCGGCCCCTCGTCGGCGGTGACCTGGCCGTACGCCACGATCTCCCGGTCGAACCGCCCCTCGTCGATCGCCGACAGTGCCCGCCGGTGCGAGCGCAGCGCGAACTCCTCCTGGTCCTGCCGGCTGATGCCCCACTTCGCGGCGATCATCTCGGCGCCGGCGAACTGGTTCACCGCCCGGTCCCCGTACCGCGCCCGCCAGCCCTCGCTGCCGGCGAACGGGCCCTCGGTGAAGCCGAGCGGCTCGGCGGCCTGCCGGGTGGCGTAGGCGATCGGGATCTGCGACATGTTCTGCACACCGCCCGCGACGACCAGGTCCTGCGTCCCGGACAGCACGCCCTGCGCGGCGAAGTGCACGGCCTGCTGCGAGGAGCCGCACTGCCGGTCCACCGTCACCCCGGGCACCTCCTCGGGCAGCCCGGCCGCCAGCCAGCAGGTCCGCGCGATGTCCCCGGCCTGCGGGCCCACGGTGTCGAGGCAGCCGAACACGACGTCCTCGACGGCGGCCGGGTCGACGTCGGCGCGGGCGACCAGTTCCTTGAGCACATGCGCCCCCAGGTCGGCCGGGTGGACTCCGCTCAGTCCTCCCCCGCGCCGCCCGACAGGCGTACGGACCGCTTCGACGATGTAGGCCTCGGCCATGGCAACTTCCTTACAGGAAAGGTCGGACAACAGGGCTAGGTGCGTACGGCGATCCCGTCCAGCACCATCGACAGGTACTGCCGGGCGATCTCCTCGGGGCTGTGCTGTCCGCCGGGCCGGTACCAGGACGCGGCGACCCACACGGTGTCGCGCACGAACCGGTAGGTGAGGCGGACGTCGAGGTCGGACCGGAACACCTCGGCGGCGACCCCGCGCTCCAGCGTGGACAGCCACGCCGTCTCGAACCGGCGCTGCGACTCGGCGAGGAACGCGAACCGCTCCTGCGCGACGAGCTGCTTGCTCTCCTTCTGGTAGATCGCGACGGCGGCGCGATGCCGGTCTATTTCCCGGAACGACTCGGTGACCAGGGCTTCGAGGGTCTCGCGGGGGTCGAGGGGCGCGTCCAGGACGGCGTCGTAGCCGTCCCAGAGCTCGTCGAGGAAGGTCCGCAGGATCTCCTCCAGCATCGATTCCTTGGAGTCGAAGTGGTAGTAGAGGCTGCCCGCGAGCATGCCCGCGTGGTCCGCGATCTTGCGCACGGTGGTGGCGTTGTAGCCCTGGTCGGCGAAGACCTCGGCGGCGGTGTCGAGGAGTTCGCGGCGGCGGTCCCGGGCGGCGGCCGCGGGTTTCCGGACGGCGGTCACCTGGGGCTTCTTCTTGGTCGGCACGGTTCCATTGTGGTCTGTCCCGCTCGTCACGCGTGCTGGCTGCTGACGGAGACGACTTCTCCGGTCAGGTACGAGGAGTAGCCCGACGCCAGGAACACGATCACGTTGGCCACCTCCCAGGGCTCGGCGTACCGCCCGAAGGCCTCGCGCGCGGTCAGCTCCTCCAGCAGTTCGGGAGAGGTCACCTTCACCAGGTGGGGGTGCATGGCGAGACTCGGCGCGACGGCGTTGACCCGCACCCCGAACTCGGCCGCCTCGATCGCCGCGCACCGGGTCAGCGCCATCACGCCCGCCTTCGCGGCGGCGTAGTGCGCCTGTCCGGCCTGGGCGCGCCAGCCGACGACGGAGGCGTTGTTGACGATCACACCGCCGGTGTCCCTCATCCGCCGGAGGGCTCCTCTGGTGCATCGGAACGTGCCGTTCAAGGTCACGTCCAGGACCCGCGACCACTGCTCGTCGGTCATGTCCACCAGGGCGGAGGTCCCACCGAGGCCGGCGTTGTTGACCACCACGTCCAGTCGGCCGTGTTCCCGTACGGCGTGGTCGAACAGCTCCCGTACCTGGTCCTCGTCGGTGACGTCGCACGGCAGCGCGGACACCAGGTCCGCGCCGAACTCCTCGGCCAGCCGGACCTGGTACTCCTTCAGGCGCCGCGTGTGCGTGTCGCTGAGCAGCACCCGCGCGCCCTCCTCCAGGAAGCGGCGGGCGGTCGCACCGCCGATCCCGGCGCCCGCGGCGGCCGTGATGACGGCGGTACGTCCGCTCAGCAGCCCGTGCCCGGGCACGTACTCCGGAGTCTCGACGCCTGTCATGGGGCCACGCTAACCTACCAAACACTTGTTAGGGAAGTGCCGTCGAAGGGCTGCCGCCGATGGATCTCGCCTTCACGCAGGAAGAAGAGGCCTTCAGGGCCGAGGCCCGTGCCTGGCTCACGGCCCACGTGCCGTCCGCTCCGCTGCCCTCCCTGGAGACCGAGGAGGGCTTCGCCGCGCACCGCGCGTGGGAGGCCGAACTCGCCGCGGACCGCTGGTCGGTGGTCGACTGGCCGGCGCGCTACGGGGGGCGGGACGCGGGCCTGATCCGCTGGCTGCTCTTCGAGGAGGAGTACTACGCGGCGGGCGCGCCGGGCCGGGTCGGTCAGAACGGCGTCAGTCTGCTCGCGCCGACCCTCTTCGACCACGGCACGGAGGAGCAGCGGGCGCGGGTGCTGCCGCCGATGGCCACCGGTGAGGTGGTGTGGGCGCAGGCCTGGTCGGAGCCGGAGGCGGGCTCGGATCTGGCGTCCCTGCGCTCCAGAGCCGTCCGCACCGCCGGGGGCTGGCTGCTGAGCGGCCAGAAGACCTGGTCCTCGCGGGCGGCGTTCGCCGACCGCGCGTTCGGCCTGTTCCGCAGCGCCCCGGAGCCGGCCAAGCCGCACCAGGGACTGACCTACGTGATGTTCGACCTGCGGGCGCCCGGCGTCACCGTCCGCCCCATCCGCCGCCTCGACGGCAGGCCCGCCTTCGCCGAACTGTTCCTGGACGAGGTGTTCGTGCCGGACCAGGACGTGATCGGCGAACCCGGTCAGGGCTGGCGGGTGGCGATGTCGACGGCGGGCAACGAGCGCGGGCTCACGCTCCGCTCCCCCGGCCGTTTCCTGGCGGGCGCCGCCCGGCTGTGCGGGCTGTGGCGGGACCGGGGCAGCCCGGACGCCGCGCGGCATCGGGTGGCCGACGCCCTGATCGGCGCCCGCGCCTACCAGCTCTTCACCTACGCCGCCGCCTCCCGGCACCTCGACGGAGCGACCCTCGGCCCGGAGTCCAGCCTGAACAAGGTGTTCTGGTCGCAGTACGACATCGCGCTCACCGAGACGGCCCTCGACCTCCTGGGCGCGGCGGGCGAGGCGGCCGACACCGAGTGGGCCGAGCGGTATGTGTTCGCCCTCGCCGGCCCCATCTACGCCGGCACCAACGAGATCCAGCGGGACATCATCGCCGAACGCCTGCTGGGCCTGCCGAAGGGACGCCGGTGATGCGGTTCCTCCCGACCACCGAGCAGCGTGCCCTCGCCGACTCCCTGACCGCCCTGCTGACGGCCGCCGACACCCCGGCCGTGGTACGGGACTGGGGTCGCGGCGACCGCGCGGGCGGACGCGCGCTGTGGTCCCGTCTCGCCGAGGTGGGCGTCTTCGCCCTGGCGGTGCCGGAGGCGTACCAGGGGATGGGGCCGCTTCCCGTCGAACTCGCCGTCGCCTTCGTGGAGTTGGGGCGGCACGCGGTGCCGGGACCGCTGGTGGAGACGGTGACGACGGCGACGCTGCTGGCTGCCCTGGACGATCCGGGCCCGGCCAAGCGCCTGCTGCCCGCCGTGGCCGCGGGCGAGTCGGTGGCCACCGTGACCCACGGCGGATACGCGCTGGACGCGGACGCGGCGGACCTGCGGCTGAGCGTGTCGGAACCGGAGGGCGCCGCGGCGGCGACCCGAGCGGCGCCGTCCGCCGCCGAGCTGCGGCTGGCCCCCGCACCGGGTCTCCCGCGTCCCTCCCTCGACCCCGGGCGTCGGCTCTTTTCCCTCCCGCCGGGCGGGGACCTGCTCGCCACGGGCCCGCAGGTGACCGCGGCCATGGCGCGGGCGGTCGGGATCGCCCGGCTCACCACGGCCGCCCAGGCCCTGGGCGTCGGCCTCGCGCTGCTCGACCAGACCGTCGCGTACGTCAGGCAGCGCACCCAGTTCGGTGTTCCGATCGGCTCGTTCCAGGCCGTCAAGCACCAGTTGGCGGACGCCAGGATCGCCCTGGAGTTCGCGCGGCCCCTGGTCCTCGGTGCCGCGCTGACCATGACCGGGCAGGACATCGCCGCCGCGAAGGTCACGGCGTGCGAGGCGGCGTACGCCACCGCCCGCACGGCTCTCCAGCTGCACGGCGCGATCGGCTACACCGCCGAGTACGACCTGTCGCTGTGGCTGACCAAGGCCCGCGCCCTGCGGGCCGCCTGGGGCAGCCCCGACGAGTGCCGGGCCACCGTCCTCGGTACCGGTGATCGCCCTCAGTGGTGGTGATCGCCGCTGGTGACCTCCCGGTACTCCTCCACCGTCGGCTTCTCCACCCGGGTCTCCGGACCGAACATCGCCCGCGAAAGCCGGGCCCGCACCCGCTGGGAGACCTTGACCTGCCGTCGTACCCCGTGGGCGTCCACGAGCGGCCCGATCTCGTACGCCTTCGCCTGCTCGTGCTGGGTGAGGGTGAACAGCTGCCCCTGCGAGAGAGGTTCGTGGACCTCGACGTACTCGCCGTGCGGCAGGCGCTGGATGGTGCCGGTCTCCCTGCCGTGCAGCACCTTTTCCCGGTCCCGGCGCTGCAGACCGAGACAGACGCGACGGGTGACGCCGAAGGCGAGCACCGGCACCACGAACACCGACACCCGTACGAACCAGGTGATCGCGTTGATGGACAGATGCATATGGGTGGCGACGATGTCGTTGCCGCCGCCGATCAGCAGCACCGCGTACAGGCTCAGCCAGGCCACTCCCAGGCCGGTGCGCACGGGAGCGTTGCGCGGCCGGTCCAGGATGTGGTGCTCGCGCCGGTCGCCGGTGACCCATGCCTCGATGAACGGATACAGGCCGATGGCGAGCAGGATCAGCGGGAAGAGGGAGAAGGGGATGAAGACGCCCAGTTGCAGGGTGTGGCCCCAGGCGTTGATCTCCCATCCCGGCATCACCCGGATCAGCCCCTCGGAGAAGCCGAGATACCAGTCGGGCTGGGCGCCCGTGGTCACCAGGTCCGGGCGGTACGGTCCGAAGGCCCACACGGGGTTGATGCTGGCGATGCCGCCGATGATCGTCAGAACGCCGAAGACCAGGAAGAAGAAGCCGCCCGCCTTGGCCATGTAGACCGGCAGGAAGGGCATGCCGACCACCGACTTCTCGTTGCGGCCGGGCCCGGGGTACTGCGTGTGCTTGTGGAAGAAGACCAGGATCAGATGGGCGACCACCAGGCCCAGCATGATCCCCGGCAGCAGCAGCACATGGATCGGGAAGAACCTCGGGATGATGTCGTGCCCCGGGAACTCCCCGCCGAAGAGGAAGAAGGACAGGTACGTCCCGACGACCGGGACGGACAGGATGGCGCCCTGCGCGAAGCGGACGCCGGTGCCGGACAGCAGGTCGTCGGGGAGCGAGTAGCCGGTCAGGCCGGTCAGGATGCCGAGGAACAGCAGGGTCCAGCCGAACATCCAGTTCAGTTCGCGGGGCTTGCGGAACGCGCCGGTGAAGAACACCCGCATCATGTGCACGAGCATGCCGGTGACGAAGACCAGTGCCGCCCAGTGGTGGATCTGCCGGATCAGCAGCCCGCCGCGCACATCGAAGCTGATGTCGAGCGTCGACTCGTACGCCCGGGTCATGATGACGCCGTTGAGGGGCTGGTACGTGCCGTTGTAGACGACCTCGACACCGCTCGGTTCGAAGAACAGCGTGAGGTAGATCCCGGTGAGGATCAGGACGAGGAAGCTGTACAGGCAGACCTCGCCCAGCATGAAGGACCAGTGGTCCGGAAAGACCTTGCGCATGTTGGCCTTGGCCAACGTGTATAACCCGAGCCGGCCGTCGGCCCAGTCGGCGAGTTTCTCACCCTTGCCGGGAGCCTCCCCGCGCGCCGGAACGCCCCGCCCCGTTCCCCCGTTCACCGATCGTGCGCCGTCCATGCCTCGTCGCCTCCCCGTCGGATCAACCCCCAAGGTGACACGACAGTACGACCAAGCCCATGGGGCGGCCAGTCAGGCGGGCCGGACGATTCTCCGCGTCCGCGCCGCCGCCGGCCACCGCGGCGACTCGTCCACGACAGGGTCGGCAGCCCGGGATGAGGCATCCGGCGGAGATCCGCGCGCTTCCCCTCGCGCACCGCCCCGGCCACCGCCGCCGCGACACCGGGCGACCGTACGCTGGGCGGCATGAAACGTGCCGGTCTCCTGCTGCTCGGCGCCGTGCCCCTCGTGGCCGCGGCGGCGGTCTACGCCTCCACGGCACCCACCTCGGACGTGGACGACAAGGCACCGGGGAGGACGGGGCCGGCGGCCGCGCCCCGTACGTCGGCCGTGCGTACACCGGCCGCCCGTACACCGGCCGCGGTGACAGCGGCGGTGGGTACACCGACCGCACGGAAACCCGCCGCCAGGCCCGCGAGCCTGGCCGACCCCGGCAAGAAGGAACTGGCCCAACAGCTGGTGGCCAGCGCCGAGAACTCCACCCTCGACTGGCGCGCCGCCTACGCCTACATCGAGGACATCGGTGACGGGCAGGGCTACACGGCCGGCCTCATCGGTTTCTGCACCGGCACCCACGACCTGCTCACCCTCGTCGAGACCTACACCGAGGAGCACCCCGGCAACCGCCTCGCCCGCTACCTCCCCGCCCTGCGCGCGGTCGACGGCACGGACTCCCACGCGGGCCTGGGCCCGGGCTTCACCGCGGCCTGGAAGGCAGAGGCCGCCCGTCCCGCGTTCCGCGGAGCCCAGGACGAGCAGCGCGACCGCGTCTACTTCGACCCCGCGGTACGCCGGGCGCAGCGGGACGGACTCGGTGTCCTCGGCCAGTTCGTCTACTACGACGCGATGGTGTACCACGGCCCCGGCAGCAACCCGACCAGCTTCGACGGCATCCGCGCCGCGGCCCTTCGCCGGGCGGCCACCCCCGCACAGGGCGGCTCGGAGAAGACGTACCTCGAGGCGTTCCTCGACGTCCGCCGCGCCGCCATGACCACCCTGCACCCCGGCACGGACACCAGCCGCGTGGACACGGAACAACGCCGCTTCCTGAACGAGGGCAACCTGAAGCTCTCCACTCCGCTGGAGTGGAAGGTGTACGGGCAGACGTACAAGGTGCCGTAACCCCTGGCCTTCTGACCCGGCGTCAGGACGCGCCCCACCTCTCCCGCAGCACCCGCTCCGCCGGCTTGCCGTGCGGGGTGTAGGCCAGCGCGGCCGGGGTCTCGCCGCTGTCCGGCCAGTCGTCCCACATCCACCAGCACACCCCGGCCCACCACGGGCGGCCGGTGAAGGTGTCCAGTAACGCCCGGTGGGCGGCGGCCTGTTCGGCGTCGCCGGTGCGGCTGCTGATGTCCCAGGCGTACGCCGGCACGCTGGTCCAGATCACGGCCGTCAAGCGAGACCTGCCGACGTAAACATCGTGTGCAGGCGTGTAAAGGCCATGTAATTACGCTTTGCCGCCCCCTTGCTCCTGCTTGTCGCGGAGCGTTACCGACACCGCGGGGCGCGGGTGTGGTGCACAGGTCCCGGCATACGCCAGAAGCACCCTTACAAGGGGCGTTCTTTACTCTTGCGACATAAGTAGTTAACACCTGCATCTCCATCGATGTGTGGATCCCGTGTATAACTTCCTACTGTCTGACTTATAGCGACAGGCGCCAAGTGGGGGGTGTCGTCACTTGACGCAGCACTGAACAGGGGGTTGGGGGGCTTTCGCCGACGGCGTCTTCTTGCGCCGTCGCGCTGTCGGCCGCACGCCACAGGGGAGGCGTGTCAGCGCCGGACACGGTGTCGGTGAATCCACGGTGAACTGTGCTCAGGCGCAGCTACGGGTGCCGACCCATCGCTTTCCGCGCGGTTTGGCGTTCACTTTTCCCAGCCGCCGGACACTGCATTCCGCTTCCGTATTCGGCGTGCCCGCCGGCACCCGAATCCGAACAGGAGACGATTCAAATGGCCAGAATCTTCATCGTCGGTTCCGGTGTCGTCGGAACAGCCACCGGCAAGGGGTTCGTCAACGCCGGACACCAGGTGACCTTCATCGACGTGGCGCGGCATCGTCTGGACCACCTGCGTTCCGAGGGGCTGGACGCGCGTGCCGACCTCGACCTCAGTGCCGAGCCGGACTCGTTCATCTTCCTCACGCTCCCCACGCCCAACGTCGGCCACCGGTACGACCTGTCCGCGTTCGAGGCGGGCACCGCCTCCGTGGGTGAGGCGCTGGCCGACGCCACGGGCACGCCCATCGTCGTGGTCCGTTCCACGGTCCCGCCGGGTACGGCCGAGGGGCTCGTACTGCCGCTGCTGGAGAAGCACTCCGGCAAAAGCCTCGGCGAGGGCTTCTCGCTCGCCAGCAACCCGGAGTTCCTCCGTGCGGCCACCGCGGTCGAGGACTTCCGCCACCCGTGGATGACCGTCATGGCCTCGCGCAGCGTACGCACCCGGGAGCGGCTGGCCGAGTTGCTGGCGCCCTTCGGCGGTGAGACGCGGGTCTTCTCGAACCCCGCCGAGGCGGAGTTCGTCAAGTGCGCCCACAACATCTACAACGCCACGAAGATCAGCTTCTGGAACGAGATGTGGCTGGTGGGTCAGCACCTCGGTCTCGACCTCGACCCGATCGCGCAGACCGTCGCCCGCTCGGCGGAGGCCTCCTACAACCCGCACTACGGCATCCGGGGCGGCGCCCCGTACGGCGGTGTCTGCCTGCCGAAGGACACCCAGGGATTCCTCGGCCTCGCCGCGTCGATCGGCGTCGACATGCCGCTGCTGCAGGCGGTCGTCGCCGTGAACGACAAGCTCGCCGAGGTGGCCGAGTTGGAGGCCGAGGCCCTGACCGCCTAGTCAGGCGGCAGGCACGGGCGGAAACGTTCCTGCCCGAGTCGAACGCGGGTCGGCCCTGGGCGTTCCCCGGGCCTCTCCCGGGCCGGATTCCGGCCGCCGGGTATTTCACTCCGCTGCCGCGCCGCGCCGAAGGGCCGGCGCGGCGGCGGAGGCTGTCAGACACCTGTGGACTCAACGAGAACAGGCTCATGAGCGGACTATTCGACACCACCTTGCTGGACTTCCGGTACTACCTCGTCTACCTGCCGCTGGGCATACTCGGGCTGGTCCGCTGGGGCTGCTGGCTCGTGCGGCGCGCGCCTGCGGCCCTCTACCGGTCCGTGACGAACGACCACTCCCTTCCGCTCAGCATCGTCGTGCCGGTGTACCAGGAAGACCCGGAGATCTTCGCCCACGCGATCGAGTCGTGGCTGGCGAACGGGGTGGACGAGGTCGTCCTGGTCATCGACGTCACCGACCAGGCCTGTCAGGAGATCGCGGCGCGCTATCCGGTGACCGTGGTCATCACCGACGTGCCCGGCAAGCGCGACGCCCTGCGCAAGGGGTGGGAGGTGTGCTCCACCGACCTGGTGGCGCTGGTCGACTCGGACACCATCTGGGCGGACGACGTCGCCCAGGAGATCTGCAAGCCCTTCGCCGACCCCAGGATCGGCGGGGTGGGGACCCGGCAGAACGTGTACAACCCCAAGGGCTTCCTGCAGCGGGTCAACGACATGTTCCTGGACTACCGGTACTTCGACGAGAACGCCGCGCAGACCGTCATGGGCCGCGCTGTCTCGTGCCTGTCCGGGCGCACCGCCGTGTACCGCCGCGAGCTGCTGCTGGAGATATCCGACGACTTCATGGCGGAGACGTTCTGGGGCGTCCCCTGTATGTCGGGCGACGACAAGCGGCTGACCACTCTGATACTGGAGCGCGGTCACCTCACCTACATGCAGCGCTCCGCCCGTGTCTGGTCGACCTTCCCCGGCACGCTGCGGATCTTCCTCAAGCAGCGGCTGCGCTGGGCCCGCAACACCTGGCGCTCCGATGTGCGGGCGCTGTCGAGCCGCTGGGTCTGGCGGCACCCCTTCCTCGCCTTCACCATGATCGACAAGGGGGTCAGCAGTTTCACCCTGCTGTTCTCACCGTTCTTCATGACCTGGGCGATCATCCGGCAGGACTGGTTCTTCGTCGCCTGCCTGGCCGGCTGGTGGTGGGTGAGCCGGTCGATGAAGATCCTTCCCCACCTGGTGCGCAAGCCCTCGTCGTTCTTCCTGGTGCCCGGCTTCGTCCTGATCTCGTTCATGATGGCGATCGTCAAGCTCTGCGCGCTCGCCACCATCCGCAAGCAGCGCTGGCTGACGAGGCAGGTGTCGGTGGAGAACGGCGTCGTCGTCAGGACCACGCAGCCCGCCGAAGCCGAGGTCGCGGCATGAGGCACCTCACCCTCGTCGTACGCGCCGCCCTCGCCGCGACCGCCCTGCTGGCCGCCGTCGCGCCCGCCGCCCACGCCGCCGGTGCCACCTGGGGCGACCCGGACATCGCCGCCTGGCAGCGCAGCGGACGCCCGGACCGGCTGATGGTGGTCAGGCCCGGCACTGTCGCACTGGTCAGTCACGGCTCCGTGGTGCGACGGCTGTTCCCACCGTACGGACCGCTCCCGCTCAGCTGGCTGGCCGCCAACGCCGGCCCCGGGTGGGTCGGTTACCTGCCGGCGAAGGCGGGCGCGTCCAAGACCGTGCGGATCGACTCGGCCGTGCTGCTTGCCCCCGACACCACCCTGCACATGGGCCGCCGCACACCCAAGGTGCTGATGACCGCCGGGAAGACCGCCGCTTCCGGCACCTGGATCAGGGGCAGCCGGGCCACCCTCGACATCGACGATGTCACCCTCACGTCCACGGCCGCCGACGGGACCGACCCGGCCCCCACGGATATGGCCGGACGCCCGTACCTCGCCATGGGTGCGGGGGGCCACATGACGATCACGGACGCGAAAGTGATCGGCTTCGGCCGGGGAGCAGGCGCACCTGCCCGGGAGGCCGGAGTCTCCTGGGGCCGGGCCGCCACCGGCTCGGCCACCGGCTCGACGTTCAAGGGGGGCCGCACCGGCCTGCGACTGAGCGGATCGACCGGGGTGGATCTCGACAAGGTCACCGTCAAGGGGTCCGTCCAGGACGGCGTCGTACTGAAGGACGACCGGGACACGACTGTACGGAGGCTGACCGTCGAGGGCAGCGGCGGCAACGGTGTGACCGTCGGCGGCACCGACTCGCGCAGTCTGTCCGGCGTCACCACCAGCGACAACCACGGTGCCGGCATCAAGGCCACCCCCCAGCGTGGCCTGACCCTCACGGCAACGGCCTCGCACCGCGACGCCGGCGGCGGTGTGCGGCTGGTCTCCTGCGTCTCCTGCACCCTCGACAAAGCCGTGGTGGACGGTGCGCCCTCCGCGATCGGCGTCTCCGGCCCGGGCTCGCGGGTGACCGTGCGCGATGCCCGGCTCACCGGCGGCGGGGACGGCGCCGGGGTGACGCTCGCCGCGGACATCGCCGGTGCCGCCGTCACCGGCGGCACGATCAGCGGCTTCGACCGGGGCATCGCGGTCTCCGGTCCCGGCGTCCGGGTGGACGGGACCACCGTCGCCGTCGCCGGCACCGGCGTCAAGGTCTACGGGCGGGCCCGCGACGTCGCGTTGAGCTCCGTGGTGGTCCGCGGCGGCCGGGTGGGAGTCACAGCCTCGGCCACCACCAGGGACGTCGTCCTGTCCGACGTTCGGATCAGCGGCACCTCACGCAAGGGCCTGGCCTCCGCGTCCGAGGGCCTGGTGGTCTCCGGCGGGTCGGTCACAGGTGCCGTCACGGCCGTCGACCTCGGTGCCTCCGCCCGTCTGGAGAAGCTGACCGTCAGTGATGCCCAACGGGGACTGCATCTGGCCGCCGACGTGCACGCACGCGGTCAGGGCCTGGACATCCTCGCCGAGCGCAAGGGCATCGAGGCGGACGCGGGTGCGTGGATCAGCATCGAGGACTCGCGGGTGAGGGCTCCCACAGCCCTCTCCGGAAACGGCACGATCAAGCGGCTCGGGAACACGGAGGTGACCCTGCCGCCGTTCCCCTGGCTCGGGTTCGCGGCGCTGGTCGCGCTCACCCTCACGGTTCTGTTGCAGACCATCCACCAGGTCCGCCACCGCAGGACACCACGCCCCCGGGTGGCGGCCCACGTGAGGAACACCGCATGACCTGAGGGACAGGCCGACCCGGGGGCCGAGAGACACCGGTCACCGGGTGACGCCATCGGCTCCGCACCTCCGAAGGGCCCGGCGTGGCAGCCGGGCGCTTCAAAGGGCCCGACGTAGGCCCCCCCGGAAGCCCGTCGGACGCCTCCCGGGGCCCGACGTAGGCCCCCGGCCGGGCTACGGCCCACCGGCGGACAACCGCACCACCCAATCGGATACGGCGCACATCACAGGACGGCCGGAGAACTCTCCGGAACGAGCGCCACCCGTCCTCACCGCAATCAGCGCCCCCGCAGTTCAGTGCCGAACGGCGGGGGACGTGTCAGGAGCCTCGATGAACGACCAGCCACTCAGACCAGGCCCGGCCGCCCCGGCCGTCCTGGTCGCCCCGACCGCCCTGGCGGGCTCGACCGCCCCGGCCGGCCGGACTCGGGCCGGCCTCCCGCCGGTCCTTCTCACCCGGTCGGCCAGGAGGGATGCCCGTGCGGGCCGCTCCCCCCGACTCCTTGCCGTTTCCCTCAGCGTCCTCGGACTGCTGACCGGCCCGGTCGTGCTGTTCGGAGCGCCGGCCCAGGCCGCCTCGTGCTCCGGCCAGGTCCGCTACGCCAGCAGTACCAACACCATCTACCTGACCTCGGGCACCGCAAGCCTGTCGGACATCGACGCCCTCTGCCCGTCCGCGCCACTGGTGGAGACGGACCCCGGCACCAACACCTGGGAACTGAGCGCGGACCTGGTCGTCCAGAACGGCGCCACTCTCGAACTGCACGGCACAGCGGTCGGCGGCGACGTCGACACCCTGCGGCTGCGCAGCCTGTCCGACAACGTCGCCACCCATGTCAGCGCCATCACCGCGCAGTACGGCGACATCGACATCGACTCCGTGCACATCACGTCCTGGGACGATGCCACCGCCGCCCCGGACACCGACCCCTACCTGCCCGCGAACGCCGCCTCCGGCTCACGGGCGCGCGCCTTCATCCGGGCGCTGTCGTACCTGGACACCGACGGCACACCGCGCGAGTCGCGGATGGACATCAAGGACAGCGACATCGGCTACCTCGGCTCGCACGCCGCCGAGAGCTACGGCGTGTCCTACAAGGGCCGCGGCTGCGACTCCACCCACCTCGACGTGTGCGCGGCGCTGAACGTCTACGGCTCGCAGACCAGCAGCCGGTTCCACGACAACTTCATGGGCACGTACACGTTCGACGCGTACGCCATGGCCTTCACCGGCAACGAGTACGACCACAACGTCATGTACGGGCTCGACCCGCACGACGACTCCGACTACCTGACGATCACACACAACCACTCGCACGACAACGGCGACCACGGGATCATCTGCTCGCAGCGCTGTGACCACCTGGAGATCGCGTACAACGAGGTCGACCACAACGGCATTCCGCCGTACGTCCCGACCGGTGACGACGACCCGTCGGACAACCAGGTCCACGGCATCATGATCCACCGCGGGGTCACCGACAGCGTCATCGAGAACAACTACGTCCACGACCAGCCCAACGGCTCCGGCATCGCGGTCTTCGACAGCAGCGGCGACACCATCCGCAACAACACCGTCACCGGCGCGGAGTACGGGCTGCGTTACAGCGTCGGCTCGAGGAACATCACCACCACCGGCAACACGGTGACCAACAGCAGCCAGTACGCGGTCTTCACCTACCAGGGCTCGGACATCCCGGCCTACACCAACAGCACCGGCCGGCCGAGCAACCTCGTCTTCACCGGCAACACCTTCGACACGACCTCCAGCAACGTGGTGAAGCTGAACCAGACCGACGGGACGGTCTTCACCGGCAACACGTTCAGCGGTGTGTTCTCCTCCGGTGTGCTCACCCAGTGGAGCACGGGGACCGTGTTCTCCGGCAACACCGTCCCCACGTCACTGACGTACTCGGTGAAGGGCGACTCGACCACACCGGGCAGCATCACGTTCAAGGACATCAAGCAGCCCACGAAGGCGTCGGTGGACTCGGTCAGCTCGGCGACGTTCACCGGCTCCACCGGCACCGTCTACAAGGCGAGCGGCTACCCGGCCGTCACCACCACCCTCGGCTCCCCGGGGGCCGGCAGCACGGCGACGCTGACCGCGGCGACCGTCGGCACCTCCCAGGTGACCGTCACCCCGCAGTCGGTCGCGGTGGTTCCCGCGAGCGGCACCGCCACGAGCCGCGTGCCCACCGGGGCCGGAGCCTACGAGGTCCTGGCAGCGCCCGGTACCGCCGGAACCGACCTCGCCTTCACCGCCACCGGGCTGACCGCGGGCGCGAGCTACGCGCTGACCGCGGGCGGCATCACGCTCGCCACCGGCACGGCCTCCGCCGCCGGCACCCTCACCCTGCACAGGGCGCCGGGCACGACGCAGGAGGTGGACTACCGGGTCGTCAGCGCGGGTTAGCGGACCGTGCGAGGACGTGACCCACAGGTCGACAGAGATCAATAGAGATCAACACAGACCGACAGAGATCGCGGAGACCGACGGTCCGGTGCACCGGGCGACGGGAGTGGCGGCATTGCGCAGACGGCAGTTCATCACGGCCTTTTGGGTCACCATGATCGGTACGGGGCTCACCGCCTGCTCCTCCGGCCCGGGGAGCGGCACGTCCGCCTCCCCGGGATCCTCCGTCGGCTCGGCCACCCCGCTGAGCGTGGACCCGGCAGCCCTGGCCCGGTTCTTCGGCCCCCGTCTCACGGCACGTTCGGGCGGTTCGTTCGGCCTCTCCCGCGTCGAGCTGCTGCCGGTCAGCCACCCCGCGCTGGGCCGGCTGCTGCGGGTGCACTACCCGGCCCGCTCCGCCAGCCCGACCGTGGCGCGAGAGTACGACCGGCCCCAGGGAGGAGCGCAGCTCTACCTCGAGCTGGTGAACGGCTCCGTCGACGTCCTCCACCTTCGTTACTACGTGCGCTTCCCGGACGACTTCGACTTCGTCAAGGGTGGCAAGCTGCCCGGACTGTACGGCGGGACGGTGACGAGCGGCCGCCGTATTCCCGACGGCGGCAACGGACTGTCCACCCGCTACATGTGGCGCGCTCACGGCGCCGCCGAGGTCTACGCCTATCTGCCGACGTCGGTCGCCCACGGCACCTCGCTCGGCCGTGGCTCCTGGGATTGGCCGGTCGGCCGCTGGGTGTGCGTCGAACAGGCCGTACGCCTCAACCGACCGGGCCGCCTGGACGGAAACGTGACCGTCCACGTCGACGGGCGGCAGGTGCTGAGCCAGGGCGGACTGGAATTCCGTACCACCGATCGGCTCGGCATCGACGGAGTGCTCTTCTCGACCTTTTTCGGCGGCAGCGACCCGAGCTGGGCGACGGTGCGTTCGCAGTACGCCGACTTCGCGGCGTTCGCCGTGTCCGACCGACCGATCGGCCCGCTTCCGAACGTCTGAACCTTTCGTCCGCACCTTTCGTCCGAACGTTTCGTCCTAGGAGGGACCCACGATGACCATCACCCATGACACGGCTCTCGCCATCACCGGCTGGGGCGGATCGCACGTCCGACAGGCCGTCATCCTCGCCGGAGGGCAGGCCAGCAGGCTGCGTCCCTACACCGATCACGTCCCCAAGGCCCTCGTGGAGGTGGCCGGACGGCCCATCTTCGAGCACCAGGCGCACTGGCTGGCGGCCGAGGGCATCGAGGAGGTGGTCATCTCCTGCGGCTACCGGGCCGACGTGCTGCGCGAGTACGTGGCCGCGAACCGGCTTCCGCTGCGCGTACGGGTCGTCGTCGAAGACGAGCCGCTCGGCCGCGGCGGTGGTCTGAAGTACGCCGCCGCCCACCTCCCGTTCCCCGGAGAGCGGTGGGCGGGCCTCAACGGCGACATCCTCACCCGTTTCTCTCTGCGCGACCTGGCGCGGGCGCACGTCGAGCGGGACGCGCTCGCCACCCTGGCGGTGACGCCGTTGAAGTCGCCGTACGGGATCGTGGAGATGACCCACTCCGACCGGGTGACGAGCTTCACCGAGGCGCCGGTGCTGCCGCACTGGATCAACGCGGGGGTGTACCTGTTCGAGCCGGAGGTCACCGCGCTCCTGCCGGACCTGGGCGACCACGAGGACACCACCTTCCCCGAGCTGGCCCGGGAGGGCCGACTGTCGGCGTACCGGATCAACGGGTACTGGCGCGGCGTGGACAACGCCAAGGACCTCAAGACGGCGACGAAGGAGATCACGGCGTTCGGCTGGGTCCAGGCGGTCGTCGCCCAGTAGCCGCCGGATTCCCTCGCAGCACACCACCGCATCTCCGCTGTCCGCGTGGCACCCCGACGTCTGTCTGCGCCGTCTGCGCTGTCTGCGCTTCGGCGGACGTGGAGGCGGCTTGGCACCTGCGGGGCCCGTGACGCGAGGTGCCTCGCCCCGGAGCCGGGTCCGTCGGCCCCGAACCGCCCCGACAACGAAAGGGTTTTCCGTGCCCGACTACTCACGTCTCGTCAAGGCCTACGACATCCGTGGCGAGGTCCCCGTACAACTGAACGCCGACCTCGCCCACAGGATCGGCGCCCTCTTCGTCCGGCTCACCGACGCGCCGCGGATCGTGGTCGCCCGCGACATGCGCGACAGCAGCCCGGAGCTGGCCGCGGCGTTCGCCGCAGGGGCGAATGCCGCCGGGGCGGACATCGTCGATGCCGGGCTCGGCTCCACCGACTACCTGTACTACGCCTCCGGCAGCCTCGACCTGCCCGGTGCGATGATCACCGCCAGCCACAACCCGGCCAGGGACAACGGCAT
Source organism: Streptomyces sp. NPDC005263 (assembly GCF_042872365.1). NCBI lineage: Bacteria > Bacillati > Actinomycetota > Actinomycetes > Kitasatosporales > Streptomycetaceae > Streptomyces > Streptomyces sp. NPDC005263. Next base: position 1,265,119 of record NZ_JBIAKJ010000002.1, on the reverse strand, counting down.
CAAGTTGTGCCGCGCCGGAGCGGCGCCCATCGGTGAGAGCTCCGGGCTGGGGAGGATACGGTCCTGGCTGGAGGCCGACGACATTCCGGGACCGGCGGCCCGCCCCGGCACCACCACCCCCCAGAATCTGCTCGGCGACTACGCCGCCCACCTCAACGCCCTCGTCCCCCTCAAGGGCAACCGCCGCCTGAAAGCGGTCGTGGACGCCGGCAACGGCATGGCCGGCCACACCGTCCCGGCAGTCTTCGACGGCCTGCCGGTCGACGTCGACCCCCTGTACTTCGAACTCGACGGCAGCTTCCCCCATCACGAGGCCAATCCCCTGGACCCGAAGAACCTCGTCGACCTTCAGGCCCGGGTCCGTGCCGTCGGCGCCGACATCGGCCTCGCCTTCGACGGAGACGCCGACCGGTGCTTCTTCGTCGACGAGCGCGGCGAGGCGGTGGCCCCCTCGGCCGTCGTCGGCCTGGTCGCCGCGCGTGAGCTGGCCCGTCACCCCGGCTCGGCCGTTGTGCACAACGTGATCACCTCCGCGGGCGCCGTCGAGATCATCCGTGAGCATGGCGGCACGCCGGTCCGCTCCCGGGTCGGCCACTCGTTCATGAAGGCCGCGATGGCCGAGCACGACGCGGTCTTCGGCGGCGAGCACTCCGGCCACTACTACTTCCGGGACTTCTGGCGTGCGGACACCGGGATGCTCACCGCCCTTCACGTGCTGGCCGCCCTCGGCGAGCAGGACCGTCCGCTGTCCGAGCTGACCGCCGGCTACTCCCGCTACGCGGCCTCCGGTGAGATCAACTCCGTGGTCGCCGACGTGACCGGCACCCTTGACCGGGTGGAAGCCGTCTACTGCGGGGAAGGGGCCACCACCGACAGGTTGGACGGGCTGACCGTGGACCTGGGCCACGGCCGCTGGTTCAATCTCCGGCCGTCGAACACCGAGCCCCTGCTCCGGTTGAACGTCGAGGCACCCCTCCAGGAAGCCGTCGACGCCCTGCGCGACCGGGTGCTCGTCCTGGTGCGGGGCTGAGGGCACCCGGCGCGACAGGCCGCCCAGGCGGTTCGTACTGCCGCCGTGCTCGATGTCCGCAACGACCCCTGCAGGCCGGGGAAGACGACGGCGCCTGCCCGTCGTCCGGTCGGGGACAAAGGGGCAGGCGCCGTCTCGGGGGGTCCGGGGGCCCGCGGCTCAACCGCTGATGGTGGCGCCCCCGGATATCCCGCCCGTACGCCGTTGTACGGGAGGCCTGTCGATCCTGCGGATCAGACCATCAACGAGCGGTCCGTCGGCCGGATCGGGGCGTGCAGGTCGCTGTCGCCGGTCAGGTGGCGGTCGACCCCGCGGGCGGCCGAGCGGCCCTCCGCGATGGCCCACACGATGAGGGACTGGCCGCGGCCGGCGTCACCGGCGACGTACACGCCCGGCACATTGGTCTGGAAGTCGGCGTCGCGGGCGATGTTGCCGCGCTCGTCGAGGTCCAGGCCGAACTGCTCGACCAGGCCGTTGTCCCGGTCGGTGCCCGTGAAGCCCATCGCGAGGGTGACCAGCTGGGCGGGGATCTTGCGCTCCGTGCCGGGCTTCTGGGTCAGCTTGCCCTCGACGAACTCCACCTCGGTGAGGTGCAGCCACTGGACGTTGCCGTCCTCGTCGCCCTCGAAGTGGGTGGTGGAGACGGAGTAGACCCGCTCGCCGCCCTCCTCGTGCGCGGAGGTGACCTTGTAGAGCATCGGGAAGGTCGGCCACGGCTGGGAGACCGGGTTCCGGTCGTCGTTCGGGCGGGGCATGATCTCCAGCTGCGTGACCGAGGCCGCGCCCTGGCGGTGGGCGGTGCCCACGCAGTCGGCGCCGGTGTCGCCACCGCCGATGACCACGACGTGCTTGCCCTCGGCGGAGATGGGGGGCGCCACGAAGTCGCCCTCCTGCACCTTGTTGGCCAGCGGCAGGTACTCCATGGCCTGGTAGATGCCCTGAAGTTCCCGGCCGGGGACCGGGAGGTCACGCGCGGTCGTCGCGCCGGCGGCGATGACGATCGCGTCGTACCGCTTCTTCAGGTCGGTCGCCTTGAGGTCGCGGCCGATCTCGATGCCGGTCCGGAAGCGGGTGCCCTCCGCGCGCATCTGCTCGATACGGCGGTTGATGTGCCGCTTCTCCATCTTGAACTCGGGGATGCCGTACCGGAGGAGGCCTCCGATGCGGTCCGCACGCTCGTAGACGGCGACCGTGTGGCCGGCCCGGGTGAGCTGCTGGGCGGCGGCGAGTCCGGCGGGGCCGGACCCGATGACCGCGACGGTCTTGCCGGACAGCCGCTCCGGGATCTGCGGGGCGACGTCACCGGTCTCCCACGCCTGGTCGATGATCGAGACCTCGACGTTCTTGATGGTGACGGGCGGCTGGTTGATGCCGAGCACACACGCCGACTCGCAGGGCGCGGGGCACAGCCGGCCCGTGAACTCCGGGAAGTTGTTCGTCGCGTGCAGTCGCTCGGAGGCGGCCGCCCAGTCCTCGCGGTAGGCGTAGTCGTTCCACTCGGGGATCAGGTTCCCCAGCGGGCAGCCGTTGTGACAGAACGGGATGCCGCAGTCCATGCAGCGGCTGGCCTGCTTGCTGATGATCGGCAGCAGGGAGCCGGGGACGTAGACCTCGTTCCAGTCCTTCGTGCGCTCTTCGACGGGGCGGGTCTCGGCGACCTCACGGCCGTGGTTCAGGAAGCCCTTCGGGTCAGCCATTGATCGCCGCCTCCATCATCTTCTCGGTGATCTCGGTCTCGGTGAGACCCGCTCGCTCGGCGGCGTCCTTGGCGGCGAGCACTGCCTTGTACGTACTGGGGATGATCTTGCTGAAGCGCTCCACGGACACGGTCCACTCGGCGAGCAGCTTCTCGGCGACCGTCGAGCCGGTCTCCTCGGCGTGCCGGCGCACCACGTCGTGCAGCCACTGCTTGTCGGTGTCGTCCAGCGCCTCGACCGCGTCGACGTTGCCCACGTTGACGTTGTCGCGGTTCAGGTCGATGACGTACGCGACGCCACCCGACATGCCGGCCGCGAAGTTGCGGCCCGTCTCGCCGAGGACGACCGCGTGACCGCCGGTCATGTACTCGCAGCCGTGGTCGCCCACGCCCTCGGAGACCACCGTCGCGCCGGAGTTGCGGACGCAGAACCGCTCGCCCGTGCGGCCGCGCAGGAACAGCTCGCCGCCGGTCGCGCCGTACGCGATGGTGTTGCCCGCGATCGTCGAGAACTCGGCGAGGTGGTCGGCGCCCCGGTCGGGACGGACGATCACCCGGCCGCCGGAGAGGCCCTTGCCGACGTAGTCGTTGGCGTCGCCCTCCAGGCGCAGCGTGACACCGCGCGGCAGGAAGGCGCCGAAGGACTGGCCGGCGCTGCCGGTGAAGGTGATGTCGATGGTGTCCTCGGGCAGGCCCGCACCGCCGAACTTCTTCGTCACCTCGTGGCCGAGCATGGTGCCGACCGTGCGGTTGATGTTGCGGATGGCGACCTGGGCGCGCACCGGCCGGGCGTCGGCCTGGGAGTCCGCGGCGAGGGCGTCGGCGGCGAGCTTGATCAGCTCGTTGTCGAGCGCCTTCTCCAGGCCGTGGTCCTGCTCGATCACCCGGTGCAGCGCGGAGCCGTCGGGCATGTCGGGCACGTGGAAGAGCGGGGCCAGGTCCAGGCCCTGCGCCTTCCAGTGGTTGACCGCGCGGGTCACGTCGAGCGTCTCGGCGTGACCGACGGCCTCCTCGATGGAGCGGAAGCCCAGCTCGGCGAGGATCTCGCGGACCTCCTCGGCGATGAACTGGAAGAAGTTCACCACGTATTCGGCCTTGCCGGTGAAGCGGTCCCGCAGGGTCGGGTTCTGGGTGGCGATGCCGACGGGGCAGGTGTCCAGGTGGCAGACGCGCATCATGACGCAGCCGGAGACGACGAGCGGCGCGGTCGCGAAACCGAACTCCTCGGCGCCGAGCAGCGCGGCGATCACGACGTCCCGGCCCGTCTTCAGCTGGCCGTCGGTCTGCACCACGATGCGGTCGCGCAGGCCGTTGAGCAGCAGGGTCTGCTGGGTCTCGGCGAGGCCGAGCTCCCAGGGGCCGCCCGCGTGCTTCAGCGAGGTGAGCGGGGAGGCGCCGGTACCGCCGTCGTGGCCGGAGATGAGCACCACGTCCGCGTGGGCCTTCGACACACCCGCCGCGACCGTGCCGACGCCGACCTCGGAGACCAGCTTCACGTGGATCCGCGCCTGCGGGTTCGCGTTCTTCAGGTCGTGGATCAGCTGGGCCAGGTCTTCGATGGAGTAGATGTCGTGGTGCGGCGGCGGTGAGATCAGACCGACACCGGGGGTGCTGTGCCGGGTCTTGGCGACCCAGGGGTACACCTTGTGGCCGGGCAGCTGGCCGCCCTCGCCGGGCTTGGCGCCCTGGGCCATCTTGATCTGGATGTCGTCGGCGTTGACCAGGTACTCGGAGGTCACACCGAAGCGGCCGGAGGCGACCTGCTTGATGCTGGAGCGGCGCGCCGGGTCGTAGAGCCGGTCCGCGTCCTCGCCGCCCTCACCGGTGTTGGACTTGCCGCCCAGCTGGTTCATGGCGATGGCGAGCGTCTCGTGGGCTTCCTTGGAGATGGAGCCGTACGACATGGCGCCGGTGGAGAAACGCTTGACGATCTCGGACGCCGGCTCGACCTCGTCGATGGAGATCGGCTGACGGCCCTCGGTCTTGAAGCCGAACATGCCGCGCAGCGTCATCAGACGCTCGGACTGCTCGTTCACGCGCTCGGTGTACTTCTTGAAGATGTCGTACCGGCCGCTGCGCGTCGAGTGCTGGAGGCGGAAGACCGACTCCGGGTCGAACAGGTGCGGCTCGCCCTCGCGGCGCCACTGGTACTCGCCGCCTATGTCGAGGGCGCGGTGGGCGGGCGCGATGCCGCTGGCCGGGTACGCCTTCGCGTGCCGGGCGGCGACCTCCTTGGCGATGACGTCGATGCCGACGCCGCCGATCTTGGTGGCGGTGCCGCTGAAGTACTTGGTGACGAACTGCTCGTCCAGGCCGACCGCTTCGAAGACCTGGGCGCCCCGGTAGGAGGCGACCGTCGAGATGCCCATCTTGGACATGACCTTCAGGACGCCCTTGCCGAGGGCGTAGATCAGGTTGCGGATGGCCTTCTCGGCCTCGATGTCCGACAGGAAGGTGCCGGCGCGGACCAGGTCCTCGACCGACTCCATGGCCAGGTACGGGTTCACGGCGGCGGCGCCGAAGCCGATGAGCAGGGCGACGTGGTGGACCTCGCGGACGTCACCGGCCTCGACCAGCAGGCCCACCTGGGTGCGCTGCTTGGTGCGGATGAGGTGGTGGTGGACGGCCGCGGTGAGCAGCAGCGACGGGATCGGCGCGTGCTCGGCGTCCGAGTGGCGGTCCGACAGGACGATCAGGCGGGCGCCGTTCTCGATGGCGGCGTCGGCCTCGGCGCAGATCTCCTCGATGCGCGCGGCCAGGGCGTCGCCGCCGCCGGAGACGCGGAAGAGACCGGAGAGGGTCGCGGCCTTCATGCCCGGCATGTCGCCGTCGGCGTTGATGTGTATGAGCTTGGCCAGCTCGTCGTTGTCGATCACCGGGAAGGGCAGGACGACGCTGCGACAGGCCGCGGCGCTCGTCTCCAGCAGGTTGCCCTGGGGGCCCAGCGACGAGCGCAGGGAGGTGACGAGCTCTTCGCGGATCGCGTCCAGCGGCGGGTTGGTGACCTGCGCGAACAGCTGGGTGAAGTAGTCGAAGAGCAGCCGCGGGCGCTCGGACAGCGCGGCGATCGGCGAGTCGGTGCCCATCGAACCGATCGGCTCGGCACCGGCCTTGGCCATCGGCGCCAGGATGACGCGCAGCTCCTCCTCGGTGTAACCGAAGGTCTGCTGGCGGCGGGTGACGGAGGCGTGCGTGTGCACGATGTGCTCGCGCTCGGGCAGGTCGGACAGCTCGATCTCGCCGGCCTCCAGCCACTCGCCGTAGGGGGCCTCGGTGGCGAGCTGGGCCTTGATCTCGTCGTCCTCGATGATGCGGTGCTCGACCGTGTCGACGAGGAACATGCGGCCGGGCTGCAGCCGGCCCTTGCGGACGACCTTGGCGGGGTCGATGTCGAGGACGCCGACCTCGGAGCCGAGGACGACGAGGCCGTCGTCGGTGACCCAGTAGCGGCCGGGGCGCAGTCCGTTGCGGTCGAGGACCGCGCCGACCTGCTTGCCGTCGGTGAAGGTGACGCAGGCCGGGCCGTCCCAGGGCTCCATCAGGTTGGAGTGGAACTGGTAGAACGCGCGGCGGGCCGGGTCCATGGAGTCGTGGTTCTCCCACGCCTCCGGGATCATCATCAGCACGGAGTGCGGCAGTGAACGGCCGCCCAGGTGCAGGAGTTCGAGGACCTCGTCGAAGGACGCCGAGTCGGAGGCGTCGGGCGTGCAGATCGGGAAGACCCGGTCGAGGGCCTTCTGGTCCGCTGCCTTGCCGGCGTCTCCGAACAGGTCGGAGACCAGCTGGGACTCGCGGGCGGCCATCCAGTTGCGGTTGCCCTTGACGGTGTTGATCTCGCCGTTGTGCGCGACGAAGCGGTACGGGTGCGCGAGCGGCCAGCTCGGGAAGGTGTTCGTCGAGAACCGCGAGTGGACCAGCGCGATCGCGGAGGCGAAGCGGCGGTCGGACAGGTCGGGGAAGAAGGGCTCCAGCTGGCCGGTGGTCAGCATGCCCTTGTAGACGATCGTCCGCGCGGACAGCGAGGGGAAGTAGACACCGGCTTCACGTTCGGCGCGCTTGCGCAGCACGAACGCCTTGCGGTCGAGGGCGATGTCCGTCGAGGAGCCGTCGGTCACGAAGATCTGCCGGAAGGCGGGCATCGTGGACCGGGCGGTGGCGCCGAGCAGTTCGGGCGCGACCGGCACCTCGCGCCAGCCGAGAACCGTCAGGCCCTCGTCCGCGGCGATGGTCTCGATCTGGGAGACAGTGGCCTCGGTGCCGTCCTCCGGCAGGAAGGCGATGCCTACGGCGTACGCACCGGCCGCGGGCAGCTCGAACTCGGCCACCTCACGGAAGAAGGCGTCCGGCACCTGGGACAGGATGCCCGCTCCGTCGCCCGAGTCGGGCTCGGAACCGGTGGCGCCCCGGTGCTCCAGGTTGCGCAGGACCGTGAGCGCCTGCTCGACCAGCGCATGGCTCGCCTCGCCGGTGAGGGTGGCCACGAAGCCGACGCCGCAGGCGTCGTGCTCGTTGCGGGGGTCGTACATACCCTGCGCAGCAGGGCGAGCATCCATGAACGACCACTTCTGGCCATTCGTGGAGTGCTGGGACGGCTGGCGCGGCGTACGCATCGGCTCTCCCGTCGTCGTCATGTGGCATATGCAGATTGCCGAGGGACGACGTTGGCCCTCTGCGTGAGTGCAAAATTTCGTGCAGGTTACATGATGGAGCGGTTCTCGGGAACCGGGATGGTCCGTTCCAACATGCGGACGCCACGTGGGTGCGAGGGGGTGCCGCACACGTGGCTTGAAATATGTGGTGACCGAGCGAGACAGGTCAGTGTCCGTCGATCCAGGGGGCGGAGTGCGCGTCGTCGCCCACCCCGCGATGCGCCGCAGGCGTCATTGCCCACAGCGCTTACGGCTCATGCCCGGTCGTTAAGCATTCGAAACCAGCGAGTAACGGCTACTTATGCGGCCCAACGCATACCTTGTAGCCGACCTATCCTACGGCCGTTCCGAACAGGCTGCCCAGGGCGTACGTCACACCGGCCGCCGCGCCCCCGAGAGCGAGCTGTCGCAGCCCGCTGAACCACCAGGACCGCGCGGTCACCCTGGCCACGACGGCGCCGCACGCGAACAGCCCGAGGAGTGCGAGCAGTACCGCGGGCCACAGCACGGTGGCACCGAGCAGATACGGCAGCACGGGCAGCAGCGCGCCCAACGCGAACGCCCCGAACGACGACACGGCGGCGACCAGCGGCGACGGCAGGTCGCCGGGGTCGATCCCGAGCTCCTCCCGGGCGTGTATCTCCAGCGCCTGCTCGGGGTCGCGGGACAACTGCCGGGCCACCTCACGCGCCAGCCCGGGTTCGACGCCCCGCCCCTCGTACAGGGCGGCCAGCTCGGCCTCCTCATCCTTGGGGTGCTTTCTCAGCTCCCCGCGCTCCACCTCCAGCTCGGCCTCGACGAGCTCGCGCTGCGAGGCGACCGAGGTGTACTCACCGGCAGCCATGGAGAAGGCGCCGGCGGCCAGTCCCGCGAGGCCGGTGATGACGATGGTCTGGTGCCCGACCGAACCACCCGCGACGCCGGTCATCAGGGCGAGATTGGAGACCAGGCCGTCCATCGCGCCGAAGACGGCGGGGCGCAGCCAGCCACCGTTGACATCCCGGTGCGTGTGGTTGTCGCGGTGCGCCTCGTGCAGCGCGGCCTCGGTTTCGATGAGCGCCATTCCGGTCCCCCAGTAGCTTTTTTGGACTGATTCCACTTTTCGACAACACCCACAGTACGCTCTCGAATTCCCGCCCACCAGCAAGGAAAGGCTCGGCTAACCTGCACCTTTACCCTCGGACGCTCATTCGATAGATACCCCGCACAGATGTCGACCGGGTGATGCTGAAGCTCCCGAGGCTCCGGCGAACCACTGCGGTGGGACACATCCGCAAAGGGCTCCGCGCCCTGTGCGAAACCCCCGTAGAGGAGGCCGCGGATGGCATCCATCGCCTGCATTCCCTCGACCCCGGCGCCCGACAACACCGCCGACCTCCGCGAGCGGGCCCGCGGCTCGCTGCTCGGCCTGGCTGTCGGTGACGCCCTCGGAGCCCCCGCGGAGAACATGAAGCCCTCCGAGATCCGCACCCGCTGGGGCCGTATCACGGGCTACGTCACCGACACTCCCGCCGGCACGGACGACACCGAGTACGCGATCTTCTCCGGCCTCCTCCTGGCCCGGCACGGCTCCGCGCTCACCCCGGCGCACGTGGAGGCGGCCTGGCACCTGTGGATCGCGGACCGCGCCGAGGGCCCCTTCCGGGGCGCTGGCTTCAGCGAACGCGGCACCCTGGAGAACCTGCGGCGGGGTCTGGCCGCCCCGATCTCCGCCCAGCACCGCCACGCCTGGAGCGACGGCCTCGCCATGCGTGCCGCGCCCTTCGGGGTGTTCGCCGCGGGCCGCCCCGCCGAGGCCGCCCGTCTGGTCGCGATCGACGGCTCGGTGAGCCACGACGGCGAGGGCATCTACGGCGGCCAGGCGGTGGCGGCCGGGGTCGCGGCGGCCATGGCGGGCGCCCCGGTCATCGCGGTGATCGCCTCCGCCCTGGCTGTCGTGCCCGACGACTCCTGGACGGCCCGTTCCCTGCGCCGTGCCGTGACCGCGGCCCACCGTGGTGAACGCGCGGTCCGCTCCGCCGTCGTCATCGGCGGTTACCCATGGACCGACCTGGCCCCCGAGGCGGTCGCCCTGGCCTTCGGGGCCTACGCGTCGGCCGACGGCGACTTCGTCCAGGCCGTGCTGACCGCCGTCAACATGGGCCGCGACGCGGACACCACGGCGGCGGTGGCGGGCGCCCTGGCCGGCGCGACCCGGGGCGCCGCGGCGATCCCCGCCGACTGGGCCTCGGCCATCGGCCCGGCCCGCGGCAGTTGCCTGCCGTCGATGGCGGGCCACCACGTCCTGGACGTGGCGGAACTGCTGACCCCGGGCGAGGACGGCAGGTGGGGCGCCCGCGGATTCGTACCGAGCGAGGCCGCGGGACGAGCGGACGCTCCGGCCAACGACGAGGCAGAGGTGGTCTCATGACGCCCCCGGCCCCCTGGGACGAAACGACGCTCACCCTCGGCACCACCGAACCCGCGGCCGCCGACGGCGAGGACCCCCCACAAGGGCCACCCGCACCCGACAAGGAAAGCCGCACGGGTGGTGCGGGTGGGAACAAAAAGGCCGAAGGCAAAGCCGAGGCCGCCCACCCCACAAGCCGCCGCACCGAAACAAGGAGCCGCACCGAAGGACTCCTGCTGGGCCTGGCCGCAGGCGACGCCGCCGGCTGGCCCGCCGCCCGCCACCGAGCCTCCCGGATGCCCGACTGGACCCGCCGTCTCACCCGCGAACTCGACACCTTCGCCGAACAGAACGCCACCACGACCCTCCCCGTCCCGATCGCACTCAACCAGCCCCCGGAGCCCCTGCGCCTGGGCCCCTCCGACGACGCCGAGTGGGCGGCCTTCGCCGCGGAGGCCCTGTTGCGGGCCGGGGACGACAGCGCCCTCGGCGATCTGAGCCGACAGCGCCGCACCCGCGCCGCGATCGACCTCACCTGGAACGCCCTGGCCAGCGAGGTGGCCGCCGCCGCGAACCGCGCGCCCGAGATCGAGTCCGCGGTCCTGCCCCTGCGCGCCCGCATCTCGGTGCGCGCCGGCCTCGGCAACCTCGCCACCGGCCTGCGCCCGCCCGCCACCGGCCACGACAACCCGCACTACTTCGACGACGCGGCCTGCGTCCGGGCCTGCGTCCTCGCCGTGGCCCACCCCGGTGACCCCCGGCTCGCCGCCGACCTGGCCGAGTTCGACGCCCGCTACACCCAGGACGGCGACGGCGTGCACGGCGCCAGGGCGATGGCGGCGGCCCTCGCCCTCGCCCTCACCGGAGCCGACGTCCACACCTGCGCGACCGCGGCCCTCGCGGAGCTCCCCGAGTCCACCGAGATCGGACGCAATGCCCGCCACGCCCTCACCCTGGCCGGTGCCACCGACAGCACCTTCGCCCTGATCCCCCTGCTGGAACACCAGATCGTCGACCACGTCTACAGCTACGGCATCGCCGCCGCGGAGACGGTCCCGGTCGCCCTCGCGCTGGCCACCGCCGCGAACGGCCGGATCGCGGAGGCGGTACCGGCGGCGGCCTGCCTCTCCCGGGTCGCGGACTCCGCCCCCGCCCTGGCCGGCGCTCTCACCGGCGCCCTGGGCGGCAGCGCGTCGATCCCCGCCTCCTGGCGCGCCGCCTGCCGCTCGCTCTCCGGCTGCGCACTGCCCCGGCTCACCGGCACGGACCTGGTGGAACTCGCCGAACTCCTGGAAGCCGCACAACCCGCCCCACCAGAGGGATGATTCAGGGCATGACGCCCAAAAGCGAAGAAACCCGAGAAGTGGGCCTGGACGAGCGCATCGCCGGCGCCCTGGTCGGCGCGGCCGTCGGCGACGCGCTGGGCGGCCCCGTCGAGGGCTACTCCCCGGAGCAGATCCTGGAACGCCACGCGGGCCGCGTCCACGGCTTCGTCGGCCCCTGGAACGGTGACTCCTGGCGCACCGCCCGCCCCATCGCGCCGTACCACAAGGGCGACGGCCACGTCACCGACGACACATTGATGACGCACGCGCTGGTACGGGTCTACGCCCAGGTCCGCGACCACCTGGACGCGTACGCGATCGCGGAGCACCTGGTCCCCGACCTGATGACCACCCCGCGCTGGATCCCGGAGCTGGAGACGGAGGCTCTGCCCCTGCACCGGGTCTTCCTCGCGGAGAAGTGGCTGGTGGCGAGGCTCCACTACGGCCATGTCGACCCGCGCGAGGCCGGCGTCGGCAACATCGTCAACTGCGGTGCGGCGATGTACATGGCCCCGGTCGGCCTGGTCAACGCGGCCAACCCCCGGGCGGCCTACGCCGAGGCCCTGGACATCGCGGGCGCCCACCAATCCTCGTACGGCCGTGAGGCGGCGGCCGTCCTCGCGGCGGCGGTGGCCGCGGCGACCACGCCGGGCGCCGACCCGGACTCGGTCGTCGCAGCCTGCCTGTCGCTGGCCATGGACGGCACCCGGGAGGCGATCGAGAAGGTCTGCGAGACCGCGTCCCGCCACACGGACTTCGAATCGGCGCTGGGTCCTCTCCGCGAGGCGGTCGCGCCCTACGACACGGTGGGCCCCGACTACCGGGCCCCCTCCCTGGGCGCCCGCCGCCCGTCGCGTCTGCACGCGATCGAGGAACTCCCGATCGCGCTGGGCATGCTGCTGGTCTCCGGCGGGGACTACCGTCACGCGGTCCTCGGCGCGGTGAACTACGGCCGCGACTGCGACTCCATCGCGACGATGGCCGGCGCGCTGGCGGGCGCCCTGGGCTCCGCGGTCCCGGAGGACTGGTCGAAGCAGGTCTGTGAGGCGAGCCGTCTGGACCTGTGGGAACCGGCGGCCACCCTGGCGGCCGTCACCCGGGAGATCTTCGCTCGGGACGTCCGCCGACGCCGCGCCCACGAGCAGGCCCTGACCCTCCTCGGAGGCTCCGGGTGCTGCGCCTGACCTGGGTCCAGCCGGAGGACCTCATCGGCCACGAACTCCGCCAGGCAGCCGAGGACGGCCGTGAGCCCTCGGCGATCGCGTCCCGCTGGAAGGCGGCCGGAGGCCGGGAGGCCCCGGCGACGGCGGGCGCCTCCCCCGAACACGCCTCCCGCCGTCTGCGCCTCCTCGCGGTGGACCTGCTGGACGAACTGGCGGACCTGCCAAGCCCCTTGGCGCACCAGGAGCCGACGGACCTGGACCAGATCAAGTCGCTGTGCCCCGACTGGCCGAACGACGTCGGCGAGCGCGGCCACGCGCGTCCCGTCGCCCACCCGGCCGCCGACGCCACCGCCCCCGCCCGGGCCCGCCTGGAAGCCGCCTGGCTGGGCCGAGCCGCCGGCTGCCTCCTGGGCAAACCCGTCGAGAAACTCCCCCTCGAAGCCATCCGGCAGCTGGCCGCAGCGGCTGGGAACCGGCCGCTCACCGGGTACTTCACAGCTCGCGGAGTCCCCCGCGCCCTGCTGGCGGCACACCCCTGGAACCGCCGCTCGGCCGCCACCTCCCTCGCCGAGAACATCGACGGAATGCCCGAGGACGACGACCTCAACTACCCCCTCCTCAACCTCCTCCTGCTGCAACGCCACGGACCACGCTTCACCACCCACGACGTGGCGGCCCTCTGGCTCGACGAACTCCCCGCGGGCCGCACGTTCACCGCGGAACGCGTCGTCTACCGCAACCTCCTCACCGGCCTGGAACCCCCGCACACCGCCCGCCACCACAACCCCTTCCGCGAATGGATCGGCGCCCTGATCCGCGCCGACGTCCACGGCTGGACCAACCCCGGCGACCCGGCCGCCGCCGCCGAACAGGCCCACCGGGACGCCACCCTCACCCACACCGCCAACGGCGTCTACGCGGCGATGTTCATCGCGGCCACCATCGCCCGGGCGGCCACCGGCACCACCGACGTCCACACCGCGCTGCGCACCGGCCTCACCGTGGTCCCCCCGGACTCCCGCCTGGCCCGAGCCGTCCGGCACGCCCTCCAACTGGCCCGCGGCCACCAGGACTTCGACACCGTCGTCGACGAACTGCACGCCACCCACGCGCACACCCACTGGGTCCACGCCATCCCCAACACCGCGCTGATCGCCGCCGCCCTCACCCACGCGGACGGCGACTTCACGGGCTCCATCTGCCGTGCCGTGTCGGGCGGTTGGGACACCGACTCCAACGGCGCCACCGCCGGCAGCGTCGCCGGTCTGCTCGCCGGCGCCCCGTCCGCCCTGCCCGAACGCTGGACCACCCCGCTGAAGAACCGTCTGTCCACCACCGTCGGCGACTTCAACGGCGTCGGCTTCGACACGCTCGCCCACCTCACCCGCACACTCACCCGCCCGGAGGGACCTTGCCCATGACTCCCGGCGCCGCGGGGCACGACCAGCCCCAGAGCCCTCTCACCGGCCTCCGCGTCCTCGACCTCGCCACCCTCTTCGCGGGCCCGCTGGCCGCGACCATGCTCGGTGACTTCGGCGCGGAGGTCATCAAGATCGAGCACCCCACCAGGCCCGACCCCTCCCGCGGTCACGGCCCGTCGAAGAACGGCGTGGGCCTGTGGTGGAAACTCCTCGCCCGCAACAAGCGCACCATCACCCTCGACCTCGCAACGCCCGGCGGTCGCGCCACCCTCCTGCGCCTGGCCGCCACCGCGGATGTCGTCATCGAGAACTTCCGCCCCGGCACCCTGGAGAAGTGGGACCTCGGCTGGGAGGAGCTGTCGGCCGCCAACCCGCGCCTGGTCCTCACCCGGGTCACCGGCTTCGGCCAGTTCGGGCCCGCCGCCCACCGCCCCGGCTTCGGCACCCTCGCCGAGGCGATGAGCGGCTTCGCCGCGATCACCGGTGAACCGGACGCTCCGCCGACGCTCCCGCCCTTCGGCCTCGCCGACTCCATCGCGGGCCTCGCCACCGCCTACGCCGTCATGACGGCCCTGGCCGCCCGCGACCGCACCGGCGAGGGCCAGGTCGTCGACATGGCGATCATCGAACCGATCCTGACCGTGCTGGGCCCGCAGCCGACCTGGTACGACCAGCTCGGCCACGTCCAGCCCCGCACCGGCAACCGCTCCCAGAACAACGCCCCGCGCAACACGTACCGCACCGCGGACGGCACCTGGGTCGCCGTCTCCACCTCCGCCCAGTCGATCGCCGAGCGGGTGATGCGGCTGGTGGGCCGCCCGGAACTGATCGACGAGGCCTGGTTCGCGACGGGCTCCGGCCGGGCCGCCCACGCCGACGTCCTCGACGAGGCGGTCGGCACCTGGATCGCCGCCCGCACCCGCACCGACGTCCTGGCCGCCTTCGAGAAAGCGGAGGCGGCCGTCGCGCCGATCCAGGACGTCCGTGACGTGATGACCGACCCGCAGTACCAGGCCCTGGACACCGTCACCACGGTCGACGACCCCGAGCTGGGCCCCGTCCGTATGCAGAACGTGCTCTTCCGTCTGTCCGCCACGCCCGGCGCGATCCGCTGGGCGGGCCGCCCGCACGGCGCCGACACCACGGAGGTCCTCACCGAACTGGGCCTGACCGAGGCGGAACTGGCGACCCTGCGCGAGGCGGGTGCCGTATGACGGTGCCCCCGCTCACCTGGCTGTACGCCCCCGGCGACCGCCCGCACGTGGTCGCCAAGGCCCTCACCGCGGGTGCCGACGTGGTCGTGGTCGACCTGGAGGACGCGGTCGCCCCCGACCGCAAGGACTACGCCCGCGCGGCCACCGCGGAACTCCTCACCGAGCCGCAGCCGTCCCCGGTCCACGTGCGCGTGAACGCCCTCGGCACGCCCGGCGCCGACGCGGACCTGAAGGCGGTCGCCGCGCTCCCCGGCGTGCGCGGACTGCGCCTGCCCAAGGTGACCTCCCCCGAGCAGATCGTCCGCGTCGCCGAGGACACCGCCCCCGCCGGGGGAGGAGCACCCCCGCTGTACGCCCTTCTGGAGTCGGCCCTGGGCATCGAACGGGCCCACGCGATCGCCTCCTGCCACCCCGCCCTGCGCGGCATCGCCCTGGGCGAGGCGGACCTCGCCGCCGACCTGGGCGTCCGTGAGGACGCGGGCCTCGACTGGTCCCGCTCCCGCGTGATCGTGGCCGCACGGGCGGCCGGCCTGCTCCCGCCGTCCCAGTCCGTCCACCCCGACATCCGCGATCTGGAGGGCCTCGCGGCGTCCTGCGCCCACGGCCGCACCCTGGGCTTCCTCGGCCGGGCCGCCATCCACCCGCGCCAGCTCCCGGTCATCGAACGGGCCTACCTCCCCACCCAGCGGGAGATCGAGCAGGCGGAGACGATCATCAAGGCGGCAACCACGGAACAAGGCGCCCAGGCGTTGCCGGACGGCAGGTTCATCGACGCCGCGGTGGTGTCGGCGGCCCACCGCACCCTGTCACTGGCCCGCCGGAACTGAGCATCGCCCGCACACGACGAGGGCGCCCCGGGATCCCGGGGCGCCCTCATGGTCGTACGGCGTGACGTCAGCTCTTCTTCGCCGACCCCGCCTCGTCCTTCACATCCGCGTCGGTGTCCGCGCCGGTCTCGGCGTCCTTGTCCGGGCCCTTGTCCAAGCCCTTGCCCGCGCCCTTGTCCGGGTCGGTGTCGGCGTCCGTCTTCTCGTCGGTCTTCGCCCCGGCCTCGGTCTCCTCATCGGAGGCGTCGTCCGCGCCGTCTGCCGTGTCGTCGCCGACACCCGGCTCCACGACGGTCTCCCGCCCCGGCCGCTTCTTCGCCGAGAGCACGATGTACACCACCGCGAGCACGAACACGACGAGCGCGGTCCAGTTGTTCAGCCGCAGGCCCAGGATGTGGTGGGCGTCGTCGATGCGCATGTACTCGATCCAGAACCGGCCCACGCAGTACGACGCGACGTACAGCGCGAACGCCCGCCCGTGTCCGAGCTTGAACCGGCGGTCCGCCCAGATCACCAGCGCCGCGACGCCGATGCACCACAGCGACTCGTACAGGAACGTCGGGTGGTAGGTGCCCGGCACCCGCCCGTCCGTGGACGACGTGATCTTCAGCGCCCACGGCAGGTCGGTGGGCTTGCCGTACAGCTCCTGGTTGAACCAGTTGCCCCAGCGGCCGATCGCCTGCGCGAGGGCGATACCGGGGGCGAGGGCGTCGGCCCAGGCCGGCAACGGGATGCCCCGGCGCCGGCAGCCGATCCACGCGCCGACCGCGCCGAGCGCGATCGCGCCCCAGATACCGAGGCCGCCCTCCCAGATCTTGAAGGCGTCCACCCAGTCACGGCCCTCGCTGAAGTACAGCTCGTAGTCCGTGATCACGTGGTAGAGCCGGCCGCCGACCAGACCGAACGGCACGGCCCAGACCGCGATGTCGGCCACCGTCCCGGCCTGACCGCCCCGGGCGATCCAGCGCCGGTTGCCGAGCCAGACGGCTACGAAGACGCCGATGATGATGCAGAACGCGTAGCCGCGCAGCGGAATGGGGCCGAGATGCAGCACCCCGCGCGACGGGCTGGGAATGAAGGCAAGTTCCATGGCAAGGTCGACGCTACCTTGCCGGGCCGCGAGCACGGCAGGCAGCCCGGCTACGGGTCCATAACAGGGGGGTGTGAAACCCCTTGGCCGACGCTTACCCCTTGTCCGCCTGCTGGACCAGCTGCTTCAGCTTCGCCGGGGTCATCGTCCGGTCCTGGTAGATGCTCTTGCCGTTGAGAAGCACCGTCGGCGTGCCGGTGAAGCCGCCCTTGCGGAAGGCCGTCGCGGACTTGTCGACCCAGCTGCCGTGCGTTCCCTTCTCGACGCAGGTGCGGAACGCGGGCGTGTCGAGACCGTCGACCTTGGCCGCCAGCTCGATGAGCTTGTCGTTGCCGGCGTAGCCGTCGTCGGTCTCGGCGGGCTGGTTGTCGTAGAGCACGTCGTGGTAGGCGGGGAACTTTCCGACGTCCTGCGCGCAGGCCGCGGCGTTGGCCGCGTTGCGGGAGCCGGTGCCGCCCAGGTTGCCGTCGATGATCGTCGCCAGGTGGTACTCCGTCTTCAGCTGCCCGGCGGCGGTCAGCTCGTGGACGGCGGGACGGTACGCCGTCTCGAAGGCCTTGCAGGCCGGGCAGCGGAAGTCCTCCCAGACCGTGAGCGTCGACTTGGCGCTCTCCTTGCCGACCGGGATGGCCAGGCTGTCCTTGCCCTGCGCCCCCGAGGGCGCCACCACCGGGCCCGCGGCCTTGCTGCCGTCGTCCTTGCCCGCGTTGGCCGCGACGACGCCGATCACCGCCGCGAGACCCAGGACGCAGACCACGCTCGCGCCCACGATCAGGACCCGGCGGCGCCGGTCCGCGGACTTCTGCTTCTCACGCTCGACCGCCAGCCGCTCCCGGGCGGTGCGTTTTCTCTCTCGATTCTTCTCGCTCACATCCCGCAGAACGAACCGGGGAGGCGCACCGCGCCTCCCCGGTCCCAGGTCCACCCGTTCGAGTGACCCGCACGATATGTCCGGTCTTGTTACGACCTTCCGCGCACGCCCTGGGCGAGCTCACCGGCGAGCGCGCGGACCGCCTCGATTCCGGCCGCGTGGTCCGGCGCGTCCAGCATCCGCTTGACGAAGGCCGAGCCGACGATCACGCCGTCGGCGAATCCGGCCACCTCGGCGGCCTGTCCGGCGTCGGAGACCCCGAGGCCCACACAGACGGGCAGGTCGGTGCCGGTGGCCCGGGTCCGCTCGACCAGGTCCTGCGCCTGCGCGCCGACCGACGCGCGGGTGCCGGTGACCCCCATCAGCGAGGCGGCGTAGACGAACCCGCTGCCCGCCGCGGTGATCTCGGCGAGCCGTCCGTCCTTGCTGCTGGGCGCCACCACGAAGACCGTGGCGAGACCATGCTTCTCCGCGTGCTCCCGCCACAGCGCCGACTCCTGCACGGGCAGGTCGGGCAGGATGCAGCCCGCGCCGCCCGCCTGGGCGAGTTCGGCGGTGAAGCGCTCGACGCCGTAGCGGTCGATGGGGTTCCAGTACGTCATCACGAGCACCGGCTTCCCGGTCGCCTCGTGGGCCTCCCGGACGGTCCGCATGACGTCGGCGATCTTGACGCCGCCGCGCAGGGCGATGTCGTCGGCGGTCTGAATGACCGGTCCGTCGAGGACGGGGTCGCTGTGCGGCAGACCCACCTCGACGATGTCGGCGCCGCCGTCGAAGACGGCCTTGATCGCCTCGATGCCGCCGTCCACGGTCGGGAACCCGGCCGGGAGGTAGGCGATCAGCGCGGAACGCCCCTCCGCCTTCGCGGCGGCGAGGGTGTCCGTCAACAGCTGGATGGTGCCGCTCACTTGGCGTCCCCCTCGATCTCGGCGGTGTCGGCCGCGTTGGCGGCGACCTCGGCATCGGCGTCGCTGTCGTACAGGCCGAAGTAGCGGGCGGCGGTGTCCATGTCCTTGTCGCCGCGGCCGGACAGGTTGACCACGATCAGGCCGTCACCGCCGAGTTCCCTGCCGACCTCCAGGGCGCCGGCCAGCGCGTGCGCGCTCTCGATGGCCGGGATGATGCCCTCGGTGCGCGACAGCAGACGCAGCGCCTGCATGGCCGCGTCGTCGGTGACCGCGCGGTACTCGCCGCGGCCGCTGTCCTTGAGGTAGGCGTGCTCGGGTCCGATGCCCGGGTAGTCCAGACCCGCCGAGATCGAGTACGGCTCGGTGATCTGACCCTCCTCGTCCTGGAGGACGTACGAGCGTGAGCCGTGCAGGATGCCCGGCTCGCCCGCGGTGAGCGTGGCCGCGTGCTCGCCGGTATCGACGCCGTGCCCGGCGGGTTCGCAGCCGATCAGGCGGACGGTCTCGTCCGGGATGAAGGCGTGGAACAGACCGATGGCGTTGGAGCCGCCGCCGACGCAGGCCACCGCGGCGTCCGGCAGCCGTCCGGCCTGCTCCAGCAGCTGGCGTCGCGCCTCGACGCCGATCACCCGGTGGAAGTCACGGACCATGGCGGGGAAGGGGTGCGGTCCGGCGACCGTGCCGAACAGGTAGTGGGTGCGGTCGACGTTGGCGACCCAGTCGCGGAACGCCTCGTTGATCGCGTCCTTCAGCGTGCGGCTGCCGGACTTCACGGCGATGACCTCGGCGCCGAGCATGCGCATCCGGGCCACGTTCAGCGCCTGCCGCTGGGTGTCGATCTCGCCCATGTAGATGGTGCACTCGAGACCGAACAGCGCACAGGCGGTGGCCGTCGCGACACCGTGCTGACCGGCGCCGGTCTCGGCGATGACACGGGTCTTGCCCATGCGCTTGGTGAGCAGCGCCTGGCCGAGCACGTTGTTGATCTTGTGCGAGCCGGTGTGGTTGAGGTCCTCGCGCTTGAGGAACACCCGGGCGCCGCCCGCGTGTTCGGCGAACCGCGGCACCTCGGTGAGGGAGCTGGGCCGGCCGGTGTAGTGCACGAGCAGATCGTCGAGTTCGCGAGCGAACTCGGGGTCGTGCTTGGCCTTGTCGTACTCGACGGCCACCTCGTCCACGGCGGCGACGAGGGCCTCCGGGATGAACTTGCCGCCGAACGCGCCGAAGTAGCCCTCGGCGCTGGGGATCCGACCGTCCGGGTCGGGGATGAAGAAGTCGCTGGGCATGCGGAAACCTCACGGTGAGTGTTCGGATGGACACCAATCGCCGTGGGGGCAGGGCTTGTCGTACGACCTCAGGCCGTGTGCGGCTGGTCGCGCAGTTCCCCGCGCCCCTGAAGGGCGCGCTGCCATCGCATACCGTTCACCTGGCCCGGCTCGTCACCGATGACGTACCGGACGCGCCGACCATGCACCCTGCGCGCGGGCGCACGACAGCCTCGGGGCCGGCAGCCGCGCGCGAGGCGGGCGTACGGGTCCCTGGCTGTCAGGGCGGTCGTCAGGTTCATCGTCGCTCAGGGTACCGGGGCGTCAGCCGCGTCCGTGTCGCAGTGCGGGGTGCTCGCCCGCCGCGACCAGGTCGGAGACCGCCGTCTTCGGGTCCTTGCCGGTGACCAGGGACTCGCCGACCAGGACCGCGTCGGCGCCGGCGTTGGCGTACGCGATGAGGTCGTGCGGGCCGCGGACACCGGACTCGGCGATCTTGACGATGTGGGCGGGGATCTCCGGGGCGATCCGCTCGAACGTGCCGCGGTCCACTTCCAGCGTCTTCAGGTTGCGCGCGTTGACGCCGATCACCTTCGCGCCCGCGTCCACGGCGCGCTCGATCTCGTCCTCGTCGTGCACCTCGACGAGGGGGGTGAGTCCGATGGACTCCGCGCGCTCGATGAGGGACTCCAGGGCCGACTGCTCGAGGGCCGCGACGATCAGCAGCGCGAGGTCGGCGCCGTAGGCCCTGGCCTCCCAGAGCTGGTAGGAGGTGACGATGAAGTCCTTGCGCAGTACGGGGATGTCCACCCGCGCGCGGACCGCCTCCAGGTCGGCCAGCGAGCCGCCGAAGCGGCGCTGTTCGGTGAGGACCGAGATGACGGCCGCGCCGCCCTCCTCGTAGTCCGCGGCCAGCCCGGCCGGGTCGGCGATCGCGGCCAGCGCGCCCTTGGACGGGCTGGAACGCTTGACTTCGCAGATCACCTTGACGCCGTCGCCGCGCAGCGCGGCCACCCCGTCCTTGGCTGCGGGGGCCTTCGCCGCGCGTTCCTTGAGCTCGTCGAGGCTGACGCTCGCCTGCCGCTCCGCGAGGTCGGCACGGACTCCGTCGATGATCTCGTCGAGCACACTCACGCGAGCGGCCCCCTTCCAGACGGTTGACTGTTCACGGTCCGGCTTCCGTCACCCGGTCCGCCCCATCGGGCGCGGACGAGAAGAAAACCGATGGTCACTGCGATGGTATCCGGAGGAGGGCGTAGGCCTCACATCCGGTTGACGTCGGTCCCACTACCTGGACCTCCGACAGTTGATCAAGGGTGGAGCCAGCCACCGAACGGCAGGTTCCGGACAATCGTGAAGACCAGCAGCAACGCGCCCAGCGTCCAGACGAGCGCCGGGGCGGGATCGATCCGCAGCCGCCGTCCGCGCACGGCGTGCGCCACCCAGACCGTCCACAGGACGGCGAACCCCAGATAGCCGACGACGGCCGGGGCGTTGGCGTGCAGCGCCGTCAGGAAGTCCCCGTGCACGAAGGCGTGCGCGCTGCGCAGCCCGCCGCAGCCCGGGCAGTACAGGCCGGTGTAGCGCAGCAGCGGGCAGACGGGGTAGTGGCCGGGCTGGTTGGGGTCCACGGTCCCCACGTACGCGAAGGCTCCGGCGACCGCGGCGAGGGTCCCGGCGGGCACCGCAAGGCGGGCCGCCACGCCCCGGGCGCCGGACCGTGTCCCTGTCGCCCTGTGCAGGCTGTCGGCGTTCACGTCTGGCATTGTGCCGCGCCCCGGCCGTACGCGCGCGGAAGGGGCGGCCCCGGCGGCATCGCCGGGTCGCCCCTCCATGACCGTACGAGCGCGCTGTCGCGCCGCAGGGGGTTCAGCTCTCGGCGCCGGCCGGTTCGGGCTGCTCGGCGCCCTGGTGCACCGGGTGGGTCTGCTTCGGCATGCCCAGGCCCATCGCGCTCATGATCCAGCCGACCACGCCGCCGAGGACCGTGATCGCCATACCGGCCCAGAAGCCCGCGGGCTCGGCCAGCACCATGAAGGCGCCCGCCACGCAGAAACCGATGAAGACGATCGTGACACCGGTCCAGGCGGCCGGGGTGTGACCGTGGCTGCTGCCCGCCATGACTTGCTCCTCGTTGCTGTGTACGTGTCTGAGCCGGACGCTCAGGGTCCATCATCCCGTACGCGCGCGGGCGGACTCTTCGGGGGTCGCCCTCGTGCGCCGGTCCGTCGGACTCCCTGCCGCCTGGGCCTGCCCTGCGGGTGTTCCGGCGGGTCGGAAGCTATGCCCCGGTGGGGTCCTCGCCCCGGTCGAGGGCCTTCCACAGCTCCTCGGGCCGGTCGGGGTCGGCGGCGGCCGTGCGCCGGGGGCGGGGGGCGCCCGAGCGTTCGTAGCGGCCGGACATCGCGGGCCACAGGCGGCCGTAGCGCAGGGCGAGCAGTCCGGCGAGCAGCAGCAGGAGGCCGCCGACGGCCGCGACATACGGCCAGGCGGTGTGGGTCAGCGATTCCACGGTGGCCGAGGTGTCCCCGGAGGCCTCCGCGGCCTTCTCGTCGAGCGCGGTGGAGTCGGAGGCGCCGAGCAGGGCCGCGGCGATGGTGCCGGCGCCGGAGAGCGCGAGCAGGGCGGCGACGGCGAAGCGGCCGGCCCGGCGCACCGCGAAGACGGCGACGAGCGCGGCGAGGCCCACTATGGCGAGGGCCGCGGGGACGCCGGTGACGTCGCTGCCGGTGGCGGTCAGCGGGAAGTCGCCGCCGGCCACCGTCGCGGTGCCCTGCGACCACTGCTGGCGGGTGGCCAGCAGTGCCACGGCAGCGCCGAGCGCGCCGGACAGCAGAGCTACGGCAAGGCTTCGGCGGCCGCCCCGGGCGGGGCCGGCGGCTTCGGAACGGGGGTGCGGTACAGCAGTCACGTACCCCACTATCGCCTGAACCCCGGGCGAACGGTCACCCGGGGCCGAGTGAGAAGCGCCCCATTGCCACGAAGCGCCCTACTTGCCCAGCCGGTTGGCCGTGTGCACCGCGCGCAGGACCGCCGCCGCCTTGTTGCGGCACTCCTGGTCCTCGGCGACCGGGTCCGAGTCGGCGACGATGCCCGCGCCCGCCTGGACGTACGCGGTGCCGTCGCGGAGCAGGGCGGTGCGGATGGCGATGGCGGTGTCGGAGTCGCCGGCGAAGTCCAGATAGCCCACGCAGCCGCCGTACAGGCCGCGCCGGGAGGGCTCCAGCTCGTCGATGATCTGCATCGCGCGGGGCTTGGGCGCGCCGGAGAGCGTGCCCGCCGGGAAGCAGGCGGTGAGCACGTCGAAGGCGGTACGGCCCCCGGCGACCTTGCCGGTGACCGTCGAGACGATGTGCATGACGTGCGAGTACCGCTCGACGGACATGAAGTCGACGACCTCGACCGAGCCGGGCTCGCAGACCCGCCCCAGGTCGTTGCGCCCCAGGTCGACGAGCATGAGGTGCTCGGCGCGCTCCTTGGGGTCGGCGAGCAGTTCGTCGGCCAGGGCCTGGTCCTCCTGCGGGGTGGCGCCGCGGGGCCGGGTGCCGGCGATGGGGTGGACCATCGCCTGTCCGTCCTCGACCTTCACCAGGGCTTCCGGGCTGGATCCCACGATGTCGAACCCGTCGAGACGCAACAGGTACATGTACGGCGAGGGGTTGGTCGCCCTCAGCACCCGGTAGACGTCCAACGCGCTCGCGGTGCAGGGCGTTTCGAAGCGCTGGGAGGGGACGACCTGGAAGGCCTCGCCCGCGCGGATGCGTTCCTTGACGTCCTCGACGGCCTCCTGGAAGTCGGGGCCGCCCCACAGGGCCGTGTACTCGGGGAGTTCGGAGGGCGGGAGGACCGCCGGGGGCTGGGCCACCGGGCGGGAGAGGTCGGCCTCCATGGCGTCCAGGCGGGCCACCGCGTCGTGGTACGCCTCGTCGACGCCCGTGGCGAGGTCGTTGTGGTTGATCGCGTTGGCGATCAGCAGGACCGAGCCCTCCCAGTGGTCCATCACGGCCAGGTCGCTGGTGAGGAGCATGGTCAGCTCCGGCAGCCGCAGGTCGTCCCGCTCGCCGGGGCCGATCTTCTCCAGGCGGCGCACGATGTCGTAGCCGAGGTAGCCCACCATGCCGCCGGTGAAGGGCGGCAGGCCTTCCTGGTGGGGGGTGTGCAGGGCCTCGATGGTGGCGCGCAGGGCGGCGAGGGGGTCGCCGTCGACGGGGACGCCGACGGGCGGGGTGCCGAGCCAGTGCGCCTGTCCGTCGCGCACCGTGAGGGTGGCGGCGCTGCGGACGCCCACGAAGGAGTAGCGGGACCACTGGAACGCCGTGCGGCCGTTCTCCGCGGACTCCAGCAGGAAGGTGCCGGGGCGCTCGGCGGCGAGCTTGCGGTAGAGCGCGACCGGGGTGTCGCCGTCGGCGAGGAGTTTGCGGGTGACGGGGATGACCCGCCGGTCGATGGCCAGCTTGCGGAAGGTCTCGAGGTCCATGGCGGCTGACCTTACTGAGCGGAGGGCGCCGCGTCGGAATCGGCGCCCTCGACGGCCTTGAGGACGTCCTCGTCGAAACAGGTGCGGGCGCCGGTGTGGCAGGCGGCGCCCACCTGGTCGACCTTGACCAGCACGGTGTCCGCGTCGCAGTCGAGGGCGACGGACTTGACCCACTGGAAGTGGCCGGAGGTGTCGCCCTTGACCCAGTACTCGCTGCGGCTGCGGGACCAGTAGGTGCAGCGGCCGGTGGTGAGGGTGCGGTGCAGCGCCTCGTCGTCCATCCAGCCGAGCATCAGCACCTCGCCGGTGTCGTACTGCTGGGCGATGGCGGGCAGGAGGCCGTCGGCGCTGCGCTTGAGGCGGGCGGCGATCTCGGGGTCGAGGCCGCTGGACGGAGAGCGGTGGCGCGAGGCGTCTCCGGGAGGGGCGGTGGCCGGGCGGCGGGCGGGCTTGCTGGTCATGGGTGCCATTGTGCCGCGCGCCACTGACAGTGACGGCGGGGCGTCCACTGGGCGGACCCGCTGGGCGGTCGTAGGCTGACTGCATGTCCACTTTCGCCAAGCGTGAACGGCTCCTGCTCGCCGACCTCTTGGAAACCGCGGGTCCCGAGGCCCCGACCCTCTGCGAGGGCTGGCAGACCCGGGATCTGGCCGCGCACGTGGTGGTGCGCGAGCGCCGCCCCGACGCCGCCGGCGGCATCCTGATCAAACAGCTCGCGTCCCGTCTGGACAAGGTGATGGAGGAGTTCGCCGCCAAGCCGTACGAGGAACTGATCCAGCTGATCAGGACCGGCCCGCCGCGTTTCTCACCCTTCCAGCTCAAGCAGCTCGACGAGGCGTCGAACACGATCGAGTTCTACGTCCACACCGAGGACGTCCGCCGTGCCCAGCCGGACTGGACGCCGCGCGAGCTCGACCCGGTCTTCCAGGACGCCCTGTGGTCCCGTCTGGAGCGCACCGCCCGTCTGATGGGCCGCGGCGTCCCGACCGGCCTGGTGCTGCGTCGCGGGGACGGTCGTACGGCGGTCGCCAACCGGGGCACGCCCGTCGTGACGGCGACCGGGGAGCCGTCGGAGCTGCTGCTGTTCCTGTACGGCCGGCAGGACGCCGCCGACGTGGAGCTGGAGGGGGAGAAGGACGCCATCACCCAGCTGCACGCCGGCAGGCAGCTCGGGATCTGAGAGGGCCCGGTCATGATCAAGGTGGCGATGACGAGCGTCTACGTCGACGACGTGTCCAAGGCCCACGCCTTCTACACGGATGTGCTGGGCTTCGAGACCCGTATCCACATGGACCTCGGCGACGGCACGCTGTTCGTCACGGTGGGCGCCGCGAACGGGGCCCAGCAGGACCTCCAGTTGCTGCTGGAGCCCGGCCAGGGCCCCATCGCCGACCCGTACCGCAGGGCGGTCCGTGAGGCGGGCCTGCCCTGCATCGTGTTCTCCGTCGACGACATCGAGGCGGAGTACCAGCGGCTGCGCGGGCTCGGCGTCGCGTTCACCCAGGAACCAAGGGGGCAGGGGCCGGTCGTCGCGGCCGTGCTCGACGACACGGTGGGCAACCTCGTGCAGCTGGTGCAGCCGAAGGGCTGAGGGCCAAGGGCTGAGGGCGAGGACTGGCGAGGGTCAGCGGGGCAGTTCGGCGCGGCGCAGGGAGCGGGAGCACAGGGCGAGGACGCCGCCCAGCGCGCACAGGGCGGCGCAGGCCGCGAAGACGGGGCCGGTGCCCCACCGGTCGGTGGCCGCGCCGACCAGCGGGAAGGTGAGCGGGGCGACGCCGAAGCCGACCAGGCTCGAGACGGCGGTGACGCGTCCGACGTAGGCGGGGCCCGCCTGGGCCTGCACCAGGGCGCCGCTCAGGGCGCCGCCCAGCCCGGCCAGCAGGCCGACGGCGAGGGCCACGCAGGTCGCGCCGACGACGGTCGGCACGTGGGCGAGCCCGGCGATGGCCAGGCAGCCGCCGATCTCCGCCACCGCCATGACGAGCCCGGCGCGCGGCACCCACCCGCGCAGGGTCAGCAGCAGTGAGGCGGCCCCGGCGCCGGTGCCGAACCCGGCGAGCACCCAGCCCATGCCGGAGGACCCCCAGCCACGTTCCTGGGCGAGCAGGGTCAGGCCCAGGTTCATGGGACCGACGAAGCCGAGGTCGGCGAGGGCGATGGCGAGCACGAGCGGGCACAGCACCCGGTCCCGGCCGATGTGCCGCAGCCCGTCCCGGATGTCGGCCAGGACGGCGCCGCCGCGTTCCTTCCCCTCGTCCGGAGGAAGCTGCCCCACCCGCACGGTCCACAGCACCGGCAGGGACACCCCGATCAGCAGCGCGGCGAGTCCGAACGCCCCGCCGGTGCCGCCGAGGGCGACGCCGAGGCCGCCGAGCGGTCCGCCGAGGACGTTGGCGAGCCGGGTCGCGAGCGCCCGCATGCCCTGCACGCGGGCGAGTTGGTCGCGGCCGGTGATCCGGGCGGGCAGGGCACCCGTGGCCGGCAGGAACACGGCGTCGACCACGCCGAACAGGACCGCCACAGCGCCCAGCGCCCACAGTCCCGGGCTGGTCGCGAGAACCATCGCGGCCGCGGTGACCACGAGCAGGCAGCGCACCGTGCTGCTGCCGAGGACCACCCGACGCGGTCCGTACCGGTCGGCGACCACTCCCCCGCCCAGCATCAGCAGCGCGCGGGGCACGGCGCTGACCGCCGTCACGAGCCCGGCCTGCGCGGGTGTGCCGGCCTGTACGGCCGCCCAGGACAGGGCGATGTAGTAGACGTTGTCGCCGATCGCGGACGAGGTGTATCCGCCGAGCCAGCGCAGGACGTTGGGGTCGCGATGGGCGGGTCCCTCGGTGAGGGACCCCGGGCGGACGGCGGTGGCGGACATACGGGGCGGTCCTCTCAGGTGCGGAACGGGAAGCCGTACGTGTGCACCGCGACGTTCTCGCGGTCCTCGGTGTCCTCGGCGGCGCGGCCGCGTTCCTCGTACCGGCGGACGAGGGCGTAGATCTCCTTCGACAGCTCGGCCAGCTCGTCCGGGGTGAGCCTGAGCAGCCACTCGGAGGAGTCGGAGGCGGTCTTCCAGGCGTCGCTCCAGTGCGCGCGCTCGTCGAGGTAGCGGCGGTACATGTCGGCGCGCTGCTCGAAGAAGAGCCTGCTGGCCGCGGTGTGGGCGGCGGCCTTCTCGGGGGCGTCGCGGAAGTCCTCGTCGCGGATGCTCACCCCGTCCGAGGCCGGCTCCCACCACCGCTCCCGGCCGTCCTCGCTCTGTGCCACGGCCTCGTCGATGAGCCCGTGCTCGGCCAGTTTCCGCAGGTGGTAGCTGACCAGTGAGACGGCCTCGTCCACCTGGTCGGCGAGCTGTGAGGCGGTCGCCGAGCGGGCGATGATCAGCCGTCGGTAGAGCTGCGCCCGCAGCGGGTGCGCGAGCGCCTTCAGCGTCCCGACGTCGGTGATCCGACGGTCCCTCTCCTTGCCTGCCATGCGACTTCCTTGCCTGTCGTGCGAGCTCCTGGCCCTGTCGTGCGACCCACCGTAGACAGGAAAGGAAAGTTGCACAATATTTTTTGCGCAACTTCCCTTTCGCATCACCTCGAACAGAAACCCCGGCCGCCCTGGGGCAACCGGGGTTCACATCGCAGCCGACGAGGTCACCTCACCGGGTGCCCCGACTCCCGCAGCACGTCCTTGACCTGCCCGATCCGCAGATCACCGAAGTGGAACACGGAGGCCGCGAGCACCGCGTTGGCGCCCGCGGCGACGGCCGGCGGGAAGTCCGTCAGCCTGCCCGCGCCGCCGGAGGCGATCACCGGGACCGTGACGTGCTGGCGGACGGCGGCGATCATCTCCAGGTCGTAGCCGTCCTTGGTGCCGTCCGCGTCCATCGAGTTGAGCAGGATCTCCCCCGCGCCCAGCTCTGCGGCCCGGTGCGCCCACTCGACGGCGTCGATGCCGGTGCCCTTGCGGCCGCCGTGGGTGGTGACCTCGAAGGAGCCCGACTCGGTACGGCGCGCGTCCACCGACAGCACCAGCACCTGCCGGCCGAAGCGTTCGGCGATCTCGCGGATCAGGTCCGGGCGCGTGATGGCCGCGGTGTTCACGCCCACCTTGTCCGCGCCCGCCCGCAGCAGCTTGTCCACGTCCTCGGCGGTGCGGACACCCCCGCCCACCGTCAGCGGGATGAACACCTGCTCGGCGGTGCGGCGCACCACGTCGTAGGTCGTCTCGCGGTTGCCCGAGGAGGCGGTGATGTCCAGGAAGGTCAGCTCGTCGGCGCCCTCGGTGTCGTACACCTTCGCCATCTCGACGGGGTCGCCCGCGTCGCGCAGGTTCTGGAAGTTCACACCCTTGACGACCCGGCCGTCGTCCACGTCCAGGCAGGGGATCACTCGTACGGCGAGGGTCATGCGGTGCCCTCTCCTCGGAACGCCTCCACCTCGACCTCGACGACCAGGCTGGGGTCCACGAAGCCGGAGACGATGATCATCGAGGCGGCGGGCCGGACGGTGTCGAACAGCTCCTTGTGAGCGCGTCCGACGTCCTCCACGTCCCGGGCGTGGGTGAGGTACAGCCGGGTCCGCACCACGTCCTCGCGGCCGAGCCCCAGTTGCCCGAGCGCCGCGAACGCGACGTTGAAGGCGTTGACCGTCTGCTCGTACGGACCGCCGCCGGCGATCTCGCCGTCCACTATCGAGGTGCAGCCCGACACCAGCACCAGGCCGTTGGGCAGTTCCACCGCGCGGGAGTACCCGAAGGTCTCCTCCCAGGGCGCGCCGGTCGTGACGCGTCGCAGATCGCTCACTTGGCCACCGCCTCCAAGGCCTCTTCAAGGGTGAACGCCTTCGCGTACAGCGCCTTCCCGACGATGGCGCCCTCGACACCGACAGGCACCAGTTCGGCGATGGCCCGCAGGTCGTCCAGCGACGACACACCCCCGGAGGCCACGACCGGCCGGTCCGTCGCCGCGCACACGTTCCTCAGCAGCTCCAGGTTCGGGCCCTGCAGCGTGCCGTCCTTCGCGATGTCGGTCACCACGTAGCGCGCGCAGCCCTCCTTGTCGAGGCGCTCCAGCGTCTCGTAGAGGTCGCCGCCGTCACGGGTCCAGCCGCGCCCGCGCAGGGTCGTCCCCCGTACGTCGAGACCGACCGCGATCTGGTCGCCGTGCCGGGCGATGACCTCGGCGACCCACTGAGGCGTCTCCAGGGCGGCCGTGCCGAGGTTGACCCGGGCGCAGCCGGTGGCCAGGGCGGCGGCCAGTGTGGCGTCGTCGCGGATGCCGCCGGACAGCTCGACCTTGACGTCCAGGTCCTTCATGCGCTCGGCGACCTCGCCGATCAGGGCGCGGTTGTCGCCGGTGCCGAACGCGGCGTCCAGGTCGACCAGGTGCAGCCACTCGGCACCCGAGCGCTGCCAGGCCAGGGCGGCCTCCAGCGGGGAGCCGTACGAGGTCTCCGAGCCGGACTCGCCGTGCACGAGCCGGACCGCCTGGCCGTCACGGACGTCCACGGCGGGCAGGAGTTCGAGCCGTCCCGGGGGGTTGGAAGACATCAGAGGGTTCCGATCCAGTTGGTGAGCAGCTGCGCTCCGGCGTCGCCGGACTTCTCGGGGTGGAACTGGGTGGCCCACAGGGCGCCGTTCTCCACGGCGGCCACGAAGGGCTTGCCGTGCGTCGACCAGGTCACCAGCGGGGCGCGCATCGCCGGGTTCGCGGTCTCGAGGCTCCAGTCGTGCACGGCGTAGGAGTGCACGAAGTAGAAGCGGGCGTCCGTGTCCAGGCCCGCGAACAGCTCGGAGCCGGTGGGCACGTCCACGGTGTTCCAGCCCATGTGGGGGACGATGTCGGCCTCCAGCGGCGCGACCGAGCCGGGCCACTCGTCCAGGCCCTCGGTCTCCACTCCGTGCTCGATGCCGCGCGCGAACAGGATCTGCATGCCGACGCAGATGCCCATGACCGGACGGCCACCGGACAGCCGACGGTCGATGATCCAGTCCCCGCGGGCCTCCCTGAGGCCCTTCATGCACGCGGCGAAGGCCCCGACGCCCGGCACCAGCAGGCCGTCCGCGTTCATGGCCCGGTCGAAGTCACGCGTGATCTCGACGTCGGCGCCCGCGCGGGCGAGGGCCCGCTCGGCGGAACGGACGTTGCCGAAGCCGTAGTCGAAGACGACGACCTGCCGCTTCCCGGCGGAGCCGCTCAATTCCACACCTCCAGCCTCATGACACCGGCGACCAGACACATCGCGGCGCCGATGGAGAGCAGCACGATGAGGTTCTTCGGCATCTTCTGCTTGACGAACGAGTAGATGCCGCCGAGGAGGAAGAGCCCGAAGACGATCAGGATGGTGGACAGCCCGTTCACAGCGCGCCCTTCGTGGAGGGGAGAATTCCGGCCGCACGCGGGTCGCGTTCGGAGGCGTACCTGAGGGCCCGGGCGAGCGCCTTGAACTGGCACTCCACGATGTGGTGCGCGTTGCGCCCGTAGGGCACGTGCACGTGCAGCGCGATCTGCGCCTGGGCGACGAACGACTCCAGGATGTGCCGGGTCATCGTGGTGTCGTACTCGCCGATCATCGGCGCCATCTTCTCGGGCTCGGTGTGCACGAGGTAGGGGCGGCCCGACAGGTCGACGGTGACCTGGGCGAGGGACTCGTCCAGGGGCACCGTGCAGTTGCCGAAGCGGTAGATGCCCACCTTGTCGCCGAGCGCCTGCTTGAAGGCGGCGCCCAGCGCGAGGGCGGTGTCCTCGATGGTGTGGTGGGAGTCGATGTGCAGGTCGCCCTCGGTCTTCACGGTCAGGTCGAACAGACCGTGCCGGCCGAGCTGGTCGAGCATGTGGTCGTAGAAGCCCACGCCCGTGGACACCTCGACCTTGCCGGAACCGTCGAGATCGATCTCGACGAGGACCGAGGTCTCCTTCGTCACCCGCTCAACGCGGCCTACGCGGCTCATGCGCTCTCCTTCTTCAACTCACGGACCGCGTCGAGGAACGCGTCGTTCTCTTCGGGGGTTCCGGCGGTCACCCGCAGCCAGCCGGGCACGCCGTTGTCCCGGACCAGGACACCCCGGTCGAGGATCCGGCGCCACATCTCGTGCGCGTCGTCGAACCGTCCGAACTGGACGAAGTTGGCGTCCGACGCGGTGACCTCGTAGCCGATCGCCAGGAGTTCGGCGACCAGCCGGTCCCGCTCGGCCTTCAGCTGCTCGACGTACCCGAGCAGGGTGTCGGTGTGCTCCAGGGCGGCCAGCGCGGTCGCCTGGGTGATCGCCGACAGGTGGTAGGGCAGCCGTACGAGCTGGACGGCGTCCACGACCGCCGGGTGCGCGGCGAGATAGCCGAGGCGCAGCCCGGCCGCTCCGAACGCCTTGGACATCGTCCGTGACAGGACTAGGTTCGGCCGGCCCTCGATGAGCGGCAGCAGCGAGTCGCCGTGGCTGAACTCGATGTACGCCTCGTCGACCACGACCATCGCCCCGGCGGTCGCGGCCCTCGCGGCCTGCGCGGCCTCGTACAGCGCGAGGACGGTCTCCGGCGGGACCGCGGTGCCGGTGGGGTTGTTGGGGGTGGTGATGAAGACGACGTCGGGCTGGTTCTCGGCGATGGCCTTCTCGGCCGCGGCGACGTCGATCGTGAAGTCGTCGTGGCGCGGACCGGAGATCCAGCCCGTGCCCGTGCCGCGCGCGATCAGGGCGTGCATCGAGTACGACGGCTCGAAGCCGATCGCCGTACGGCCCGGTCCGCCGAAGGTCTGCAGCAGCTGCTGGATGACCTCGTTGGAGCCGTTGGCCGCCCAGACATTGGCCAGGCCGACCTGGTGGCCGGACGTGTTCGTCAGGTACTCGGCGAGCCGGGTGCGCAGCTCGACGGCGTCGCGGTCCGGGTAGCGGTTCAGGTTCCGCGCCGCCGCGCGCACCCGCTCGGTGATCCGCTCGACCAGCGGCTCGGGCAGCGGGTAGGGGTTCTCGTTGGTGTTCAGCCGTACCGGGACATCCAACTGGGGCGCGCCATAGGGCGACTTGCCGCGCAGCTCGTCCCGTACGGGGAGATCGTCCATTGCGAAGCTCACTTGCTCGTCGGTACCTTCCAGCCGAACCTTGCCTTGATCGCCGCGCCGTGCGCGGGCAGATCCTCCGCCTCCGCCAGCGTGACCACGTGATGCGCCACGTCGGCCAGCGCGTCCCGCGTGTAGTCGACGATGTGGATGCCGCGCAGGAAGGACTGGACGGACAGGCCCGAGGAGTGGCAGGCGCAGCCGCCGGTGGGCAGGACGTGGTTGGACCCGGCGGCGTAGTCGCCGAGCGAGACCGGCGCCCAGGGCCCGACGAAGATCGCGCCGGCGTTGCGCACCCGGTCGGCCACCGCGGCCGCGTCCGCGGTCTGGATCTCCAGGTGTTCGGCGCCGTACGCGTCGACCACCTTGAGCCCTTCGTCGATCCCGTCGACCAGCACGATCGCGGACTGCCGGCCGCGCAGCGCGGGGGAGATCCGGTCCTCCACGTGCTTGCTCGCGGCGACCTGCGGCTCCAGCTCCTTCTCGACCGCGTCGGCGAGCGCGACGGAGTCGGTCACCAGCACGGCGGCGGCCAGCGGGTCGTGCTCGGCCTGGCTGATCAGGTCGGAGGCGACGTGCACCGGGTCGGCCGTGTCGTCGGCGAGGATCGCGATCTCGGTCGGGCCGGCCTCGGCGTCGATGCCGATCTTGCCGGTGAAGTAGCGCTTGGCGGCGGCGACCCAGATGTTGCCGGGACCGGTGACCATGGTGGCGGGCGGGCAGGACTCGGTGCCGTACGCGAACATCGCGACGGCGGTCGCGCCGCCCGCGGCGTACACCTCGTCGACGCCGAGCAGGGCGCAGGCGGCGAGGATCGTCGGGTGCGGCAGCCCGTCGAAGTCGGCCTGCGCGGGGGAGGCGAGCGCGATCGACTCGACGCCGGCCTCCTGCGCGGGGACCACGTTCATGATCACGGAGGACGGGTAGACCGACCGGCCGCCGGGCGCGTACAGCCCGACCCGGTCGACGGGGACCCATTTCTCGGTCACCGCGCCGCCGGGCACGACCTGGGTGGTGTGGGTGTCGCGCCGCTGCTCCCGGTGGACGAGCCGGGCGCGGCGGATGGACTCCTCCAGGGCCGCGCGCACCGCCGGGTCCAGTTCCGCCAGGGCCCGGGTGAGCGCCTCTGCCGGGACCCTGATCGAGGCCAGACGCACGCCGTCGAACTTCTCCGCGAAGTCGATCATCGCCGCGTCGCCCCGATGATGCACGGCCTCGCAGATCGGGCGCACCTTCTCCAGGGCGGCCTGAACGTCGAACTCGGCTCGGGGCAGCAGGTCGCGCAGGGCGGGGCCCTCGGGGAGGGCGTCACCGCGCAGATCGATGCGGGCCATCGGGAAATGTTGCAGCACGCGGTCAATTCTCTCAGACCCGGATCGGGCACTGTTCGCGCGTATCAATGGCTGATACGGATCCCGGGGGAAACCTGGAAGATCGCCTTCACGTTGAGCGTTCGGGGCGTCACCCAGCGGGCATGAAAGGTTGTATGAGACAAGGAAACGCCACTGAGGAGGAAGAGGACCGGTGAGCGAGGGGGCCGGCCTCCCGGACGGGGACCTGCCGGGTGATCTGACCGCCGCCGAGGCCGGTATGTGGCAGGCCTTCCGCAACGGCAGCGTGTACGACCTGAGCAGCGGCGACACCGTCGTCGACGATCCGCACGGGGGCCATCCCTGGGGCGCGGACCGGACCGTACGGGCACGGATCGTGTGCTGGCTGCTCCTGGACGGCCCGCCGGCGCTCGCGGGTCGGGTGTCCTCCCTGAAGCTCGTGGGCGTGCAGATCAGCGGCGCCCTGGACCTCGCGGGCGGCACGGTGGTGCCGTACGTCGAGATGCGCGACTGCCGCTTCGAGCGGGACGTCCTGCTGCCGGAGGCCCACTTCACGACCCTGCGGCTGGTGGACTGCTCGGTGCCGCGCCTGGAGGCCGCCCGGGTGCACACGGAGGGCGATCTGCACCTGCCTCGCTGCCGCTTCCACAACGGCGTCCGGCTCACCGACGCACAGATAGGCACCGACCTGCTGATGAACCAGGCGATCGTCTACCGCGACCGCAGCGGCCGTTCGATCGCCGCCGACGGCCTGACCGTCGGCCAGGACCTCCAGGCCGAGATGCTGGAGTCGCACGGCGAGCTGAGTCTGCGCAGCGCCAAGATCGGCGTCTCGCTGAGCCTGCGCGGCGCCCGGCTGGCCAACCCGTACACCCGGCTCGCCCTGAACGCCCCCCAGCTGACCGTGGAGCGCTCGCTGTACCTCACCCCGGCCGCCGTGGGCGGCCTCCAGCTGAGCGGGACGACGCCCGCGCGCGGGACGCGGATCCAGCGCTTCGAGTGTCAGGGCGGGCTGCGCCTGGACGACGGACGGTTCGGGGACGCCGTCGACCTGGAGCGGGCCCGGTTCACCCTCACCGACGAGCAGGAACTGTCGCTGCGCCGCGTGCAGACGCCCGAGCTGCGCTTCCTCGGGGAGCGGCCGGCCCGGGGGGCGGTGGTGCTGTCGGGGGCGCGGGTGGTCAACCTGATGGACCGGGCGGACGCCTGGCCGGGGCCGGGCCGGCTGCACATGGGCGGCTTCACCTACGAGAACCTGGTGCCGCGGGGCCCGTTCCCGCTGAACGAACGGCTGGAGTGGGTGGCGGCGGCGACCGCCGAGTACAACCCGGAGCCGTACGAACTGCTGGCCGCCGTGCTGCGTGCCGGCGGCGAGGACGAGGACGCGCGCGAGGTGCTGCTCGCCAAGCAGCGCAGGCGCCGCGAGAGTCTGCCGGTCGCCGGCCAGTTGTGGGGGTACGTCCAGGACTGGACGGTCGCCTACGGATACCGGCCGGGCCGGGCCGCCGTGTGGATGGCGGTGCTGTGGGCGGCGAGTTCGGTGGCGTTCGCGCACGCCGACCATCCACCGCTCAAGCGCGGCGAGCATCCGCCGTGGAACCCCGCGCTGTTCGCGCTGGATCTGCTTCTGCCGGTCATCGACCTCGGGCAGGTCGGGTTCTGGCAGCTGCGCGGCGGCTGGCAGTGGCTGGCCGCCGCGATCATCCTGCTGGGCTGGATCCTGGCGACGACGGTGGCGGCGGGGGCGACGCGGCTGTTACGGCGCAACTGAGACCTGTCTGCTGTCGGGCCCTCCACTGTCCGCCGGTCCGCTGTCCGGCCCGGGTGAAACAGGAGGGGCTGGTGATGCCAGAGTTGTTGAACGGTCACCATTTTGCTTTCCCTTTTCCTCAGCGCGTACAACTTTCCGCGAGTTGGCCGTTCCCGCTGGCGCCCGCGTGACCTGCGGACTTTCAATGGTCGACACCATGGCTCTGCTGCACCCGTTCAACCGCGCCTCTCGGCCCTCCTCACGTGAGGCCGGCGGACTTCCCGCCGACAACGAGGTGCTGCTCGACGCGCCCGACCACCGGCTGGGCCCCGCCCTGGTCGCGGCGGCCCAGGGCGAGTACGGCCCCGCGTCCGCGCTGCTGAGCGCCACCCGGGCGAGCGCGGACTGGGAGATGCGGGACCGCCACCTGCGAAGGCTCGCGGCCTTCGCCCGTTCGCGCGACGAGTGGTACAGGGCCTGGCGCACGGCCGCGCCGCACGATCCGGACGCGCTGTTGGTCGGCGCACAGCTCGCGGTGGACCGCGTCTGGCGGTCGCCGGCGCGGGCGGAGCTGCTGCGCGAGGTGAGCCCGTTGATCACCGCCGCCGGGCACGGCGACCTGCGCGATCCCGTGCCGTGGCGGATCGCGCTGGACCACGCGCGCGGCTCGCACGCCGGACACACGTACTTCGAGGAGCTGTGGGAGGCGGCTGTCCGCCGCGCCCCGCACCACTACGGCTGCCATGTCGCGGCCATGCGGTACCTGGCCTCGTCCTCACAGGGCTCCCTGCCCGCGTGCTTCGACTTCGCCGAGCTGGCCGCGCACGACGCCCCGGCCACCTCGCTCGTCCAGGCGCTGCCGGCCCGGGCGGCGTTCTCCTGCCTGACCGTCGGTCTGCTCCACGGCCGGGCCGACGGACCCGCGCACGGACCGGCCGGCGGCCGCGGCCCCGAGGTGACGCGGGAACGGCTGGACGCGGCGGCCGACCGGGCGATCGCGCTCTCCGCCCGTTTCCCGGCGGCCGACCCGTGGCCCGCCGAGGTCCGCAACAAGCTGATGTACGTCCTGGTACGGCTGGAGCGCTGGACGGACGCCGCGGAGCAACTGCGCCAGATCGGCCCGTACGCCACCTCCTTCCCCTGGGACCGGTTCTCGCACGATCCGCTCGCCGGGTTCCTGGAGATCCGCCACGAGATCCGGGACCGGATCCGGGACCGGATCCGGGGCGAGACCCGTCGGCGAACCGCGTCCGTCCATCCACGAAGTGAGCACGGCGAACGTGCCCGCTCCGGCGACCACTAGGCTCTTGCGTCGTGACCACCGTGCGGCTCCCGCTCTTCCCCCTGAACACTGTGTTGTTCCCGGGGCTCGTGCTTCCTCTGAACATCTTCGAGGAGCGCTATCGCGCCATGATGCGCGAGCTGGTGAAGACCCCCGAGGACGAGCCGCGGAAGTTCGCCGTCGTGACCATCCGCGACGGCCACGAGGTGGCGACGACCTCCCCCGGCCTGCCGGACCAGACGGCCGTGCCCGAGCGCGGACCGGCGGCAGGCTTCGGCGACGACCCGATCAAGGCGTTCCACGGTGTCGGCTGCGTCGCCGACGCGGCGACCATCCGGGAACGGGCCGACGGCACCTTCGAGGTCCTGGCCACCGGCACCACGCGGGTGCGCCTGCTGTCCGTGGACGCGTCGGGTCCGTTCCTGACGGCCGAGCTGGAGGAGCTCCCGGAGGCGCCGGGCGACGAGGCGGGGGCGCTGGCCGAGGGGGTGCTGCGGTCCTTCCGCCAGTACCAGAAGCGGCTCGCGGGCGCCCGTGAGCGGTCCCTGTCGACCGGCTCGGACCTGCCGGACGAACCGTCCGTGCTCTCCTACCTGGTGGCCGCGGCAATGATGCTGGACACCCCGACCAAGCAGCGCCTGCTCCAGGCCCCGGACGCCGCGTCCCGGCTGCGCGACGAGCTGAAACTCCTTCGCTCGGAGACGTCGATCATCCGTAACCTGCCGTCGTTGCCCGCGTCGGAACTGACGCGGGGCCCGATGAGTCTCAACTGACGCACGACCTCGGAACAGGCGGGATCAGGCCGCGATGGCGAAGAAGGCGAAGAAGCAGCAGTCGGGCGGCACGCCCGCGACGGTGGCCCTGACGGCCGCGGGGGTGCCGTACACGGTCCACTCCTACGACCACGACCCCTCCCACCCGTCCTACGGCGAGGAGGCGGCCGAGGCCATGGGCGTGTCTCCGGAGCGGGTGTTCAAGACGCTGGTGGCGGACGTGGACGGGGCCCTGACGGTCGCGGTGGTCCCGGTGGCGGGCCAGCTGGACCTCAAGGCCCTGGCCTCGGCGGCCGGCGGCAAGCGGGCCACCATGGCCGACCCGGCTCTCGCCGAACGCACCACGGGGTACGTACGCGGCGGCATCTCTCCGCTCGGCCAGCGCAAGAAGCTGCCCACGGTCCTCGACGCGTCGGCGTCCACCCATCCGACGATCTGCGTCTCGGCGGGCCGCCGCGGCCTCGAGGTCGAACTCTCCCCGTCGGACCTGGCCGACCTCACGGACGCGGTGGTGGCGCCCATCGGGCGTGCGTGACGGCGGTGCCGTTGGATCACCCTGATCGGGGCCTAGGGGGTGTCCGGCTCACGCCTGTGGGGCGCCGTGCGGGTCCTTCGGGGCGGGGTCCTGCTCATAGGGGCCGTGCAGCTCCGGGTCCCGGGGCCCGAACAGGGCGGTCAGGCCCAGGTGCACCACCAGGGCCGCCAGCGACCACGTCAGCAACGCCCCCTTGGCTCCCAGCTTCAGCGGCGCGGAGAAGGTGACTCCCTTGCCCGCGGACTTCGCGTGGGCGATCACGTCCTGGGTCGGCCCGAGCCACACGCCGAGGCGCCAGGCCAGCAGCGAACCCAGCAGCCCTCCGACACCGAGCGCCACCACCAGCGGCACTCCCCCGCGCCGTCGCAGCAGGAAGACGACGAGCGCGCTCAGCGCCCCGAAGGCCAGCCCCAGCAGGGTGAACGTTCCATCGACCCCGACCGCCTGCTCGCCCTCGGATTCCTTCAGGTAGACGACCCAGCTCTTGTCGACCACGTCACCCACCAGCGGGACGTGCGGGGCCAGCCACCACCACAGCACGCCCAGCAGCACCCCGGAGAGCGCCACCGCCACCGTGATCACGGCGGCTTCCCGCACTTCGGTCTTCATCCCGGGCCCATCCTGTCCGTACGAACCGTGCGCGCCGTACGCCGGGTCCGGCACGGGAGGCACATACCCGGGAGGCGACCCCTGCCACGCACGGTGCGCGGGCTGATCGTGGGGCGGAGGAGGAGGAGTCAACGGTGCGGTCACTCTGACATCGTGCCAGGCCCGTCTGTGCGGCGCGTCACCGGACGGCCGCCCGGCGGTACGCCCAGGTGGCGACGGCCAGCGAGACCACGCCGACGCCGCCGCAGACGGCGAGATCACCGAGGACGAAGGCCCAGTCGGGGTGCGGTCCGAAGGTACGCGCGAAGGCCTCGACGCCGTACGTCGACGGCAGCAGATCCCGGGCGAACCGCACCGCCTCCGGCATCCGGTCCGCGGGCAGGACCCCCAGCAGCAGCGCCGCCGACATGCCGAGCTGCCCGAGCAGCGTGGCCAGTTCCGGACGCGGCGCGAGCAGCCCGAGCGCGGCCCCGAGCCCGGCGAGGGCGGCGCCCGCGAGCGGGATGACGGCGACGAGGATCCACAGGTGCGTCAGCGGAAGCCCGAACAGCACGGAACCGAACACCGCGGTCACCACGGTCCCCGGCACGGTGAAGGACGCGTACGCGCCCGCCGCGCCCAGCACCACAGCGGCCGGCGGCACCGGCAGCGTGGCGTAGTGATCGAGCCCGCCACTGCCCCGCAGCTGCCCGAAGTACTGCGCCAGCAGGTTCAGCGCGACGAAGGCGACGACCAGGACCGACGACCCGGCCACCACGGCCTGCGCCTCACCGCCGCCGTCGACGACCCCGCGCATCAGGATCATGATCCCGACCGACTGGAAGGTCGCCACGAACAGCAGCGGGATGCGCGCGACCCGTGCCCGGGACAGCTGCGCCCGGTACACGGCCACCAGCGCCGGCCACAGCCGCGCGCGTGGACCGAGCTCGGTCGCCTCACGGACCGGCTCCTCGGCGGCCAGGGCACTGCCCGGCACCACCTCGGCGGGTACGACACTCACCTCGTGCGGCTCCCCTCACTCGGTCTCACTGCGGCGGTCGTCCTGGTGCGTACGGATGTGACGGTCCGCGTACTCAACGTGCTCACGCCTTCACCAGCCCCTGCTGCGCCGCGCCGCCCAGGGCCAGGTACACGTCCTCCAGGCTGGGTGTGGCGAGCGTGAAGTCGTCCAGCGCGGCGAACGCGGCCCCGCCGGTGACGGTGGCGACGACCGCGCGGGCCTCGTCGGGGGCGAGTCTGAGGGTCCAGCGGCGCCCGGACTCCAGGGACCGCTCGCGCAGCGCGGCGACCTCGGGCACGTGCAGCGGAGCCGTCTCGCGCCACACCAGGTCGACCCGCACCTCTCCGGCGACCTGTTCCTTCAGGCCGGTGGGGGTGTCGCAGGCGATCACCCGGCCCCGGTCGAGGACGGCGACCCGGTCCAGGACGGTCTCCGCCTCGATGACGTTGTGGGTGACGAGCAGGACGGTCGCGCCGTGTTCGGCGCGGCGCCGGTCGACGGCGCCCCAGACCGCGCGGCGCGCCACGGGGTCCATTCCGGTGGTCGGCTCGTCGAGCACGAGCAGCGGCCGCTGCCCCACCAGCGCGGTGGCGAAGCAGGCCAGTCGGCGCTGCCCGCCGGACAGCTTCTTGAGCGGCCGTCCGGCGAGCGGTGCGAGGCCGAGTTCGTCCAGTACGGCGTCCCGTTCGGCCCGTGCGCCCCGCGCGTCCAGTCCGCGCAGCCGACCGGTGGTCTCGGCGGCGAGGGACACGGTGAGTTCGTCCAGGGCGGAGGTTTCCTGCCCCAGGTAGGCGAGGAGCCGGGCGGCCCGCTCCGGGTGGCGGACGATGTCGTGTCCGAGGATCTCGACACTGCCGCGGTCGGGCCGCATCAGCCCGGTCAGCTGCCGTACCAGGGTGGTCTTCCCGGCGCCGTTGGGGCCCAGCAGCCCGAAGATCTCACCGCGCCCGATGTCCAGGCGTACGTCGTCGGTGGCTCTCACCTCGGAGGTCGCGGGAACGCCGCGCCGACCCCGTACCGCCGGATAGGTCTTGGTCAGCCCGCGCACGGCGCACACGACATCACCACTGTGCCGAAGTGCCGGTGTCGCGCGCGTACTCACAAGTGACGAGACTACGTGGTCCGCCGCCCCGGCCGGTTCCCGGGTCGGTCCATAAGGGGGATGTGGGCGGTAAAGATCTCACTCGGCCGCGGGGGCGTGCCCCGCCGCCGTCCGTAGGTCGATCTCCCGCCAGAACCCGGCCCGGATGGCGTAGCGGTCGTGCTCGTCGATCTGGTCGTCCTTGTGGGCGAGCAGCCCGAACCGGGCCGCGTACCGCAGCAGCTCGCCGTCGATGCGGTGCGGGACACGCGGATACATCTGGGACAGCCTCTGCAGGTTGGCCCCCTGGTCCCCGAGCCGCTCCATCCACCTCCTGGCGAACACCTGTCCGACCTCGAACGGGTCCCCGCCGACCGTGGTGATGTCCTCCTCCCGGTCGGCCCACCGCTGCTCCGCCGTGGTCAGCTGCGCCAGCGTCGGCATGGACGCCACCTCGGGGGGTTCGGAGGCGGCGCCGGGCCGGTCGACCCAGCCCTTGTCGGAGGACCACCGCAGGGTCGCGGTCTGGGGCGGCTGGGCGGGCTGGACACCGGGAGCGCGCAGCGCGGCCAGGTCCTTCGGCGTGGGTACGCCCTTCGTGGCCGGCGTTCTCTCCTCGGTGCCGTTCTCCGAGGCACCGGCCACCGTGGCGTGCTCGGGCTCCTCGGTGGAACGCTCGGCCGCCGAGGAGAGCCCGGACTCGGGCAGCGGCGCCGACAGGATCGCGGCGATCTCGGGCCGCGGCACGGGCGGCGGAGCGCAGACCCCGCCGAGGTCCTTGGCGCGTACGGCCTTGGTGATCCACGTACGGTCGAGCACGCGCCGCTCGTCGGCCTCGGCGACCAGGTCCTCGGACTGGTTGTAGTCCCCGTCGGCGGCCTGCACGGCCCACAGGTGCACGGCGACCCCGTGTTCCTTGGCCGCCATCATGCCCGGGAGCAGATCACCGTCTCCGGTGACCAGAACGACGTCGGAGCAGGCACGGTTGCGGGCCAGCTCGGTCAGCTCGGCGTGCATCGCGGCGTCCACGCCCTTCTGGGCCCAGCGTCCGTCGCTGCGGGTCAGGGCGCCCAGCCGGACGGTGACCCGGGGCATCACGCGCAGCCTGCGGTGTTCGGGCTGGGGGACGCGGTCGGGGGCGCCGTCGAACCAGTAGATGCGCAGCAGCGGCCGTTCGGTGTCGGACTCGGCGCGTTCGCGCAGTCCCTGGATGAGGGCGGCGTGGTCGACGGTGATACGGGATCGCGAGGGTTCCCCGGCAAGGAGACTGGCGGCGGCCCCCAGCAGATACCCGGCGTCCACCAGGACGATGCAGCGGTCCACACGACTCACCCTCTTCCCGGGAGGTTTGCTTCGGGCTTGCTTCGAGTCTGCCCGACCGCGCGGGGGTTAACGGCCCGAACTCGATCTTCGGCGTGGCGTTTCGGCCCCTCGCGCTCCGACAAGCCCTGTCACACACGGTAATTATCCGACATGCGCTCTTTGTCAGCCTATGTGAATCTGGTCCCGGCCCTGGCCCCTAGATCCCCCACAGGAGGCAGCACCATGGCCAAGAACAAGAAGCAGGACCGTAAGCAGCCCCAGTCCGAGCGCGGTCAGCAGGCGGCCCGCCCGTCGTCGATGGAGACGCAGGGCGAGGAGCACTCCCCGCAGGTGAGTCCGGGCGACATGGCCCGCAAGGGGCGTCACAAGCGCTTCGGTCACAACTGACATCAGGTCACAACTGACATCCGGGTGACGGGCTGTTGACGCCCATCGAGACACCGTCGATACCCCGAGGGGCGCATCCGAGACCGGATGCGCCCCTCGCGCACGTCGACCGCCTGCCGTCAGCCCGCCAGGCAGGACGGGCCCAACAGCACCTTCAGGTCGCCGAACAACGCCGGGTCGGGCTTGACGCGGTGCCGGTCCAGACGCAGCACGGTCGTCTTGCGCGGGCCCTGGAGCTTGATCCGGACCTCGCTCTCGCCCTTGTGGTGCGTGAGGATCTCACCGAGGCGGCTGACCATGGGCGGAGTGACCCGGGTGGCCGGGATGGTGAGGATCACCGGCGCGTTGGCGCCCGCGTTCGACAGGTCCGGCACCTGGAGTTCCATGGCGACCAGGCGCGGCACGTCCTCGCGCTTGTCGAGGCGGCCCTTGACGAACACCACGGCGTCCTCGACGAGTTGGGTCGAGATGAGCTGGTAGGTGGCCGGGAAGAACATGCACTCGATGGAACCGGCCAGGTCCTCCACCGTGGCGATGGCCCAGGCGTTGCCCTGCTTGGTCATCTTGCGCTGGAGGCCGGAGATGATGCCGCCGATGGTGACGACCGCGCCGTCCGCGTGCTCACCTCCGGTGAGCTGGGCGATACCGGCGTCCGCCTTGTCGGACAGCACGTGCTCCAGACCGAAGAGCGGGTGGTCGGAGACGTACAGACCGAGCATCTCCCGCTCCTGGGCGAGGAGGTAGGTCTTGTCCCACTCCTCGGTGGTGAACTCCACGTCGAGTCCGAAGCCGGGCTCGCTGGTGTCCTCCTCGCCCATGCCGCCGAAGAGGTCGAACTGCCCCTCGGCCTCCTTGCGCTTGACCGCCACCACGTTGTCGATCATCGGCTCGAAGTGCGCGGTGAGGCCCTTGCGGGTGTGCCCCAGGGTGTCGAACGCGCCCGCCTTGATCAGCGACTCCGTGGTGCGCTTGTTGCACGCGACCGCCTCGACCTTGTCGAGGTAGTCGGGGAAGGAGCTGTACTTGCCCTTCGCCTTACGGCTCTTGATGATCGACTCGACCACGTTCGTGCCGACGTTGCGCACGGCTTCGAGGCCGAAGAGGATCACGTCGTCGCCCTGCGCGGCGAAGTTGTGCAGCGACTCGTTGACGTTCGGCGGGAGCACCTTGATGCCCATGCGCCGGCACTCGTTGAGGTAGACGGCCGACTTGTCCTTGTCGTCCTTGACCGAGGTCAGCAGCGCCGCCATGTACTCGGCGGGATAGTTCGCCTTCAGATACCCGGTCCAGTACGAGACCAGGCCGTACGCGGCGGAGTGCGCCTTGTTGAAGGCGTAGCCGGCGAAGGGGACCAGCACGTCCCACAGGGCCTGGATCGCCTCGTCGCTGTAGCCGTTCTTGCGGGCGCCCTGCTGGAAGAGGACGAAGTTCTTCGCCAGTTCGTCGGGCTTCTTCTTGCCCATCACGCGGCGGAGGATGTCGGCCTCGCCGAGCGAGTAGCCGGCGATGATCTGGGCGGCCTTCTGCACCTGCTCCTGGTAGACGATCAGGCCGTAGGTGACCGCGAGGACCTCTTCGAGGGGCTCCTCCAGCTCCTTGTGGATCGGGGTGATCTCCTGGAGCTTGTTCTTGCGCAGCGCGTAGTTGGTGTGCGAGTCCATGCCCATCGGGCCCGGACGGTAGAGCGCCGAGACGGCGGAGATGTCTTCGAAGTTGTCGGGCTTCATCAGGCGCAGCAGGGAGCGCATGGGGCCGCCGTCGAACTGGAAGACGCCGAGGGT
The DNA here is from genome assembly GCF_042872365.1 of Streptomyces sp. NPDC005263. Lineage (NCBI taxonomy): Bacteria > Bacillati > Actinomycetota > Actinomycetes > Kitasatosporales > Streptomycetaceae > Streptomyces > Streptomyces sp. NPDC005263. The sequence continues at coordinate 1,220,909 of NZ_JBIAKJ010000002.1, read as the reverse complement.
CTCACCGCGCTGGAGCAGTTCGAAGGTCGTCGGATCGTCGAGCGGCAGATCGAGCAGCTGGAGGTCGATGCCCTTGTTGGACCGCACCATCTTGACGGCGTCGTCCATGATCGTCAGGTTGCGCAGGCCGAGGAAGTCCATCTTCAGCAGGCCGAGCGACTCGCACTGCGGGTAGTCCCACTGCGTGATGGTCACGCCGTCCGTGTGCCGCACCCAGATCGGGGCGTGGTCCACGATGGGCTCGCTGGACATGATGACGCCGGCGGCGTGCACGCCCATCTGCCGGACCAGGCCCTCGACGCCCTTGGCGGTGTCGATGACCTTCTTGACGTCCGGCTCGTTCTCGTACATCGCGCGGATCTCGCCGGCCTCGCTGTAGCGGGGGTGCGAGGGGTCGGTGATGCCGTTGAGGTCGATGCCCTTGCCGAGGACGTCGGCGGGCATCGCCTTGGTGAGGCGGTCGCCCATGGCGTACGGGTAGCCCAGCACGCGCGCGGAGTCCTTGATGGCGTTCTTCGCCTTGATCTTGCCGTACGTGCCGATCATGGCGACCTTGTCAGCGCCGTACTTCTCCGTGACGTACCTGATCACCTCGACGCGCCGACGCTCGTCGAAGTCGATGTCGACATCGGGCATGGAGACGCGCTCGGGGTTGAGGAACCGCTCGAAGATCAGGCCGTGCGGGATCGGGTCGAGGTCGGTGATGCCCATGGCGTACGCGACGATCGAACCGGCCGCGGAACCACGGCCGGGGCCGACCGCGATGCCCTGGTTCTTGGCCCACATGATGAAGTCGGCGACGACCAGGAAGTAGCCCGGGAACCCCATCTGGATGATGACGTCCATCTCGTACTCGACCTGCTTCTGGCGGTCCTCCGGGACGTTGCCGGAGAAGCGGCGCTCCATGCCACGGCGGACCTCCTCCTTGAACCAGGTGACCTCGGTGTAGCCCTCGGGGATGTCGAACTTCGGCATGAGGTTCTTCGCCTCGAACATGCCGGCCGTGTCGATCTGCTCGGCCACCAGGAGGGTGTTGGCGCAGCCCTCCTGCCAGGCGTCCGACGAGTCGATGGCGTACATCTCGTCCGTGGACTTCAGGTAGTAGCCGGTGCCGTCGAAGCGGAAGCGGTCCGGGTCGGAGAGGTTCTTGCCGGTCTGGATGCACAGCAGGGCGTCGTGCGCGGTCGCCTCGTGCGCGTAGGTGTAGTGCGAGTCGTTCGTCACCAGCGGCGGGATGCCGAGCTTCTTGCCGATCTCCAGGAGGCCGTCACGAACCCGGTGCTCGATGTCGATGCCGTGGTCCATCAGCTCCAGGAAGTAGCGGTCCTTGCCGAAGATGTCCTGGTACTCGGCGGCGGACTTCAGGGCCTCGTCGAACTGGCCGAGGCGCAGCCGGGTCTGGAGCTCGCCGGAGGGACAGCCGGTGGAGGCGATGAGCCCCTCGGACCACTGGGAGATGGTCTCCTTGTCCATCCGGGGCCACTTCTGCAGCCAGCCCTCCGCGTACGCGTCCGAGGAGAGCTTGAAGAGGTTGTGCAGGCCCGTCGAGTTGGCCGCCCAGATGGTCTTGTGGGTGTAACCACCCGAACCGGAGACGTCGTCCCGCTTCTGGTGCGGCTGGCCCCACTGGATCTTGCGCTTGTTGCGGCGGGACTCGGGCGCGACGTAGGCCTCGATGCCGATGATCGGGGTGACCCCGGACTTCTTCGCGGTGTGGAAGAAGTCGTACGCGCCGTGGAGGTTGCCGTGGTCGGACATGGCGATGTGGGTCATCCCCATCTCCTCGCACGCCTTGAACATGTCCTTGAGCCGCGCGGCACCGTCCAGCAGCGAGTACTGGGTGTGGACGTGCAGGTGCGTGAACGGCGGCTTTGACACGGCTGCGGCCTCCAAGGGAAACATTGGTCGACGGGCGTCCCACCGGTTGCGGGCAGTCCGGGGGACAGCGTCGAAGTCTATGCCTCGACACTGACACCGAGCCGGTTCCCCCGCGTACCTTCATGTGAAGAAGAACGGGCACTCCCGCCGACCGCCGCGCGTTGGTCCGGGCGGGAGGTCCGGTCCCACTCGTCACGCATCATCCGTACCAGGAGGCACCCAGCGATGTCGGTTTCGCAGCTCAAGGACGAGCACCGCGGCGAGGAGATCCTCGCCGTCTTCGACACCGCCTTCGGACGGCTCCTGGCCGCCGACCCGGCCGCGTTCCGCGTGAAGTTCCGGAAAATGGCGGCCTCGGCCTTCGCGTTCTACCGGGGCACGGCCGCCCTCTTCTACCACGACCTGGACGCCGAGAAGCGGGGCGGCCCCTACCTGGACGAGCGCACCTCCCGCGTGTGGATCCACGGCGACCTGCACGCGGAGAACTTCGGCACGTACATGGACGCCAACGGCCGGCTGATCTTCAACGTGAACGACTTCGACGAGGCGTACGTCGGCCCCTTCACCTGGGACCTCAAGCGCTTCTCCGCCTCCATCGCGCTGATCGGATACGCCAAGGCGCTCGGCGACGACCAGATCACCGAGCTGGTGGAGGTGTACGCGGGCGCGTACCGCGAGCGCGTCCACGCCCTGGCCACCGGCGCGAAGAGCGACGAGGTGCCGCCCTTCACCCTGGACACCGCCCAGGGCCCGCTCCTGGACGCGTTGCGGGACGCCCGCTCGCTGACCCGCTTCGGGCTGCTCGACTCGATGACGGAGATCCGTGACTTCGAGCGCCGCTTCGCCCCGGGCGGCGGCTCCATCGAGCTGGACGCGGCCACCCGCTACAAGGTCCTCGCCGCCTTCGACGGCTATCTGGAGACGCTGCCAGCCACGTCACTGGCCCGCCCCGACTCGTACCGCGTGAAGGACGTCGTCGGCCGCCGCGGCATCGGCATCGGTTCGGCCGGCCTGCCCTCGTACAACATCCTCCTTGAGGGCCACAGCGACGCCCTGGAGAACGACGTCGTGATCTACATCAAGCAGGCCCAGACCCCGGCCGTCTCGCGCCACATCACCGACCCGGAGATCCGGGACTACTTCCAGCACGAGGGGCACCGCACGGTGATCTCGCAGCGCGCCCTCCAGGCGCACGCCGACCCGTGGCTCGGCTGGACCGAGCTGGACGGCGCGGGCCAGCTGGTCGCGGAGGTCTCGCCGTACGCCGTGGACCTCGACTGGGGCGACATCGACGACCCCGAGGAGATCGCGGCGGTCGTCGCCGACCTGGGCCGGGCCACCGCCACCATGCACGCGGCGGCGGACGACCAGTCCGGCGAGTCCCTGGTGCCGTTCTCCACCGAGCGCGCCATCGACGCGGCGATCGCCGCCGACGAGGAGGGCTTCGCGGGCCTCCTGGTCGACTTCGCGCACGAGTACGGCGCACGGGCGCGTGCCGACCACCAGACCTTCGTGGACCTGTTCCGCAACGGCCGGATTCCGGGTCTGTGACGATCCGCTGTCGGTAGGCCCGCTCACAGGGATCTTTTAGGGGTCCCTTACCGGCCCACGTGACAGACTCTTCTTCGCTATGGACATATCCGGGACTCAGCTCAGAGCCGTACGCGCGGCACTGTTCACGGCACTCGTCGTGACACTCAGCAGCGCGTCGCACGTGCTGCTGTCCCGGGTCCCGCTGCCGCTGAACACGGTGGCCGCGATCGCGGCCGTCGTGTTCGTGGTCGCCTACGCCCTGGCCGGCCGGGAGCGCGGCTTCGGCCGGATCGCGGCCCTGCTGATCCCGCTGGAACTGGCCGCCGACACGGTGTTCACCACCGGCCAGCACGTCTGCTACGGCGCGGCCGGCGGCCCGGTCACCGGCCCCCTGCGCTCCGTCGGCTTCGACGTACTGTGCGGCGGCGGCACCGGCCTCGGCGCCCCGCTGACCCGGGTGACCGGCACCGGCACCGACCGGCTGGCGGGGCTGCTCGCCCACGCCGACCCGGCGACCACCTGGCTGCTGCTGGGCGCGCACGTCGGCGTCGGTCTCCTCGCGGCCGCCTATCTGCGCCGCGGCGAGCGAGCGCTGGCCCAGCTGCTGCGGGCGGTGGCCGCGACCACGTTCCGCCCGCTGCTGCTGGCGGTCGCGGCCGTGACGGTACGCACGGCCCCCGCGGCGCTCCCCGCGCGGCACCCCGGCCCGCGTACGACCACCGCGCGCGAGCGGCTCCTCGTGCACTCCCTGGGACGGCGTGGACCGCCGTGCCCGGTCGCGTTCGCCCACGCCTGAGTCCGAGCCGGACTCGGCCCGAGCGGCACCGAACCGCGGCTGAGCACCAGCCGGACCCCCATACGTATCCCGCACACGCCCACGTCGTGTGCGCGTCCCCTACGGAGAACATCACCATGAGCAAGCGGAACAGCCAGTCAGCGAAGACGGCCGCCCGGGAACGGCTGCGCCAGGAGCGCGAGCGGCAGGCCAAGCGCGACAAGGTCAAGCGGCAGGCCATCGTCGCCGGTTCGGTCGTCGCCGTGCTGGCGCTGGCCGGCGGCATCGGTTACGCCGTCGTCCAGTCGCAGAAGCCCAGCCACTGGGAGGCCATGAAGGACGAGAAGGTCGTCGCCCCGGCCAACACCACCGGCGCCGACGGCACCACCGTGGTCATAGGCAAGAGCAGCGCGAAGAAGACCCTCAAGATCTACGAGGACCCGCGCTGTCCGATCTGCGCCCAGTTCGAGCAGACCGTCGGCCCGACCGTGAAGAAGGACATCGACGGCGGAAAGTTCAAGTTCCAGTACGTCGGCGCCACGTTCATCGACAACAAGGACAACGGCGAGGGTTCCAAGAACGCGCTGAGCGCCCTGGGCGCCGCGCTGAACGTGAGCCCCGAGGCGTTCCTCGAGTACAAGACCGCGATGTACTCGACGAAGTGGCACCCGGACGAGACGACCGACAAGTTCAAGGACGACGCCTACCTCATCAAGGTCGCGAACACCGTCCCCGCGCTGAAGAACAACACCAAGTTCCAGGACGCGGTCAAGAAGGGCACCTACGACCCCTGGGCGATGGCCATGTCGAAGACCTTCGACGACAACAAGGAAGGCGTGACCGGCACCCCGGGCTTCGTCATGGACGGCAAGCAGCTCAACGACGGCAAGCCGCTGATGACGGTGGCGGACTTCGACAAGGTGGTGGGCGCGGCTCTCAAGGGCTGACACCCGCGGGAACTCCTGCCGCCACGTGAAGAGCGGGCGAACTTTCCGAGTTCGCCCGCTCTCGGCGCATACCGATCAGTAACCTGATCGGTCGTGACCAGTCGATACAGATCATCCGAGAGCGCCGGTTCAGCCAACTCCCTGTCCCCGCGCCGCCGTACGGTCGTCAAGGCCGCAGCCGCCTCCGCGGTGCTGGCCGGTCCGCTCGTCGCCGCCCTGCCCGCGCGGGCCGACGCCGACTCTCCCGCCTTCCTCCACGGGGTCGCCTCCGGGGACCCGCTTCCCGACGGCGTCCTGCTGTGGACCCGTGTGACGCCCACCGCCGAGGCGGTACCGGGCTCCGGGCTCGGCCCGGACACCCCGGTCGACTGGCTCGTCGCCAGGGACAAGGCGATGACCGACATCGTCGCCAAGGGTTCAGTCACCGCCACCGCCGCCTCCGACCACACCGTGAAGGCCGACGTACGGGGCCTGGCGCCGGCGACGGACTACTGGTTCCGCTTCTCCGCCCAGGGCACCGACTCCCCCGTCGCCCGCACCCGCACCGCGCCCGCCGCCGACGCCGCCGTGGCGAACCTCCGCTTCGGGGTGGTCTCCTGCGCCAACTGGGAGGCCGGCTACTTCTCGTCGTACCGCCATCTCGCGGCCCGCGGCGACCTGGACGCCTGGCTGCACCTGGGCGACTACATCTACGAGTACGGCACCGGCGCGTACGGCACCCGGGGCACCGTCGTACGGCCGCACGCGCCGTCCCACGAGATCCTCACGCTGGCCGACTACCGCGTCCGGCACGGCCGTTACAAGACCGACCCCGACCTCCGGGCGCTGCACAGCACCGCGCCCGTGATCGCGATCTGGGACGACCACGAGTTCGCCAACGACGCCTGGTCCGGCGGGGCCGAGAACCACACCGAGGGCGCCGAGGGCACCTGGTTCGCCCGCCAGGCCGCCGCCAAGCAGGCCTACTTCGAGTGGATGCCGGTGCGCACGGCCGTCGCGGGAACCACCTACCGGCGGCTGCGCTTCGGCAGGCTCGCCGACCTCTCGCTGCTCGACCTGCGGTCCTTCCGTTCGCAGCAGGTCGGCGTCGGCAACGGCTCGGTCGACGACCCGGACCGTACGATCACCGGACGCGCCCAACTCGACTGGCTGAAGGCCGGGCTGAAGTCGTCCGACACCGCCTGGCGGCTGGTCGGCAACTCGGTGATGATCTCGCCGTTCGCCATCGGCTCCCTCTCCGCGGACCTCCTGAAGCCGCTCGCCAAGCTGCTGGGGCTGCCGCAGGAGGGCCTCGGCCTCAACCCCGACCAGTGGGACGGCTACACCGACGACCGCCGTGAACTGCTGGCCCACCTGCGCTCTAACGCGATCGGCAACACCGTCTTCCTGACCGGCGACATCCACATGGCGTGGGCCAACGACGTGCCGGTGGACGCCGGCACGTACCCGCTGTCGGCCTCGGCCGCCACCGAGTTCGTGGTCACCTCGGTGACCTCCGACAACCTCGACGACCTGGTGAAGGTCCCCGAGGGCACCGTCTCCGCGATCGCCTCGCCGGTCATCCGCGCCGCCAACCGGCACGTCCACTGGGTCGACACCGACCGCCACGGCTACGGCGTCCTGGACATCACCGCCGACCGTGCGCAGATGGACTACTACGTCCTGTCCGACCGCACGAAGGCCGACGCGACCTCGGCCTGGGCCCGTTCGTACCGCACCCGCACCGGCACGCAGAAGGTGGAGCGCGCCTACGACCCGGTGTAGAGCACCATTCCGGACGCGGCCGGAGAATCCGGACAGCGCCGAACACCTTGTCCGACCGTAGGTGGAGGTCCCTCGCGACGGACCGCTACAGCGAGTCGAGGAAGCCGAGCGCCACCCGCCAGGTGGCCTCGGCGGCCTCCTCGTCGTAGTCCGGCAGTTCGGGGTCGGTGTACAGGTGGCCGGCTCCGGCATACCGGTAGACCTCGACATCGGCGCCCGTTCTGCGCATCTGGAGATACCAGGCGCTCAGCCAGTCGTCGGTCTCGAAGGGATCCGGCTCGGCCACATGCAGTTGGACGGGCAGCTCGTCCGCCTCGGCGTTGGCCGCGATGTCCGAGGTGCCGTGCAGCAGGAGCAGACCGCGGGCCTTGGCGTCGCCCAGCGCGAGGGTCTGCGCGATGGAGGCGCCGAGGGAGAAACCGGCGTACACGAGCCCCCGTTCCGAGTAGGGCGCGGCGGCCAGTACGGCCCGCTTGAGCAGTTCGTCCTTGCCGAGCTCGTCCTTGAAGGCCATGCCCTCCTCGACGGTGTCGAACGTGCGTCCCCCGAAGAGGTCCGGCGTCCACACCTCGTGCCCGGCGGCGCGCAACCGGTCCGCCGCCGCGGCCACGGCAGGTCTCGGACCGTAGGTCGAATGGAAGAGCATGATGTTCATGAGGCCATGGTGCCAGCCGGGTACGACACCGGTGCTCCCGCGGCGGATCAGAGCGCGGATCCCGCCTCGCGAGCACCGCCCTACCCACATCGCGTCGGAAGTCACATGTTCATGAACGCCCGGGGACGGTTACGTTCGGAGGCATGGAGAACGTACTCCGCCCACTGATCGTGGTCGGCGGCTCGGTCCTGCTCACGCTGCTCATCGGCTGGGCCACCGACCTGCTGCTGCGCAAGGCCGACGAACGACATCACGAGACCCCCCTGTGGGGTCTGCTCCGTCGTGGCCGGATTCCCTACCAGCTCGTACTCTGCGCGGCCCTGTTGAGAGGGTCGTTCGACGAGGCGAGGCTGTTGGAACGGCACCAGGACGGGGTCGGCAGGACCCTCACGCTGGTCCTCATCGGAGCCACCGCCTGGCTGGTGATCCGGATCGCCTCCGCGATAGTGGAGACGACGTACAGCCGCTACGCGCGGGCCCATCGGGACGCTGCCCGGGTCCGGCGCGTGCGCACCCAGGTGACATTGATCATGCGCGTGGTGTCCGCCGTGGTCGGTGTGGTGGGGGTCGCCGCGATGCTCCTGACGTTCCCCGCGTTCCGCGCGGCGGGCGCCTCGCTGCTGGCCTCCGCCGGCATCCTCGGCATCGTCGCCGGTGTCGCCGCGCAGTCGACGCTCAGCAACCTGTTCGCGGGACTGCAGATCGCGTTCGGCGACATGGTGCGCATCGGTGACACGGTCGTGGTGGACGGCGAGTGGGGCACGGTCGAGGAGATCACCCTGACCTTCCTGACCGTGCGGACCTGGGACGAGCGCCGGATCACGATGCCCGTCTCGTACTTCACCTCCAAGCCGTTCGAGAACTGGTCGCGCGGGACCCCGCAGATGACCGGCATCGTGTACTGGCACCTCGACCACATGGCCCCCATGGAGGCGATGCGCGAGAAGCTGCGTGACATCCTGCGCCACTGCCCGGCCTGGGACGGCCGCGCCTACGGCCTGGACGTCACGGACACCACCCCGAACACCATGCAGGTACGGGCCCTGGTGACGGCCAAGGACGCGGACGACATCTGGACGGTACGGGTCACGGTCCGCGAAAGCATGATCCGCTGGCTGTCCGAGGAACACCCGTACGCCCTCCCCCGCGTCAACACGGCCGACGCGGCTGTTCCCCGGGGCCGGGGCAACGGCGGCCCGTCCCTCGACGAGGCCGCTCCCTCCCGGGACCGCACCGGCCCGCGCCGCCTTCACGATTCACCACGAACCGGCCCGGGCCGCTGAACCTGCTGCCTCCGCAGCAGCCTTACCGCAGAAGGACCGAGGCCCGCCGAGTCCGGCGCCGTACAGGACGGCGGCGGGCGGCGGGTCCGGGCGGAGCGGTCCGCGTATCGGGCCGAACTCTCACCGCAAGCTGCGCACATCAAGATGCCGCAGCACCCGGTCCACCACCTCCGGGTCCGCCCCGGGCTCGTTCCGCGCCGCCAGCACCTCGTGCCGCGCCGCACTCAACATCTCCCCGTGGATCCGCCGCGCCCGCTTGAGCCTCCGCACCCGCTGCACATGCGCCTCGCGTCGCTCCTCCTCCCCCATGTCCGGACTGATCCGCACCCCGATCTCGAAGGCCCGTCGCACCATCTGCTCGGACAACTCCTCCGGCAGGTCCTCCACCGTCTCGATCTCCCGGAGCCGTTGCTTCGCCGCCTTCGCCGCGCGAACCGCCAACGCCTTCTCGAACTGCTTCTCCCGATCCGTGTCCGCCCGCACCCCCAGCCGCTTCACGAGCCACGGCAAGGTCAGCCCCTGAAGCACCAGCGTCGCCATGATCACCCCGAACGCGATGAACACGATCTCGTCCCGGTCCGGAAACGGCGCCCCCTCATCCGTCTTCAACGGGATCGCCAGCGCCAACGCCACCGAGGCCACCCCCCGCATCCCCGACCACCACATGACGACGGTCTCCCGCCAGGTCATCGGGATGTCCTCGTCGTGGTCGCGCCGCGCGTGCAACCGCTTGGTCAGCCAGGTCGCCGGCATCAACCACAGCAGCCGCACCAACACGACCACCCCCACGACCGCCGCCGCCCACCCGAGCATCTCGGCCCACCGCCCGGACGCCGTCCTGATCGCGTTGTGCAGCTCCAGCCCGATCAGCCCGAACGCCACGCCCGTGACCAGCGTGTCGACGATGTTCCAGAAGGTGTGCCCGGCCAGCCGGGTCAGCACGTCGTCGGCGTCGGTGGCGTACTCGGCGAGGAACAACGCGGTGGTGAGCACGGCGAGCACCCCGGACCCGTGGAACTCCTCCGCCAGCACGTACGAGGCGTACGGCACCAGCAGCGTGAGCCCGATCTGCAGGGTGGCGTCGTCGAGCAGGTCCATCAACTTGTTGGCGCCCCAGCCCAGCGCCAGCCCGACCGCCACCGCGACGACGGCGGACAGCACCAGGTCGAGCCCCGCCTTCCACGGCGAGAAGGACCCGCTGATGGCCGCCGCGATCGCCACGTGGTACAGCACGATGGCCGTGACGTCGTTGAAGAGCCCCTCGCCCTCCAGAATGGACACCAGCCGGCGTGGCAGCCCGAGTTGCCCGGCGACGGCGGTCGCGGCGACCGGGTCGGGCGGCGCCACCAGGGCGCCCAGCGCCACCGCGGCGGCGATCGGCAGCCCGGGCACGATCGCGCTCGCGACGACGGCCACGGTCAGCGTGGTGACGAAGACCAACGCCACGGCCAGCAGGAGAATGGGTCGCATGTTGGCGGTGAACTGCCGCCAGGACGTGCGTCTCACGGCGGCGTACAGCAACGACGGCAGGAGCGCGGGCAGGATGAGATCCGGCGGGATGTTGACGTTCGGCACGAAGTCGAGCAGGGCGAGGACGATCCCGAGGAGCGTCATCAGCACCGGCGCCGGCAACCCGAACCGCTCTCCCACCGGGACGCTCACCACGGCCCCGAGCAACAGCACGAACAACAGGGCCAACTGATCCACGGTCAGTGCTCCGGGAGGTCTCGACGTTCACACAGCGGACCTCAAGCCTGCCACGCCACCGTGCTCACCTGCCCTTCCGGACCTCCCCGGTCACAGAAGGCCCCGCCCGAAGCCCCCAGTCACAGAGCGCGGCGCATGGCCCGGTGCGGGATCCCCGCGTCCGGGAACTCCGGGCCGTAGGCCACGTATCCCAGCCGCTCGTAGAACCCCGTCGCCCGGGTCTGCGCGTGCAGGTCCACAGCCGTGAGTCCCCGCGCGCGGGCCGCTTCCTCGATGGCCCCGACCAGCGCCGCCCCGACCCCGAGCCCCCGCGCGGCCTTCGTCACCGCGAGCCGCCCCAGCGACCCCACGGACAGATCTGCGCCGGTCTTCGCCGCGGCCGTCTCGCCGTGCAGCAGCCGCCCCGTGCCGAGCGGTACGCCGTCCTCCCGGATCGCCAGGACATGCACGGCGTCGGCGTCGTAGGCGTCGTACTCGATGTCCTCGGGGACCCCCTGCTCACGCACGAAGACCTCCTTGCGCACCCGGAAACAGGCCTCCCGGTCGGCGGGGTCCTCAGCGACACGCAGCGCGTACGACATCGGGCTCATGCGTAGGTCTCCTCGCGCACCTGGTCCAGGGCCTGCTGCAGGTCGTCCGGGTAGCCGCACTCGAACTCCACCCACCGCCCGTCCCCGGGGTGCTCGAAGCCGAGCCGGACGGCGTGCAGCCACTGACGGGTCAGCCGCAGCCGCTTGGCGAGCGTGGGGTCGGCGCCGTACGTCAGGTCGCCGACGCAGGGATGGCGGTGGGCGGCCATGTGCACACGGATCTGGTGGGTACGCCCGGTCTCCAGCTTCACGTCGAGCAGGGAGGCGGCGCGGAACGCCTCGATCATGTCGTAGTGCGTGACCGACGCCTTCCCGTCGGCGGTGACCGCCCACTTGTAGTCGTGGTTGGGGTGGCGGCCGATGGGCGCGTCGATGGTGCCGCTGGTCGGGTCGGGGTGGCCCTGGACGAGCGTGTGGTACCGCTTGTCGACCGTGCGCTCCTTGAACTGGCGCTTGAGCGAGGTGTACGCGTACTCCGACTTGGCCACGACCATCAGGCCGGAGGTGCCCACGTCCAGTCGGTGCACGATGCCCTGACGCTCGGCGGCGCCCGAGGTGGAGATGCGGTACCCGGCGGCCGCGAGTCCGCCGATCACGGTCGGCCCGGTCCAGCCCGGCGAGGGGTGCGCGGCGACACCGACCGGCTTGACGATCACGACCACGTCCTCGTCGTCGTGCACGATCTCCATGCCCTCGACCGGTTCGGCGACGATCTGCACGGGCGCGGGCGCCTGCGGCATCTCGACCTCCAGCCAGGCCCCGCCGTGCACCCGCTCGGACTTCCCGACCACCGACCCGTCGACCGTGACCTTCCCCGCGGCGGCGAGTTCGGCCGCCTTCGTCCGGGAGAAGCCGAACATGCGGGAGATGGCGGCGTCGACGCGCTCGCCCTCCAGGCCGTCGGGTACGGGCAGGGTGCGGATCTCGGGAATGGTGCTCACCCGTCGAGTATGCCGGACGGGCCGGCCCGCCCCGTACGGAGCCTGTGGACAACCCCTCCCGCAGGTCCGGCGGGCTCAGTCCTTGTGGACGGTGCCGTCCGGGTCGAGCCCCTTGAACGACAGCAGCACGATCAGGATGCCGCCGCACACGATCGCCGAGTCGGCGAGGTTGAAGACCGCGAAGTGCTTGGGCGCGATGAAGTCGACGACCGCGCCCTCGAACACGCCCGGCGAACGGAAGATCCGGTCGGTGAGGTTGCCGAGCGCGCCACCGAGCAGCAGACCGAGCGCGATCGCCCAGGGCAGGCTGTAGAGCTTGCGGGCGAGCCGGGCGATGACCAGGATCACGGTCGCCGCGATCATCGTGAAGATCACGGTGAAGGCCTCACCGAAACCGAAGGCCGCGCCCGCGTTGCGGATGGCCTCGAACCGCAGCCACTCCCCGACGATCTCGATCGGCGCGTGGTGCTCCAGCTTGGCGACCACGATCATCTTGCTGATCAGGTCGAGGGCGTAGGCGAACGCCGCGACCGCGAACAGGACGACGATCCGCCGCTTGCCCCTGGGTCGCGCGCCCGCGTCCTGCTGCCCCGCCGAACCGGAATCCGGACCGGACGACTGCTCCGGCTCGGCACCAGCCCCCTCCGGGGATTCCGGCGTACCGATGATCCGCTCCGCCTCTGCCACGTGAGTCCCTCAACCTAGGTACCTGACTGAGGACGAGAGTACGGCACGCCCACCAGCACCCGGGTACTGGTCAGTACCGGCGTTCCTGCTTCTGCTTGCACTCGACGCACAGGGTGGCCCGCGGGAACGCCTGCATCCGGGCCTTGCCGATGGGATCGCCGCAGTTCTCGCACAGGCCGTAGGTACCCGCGTCGAGCCGCCCGAGGGCGCGCTCGGTCTGGATGAGCATCTCGCGCGCGTTGGCGGCGAGCGCCAGCTCGTGCTCACGCGTGATGTTCTTCGTGCCGGTGTCCGCCTGATCGTCGCCGGCGCCGTCCCCGGAGTCCCGCATCAGGCCCACCAGGGACTCCTCGGAGGCGGTGATCTCGTTGCTGAGTCTCGTCGCCTCCGACTGCAGTTCGGCGCGGGCCTCGGCGACCTCGTCCGGGGTCCAGGGGTCCTCACCGGGACGCACCGCGAGCTCACCGGGCTCGGCGGCGACGCGCAGGCGCGCCTTGGGTACGGCGGTCTTCGCCGCCGTGGTCTTCTTCGCAACCACCGTCGTGGCTCCCGTCTGCTCCGCGGCCTGGGCCGCGCCCGCCTTCTTGGACGTGCTCTTCCTGGCCGCAGTCGTCTTGGCTGCGCCCGTCTTCTGGGCGCTCTTCGAAGCAGCGCGTTTCGCCCCCGCACCCCTCCTGGAGGGACCCCCCGCAGCCCCACCCTCCACCGAAGCGGCCACCTTGGACGCGCCCGTCGCGGAAGCGCCCTTCTTGGTCGCACCCCGCTTGGTCGCACCCCTCGCAGCAGCCGCCTCCGTGGAAGCACCCTTCCCAGCAGGAGCCCCCTTCGAAGCCGCAGGGGCCTTCCCCGCAGCCGCTTTCCCCGAGGCCGCTTTCCTGGAGGTCTCCTTCCCCGCGGCCGCTTTCCGAGAGGCCGCTTTCCCCGAGCCCTGCCTCCCAGCAGCCTTCCCCGCGGCCTTCCCGGCAGCCCCCTTCCCAGGAGCCTGCTCCACCGCCGCCGCCTTCGTCCTCACGGCCTCGACCTCCCGCTCGGCCGCGCCCCTCCGCAGGCTCTTCTTCCCCCCGACGTCCTTGGCCGCACCGCCTGAGGCGCCCGGGGACCCGGGCGTCGACTGCTGTACGGCGGTCTTCTTCGCCACCATGGCCGCGGCCCCTTCACACACTGTGATCTTGCACGCGAATCGTGCTGGGACGATAAATCGACTTCAGCCCCGCGGCAACGGGGCATACCGTACGATTCACCACCTCGCGGAAGTCGTGCGGCAAACCTGCATGCGTTGTGCCCAACTCCCCGCCGGGTAATCCGCCAGGTCGAGGGGTCCCGGGTTCCGAACAGACGCACCTCGCCATTCGGGTCACCGAGGGCGCCGCCGAGCCCCGCCGGACGGCGCCGGAAAACCGGTCGGCCGCTGTCCTTCCGGCGCCGTACACTGGGCGGAGCGAAAAGCGTGGATGGGGACGAGTAGCGGCGTACGCAGCCCAGAGCGACCCGGGGACGGTGGAAGCCCGGGGGCGAGCGCGACGTGAAGATCACCCCGGAGCGCCGGAAGAAAGCCGCAGAGCCCCACCGGCGGCGAGTAGACCCGGCATCGCGACCCCAATGAGGGGGCTCACCGGCGTGCACGGCACACCGGAGGGCCAAGGAGGGTGGTACCGCGGGAGCGCGCCGAAAGCGGCGCAGGAAGACACAGCTCTCGTCCCTCCGGACGGAAGGCAGCAAGTCCGCCGGAGGAAGCCCGCTGATGACAACGCCGACGTACCGCCAGGTACCCGCCCAGGTCGACCTGCCCGCCCTCGAGCACGCGGTGCTCGATTTCTGGCGCGAGCAGAAGATCTTCACCAAAAGCCTGGAGCAGTCCGAGGGCCGCCCCGAGTGGGTGTTCTACGAGGGCCCGCCCACCGCCAACGGCATGCCGGGCGCCCACCACATCGAGGCCCGCGTCTTCAAGGACGTCTTCCCCCGCTTCCGCACCATGCGCGGCTACCACGTCGCCCGCAAGGCCGGCTGGGACTGCCACGGTCTGCCCGTCGAGCTGGCCGTGGAGAAGGAGCTCGGCTTCAGCGGCAAGCAGGACATCGAGGCGTACGGCATCGCCGAGTTCAACGCCAAGTGCCGCGAGTCCGTGACCCGGCACACCGACGCGTTCGCCGAGCTGACGACCCGCATGGGCTTCTGGACCGACCTCGACGGCGCCTACCGCACGATGGACCCGGCGTACATCGAGTCGGTGTGGTGGTCGCTCAAGGAGATCTACGGCAAGGGTCTGCTGGTCCAGGACTACCGCGTCGCCCCCTGGTGCCCGCGCTGCGGCACCGGCCTGTCCGACCACGAGCTGGCGCAGGGCTACGAGACGGTCGTGGACCCCTCCGTGTACGTCCGCTTCCCGCTCACCTCCGGCCCCCTCGCCGGCCAGGCCGCACTCCTGGTCTGGACGACCACGCCCTGGACGCTGGTCTCCAACACGGCGGTCGCCGCGCACCCCGAGGTCACCTACGTCGTCGCGACCAACGGCGAGGAGAAGCTCGTGGTCGCCGAGCAGCTCGTCGAGAAGGCGCTCGGCGAGGGCTGGGAGACCACCGGCCAGACCTTCACCGGCGCCGACATGGAGCGCTGGTCCTACCAGCGTCCGTTCGAGCTCGTCGAGTTCCCCGAAGCGGCCCACTTCGTGGTGAACGCCGACTACGTCACCACCGAGGACGGCACGGGTCTGGTCCACCAGTCCCCCGCCTTCGGTGAGGACGACCTCAAGGTCTGCCGCGCCTACGGCCTTCCGGTCGTGAACCCGGTCCGGCCGGACGGCACCTTCGAGGAGGACGTCCCCCTGGTCGGTGGCGTCTTCTTCAAGAAGGCGGACGAACGGCTCACCGAGGACCTCCAGCAGCGCGGCCTCCTCTTCAAGCACATCCCGTACGAGCACAGCTACCCGCACTGCTGGCGCTGCCACACCGCGCTCCTCTACTACGCGCAGCCGTCGTGGTACATCCGCACCACCGCCGTCAAGGACCGCCTGCTCCAGGAGAACGAGAACACCAACTGGTTCCCGGACACGGTCAAGCACGGCCGGTACGGCGACTGGCTGAACAACAACATCGACTGGGCGCTGTCCCGCAACCGCTACTGGGGCACCCCGCTGCCGATCTGGCGCTGCGAGGACGACCACCTCACCGTCGTCGGCTCCCGCGCGGAGCTCACCGAGCTGACGGGCACCGACCAGTCCGGTCTGGACCCCCACCGCCCGTACATCGACGACGTCACCTTCGCCTGCCCGCAGTGCGAGAAGACCGCCACCCGCGTACCGGAGGTCATCGACGCCTGGTACGACTCGGGCTCGATGCCGTTCGCGCAGTGGGGCTACCCGCACAAGAACAAGGAACTGTTCGAGGCGCGCTACCCGGCGCAGTTCATCTCCGAGGCCATCGACCAGACCCGCGGCTGGTTCTACACACTGATGGCGGTCGGCACGCTGGTGTTCGACAAGTCGTCGTACGAGAACGTGGTCTGCCTCGGCCACATCCTCGCCGAGGACGGACGCAAGATGTCCAAGCACCTCGGCAACACCCTTGAGCCGATCCCGCTGATGGACCAGCACGGCGCGGACGCGGTCCGCTGGTTCATGGCGGCCGGCGGCTCCCCCTGGGCTGCCCGCCGGGTCGGCCACGGCACCATCCAGGAGGTCGTCCGCAAGACGCTCCTGACGTACTGGAACACGGTCGCCTTCCAGGCCCTGTACGCGCGCACGTCCGACTGGGCGCCCAGCGGGGCGGACCCGGCCCCGGCGGATCGCCCGCTGCTGGACCGCTGGCTGCTGTCCGAACTGCACGCCCTCACCGACCAGGTCACCCGGTCCCTGGAGGCCTACGACACCCAGCGCGCCGGCAAGCTGCTCTCGGCGTTCGTCGACGACCTGTCCAACTGGTACGTACGCCGCTCCCGTCGCCGCTTCTGGCAGGGCGACAAGGCGGCGCTGCGCACGCTGCACGAGGTCGTGGAGACGGTCACCAGGCTGATGGCCCCGCTGACCCCGTTCATCACCGAGCGGGTCTGGCAGGACCTGGTGGTCCCGGTCACCCCGGGCGCCGCGGAGTCGGTGCACCTGACGGCGTGGCCGGAGGCGGACCTGACCGCGATCGACCCGGAGCTGTCCCAGCAGATGCTCCTGGTGCGCCGCCTGGTGGAGCTCGGCCGTGCCACCCGCGCGGAGTCCGGCGTCAAGACGCGCCAGCCGCTGAGTCGGGCGCTGATCGCGGCGACGGGCTTCGGCGCTCTGAACCCTGAGCTGCACACGCAGATCACGGAGGAGCTGAACGTGGAGACGCTGGCGTCGCTGAGCGAGGTCGGCGGCAGCCTGGTCGACACGACGGCCAAGGCCAACTTCCGGGCCCTGGGCAAGCGGTTCGGCAAGCGCGTCCAGGACGTGGCGAAGGCCATCGCGAACGCGGACGCGGCGGCACTGTCGCTGGCGCTGCGCGAGGGCACCGCGTCGGTGGAGGTCGACGGCGAGACGGTCACCCTGGCTCCCGACGAGGTGATCATCACCGAGACCCCGCGCGAGGGCTGGTCGGTGGCGTCCGACTCGGGTGCGACGGTGGCCCTGGACCTGGAGATCACGGAGGCACTGCGGCAGGCGGGCCTGGCCCGTGACGCGATCCGCCTGATCCAGGAGGCCCGCAAGAACAGCGGCCTGGATGTCGCCGACCGTATCGCCCTGCGCTGGACGGCGACGGACCCGGCGGTGATCGCGGCCCTGACCGAGCACGCCGGCCTGATCGCCGACGAGGTTCTCGGCACGGACTTCGCCCAGGGCGAGGCGGACGACACCTACGGCACTCCGTTCACGGACGAGGGCCTGACCCTGACGTTCCGCCTGCGCAAGGCGTAGATCGGACCCGCGAGGGCCCGGTCTCC
Organism: Streptomyces sp. NPDC005263; assembly: GCF_042872365.1. Classification (NCBI taxonomy): domain Bacteria; kingdom Bacillati; phylum Actinomycetota; class Actinomycetes; order Kitasatosporales; family Streptomycetaceae; genus Streptomyces; species Streptomyces sp. NPDC005263. The sequence goes on along the minus strand of NZ_JBIAKJ010000002.1, from coordinate 1,203,244 downwards.
CGTTCGGGAGGCCGGGCCCTCGTGCGTGGCACCACCGGTCAGACGCGCAAACGAGCGGGGCCCCGGATCGAAATCCGGGGCCCCGCTCTGAACGCTTCCGACATCTACGTCGTACTACCAACCGTCAGTTGCCCACCAACATCAGTTGTCGTCCTCGTCGATCAGGAAGCCACGCATCGGCGAGGGAGCCTGGCCCATCGACGACGGGCCCTGCGGCCGCACCGGCGCCATCGGCTGGGTCATCGCCGGTGACATCTGCTGCTGGCCGCCGTAGGACGGAGGAGCCGGAGACGGTCCGCCGCCCATCGTCTGGTTGCCGCCGTACGACGGGGCACTCGCACCGGCCGGAGCCATCGACGGCGCCGGGGACGGCGGCAGCGACGCGGCAGCCGGAGCCCGCGGCGGAGCCAGCGAGTCGTCGGCCTGGGTCTCCAGCTGACGCAGCTGCGACTCCAGGTACGACTTCAGACGCGTGCGGTACTCGCGCTCGAAGCCGCGCAGGTCCTCGACCTTGCGCTCCAGCGTGGCGCGGGCGGACTCCAGGGAGCCCATCGCGACACGGTGCTTCTCCTGCGCGTCCCGCTCCAGGGCGTCGGCCTTGGCACGGGCGTCACGCTCAAGACCCTCGGCACGCGAACGCGCCTCGCCGACGATCTTGTTGGCCTCGGAGCGAGCCTCGGCGATCGCCTGGTCGGCGGTCTGCTGGGCCAGCGAGAGGACACGGGCGGCGCTGTCGCCACCGGGGCCCTGACCGGGGCCACCCATCGGGCCGCCCATGGGGCCACCCATCGGGCCGCCCATCTGCTGCTGCATGGGGGGCTGGCCACCCATCGGACCCTGACCCATGGGGCCCTGACCCATCGGCCCCTGACCCATCGGCCCCTGGCCCATCGGACCGGGACCCTGCGGGCCGCCCTGGCCACCGCCGGAACCGGCGGGCAGCTGCGGCGCACCGCTCGGCAGCTGGGGCGGGCCACCCATGGGGCCACCCATCTGCTGCTGCGGCGGGCCCGATATGCCGGCCGGGACCGGAGCGCCGGGACCTCGCATGCCCTGCTGCGGCATACCCTGCTGCGGCATTCCCTGCTGAGGCTGCATGCCCTGTTGCTGTTGCTGCTGCTGCTGATCCTGCGGCGGTTCCGGAGGCTTGCGCATGTTCTGCTGGTTCTGGGCAGCAGCGCGCGTCGCCGCGGCCAACTTGGCGCGCAGGTCCTCGTTCTCGCGGAGCAGTCGGGTCAGTTCGGCTTCAACCTCGTCGAGGAAGGCATCGACCTCGTCCTCGTCATAGCCTTCTCGGAGGCGGACGGTCGTGAACTGCTTGTTCCGCACGTCCTCGGGGGTCAACGGCATCTCTTCACCTCAACGTAGTCGTCGGCATTCGGCAAGACCGTATCGTTCACAGCCGGCTCACGACGGAGATCAGGATGTAGACGATGATCATCAGTACGAAGAAGGACAGGTCGAGCGCCACGCCCCCGAGACGCAACGGCGGTATGACCCGCCGTAGAAGCTTGAGCGGTGGATCAGTGACAGTGTAGGTGGCCTCCAGAACGACCACCATCGCCTTGCCGGGCTGCCATGAGCGGGCGAACTGGAAGACGTAGTCCATGACCAACCGGAAGATGAGCACGATGAGGAAGCACATCAGCGCGATGTAGATGACATCCAGGACCACGCTCATTACTGGTGCTTCCCTCTCCCCTGTTTCCATGCTGCTGGGTACTGCTGGTACCGCGGTTTCCGGTCGTGCGTCTCAGCTCTGGTTGAAGAACCCGCCCTCTGCGATGCGGGCCTTGTCCTCCGCCGTGACATCGACGTTAGCAGGCGACAACAGGAACACCTTCTGCGTCACCCGCTCGATGCTGCCGTGAAGACCAAACACCAAACCGGCCGCAAAGTCGACAAGTCGCTTCGCGTCCGTGTCATCCATCTCGGTCAGATTCATGATCACCGGGGTGCCTTCACGGAAGTGTTCCCCGATGGTACGGGCCTCGTTGTAGGTTCGAGGGTGAAGTGTGGTGATCCGGTAAGGCTCTCGTTCGGACACGACCTTGGGCATGATCACCGGTGCGTTCTTCTCCAGACTTGCGCGTTCTTGTGTGATGGATGCCACGGGCGCGATACGCGCCGGGCGCCCGGATTCCGCGGCTAGCGAAGCGGGTCGGGGCACCGGCTCACGCGGCGCCGAAGGTTGTACCACTCGTACCGATTCATCCCTTTCAGGCTGAAGCGCCTGGTGGGGCTGGTGCGAGCCATGCGACTGGTGTGACGGCTCATGCCGTCGACGGTCCCGCTCGGGCTCCGGGTCCAGTTCGGGTTCGAAGTCGTCATCGGGATCAAATCCGCGACCGTCGTACCCATCGTCCTCCACGAGGCCGAGGTAGACCGCCATCTTGCGCATCGCGCCGGCCATGCTCTGAGTCCTCCGCTCTGTGGTGGATCGACTGACTACTGCCAAGTGCCCGCGATCCACGAGGTCGTTATGCCCGCTTTCCAGCGGTAATGACCATATTTTCTGCTGTGGTCCGACTTCTTGGCGACGTTACCCGAGCCTGGGGCGGACTCCGAGTACCGAGGTGCCAACGCGTACATGTGTCGCTCCGGCCATCACGGCCTCTTCGAGATCCGCACTCATCCCTGCCGAGACCATGGTGGCAGCAGGATGGGCTCGGCGCAGGTCAGTCGACAAATACATCAACCGCTCGAATGCCGCCTGTTGACGCCCGGCGAACTCCCCGGTGAGCGGCGCGACGGTCATCAGTCCGTCGAGCCGCAGACCCGGGGCCCCGGCGAGGAGGTCGGCCAACTCCGCGATCCCGCCCGGCGCCACACCACCTCGCTCCCCTCGTTCGTTCTCCCCCGCGTCGAGGGCGACCTGAATCAGACAGCCCACCTCACGCCCGGCCCGTACGGCCTCCTTGGACAGGGCCGTCACCAGCTTGGAACGATCGACGGACTGCACGAGATCCGCGTAACCGACCACGGATCGCACTTTGTTGGTTTGCAACTGGCCTACGAAATGCCAGGAAAGCGGCAGATCCGCACATTCGGCAGCCTTGGGTGCCGCGTCCTGGTCACGGTTCTCGGCCACGTGCCGCACGCCGAGCTCCGACAGCATCCGCACATCGCTCGCGGGATACGTCTTGGTGACCACGATCAGGGTCACCTCCGCACGCTCCCGCCCGGCGGTCGCGCACGCGGCGGCGATGCGCTCCTCCACATTCGCCAGATTCGCGGCGAGTTCGTCCTTACGTTCCCTCATGCACCATCAGTCCAGCCAGACATAGCTCGCGAGCCGTCCCGTGGTCCGGTCGCGGCGATACGAGAAATGGTCCCCCGACTCCAGCGTGCACACCGGCGACTGCTCCCGGTCGCGCACCCCGAGCCGTTCGAGTTGCGCGTGCACTCCGGCGGTCACGTCCACCGCCGGTGTGCCCCAGCTCGTCTCCGCGTGCGCCGCCGGTTCGACGGCGGCGACCTCGGCCCGCATCTCCTCGGGCACCTCGTAGCACCGGCCGCAGACGGCGGGTCCGGTGCGGGCGACGATCCGGGACGGTTCGGCGCCGATGTCGATCATGGCCCGGACGGCCGCCGGGACGACGCCGGCGACCATCCCGGGACGACCCGCGTGGACGGCGGCGGCCACCTGGGCGACCGGGTCGGCGAGCAGGACGGGTGTGCAGTCGGCCGTGAGTACGGCGAGGGCCACGCCTCGCCGGGCGGTGACGACCGCGTCGACCGTGGGGACCGCTGGAGCGGAGCCCTCGGGTCCGTCGACCACCCGGACGTCCGTCCCGTGCACCTGGTTCATCCAGACCACCTGGGCGGGGTCGAGGCCGAGGGACTTGGCGGCCAGGGCACGGTTGGTCCGTACGGCCTCGAGGTCGTCGCCGACCGCCGGGCCGAGGTTGAGCTCCTCGTACGGAACGGCGCTCACCCCGCCCCACCTGTCGGTGAAGGCGAAGTGCGCGCCGCTCACGGTGTCGCGCTGTCTTATCACGTCAGGATGATCACTTGAGGAAGTCCGGTACGTCCAGTTCCTCGGCCGCGCTGTCCGTGTAGGACCGGGACGGCGGAACCGGCGGGGAGACCTGGATGTCGGCCACCGGCTCCGGAACGGGCTCCGGCTCCTCCTTCGGCATGACGCTGCCGAGCGAGCCGAAGCTCGGACGGCTCTCCTGCCGGACCGGAGTGGCCTCGTCCCGGCGGGCCGGGGCGGACGAGGAGGACGACGCCGAGCCGAGGACATTCTCCCGGCGGGCCGGCGGCTGGCCGCCGTCGAAGCCGGCCGCGATCACGGTGACTCGCACCTCGTCGCCGAGCGCGTCGTCGATGACCGCGCCGAAGATGATGTTGGCCTCGGGGTGGGCCGCCTCGCTGACCAGCTGGGCCGCCTCGTTGATCTCGAAGAGACCGAGGTCGCTGCCGCCGGAGATGGACAGCAGCACGCCCCTGGCGCCGTCGATGGAGGCTTCCAGCAGCGGCGAGGAGATCGCCATCTCGGCCGCCGCCACCGCGCGGTCGTCGCCGCGGGCCGAGCCGATGCCCATGAGGGCCGAACCGGCCTCGGACATGACCGACTTCACGTCGGCGAAGTCGAGGTTGATCAGGCCGGGGGTGGTGATGAGGTCGGTGATGCCCTGAACACCGGAGAGCAGGACCTGGTCCGCCGACTTGAACGCGTCGAGGACGGAGACCTGGCGGTCCGAGATGGACAGCAGCCGGTCGTTCGGGATGACGATGAGGGTGTCGACCTCTTCGCGGAGTTCGGCGATGCCGTCCTCGGCCTGGTTCGCGCGGCGCCGTCCCTCGAAGGTGAACGGGCGCGTGACCACGCCGATGGTGAGGGCGCCGAGCGTGCGGGCGATGTTGGCCACGACGGGCGCGCCGCCGGTGCCTGTGCCACCGCCTTCACCGGCCGTCACGAAGACCATGTCGGCCCCCTTGAGGACCTCCTCGATCTCCTCACGGTGATCCTCGGCGGCCTTGCGGCCGACGGCCGGGTTGGCTCCGGCGCCGAGTCCTCGGGTGAGTTCACGGCCGACGTCGAGCTTGACGTCGGCGTCGCTCATCAACAGCGCCTGTGCGTCGGTGTTGATGGCGATGAACTCGACACCCTTGAGACCGACTTCGATCATCCGGTTGATGGCATTGACACCACCGCCGCCGACACCGATGACCTTGATGACTGCGAGGTAGTTCTGCGGTGCTGCCACGTCGAAGGCCTCTCGCCTCGAATTACGTTGTCGCCGCCTCACGGGTGTGAACCCGTGGTCCGACGACAGATGCCGAATGGGACGGTCCATAACGCCGACCCGAACCCTAACGCTGAAGTTTAGGGTTACCAGTGTGTCTGTTCCCTGGAGTCTTCTGAACAGGACACTAAGTCGACAAGTGGCGCGCGTTCAACGAACACGCCGAACCTCCCGTTTTTCTTTTCACCCTATGTGATCAGGCGTAGCGCTGCCCAACCAGGGTGCTGGCCTGCGCGGATGTGCGTCAACTCCCCGATGACGCAGGCGCGGTGGGGGCGCTGACATCGAAGTGCCGCGCGCCGGGGGTGGCTTTCATGAGAGCTGTGAGCGTACGGGCCTTGACGGAACCCTGCTCTCCGCTACCCCACGCGACGGTGCGACCGCCGCCCAGGTCCAACGAGATGTCGTCGTACGACAGCACCTTGACGGTTCGGGTGTCGCGGGCGACGGCGTCCGGAAGCGCGCCGGCGACCCGGACCGCCTCGCGCACCAGCCGCCCCTCGCCGAAGCGGCGCAGGCTCGCGGCGCGTGAACCCGGCTGAGAGAGCGTCAATTCGAGTACCGGGACACCCTTCGGAGCCTGCGGAACGGTGGCGAATCGGACGCCTTCTTCGTCCACTTCGACGAAGTTTCGACCCTTTTGGACAAGGAGAACCGGAGTGCGCTCAGTCACGTTCAGCCGGATTTCATGGGGCCAGGAACGCACTGCCTCAACCGCGTCAATTCGGGGCAATTTCCGGCGCAGTCGTGCCTCAATCGCGTCGGTGTCGACGGAAATCAACGGCTCCCCGACCGGTACGTCGGCCGCCTCGCGCACCTGCGCGGGGGTCAGCACCCGGGTCCCGGAGACGGACACCTCTTCCGCTCGCAGCCACTGCGAGCCGTACAACAGCCAGACGGTGCCCGCACCGAGGAGGACCAGCGCGAGAGCGAGAATGATGATCATACGAAGGCGGGGCGGCGTGAACCTCCGGACGGGCGGCGGGCCGGACGACTTCTGCTGGCGTTCACCGCGCTCGGCGGTCGTCGATCCGGCCACGCTCCCTGCCTTCCCTCATACGTGCCTAGCGGCGTGCACGACTGGCGTTGATCGCCTCGTACACCATGCCCACGAGCAGGTCGTCGGCGTCCCGGCGGCCGAACTCGGCGGCGGCGCGGGACATCTGGTACAGCCGGTGCGGGTCGGCGAGCACGGGCAGCACGTTCTGCTGGACCCACTGGGGGGTCAGTTCCGCGTCGTCGACCAGCAGTCCGCCGCCGGCCTTGACCACCGGCTGGGCGTTCAGCCGCTGTTCGCCGTTGCCGATGGGCAGCGGGACATAGGCGGCCGGGAGCCCGACGGCGGAGAGTTCGGCGACGGTCATCGCGCCCGCGCGGCACAGCATCATGTCGGCAGCGGCGTACGCGAGGTCCATCCGGTCCACGTACGGTACCGGGATGTACGGGGGCATCCCAGGCATCTGCTGCACCTGCGGCAGTTCGTTCTTCGGGCCGACCGCGTGCAGGACCTGGATTCCGGCCTGCTGGAGCCAGGGCGCGACCTGCTGGACCACCTCGTTGAGGCGGCGGGCGCCCTGCGAACCGCCGGAGACCAGCAGCGTCGGCAGGTTCGGGTCGAGCCCGAAGGCGGCGCGGGCCTCGGGGCGCACGGCCGCCCGGTCGAGGGTGGCGATGGCCCGGCGCAGCGGGATGCCGATGTAGCGGGCGTCCCGCAGCTTGCTGTCGGGGGTGGAGACGGCGACCTTGACGGCGTACCGGGAGCCGATCTTGTTGGCGAGGCCGGGCCGGGCGTTCGCCTCGTGGATGATGATCGGCACCCCCAGGCGCTTGGCGGCGAGATAGCCGGGCAGCGCCACGTAGCCGCCGAAGCCGACGACGGCGTCCGCCCTGGTGCGCTCCAGGATCTGCTCGGCGGCCTTGATCGTGCCGCGCAGCCGGCCCGGGACGGTGATCAGCTCAGGGGTGGGCTTGCGTGGCAGCGGCACCGCGGGGATGAGCGCGAGGTCGTAGCCCCGCTCCGGTACGAGCCGGGTCTCCAGGCCGCGCTCCGTGCCCAGGGCCGTGATCCCCACGGTCGGGTCCTGCCTGCGCAGGGCGTCCGCGAGGGCGAGCGCGGGCTCGATGTGGCCGGCGGTCCCCCCACCGGCGAGTACGACATGCACCGAAATTCACCGCTCTCCGGACGAGCGCGCCGCCGAGGCACGCCGTCGCATCGTGTTCCATCTCCGAGGCCCCCGCACAGGGCCCCCCGCGCGCTTTCTACCAAAGCGGCTCTGCCGCATGGAAAGCGCCATCCGCGCAGCGGGGTCCTCACGCGCGAAGGCGATCAGGAGCCCGATGGCGAACATGGTCGGCAGCAGGGCGGACCCCCCGTACGAGAACAGCGGCAGGGGGACACCGGCGATCGGCAGCAGGCCGAGCACCGCACCGATGTTGATCACCGCCTGCGCGGTGATCCAGGTGGTCACACCTCCCGCGGCATACCTCACGAAGGGGTCCTCCGTGCGTCCGGCCACGCGGATACCCGCATAGCCTAGAGCCGCGAAGAGGGCGAGCACCGACAGCGTCCCCGCCAGGCCCAGTTCCTCACCGGTCACGGCGAAGATGAAGTCCGTGTGCGCTTCCGGGAGTTGCCCCCATTTCTCCACACTCGCCCCCAGCCCGGACCCGAACAGCCCGCCGCTGGCCAGGGCGTAGATGCCGTGCACGGCCTGCCAGCAGTCGGCCACTCCGGACTTCGGTTCGGTGGCCCCGATGCACTGGAGCCGGGCCATCCGGTTGGGGCTGGTCTTGATGAGGATCACACCGAGGGTGGCGGCGACCGACAGCACCCCGACGAACAGCCGGGTCGGGGCGCCCGCCAGCCACAGCACGCCGAACAGGATCGCGGTCAGGATGATCGCCGTACCCATGTCACCGCCGAGCATGATCAGTCCGAGCAGCATGAAGGCGACCGGCACGAGCGGCACCAGCATGTGCTTCCACTGGGACAGCAGCTTCCTGTCCTGCTTGCGGGCCATCAGGTCGGCGCCCCACAGCACCAGGGCGAGCTTGCCGAACTCGCTGGGCTGGATCTGGAAGGAGCCGCCGAGCGAGATCCAGTTCTGGTTGCCGTTGACCGACATCCCTATCCCCGGCACCTGCACCAGGGCCATCAGGAAGACGGCGCCCGCCAGTATCGGGTAGGCGAGTGCCCGGTGCAGCTTCACCGGCATCCGGGAGGCGATCAGCAGCAGCACACCGCCCATCACGGCCGCCAGGAGCTGTTTGCGGAAGAAGTAGGAGCCCGGCAGGGACATCTGCAGCGCCGTGATCTGGGAGGCCGAGTAGACCATCACCAGACCGAGCACGGTGATCAGCAGACTGCCGCCGAGGATCAGGTAGTACGCGGTGAGCGGCCGGTCCCAGGCGCGGCGGGCCCGCGTGTACAGACTGAGGAGCGGGTTCTCGCGCACCGTACGGGGAGCGGCGGGCCGCGTCACCCTCCGCTGCACGGGCGGCCGCCCGGTACGGCTACCGGACATCGGCGTCCTTGCTGTACGTCCGCCACGTGTGCGTGGCGGGGTTCGCGAGTCCCACGCGTCCCTCCCAGGGTCGCCCGGCGGGCGGCCGGGTCATAGGGGGTGTCTGGTGCCCTCGGCGCCGAGCTCGCGAACCGCCTCCGCGAACGCGTCACCGCGCTTGTTGTAGTTGGCGAACATGTCCATGGAGGCACAGGCCGGGGCCAGCAGAACCGTGTCGCCCTCGACCGCGAGCCGCTGCGCCTCCTGGACTGCCTGGAGCATCGCCCCAGTGTCGGTCCGGTCGAGGTCGACGACGGGTACTTCCGGCGCGTGTCGCGCGAGGGCTTCGCGGATGAGGGCGCGGTCCGCGCCGATCAGGACGACCGCGCGAAGTCGCCGTGCCGACCTGGCGACCAGCTCGTCGAAGGACGCGCCCTTGGCCAGCCCGCCGGCGATCCAGACGATCGACTCGTACGCCGCCAACGAGGCTTCTGCCGCGTGGGTGTTGGTGGCCTTGGAGTCGTCGATGTACGTGACCCCGGCCACGTCGGCGACGTGCGCGATGCGGTGGGCGTCCGGGGTGAAGGCCCGCAGGCCGTCCCGTACGGCCGCGGCGGGCACCCCGTAGGCACGCGCGAGAGCGGCCGCCGCGAGGGCGTTGGCGATGTTGTGCGGGACCGGCGGGTTGACGTCGGAGATCTCCGCCAGCTCCTGGGCGTTCTTCTGCCGGTTCTCCACGAAGGCCCGGTCGACCAGGATGCCCTCCACCACACCGAGTTGGGAGGGGCCGGGCGTGCCGAGGGTGAAGCCGACGGCTCGGCAGCCCTCCTCGACGTCGGCCTCGCGCACCAGGTCCTCGGTGGCCTTGTCGGCGACGTTGTAGACGCAGGCGACCTGATTGCCCTCGTAGATGCGGCCCTTGTCGGCGGCGTACGCCTCCATGGAGCCGTGCCAGTCGAGGTGGTCGGGGGCCAGGTTCAGGACGGCGGCGGAATGGGCGCGCAGGGAGGGTGCCCAGTGGAGCTGGTAGCTCGACAGCTCCACGGCGAGGACGTCGTACTGCTCCTCGCCGAGCACCGCGTCCAGCAACGAGACGCCGATGTTGCCGACGGCTGCCGTGCGCAGGCCCGCCGCCTTGAGGATCGAGGCGAGCATCTGGACGGTGCTCGTCTTGCCGTTGGTGCCGGTGACCGCGAGCCACGGAGCTGCCGGCCGTCCTTCCCGGCCGCGCAGCCGCCAGGCGAGTTCGACGTCGCCCCACACCGGGACCCCGGCCTGCGCGGCGGCCGCGAACAGCGGCTTGTCCGGCTTCCAGCCGGGTGTGGTGACGATGAGTTCGGTGCCCTGCGGCAGGGTCGCGCCGTCGCCGAGGCGCACCGTGATGCCCAGGGCCTCCAGTTCGGCGGCCTGGGCACGGGCCCGCTCGTCGTCGCCGTCGTTGACGACCGTGACGACGGCGCCGAATCCGTGCAGCACCTTGGCCGCCGGGATGCCGGAGACGCCGAGTCCGGCGACGGTGACGCGTTTCCCCTGCCAGTCGGTCACTTTTCCGCCGCCCATCCCGCGTAGAAGAGGCCCAGTCCGACAATCACACAGATGCCCTGAATGATCCAGAAGCGGACCACGACAAGGACTTCGGACCACCCCTTTAGTTCGAAGTGGTGCTGGAGTGGCGCCATACGGAAGACCCGCTTGCCGGTGAGGCGGAACGAGCCGACCTGGATGACGACCGACATGGTGATGAGCACGAACAGGCCGCCCAGCAGGGCGAGCAGCAGCTCGGTGCGGGAGCAGATCGCGAGGCCGGCGAGCACACCGCCGAGCGCGAGCGAACCGGTGTCCCCCATGAAGATCTTGGCGGGCGAGGTGTTCCACCACAGGAAGCCGAGGCAGGCGCCCATCAGCGCGGAGGCGACGACCGCGAGGTCGAGCGGATCACGCACCTCGTAACAGGCGCCCGGGTTCGTCAGGGTCTCGCCGTTGGCGCAGGACTCCTGGTACTGCCAGACACCGATGAACGTGTAGGCGCCGAAGACGAGCACGGAGGCGCCGGTGGCCAGGCCGTCGAGGCCGTCCGTCAGGTTCACGCCGTTCGACATCGCGAGGATCATGAACAGCGCCCAGACCACGAACAGCACGGGGCCGATCGTCCAGCCGAAGTCCGTGATGAAGGACAGCTTGGTGGAGGCCGGCGTCTGTCCCCGGGAGTCCGCGAACTGGAGCGAGAGCACCGCGAAGCTGATGCCGACGATCAGCTGGCCGGCCATCTTCGCCTTGGCCCGCAGACCGAGCGAACGCCGCTTGACGATCTTGATGTAGTCGTCGAGGAAACCGACCATGCCCATGCCGACCATCAAGGCGAGGACCAGGACACCCGAGAAGGTCGGAGGGGGCGTCTTGGCCTCCCCGAGGCCGGTGAACACCTTGGACAGGAAGTACGCGGCGACCGTCGCCAGGATGAAGGCGATACCGCCCATGGTCGGCGTACCGCGCTTGCTGCCGTGCGTGCGCGGGCCGTCGTCGCGGATGTACTGCCCGTACCCCTTGCGGGCAAGGAGCTTGATCAGCAGCGGGGTGCCGACCAAGGTCAAGAAGAGGCCAATGACTCCTGCGAACAGGATCTGCTTCATCATCGGGCGGAAACCTCACCCTCGGCACCGGTCTCGACGAGCGCCTGCGCCACGCTCTCGAGCCCGACCGACCGGGACGCCTTCACGAGTACGACGTCTCCTGGGCGCAACTCGCTGCGCAACAGGTCGATCGCCGCCTGTGCGTCGGACACGTGCACCGACTCCTCACCCCACGAACCCTCGTTATATGCGCCCAGTTGCAGCCAGGACGCTTCCCTGCCCCCGACCGCGACGAGCTTGCCGACATTGAGCCGGACGGCCAGCCGTCCGACCGCGTCGTGCTCGGCGAGCGCCTCGTCCCCGAGCTCGGCCATCTTGCCGAGCACCGCCCAGGTCCGGCCCCCCTTTGCCTGTGAGGCTTTGCCCATTGCGGCGAGCGCACGCAGGGCGGCTCGCATGGACTCGGGGTTCGCGTTGTAGGCGTCGTTGACGATCGTCACGCCGTCCGGGCGCTCGGTGACCTCCATACGCCAGCGGGAGAGGGAGCCCGCCTCGGAGAGCGCGGTGGCGATCTCAGCTACGGACATGCCCAGGACGTGGGCGACGGCGGCCGCGGCGAGCGCGTTCGACACGTGGTGCTCACCGTACAGGCGCATAGTCACATCGCTTGCACCGGAGGGTGTGTGAAGCCTGAAGGCGGGCTGTCCGTTGTCCGTGAGTCGCACGTTCTCGGCGCGTACGTCCGCTTCGCCGGACTCTCCGAAAAGGATCACCTTCGCCTTCGTACGGGACGCCATGGCCCGTACGAGTGGATCGTCGGCGTTGAGGACCGCGGTGCCGTCCTCCGGCAGGCTCTCGACGAGTTCGCCCTTGGCCTGCGCGATCTGCTCGCGGCCGCCGAACTCCCCGATGTGCGCGGTGCCGACGTTGAGGACGAGGCCGACCTTCGGCGGGGTCAGGCCGGCGAGGTAGCGGATGTGGCCGATGCCGCGGGCGCCCATCTCCAGCACCAGGAACCTGGTGTCCTCGGTGGCGGACAGGGCGGTCAGCGGCAGCCCGATCTCGTTGTTGAGCGAGCCCGGCGTCCACACCGTGGGCGCCTCGCGCTGGAGCACCTGGGCGATGAGGTCCTTGGTGCTGGTCTTGCCCGCGGAACCGGTCAGCGCGACCAGGGTCGCGCCGAGCCGTCGTACGACATGACGCGCGAGGGCGCCGAGTGCCGTCTGGACGTCGTCGACGACGATCGCGGGTACGCCGACGGGGCGGGACGCCAGTACGGCGACCGCGCCCGCTTCGACGACCGCGGGTGCGAAGTCGTGGCCGTCCACCCGCTCGCCCGCGAAGGCGACGAAGAGGCTGCCCGGCTCCACCTCACGGGAGTCACGGACCACCGCTCCGGTGACCTCGACGGACGGGTCCGGTATGTCGTGCGTCTGCCCGCCGACGACTGCTGCGATCTCGGCGAGGGAGAGGGCGATCACAAGTTCATCCCTGGGTCTTCTGGATAGCTTCGCGAAGCACCTGGCGGTCGTCGAAGGGACGGACCACGCCGGCGATGTCCTGGCCCTGCTCGTGCCCCTTGCCCGCGACCAGCACGGTGTCCCCGGGCCGCGCGCGGGACACCGCGGCGGCGATCGCGGCTGCCCGGTCCTCGAAGACCTGGACCTCGCCGCGTTCGTGTGCCGGTACGGAGGCCGCGCCCTGGAGCATGGTCGCGAGGATCGCGAGGGGGTCCTCGGAGCGGGGGTTGTCGGAGGTCAGCACCGCCGTGTCGGCGTGCCGGGCCACGGCGGCGCCCATCGGCATCCGCTTGGTCGTGTCCCGGTCGCCGCCGCAGCCGAGCACCACGTGCAGCTGCCCCTCGGTGACCTTGCGCAGGGCGCGCAGCACGGATTCGACGGCGTCGGTCTTGTGGGCGTAGTCGACGACCGCGAGATACGGCTGCCCGACGTCCACCCGCTCCAGGCGGCCCGGTACGCCCGGCACGGCGGCGATGCCGTCGGCGGCGGTCTGCGGGTCGAGGCCGGCGGCGGCCAGGGTGGCGATCGCGGCGAGGGTGTTGGCCACGTTGAACGGCCCGGCGAGCGGCGAGCGGGCGGTGATCCGCTCCTCCTTGGGGCCGATCGCGGTGAACGTCGAGTCCAGGGGCCCGACTTCGACGTCCTCGGCACGCCAGTCGGCGTCCGGGTGGCCCTCGGCGGAGAAGGTGACGACCGGGACGGTGGCTTCCTTGATCAGCCTGCGCCCGTACTCGTCGTCGAAGTTGACCACGCCGAGCCTGCTGCGTTTCGGCGTGAACAGCCGCGCCTTGGCCTGGAAGTAGTCCTCCATGCCGGAGTGGAACTCCATGTGTTCCGGGCTCAGGTTGGTGAAGACACCGAGGTCGAAGACACAGCCGTCGACCCGCCCCAGAACCAGGGCGTGGCTGGAGACCTCCATCGCGACCGCCTCGACGCCCCGCTCGCGCATGACCGCGAACAGGGCTTGGAGATCGGTGGCTTCGGGGGTGGTGCGCTCGGACTTGATGCGCTCGTCGCCGATCCGCGTCTCGACGGTGCCGATCAGACCCACCCGGTGCTCTCCACCGCCCTCCGCCGACGACGCCTCGCGCCGTCCCCTCTCGCCGGTGGTCCAGGCCGCCCGAAGGCCGCCCTCGACGAGGTAGGCGGTGGTGGTCTTGCCGGAGGTGCCGGTGATGCCGATCTGCAGCAGATCGCGGCCCGGGTGGCCGTAGATCGTGGCCGCCAGTTCGCCCATCAGCGCACGCGGGTCCGCGACGACCAGCACCGGCAGTCCGGTGGCGGCGGCCCGCTCGGCGCCCGTCGGGTCGGTCAGCACGGCGACCGCGCCGAGGCCGTCGGCCTGGGTGACGAAGTCGGCGCCGTGCAGACGGGCGCCCGGGAGGGCGGCGTACAGGTCGCCGGGGCGCACCGCGCGCGAGTCGTGGGTGATGCCCGTGACCTCGGCGTCGGCCGGGCCGGCCGGCATGTCGGCACCCAGTTGATCGGCGAGCTCCGCGAGGGGTGTGGCGGAGACCTGGACCGGGCGGGGCGGTCCCAGATATGTCACGGGTGCGCCCTTCTGGGTGGTTCGGGGCTGATCAGGGTGTGGCACGGCGGTGAGCGTACCGGGCGCACCGGCCTCGGAGCGAAGTGAGGGGCCGGGCGTTGCCTGGTTCCCGGAATCGGGGGTGATCGTTGTCACGAGGTGGTTCCTGGGTGCTCGGTGCTGATCAGGACGTGGGGTCCTGACTGGTCGGACCAGGGGCCCGGCCGGTCAGGGTTTGTAGGTGACCGGGAAGCTGACGGCCTTGGCCCCGGTCGGCGGGACCTGCAGCGACTTCAGGGCGAACTCCATGACCTGTTTGTAGACGGGTCCGCAGATCTGGCCGCCGAAGTAGCTGCCCTTGGTGGCGTTCTGGATGGCGCAGTAGACGGTGACGCGGGGCTTGTCGGCGGGCGCGAATCCGGCGAACGAGGAGGTGTAGCCCTTGTACTTGCCGGTGGCCGGATCTACGCGGTTGGCGGTGCCCGTCTTGCCCGCGACCCGGTACCCCGGGATGCGCGCCTCGATGCCGGTGCCCTCCTCGTCGTCCACGACGGACTCCAGCATCTTGGCGAGGGTCTTGGCCGTCCTGGCACTGACGACCCTTGTCTCCTTGGGCTTCGCGGCGGGTGTGAAGCGTCCGTCCGGCCCCTTCGTGCCGCGTACCAGGGACGGTTCCAGGCGTACGCCGCCGTTGGCGATGGTGGAGTAGACGGAGGCGGCCTGCACCGCGTTGAGGGACACGCCCTGGCCGAAAGGAATCGTGTACTGCTGCGAGGTCGACCAGGTGCCGGGCGGCGCCAGGATGCCCTTCGTCTCGCCGGGGAAGTCGAGTCCGGTGTAGCTGCCGATGCCGAACTTGCGCAGATAGGAGTAGAGGACCTGGTTGGCCTGCCGCTGGGTCTTGCCTAGCTGGCCGGTGGCGAGGATGGTGCCGATGTTGCTGGACTTGGCGAGCACGCCGTTGAGGGTGAGGTACCAGGTCGGGTGGTCGATGTCGTCCTTGAACAGCCGGTCGCCGCGGTGCAGGCGGTTGGGCACGACGACATGCGTCTCGGGGGTGGCGGCGTGCTGTTCCAGGACCGCGGCCATCGACATGACCTTGGCGGTGGAGCCCGGCTCGTACGCGTCCTGGAGGGCGGCGTTGCCCATGTTCACCGAGCTGGCCTTGGACAGGTCATTGGGGTCGAAGCCGGGCGAGTTCGCCATGGCGAGGATCTCACCGGTGCGGGTGTCCTGCACCACCACATAGCCGCGGTCCGCCCCGGACTCCTTGACCTGATCCGTGATCGCGTTCTGCGCGGCCCACTGGATGTCCCGGTCGACGGTGAGCTCGACATCGCTGCCGGGCACGGCGGGCGTCTCGGTGGAGCCCACGGTCGGCACCTGGCGGCCCCCGGCCTGGGCGTAGCGGATCTTGCCGTCCTTGCCCGAGAGCAGGCCGTTGAGCTGCTGTTCGACACCTCCGGCGCCCTTGCCCTCGGCGTTGACCCAGCCCAGTATCCCAGCGGCGAGATCTCCGTTCGGGTACACCCGCTTGCTGGTGGGGACGGCGAGGACGCCCGCGAGAGCGTTGACGGTGCGCGGGTCGGTCTCGGCCTTGTCGGCCAGCGCCGCCTTCAGGTCCTTGATCTGCTTCCAGACCTGCGGGGTCTGACGGTAGGCGAGCACGGCATAGCGCAGGTTCGGGTTGGCGGGCCTGAGCTTCCTGACGAGCGTGTCCTGGTCGACCCCGAGGATCGGGGAGAGGAGGGCGGCCGCCTGCTCGGGCCCGTCGTCGACCTTCAGCTGCTTGCGGGAGAACAGCGTGGGGTCGGCGGTGATGGTGTACGCGTCCACGCTGGTCGCGAGGGACACGCCGGAGCGGTCGGTGATACCGCCCCGGTCGGCGGCCAGGGTGTAGCCGACGTACCGGTTCTGTTGGGCCTTGGCGGCGTATGTGCTCGCGTCGACGGCCTGCACTTGGAGCAGTCGTACGACGAAGGCGATGAGGACGAGGGCGAGGGCGAGGCCGACCATGCGCAGCCGCGGGCGGGGGCTGCCCAGCCGGATGGCGTTGGGGGCAGCGGGGCGGGGCGCCGGTCGGCGGGCCGGGCGGGCGCCGGGGCCCGAGCCCGGGCCACGCCGGGCGACCGGACGGGCGGGTCGCTCGGGACGGGCGGGGCGGGGCACGCGGCGGCGCGGCGGTTGCCTGTCGGACACTTCCGTCACCTGCCGGGGGTCGGAGTCGGGGTCGTGAAGGACGGGGCCGCCGAGGCCGGCCCGGCCTGCTGCGCGGGAACGGCCTGCCCGGCGGGGGCCGCGGCGGCGGGCACGGGCGTCCGGGTCGGCGCGATGGCCGCCGGGGCCGGGGTGCCGGTCGCCGGGGGCAGTTGGGGCTCCAGGCCCATCGCTTCGGGGGCCGGAGCGAGCGGGACGCGTACGGAGGCCGGTCGGGCGTCGGCTGCGGGGGTCGGTACGCCCTTGACGGTGCCGTCGGGGTTCAGGAAGGCCGGGTCGCCGCCCGGCACCATGCCGAGTTCACGGGCGCGGCGCTGGAGGGCTTCGGGGGCCGAGTAGGCGTCGATGTCCCGTTGCAGCGCCTGTTCCTCGTCGGTGAGGTTCGTCGTCCCCTTCTGCACGTCGTCGAGTGTGAACGAGCCTTCGGAGAGGGCGGAGTTCAGCACCAGCAGCCCGATCAGGCCACCGCCGAGCAGGAGCACCACCAGCAGGACGAACGGGGTGCGGGCGGCTTGGCCGGAGCCCGCCGAGACCGGGATGAGCCGTGCGAGCCGTGCGGCCCTGCCCCTCAGTCGGGGTCTGCTCCTCACTCGCCCTCCCCCTGCGTCCCGATGTCCGACCTGCCCGCCCCCGGGGCCGGGCCGCACACCGGACAGCCCCGCCCCTGCGTCTGCCTCACTCGACGTCCTCCCTGACGCGCTCGGCTCCGCGCAGTCGCGCCGGTGCCGCCCGCCGGTTCTCGGCGATCTCTTCCTCGGTGGGAAGTTCGGCACCACGCGTGAGCAGCTTGAGCCGCGGCTGGTAGCGCTCGGGGACGACGGGCAGCCCGGGCGGCGCGGTGGTGGCGGCGCCGGCCGCGAACACCTGTTTGACCAGCCGGTCCTCCAGCGAGTGGTACGACAGGACGGCGATCCGGCCGCCCACGTCCAGCGCCTTCACCGCGGCCGGGATCGCCCGCTCCAGCACGGAGAGTTCACCGTTGACCTCGATGCGCAGGGCCTGGAAGGTGCGCTTGGCCGGGTTGCCGCCGGTGCGCTTGGCGGCCTGCGGCAGGCTGTCCCGGATCAGCTCCACGAGCCGTGCGCTGTTGCTGAACGGCTCCTTCTCGCGCTCCCGCACGATCGCGGACACGATCCGCTTGGCCTGCTTCTCCTCGCCGTACGCCCTGAGGATCCGCACGAGTTCGCCCGGCGGATAGGTGTTCAGGACCTCGGCGGCGCTGATGCCGGTCGTCTGGTCCATGCGCATGTCCAGCGGGGCGTCCTGGGCGTAGGCGAAGCCTCGGTCGGCCTCGTCGAGCTGCATGGAGGAGACACCGAGGTCGAACAGGACGCCCTGGACGCGGGGCACACCGAGCCGGTCCAGGACCTCGGGCAGCTCGTCGTACACCGCGTGGACGAGGTCGGCGCGTTCCCCGTAGGGCGCGAGCCGCTCGCCGGACAGGCGCAGGGCCTCCTTGTCCCGGTCCAGGGCGACCAGCCGGGCCTCGGGGAACCTCGCCAGCAGGGCCTCGCTGTGGCCGCCGAGGCCGAGTGTGCAGTCGACGACCACCGCTCCCGGCCGCTCCAGGGCGGGCGCCAACAGGTCCAGGCACCGTCGGAGCATCACCGGGACGTGTCGGCTCTCTCCCACCTGTCGCCCGCCACCGCCCTTGCTCGAATGCGCTTCGCGCCCCATCGAATCTGGGCCCTCTCAGGTCCGGCGCGGGCCGTACGCACCGCCGGGTCCCCGCCCTTCCCCAGTTTCGCTGGGGGCGACCCCGGTGAAGGGGCGGCCTGCCGGCGCCGGGAGCGTCAGCCGACCGGGAGCGGGAGGAGGCCGAGCCGTACGTACGCGCCGCGCACGTGGGGAGATCTCCGGAAAATCGCCGGGATCTCCAGGGGAAAACAGTCCGCAGGGAGGCCTCGCCTCCCGCTTCGCGTCACTTTAGTCCACGGCCCCGCACGGTCAATCAACCGGCCTGCGCGTCGCGCTCGCGGGTGCCGTCGATACGGCGAAACGGGAAGAATCACTCGTACGGTCACACTCGCACCCCCCGTGTGGGTTAGCTCACAACAAGACTCAATGGCGTTCTTTGTCCACTCTCACGCCGGGCCCGATTCGAGCGTGACCAGTACCGTGATGCCTATGACGACTTCCGCATCGGTTCCCGCAGGTCCCGACGCCGCCATAGTGACTGACGGCACCGTCACCGACCGCCTCGTCGAGGCGAACGAGCGCTACGCGGCCGACTTCACCGACCCCGGCATGGACGCCCGACCCGTTCTGGGCGTGGCAGTCGTGGCGTGCATGGACGCACGACTCGACCTGCACGCCGCGCTCGGCCTGGAACTCGGTGACTGCCACACCATCCGCAACGCCGGTGGTGTCGTCACCGACGACGTGATCCGCTCACTCACCATCAGCCAGCGCAAGCTCGGCACCCGCAGCGTCGTCCTGATCCACCACACGGGCTGCGGCCTGGAGGCGATCACCGAGGAGTTCCGCACCGACCTGGAGATGGAGGTGGGCCAGCGTCCGGCCTGGGCGGTGGAGGCCTTCCGGGACGTCGAGCAGGACGTACGACAGTCGATGCAGCGCGTGCGGACCTCGCCGTTCCTGCAGCACACCGACGACGTCCGCGGCTTCGTCTTCGACGTGAAGACCGGACTGCTGCGCGAGATCGACCCCGCGTAGGCGTCCAACAGGCCCCGCGCGGTCGTCCGGCAGACCGCGCGAACGCTCGTGACCAACCGCCGCAGCTGTCGATTCGCTGTTAATTCCCGGCCCTCGCGCACTCAAAAGACCGCAAGCCCTGACATATCGCTGGCAGTTATCCACAGGCGAGTGACACGAAACGGTAACGGCAGCAAGAATGCGGGTGTGACGTCACGCGGAACTGTCCTCGTGTGGTGTCCGTGTTCCGGGGTGGGCCGGTCGCGCATCGAGTGCGTCGGCCCGGAAAGAACGGGCCGAGGAGGGCCGGGTGACGACCTATGACGATCGAGCGAGCCTCACTGATCTGACCGCCACTGTGGAGCGTGTCCGCAGTTCGGTGGAGGGTGTGATCGAGGGCAAGCCCGAGGTCGTACGGCTTTCGCTGACCGTACTGCTCGCCGAGGGACATCTTCTGATCGAGGATGTCCCCGGCGTAGGCAAGACCATGCTGGCCAAGGCACTGGCGCGGTCCATCGACTGCTCGGTGCGGCGTATCCAGTTCACGCCCGACCTGCTGCCCTCGGACATCACCGGGGTGTCCATCTGGGATCAGCAGCGCCGGGACTTCGAGTTCAAGCCGGGCGCGATCTTCGCGCAGATCGTGATCGGCGACGAGATCAACCGGGCCTCGCCGAAGACGCAGTCGGCGCTCCTGGAGTCGATGGAGGAGCGCCAGGTCACCATCGACGGGCAGACCTACGAGCTGCCCGGCCCCTTCATGGTGGTCGCCACGCAGAACCCGGTCGAGATGGAGGGCACCTACCCGCTGCCGGAGGCCCAGCGCGACCGTTTCATGGCCCGCGTCTCCATCGGCTACCCGAGCGCCGAGGCCGAGCTGCAGATGCTCGACATCCACGGCGGGGTCAACCCCCTGGACGACCTCCAGCCGGTGGCGCACGCGCACGAGATCCTGAAGCTGATCGACGCCGTCCGCGGCGTCCACGTCGCCGACCCGGTCCGCCGGTACGCGGTCGACCTGGTCGCCGCCACCCGCACCCACCCCGACCTCAGACTCGGCGCCTCCCCGCGCGCGACGCTGCACCTGCTGCGCGCGGCGAAGGCGTCCGCCGCCCTGAGCGGCCGGGAGTACGCCCTGCCGGACGACGTGCAGGCACTTGCCTCGGCGGTCCTGGCCCACCGTCTGCTGCCGACCGCCCAGGCCCAGCTGAACCGCCGTACGGCCGAGCAGGTCGTGCAGGAGATCCTGCAGCGCACCCCGGTGCCCGCCGCGCCCCAGCAGGGCGGCATCGGTCTGGGTCGCGGCGCGACCGCGCTGGGCTCGCAGCCGCCGCGGAGGCTGTGATGACCTCCGGGGGAACCGGGCCGGCCGAGGCCGACCGCGGCGAGAAGGGCGGGATGCGCACCGCGCTGGCCGGTCTGACCACCCGTGGCCGCTCCTTCTTCGCCGCCGGTGTCGCCGCGGCCATCTGCGCGTACGTTCTCGGGCAGCCCGACCTGCTGCGGGTCGGGCTGCTGCTGGCCGCGCTGCCGTTGATCTGCGCCACCGTGCTCTTCCGCACCCGTTACCGGGTGGCCGGCAGCCGCCGGCTCTCCCCCGGGCGCGTACCGGCCGGCAGCGAGGCCCGCGTCCACCTGCGGATGGACAACGTCTCGCGGCTGCCCACCGGGCTGCTGATGCTCCAGGACCGGGTGCCGTACGTGCTGGGTCCGCGTCCTCGCTTCGTGCTCGACCGGGTGGAGCCGGGTGGCCGCCGCGAGGTGTCCTACCGGGTCCGCTCCGACCTGCGCGGCCGCTATCCGCTCGGCCCCCTGCAACTTCGCCTCACCGACCCGTTCGGGATGTGCGAGCTGACCCGGTCCTTCTCGACGCACGACACCCTGACGGTGATCCCGCGCGTGGAGCCGCTGCCGCCGGTGCGGCTCAGCGGTGAGGCCAAGGGGTACGGCGACGGACGGCACCGCTCACTGGCGCTGGCCGGCGAGGACGACATCATCCCGCGCGGATACCGCTACGGCGACGACCTGCGCCGGGTGCACTGGCGCTCCACCGCGCGCTACGGCGAGCTGATGGTGCGCCGCGAGGAGCAACCGCAGCGCGCCCGCTGCACGGTCCTGCTGGACACCCGGGGCCTCGCCTTCGAGGGCGCGGGTCCCGACTCGGCCTTCGAGTGGGCGGTGTCGGGCTCCGCGTCGGTCCTCGTCCACATGCTGGAACGAGGCTTCTCGGTACGGCTGCTGACGGACACCGGCAACTCGGTGCCCGGCGAGGGCGCCGACGGGTTCGCGGGTGTGAGCCAGGGGACGGCGGACGCGGCCGGGCTGATGATGGACACCCTCGCGGTGATCGACCACTCGGACGGCGCGGGTCTGTCCCGGGCCTACGACGTGCTGCGCGGCGGCAACGAAGGACTGCTGGTGGCCTTCTTCGGCGACCTCGACGAGGAGCAGGCCGCGATCGCCGGCAAGATGCGGCAGCGCAGCGGCGGAGCGGTCGCCTTCCTGCTGGACAGCGACAGCTGGGTGCGGGAGCCGGGCGAGGTGTCCGACCCGTCGGACCGGGGCGGGGAGCGGCTGCGGATGTTGCGCGAGGCGGGCTGGACGGCGCTGAGCGTGCCCCGGGGCGCCTCGCTGGACGACCTGTGGCGCCAGGCGGAGCGGGAACGCACCGGGGTCGGTGCGTTCGGCACCGGGGAGGGGTGGTCATGAGCGGGCGGGTACGACTGGCGCTGTGCGCCTGGGCGGCCACGCTGATGGCCGCGTGCGCCCTGCTGCCGCTGGTCCGGCCGAGCACCTGGATCCTGCAGGCCGCGTTCCTGCTGGCGGTGCAGTCGGGCGTGGGGGCGGCGACCCGGCGGGTGCCGCTGGCCCGGCCGCTGACCGTGGCCGCGCAGGCCCTGGTCGCGCTGATGCTGCTGACCGTGACCTTCGCGCGCGAGCAGGCCGTCGCCGGGCTGGTTCCCGGCCCGGACACCTTCGTACACTTCGCCGACCTGCTGCGGCAGGGCTCGGACGACATCGCGCGGTACGCGATCCCGGCGCCGCTGGAGTCCGACGGCATCCGGCTGATGCTGGTCGGCGGAGTGCTGATCATCGGGCTCGCGGTGGACGCGCTGGCGGTCACCTTCCGCAGCGCGGCCCCGGCCGGCCTGCCGCTGCTCGCGTTGTACTCGGTCGCCGCGGGACTGTCCGACGGCGGCGCCGACTGGCTCTGGTTCCTGGTGGCGGCGGCCGGCTATCTGCTGCTGCTCCTGGCGGAGGGGCGGGAGCGGCTGTCCCAGTGGGGCCGGCTCTTCGGCGGGGCGGCACGCGTTCCGGGTGAGGAGTCCGCGGCGGTGGCGCCGGTGCGCACCGGGCGCCGCATCGGTGCGGTCGCGCTGGGCGTCGCCCTCGTGGTGCCGTTGGCGCTGCCCGCGATGAACGGCGGCCTGCTGGACGGCACCGGGGCGGGCGTGGGCTCCGGCCGTGGGGGCGGCGGCACCATCTCCGCGGTCAACCCGCTGGTCTCCCTGCGCGACAGTCTGAACGTGGACGAGGACCGGCAGGTGCTCTCCCTGCGCCCCGAGGCCGACACGGACGTCTCCAACCTCTATCTGCGGATTGTGTCACTGGACGACTTCGACGGCACGACCTGGAAGCCCGCCAAGCGGTCCATCACCGCCGTACCGAAGGACGGGTTCCCGACCCCCATCGGCCTCGGACCCGACGTCAAGCGCACCGAGATCGAGACGACCATCACGGCGGCCGACTGGTACGCCCAGGACTGGCTGCCGATGCCGTACCCGCCCAGCGGGGTACGGATCGGGGGCAACTGGCGCTACGAACCCGAGGGAATGACGCTCGTCGGGGACCACGGCCAGAACACCCGTGGTGTGACGTACGAGGTGAAGAGCCTGGACGTACAGCCGACGGCCGAGCAGCTCGCCTCGGCGCCGGCTCCGCCTCCGGCCCTGACCCGCGAGTTCACCGAGCTGCCGGACTCCCTGCCGCCCGTGGTGGCGGCCACGGCCCGCAAGGTCACCGCGAACGCGACGAACCCGTACGAGCAGGCGGTCGCGCTCCAGGACTACTTCGCCGTGACCGGCGGTTTCGAGTACGACACCCAGGTACAGGTCGGCAGCGGCTCAGAGGCGATCGCCCGCTTCCTGAAGGACAAGCAGGGCTTTTGCGTGCACTTCTCCTTCGCGATGGCGGCGATGGCCCGCTCCCTGGGCATACCGGCACGGGTCGCGGTGGGCTTCGCGCCCGGCTCCCCGCAGGCGGACGGGTCGGTGGCGGTCGGGCTGAAGGACGCCCACGCCTGGCCCGAGCTGTACTTCGAGGGCGTGGGCTGGACCCGCTTCGAGCCGACCCCGAGCCGGGGCACGGTGCCGTCGTACACCGTCCCGGACGCCTCCGGCAGTACGCTTCCGAACCCCTCGCAGCCGTCCGAGTCGGCGAGCACGGCGGCCTCCGCCGCCCCGTCGGCCAGCGAGACCTGCACACCGCAGCAGCGGAAGCTGGACGGCTGCGCGAGCCAGTCCCCGCAGGCCGCGGTCGCCGGGAACGACGACGGCCCGAGGTGGTACGTGCTGCTGGCGTGGGTCCTCGGTGGCCTGGCCGCCCTGGCGATCCCCCTGGCGCCGATGTTGTGGCGGCTGCGGACCAGAGCGGTACGGCTGGGCGGTCACGGCCGCGGCGAAGCCGATGTGGCGCTGAGCACGCTGGCGGTCTGGCAGGAGCTGACCGACACGGCGTGGGACGTCGGGATCGAACCCGACGAGTCGCAGACCCCGCGCACAGCGGCTGCCCGGATCGTCCGGCTCGGACGTCTCGACCCGGCGGCGGCAGCCTCGGTGCACCGGGTGGCGGACGCCGTGGAACAGGTCCTCTACGCGCCACGGCCGCGCCCGACGGCAGGTCTCGCCGACGACGTCCGCCGGGCGGCCGTGGGGCTGCGGAGCACGGTCAGTGGGAGCACCAGGCTGCGGGCGGTGGTGGCCCCGCGTTCCGCCATACGGGTGGTGTGGGCGTTGTCGGAGTGGTGGGCCGGTCTCGCGGCCCGCGTGGCGGCGGCTCGGCCGAGCCCGCGCAAGCCGTCGGGGCAGGAGAGCTGAGGCCACCGGCCGTCTCCTGGGGTCCCCTCAGCTGAGACGGGCTCCGCGGCACAGGCTCCACAACACAGCGGCACACGCTCCACAGCACAGGAGCGGGCCCCGGGTCGATGTGGCCCGGGGCCCGCTCCTGTCCGTCCGCTCTGTCCGTCCGCTCCTGTCCGCCCGCTCCTGTCCGTCCGAAGAGGCTCAGCCGTCCACGCCCGTGACGAGGCCGCTGCGTACCCGATGCGGACCGGGATGTGTGCCGCGGGCATACGTGAGGGGGTGACCACCCATCGGATGGTCACCCCCTCACCTGTCTGTGAGAGCTGTTTCCCGAGCTAATGGCCCTGTTCGTCGCGGCGCCGCTGCCAGCGCTGTTCGATCCTGTCCATCATGGAGCGCCGTTGCCGTCCCTGACTGCGGGCCTGTGGGCCACCAGCGGGCTGTTCGCCCGGCTTGGGGGCCTTGCGCCAGCCGGTCACCGCGAGCACCGCACAACCAAGCATGACCAGGAAGCCCACCACACTGAGCCAGACCTGCTTGGCGACCATTCCTGCCATGAGGAGCGCGATACCCACGAGGAAGCCCGCGACCGCCTGGTAGACCCGTCGCCGGGTGTACGTGCGCAGCCCGCTTCCCTCAAGCGCTGTCGCGAACTTGGGATCTTCGGCGTACAGCGCTCGCTCCATCTGCTCGAGCATTCGCTGCTCGTGCTCCGAGAGCGGCACGGAGTCCTCCTCATCGTGCAGTCGCCGGGGCGACTAGGGGGTCCCTTCAGGATAGGCAGGGAATCGCCCCCGTGAAACCCGCCCCTCTGCGCCAATTGGCCAACCGGATCCCGCCATGCAGTCCCGGCTCGCTGAAGATTCCATTCCCCAGCGGCCGACCCGTCATGCCGGGCGGTCTCCCTCGATCATACGGCGCGGCGCGCGCGATCGGGTGGCCTGTGGCGTACTCCATGTGCACTCAAGTACCTGATCAGCGAGGCGCCCCTTCACTCCGTGCAGGGGACGTCTCAGGTCTCGTCGGCCCCGCGGGTCTCGCCGAGGACATGGAGCTGGGTGGCCACGGAGTGGAATGCGGGGAGCTCGGCCGCGGCTTCCTCCAGCTTGAGCAGGGCTTCCAGGGCGCCTGGGTCGGTGTCCACCAGCACACCGGGGACGAGGTCGGCGAAGATCCGCACGCCGTGCACCGCGGCGATCCCGAGGCCCTGGCCCTCGACCAGGCCGGTGAGCTGCTCGGTGGTGAAGCGGTGCGGTACGGGGTCGCCTTCGCCCCAGCGGCCGTTCGGATCGCCGAGGGCCCGCTGGGCCTCCTTGAAGTGGCCCGCGAGGGCGCGCGCCAGCACGGCGCCGCCCAGGCCCGCGGCGAGCAGGCTGAGGACGCCCTCGGCGCGCAGGGCGGCCACCGCGTTGCGGACGCCCTCGGCGGGGTCGTCCAGGTACTCCAGGACGCCGTGGCACAGCACCGCGTCGTAAGCACCGCGCTCGACCACGTCGAAGAGGCCGTGGGCGTCGCCCTGGACGCCCCGCACCCGGTCGGCGACGTCCGCCTCGGCGGCGCGACGCTCCAGGGCGAACAGCGCGTTCGGGCTGGGGTCGACGACGGTGACACGGTGCCCGAGGCGGGCCACGGGTACCGCGAAGTTGCCGCTGCCGCCTCCGGTGTCGAGGACGTCCAGCGACTCCCGACCCGTGGCCTTGACCCGGCGGTCGAGGGCGTCCTGGAGGACATCCCAGACCACGGCGGTACGGAGGGAGGCGCGGGGGCGCATCGGGTCCGACACGGCAGTTGACTCCTCGGCGCGGCACCGCCTCTTGCGCGGCGGAGCGAACGGGGCGCCTCCCCGCCCCGGAGCACGGGAGAAGGAAGGCTTCAGGCCTTCCCCACCCTATTGCCTCCGATGCCGCGACATCGCCTCCGGTACCGCGGCCGGTCATCGCGGTGCCGCACCCGACGCCACGTCCCGAAGCCACGTCCCGACGACAGGTCACGACCGCGCCTCCAGACCGCGCCTCCCGACCGCCTCCCGTCGCGCCTGGCGGCGCGCGGTCCTCGGGTCAGCCGGCGTCCGGGAAGTCACGGTCGGCCCGGTCCTGGTCCGCCGGCTGGCCGGTGTCCTGGCGGGGCTGCGGAAGGACGGGCTGGAGCACCAGCATGCGCTCGACGAGGCGCAGGAACATCGCCGCGTCCCGTATCAGGTCGTCGGCGTCCCGGCGGCCGGCCGCGCCCTGGATGCCCGCCTCGGCCCGGGCACGGCGCCGGGCCCCGGAGGCGAACAGCGCGCTCCACTCGGTGAGTTCGGGGGCTATCTCGGGGAGCACCTCCCAGGCGCTGCGGATGCGGGCCCGGCGTCGGGGCGTGGTCTCCGGGCGCCCCCGGGCGGCGAGCACGGCCGCGGCGGTGCGCAGGGCCGCGAGGTGGGCTGTCGCGTAGCGCTCGTTCGACGTTTCCAGGGTGGCGGCCTCGTCCAGTCCGGCGCGGGCCTGGGCGAGCAGGTCGAGGGCGGCGGGCGGGGCCGTGGCACGGCGCAGCACCGGGTGCACGTCGCTCGCCGGGCCGGCCAGTGAGGGGGCAGGGCCGGTGGCGCGGCGCCGGTGTGCGGCTGCTGCGTGAGAGGTGGCCATGACGAACCTCCTGTCGTCTGACGGCACGCCCTGATACGGGATGCCGTATGTGCCCATCGTGCGGTATGGCACTGACAATCCGTTCTGACCTGGGCTTTTGCCTCAAACGAAGGTTCGAGCTACTTTTGCACTGACCAGTCAGTTCAAAAACGGAGGCAGGGGAGACTGTGGACGGCATCCGCGTCACAGCCGAGGGCTTCGGCCTCAAGGGCCCTCGCGGTTGGGCCTTCCAAGGCGTCGGCATCGACGCGGATCCCGGGTCGCTGCTCGCGATCGAGGGCTCCTCGGGCTCCGGCCGCACGAGCCTCTTGCTCGCCCTCACCGGACGCATGAGGGCCACCGAGGGGACGGCGGCCGTGGGAGCGGCCCGGCTGCCGAAGCAGTCGGCGGCGGTCCGCCGGGTCAGCGCGGTCGCGCACGTCAGCGGAGTCACCGACCTCGAACCGGCCCTGACCGTCGGCGAGCACCTGCGCGAGCGCGCGCTGCTGCAGAGGCGCTACGGCGGGCCCCTACGAGGGCTGTTGCGTCCGCGGGCGGAGCGGGCGAGCGAGTCGAAGACGCTCATCGACACCGCGCTCGCCCTGGCCGGACTCGACCTCGAGCACCTGCCCAAGGGCGCCCGGACCGCCGTACGCGATCTGGAGCGGGTCGAGGCACTGCGGCTGTCGGTGGCCCTGGCGCTCGTCGGGCGGCCGGGACTGCTCGGGGTCGACGATGTCGACCTGAAGCTGTCCGAGGCCGAACGGGCCGAGGTGTGGGCCCTGTTGACGTCGATCGCCGAGGCCGGGACAACCGTCCTGGCCGTGTGCTCGCGGGCCCCCGAAGGCGCCGTCACGGTGTCCACCCGCACGTCCGACGACCCGGAGGTGAAGGCAGATGCGCTCGCCGAAACTGGCCGCGCTTGAGTTGCGCCGCTTCGGCAGGGGGAGGCTGCCGCGCGCGGCGCTGGTCGCGTTGCTGGTGCTGCCGCTGCTGTACGGCGCCCTGTATCTGTGGTCCTTCTGGGATCCGTACGGGCAACTCGACCGCATCCCGGTCGCCCTGGTGAACGACGACCGGGGCGCGAAGGCCGACGGGACGACGCTCAGGGCCGGCGAGGACATCACCAAGGGCCTGCGCGACAGCGACACCTTCGAGTGGCACGAGGTGAGCGCCGCCGAGGCACGCGCGGGTGTGGAGGACGGCAGGTACTACCTGTCGCTGACCATGCCGGCCGACTTCAGCCGGCGTATCGCCTCCAGTTCGGGCGACTCCCCCGAGACGGGCGCGCTCCAGGTCCGCACGAACGACGCGAACAACTACATCGTCGGGCAGATCTCGCGGACGGTGTTCAGCGAGGTGCGGTCGGCCGCCTCCACCAAGGCGTCGCGATCCTTCCTGGACCGGATCTTCATCTCGTTCTCGGACATCCACGGCGAGACGGTGAAGGCCGCGAACGGGGCCGACGACCTGGAAGGCGGCATCGGCAAGGCGGAGAAGGGTTCCAAGGACCTCGCCGACGGCCTGAAGGACGCCAAGAAGGGCAGCGGCAAGCTGTCCGGGGGGCTGACCCGGCTCAACACCGGCGCCGGCGACCTGGAGGACGGCTCACGGAAGGTCGCGGAGGGCACCCGGACCCTCGCCGACCGGGTCGACGGGGTCGCGGACACGGTGGGCCCCTTCCTCGACGACAACGAGAAGACCATCGGTCACACCGCCCAGCTGGTGGCCGACTCCGCCGGGACGATCCGGCACAACCTCGACACCCTGGTCGAGACGGCCCCGACGGCCGCCAAGGGGGCGCACTCGGCCTCCGACACCCTGGACGGGGTCTACCGGACACGCTGCGAGGACCCCGTCCTGCCGGACGCCGCCTGCGCCGACCTGAAGAAGGCCCGCCAGGCCGCCGCCGACGTGGCGAAGGTCGCCGACGACGTCAACACGCTGGTCGCGGACCAGAACGGCGACCTGAAGAAGCTCGACGACCACCTCGGCACCCTCCAGGAGCAGGCCCAGGCGCTCGCCGACCGGGCCCCGCATCTCTCCGAGGACCTCGATGACGCCGTATCGAAGATCGACAAGCTGAACGAGGGCGCCGGCAAGGTCGCCGCCGGCGCGAAGGAGCTGCACAAAGGGCTCGGCACGGCCGAGACCGGCGCGTCGGACCTGGACTCGGGCGTCGGTGCCCTCAGGACCGGCGCCGAGGACCTCAGCGGCGGCATGTACAAGCTCGTCGACGGCTCCGGGAAGCTCTCCGACGGCCTGCACGACGGAGCCGGGCAGATCCCCGACTACGACAAGCGGGACCGCGACCGGCGCACCGACGTGATGGCGGACCCGGTTCAGCTGGTCTCCAGGGACCTGCACAAGGCGCCCAACTACGGCACCGGTTTCGCCCCGTACTTCATCCCGCTGTCGTTGTGGGTGGGCGCCATGGTGGCGTACATGCTGATCACGCCGATGAACCGGCGTGCGCTGGCCGCGGGTGCCCCGGCCTGGAGGATCGCGCTGGCGGGCTGGCTGCCGGTGGTGGCGATCGGCGTCCTGCAGACCGTGGCCCTGATGTCCGTGCTGCACTGGGCGATCGGCCTGGAGATGGTCCGGGCGGCCGGGACGGTGGGCTTCCTGTTCCTGGTGACGGCGTGTTTCGCGGCGATCGTGCAGTGGCTGAACGCACGCTTCGGGGCGGCGGGGCGGATCCTCGTCCTCGCCCTGCTGATGCTCCAGTTGACGTCCGCGGGCGGCACCTATCCGGTGCAGACCAGCCCGGGCTTCTTCAACGCGCTGCACCCCTTCCTGCCGATGAGCTATGTCGTGGAGGCCCTGCGCAGGCTCATCACCGGAGGCGGGCTGGGTCCGGTGTGGGAGGGGTGTGCCGTCCTGACGGCGTTCACCGCGGCGGCCCTGGCGCTGACCGCCCTGTCGGCCCGCCGCCGTCAGGTCTGGACCCTCGACCGACTGCACCCGGAGCTGACCCTGTGAGCTCTTCGGTGACTCCTCGGAGCCCGGCTCCTGTGAGAATCAGGACCATGGAAAGCAGCAGCACCACGCCGGGTGTCAGCACACGCCGCGAGGCCACCCGGCAGAAGCTCTACGAGGCGGCCGTCACGCTCATCGCCGAGCAGGGGTTCTCCGCCACCACCGTGGATGAGATCGCCGAACGCGCGGGGGTCGCCAAGGGCACGGTGTACTACAACTTCGCGAGCAAGTCCGTCCTCTTCGAAGAGCTGCTGCGGCACGGAGTGGGCCTGCTCACCGCCTCCCTGAGGGAGGCGGCCGAGCGGACCGAGCAGGACGGCGGCAGCAAGGTGGACGCCCTGGACGCCATGGTCCGCGCGGGTCTCGTCTTCATCCAGCGCTACCCGGCCTTCACCCAGCTGTACGTGGCGGAGTTGTGGCGCACCAACCGCGCCTGGCAGTCCACCCTCATGGTCGTCCGCCAGGAGGCGGTGGCGGTCGTCGAGGGCGTCCTGCGCGAGGGCGTGGGCAACGGCGAGTTCAGCGACGAGGTCGATGTCCAGCTCACCGCCGCCGCCCTGGTCGGCATGGTGCTGGTGGCCGCCCTGGACTGGCAGGCGTTCCAGCCGGAACGTTCCCTGGACGACGTGCACGCGGCGCTGTCCCGGCTGCTCCAGGGGCGGGTGAGCGGACGCCGCTGAGGCAGGCCGCCGCCCCTGCGCCGAGCACACGAGAGCGCCGGTCCGATGTGGCCGCGTCCCCCGCGGGCCACCTCGAACCGGCGCTCCCTCGTGCTCCCCCGTGCTCCCCCGATTTTTTTCCCGTGCCCCCCGCTGGGCCCCCGTTCGGTCGTCTTTCCGGGTCCCCCGTGCCTCGCTCCCGCCGACACCGGCCGGCGGAAGGAGCGGATCCGGGGCCGCTCCGTTCCGGCGCCCCGTGTCGCCGGTGCCGGAGCCGCGCCCCTTTTCCGTGCCTCCACTCTCTCGTTCACCGAGGCCGGCCCCCATCCGCGCGGGTACTCAACTCACCCCCTAGGTACGCGTACTCAGACCTGCGCACTCAGCCTCAGGCCACGGTGTCGCCAACTGGATACGATCGCGTCCGTGTCCGTACTCCCCTTGGTCTTCACCAGCGGCTGGGCCAGCGGCGTCAACGCGTACGCGGTGGTGGTGCTGCTCGGCGTGTTCGGCGCGACGGGACTGAGCGACGACGTCCCTCAGACGCTGCAACGCCCCGAGGTGCTCCTCGTGGCGGGCCTGTTGTTCCTGTGCGAGGCGGTCGCCGACAAGATCCCGTACGTCGACTCGGCGTGGGACGCGGCGCACACCGTGATCCGGCCGGTCGCCGGTGCGTGGGTCGGGGCGCTGCTGGCCGGGCAGAGCGGTTCGCTGTCCGATGTGGCGGCGGGCCTGATCGGCGGTTCGACGGCGCTGGCCAGCCACACGGTGAAGGCCGGCACGAGGATGGCGGTCAACACCTCCCCGGAGCCGTTCAGCAACATCGTGGTCAGTCTCGCCGAGGATCTCGGGGTCGGCGCGATCGTCACGTTCGCGATGTTCCATCCACAGGCGGCGGCGATCATCGCGGGCGTGGTGCTGCTCGCCGGACTCGTCGTGCTCTGCTTCCTGGTCTCCAGGATCCGGCGGTTCCTGCGCCGCAGGGCCCGGCGCCGCGAGGAGCGGCGGCTCGCGGGCGAGGCCTGGCAACCGCCCCACTGAGCCGGGGAACATCGCTGGTCACAGGCTCGCGGCCGGATTGTCGGTGGCGGCCGATAGAGTCGCGGTCATGGCACGGATTGCGGTGATCGGCGCCGGGACGGGCGCGATGGCGGCCGCCGCCCGGCTGGCCGTCGCGGGCCACCGGGTGGCGGTGTACGAGCGTACGGAGACGTACGGCGGGGCGGTGCGCCGCTTCGAGCGGGACGGCTTCTCCTTCGACACGGGCCCGGGGCTCCTCCCCCTTCCCGCGGTCTACCGCGACCTGTTCCTCAAGACCGGCAAGGAACCGCTCGAGGCCTGCGTCGAGCTGGTCCAGGTCGACCCGTCGGCACGGCACGTCTTCGCGGACGGCACCCGGCTGTCCGTGCCCAACGCCTCCCGCGCGGGCGTCGTCACGGCCCTGGACGAGGCGCTCGGGTCGGGCGCCGGGCAGCGTTGGGGCGACTTCCTGATCCGGGCCCGGGAGGCCTGGGACCGGACCCGGCGACCGCTCCTGGAGGA
Source organism: Streptomyces sp. NPDC005263 (assembly GCF_042872365.1). Taxonomy (NCBI): domain Bacteria; kingdom Bacillati; phylum Actinomycetota; class Actinomycetes; order Kitasatosporales; family Streptomycetaceae; genus Streptomyces; species Streptomyces sp. NPDC005263. Next base: position 1,171,135 of record NZ_JBIAKJ010000002.1, on the reverse strand, counting down.
GCCGCTGTGGCCGAACTGGTCGGTGCTGGCCGACCGCGAGCCCTATCCGGCGGTCCCCCACAAGCGCCTGCTGCGCACCCGCAGGGCCACGACCCTCGCGGAGGTCGGCGCCTGGGAACTGCGCGACCCCCGTCTCATCGCCCTTCTGGAGAGCCACGCCCTGGCGTTCGGCCTCGACCCGCGGGTGGCCCCGGCGAGCGCGGCCGTGCTGCCGTACCTGGAGCACGCCTTCGGTACCTGGTATGTCCGCGGCGGTATACGGGAGTTGGCGCGCGCGGTGTACGAGCGGTGCGTGGCCAGGAGGGTCGAGTTCGTCTTCGGCGCCGAGGTCACCGGGGTGCTGGAGAAGGACGGCCGGGCGGCGGGAGTGGAACTCGCGGGCGGCGCGGTCGCGGAGGCCGAGTTCGTGGTGGCCGGCGTCGCGCCGGAGGTGCTGAGCCGCGTCGTCGGTCAGGCGGCGGCGCGGGGCGCGGACGAGGTGGCGCCGCAGCGCGGGCTGCCGAGCCGGATGACGGTGCTGCTGGCGCTGCGCGGCGGGCGTGGGAAGGAGGCTGCGCACCGGACCGTGGTGCACGCGCCCGACCGCGAGAGCGAGTTGGACGCTCTGTTCGCCGCGGCTCCCGCGACGCCCTGGCGTCCGACGGTGACGGTGCTGCGGCCGGACGATCCTGAACTCGTCCCGGACCCGGAGCACGAGGCCGTCACGCTGACCTCGGTGGTCCCGGCGGGCCGGCCCGGGCCCGAGGTCGTGGACGCGTACACCGAGACCATGATGAGGGCCGCCGAGCAGGCCGTACCGGATCTGCGCGAGCGCCTTCTGTGGCACGAGGTCCGTACCCCGGCCGACATCGCGGACGTGACCGGCGCGGAGGGCGGCGCCGTGCCCCCACCGGCGCTCGCCGCGGGGGACGGCCGTCTGCTGCATCCCTCCAACAGCACGGCGATACCGGGCCTGTTCACCGTCGGCGGCTGGTCACATCCGGGCGGCGGTCTGCCCCACGCCGGAATGTCGGGCGCGCTCGTCGCCGGACTGATCGTGGAGGGACCGGAGTTCCGGGGCTCTCAGTGACGACCGCGCGCGACCGTCCCTGAGAGACGCGTCAGAAGCGGTACTGCTCGTCGAACCCGTGGCCCTGGTTCTGGTCGTGGCCCTGCTGGCCGTACTGCTGCTGCTCCTGCGGGAAGTCTCCGTACGGGTCGTCGGTGCTGCGCTGTTGCGGCACCCACACCCCGCCCGCCGGGGTCTCGCCATAGCCACCGGTAGCGTACTGGTCCTGGCTGTAGCCCTGTTGCCCGTACTGCTGCTGGCCGCCGTAGGAGGTGTCGTACGCGGCACCGTCGTAGGTCTGGGTGCCGATGTACGGGTCGGAGTAGGCGGCGTACTGCTGCTGCTGTCCGGATGCGTCGTAGCCGTACTGCTGCTGGTCGTAGCCGGTGTAGCCGTCGTAGGAGTACGACTGGTCGGCGGCGGCCGTCGCGTACTGGTCCTGGGTCTGCCCGGCGGCGGCGTAGGAACCGTCGGCGGCGGCGTACCCGGAGTCGTATATGCCGTACGAGCCGGTTTCGTCGGGCATCGGCTGCGGCTCGTACACGGAGGTGGTCTCGGCGGCCGTCTGGCCGACGGGGCGGGCGGGCGTGAACACGTCGTCACGGTCGTACTCGTCGTCGCCGTAGGCATCGGTGTGCCGGCCGAAGTCGGCGTGCTGCCCGTAGTCGGCGTCGGACGCCTCGACGTCGGTGACCTCCAGGGCCGGATCCGGGCGGTCGTCCCTGCCGCGGCGCCGCTTGCTGACGTCGGCGCCCGGGCGGCTGACCGCCCAACCGGCCGCGAAGCCACGGCGGAAGGAGAGGGTGACGTAGGTCTGGCCGATCGCGAAGGCGACAGCGCCGAGTGCGATGACGGGCACCGACGGGATCAGCACGCCGAGCACGACGACGAGGAAACCGGCGAAGGCGAGCAGCCGCCAGCGCAGGCGTGCCTTGTACTGCAGCAGCACCTCGCCCAGCAGCCACAGCGCGACGACGCCGAACGCGATGTAGAGGACCGTCCAGCCCATGTACGCCCCTCTCACAGTGGCCGTTACGCAGTGTGTCGTATGCCGGTGCGACCGGTCTAGGCCTGCGGCGGGTTGTGCAGCCCCAGGTTCTCGTAGATCTCCAGCGTCGCCGTGGAGTTGTTGAGCGTGATGAAGTGCAGCCCGGGCACTCCCTCGGACAGCAGCCGCGCACAGAACTCCGTGGCGAACTCGATACCAATGGAGCGTACAGCCGCCGGATCGTCTTTGACTGTGAGGATCCGCTCTTTCAGGGCGGGCGGGAAGGACGCGTTGGTGAGGGACGGGATCCGGGCCAGCGTCTTCGCGCTGCCGATCGGCATGACCTCGGGAATGATCGGGGTCTCGCAGCCCGCGGCCGCGACCCGGTCACGCAGTCGCAGGTAGTCCTCCGGCTGGAAGAACATCTGCGTGATCGCGTAGTCCGCGCCGGCGCGGCACTTGTCGATGAAGTTGCGGACGTCCGCGTCCCAGTCGGCGGAGCGCGGGTGCATCGCGGGGAAGGCCGCGACACCGACGCAGAAGTCGCCGGACGACTTGATGAGTTCGACGAGTTCGGCGGCGTAGGTGAGGCCGTGCGGGTGCGGCACCCACTCGCCCATCGGGTCGCCGGGCGGATCGCCGCGCAGGGCCAGCATGTTGCGGATGCCGGCGTCCGCGTACTGCCCGATGATGTTGCGCAGATCGGCCACCGAGTGGTCGACCGCGGTGAGGTGGGCGATCGGGGTGAGTGTGGTGTCGGAGACGATCGCCTCGGTCGCCTTGACCGTGCCCGCGCGGGTGGAGCCGCCCGCTCCATAGGTCACGGAGACGAAGTCGGGTGCCACGGCCTCCACCCGGCGCAGCGCGTTCCAGAGGTTCCGCTCGCCCTTCGGGGTCTTCGGGGCGTAGAACTCGAACGAGTACGTCGTCTTGCCGGTCGCGAGCATGTCACGCACGGTGCGTGCGTGGTCCGACCTGGTGGATGCGGTACCGAGGGCCATACCCGCAGGTTAGTCAGGGTGCGGCGGTCCCCCAACCGGATCATGGATTTTTGACCGATTTGTCTATTTACTGTCCACCCATTGGACGGACAGATAGGACAAGCTGATCGGATGGTCGCCGGGGCCTCACGAGGCCTGGCGCAGTCGCTTCGCGAACTCGGCGGCGGCCGCTCCCGGGTCGTCCGCCTCCGTGATCGCCCGGACGACCACGACTCTGCGGGCGCCCGCCTCCAGCACCTCGTCGAGGTTGCCGAGGTCGACGCCGCCGATGGCGAACCAGGGCCGCTCGGTGCCGACGGAGGCGGTGTACCGGACCAGGTCGAGACCGGGGGCATGGCGGCCGGGCTTGGTGGGGGTCGGCCAGCACGGGCCGGTGCAGAAGTAGTCCACGCCCTCCTGGACGGCGGCCGCGGCGGCCTCCGGCCCGGCGTGCGTGGAGCGGCCGATGAGGACGTCGTCGCCGAGGATCGCGCGGGCGGCGGGGACCGGAAGGTCGCCCTGGCCGAGGTGCAGGACGTCGGCGCCCGCGGCGTGGGCGACGTCCGCCCGGTCGTTGACCGCGAGGAGCCTGCCGTGCCGGGCGCAGGCGTCGGCGAACACCTTCAGGTGCTCCAGCTCCTGAGCCGCCTCCATGCCCTTGTCCCGCAACTGCACGATGTCGACCCCGCCGGCCAGGGCGGCGTCCAGGAACTCCGCGAGATCACCCTGTCGCTCACGGGCGTCCGTGCAGAGGTACAGCCGGGCGTCGGCGAGCCGGGCGCGGGCGGTGCTGTCGGGCATGCGGAGATCCCCCCGGTGGTGGATGGCGTACGGGCCACGGCCGCGGTCGGCCACGACCGTGGCTGTCTCGAGCCACGGCCCGTACGCCGGCGATGTTCAGATCGGCAGCGTGCTGGGTCAGACGGCGAGCGCCTGGGCGCGGCGCTTCACCTCCGTGCCGCGATTCTCGCTCAGCGCCTCGGCGGGGGTTCCGGGCAGGCTCGGGTCGGGCGTGAAGAGCCACTCGAGCATCTCTTCGTCGGTGAAGCCGTCGTCCCGCAGGAGCGTCAGGGTGCCGGTGAGGCCCTTGACGACCTTCTGCTCGGCCCCGTCGATGAAGGCGGCGGGGACGTGCAGCGCGCGGTTCTCACCACGGCGTACGGCGATGAGCTGGCCCTCCTTGACCAGCTGCCGCACACGCGTCACCTCGACATCGAGCATCTCTGCGATGTCGGGGAGGGTGAGCCAGGCGGGGACGAGAACATCGATCTTTGCGTCAATCTCGGTCACGGGACAAGCGTGCCATCTCGCACTGACAGTCGGAAGTCAGAAGCGCCGGACCTGCGGTTTTCTCCTGGGAGAGAACGGGGGATCCGGGCCGGGCCGAGACCCGCGGTTCCCTCCTACGCCGTGGCCGCCTTCAGGGGCCTGGCCGAGTCGGCCAGCAGCGCCGGATCCATGAGCACCCCCGCCTCGATCAGCCGCCGTCCCTGCGCCAGGTCCCGGGGGCGCCCCACCGCCAGCAGGGCGACCAGGCGGTTCTCCCGCAGCCAGCACACCGACCAGGCGGGGCCGGACGGGTCGCCGCGCCACAGGGTGGTGTCCGCGGACGCGTGGTGGCCCGCGTACTGCACGAAGCGCCCGAACTGCTCGGACCAGAAGTACGGGATGGGGTCGTAGACCGCCGGGGGCTCGTCGGTGGCCTCGCCGACGATGTTCGCGGCCACCGTGCGCGGCCCCTGCAGGGCGTTGTCCCAGTGGTGGACCAGCAGGCGCTCGCCGTACCTCCCCGAGGGGAAGGAGGCGCAGTCGCCGACCGCGTAGACGTCCGGTTCGGAGGTACGCAGGCGCTCGTCGGCGACGACCTCGCGGTGGGCGCCGAGGGTGATGCCGGAGCCGGCCAGCCAGGCCGTGGCCGGGCGGGCGCCGATGCCGACGACCACGGCGCCGGCGGGCAGCCGCGAGCCGTCGTCCAGGAGCACCACCCCGGGCTCGACACCCGCCACCCGCGCCTGGGTGCGCAGAACGGCACCCGCGTCGGCGTACCAGGAGGCCATCGGGGCGGCCACCTCGGCGGGCAGCGCGCCGGCCAGCGGACGGTCCGCGGCCTCGACGACCGTCACCGCGCAGCCGGCCTCGCGGGCGGCCGTGGCGAACTCGGCGCCGATCCAGCCCGCGCCGACGACCACGATGTCGTCCTGCCGGGCCAGCACCGGGCGCAACCGCTCGGCGTCGTCCAGGGTGCGCAGCAGATGGACCGAGGGCACGCCCTCGGCGCCCGGCAGCCGGATGGGTTCGGCGCCGGTCGCGAGGACCAGGACGTCGTACGGCACCGGCCCCTCGGCGGTGTCCAGCCGGTGCTCGCCGGGGCGCACGCCCATCACCTCGAGCCCGAGCCGCAGTTCGATGCCGAGGGCGTCGAAGTCGACGTCGAAGGCCGCGCCCTCGGCCTTGCCGAGCAGCACGGCCTTGGACAGCGGCGGACGGTCGTACGGCTGATGGGGCTCCGCGCCGATCAGGGTCACCGTGCCGGTGAAACCCTGTTCCCGCAAGGCGACCGCGGTCTGCACCCCGGCCATGCCCGCGCCCACCACGACGACACGCCGGTTCGTGGAGATTCCCTGTTCCTGCGTCTGCTCGCTCACGTGATCACCTTAGACAACTGACGAACAGTCAGTCAGGCGGTCTGCTCAGTGAGCTGCTCCACAACGCTCGTTCCGCTACCGGTCTGCGACTCCCACTCCCAGCTCTCCTCCAGCCGCACGCGACCGTCGGACAGCTCGACGACCACCGACACACAGTGCCCCGAGGACGTCGTCCCGTCCTGCTTGAGCTGCACGTACCGGAAGTCCAGCCGGTCGCCCTCCCGCGTCCCCACCAGGTACCCGCGGACGACGTCCCCACCCGCGTACTCGGCCCAGATCTCGCCGTCCTTCTCGTGGTACGTGAACCGGGTGCGGGTGCCCACCTGACCTGGGGCCTGGTCGGCGACGGGGGCCAGGACGAGTCCGTCGAGAGATCTTGAGGGCGGGGCGGGCGGGCGTGGCACGGGCGGAGGCTCCCTTACTGAGAGGGACGGCGTCGGGCTAGGGTGGCCAACGTAAAGCACTCGCGGGAGCCCGGACGCACCGGGCTGAGAGGGAGGCTGGCGGCCTCCGACCGTACGAACCTGATCCGGGTCATGCCGGCGAAGGGAGGAGCTGGACACCCATGTCGCGTACGCCAGATGCATCGGCCACCTCGGACGTCCTGGTCGTCGGGGGCGGCATCATCGGCCTGGTCACCGCGTGGCGAGCCGCGCAGCGCGGGTTCGCCACGGCCGTGGTGGACCCCGAACCGGGCGGCGGCGCCGCCCGGGTGGCGGCCGGGATGCTGGCCGCCGTCACCGAACTGCACTACGGCGAGCAGACCCTGCTCGGCCTGAACCTGGAGTCGGCCCGCCGCTATCCGGACTTCGCCGCCGAGCTCACCGACCTCACCGGCCGCGACCTCGGCTACCGCCGCAGCGGCACGCTCGCCGTCGCGCTGGACGCCGACGACCGCGCCCATCTGCGCGAACTGCACGCCCTGCAACGGCAGTCGGGGCTGGACTCCGAGTGGCTGTCGGGGCGCGAGTGCCGCCGCCTGGAGCCGATGCTCGCGCCGGGCGTGCGCGGCGGGCTGCGCGTCGACGGCGACCACCAGATCGATCCGCGACGGCTGGCCGACGCCCTGGTGACCGCGTGCGAGCGGGCCGGGGTCGCCTTCCACCGCACCTGGGCCGAACGGCTGTCGGTGGCAGGGGAGCGGGCGAGAGGTGTCGTCACGCGTGAGGGCGTGACGCTGGGCGCCGGACAGGTGGTGCTGGCGGCCGGCAGCCTCAGCGGGCGCCTCGCGGGGGTCCCCCCGGACGTCCTGCCGCCCGTGCGGCCGGTGAAGGGGCAGGTGCTGCGGCTGACGATGCCCGAGCGGTACGCGCCGTTCCTGAGCCGGACGGTGCGGGCCGTGGTGCGCGGCAGCCAGGTCTACCTGGTGCCGAGAAGCAACGGCGAGCTGGTCGTCGGCGCCACCAGCGAGGAACTGGGCTGGGACACCACGGTGACCGCGGGCGGCGTGTACGAGCTGCTGCGGGACGCCCACGAGCTGGTCCCCGGGATCACCGAGCTGCCGCTCACGGAGACCCGGGCCGGTCTGCGTCCCGGGTCCCCCGACAACGCTCCGCTGCTCGGCCCAACCGGTCTGGACGGGCTGCTGCTGGCCACCGGGCACTACCGCAACGGCGTGCTGCTCACCCCGGTCACCGGCGACGTCCTGGCGCACGCCCTGGTCACCGGTGAACTCCCGGACGAGGCCCGCCCCTTCACGCCCAGGCGCTTCAGCGCCGTCCGCACGGAGCTGCCCGTATGAACGTCTCGGTCAACGGCGAGCCGCGGGAGGTCGCCCCGGGCACCGCCCTGGACACGCTCGTGCGCTCCCTCACCGCGGCCCCCTCCGGAGTGGCCGCCGCCCTCAACGAAACCGTCGTCCCGCGCGCGCGATGGTCCTCGACGTCCCTCGCCGAGGGTGACCGCGTCGAAGTCCTGACCGCCGTCCAAGGAGGCTGACCCATGGCCGACGACCCCTTTGTCCTCGGTGGTACGTCCTTCACGTCCCGTCTCATCATGGGTACCGGCGGCGCCCCCAGCCCGGAGGTCCTGGAGCGGGCGCTGGTCGCGTCCGGGACGGAGCTGACGACGGTCGCGATGCGCCGGGTCGATCCGGGCGTGCACGGGTCGGTGCTGTCGGTGCTGGAGAAGCTCGGCATCCGGGTGCTGCCGAACACCGCGGGCTGTTTCACGGCCGGTGAGGCGGTGCTGACGGCTCGGCTGGCGCGGGAGGCGCTCGGGACGGACCTGGTCAAGCTGGAGGTCATCGCGGACGAGCGGACCCTGCTGCCGGATCCGATCGAGTTGCTGGACGCCGCCGAGACGCTGGTCGACGACGGGTTCACGGTGCTGCCGTACACGAACGACGATCCGGTGCTGGCGCGCAAGCTGGAGGACGTCGGGTGCGCGGCGATCATGCCGCTCGGGTCGCCCATCGGATCCGGGCTGGGCATTCGCAATCCGCACAACTTCCAGCTGATCGTCGAGCACGCGGGGGTGCCGGTGATCCTGGACGCGGGGGCCGGTACCGCGTCGGACGCGGCGCTGGCGATGGAGCTGGGGTGTGCGGGTGTGATGCTCGCCTCGGCCGTGACCCGGGCCCAGGAGCCGGTGCTGATGGCCGACGCCATGCGGCACGCCGTCGAAGCGGGCAGGCTGGCCCGGCTGGCGGGCCGGATTCCGCGGCGGCACTTCGCGGAGGCGTCGTCTCCCACGGCCGGCCTGGCGGTACTGGACCCGGAGCGGCCGGCGTTCTGAGCGGAGCGCGGCCTGCGTTCTGAGCCGAGCGCGGCCGGCGTTCCGAGCGGAACTCGGGCGGCCGGAAACCCCACGGCGGGTGCCCCCGATGGCCGCTGTGACGTGGTGGGTTGCGTCACAGGTCCGCTGCAGTACCGCCTCGATCCTGGCCGAACTCGGTACGTGTCAGTCACGGCTCGTAGACTCACCCGCGTGGATACGACCCTTCAGGACCCTCTGGTCGGGCAGGTGCTCGACGGCCGCTATCGCGTCGACGCGCGGATCGCGGTCGGTGGGATGGCCACGGTCTACCGGGCCCTGGACACCCGCCTGGACCGGGTTCTCGCACTCAAGGTGATGCATCCCGCGCTGGCCGCTGACGGGTCGTTCGTCGAGCGGTTCATCCGGGAGGCCAAGTCGGTGGCCCGGCTCGCGCACCCGAACGTGGTGCAGGTCTTCGACCAGGGCACCGACGGGTCGTACGTCTACCTGGCGATGGAGTACGTCGCCGGCTGCACCCTGCGCGACGTGCTGCGTGACCGCGGGGCGCTGCAGCCGAGGGCCGCGCTCGACATCCTGGAGCCGGTGCTGGCCGCGCTCGGCGCCGCGCACCGCGCGGGCTTCGTGCACCGGGACATGAAGCCGGAGAACGTCCTGATAGGGGACGACGGTCGGGTCAAGGTCGCCGACTTCGGGCTGGTGCGGTCCGTGGACACCGTCACCAGCACCACCGGGGCCGTGCTCGGCACGGTCTCGTACCTCGCCCCCGAGCAGATCGAGCAGCCGGGCGCCGCCGATCCGCGCGTCGACGTGTACGCGTGCGGTGTCGTCCTCCACGAGATGCTCACCGGCGAGAAGCCGCACGACGGGGACTCCCCCGCGATCGTGCTGTACAAGCACCTCCACGAGGACGTGCCGCCGCCCTCGGCCCTCGTGCCGGGGCTGGCCTACGCACTCGACGAGCTGGTCGCCTCCGCGACGGCCCGTAATCCGGACATCCGCCCGTACGACGCGGTCGCGCTGCTCGCGCAGGTCCGGGAGGCACGCGCCGGGCTCGGCGCGGAGCAGCTGGACGCCGTGCCTCCGCAGGCGCTCTCGGGGGCGCACGACGGCGCCGAGGACCGGACGAGCGTGATCCCGCGCTCGCTGACGGTGCCGCGCCCGCTGCCGGTCAACGAGGACGACGACGCCCAGGCCGGGTTCCAGCGCACCAGCCGCCTGGAGTCCGGGCCGCCGCTGCCCCCACGGGGCCGCTCCCGCCCGCCGCGCCGACTGGTGGCGATCATCGCGGCGGTCCTGCTGGTCCTCGGGGTCGGCGCGGGCGTCTGGTACATCAACTCCGGTCAGTTCACCAAGGTCCCGACGGTGCTGGAGAAGACCGAGGCGCAGGCCCGGGACCGGCTGCAGGCGGCCGGTCTTGACGTCGGCAAGATCGACCACGCGTACAGCGACACCGTGAAGCGGGGCACGGTCGTGAGCACCGACCCGAAGCCGAACGCCCGGATCCGGGACAACGACTCGGTGCGGCTCGTCATCTCCGACGGCCCCGAGACCGTGAAGGTGCCCGACGTGGCGGACTACCGGCTGGACAAGGCCAGGTCCGTGCTGAAGGGGGACGGGCTGCAGCCGGGCATGGTCACCCGGGAGTTCAGCGACGAGGTGGAGCGGGGCTTCGTCATCTCCACCGAGCCGGGGGCCGGCACCGAGCGGCGCGCCGGTTCGGCGATCGCGCTCACCGTCAGCAAGGGCAGCCCGATCGACATCCCGGACGTCACCGGCGAGTCCCTCCAGGACGCGCGGGCGGACCTCCAGGAGGCGGGCCTGAAGGTGGAGGTCTCCTCCGAGGAGGTCAACTCCTCCGACTACGACAAGGGGCAGGTCGCCCGGCAGACCCCGCGGGACGGCACCACCGCCGCCGAGGGCGACACCGTGACGCTGACACTGTCCAAGGGCCCGGTGATGGTCGAGGTCCCGGACGTGGTCGGTGACGACGTCGATGACGCGCAGAGCGAGCTGGAAGCCGCCGGCTTCGAGGTCGACAAGGACCGCGGGCTGCTCGGGCTGTTCGGCGACACCGTCAAGAAGCAGTCCGTCGAGGGCGGCCAGAGCGCGCCCAAGGGGTCGACGATCACGATCACGATCCGCTGACCGGGCGTACCGGGCCGCGTGGCACCCTGGGTGGGTGAAGAGTCAACAGGCCGGCACCGGCCCCGAAGCGGCCGGTACGGTGCGCAACCCCGTCGGCGGTCATGTCCCGGTGGCGGGCGGTCTCCACTCGGTGGGCCTGTCGTACGCCCATGACCTCAAGGCGGAGACCGTGCAGGTCTTCGTCGCCAACCCGCGCGGCTGGGCCACGCCCGTCGGCAACCCCCGGCAGGACGAGGCGTTCCGGGCGGAGTGCGCGGCCGAGTCGATCCCGGCGTATGTGCACGCCCCGTATCTGATCAACTTCGGTTCGCACACCGAGGCGACCGTGGAGAGGTCGGTGGAGTCGCTGCGGCACTCCCTGCGGCGCGGGCGGGACATCGGGGCGCGGGGCGTGGTCGTGCACACCGGCAGCGCGACCGGGGGCCGGGACCGGTCCGTGGCGCTGAAGCAGGTGCGGGAGTATCTGCTGCCGCTGCTGGACGAGCTCACCCACGACGACGACCCGTACCTGCTGTTGGAGTCGACGGCCGGGCAGGGCGCCTCGCTGTGCTCGCGGACCTGGGACTTCGGGCCGTACTTCGAGGCGCTGGACGCCCATCCCAAGCTGGGCGTGTGCCTGGACACGTGCCACATCTTCGCGGCCGGCCACGACCTGACCGGGCCGAGCGGCATGCACCAGACGCTGGACCTGCTGGTGGACACGGTCGGCGAGGGCCGGCTGAAGCTGATCCACGCCAACGACTCCAAGGACGTGGTCGGCGCCCACAAGGACCGGCACGAGAACATCGGCTCCGGTCACATCGGCGAGGACCCGTTCCGCGCGCTGATGACCCACCCGGCCACCGAGGGCGTACCGCTGATCATCGAGACGCCCGGCGGCAAGGAGGGGCACGCGGCGGACGTGGAGCGGCTGAAGAAGCTGCGGGAGGCCGAGACGGTCGGTCCGCGGCAGTGAGGGACGCTGTGGCTGCCGCGGTGTTTCAGAGCTCGGGGCCGTCCCCCGGCTGCTCCTGGTAGGAGTAGCGCTGTTCCTTCCAGGGGTCGCCGACGTTGTGGTAGCCGCGCTCCTCCCAGAAGCCGCGGCGGTCGGCGGTCATGTACTCGACGCCGCGGACCCATTTGGGGCCCTTCCACGCATACAGGTGGGGGACGACGAGGCGGAGCGGGAAGCCGTGTTCCGCCGTCAGCAGTTCGCCGTCCTTGTGGGTGGCGAAGATCGCGCGTTCGTCCGCGAAGTCCGCCAGGCGGAGGTTGGAGCTGAAGCCGTACTCGGCCCACACCATCACATGGGTGACGGTGGACGCGGGCGGGGCGAGGTCCAGGACGGTCCGGGCGGGGATGCCGCCCCATTCGGCGCCGAGCATGCTGAACTTCGTGACGCAGTGCAGGTCACCCGTGACGCTGGCGTACGGAAGGGCGGTGAACTCCTCATGGGTCCAGCAGTGCTTCTCGCCGTCCGCGGTGGCGCCGAAGACCCGGAACTCCCAGCGCTCGGGCCGGAACTTGGGAACCGGGCCGTAGTGCGTGACCGGCCAGCCGCGCTGGATCCGCTGCCCCGGTGGAAGATCGGAGTGTGCGACTGCTCCGGAATCGCCCTCTCCCCGCTCGCGTTCCACCGGCTGACCCATGACTCCATCCTGACAGACCCGGGGCAGTGCACATGACCGACCCCCATCCAAATCGGGCAATTAGAACTAAGTGTGCCCTTACTTACTAAGTGAATGCTTACTGGACGATCTTCGTGGCGGATGCAATCATGCGGCGCAACCCGCCAGTTCCCCCCGGTCGGAAGGAGCCTCTGCGATGCAGGGCGACCCCGAGGTCATCGAATTCCTCAACGAGCAGCTGACCGCCGAGCTCACCGCGATCAACCAGTACTTCCTGCACGCGAAGATGCAGGAGAACTTCGGCTGGACGAAGCTCGCGAAGTACACGCGAAGTGAGTCCTTCGACGAGATGAAGCACGCGGAGCTGCTCACCGACCGCATCCTCTTCCTGGACGGGCTGCCGAACTACCAGCGCCTTTTCCATGTGCGCGTGGGGCAGACGGTCCAGGAGATGTTCGAGGCCGACCGCCAGGTCGAGGTCGAGGCGATCGACCGGCTCAGGCGTGGCATCAGGGTGATGCGGGAGAAGGGCGACATCACGTCGGCCAACATCTTCGAGTCGATCCTGGAGGACGAGGAGCACCACATCGACTACCTCGACACCCAGCTGGAGCTCCTGGAGAAGCTCGGCGAGGCCCTCTACATCGCCCAGCTGATCGAGCAGCCGGAGAGCTGAACCGACAGACCCTAGGCGGCTTCCTCGAGTGCTTGCGCGCCCGCCGCTTCGGAGAGGACCGGCCCGCCCTGGCGGGCAGGCTCATGACGAGGACACGCCGGACGGCCGAGGATGGCCTGGATCCGACGGACGCAGGATCCGCAGTCCGTACCCGCCTTGCAGGCGGAGGCGATCTGGCGGGGGGTGCTGGCGCCGTCCTCCGCGTGCCGCTGGACCTGCGCTTCGGTCACCCCGAAGCAGTGGCAGACGTACACGCGGACTCACCTCCCGTCGAGATCAATAAGGCTAACCTAACCTTACCCATCGCGTCGGATCCACAAAAGTGGGGTGGGGCGCGGATCGTGTGTGATCCGCGCCCCACTTCGCGCTCCGGTAAGAGGCGCGCCCACAGGTGATCTGCTACTGGTCCCGGTACATCTCCGCGACCAGGAACGCCAGGTCGAGGGACTGGCTGCGGTTCAGCCGGGGGTCACAGGCCGTCTCGTAGCGCTGGTGCAGGTCGTCGACGAAGATCTCGTCGCCGCCGCCCACGCACTCGGTGACATCGTCACCGGTGAGCTCGACGTGGATGCCGCCCGGGTGGGTGCCCAGGCCCTTGTGGACCTCGAAGAAGCCCTTGACCTCGTCGAGCACGTCGTCGAAGCGGCGGGTCTTGTGGCCCGAGGCCGCCTCGTAGGTGTTGCCGTGCATCGGGTCGGTGATCCAGGCCACCGTCGCGCCCGAGGCGCTGACCTTCTCCACCAGCTCGGGGAGCTTGTCGCGGACCTTGTCGGCGCCCATCCGGACGATGAAGGTCAGCCGGCCCGGCTCGCGGTCGGGGTCGAGGCGCTCGATGTACTGCAGCGCCTCCTCGGCCGTCGTCGTCGGGCCGAGCTTGATGCCGATCGGGTTGCGGATGCGCGAGGCGAACTCGATGTGCGCGTGGTCCAGCTGGCGGGTGCGCTCACCGATCCACACCATGTGCGCCGAGACGTCGTACAGCTTCCCGGTGCGGGAGTCGACCCTGGTCAGCGCCGACTCGTAGTCGAGCAGCAGCGCCTCGTGCGAGGAGTAGAACTCGACGGTCTTGAACTCCTCCGGGTCGGTCCCGCAGGCGTGCATGAAGTTCAGCGCCTGGTCGATCTCGCGGGCGAGCTGCTCGTAGCGCTGGCCGGAGGGGGACGACTTCACGAAGTCCTGGTTCCAGGCGTGCACCTGGCGCAGGTCGGCGTAACCGCCGGTGGTGAAGGCGCGCACCAGGTTGAGCGTGGAGGCGGACGCGTTGTACATCCGCTTCAGGCGCTCGGGGTCCGGGATGCGGGCGGCCTCGTTGAAGTCGAAGCCGTTGACGGAGTCGCCGCGGTACGTCGGCAGCGTCACGCCGTCGCGGGTCTCGGTGCCCTTGGAGCGCGGCTTGGAGTACTGGCCGGCGATCCGGCCGACCTTCACCACGGGTACGGACGCGGCGTACGTCAGCACCGCGCCCATCTGGAGCAGCGTCTTGAGCTTGTTGCGGATGTGGTCGGCGGACACCGCGTCGAAGGCCTCGGCGCAGTCGCCGCCCTGGAGGAGGAACGCCTCTCCCTTGGCGACGGCCGCCATCCGGGCGCGCAGCTGGTCGCACTCGCCCGCGAAGACGAGCGGCGGATACGACTCGAGGTCCGCGATCACTGCGCGCAGAGCCTCGGTGTCGGGGTACTCGGGCTGCTGCGCCGCGGGCAGGTCTCGCCAGGTGTTGCCAGCGCTCGCGCTGGTCTTAGCGTTCACGGTCACGCCCTCAACATTACGGGGTCGTGTCGAGTCGTTTTCTCCCGGCTCGACAGGTGAGACACACCCACGCTCAGGTGCGCGTGAGGTAGTGTGCGGCGCATGTTCGCGCACTCGATCCAGAACTGGTGGTGGACCGCTCATCCGGCGGCCCACTGACTGCGCGTACGCACGACTTCGCGAAGGCCGCCCGAGGGGCGGCCTTCGGCGTTTCCGGGGCCGTTCCTCACCCAATCGACGCAAATCGACGGAAGAGGACCCATGGACCTGACCCGGCTGCTGTATGACGCCCGCCCCTTCGCCCTGCTCCGCCGCCGCACCCCCGGCCGTGACGACCACACGGTCGAGCTGCTGATCGGTCCGGTCAGCAGCCACGACCGTCTCGCCGACCTCCCCGACGAGGGCCTCGCGCTGATCCCGTTCCGGCAGATCCGCGAGCGCGGCTTCGACGTCCATGACGACGGGACGCCGCTGGTGGCGCTCACCCCCGAGGAGACGTACGAGATCCCGCTCGCCACCGCCCTCGACCAACTCCCCGCGCACGACGTGCGGGTCCGGGACGGCGGCTTCGACGTGGCCGACGAGGAGTACGCGGAGATCGTCGGGCGGGTGCTGCGGGAGGAGATCGGCGCGGGCGAGGGCGCCAACTTCGTGATCCGGCGGACGTACGAGGGCGAGATCCCGGGGTTCTCCAGGGCCGACGCGCTGGCCTTGTTCCGGCGGCTGCTCGAAGGCGAGCGGGGCGCGTACTGGACCTTCGTCGTGCACACCGGGGACCGGACACTCGTGGGCGCCAGTCCCGAGGTGCATGTGCGGATGTCCGGCGGGACCGTGGTCATGAACCCGATCAGTGGGACGTATCGCTATCCGGCCGACGGCCCCACCCCCGAGCACCTGCTGGACTTCCTCGCCGACGGCAAGGAGATCGAGGAGCTGTCGATGGTCGTCGACGAGGAGCTCAAGATGATGTGCACGGTCGGCGACATGGGCGGGGTCGTGGTCGGGCCCCGGCTGAAGGAGATGGCGCACCTCGCGCACACCGAGTACGAGCTGCGCGGGAGGTCCTCGCTGGACGCCCGTGAGGTGCTGCGGGAGACCATGTTCGCGGCGACCGTCACGGGCTCGCCGGTGCAGAACGCCTGCCGGGTCATCGAGCGGCACGAGCCCCTCGGGCGGGACGGTGCCGGGCGCGGGTACTACGCGGGGGCGCTGGCGCTGCTGGGCAGGGACTCGGGCGGCGCCCAGACCCTCGACTCCCCCATCCTCATCCGCACCGCCGACATCGACGCGGACGGGCGGCTGCGGGTGCCGGTCGGCGCCACGCTGGTGCGCGGCTCGGACCCGGCGGGCGAGGTGGCGGAGACCCACGCGAAGGCGGCGGGGGTGCTGGCGGCCCTGGGGGTACGTCCGGGCAGGCCGCGCGCGGAGTCCGTACGGCCCCGGCTGGCCGACGACCCCCGGGTGCGGGCCGCGCTCGACGGGCGCCGGGCGTCCCTGGCGCCGTTCTGGCTGCGGATGCAGGACCGATCCGAGGAGCTCTCCGGGCACGCTCTGGTCGTCGACGGGGAGGACACGTTCACCGCGATGCTCGCGCATGTGCTGCGCTCCTCGGGCCTGACCGTCACGGTCCGCCGGTACGACGAGCCCGGCCTGACGGAGGCGGTCCGCGCGCACGAGGGGCCCCTCGTCCTCGGCCCCGGTCCGGGCGATCCCGCGGACACCGCCGATCCCAAGATGCGGTTCCTGCGAGGGCTGACCGCCGAGGTGATCCGGGAGAACCGGCACGGCGTCCTCGGTGTCTGCCTCGGGCACGAGCTGATCGCGGCCGAACTGGGCCTGGAGATCGTACGGAAGGACGTTCCGTACCAGGGCACGCAGACGGAGATCGATCTGTTCGGGCGGCGGGAGACCGTCGGCTTCTACAACAGCTTCGTGGCGCGCTGCGACGACGAGACGGCCGCCGAACTCGCCGCGCACGACGTGGAGGTGAGCCGCAGCGAGTCTGGTGAGGTGCACGCGCTGCGCGGGTCCGGCTTCGCCGGGGTGCAGTTCCATCCGGAGTCGGTGCTCACGCTGAACGGGGCGTCGGTCGTGCGGGAGCTGGCGGCTCAGCTGCGCGGCGCCGGCACGTTCCCCGAGCGTCGGCCCGCCCGGTAGTCGAGGGCGTCGTGCACCGTGGCGCCGCCGGTCCGGCCGACGGCGCCACGGTGCACTCACGCGTCCCGGGGGGTGCCGGTCCGGCGGGGTTCAGCCGAAGAACACCCCCGCCTCCTCGTACAGGTGCGGATCGACCGTCTTCAGCCGGGCCGTGGCCTCGGCGATGGGGACGCGGACGATGTCCGTGCCGCGCAGGGCGACCATCTTGCCGAAGTCGCCGTCCCGGACGGCGTCGATGGCGTGCAGGCCGAAGCGGGTGGCGAGCCAGCGGTCGAAGGCGCTGGGGGTGCCGCCGCGCTGGATGTGGCCGAGGACCGTCGTACGGGCCTCCTTGCCGGTGCGCTTCTCGATCTCCTTGGCCAGCCACTCGCCGACCCCGGACAGCCGAACATGCCCGAAGGAGTCCAGTGACTGGTCCTTCAGCACCACGTCGCCGTCCTTGGGCATGGCCCCTTCGGCGACGACCACGATCGGGGCGTACGACGCCTTGAAGCGGGAGGTCACCCAGGCGCACACCTGCTCGATGTCGAAGCGCCGCTCGGGGATGAGGATGACGTTCGCCCCGCCGGCCAGGCCGGAGTGGAGGGCGATCCAGCCCGCGTGCCGGCCCATCACCTCACAGACCAGGACCCGCATGTGCGACTCGGCGGTGGTGTGCAGCCGGTCGATCGCCTCCGTGGCGACGCCGACGGCGGTGTCGAAGCCGAAGGTGTAGTCCGTACCGGACAGGTCGTTGTCGATCGTCTTGGGCACGCCGACGCAGGGCACGTCGTGCTCGTCGGACAGCCGGGCGGCGACGCCCAATGTGTCCTCGCCGCCGATCACGATGAGCGCGTCGACGCCGAGGCGGGCCAGGTTCTCCCGGACGCGGGCGACGCCGTCCTGCTGCTTGAGGGGATTGGTGCGCGAGGAACCGAGGATGGTGCCGCCGCGGGGCAGGATGCCCCGCACCGCGGGGATGTCCAGCCGTACCGTGACGCCTTCCAGAGGCCCTCGCCAGCCGTCCCGGAAGCCGACGAAGTCATAGCCGTACTCCTGCACGCCCTTGCGGACGATGCCCCGGATGACGGCGTTGAGCCCGGGGCAGTCGCCGCCTCCGGTCAGTACTCCGACGCGCATGGAAAGGTCCCTTCGCCAGAGGTCACCTGCTGAAGGTCACGCTAATAGTGATCCGGGTCACTTCGGCATGGGCGGGACGGTCAATTCCGTGGAACGCGCACCGCGCGGCGCCTCGGGACGTCACTCGTCGTCGAGTCCGCGTTCTATCGCGTAGCGCACCAGCTCGACCCTGTTGTGCAGCTGGAGCTTGCCGAGGGTGTTCTGGACGTGGTTCTGGACCGTGCGGTGCGAGATGACCAGCCGTTCGGCGATCTGCTTGTAGCTCAGGCCCTTGGCGACCAGCCGCAGCACCTCGGTCTCACGCTCGGTGAGCTGCGGGGCCCTGGGCTGGTCGGCGTCCGGGACGCCGGGGACGGGCTCGGACGCCAGGCGCCGGTACTCGCCGAGGACCAGGCCGGCCAGGCCCGGGGTGAACACCGGGTCGCCGACCGCGGTGCGACGGACCGCGTCCAGCAGTTCCTCGGTGGACGCCGACTTCAGCAGGTAGCCGGTGGCGCCGGACTTCACGGCCTCCAGGACGTCGGCGTGCTCGCCGCTCGCGGACAGCACGAGCACCCGCAGGGCCGGGTTGGCGGCGACGAGTTCCTTGCAGACCTGGACACCGGGCTTGGCCGGCAGGTTCAGGTCGAGCACGAGCACGTCGGGCGCGGCGGCCTTGGCGCGGCGTACGGCCTGGTCGCCGTCGCCCGCGGTGGCGACCACGTCGAAACCGGACTCGCCCAGGTCACGGGCGACGGCGTCGCGCCACATGGGGTGGTCGTCGACCACCATGACCCGGATCGGGTCCCGGCCCTCGCTGTTGTCCGTCATCGCCTCTCCGCCTTCCCCCGTTGAAACCGCGTCTGCTTCGGTACTTTCAGTTCGACCTCCGTGCCCTGGCCGGGCACCGAGATCAGTTCGGCGCTGCCGCCGAGGTCGCGCAGCCGGCCCCGGATCGACAGGGCCACGCCGAGTCTGCCCTCACCCTCGGCCTGCGCGAGCCGGCCCTCGGGGATACCGGGGCCGTCGTCCCGCACGGTCACGATCACCTCGTCCGGCTCGTCCTCCACCAAGAGCCACGCGCGCGCCTGTTCCCCCGCGTGCCTGCGTACGTTGTCCAGGGCGGCGCCGACCGCGGCGGCCAGCTCGCGGGCGGCGGCCGGCGGCAGCCGCACGGGGGCGCCGGGCTCGGCGAGGCTGACCCTCGCGGAGGCGTACGGCGCGAGCAGGGACCGCAGGTCGACAGGCTCGTCGGCATCCTCGTCGTCGGGCACCTCGACGGTCCGTACGACGGCCCCGTCGGCCGCGTCCTCCGAGGTGCGGGAGACGGGGACGAGCCCGCCGGAGACCAGGGTGCGCAGGGCGATCTCCTGCTCGCCGGCCATGCGGCCCAGCTCGGCCGCCTCGCCGCCCAGGACGGCACCGCGCCGCTGCACCATCGCCAGCACCTGGAGCACGCCGTCGTGGATGTCCCGGGCCAGCCGCTCCCGCTCCCGGGTCGCGGCCTCGATCTCCAGGGCGCGGGCGAGGGTGCGCTCGGAGGCGCGGGCGACCTCGACGACGTAACCGATGGCGATGGAGGCGACCCAGACCAGGATCACGTTGTGGACCGTGTCGCGGGCGGGGGCGCCGCGCTCGATGAGGTTCACGACGGCGACCGCGGTGGAGGCGAAGGCCGCCCAGCGCCAGCCGCCCTTGACCGCGAACGCCAGCACCGAGCCCGCGGTCCATATGGACGGCAGGGTCGGGCCGCCTTCCACGATCCGGCCGTGCGCGTCGGCGACGACCGTCAGCAGGATGCCGGTGAGCGCCACGGTGAGGTCGGCGGCGAGGAACCGCTTGGTGCAGGCCGCCGCGTTCGCGACCCGGGGAAGGGTGGCCAGGGTCCAGCCGCAGAGCACCACGTAGTAGGCGATGGCCACGCCGGGGCGGACGTACTCGTCGTAGGCGGTGGCGAACAGACCGACCGCGTACAGCATGGTGAGCACCCGGTACGCGGTGAGCGCACGCCACATCGGCTGCTCGACCGACATCCTCATGACCCGCTCGCGCTTGGCCAACTCCCCCACCCCCTGGCGCCGGACCGCCCCGTCCAGCAGAGCACTGAAGACCTTGGCCGGGCCAGATCTCCAGTCCCCTCCCTAGGACTCCGACTTCTCCTTCTCGGCCTGTTCCTTCTCCGCCTGCGCGAGAGCGGCTTTGGCCGCCTTCTCCGCTTCCTTGTCGGCCTTCGCCGCCTCCATGATCTGCCGCTTGGCCGCGGTCGCGTAGATGTCGACGTACTCCTGGCCGGAGAGCTTCATGATCTCGTACATGACCTCGTCGGTCAGGGCGCGCAGGATGAAGCGGTCGTGCTCCATGCCCTGGTAGCGGCCGAAGTCCAGGGGCTCGCCGATGCGGATGCCCGGCCGCATCAGTTTCGGCATCACCTGGCCGGGCGGCTGGATCTTCTCCGTGTCGATCATGGCGACCGGGATGACCGGCGCGCCGCTGGC
The DNA here is from genome assembly GCF_042872365.1 of Streptomyces sp. NPDC005263. Classification (NCBI taxonomy): domain Bacteria; kingdom Bacillati; phylum Actinomycetota; class Actinomycetes; order Kitasatosporales; family Streptomycetaceae; genus Streptomyces; species Streptomyces sp. NPDC005263. The sequence continues at coordinate 1,150,832 of NZ_JBIAKJ010000002.1, read as the reverse complement.
CAGCGCCACGCGCGCGAGCCCGCCGGGCTTGCCCCGGTAGAGACGGCCGTCGGGCGAGCGGGTCCCCTCGGGGTAGATCCCGAACAGCTCACCGCGCTCCAGGACGTCGAGGCCGCTCTTGACGGCCGCCTCGCCCGCGCCGCGCGCGCCGGAGCGGTCCACCGGGAGCTGGCCGACCCCCTTGAAGAACGCGGCCGTCAGCCGGCCCTTCACCCCGGGGGTGGTGAAGTACTCGGCCTTCGCGATGAAGGTGACCTTGCGGTCGAGGACCGCGGGCAGGAAGAACGAGTCGGAGAACGACAGGTGATTGCTCGCCAGGATGGCGGGGCCCTCGTCCGGAATGTTCTCCAGGCCTTCCACCCAGGGCCTGAAGGCGACCTTGAGCGGCCCTCCGATGGCGACCTTCATCGTGCCGTACAACAACCGAGTGCCTCCCGTGTCCGTCGGTCAGACCATATCCCGCAGCACGGCCAATGAGCCCGACGGCCCTGGTCGGTGTCAGTGCGGTCGCGTACGGTGAACATCACCTGGACTCGTTCACGCCCTTCTCATGAACAGGAGACCGAAGGTGCCGGTCCTCCCTGGAGCCGAGCCGTTCCGCCACGAGGGCGGAGAAGCGGGTGTTCTCCTCTGCCACGGCTTCACCGGTTCCCCTCAGTCGCTGCGCCCGTGGGCGGAGTTCCTGGCCGAGCGCGGTCTGACCGTCTCGCTGCCCCTGCTGCCCGGTCACGGCACACGCTGGGAGGACATGCAGTTCACCGGCTGGCAGGACTGGTACGCCGAGGTGGACCGCGAGCTGCGTGCCCTGCGCGAGCGCTGCTCGCAGGTGTTCGTCGCGGGCCTGTCGATGGGCGGCACGCTCGCGCTGCGACTGGCTGCGAAGCACGGGGACACCGTCAGCGGTGTCGTGGTCGTGAACCCGGCGAACCGCATGCACGGCCTGGCCGCGCACGCTCTTCCCGTGGTCCATCACCTCGTCCGCTCGACGAAGGGCATCGCGAGCGACATCGCCAAGGAGGGCAGCACCGAGCTGGGGTACGACCGGGTGCCGCTGCGCGCGGCGCACTCGCTGCGGTCCTTCTTCCGTCTCGTGGACGGTGAGCTGCCGCAGGTCACCCAGCCGCTGCTGGTCCTGCGCAGTGTCCAGGACCACGTGGTGCCGGGGGTCGACTCCGCGCGTGTCCTGAGTCGTGTCTCGTCCCTGGACGTACAGGAGATCGTGCTGGAACAGAGTTACCACGTCGCGACGTTGGACCATGAGGCGGACCGGATCTTCGAGGAGAGCTACTCGTTCATCAGCCGGCTCGCCCCCAGCATCGGCAAGGAAGGGACGGCCGCCCGTGGCTGAGCACGACTCCGATCGCGAGGAGCGCGAGGAGCGCGAGCCCGAGGAGCAGAGCGTCCCGTTCGACGAGGCCGCCGCGTGGGCTGCCATCGTCGCCGGATACGGCGAGGAGCCGCCGGACCCACCCGGCGTCAAGCCCTTCAAGTCGGTCGAGGACCTGGCGCTGCTGGAGACCGAGACCAACGACGGCGGTCCCCAGGGCGCCGGGGACACCAAGGGCACCACGGGGACGAAGGAGACGAAAGAGACGAAGGAGGCCGGGGAGGCCAGGGACTCCCGGCGCTCCAGGCACTCCCGGGGCTCCGACAACTCCGAGGACTCCGACCACTCCGAGAACTCCCAGAACTCCGGTGACGAGAAGCCCGTGAAGCCCCTCGGCGGCTCGGTCGCCTTCGCGCCCGGGGTGGGCCCGCGGGACTACCGCATGCCGGAGCCCGCCGACGAGGACCTCGATGAGGACGACGAGGGTCACTTCGTACCGCCGGAGCCGCCCCCGCTGCCCGCCGCCGACACCACCGCGAAGTTCGCCTGGCTGGGCGTGCTCGGTGGGCCGGTGCTGCTCCTGCTGGCGGTCGTGCTCGGCTGGGAGATGACCTGGTGGCTGGCCACGGTCGGCATCGGCGGTTTCCTGGGCGGCTTCGCCACGCTGGTGATGCGGATGCGCACGGGTGACGAGGACGACGAGGATCCCGGGCGGGGGGCAGTCGTCTAGACGCCCCTCGGGTAGACGCGCCCCCCGGGCCTCAGTTGGCGGGAATTCTGAGGGCGGCCAGGACCGGAAGGTGGTCCGTGGCCGCCCTCAGGTCGGTCTCCGTCACCCCGGGGTGGCCGATCGGCACCCCGCAGCCCAGCACCTCGATGCCCTTCGTCGCGAAGATCGCGTCGATGCGCCGGGGCGGGTCGGTGCGGGTCCAGGTGTGCTCGTCGCCCCAGGGGGCGGTGGCCCAGCAGTCCTGGAGGGTCTCGGCGAGCCGGGCGAAGGTGCGACCGCCGGGGCGTTCGTTGAGGTCGCCGCCCGCGATCGCGTGCTCCGCGCCCATTCCGGCGAGCCGGTCGAGGAGCATGCCGCCCTGCGTGTACCGCTCGTCCTTCTCCAGGGAGAGGTGGCAGCTCAGCACGCCGAGGCGGGCGCCGCCGAACCGTACGACAGCGGTCGCGAAGCCGCGCCGGTGCTGGCCCGGGGTGAGGGGCAGCAGCACGTCCTCGGTGCGTTCGACGGTGGCCCGGAGCGTGCAGAGGATCGCCGGGCCCGCGGCCGAGCCGCCGCCGGAGAGGATCACCTGACCGGACGCCGCCGCGAGACGGGCGAGCTTCTTGCGCCAGCGGAAGAAGCGGGGCGCTTCCTGGAGGAGGACCAGGTCGGGTGCGCAGGCGCTGATGACGCGGGCGAGCGCGGTGGTGTCGTCGCGCATCGACCGGATGTTGTAGCTGAGGACGCGGACGACGGCGGAACCGTCGGGTTCGGTACGGGAGGGTGGGAGCAGCGGGAGGGACGTCGCCATGCCGTCAAGATACGGGGTGACGCCCCGCGCAGCCGCCGATATGTCGCTCCTCGGCGGCGGGTCGACGCGGGCCGGCGCGGGCCAGTGCGGATCGGTGCGGATCGGCGCGGGCTGGTCGTGCCCGGGCCGCGAAGACGGTGTTGATACGGCCCCGCGCCCCCTGAAGGGCGCGGGAAACCGACGTACGTCTGAAAGCCGCACCTACATGATCGGGTCGGGCTCCCGGGCCAGGTCGGCCGCGCCCACCAGTCCCGCCTTGTTGCCCAGCTGGGCGGCGATGACGTCCGCCACCGGGCGCCAGTTGCCGCCCACCAGCCAGCGCTTGTACGACTTACGGATCGGGTCGAGGACCAGTTCGCCCTCGTCCGAGAGTCCGCCGCCGACGATGAACGCGGAGGGGTCGAACAGGGAGGCGAGGTCGGCGAGGCCGGCCCCGGCCCAGCGGGCGAGCTCACGGTAGGAGTCCACGGCGACCGGGTCACCCTGGCGGGCGGCCATGGAGATGTGCTTGCCCTCGATGCCCTCGGGGGTGCCGTCGCCGAGGCCGAGCAGGATCTCCGCGTTCTCGGGGGTGGCGTTGGCGCGCTGCTTCGCGTACCGCACGAGGGCCCGCCCGGAGGCGTACTGCTCCCAGCAGCCCTGCGAGCCGCAGCCGCACAGCAGCCCGTCCGGGACCATCCGGATGTGGCCGAACTCGGCGGCCACGCCGAAGTGGCCGCGGCGCAGCTTGTTGCCGATGATGATGCCGCCGCCGAGGCCGGTGCCGAGGGTGATGCAGATGACGTTGCGGTGGCCCTTGCCGCCGCCGAACTTGTACTCGCCCCAGGCTGCCGCGTTGGCGTCGTTCTCCACGACGACCGGAAGGCCCACACGGGCCTCGACCTTCTCCTTCAACGGCTCCTGGCGCCAGTCGATGTTCGGCGCGAAGTAGACCGTCGAGCGCTGGCGGTTGACATAGCCGGCGGCACCGATGCCCACGCCGACGATCTCGTGCCCGACGCGCGCCCCGTCCACCGCCGAGGCTATGGCGTCCACGATGCCCTCGGCCGTGCCCGGGGTCGGCACCTTGTGGGTGGAGAGGATGTTGCCTTCCTCATCGACCACGCCGGCCGCGATCTTCGTGCCGCCGATGTCGACGCCGATGGTGAGTCCCATGAATCCCTCAGTTTCGGTCGAGCCCCGCTATGGCCAACCGTACCCGAGGCCCTGTCGCCAGGTCCCCGTCGTCCGCCCGGGGCGGCGATCCCCGGCCGGGGGCCCTGGAAGGGCGGACGACGGGTCCTCAGGGGTTCAGTCCAAGTCGATGCGTTCGCCCGGGCCGGGGTCGTCGCCCTTGCCGTCGCGGGGCTCGTCCTGGTCGCGTGGGTCGGTGTCCCGGGCGGTCCATCGTCGCTCCTGCGACTGGACCGCCGACCGGTACGCGGCCAGCAGCTCGTTCCCCGCGGCGGCGAGATGGTCGAAGAGGTCCGGGTTGCGCTCGATCACGGGTTCCACGGCGGACTTGGCCTGCTGGACGACCTGCTTCACCACCTGCTGGGCGGCCGGACCGGCGACCGCGCCGAGCAGGGGGGACTGCAGGCCGGACAGCTTGTCCGCGACGGAGTCGACGAGCTTGCGCAGCTCCTCGGCGGCCGAGCCCGGCGGCGGGCCGTACTCGGTGCGTCGGCGGGCCTTCTCCGCCGCGAGGTCCTCGGCACACGCCGTCGCCCAGGCGTCGGCGTCGGTCGCCCGCACCTCGTCGACGGCCTCGCGCCCGCCCTCCTCGGACTGGGGGAGCTCTTCGCTCATGACGGACTCCTGACTACGGTTCGTCTCTACGACGTTACCCGAACGGGCGTATCCGGTTCACGGGGTCCGCGGCCAGAGTTCCGGGTCCGGCGCGAACCGGACGCGCAGCTCGCCCTCGCGCAGTGCGGCACCGGCGACGGTGCAGCGGCGCAGGGCGGACGGCAGCGCGACGATCCGGCGGAACTGGCCCGCGCTGACGACGAGTTCGTCGCCGCGCCGGATCAGGTCCAGCTCGTCGCGTATGGCGCCGGGCAGCGGGATGCGCCAGACCAGCACCCCGTCCTCGGCGAGGTGGTCGGTCACGGGCCACTCGACGGTGGACGTCGTGCCGTTGACCCCGGGCACGCCGAGCGCGCCGAGGTCGTCGGCGCCCCGGGGGTCGTGGCCGAGATGGGCGACGGGCCGTACGTCGTAGGCCGCCCGCCACTCGTCCAGGGTCTTGCGCTGCTGCGCGATCAGACCCGCCGACCAGGAGTCCGCCGCCGCCTCGGGCAGGACCCGGCTGGCGACCAGGACGTCGGGCCGCAGGCCGCGCAGGGCGAGGGCGAGTCCCGCGTCGCGGACGGCGTCGGCGCCGGCCGGGCCGGGTTCGGCGACCAGCCGTACGACGGTGTCACGGTCGGCGAGGACCGCCCCGACGGCCGCCAGCTCGAGGTCCCAGCGGGCAGCGGTCTCGTACAGCCACTCGGAGGGCATGGGCACACCGGCCAGCCGGCCGAGGACGGGGCGCAGGGCGCGGGCCGCCTGGCGCTCGCTCGGCAGCAGGCGGCGCAGGTAGCGGCGCAGTTCCTCGGGCAGGGCGAGGAGGGCGAGCGCGTGCGGGGTGGGCGGGAGGTCGACGACCACCAGGTCGTGGGTGTCGGTGAGGGCGGCGTCCCGCAGGGATCGGAGCAGGGAGAGCTCCTCGGCGCCGGGGAGGGCGGTGACCTCCTCGGGGTCCAGGGGGGAGGCGCCGAGCAGGTCGAGGGCGGAGGCGGCGCGGGACTGGAACGCGGTCAGGTCGTCGCGGAAGCGCTGGGCCGCGTCCGGGCGCCAGGCGGTGAGGTTCGGCGCGACCTGCCGGGGGGCCGGGCCGGTCGCCGTGCCGAGTGCCGCGCCGAGGGTGTCGGTGCGGTCGGCACCGAGGACCAGGGTGCGGGTGCCCTCACGGGCGGCGGTGAGGGCGGTGGCGGCGGCGACGGTGGTGCGACCGCTGCCGCCGGGGCCCGTGATCAGGATGGTGCGCATGGGGGTGACCGTAACCGAGGCCGGCGCGCGGCCGCGTCGGGCCGGTGCCCGGCCGCCGATCAGGCCCGCGTCGACTCCACCCGCTTCTTCAGTCCCGCCAGCGCCCGGTCGATGATGACCTTCTCCGCCTTGCGCTTGATCATGCCGAGCATGGGGATCTTGACGTCGACGGTGAGCCGGTAGGTGACCTCGGTCGCCCCCGCGCCGGCCGGCTCGAGGAGGTAGGAGCCGTCGAGCGAGCGCAGCATCTGGGACTTGACGAGGGTCCAGGAGACCTCGTGGTCGCCGGTCCAGGTGTAGCCCAGGGTCTGGTCGTCCTTGATGGCGCCGGCGTCCATGACGAGACGGACGTGCTCGGCGCGGCCCTGCGCGTCGGTCTTGAGGACCTCCGCCTCCTTCACCTCTCCGGTCCAGTCCGGGTAGCGGGCGAAGTCCGCGATCACCGCCATGACGTCGGCCGGTGGCGCCTCGATCGTGATGCTCGAGCTGGTGTGTTCCGCCATCGCCGTGGCTCCTCCAGATACGGGCCGGTACTGAGGTCGTCCTGCGCACGTGTGTGCAGCGTGAAGGCTACCGCGCGGCCGACCAGCCGACTTCATCCCCCGTCCGCCCCGGTCACCGGGAAGCGCTCACCACTCCAGCGCCCACGGTTTTCCGCTGCCCGCGAAGTGCCCCACGTTCACGCATTCGGTCGCTCCGATGCGCATCCTGCGCACCAGCGGCTGGTGGACGTGGCCGAACAGCGCGTACCGGGGCCGGGTGCGGCGGATCGCGTCCAGCAGCGCCCGGCTGCCCCGCTCGAAACGGCGCGCGACCGTGTCGTAGACCAGCTCGGGCACCTCCGGCGGGATGTGCGTGCACAGCACGTCCACCTCGCCCACCGCCTCGATCTTCGCCGCGTACTCCTCGTCGCTGATCTCGTACGGCGTCCGCATGGGCGTCCGCAGTCCGCCGCCCACGAAGCCGAAGACCCGGCCCCCGATCTCCACCCGCTCCCCGTCCAGCACCGTCGTGCCGGGCCCGGCGTACTGCGGCCACAGGGGAGGCATGTCGACATTGCCGTAGGTGGCGTACGTCGGTGTCGGGAACGCGGCGAACAACTCGGCGTACTGCTTGCGTACCGCCTGCTCGATCACGTCCGCCCGGTCCCCGGCGACCTGGGCCCACAGCCGGGCCCCCAGCTCTCTGGCCTCCTCGAAGCGGCGGGCGGTGCGCAGTTCGACGATGCGGTGGGCGTTCTCGGCGCCGAAGAGGTCGGGGAAGATCCCGCGCGAGTGGTCGGCGTAGTCGAGGAAGAGGACGAGGTCACCCAGACAGATCAGGGCGTCCGCGCCCTCGCCGGCGCGGGCCAGGTCATGGGCGTTGCCGTGTACGTCGCTGACCACATGGACGCGCGTCCTGCCGTTACCGGGCCGTGAGGGTGCCATGACGATCAAGCGTAAGGGTGTGGGGCATACGTGAACAGTGGCGGCGGGACTTGCGGTTACTGGCCAGTCAGTTAGTGCGTCGACTACTGTGCGCGAAGAAACACCACGAAGAAAACACCACGAAAAAACAGCAGTCCGTGTGACGCGGCGAACATCTCTCCGGGGCCCCTGTCGAGAAAGCGATACCGACGGGTAACGTCCGGGCAGTCCAGTTGTGCTCAGGATTTCAACCACCGAGCCCCCCAAGGCCCGGGGTGAGGCCCTTGAGCACCTGCCCGGGCCTTGGACCGACCGTCGCATCACACAACGTCGTGGCGCCGGCGCCCTATGAGGAGCAGCAGTCTTGCGCGAGTTCAGCCTTCCGGCTTTGTACGAGGTCCCTGCGGACGGCAATCTCACCGACATCGTCCGGAGAAACGCCGCGCAGCACCCGGACGTCGCCGTCATCGCCCGCAAGGTGGGCGGCACGTGGCAGGACGTGACGGCCACCGTGTTCCTCAGCGAGGTGCACACGGCCGCGAAGGGGCTCATCGCCTCCGGCGTGCAGCCCGGTGACCGGGTCGGCCTGATGTCCCGTACCCGCTACGAGTGGACGCTGCTGGACTTCGCGATCTGGAGCGCGGGCGCGGTCACCGTGCCGGTGTACGAGACCAGTTCGCCGGAGCAGGTCCAGTGGATCCTCAGCGACTCGGGCGCCACCGCCTGCGTCGTCGAGCAGGGCGGCCACGCGGCCACCGTCGAATCGGTGCGGGAGAGCCTGCCCGCCCTCAAGCACGTCTGGCAGATCGAGGCCGGTGGCCTGGAGGAGCTGGGGCGGCTCGGACAGGACGTCACCGACGAGGCGGTCGAGGAGCGCAGCCAGCTCGCCAAGGCCGACGACCCGGCGACCATCGTCTACACCTCGGGCACCACCGGGCGTCCCAAGGGCTGTGTGCTCACCCACCGCAGCTTCTTCGCGGAGTGCGGGAACATCGTGGAGCGGCTGCGCCCGCTGTTCCGCACCGGCGAGTGCTCCGTCCTGCTCTTCCTGCCGCTCGCGCACGTCTTCGGCCGCCTCGTGCAGATCGCGCCCATGATGGCGCCGATCAAGCTGGGCATGGTCCCGGACATCAAGGAACTCACCGACGAGCTGGCCGCCTTCCGGCCGACGCTGATCCTGGGTGTTCCGCGGGTCTTCGAGAAGGTCTACAACTCGGCCCGTGCCAAGGCGCAGGCGGACGGCAAGGGCAAGATCTTCGACAAGGCCGCGGACACCGCGATCGCCTACAGCAAGGCGCTGGACACGGCGTCGGGCCCGTCCCTCGGGCTGAAGATCAAGTACCGGACGTTCGACAAGCTCGTCTACAGCAAGCTGCGCGCGGTCCTCGGCGGCAGGGGCGAGTACGCCATCTCCGGCGGCGCCCCGCTGGGCGAGCGCCTGGGACACTTCTTCCGCGGCATCGGCTTCACGGTCCTGGAGGGCTACGGCCTGACCGAGTCGTGTGCCGCCACCGCCTTCAACCCGTGGGACCGCCAGAAGATCGGCACGGTCGGCCAGCCGCTGCCCGGTTCGGTGGTGCGGATCGCGGACGACGGCGAGGTGCTGCTGCACGGCGAGCACCTGTTCAAGGGGTACTGGAACAACGAGGCCGCGACCGCGGAGGCGCTCGCCGACGGCTGGTTCCACACCGGTGACATCGGCACCCTCGACGAGGACGGCTATCTGAAGATCACCGGCCGCAAGAAGGAGATCATCGTCACGGCGGGCGGCAAGAACGTGGCCCCGGCCGTGATCGAGGACCGGATCCGGGCGCACGCCCTGGTGGCGGAGTGCATGGTGGTCGGCGACGGGCGGCCCTTCGTGGGCGCGCTGATCACCATCGACGACGAGTTCCTGGGCCGTTGGGCCGCCGAGCACGGCAAGCCGGCCGGCTCCACCGCGGCGTCACTGCTGGCCGACGCGGACCTGAACGCGGCGATCCAGGCCGCGATCGACGACGGCAACGCCGCGGTGTCGAAGGCGGAATCGGTGCGGAAGTTCCGCATTCTCTCCTCCCAGTTCACGGAGGACTCGGGCCACCTCACGCCGTCCCTCAAGCTCAAGCGCAACGTGGTGGCGAAGGACTACGCGGCCGAGATCGAGGCCATCTACCAGAAGTAGCCCATCCCGGTCCGACGACGGCTCATGGCGCGGTGTCCTCCACCAGGACCCGCGCCATCGTCCGTTCGGCGAGCGCGGTGATCGTCACGAACGGGTTCACCCCGATCGATCCGGGCACCAGCGAGCCGTCGGTGACGTACAGCTTCGAATACCCCTTCACCCGGCCATAGTTGTCGGTCGCCTTGCCCAGCACGCAGCCGCCGAGCGGGTGGTACGTGAAGTCGTCGGCGAAGATCTTGTTGGAGGAACCGAACAGGTCGTACCGGTAGATCGTCGAGTTCGCCGCGTTGATCCGGTCGAACAGCTTCTTGGCCATGCTGACGGAGACCGCGCTCTGGGCGGCGGACCAGCCGAGCCGTACCCCGCCGGTGCCGCTGTCGTACGAGAACGACGCCCGTTGCGGGTTCTTGGTGATCGCCAGATAGAGACTGACCCAGTGCTCCAGCCCCGCGGGCAGCGGGGCGATCTCGGCGAAGACCGGGTTGGCGGCGTTGGCCCAGTCGTCGATGCCCATCACCGGCATGGTCGACTGGTTGGCGCCGACGGTGTCCCACAGATGGTTGGCCCGCCCGAGCATCACGTTCCCGTTGGTGCCCCAGCCCGCCCCGACACTCGCGTCCAGCCTGGGCAGCGTGCCGGTCGCCCGCGCCCGGACCAGGAGTTCGCTGGTCCCGACGCTGCCGCCGCCGAGGAAGAGGTACGTGCAGCCGTACTGCTTGGTCTCGACGATCGCGCCGGTGTCGTCGATGCGGTCGGCGGTGAGGACGTACGTCCCGTCGTTCGCCCGGCTGATCGCGCGCACCTTCTCCATGGTGTGGATCGTGACGTTGCCGGTGCCCAGCGCCTGCGCCAGATACGACTTGTCGAGGCTGCGCTTGCCGTAGTTGTTGCCGTAGATGACCTCCCCTCCGAGGGCCGACTTCGTCGCCGTGCCGGCCGCCTCGCGCTGCATGTAGCCGAAGTCGTAGACGCTGGGTACGAAGGTGGTCTTCAGCCCGGCGTTCGCGGCGTGCTTCCGGGAGACGCGGGTGAACTGGTACCACTCGGTCGACTCGAACCAGGCGGGGTCGACGCTGTTGACGCCGAGCATGGCGCGGGCGCGCGGGAAGTACGTGGAGTACATCTCCGTCGCGTCGACGGTGGGGAACTGCTCGGCGAAGTAGGACTGGAGCGGGGTGACCGCCATCGAGCCGTTGACCAGGGAGCCGCCGCCGACCCCCCGGCCCACGAAGACGGACATGTTGTCGTAGTGCACCCGGTCCAGGACGCCGGGGTAGCGGCTGATGTCGCGGTTGACGACGTCCAGCCAGAGGAAGGAGGCCAGCGGCGCCTCGGTGCGGGTGCGGAACCACATGGAGCGCTGGTCCGGGGCGGTGGTGGAGCAGAAGACCTTGCCGTCGGAAGCCGCGGTGTTCCAGAGCCGGCCCATCTCGATCATGACGGTGCGGATGCCGGCCTGACCGAGTCGGAGAGCGGCGACGGCGGCGCCGTAGCCGGAGCCGACGACGATCGCGGGGGCGGTTTCGACCGAGTCGGGTTCGGCGGCCCGGGCCGACTGGAGGCCGACACGGGTGAAGCCGAGGGTGGCGGCGGTCTGCAGGGCGACCATGCCCAGTATGTGACGTCTCGTCAGCTGACGCTGCATCAGTTTTGCTGTCATGTGCGCAGCATGTGCGGATTTTCGGGTTCCGCCTAGAGCTGTGGCGGACTTGGATCGGACCTTTGTAAGGGTCTTTGCGGAGTCTCCGTCACAGCAGCGCCCTGAGCCTCTCGGCTAGCAGGTCCCAGCGCCACTTCTCCTCGACCCACGCGCGCCCCCGGTCCCCCATCCGCCGGCGCAGACCGGCGTCCCCGAGGAGCACCACGATCCGCTCCGCGGCCTCCTCCACCGAGCCGCCGCGCACCACCCAGCCGCTCTCGCCGTCGAGGACCGCGTCGGGAGCGCCGCCGGAATCACCGGCGACGACGGGCAGCCCGGTCGCCGAGGCCTCCAGGTACACGATCCCGAGCCCCTCGACGTCGAGCCCGCCCCGCCGGGTCCGGCACGGCATCGCGAACACGTCCCCGGCGCCGTAGTGCGCGGGCAGCTCGGACCAGGGCACCGAGCCGGTGAAGCGGACCGAGCCGGCGACCCCGGTCTCCCGGGCCAGCCGCCGCAGGTCCTTCTCGTAGGGGCCGCCGCCGACGATCAGCAGCACGGCGTCCGGCTCGGCGGCCAGGATCCGGGGCATGGCGAGGATCAGCGTGTCCTGCCCCTTGCGCGGGACCAGCCGGGACACGCACACCACCACGGGCCGGTCGGTCAGCCCGAGCCGGGCCCGGACCTCGTCGCCGCCGGAGCCCGGGTGGAAGGTCTTCTCGTCGACCCCCGGCGGCAGCTGCGTCATCCGCCCGGCCGCGTCCGGCGTCAGCGCCGTCGCGATCCGCGAGCGGGTGTACTCGCCGAGGTAGGTGACGGTGTCCGTGGACTCACCGATCCGGCGCAGCAGCTGCCGGGCCGCGGGCAGCTGCGCCCACCCGGCCTCGTGTCCGTGGGTGGTGGCCACCAGCCGCCCGGCGCCCGCCTTCCGCAGCGCCGGCGCCATCAGGCCGAGCGGCGCCGCCGCCCCGAACCACACCGATCCGCACCCGTGTTCGCGCAGCAGGCCGACGGCCCGCCGGGTCACCCGGGGCGTCGGCAGCAGCATCGTGGTGGCGTCCCGTACGACGGTGAAGGGCTGCTCCGCGTCGAAGGCGGCCGTCGCCTCGGCCCCCTCCCGGCCGCGCTTCCAGGTGGAGGCGTACACGACCAGCCGCTCGGGGTCGAGCCTGAGCGCCATGTTGTGCAGGAACGCCTGGATCCCGCCGGGTCGGGGCGGGAAGTCGTTGGTGACGACGAGAGTCTTGTCCATCGCGGCCGACCCTACCGAACCGGCCGCTCACGGCCGTCCGGGCTCGCGTCTGTGGCACGCTCACAGCGGGGCAGGACATCATGTTCCCCTCAAGACAGGAAATCGAACGGCAGGGGATCACGTGGAGACGACAGGCGCGCGGCGGTCACTGACCGGCCTGCTGCTCACCTGGGGCGTGACCCGGCTGCTGCTGTTGCTCGTGGTGTTCAAGGTGTACGTCTTCCCCGGCCCGGACGTCACCAGCGACGTGTCGGTGATCTACCAGGACTGGTACAACGTCCTGCGCACCGGCACCTTCCCGCTGGACGACGTCACCTGGCAGTACCCGCCCGCCGCCGCCCTCGCCATCCTCTCCCCCGCGCTGCTGCCCAGCCTGGACTACACCTCCGCCTTCTTCGTCCTCGCCTTCCTCGCCGACCTGGTCGTGCTGGCGCTGCTGGTGTACGCGGGCCGGCGCCCGGACAAGCGGCTGCGCGGCGCCTGGGTGTGGGTGGCGGGCGTCCCGCTGCTCGGCCCGACCGGATACGCGCGCTACGACGTGATGGTCACCGCGGTCGCGGTCGCCGCCCTGCTCGCCGGGTCCCGGCACCCGCGTCTGATGGGCGCCCTCGCGGGCTTCGGGGCGATGCTGAAGGTGTGGCCAGCGCTGCTGCTGCTCGGCGTCCGCACCCGCCGCGTCTGGGCCGCAGCGGCGGTGACCGTGTCCGGGCTGGCCGCGCTGTTCGCCGTCACGATGCCGGGCGCCTTCGCCTTCCTGACCTTCCAGCGCGACCGGGGCACCGAGGTGGAGTCGCTCGGCTCCCTCGTCTTCCATGTGGCCCGGCACCACGGCTGGGGCGGCGAGGTGCAGCTGAACTACGGCTCGGTCGAGTTCCTCGGCCCGTGGGTGACCATCGTGAGCACGGCCGCGCTCGCGCTGACCGGCATGGCCTTCGGCTGGCTGCTGCTGTGGCGGCTGCTGGCGACCCGGTTCGAGGCGCACACGATGGCCGACACGGCGTTCGTGGCGGTGCTGATGTTCACCACCACCAGCCGGGTGATCAGCCCGCAGTACCTGGTGTGGCTGGTGGGCCTGGCGGCGGTCTGCCTGTGTTTCCGGGCGAGCCGGATGGGTGTGCCCGCGGTCCTGGTCCTGGCGGCGTGCTTCGTGACGGTGCTGGAGTTCCCTCTCTGGTTCGCCCACGTCGTGGCGAGCGACCCGCTCGGCGTCACCCTTCTCGCCGTACGCAACGGCCTGCTGGTGCTCGCCGGCATCGCCGCCGCCCGCGTCCTGTGGCGCGCGACGGTCCCGAAGCCGGCCGCGCCGCTGCCCCCCGACGAGCCCGCCCACCCCCAGGAGGCGTCCGCCTCCTCCTGAGCCGGCGGGGAGCCGCCTCAGCTCAGCTCCTCCCGCAGGTAGTCCCGCCACCGCGCGGTGAACTCCTCCGGTGTCGTGTCGAGCACCTTCTTCATCGCGTCCTCGACCGCGCCCGCCCGTTTCTGATGCGTGCCCACGGCCCGGTAGAACTCGCCGAGCCGTACCTCGCCCCACCGGCCCGCGATCATCCGGCACGCCATCCAGCCGCCCTCGTAGGCCTCTGCCAGCCCCGTCGCGGCCCCGCTGAAGCCGAAGTCCCGGTCGGACGGCAGGGCGTCGGGCACCTCGCCTTCCCCCACGGACTCGTGCAGCTCCGGCGCGGCCTCCGCGGCGGTACGCCCGCTGTCGCGGTAGCCGACCCAGTCCGCGTACCCCTCGGACAGCCACAGCGGCGTCGCGGGCGTGGTGTCGGCGCGGGTGGCGACATGGGTGGTCTCGTGGGTGAGCACGACCTGTTTGCCGAGCGGGCCGAGCACGCCGTACGCCTCGGGGTTGACGATGATCCGGTCCGCGGGCGCCCGCGTCTGGGCACCGGTCTCGCCGGTGGTCACGGCCGCTATCCCGCGGTACGAGGAGGCGGGCGAGCCGAGCAGCCCCGCCATGCCGGCCAGCGACTTCGGTACCAGGACCACGACGTGCCCGGCCCAGTGCGTGCCCCACGCGTCCGACACGGCGGGCACCGCGCGGTCCGCCAGGTCCGCGTAGGAGTGCAGCGTCTCACTGCTCTGTCCGACCCCCAGGACCAGGCTGTGCTTTCCCCGTACGGCGATCACCTCGCCCTGGTCCCACAGCTGCTGGGAGGCCTTCCGGGCGGGCCGCTCCGCGTCCACGTACCACTGCCCGCCCGCGTCCCGGGACAGCGTCAGGGTGCGGCCCGCGATGACCGGGGCCCGGTCGTAGCCCTGGACGCGGTAGCCGAGTTCGGCGTCGGCGGTGGCCGTGTCGCCGGTGCGGTGCAGGGCGGTGACCCGGTAGGACCAGGCGGCGAGCGGGACCGCGCCGAGGTTCCCGAACCAGCTCAGCGCGCCGGTCCGCACGAACGCCGCCCGGTCCCGGTCGAGCACCGCGGTGGCCCGCCGGTCGAGGACCCGCTGCACCTCGGCCTTCGCGCTGTCGGTGGCGGGCCGGCCGCCGCAGCCCACCAGGACCATCAGCAGCGCCAGGCACCACCCGACGACTCCACGCCCCGACCCCGCCCGCCCTCGACCTGCCACGCCCCGATCGTACGGGGGCGTGGCCGCGCGGTCAGACCCTTGTGACGGTCGCGCCCGGGATCATGTTCACCGGGTCGTAGCGCACCGGGGCCCCGGGGTAGGGCGCGTGGATCACCTGGCCGTTGCCCATGTACATCGCGACATGGCTGGCGTCGTTGCGGTAGGTGACCAGGTCACCGGGCCGGGCCTGGGACAGCGGGACCTGACGGCCGGCGAAACGCTGGGCCTGCGAGGTGCGCGGCAGGGCGACACCGGCCTGCGCGTACGACCACTGCATCAGGCCCGAACAGTCGAAGCCGGAGGGCCCGTTGGCGCCCCAGACGTACGGTCTGCCGAGCGCGGAGCGGGCGGCGGCGATGGCGGCCTCGGCCCGGGAGGAGGCCGGCGCGGCGCTCCCGAGGTCGGGCAGGCCGGCGCGGCCGGAGCGGGAGACAGTGTCGTAGGCGGCACGCTCCTCGGTCGGCAGGGAGTCGAGCAGCCGCCGGGCCTTCGCGAGCTTCTTCTCGACGGTCCGCTTGTGGGAGACGACGGCCTTGCGGCTCTTGTCCAGCTCGCCGAGCTTGCGGATCGCCTCCGAGCGTTCCTGGGCGAGTTCACGCATCGCCGTCTGGAGGTCCTTGAGCGCCCCGGCCTGGTGGACGCTGATCCGGTCGAGGACGGCGGCCTTGTCGAGGTAGTCGTCCGGGTCGTCGGAGAACAGCAGCGCGAGGGAGGGGTCGAGGCCGCCGGAGCGGTACTGGGCTCCGGCCAGCGAACCGAGCGCCTCCCGCATGGAGTTGATGCGCTCCTGCTGCCGGGCGATCCGGTCCTGGGCACCGCCGACCTCGGTACGCAGCGCGTCGGCGTTCTCGTCGGCCTTGTTGAAGGCCTCGGTGGCCTTCTCGGCCTCCTCGTAGAGACGGTCCACCTCGGCACGGGTGTCGTCGCGCGGTGCGGCGACGGCCGAGGTGGCCGGGAAAACGCCGAGGGCCGCGGCCGCGGCTGACATGACACAGAGCGCTGCACCGGCGCCCCGGTCGAACCCGGACGGTGCAAGGCGGCGATGGGACCCCACGGGAAGCCGAACTCCTTCCGACTGGCGGACAAGGAAACGCGGCAGACAGTAGCCCCGGGCGGGGGGCCTCACCAAAGACCTCGGCGGGCGAATAAAGCGGCGCCCCGCCTCAGACGCAGGTCATGGGCGGGGCGCGGGGTCAGTTCACCTCATCGTGATTCGCCCGTTCGGGCGGCAAGGTGTGTTGATCTTCCAGGAGTTCGCGACGGCGGTCCGGGGCGGACCGTCAGACCCGGACGCCGAACATGAACGGGCCCCCGATGGTGCCCATCGACTCGTAGCGGACCACCGTGCCGGTGCGCGGGGCGTGGATGATCTGGCCGTTGCCGGCGTAGAGACCCACGTGGTGCAGGTCGTTGAAGAAGAAGACCAGGTCGCCGACCTGGAGCTGGCTCTGCGAGTAGATCCTCGTCCCGATGTTCGCCTGCGCCTCGGAGGTGCGCGGGATGCCGACGCCGGCCGCCGCGTACGCACCCGAGGTGAGGCCCGAGCAGTCGTAGGAGCCGGGGCCGGTGGCGCCGTAGACGTACGGCTTGCCCAGCTGGCTCTGCGCCCAGGCGTAGGCCGCCCCGGCCCGGCCGGAGGCGGCGGTGCTGGAGCCGAGGACCTCACGCCCGCTGTCGCGGCTGGCGCGTTCCTGGTCGGCCTCGAGCTTGGCCTTCTCCGCCGCGGTCAGGGAGTTGTAGAGCGTGCGCGCCTCGGAGAGCTTCGCCTGGACTTCCTTCTTCTTGTTGCCCAGTTCGGTGCGGGTGGAGGCGAGGTCCTTGAGCTTCTCGGACGCCTCGGAGCGCTCCTGCGCGAGCTCGCGCTGCTTCTCCTGGATCTTCTTCAGCGCCTCGACCTGCTGAGCGCTCAGCTGGTCGGCGGTGGAGGCCTTGTCCAGGTAGTCGTCCGGGTTCGACGACAGGAACAGCTGGAGTGAGGGGTCGACGCCGCCGGTGCGGTACTGGGCGGCGGCCGCCAGGCCCATGGAGTCGCGCAGTACGTTGAGCTCGTCCTGGCCGCGGGCGACGTTGTCCTGGATGGTGGAGATCTCCTTCTGGAGCTTCTCCTGCTTCTCCTTGGCCCCGTTGAACTTCTCGGTGGCTGCCTCAGCCTCTTCGTAGAGCTTGTCGACCTTGGCCTTGACCTCGTCCTTGCTCGGCTTCTCGCTCGGCGCGGCATTGGCGGCCTGCGAGCTCAGAGCTACGGCGGCAGCGGCTGCCGTGGTCAGCACGGTCACGCGCGCACGGCTCGGTTGCTTGGGTCGACGATGGGACGCCACGGAGGTGAACTCCTTCTTTTGAGTGATCACCCGCTCGGAGGTTCGAGTGCAGACCTTAGTGACCCTCTTGTGATCAGTTCAAATCCTCAAGAGAAAAATCTCGTCACACCATGCATTCTTTGCTCACAACCCACATGCAGTGACGCCCGGTTGACGCTACGTTGCGCGACGATGCCCTCAATTCGGGCATCACGGCCGTACGTTGACCTTCAGGACAGCCGCTTGAGAAGCACCGCAGAAGCGACCGGCCGCGCCCCCGCCCGGGCCACCCCGTCGGCCACCTCACGGTCGGTCGAGGCGACGATGACCGGACGCCCCGGAGGCTCCGCGCGCACCAGCTGGCGGATCAACTCGTCGGCGGTGACACCCGGCTTGGAGAACAGCACCCGCACCCCGCGCGGCGGCGCCAGGAGCACCGGCGCGGCCAGCTCGGCCCCGTCGAAGACACAGGTCACCTCGGCGCCGGTCTGCGCGGCCAGCTGCGAGAGCTGCCCGAGGAGCCGCAGCCGCTGCTTCTCCAGGGGCATCTGGGGATAGCCGGTCTTGGTGACGTTGTAGCCGTCGACGACCAGATGGGCCTGCGGCAGCGCGAGCAACTGGTCGAGGATCGCGGGGTCGTTCTCGGACAGGGCCCGCGCGGCGATGTCCTTCGGGGTCATCCGTCCCGGTTCGACCGCGTCGACGGTCTCCGCCGGCCGCACCGACACCGGCGGCAGCGCGAGTTCCCGGCGCAGCCCCTGGGTCGCGTCGAGCAGCGTGTCAAGGAGCAGCCGTACCCGCATGTCCTCGACGCTGCGCCCCTCCCGGGCCGCCCGGCGGGTGGCCTCCAGGCCCGCCTCCGCCTCCCCGAGGCGCGCCTTCAGCCGCCGCGTCTCGCTCTCGGCGGCGGACAGCTGGGACTGCCCCTCGGAACGCAGGGTCTCCATCTCGCCGTGCGCCTTGCGCAGCGCCGCCTCGCCCCGCTTGACGTCACTCAGCGCCGCGCGCAGTTTGCGGTGCAGCGACTCGGCTTCCTTCTTGGCCGAATCCAGCTCGGTGCGCAGCCGCTCGGTCTCGGTCCGGGTCTGCTCACGGGCCCGGTCGAGTTCCTCGCGCAGCCGCTCAAGCTCGGCCCGGTTCTCCTCCTCGACCCGCTCGGCGTCGGCCCGCTGGGCCTCCTCGCCGGCCGCGGTCACCAGCTTCACCCAGTCGGTGGGCCGCAGAACATAGGCCGCGGCCGCCACATCGAGCGGGTCCGCGGCCGGGGGCGGCGAGCCGGAGTCGAGAGCGCCGGACAGCTCCGGCTGCGCCTCTCTGAACTTCTCCCCGATGCGCTGCCGGAACAGCGGATCGCTCTCCAGGGCGGCGGCCATGGCGTTGCCGGCGAACTTGGCGCGCCGGTTCGGCGCGAACCGGGCGTACTGCCGCAGCTGGGCCGGCAGCTCCGCGACGGTCAGCCCGCCGAACCCGTCGGAGACGATCTGCACGACCCTGCGGCGCACACCGTCGGGCAGCGGACGGTCGAGCACCTCAGCGGCGCCGTCGGCCGGCCCCCCGCCCGTGCTCTCCACCATCGTCACCCCAATGCCTTTCGGGGCCCTCCCCCACTCTCGACTTCGCTCGAGCGGGGGGACCCCCATCCTCAGGAGCCGGTGCCCGGCCTGTCCACGAGTTCCACCTTGTCCACGGCGTTGCACCAGCGGCAGCGCACCGACTCGATGGTCTCACTCACCACGTCACGCTCCTCGACGTTCGGCTCTCCGGCGAGGTCGAGGTGGACGTACTCGACGACCTTCGACGAGCGGGTCACATCGAAGCGGGTGAGGTTGCCGCAGAGGGTGCAGCGCCACCGTGTCGTGGTGGTCGGCAGGGGAACCGTCATCGTGACTGTTCGCTTCCTTCTGATGTCAGTACTTATGGTGCCGGTACTTCCGGGTGCTTCCAGTGTCGACGACGCGCCGGACTCCCGGCACGTGTGGCTCGTTACCCTACGGCCTGGCGCGTACTCGCCGCTCGGGCGTCCACGGCGGCGAGGCGGCCTCGTCCGTTGCGTCCCCTTACGTCATGCTCTGTGTCCATGGTCAGCAACTGGAGCGAAGCGGTCGACAAGGCCCGAAGATCGGTCCGGTGGTCGTCGGCACCGGTCACATACGGGCTGATCGCCCTGTGCTGCCTGCTCTTCCTGCTCGGTCCGGCCGCCGGCCTGAATCCGGTGTACGGCTCCGGTGACACGCTGCTCACCGCTCAGCGGGCCTACTTCCACCGCTGGGGCGTGGTCCCGACCGAGCTGTTCGAGGGGTCGCCACGAGCCGCGCTGACGCCCGCCACCGCCCTGTTCGTCCACGGCAGCTGGGTGCACCTGCTGGGCAACATGCTCTTCCTCTACGTCTTCGGGGTGATGACCGAGGAACGCATGGGGCGCCTCCAGTTCACCCTCTTCTACGTCGGCTGCGGCTACCTCGCCCTGCTCGGTTACGCCGCCGCCAACGCGGACTCCGAGCAGTCCCTGGTCGGCGCGTCCGGGGCGATCTCGGCGGCCCTCGGAGCGTTCCTGTATCTGTTCCCCGGGGCCCGCGTGACCAGTCTCCTGCCTTTTCTGTTCTTCCTGCCGCTACGCTTCCCCGCCTGGGTCGTCCTCCCCTTCTGGGCGGCCCTGCAGTGGCTGGCGGCGGGCCGGGCGGCCTCGGGGCCGGGGGTGGCGTACCTGGCGCACCTGATGGGGTTCGGGCTGGGGTTCGGTTACGCGTGGGTGCGGTTTCGACGTGGGACTACAGTGAGATCCACCCCAGCTCCGGCCCCCGAGGGAGAGAACCAGCCGTGATCACCGCGATCGTGCTCATCAAGACCAGCGTGGACCGGATCCCCGAGATCGCCGAGTCGATCGCCTCGCTGGAGAGCGTGAGCGAGGTCTTCTCGGTCACCGGGACGTACGACCTGATCGCCATGGTGCGGGTGCGGCGGCACGAGGACCTGGCGGAGGTCATCCCCGGCCGGATCAGCAAGATCCCCGGGGTGGAGGGCACGGACACCCACGTGGCGTTCCGTACGTACTCCCAGCACGACCTGGAGGCGGCGTTCGCGATCGGGCTGGACTCCTGACCGGCGGAACCCTTCTCACACGGCCGGGACGCAGCGGCCGTCCTCGGTCCGGTAGCGCCACTTCGCACCCTCCCGCACGAGCTCCCGGACCGCGGTGACGAAGCGCTCCACGTGCTCGTCCGGGGTGCCCGCGCCGAAGCTCACCCGGATGGCGTTCAACGACTTCTCGCCGGGCGCGGCCTCGGGGGCGCCGCACTCGCCCTGGGTCTGGGGATCGCTGCCGAGCAGGGTGCGGACCAGCGGGTGGGCGCAGAAGAGGCCGTCGCGGACGCCGATGCCGTACTCGGCGGAGAGCGCGGCGGCGAAGTGGGAGCTGTTCCAGCCATCGACGACGAAGGAGATCACGCCGACCCGGGGGGCGTCGTCCCCGAACAGGGACAGGACCCGGACCTCGGGCACCTCGGCGAGGCCGGTGGTGACCTTCTCGATCAGGTGCCGCTCACGGGCAACCAGGGTGTCGAACCCGGCTTCCGTCAGCGCCTTGCAGGCGGCGGCGATGGCGTAGGCGCCGATGACGTTGGGCGAGCCGGCCTCGTGCCGGGCGGCGCTCTCGTGCCACTCCACGTCCACTCCCCCGTCCTCGCGCCGGGTGACCTTGCGGCTGGCGCCGCCGCCCGCGAGGTACGGGTCGGCCGCGATCAGCCAGTCGGCCCGCCCGGCCAGCACGCCGGAGCCGAAGGGGGCGTACAGCTTGTGCCCGGAGAAGGCGATCCAGTCGACGTCGAGGTCCTGCACCGAGACGGGGTGGTGCGGGGCCAGCTGGGCGGCGTCCAGGACGATCCGGGCGCCGTGGGCGTGCGCGGCGGCCGCCAGTTCCCGTACCGGCCACAGCTCCCCGGTGACGTTCGAGGCGCCGGTCACGCAGACCAGGGCCGGGCCGTACGGGTCCCGGTCGGCCAGCGCCCGCTCCAGGGTGGCCACCGCCTGCTCGGGGGTGCGCGGGGCGTCGAGGTAGCTGACCCGGGCGTCCTGCCAGGGCAGCAGCGAGGCGTGGTGCTCGGTCTCGAAGACGAAGACCTGACAGTCGGCCGGAAGCGCGGCGGCGAGGAGGTTGAGGGAGTCGGTGGTGGACCGGGTGAAGATCAGCTGGTCGTCGGCTCGGCAGTCCAGGAACTCGGCGACGGTCCGGCGGGCGTTCTCGAAGAGGTCCGTGGAGAGCTGGGACAGGTAGCCGGCGCCGCGGTGCACGCTGCCGTAGTAGGGCGCGTAGGCGGCCACGTCGTCCCAGACGCGCTGCAGGGCGGGCGCGCTGGCGGCGTAGTCGAGCGCCGCGTAGGTGACCTCGCCGCCGGTGACGAGCGGGACGGTGACATCCCGCCCCAGAACGGGCAGCGCACCCGAAATGTCACTGCGAACGGACTGGGCGGAGGCAACGGTGGGGACAGACATGGCGAACTCCCGTGAGAGGCAGCTGGAAACACCACGCGAGCGGATACGGCTCAAGCGCGGGTGAAGGTGAGAAAAAGGGGTGCGGAGGCGGGGCTCTGCGGCCCTATCGCATTCGCTGGCTCACGGAAGGCTCCTCGACGACCAGGACCCCTGGTGCGCTCACTCAGAAGAGTGCGAGGGGTCCGCGCTTGCCGTAGACCTCGCTGCCTACGGCCTGGTCTTCACCCGGGGCACCCCGCCACGGACGGAGGGTTGCCGGACAGTCGGCCGGGGCCTCATGACTGTCACTCATGACCTGGCCAAAAACGTACGCGACGTGATCGTGGTCCCGCAACCCGTGTCCGGATCGCGGGACATCGCCACGTCCTCAGGCGTTGCTGGCCGCCGCCCAGCGCTCCAGCGTCCGCTTGGCCGCGCCGGAGTCGATGGACTGGGCCGCCTTGTCCATGCCGGCCCGGATCTGCTCCGTCAGCGGCGCCCCGGTCGGTTCCAGCGCCACCAGTGCCGCCGCCGAGTTCAGCAGGACCGCGTCCCGTACCGGACCCCGCTCGCCGTCCAGGAGACGGCGGGCGACCTCGGCGTTGTAGGCGGGGTCGGCGCCTCTCAGCGCCTGCACCGGCACCAGATCGAGGCCGACGTGCCGCGGGTCGAAGGACTCCTCGCTGACCTTGCCGTCGCGCACGATCCACACCCGGGAGGTGGCCGTGGTGGTCAGCTCGTCGAGACCGTCGTCGCCGCGGAACACCAGCGCGGACGAGCCGCGCTCGGCCAGTACACCGGCGATGAGCCCCGCCATCCGGGTGTCGAAGCAGCCGATCGCCGAGGCGGTGACCTTGGCGGGGTTGGTCAGCGGACCGAGCAGGTTGAACGACGTCGGAATCCCCAGGTCCCGCCGGACCGCGCCGACGAACCGCATCGAGGGGTGGAACCTGGCCGCGAAGCAGAAGGTGATCCCGGCCTCCTCGACCACCCGGGCCACACCCTCGGGCGACAGGTCCAGGTTGATGCCGAGCTTCTCCAGCACGTCGGAGGATCCGCTCGCCGAGGACGACGCCCGGTTGCCGTGCTTGACGACCTTCGCCCCGGTGCCCGCGATCACGATGGCGGACATCGTCGAGATGTTGACCGTCTTGGCCCGGTCGCCGCCGGTGCCCACGATGTCGACGGCGGGTCCGGGGATGTCCAGCGGCTGCGCGTGCGCGTACATCGCCTCGACGAGACCGGTGATCTCCTCGACCGTCTCGCCCTTGGCCCGCAGCGCCACCATGAAGCCCGCGATCTGCGCGTCCGTGGCCTCACCGCTCATGAACCGGTCCATGGCCCACGCCGTGTCACCGGCGCTCAGATCCCGGCCGCCGAGCAGCGCGCTCAACACCTCGGGCCAGGAACGGCCCGCCGCGGTGTCGCCTCCAGCGGGGGTCACAGCGCTCATAAGCCGCTCCTGGGTCGGTCCCGTACGCCGGGGACACCGTTCTTCTCGTCGGGTCCACCCTATCCAGCGCCGGGCACGGCGAAGGGCCCCCGTCCGAAGACCGGACGGGGGCCCTTGCCGTGGTGTGGCGACGCGATCAGTGGTGGCCGTGGCCGCTGGTGATCTCCTTGTACTCCTCGACGCTCGGCTTGGGGATCTGGGCCTCCTCGCCGTAGTACGCCTCGCTGAGCTTGGCGCGGAGCTTCTCGGAGCCCTTCACCTTGCGCTCGACGCCGTTCTCGTCGACCGTCGGGCCGATCTCGGCCGGCTTGTACTGCTCGTGCGCCGTGAGCGTGTGCAGCTGCTCCTGGCTGAGCGGCTCGTGCACCTCGATGAACTCACCGTGCGGCAGGCGCTTGATGATGCCCGACTCGCGGCCGTGCAGCACCTTGTCCTTGTCGCGGCGCTGGAGGCCGAGGCAGATCCGCTTCGTGGCGAGGAACGCCAGGACCGGGGCGACGAAGAACGCGACCCGCACGAACCAGGTGATGGCGTTGATCGACAGGTGGAAGTGGGTGGCCCAGAGGTCGTTTCCACCACCGATCAGCAGCACCATGTACCAGGTGATCCACGCGACACCGAACGCGGTCCGCGTCGGGGCGTTGCGCGGCCGGTCCAGGATGTGGTGCTCGCGCTCGTCGCCGGTGACCCAGGACTCGATGAACGGGTAGACCGCGATCGCGACCAGGACCAGCGGGAAGATCACCAGCGGAATGAACACACCCAGGACGAGCGTGTGACCCCAGAAGTTGATCTCCCAGCCCGGCATGACACGGATCAGGCCCTCGGAGAAGCCCATGTACCAGTCCGGCTGGGCGCCCGTGGACACCTGGTCGGGACGGTAGGGGCCCATCGACCAGATCGGGTTGATCGAGGCGATCGCCGCGATGGCAGCGATGACACCGAAGACCAGGAAGAAGAAGCCTCCGGCCTTGGCCATGTAGACCGGCAGCAGCGGCATGCCGACGACGTTGTTGTTGGTCTTTCCGGGGCCCGCGAACTGCGTGTGCTTGTGGTAGAAGACCAGGATCAGGTGCGCCACCAGCAGGCCGAGCATGATGCCCGGCAGCAGCAGTACGTGGATCGAGTAGAAGCGGGCCACGAAGTCGCCGCCCGGGAACTCACCGCCGAAGAGGAAGAACGACAGGTACGTGCCGACGACCGGCACGGACAGGATCGCGCCCTCCATGAAGCGGACACCGGTGCCGGACAGCAGGTCGTCCGGGAGCGAGTAGCCGGTGAAGCCGGTGAACATGCCCAGGACGAACAGCAGGAAGCCGAACAGCCAGTTGACCTCACGCGGCTTGCGGAACGCGCCCGTGAAGAACACGCGCATCATGTGCACGAACATGCCGGCGAGGAAGATCAGCGCCGCCCAGTGGTGGATCTGCCGGATCAGCAGACCACCGCGCACATCGAAGGAGATGTGCATGGTCGAGTTGAACGCCTCGGACATCAGCTGTCCCTGCAGCGGGACGTAACTGCCGTGGTACTCCACCTCGTTCATCGACGGGTGGAAGAACAGCGTCAGGTACACACCCGTGAGGATGATGATGATGAAGCTGTAGAGGCAGACCTCACCCAACATGAACGACCAGTGGTCGGGGAAGATCTTGCGCATGTTGGACTTGGCCAGGGAGTAGATCCCCAGTCGGCCGTCGGCCCAGTCGGCGACCTTCTCGCCGGCCGGTGCCTTCCCGCGCGGGTCGCGCGCGTCGGTGGACTTCGTAGTGCTCATCCGCGCTCCCAGAATGCAGGACCGACGGGCTCTTCGAAGTCGCCGAGCGCCTCGAGGTAGCCCTGGTCGTTCACGCCGATGCGCAGCTGCGGCAGGGCGTGACCGGCGGGGCCGAAGATCACCCTGGCGCCGTCGGCGAGGTCGAAGGTGGACTGGTGGCAGGGGCACAGCACGTGGTGCGTCTGCTGCTCGTACAGGGAGATCGGGCAACCCACGTGGGTGCAGATCTTCGAGTACGCGACGATGCCCTCGTGCGACCACTCGAGCTCGCGCTTGTCCTTGATGTTGTCCGGCTGGATCCGGACGATCATCAGGGCCGCCTTGGCGATCTCGGTCTGGAACTCCTCGTCGTGCTCCTCCAGGCCCTCGGGCTTGGCGAAGGTCAGCGAACCGACCGCGACGTCGGAGGCCCGCAGCGGCTCGTTGGTGTTCATGTTGACGAGCAGCTTGCCCTTGGACCACAGGGTGTGGCGGAGCTTGGTCCCGGGGAGCGGTCCGAGGTCACGCAGGAGCATGACGCCGGACAGCGGGAACAGGGCCAGCGCGCCGAACATCGTGTTGCGGATCAGCTTGCGGCGACCGAGCGCGGACTCCTTGGCACCTTCCCGGAAGTCCGCGTGGACCTTCGCGCGGACCTCGGGGGAAGCCGAGATCGGGTGACGCTCGTCGGCGACCTCGACGTCGGACATCAGGGTGCGGGCCCAGTGGACCGCGCCCGCGCCGATCGTGAACAGCGCCGTGCCCAGCGTCAGGCCCAGCGCGAAGTTCAGCGCGTTGATGTGCCCGATCGGGAAGACGAAGATCGCCTTGTCGTGCGGGATGGTCACATACGAGGCGATGAAGCCGACGGTGGCCAGCATCGACACCGTGAACAGGAAGGCGACCACACGCTCGGACCGCTTGGCGGCCCGCTCGTCGATGTCCTGGACGCGGTGCTCGTGGGGCGGCAGGCCGGGGTCGGCGAACGGGTTCTTCTCGTCCGCGACGCCTACCGCGCCGTGCCCGTGCTCGCTGTGGCCGGCGGGCTGTTCCGCCGGCAGGTTCTCTTCTGGAATGTCTTGGCTACTCATGACTTCTTGGCCTTTGCGGTCCGAGCGGCGACCCAGACGGCGACCGCGATCAGCGCGCCGAGGCCGAAGATCCAGGCGAACAGGCCTTCGCTGACCGGACCGAGTCCGCCCAGCTCGAGACCGCCGGGGCTTTCGGTGTCGTCACCGTTGACCGCGTCGAGGTACGCGATGATGTCCTTCTTATTCTGCGTCGACAGCGTGCTGTCCGGGAAGGAGGGCATGTTCTGCGGGCCGGTCTGCATGGCCTCGTAGATGTGCTTCGGGTTGACGCCCTCGAGGTCCGGTGCGAACTTGCCGTGCGTGAGCGCGCCGCCCTTGCCGGTGAAGTTGTGGCACTGCGCGCAGTTGGTGCGGAACAGCTCACCGCCCTTGGCGATGTCGGCGCCCTGCGGGCCGTACTGCGCGTCGGTCGGAACGGACGGGCCGGCACCCAGGGAAGAGATGTACGCCGCGAGCTGGTCGATCTCGGCCTGCGTGTAGATGTTCTTCTTCTTAGGGATCTGCGCGCCTGGCTGCTGGGCCGGCATACGACCGGTTCCCACCTGGAAGTCGACGGCCGCGGCGCCCACGCCCACGAGGCTCGGACCGTCACTGCTGCCCTGACCGCCGGTCCCGTGGCAGCTGGCGCAGCCGACGGCGTAGAGCTTCTTGCCCTCGGTGATGGCAAGCGACTGGGCGGTTTCGTCGGCCGCAGCCTTGTCCGTGGGTGCGAACAGGACGTACAGCCCCCCGGTGCATGCCAGCGCGAGGAGTAGTACGACGACCGCCGCCAGCGGATGGCGTCGTCGTGCGGAGAGCTTTTTCACGGATTACCCCGGTGTCAGGATCTTCTGCGTCGATGCTTCTGGAATTGCGGGAGCGGTCCCGTGCTACTTGATCAGGTAGATCGTGGCGAAGAGGCCGATCCAGACGACATCGACGAAGTGCCAGTAGTAGGACACGACGATCGCGGCGGTCGCCTGCTCGTGCGTGAACCTCTTCGCCGCGTAGGTGCGGCCGAGGACGAACAGGAAGGCGATGAGGCCACCCGTCACGTGCAGGCCGTGGAAGCCGGTGGTCAGGTAGAACACCGAGCCGTACGGGTCGGAGGACAGGGAGATCCCGTCCTTCTTCACCAGCTCGGTGTACTCGTAGATCTGACCACCGATGAAGATCGCACCCATGATGAAGGTGACGATGAACCAGCCACGGAGCTTCTTCACGTCACCGCGCTCGGCGGCGAACACGCCGAGCTGGCAGGTGAGTGAGGAGAGCACCAGGATCGTGGTGTTCGTCGCCGAGAAGGGCACGTTGAGAGCGTGCGCCATCTCCTTCCAGTGATCAGGACCCGTCACCGATCGCAGGGTGAAGTACATCGCGAAGAGGGCCGCGAAGAACATCAGCTCGGAACTCAGCCAGATGATGGTTCCGACGCTGGTGAGGTTCGGTCGGTTGACCGACGGGTGCGCGTGCCCGGTGTCTACTGTCGTTGCTGTCGCCACGCCCGACATTATGTCGGTCGCTTATCCCGCCCTCACTCCCGGGGGTGCCGTTCGGAGTGTTCGCAGCTCGTGCGGTGCCCGGATGGACCATGGGAGCGGTGTGACGCCAGGTGTTGACGAAGTGCTCGAAGGAGTAGCATCCGCGGCATCGGGCTGAGCCCGTCTGGGTCCGTACGACGCCGAAGTCACGGAGGAAGCATGCAGCCGACCGCCACGGTGCTGGTCTACAGCGACGACTCCAACACCCGCGAGCAGGTGCGGCTGGCCACCGGGCGCAGGCCCGCACCGGATGTGCCCGTGGTGGAGTTCGTGGAGTGCGCGACGCCGGCGGCCGTGCTCAAGGAGCTGGACAGGGGCGGCATCGATGTCTGCGTCCTGGACGGCGAGGCCGTGCCGATGGGCGGCATGGGGGTCTGCCGGCAGATCAAGGACGAGGTCTTCAACTGCCCGCCGGTGCTCCTGCTGATCGGCCGGCCCCAGGACGCGTGGCTGGCCACCTGGAGCCGTGCGGAGGCCGCTGTGACGCTGCCGGTGGATCCGGTGGAGTTCGCGGCGGCGCTGGCCGGGCTGCTGCGGGAGAAGAAGGCTCTGAACGCCTGAGGGCGCCCCTGTGGGCTCGGGCGCCGTGGGCGCCCCTGCCTGCCTGTTCGGGCGACTGAGGGCGCCCCCTGTCCGTGGGCTCGCTGCCCCTGGACTCCTGGCCGTGGGCTCGCTGCCGCCGAGGTGGCGCTAGACGCTCTGCGGCCTCAGTCTTGCCGCTTCCTGCGTGTCCGGGCCCTGCGAGTCGCCGCCGGCTGTCAGGGCGCTGCCGCCGCGCCACTTGTCCCAGTCGAGGTTCCACTCGCCGAAGCCGTTGCCGAAGGTCTCCATGGTGTTGCCGTCCGAGTTGATGACCTTCACCACGTCGCCCTCACGGACGGTCTCGAAGAACCACTGGGCGTTGGCGGTGCTCATGCCGGTGCAGCCGTGGCTGACGTTGGCGTAGCCCTGGGAGCCGACCGACCAGGGGGCGGCGTGGACGTACTCGCCGCTCCAGGTGACCCGGGTCGCGTAGTAGACGGGCAGGTCGTAGGAGTCCGAGGAGCCCTCGGAGATGCCGACGGTGGCACTGCGCATACGTACGAAGTACTCCTTGCCCAGTACGACCTTGACACCGTTGCGGGTGTCGAAGCCGGGCTTGCCCGTGGTGACCGGGATCTCCTTGATGACCTCGTTGTTCTTGTAGACGGTCATCTGGTGTGAGGCGGCGTCCGTCACCGCGATGACACTGTCGCCCGTGGTCAGCTTCAGCGACTTGGCCTTGCCTCCCCACAGCCGGTCGCTGATCTTGATGCCTTCCAGGTTGCTGCGGACCTGGAGGACGGCGTGGGCGGGCCAGTACTCCTTGGGCCGGTAGTGGAGCTCCTTGTCGTCCACCCAGTACCAGGCTCCCTGCACCGCGGGGGTGGAGTCCACCTTGAGGGCCCGTTCGACGACGGCCCGCTGTGCCTTGTCCTTGACCGGCTTGCTCAGCTTGGCGGTGATGGGCTGGCCGACGCCGTACTCGCCCGCCTTCGGCCCGAACGTCACGTTCAGGCGCTTCTGGGTGGTGGGTTTGCCGGTGGTGAAGGTGAAGGTCTTGCGACCGGGCGCCCCGTCCTCGTCCTCGGTGCTCACCCGGATCTTGTAGTGGGCGTTGGCGGCCAGCGGAGAGGTGCTGTGCCAGCGGGTGCCGTCGGCGGAGAGTTCGCCCGCCACATAGCGTCCGGTGGCGTCCAGGGCCGTCACGTCCGTGATCCGGCCGTCGTCCTCGGCGGTGACTTCCAGGGGCTTGTCGGGGTCGGCCTTCTTGTCGTCCCCGGGGCCGTTGAAGGCGATCTGGTCCGCCGCGTCATAGGGCTCGGCGGACAGCGAGTCGTTGTCGCTGCTGCAGGCGGCGACACCGGAACCGAGGGCGGCCAGCAACACTATGCAGCTGACGACCGTCCGTGCTCCCGCGCCGCGAAAGGGCTCTGGATGGCTCATGACCTCAAGCTAGGAAGCTTTGTCAAGCATGGCGCGCTGGGTAACTCGAACGAGGTACGGAGCATGCGGCAAAAGCAGGAGCCCGGACGCTCCTCACGGAGTGTCCGGGCTCCACGGAGCTCGCGTTGTGCTACTGGGTGCGGTTCTCACCGCGGTAGTACTCGAAGACCCAGCCCCAGAGGCCGATCAGGATCAGCGGTGCCGAGAAGTACAGCAGCCACCAGCCGATCGCCACACCGAGGAAGGCCATCGCGCCGCCGACGGCGAGGGCGAGCGGCTGCCAGCTGTGCGGGCTGAAGAACCCGACCTCACCGGCGTCGTCCGCGACGTCGGCTTCCTTGTTGTCCTGCGCGCCGGCGTCCACCCGCTTGGCCGTGAAGCCCAGGTAGAAGCCGATCATGACGGACAGACCGAAGGCCAGGAAGAGGGCCGTCGTGCCGGCCGGCTCCTTCGACCACACGCCATAGACGATCGCCATGACGAGGATGAAGACGCTCAGCCAGATGAACATCCTGCCCTGGATCTTCACTTGCCGGCCTCCTTGCCGCCGTTGCCGGCCAGCGCCTTGTCACCGTGGCCGGCGTTCTCCAGCTGGTCGAGCGCGGCGATCTCCGGGTGGTGCAGGTCGAACGCCGGGGATTCGCTGCGGATCCGCGGCAGCGTGAGGAAGTTGTGCCGAGGCGGCGGGCAGGAGGTCGCCCACTCCAGCGAGCGGCCGTAGCCCCACGGGTCGTCGACGCCGACCGGCTTGCCGTACTTGGCCGTCTTCCACACGTTGTAGAGGAACGGCAGGATCGACAGGCCGAGCAGGAACGAGCTGATCGTCGAGATCGTGTTCAGGGCCGTGAAGCCGTCGGCCGCGAGGTAGTCCGCGTACCGACGCGGCATGCCCTCGGCGCCCAGCCAGTGCTGGACCAGGAAGGTGCCGTGGAAGCCGATGAACAGCGTCCAGAACGTGATCTTGCCGAGGCGCTCGTCCAGCATCTTGCCGGTCATCTTCGGCCACCAGAAGTGGAAGCCGGAGAACATCGCGAAGACCACGGTGCCGAAGACGACGTAGTGGAAGTGCGCCACCACGAAGTACGAGTCCGACACGTGGAAGTCCATCGGCGGCGAGGCCAGGATGACACCGGTCAGACCACCGAAGGTGAAGGTGATCAGGAAGCCGGTGGCCCAGAGCATCGGGGTCTCGAAACTCAGTGACCCCTTCCACATCGTTCCGATCCAGTTGAAGAACTTCACGCCGGTCGGTACGGCGATGAGGAACGTCATGAAGGAGAAGAACGGCAACAGCACGCCGCCGGTGACGTACATGTGGTGGGCCCACACCGTCACGGACAGGCCGGCGATGGCGATGGTCGCCGCGATCAGGCCCATGTAGCCGAACATCGGCTTGCGGGAGAAGACCGGGATGACCTCGGAGATGATGCCGAAGAACGGCAGCGCGATGATGTACACCTCTGGATGGCCGAAGAACCAGAAGAGGTGTTGCCACAGCAGGGCGCCGCCGTTGGCCGAGTCGAA
Organism: Streptomyces sp. NPDC005263; assembly: GCF_042872365.1. Lineage (NCBI taxonomy): Bacteria > Bacillati > Actinomycetota > Actinomycetes > Kitasatosporales > Streptomycetaceae > Streptomyces > Streptomyces sp. NPDC005263. Next base: position 1,119,868 of record NZ_JBIAKJ010000002.1, on the reverse strand, counting down.
GACGTGAGCGCCGAACTTCCGATCCGCCTCCAGCGCGAACAGCGCGGCGGCCAGCACGGGGAAGGCGAGCAGAACCAGGACCGCGGTCAGCAGCACGTTCCACACGAAGATCGGCATGCGGAACATCGTCATGCCGGGGGCGCGCATGCAGATGATGGTGGTGATGAAGTTGACCGCGCCGAGGATGGTGCCGAAGCCGGAGAAGGCCAGACCCATGATCCACAGGTCGGCGCCGATGCCCGGCGAGCGGACCGCGTCCGAGAGCGGGCTGTAGGCGAACCAGCCGAAGTCGGCCGCACCCTGCGGGGTGAGGAAGCCGCCGACGGCGATCGTCGAGCCGAACAGGTACAGCCAGTAGGCGAACATGTTCAGCCGCGGGAACGCCACGTCGGGCGCGCCGATCTGCAGCGGCATGATCCAGTTCGTGAAACCGGCGAACAGTGGCGTCGCGAACATCAGCAGCATGATCGTGCCGTGCATCGTGAACGCCTGGTTGAACTGCTCGTTCGACATGATCTGCAGGCCCGGACGGGCCAGCTCGGCGCGCATGAACAGCGCCATCACGCCACCGATGCAGAAGAACGCGAACGACGTGACCAGGTACAGCGTCCCGATCGTCTTGTGGTCAGTGGTCGTCAGCCACTTGATGACCACGCTGCCGCGGTTCTGGCGCCTGACCGGCAGCTCGTCCTCGTAGTGGGACCCTGCTGCCGCGGCACCCTGAGGTTCGTTGAGGATGCTCACAGGTTGTTCGTCTCCCGGTTCTTCTCATGGGCCGTCTGCTCGATGCCCGCGGGAACGTAACCGGTCTGCCCCTTCTTGGCGAGGTCCTTGAGGTGCTGCTCGTAACGCTCGGGGGAGACGACCTTCACGTTGAACAGCATCCGGGAGTGGTCGACGCCGCAGAGCTCGGCGCACTTGCCCATGAAGGTGCCCTCCCGGTTGGGAGTCACCTGGAAGGCGTTGGTGTGGCCCGGAATGACGTCCTGCTTCATCAGGAACGGCACCACCCAGAAGGAGTGGATGACGTCACGCGAGGTGAGGACGAAGCGGACCGTCTTGCCCTTGGGGAGCCACAGGGTGGGGCCGGGGTTGCCGGTCTGCGGGTTCCTGGTGGCCGGCGTACCGACGTCGTAGACACCGCCGGCGTTCGCCGGGAAGGCGTCCTTGAACCTCTTCGGAATCGCGTCCAGGTTCTTGTCGGTCTTCGCGTCACCGGTGGAACCGGCGACGGGCTCGATGTAGTTGAAGCCCCAGTTCCACTGGAAGCCGACGACGTTGATCGTGACGTCGGGCTTCTCCTTCAGACTGAGGAGCTTCGACTCGTCACGGGCCGTGAAGTAGAAGAGGACCGAGACGATGATGAGCGGAACCACCGTGTACAGCGCCTCGATGGGCATGTTGTACCGGGTCTGTGGAGGGACCTCGACCTTGGTGCGGCTGCGCCGGTGGAAGATCGCACTCCACAGGATCAGACCCCACACCAGCACGCCCACGGCGAGCGCGGCAGCCCAGGATCCCTGCCACAGGGAGAGGATCCGCGGAGCCTCTTCCGTGGTCGGGGTGGGCATACCAAGGCGGGGGAAGTCCTCGTATGTGCAACCGGTTGCGGTAGCCAGGACCAGGCCCGCGGTCAGTGCCTGCAGCAGCTTCCGCCGCATCGGGCGCCGCGGCGAGCGGTCGGAGCCGTTGGGACTCACGTAGCGCCTTCCCGAGAGTCTCGCCCGCGCGGTCGGCTGCGGCCTTCTCGCTGGTCGGTCGCCGCCCTGCGTCGGGCAGGGGTTTGGATGTTTATGCGGACCAAACCCTAGCCGACGCCCTTCGGGGGTTCGCGGGGAGGGTGCCATACGCGCCGCGGGTCTCCCGGAAGGGACGGGACGGGCGTCTGATACCTCGGCGATGCGGCTTGTGGGGCGGGTGCGGCTATTTTGTGGTTCGCCGCGCAGTTCCCCGCGCCCCTCGGCGACGTCACACCGACCGGCGGCTTAGCGTTGCCGTGTGGCCTACTTCGACGCTGCTTCCAGTGCCCCTCTCCATCCCGTGGCCCGGCAGGCGCTGCTGGCCTGCCTGGACGAGGGGTGGGCGGATCCCGCACGTCTGTACAGGGAGGGACGACGGGCTCGGATGCTGTTGGACGCGGCGCGGGAGACCGCCGCCGAAGCCGTGGGCTGCCGTACGGACGAACTCACGTTCACCTCCTCCGGATCCGGTGCGGTGCACACCGGGATCTCCGGCGCCCTGGCCGGCCGCCGTCGCGTCGGACGCCACCTGATCGTGTCCGCGGTCGAACACTCCTCGGTACTTCATTCGGCTGAGGTGTTCGAGGCGGCCGGCGGATCGGTGACCGAGGTGCCGGTGCTGCGGACCGGGGCGGTGAGCGTGGAGTCGTACGCGGACGCCCTGCGCCCGGACACCGCGCTGGCCTGTCTGCAGTCGGCCAACCACGAGGTGGGGACGCGGCAGCCGGTGGCGGACGTCGCCGAGGCGTGCCGGGCGGCCGGGGTGCCGCTGCTGGTGGACGCGGCGCAGTCGCTGGGCTGGGGCCCGGTGCGGGGCGACTGGTCCCTGCTGGCGGCGAGCGCCCACAAGTGGGGCGGGCCCTCGGGAGTCGGGCTGCTGGCCGTGCGCAAGGGGGTGCGGTTCGCCCCTCAAGGGCCCGTGGACGAGCGGGAGTCGGGGCGGGCGGCCGGGTTCGAGAACATTCCGGCGATCGTGGCGGCGGCGGCCTCACTGCGGGCGGTGCGGGCCGAGGCGGCCGAGGAGTCGCTGCGACTGCGGGAGCTGACGGAGCTGATCCGGTCCCGGGTGCCGCGGCTGGTGCCCGACGTGGAGGTGGTCGGCGATCCGGAGCGTCGGCTGCCCGGGATCGTCACCTTCTCCTGTCTCTATGTCGACGGGGAGACACTGCTGCACGAGCTGGACCGCGCCGGTTTCTCCGTCTCGTCCGGATCGTCCTGTACGAGCAGCACGCTGACGCCCAGCCATGTGCTGAAGGCGATGGGCGTGCTGAGCGAGGGAAACGTGCGGGTGTCGTTGCCGGCCGGGACGACGGCCCAGGACGTCGAGCGGTTCCTGGAGGTGCTCCCGCAGGCGGTGGCCGGCGTGCGGGAGAAGCTGGGTGCGCCGGTGGCGACGGCGGCCGTGCCCCGGGGGGACAGCCTGGTGGTGGACGCGCTCGGCAGGCGGTGCCCGATCCCGGTGATCGAGCTGGCGAAGGTCATCGGGGACGTACCGGTGGGCGGCACGGTCCGGGTCCTCTCGGACGACGAGGCGGCCCGGCTGGACATCCCGGCCTGGTGCGAGATGCGGGGCCAGGAGTACGTGGGTGAGGAGCCGGCGGATCGAGGAACGGCCTATCTGATCCGCCGGACGACCTGACTCACCGGGAGCGCGGGGAGCCGCACGACCAGCCCCCCGCACACCCGCGCAGGAACTCAGACGAGATGCCCCCGGACCTCCGTCGCGGCCTCGTCGCCGTACGCCTTGGTGAAGCGGTCCATGAAGTGGGCGCGCTGCAGCTGGTACTCCTGGGTGCCGACCGTCTCGATGACGAGGGTGGCGAGCATGCAGCCGACCTGGGCGGCGCGCTCCAGTCCGACGCCCCAGGCGAGACCGGAGAGGAAGCCGGCACGGAAGGCGTCGCCGACACCGGTGGGGTCGGCCTTGCGCTGCTCCTCCGCGCAGCCCACCTCGATCGGGTCCGCGCCGACGCTCTCGATGCGCACGCCCCGCGCGCCGAGGGTGGTGACGCGGTGGCCGACCTTGGCGAGGATCTCGGCGTCGCTCCAGCCGGTCTTGGACTCGATGAGGCCCTTCTCGTACTCGTTGGAGAAGAGGTACGTGGCGCCGTCCAGCAGTATCCGGATCTCGTCGCCGTTCATCCGGGCGATCTGCTGGGAGAAGTCGGCGGCGAAGGGGATCGAGCGGGAGCGGCACTCCTCGGTGTGGCGGAGCATCGCCTCCGGGTCGTCGGCGCCGATCAGGACCAGGTCGAGACCGCCGACGCGGTCGGCGACGGTCTTCAGCTCGATCTGGCGGGCCTCGCTCATGGCACCGGTGTAGAAGGAGCCGATCTGGTTGTGGTCGGCGTCGGTGGTGCAGACGAAACGGGCGGTGTGCAGCGTCTCGGAGATGCGCACCGAGTCGGTGTCGACGCCGTGCCGGTCCAGCCAGGCGCGGTACTCGTCGAAGTCGAATCCCGCGGCGCCGGCCAGGATCGGCCGGGTGCCGAGCTGGCCCATGCCGAAGGCGATGTTCGCGCCCACGCCGCCCCGCCGGACGTCGAGGTTGTCCACCAGGAAGGAGAGCGAGACCGTGTGCAGTTGGTCCGCGACGAACTGGTCGGCGAAGCGGCCGGGGAAGGTCATGAGGTGGTCGGTGGCGATGGAGCCGGTGACTGCGATGCGCACGGTGTTGACTCTCCTGTGGAATAAGCAGGGGCGCGCGATAGCGCTCATGGGAGGGTGGTTGCGGGCGTCGTAAAGGCGGATCGACAGTTCACGCTACCGGGTCGGCGGCAGCTCTGGAGCAGCGGAAACTACCCGATAGTAGATCTTTCTTCGCATGCTTGAGCGTGCCTACCGTGCCGTATGACGAACCTTGAGCTTCACGCTCCCGCTCCGGCCCATCTGGAACGCGATCTGCAGGGCGACCTGGAGGCCGGCCTGGCGTCGCTGCGCGGTGACTGCGCCCGGATGGTCCCGCACTGGTCGGCGCCCGGCCGGATCGCCTCCCGCCCGGTCTCCCCGTCACTCATCCACGGCGTGACCGTCCCGTCGAGGTCGGCCCGGCTGCTGGACGCGATGTCGGAGTACGGCGACTGAGACGGCGCTTTTCAGGGGAACCGCGCGCTCCCCCGCTGCGTCCCATCGCTGTCCCCCGTAAAGGGGATGCGGGATACGACCCGGTGTCCGACCTTTTTGACAGGGTCGGGTCAGGGTCCTGGGACAGAAGCGCAGCCGAAGGAGCGATGCGGTGAACACCGAGCGACCCGACAACGACGACGCCGACGGCTCCGTGGAGGAGCGGGGCGCCGGTGGCTCCACCGAGGAGCGGGGCGCCACGGAGACGAAGGGGGCGGGGGCGGAGGCTTCTGGTGCCGGGGAGTCGGACGGTGCTGGGGAGACTCCCGGTGCCGAAGCTCCTGGTGTCGAGGCTCCTGGAGCCGCGGAGGCTGCCGGTGACGTGGAGGCTTCCGGTGACGCGGGCAGCGGGACGGATGTCCCCGACTCTGTCGAGGGTGGTGCGGAGGAGGCCGGTCCGGGCGAGGCAGGCACGAGCGTGTCCGGTGCGGGCAAGGCCGACACGGACGAGGCCGGTAAGGACGACGCGACAGCGGACGAGGCCGGTAACGACGAGGCCGGTAAGGACGACGCGACCGCGGACGAGGCCGCTCGTGAACACGCCGGTTCGGGTGACCCCCGTTCCGGTGACGCCGGTTCCGGTGACGCCGGTTCCGGTGACGCCGGTTCCGACGAGGTGGGCGTCGAGGAGGTCGCCGTCGCTCCCTCCGCCGTCGCTCCCTCCCCCGCTCCCGATGGATCGTCCGGCTCGGTTCCGGACGGGGAGATCCCCCGGGATCATGACGTCGAGGAGAGCGGCGGCGGTCGCCGATCGGGCCGGCACCGGTCGCCCGCCGTCGTGGTGTCCGTCGCCGCCGCCGTGCTGCTGGTCGGGGGCGGTGGGGCGTACTACGCCACGACCGCGGCACACGGAACCGCGGACCCGGGCGGGCGTACGGCCGGGGCGTCCGGTGACGGCACTCCCCCGCCTCTCGCCCTGGATGGCTACTCCGCGGGCGGCGGTTCGAACGGCATCGCACCCGGCGAGCCCAACCCCTACGGCGTCACCTACCGCGCCGACGGCACGCTCCCCGACGGCCCCGGCTCGGCGCCCGTGTACCGGGCGCAGGGCCAGGTGACCGAGGGCGAGGTGGCCGAGCTGGCCCGGGCCCTCGGGGTGGACGGGGCGCCCGTGGCCGCCGGGCAGGCCTGGACGGTCGGGGCGAAGGACAGCATGGGACCGAGCCTCCAGGTGAACCGGCAGGCACCGGGCACCTGGACCTTCCACCGCTACTCCCCCGGCACGGACAACTGCCAGAGCACGACCGTGTGCGCCAAGACCCCCGCCGACCCGAACGGCGACCCGGTGAGCGAGGCGGTGGCGAAGAAGGCGGCCGCGCCGGTCCTGAAGGCGGCCGGTCAGGACGACCCGAAGCTGGACGCCGGCCGGACCCTGGGCGCCCAGCGGATCGTGAACGCCGAACCGGTGATCGGCGACCTGCCCACGTACGGCTGGACGACAGGGGTGACCGTCGACGCGCGAGGCCAGGTGCTGAGCGGCAACGGCCAGTTGAAGGCGCCGGTGAAGGGCGACACGTACCCCGTGCTGAGCGCGAAGGAGACGCTGGCGCTGCTGAACGCGGCACCCGGGACCGGCCACCGCATGGGCATCGGCGGCTGCGCCCGTCCGGTGCCGCTGAAGGACCGGCTCGAAGCGCCCTGCAACTCGTCCACCGCCACCCCGGCGAAGGAGATCCTCACCGTCGACAAGGCCGTGTTCGGTCTGGCCCCGCACACCGTGGCCGGGCGGCAGACACTGGTGCCGTCCTGGCTCTTCGACGTGCGGGCGGCCGGCGCGCGTGACGACTTCACGGTGACCTACCCGGCGGTCGACCCGACCTACGTGGTCTCGCCCACACCGTCGGCGCAGCCGAGCGGGCCGTCCGGACCCGGCGACCAGACGACCGCCGCGCCTGAACCGCGCAACGTCAAGGTGGACGGCTACACGGCCGAGGGGCGGGAGCTGACCGTGAGCTTCACGGGCGGTGTGTGCGCCGACTACAAGGTGAGCGCGAAGGAGGGCGACGACCAGGTGACGGTGAAGGTGACCGAGACCCGGTGGAAGGACAAGGTCTGCATCATGATCGCCAAGGAGTTCCAGAAGACCGTGCGGCTGGACGAGCCGCTGGGCGACCGGGCGGTCAAGGGCTCCGACGGCAAGGGGATTCCGCTGCAGAAGGCGGGGGCACGACTGCCGGAGGCGCCCCAGGGGCGCTGACGCCGAGGACGTCCGGGACGGGACACGACGCGACGACCCCGTCCCGGACACGCGTGAAGGCGGCGGCCCCGTCGGAGGGGGCCGCCGCCTTCACGCTGTTCAGGCTGCCTGTCGAGGTCAGCTGAAGGAGTCGCCGCAGGCGCAGGAGCCGGTCGCGTTCGGGTTGTCGATCGTGAAGCCCTGCTTCTCGATGGTGTCGACGAAGTCGATGGACGCGCCGCCCAGGTACGGGGCGCTCATGCGGTCGGTGACGACCTTGACGCCGTCGAAGTCCTTGACCACGTCGCCGTCGAGGGAACGCTCGTCGAAGAAGAGCTGGTACCGCAGGCCGGAGCAGCCGCCGGGCTGAACGGCGACGCGCAGCGCCAGATCGTCGCGGCCTTCCTGGTCGAGCAGGGCCTTGACCTTCGCCGCGGCGGCGTCGGACAGGATGATGCCGTCGGTGACGGTGCTGGTCTCGTCCGATACGGACATCTACATCTCTCCCGGGTTGTACGGAGACTGCCTTGCCGACGGTTGCAACCGACGGGGCCGCGGATTCATTCCGGGCCGAGGGCTCGTGTTTCCACTTCTTTCCTTTTCCTGTCATTCATGCTCGCACACCCACGCCGAAGCGAACAGCGACCGCCGGCCCGGCATCGGGATTCACGTCACATCGACGTTATGACGATCGTCAAAGTGACGTGAAGCGTTTATGATAGATAACGTCAATTCGACGAAAAGTAGAGAAAAGTAGAGGGTTCGTGTCGTGACCACCGTCCAGACCCCGGAGCTCGACGTACAGCCGACTCCTCTTGCCCTGCTGCTCCTCGGCCGTGAGGCCGACCCGAAGAGCGAGCGGGGTGTCGAGTGTCCCGGCGACCTGCCCTCGCCGTCCGACCCGGACCTGGTCGAGCGCGCTCGCGCCGCCAAGGCGAAGCTCGGCGACAAGGTGTTCGTCCTCGGCCACCACTACCAGCGCGACGAGGTCATCCAGTTCGCCGATGTGACCGGCGACTCCTTCAAGCTGGCCCGGGACGCCGCCGCGCGCCCGGAGGCCGAGTACATCGTGTTCTGCGGTGTGCACTTCATGGCGGAGTCCGCGGACATCCTGACGAGTGACGACCAGAAGGTCGTACTGCCGGATCTCGCCGCCGGGTGCTCGATGGCCGACATGGCCACCGCCGAGCAGGTCGCCGAGTGCTGGGACGTGCTGACCGAGGCCGGCGTGGCCGAGCAGGTCGTCCCCGTCTCGTACATGAACTCCTCCGCGGACATCAAGGCGTTCACCGGCAGGCACGGCGGCACGATCTGCACGTCCTCGAACGCCCAGCGGGCCCTGGAGTGGGCCTTCCAGCAGGGGTCGAAGGTGCTGTTCCTGCCCGACCAGCACCTCGGCCGCAACACCGCCGTGCGGGACATGGGCCTGTCCCTGGAGGACTGCGTCCTCTACAACCCGCACAAGCCGAACGGCGGGCTGACCGCCGAGCAGCTGCGCGACGCGAAGATGATCCTCTGGCGGGGGCACTGCTCGGTGCACGGGCGCTTCAGCCTGGAGTCGGTCGAGGACGTGCGCGCCCGGATCCCCGGGGTGAACGTGCTCGTGCACCCCGAGTGCCGGCACGAGGTCGTGGCAGCTGCGGACTACGTCGGCTCGACCGAGTACATCATCAAGGCGCTGGAGGCGGCGCCGGCCGGCTCCAAGTGGGCCATCGGCACGGAGCTGAATCTCGTACGCCGGCTGGCGAACCGTTTCGCGCCCGAGGGCAAGGAGATCGTGTTCCTCGACAAGACGGTCTGCTTCTGCTCGACGATGAACCGCATCGACCTCCCCCACCTGGTGTGGACCCTGGAGTCCCTCGCCGAGGGCAACCTGGTCAACCGGATCGAGGTCGACCAGGAGACCGAGGCGTTCGCCAAGCTGGCGCTTGAGCGGATGCTGGCGCTGCCGTAGCCCTCGCACACCTTCGTCGGCGACATGCCGACGGCCGGGCACCGAACCGTGCGGGTTCGGTGCCCGGCCGCCAGGGACCGGTGCGTCACACGGACGCGGTCTCCGGCTCGTCCGAGGAATCGGCGGGCTGCGAGGCCGGCTGGTCCGGCGCTCCCGCCTTCTTCGCCCGCTTCGCCGCCCGCTTCTTCGCCCGGCGCTCCTTGCGGAGCTCCAGCATCGCGTACAGCGTCGGGACCAGCAGCAGGGTGAGCAGGGTCGACGTGACCAGGCCGCCGATCACGACCACCGCGAGCGGCTGGGCGATGAAGCCGCCCTGGCCGGTGACGCCGAGGGCCATCGGGAGCAGCGCGAAGATCGTGGCCAGGGCCGTCATCAGGATCGGGCGCAGCCGGTGGCGGCCCCCTTCGACGACCGCCTCGACGACGCCGTATCCCTGCTGTCGGTACTGGTTGATCAGGTCGATCAGCACGATCGCGTTGGTGACCACGATGCCGATGAGCATCAGCATGCCGATCATCGCGGGGACGCCCATCGGGGTGCCCGTCGCCACCAGCAGACCGATCGCGCCGGTCGCCGCGAACGGGATCGAGACCAGCAGGATCAGCGGCTGGGCCAGCGAGCGGAAGGTCGCGACCAGGAGCATGAAGACGATCGCGATCGCCGCGAGCATCGCCAGGCCCAGGTTCTTGAACGCGTCGTCCTGGTCCTGGGAGACCCCGCCGATCGCCGCCGTGGCACCCGCCGGGAGCTTGAGCGAGTCCAGCTTGGACGTCAGGTCCGCGCTCACCGCGCCCGTGTTGTCGCCGGTCGGCTTCGCCGTGATGGTCGCGGCGCGCTGACCGTCGATGCGGGTCATCGCGACCGGGCCGTCGACCAGCTTCACGTCCGCGATGTCACCCAGCTTCACCGGACCCAGCCGCAGGTCGCGCAGCTGGTCCAGCGTCCGGGCCGGCTTGGCCGACGTGATGACGACGTCCCGCTCCGTGTCGTCCAGGATCGCCTTGGCGGCGGTGGTGCCGCGGACGGCCTGGCCGACGGCCGCGCCGAGGGTCTGGTCGTTGAAACCGGCCGCCGCCGCCTTGGAGTTGGCCTTGACCGAGATGCGCGGGACGCTCTGCGAGAGGTCGCTGGTGACGTCCGTGACGTCGTCCAGGCCCGCCACGGTCTTGCGGACCTTCTCCGAGGCCTCGCGCAGGACGTCCGCGTCGGCGGCCTTGACGACCACGCTCAGGTCCTGGCTGCTGAAGCCGTCACCGGCGGCGACCGTGGTGGTGCCGATGCCGGACAGCTTGTGCAGGCCGTCCTCGATGGCGTTCTGCACGTCGTCGAACGACGCCGAGTCGTTCAGCATCACCTGGTACGACGCCTGGTTGGTGTCCGTGCCGCCGCCGAAGGCCGCCAGGAAACCGGAGGAGCCGATGGTGACCTGGTAGTCCTTCACGCCCTTGGTGGCGGAGAGCAGCTTCTCGACCTTCTTCGCCTGGGCGTCGGTCGTGGCCAGGCTGGCGCCGGGCTTCAACTCCTGCTTGACGGTGAGGACTTCCTGCTCACCCTGGTCGAAGAAGTTCGTCTTCAGCAGCGGTGCCATGCCGAAGGTGCCGACGAGGATGACGGCGGCGAGCGCCAGGCTGGTCAGACGGCGCCGGGTGGCGAACCGCAGGACCGGGACGTAGAGGCGCTGGAGCCTGCTCCTCGCCTCCTTCTCCTCGGCCTGGCGGCGGGCCTCCTCAGCGTCCTCGGGGGTGCCCTTGGGGACCCGCAGGAACCAGTACGACAGGACCGGGACGACGGTCAGCGACACCAGCAGGGAGGCCAGCAGGGCCGCCGTGACGGTCAGGCTGAACGAGCCGAACAGCTCGCCCACCATGCCGCCGACCAGGCCGATCGGGAGGAAGACCGCGACGGTGGTGAGCGTCGAGGACGTCACCGCGCCGGCCACCTCACGGACCGCCTTCAGGATGGCGTCCTGGCGTTCCTCGCCGTAGCCGAGATGACGCTTGATGTTCTCCAGGACCACGATCGAGTCGTCGACGACCCGGCCGATGGCGATGGTCAGCGCGCCCAGCGTGAGCATGTTCAGGGACAGGTCACGGGTCCACAGCACGATCAGGGCCAGGACCACGGAGAGCGGGATGCTCACCGCCGTGACCAGCGTCGAGCGGATCGACGCCAGGAAGACCAGGATGACGAGGACCGCGAAGAGCAGACCGAGGGCGCCCTCGGTGGTCAGGCCCTCGATGGCCTTGGAGACGGCCGGGCCCTGGTCGCTGACGACCGTGACGGTGGCGCCGGAACCGAGGTCCTTGCGCATGTCGGACAGCTTGTCCTGGACCGCGTCGGAGATGGCGACCGCGCTGCCGTCATGGTCCATGGTGACGGTGACCGCGAGGCTGGGCCTGCCGTTCGTCCGGGTGATGGAGTCGGCGACGGCCTGCCGCTGCTCGACCGTGGCCACGTCGGCGAGACGTACGGGCTTCTTGCCGCCCTGGCCCGTGACCATCAGGTCCTGGATCTGCTTCAGCGAGGTGAAGCCGCCGCCCACCTGGACGGTGCGGTTGCCACCGTCCTCGTCGAAGGAGCCGGCCGGGACGGTCGCGCCGCCCGCCTGGAGCGCCTGCGAGAGGTCCTGGGAGGTCAGCCCCGCCTTCGCCAGCTTCGCGTCGTCGGGGGTGACGGTGACCTGGAGGTCCCGCACGCCGTCGACGGTGACCTGGCCGACGCCGTCGATGTCCTTCAGATCCGGTACGACGGTCCGGTCGAGCCGGTCGGACAGGGCCTGCTGGTCCTGGTCGGAGGTGACGGCGAGGACCACGGTCGGGATGTCGTCCGTCGACCCGGCGACGACCTGCGGGTCCACGTCGTCGGGGAGCTGGACGCGGGCCCGGTTGACGGCCTGCTGGACGTCGGCGACCAACTGCGCGGTGCCGGTGCCGTAGTCGAAGGACGCCATGATCAGGGCGTTGCCCTCGCTCGCCGTGGAGGTGACGGACGAGATGCCGTCGACGGCCTCCAGGTTGTCCTCGAGGGGCTCGACGACCTGCTTCTCCACGACGTCCGGAGCCGCGCCCTGGTAGGGCGCCAGCACGGACACGACCGGCAGTTCGATGGTGGGCAGCAGCTGCTGCTTCAGCTGCGGGATCGCGATCGCCCCGAAGGCGAGCGCGATGATGGACATCAGGCCTATCAGGGCCCGTTGCGCGAGGCTGAATCTCGACAGCCAGGACATGGGTGGGGGTCTCTCTTCTGGAGCGGCAGAAGTTCAGGCGCGGCCGCACATGTGAGCGCCCGCCCCTACACCCTGTGCCATGTGCCGGTGCCGATCCGTAGGCCCCAGGTCCCGTTCCTTATACGGCGCATACTCCGCGCGCAGTACGGCGAGGTCTGACTCACTCCACCCTTGGACGTACCAGGCCCGACTCGTACGCGATCACCACCAGTTGGGCCCGGTCCCGGGCGCCCAGCTTGGCCATGGCCCGGTTGACGTGCGTCTTCACGGTGAGCGGGCTGACCTCCAGCCGCTCCGCGATCTCGTCGTTGGAGTGCCCGCCGGCGACCAGGACCAGCACCTCGCGCTCCCGCACGGTGAGCGCGGCGAGGCGCTGTGCGCGGGCGGGGTCGCGGTCCTCGTCCGATGTGTCGCCCTGGGCGAGGAAGCGGGCGATCAGCCCCTTGGTGGCCGCCGGGGACAGGAGGGCCTCGCCGCCCGCGGCGACCCGGATGGCGCTGAGGAGTTCGTCGGGTTCGGAACCCTTGCCGAGGAAGCCGGAGGCACCCGCGCGCAGCGACTGCACGACGTAGTCGTCGACCTCGAAGGTGGTCAGGATGACCACCCGGACATGGGCGAGGGAGGCGTCGGCGCTGATCATGCGGGTGGCCGCGAGGCCGTCCGTGCCGGGCATCCGGATGTCCATCAGGACGACGTCGGCGCGCTGCTCCCGGGTCAGTCGGACGGCCTCCGCTCCGTCGGACGCCTCGCCCACCACCTCCATGTCGGGCTCGGAGTCGACGAGGACCCGGAAGGCGCTGCGCAGCAGGGCCTGGTCGTCGGCGAGCAGGACACGGATGGTCATACGGGATCCCCCGGGCTCTGGGTGACGGCGGTGCTGGTCTTGACCGGCAGGATCGCATGGACGCGGAAACCGCCGCCGTAGCGGGGACCGGTGGTGAGGGTGCCGCGCAGGGCGGTCACCCGCTCCCGCATGCCGAGCAGTCCGTGGCCGCCACCGGTCTGCGGGTCGCCGTCCTCGCCCCTCCCGTCGTCGAGGACGGTGATCTCGATGTCCGGTCCCACCCGGACGACGCTGACCTCGGCCTTCGCCTCCGTCCCTGCGTGCTTCTGGACGTTGGTGAGGGCCTCCTGCACGATCCGGTAGGCGGCCAGTCCGACGGCGGCGGGCAAGGTGGTGCCGTGGTCGGCGCGGGCGACCTCGACCCGGAGTCCGGCGCTGCGGAAGGTGCCGACGAGTTCGTCGAGCCGGTCCAGGCCGGGGGCGGGTTCGGTGGGCGCCTCCGGATCCCCGGACTGGCGCAACAGGCCGACGGTGGCGCGCAGTTCGTTGAGGGCGGAGCGGCTGGCCTCCCGTACGTGGGACAGCGCCTCCTTGGCCTGGTCGGGCCGCTTGTCCATGACGTGGGCGGCGACCCCGGCCTGGACGTTGACCAGGGCGATGTGGTGGGCGACGACGTCGTGCAGGTCACGGGCGATGCGCAGGCGTTCCTCGGCGACCCGGCGGCGGGCCTCCTCCTCGCGGGTGCGCTCGGCCCGTTCGGCGCGCTCCCTGATGGCGTGGATGAAGGCGCGGCGGCTGCGGACCGCGTCGCCGGCGGTGGCGCCGATGCCGGTCCAGGCGAAGATCGCGAGGTTCTCCTGGGCGTACCAGGGCAGCGGGCCGGCGAGCATGGAGGCGCCGGTGAGGACGGTCATGGTGAGCAGGCCGGCGCGCCAGGTGGTGGGGCGGTCGGTGGTGGCGGCGACGGTGTAGAGGGCGATCACCGCGGACATGGCGACGGGGGCACGGGGGTCGCTGGTGACGGCCTCGACGAGGGAGAAGGTTCCGGTGAGGGCGAGGACCGTCATGGGGGCCCGGCGGCGGAACACCAGGGCCACGGAGGCGAAGGCGATGAGAACCAGACTCAGGGGGTCGGGGGTGCGGAAACCCCAGCTGACGCCGCGCTCCGAGTGCGGGTCCACGAACGAGCCGGCCACCATGCAGACGAGGACGCCGGCCGCGATGGCCGCGTCCAGCGCCATGGGGTGCGCCCTGAGGTGACGCCGGGCGCGGTCGAGGGTGCTCACGCCTGCCAACGGTACGGGTGCCCTCGCGGGGGCGGAACGGGGGCCACCTGTACGTTTCCCCGCCCGCTTCAGGTGTCCGCGCGGGGCGTGCGGTGGAGACTCGGCCCGATTGTGCGGGGGGCTCAGCCCGGGATCAGTCCGTCGTCGCTCAGCAGTTCCCGTACGTCCTCCAGGGTCGCGTCCTGCGCCGGGAGGATGAGTTCCGACGGTTCCAGGGAGTCGTCGGGGAGCGGCTCGCCCAGTTCGCGGACCTTGGACAGCAGGGCTTCCAGGGTGCGGCGGAAGCCGGGGCCGTCGCCGTTCTCCATTTCGGCCAGGAGCTCGTCGTCCAGCTTGTTCAGTTCGGTGAGGTGGCTGTCGGCCAGCCTCACCTGCCCCTCCCCCATGATCCGTACGATCATGTCGCCCTCCTCAGGCGTGGGCCCTACTGTCCGTCACTACTGTCCGTGCTTGTTCGTGCTGTCACTGCTTGTCGAAGCGTGGGGTGTCCTGCGGCTGCTGCTGGGACTGCTGCTGGCTCGTGCCACCCTCGATGGCCTGCTGCTCCGAGGTGCCGCCGGACAGCTCCGCCTTCATGCGCTGCAGCTCCAGCTCTACATCCGTACCACCCGAGAGCCGGTCCAGCTCGGCCTGGAGGTCGTCCTTGTGCATGCCGGACTGGTCGTCGAGGGCGCCGGAGGCGAGGAGTTCGTCGATCGCTCCCGCCCGGGCCTGGAGCTGCGCGGTCTTGTCCTCGGCACGCTGAATGGCCAGGCCGACGTCGCCCATCTCCTCGGAGATGCCGGAGAACGCCTCGCCGATCCGGGTCTGTGCCTGGGCCGCGGTGTACGTGGCCTTGATCGTCTCCTTCCTGGTGCGGAAGGCGTCGACCTTTGCCTGGAGCCGTTGGGCCGCCAGGGTGAGTTTCTCCTCCTCGCCCTGCAGCGTGGAGTGCTGCGTCTCCAGGTCGGTCACCTGCTGCTGGAGCGCGGCGCGACGGGAGAGCGCCTCACGGGCCAGGTCCTCGCGGCCCAGCGCCAGCGCCTTGCGGCCCTGGTCCTCCAGCTTGGACGACTGCGACTGCAGCTGGTTCAGCTGGAGTTCCAGTCGCTTGCGGCTGGTCGCCACGTCGGCGACTCCACGGCGCACCTTCTGCAGCAGCTCCAGCTGCTTCTGGTACGAGTAATCGAGGGTTTCGCGCGGGTCCTCGGCCCGGTCAAGGGCCTTGTTCGCCTTCGCGCGGAAGATCATCCCCATACGCTTCATGACACCGCTCATGGGCTTCGCGCGCCCCCTTCTGACGGACTCCAGCTCAGCTGCTGCGACAGAACCCACAGTACGGGCCCTGCATCCATTACCGCACTGTTCAGGGACTGATGCGCTCATCCCCAAGGACGACTGCGCCAGGCCCCGCTCCCGCGTAGGGAGTAGGTGACCTTCAGGGTGACCATCGGGTCACCGGGTGAGCACCGGGTCCCCGACGTCCCCATCTGTCCCCTGTACAGACGACTGGTGTTGCCGGATCGTTCCCCACCGGGCTGAGGCCCACACTCCCGCACCACGTACCCTTGGGTTTTGTGTTCCGTAGCCGTGCGAAGGATGAGAAGGCCCCCGCCGCCGCCAAGGCGTCGCTGACCGACTCCAAGCAGACCCGTCACCCGCAGGCCCCGAAGGGCCGGCCCACACCCAAGCGGAGTGAGGCCCAGTCGGTGCGCCGCAGCGTGGCCAACACGCCGACGTCGCGCAAGGAGGCCAGCAAGCGCCAGCGCGACGAGCGCCGGGCGCAGATGGACAGGCAGCGCCAGGCGCTGGCCACCGGCGACGAGCGGTACCTGCCCGCGCGTGACAAGGGCCCCGTGCGCAAGTTCGCCCGCGACTACATCGACTCGCGGTTCAACGTGGCGGAGTTCTTCCTGCCGATGGCCGTGGTCATCCTCGTGCTGAGCATGGTGCGGGTGGGTTCGCTGCAGAGCATCGCGCTGCTGCTGTGGCTGGTCGTGATCGTGCTGATCGTGCTCGACTCGATCCTCACGGGCTTCCGCTTGAAGAAGCGGCTGGCCGAGCGCTTCGCCGACCAGAGCCGCCGGGGCGCGGTCGCCTACGCGCTGATGCGCTCCCTCCAGATGCGCCGGCTCCGGCTGCCCAAGCCGCAGGTCAAGCGTGGAGAGCGGCCCTGAGCACGACGCCGTTCACCGGGGGCGCGGCGGATGCCTGGCTGAACACGCTGGGTGGGCTGCGGGATGTCGTACGACAGGAGCTGGTGGCCCGGCAGCTCGACGAGCAGATAGCCGGGCGGTTCCCGGTGGGGCAGCGGCTGCGGGTGCTCGACGTGGGGATGGGTCAGGGCACGCAGGCGCTGCGGCTGGCCCGGGCCGGGCACAAGGTCACCGGGGTCGAGCAGGACCACAAGATGCTCTCTGTCGCCCGGGAGGCCCTCGCCGCCGAGCCGGAGGGGATCCGGGAGCGGGTGCGGCTCGTCCAGAGCGACGGCCGGGACACCGGGGTGCACTTCCTGCCGGGCAGTTTCGACGTGGTGCTGTGCCACGGCGTGCTGATGTACGTCGAGGAGCCGGATCCGCTGCTGGCGGGGCTGGCCCGGATGCTCGCCCAGGGCGGGCTGCTGTCGCTCCTGGTGCGCAACGGGAACGCGCTGGCGATGCGGCCGGGACTGTCCGGGGACTGGGCCGCGGCGCTCACCGGGTTCGACACCACCGCCTACGTCAACCGGCTGGGCCTCGACGTCCGGGCCGACCGGCTGGAGACGCTGACCGCGACGCTCGCCGGCATCGGGGCGCCCTTGCAGGCCTGGTACGGCGTCCGGGTCTTCACGGACACGGCCGAGGACGGCACCGAGATCCCGGCCGACCTGCCGGCCCTGCTCGCGGTCGAGGAACGGGCGGGGCGCTCGGACCCGTACCGCGGGGTCGCCGCCCTGCTGCACCTGTGCGGAGTGCGCGGCTGAGCCGACCCGGTCCGCCGGGGACCTGACCCCGGCGAACTCCGAGAAGGGGCGACCGGCGCCCGGCCGCCCCCGCCCCTCCAGGCAGGACCTAGGGCCTGTCGTTTGGATCACGCCGCAGACGCGGGGTCTGGCACGCACATCTGCCGCGTTGTCGTCGGTTGCCGATGCTCCGCATCGACGCCCTCCTCCGCCTTGCAGCTGCACGCGCCAGACCCCGCTCGCCGGCATCGACCAGCACCGTCGGTTTCCTGCGACCTGATCCAAACAACAGGCCCTACGCCTCTTCCGCCGCGCGCAGGCTCATCGGCCCGTAGATCTCCGCGGCTTCCTCGAACAGCCGTACCTGTTCCGCGCCGCCGGCCAGCAGGTCCTTCCAGTACTCCCCGAGCCACGACTCGGCGTCCCCCTGCGTGGTGAATTCCTCCGGCTGCACCGCGGGCTGGACCTCCGCCCCGTCGGCCTTCTCGAATCGCCACGTCCATGCCGCCATGTACGCCTCCCACGTCTGAGCACGAGCAGAGCAGAAGCCGGATCTTGGTCCGGCTCCGCTCCGCAGCCTATTCGCTCCGCTCGGTCAACTTTGAATCTTCCCCTCACTTGAAGGCCGCGAGGGGGGACTCGGGCGCGCACGAGCGGCGGCGACCGGCGAGAATCGGGGCCGTGGAAGCAACTCTGCTCGGTACCGGCGCCCCCGCGGGGCTCCCCCGCCCCGACTGCCCCTGCGCTGTCTGCGCCACCGCCCTCGGTGCGGCCGCCCGGGCGGCCACCGCGGTGCTCGTGGACGGGACGCTGCTGCTCGACCTGACGCCCGGTGCGGCGTTCGCGGCGGCCCGGGCGGGGCATTCGCTGGGCCGGGTACGGCAGGTGCTGCTGTCGCATCCGCACGACGGGCCGCCGGTCGAGGTGCCGGCGGGCCTCCCGCAGCCCGGGCGGGTGCCGGACGGGCGGGAGTTGGCGCTGCTGACGGGGCATCGGGTGCGGGCGGTCGCGATGGACGCGCCGGGCACCGGGTACGCGGTGGCCGGGCCGGACGGGCAGCGGCTGCTGTACCTGCCGCCCGGGGGCGCGCCCGCCGGCCTCGCGGAGGGCACCACGGAGACGTACGACATGGTGCTCGCGGATGTCGTGGGGCGGCCGGACGCCCTGGCGCGGCTGCGGGCGGTGGGGGCGGTCGGACCCACGACGGACGTGGTCGCCGTGCACCTCGACCACGACGCGCCGCCGGGGCCCGAGATGCGGCGCCGACTGGCCGCGGCGGGAGCGCGGGCGGTGCCGGACGGGACGACTCTGGCGGTGGGCGTGTACGAGGACGTACCGGATGTACCGCGGCGGACGCTGGTGCTGGGCGGTGCCCGGTCGGGCAAGTCGGTGGAGGCCGAGCGGCGGCTGGAGGCGTTTCCGGACGTGCTGTATGTCGCCACCGGCGGTTCCCGCAAGGAGGACGGCGAGTGGGCGGCCCGGGTCGCCGCGCACCGGGAACGGCGGCCGGGGTCGTGGCGTACGGCGGAGACGTGCGACCTGGTGCCGCTGCTGAAGGAGGACGGGCCGCCGTTGCTCGTCGACTGTCTGTCGCTGTGGCTGACGGACGCGATGGACGCCGTCGGGGCGTGGGACGACGCCCAGTGGGCCGACGGCGGCGAACGGGCGTTGCGGGCGCGGGTACGGGAGTTGACGGAGGCGGTCCGCGCCACCGGGCGGACCGTGGTCGCGGTGTCGAACGAGGTGGGCTCGGGGATCGTGCCGGCCACCGCGTCCGGGCGGCGTTACCGGGACGAACTCGGGCGGCTGAACGCGGCGTTCGCGCACGAGTGCGAGCAGGTGCTGCTGGTGGTCGCGGGTCAGGCGCTGGTGCTACGGGGCTGACGCCTCGCGGCGGGCGATGAGCCGGTAGGCGTTGGCGAAGCGGGTGAGTCCGAGCAGGGGGGCCAGGGCGTGGTCCAGCGCCCTCGCCGTGGCCACCAGGGGTCTGGTCACCCAGGGGGGCAGAAACCCGGGCAGGGACAGGGCCAGCGCCGCCGACAGGTCGTGCGGGAGGTGCGCGGCCCGGCGCTCCGTCCGGACGATCGCGCAGCCCTGGGACTCCAGTTCCGCGCACAGGTCGTCCAGGGACATCAGCCGGAACCGGTGGGCCCGCGGCAGCCACCGTTCGCCGAGCAGCGCGGCGAACGCGCACTGCGGGTCGGGGGCTTCGAGCAGGAGATGCCCGCCGGGACGCAGGACCGCCACGGCCGCCTGGAGTTCGTCGCGGGGGTCCTGGGTGTGCGGCAGGTGGTGAAGCATGCTGACCACGTCGTAGCGGGCGCGCAGCCGGGTGGTGATCCGCGGGTCCGTCAGCAGGCCCACGTGGGCCTCCTCGACGCGCTCGGCGCGCCGGGCCTGCTCGACCCGGGGTGTGGCGTCCAGGCCGTCGAAGGACGTGTACGGGAAGAACTCCTTCGCCGCCTTCGGGAAACGGGCCTCGCCCGTGCCCACGTCCAGCCAGCTCTCCGGCTCGGGGAACGGCAGTATCGCCCGGGCGATGGAGCGCAGACGCCGCGTGGAGAGGGCGGACGGTGCGGGCATGGGCGGCTCCCGGAGACGTATGACAATCCGCTGCAAAACGGAACGTATGGGATGGCGATCTGGAGCGCAACGACGTCGCCCCGTCGTCGTGGCGACATGCCGCCGTCCCGTTCGATCGCGGCCGGTACTGTTCGGCGAATGAGCTCGCTTAATCTCGACGACTTCACCGATCTGATCGAGCGCCCCGACGGTGGTGTGCGCCGCGACGCCGAGGCGCGCCGGGAACGTCAGATCGTGCCGCCCGGAGCACTGGGCCGCCTCGACGACCTGGGTGAGTGGCTGGCCGCGGCACAGGCCGCCGTGCCGGTGCGCCCGATCGAACAGCCGCGGGTCGTGCTGTTCGCCGGGGACCACGGGATCGCCGAACTGGGCGTCTCGGCCCGACCCGCGGGCACCGCGGCGGAGTTGGTGCGGGAGGTCCTGGAGGGCGGCCGTCCCGTGTCGGTGCTCGCGCGGCGGCTCGGGGTGCCGGTACGGGTGATCGACATGGCGCTGGACTGCGCGCCGGAGGCCCTGCCCGGCGAGGTCACGCGGCACCGGGTACGGCGCGGCAGCGGGCGCATCGACATCGAGGACGCGCTGACCCTGGAGGAGGCGGAAGCCGCGTTCCGGGCCGGGGTGGCGGTGGCCGACGAGGAGGCCGACTCCGGTACGGATCTGGTGGTGCTCGGCGATGTGAGCGTGGGCGGCACCACGGCGGCGGGCGTGCTGATCGCCGCGCTGTGCGGGACCGACGCGTCCGTGGTGACCGGGCGGGGCGGTCAGGCGATCGACGACCTGGCGTGGATGCGCAAGTGCGCCGCGATCCGGGACGCGCTGCGGCGGGCCCGGCCGGTGCTCGGGGAGCAGTTGCAGTTGCTGGCGACGGTGGGCGGAGCGGACCTCGCCGCGATCACCGGGTTCCTGCTGCAGAGCGCGGTGCGCAAGCTGCCGGTGATCCTGGACGGGGTCGTGGTGGCCGCGTGCGCGCTGGTGGGCCAGCGGATCGCGTTCCGGGCGCCGGACTGGTGGCTGGCCGGGCAGAACAGCGGGGAGCCTGGGCAGGCGAAGGCACTGGACCGGATGGCCCTGGAGCCCCTGCTGGACCACGGCGTGACCGTCGGCGAGGGCGCGGGGGCGCTGTTGGCGCTGCCGCTGGTGCAGGCCGCGGCCGCGCTCGCGGCGGAGCTTCCCGAGAAGCCGGAGGCGCCTGAGAAGCCGGAGGAGTCCGGGGCACTGGAGGACTCCGGGGTGCTGGGGGACTCCGGGGCGCCGGAGGAGGACGGGGCGATGGAGAAGGACGGGGTCCAGGAGAAGGACGGGGCGCAGGAGAAAGACGTGCCGCCCGAGAAGGAGGCGTAACCTCCGGCGCGACACTGGGGCAGGCGCCGTCGCGGAAAGGCGCCGTAGCGGGCCGACGGCGTCGCGGGCAGGCGCCGTCGCGGCTGAGCGTCAAGGTGGTGGAAAGCGGGCATGATCCCCGTTCATGGGAGATGTCCGAATTGCCACGGAACAGGACCGGCCCCGTACCCCATCGGGCAGGGCGGCCCGACCGGGTACGGCAGCCCCACCGCGTACGCCGGACCGGCGCGGGAGCACAGCGGTCCGGCGGTCGACGGCCGCTTCGCGGCGGGCCGCCGGGCTTGCCGTGTGGTACCTGCGGGCCGTCGCGTCCGTCAACTTCCTCAGTGCGGTGTGGGTATCCCTGGGCCAGGACGTGCGGCGGCACAACCAGGAGAACTACTTCACGCCGTATCTGCTGACCGCCGGTTTCGCCTCCGGTGTGTTCACGGTGTTCCTCGCGATCACCATGGGGCGGCGCAAGCGGGCGGCCTGGATCCTGAACCTGGCGCTGGCCGGGCCGTTCCTGCTCCTGTTCGCCTTGGCGCTGGCGGCCCCGGAGGTGCGGCGGTACGCCCAGAACTGGATCTCGCTCGTCCTCACCGCCGCCTTCGTGGCCGCGCTGCTGGTCGGGCGGCGGGAGTTCTACGCCAAGGGCGACCGTTCCAACCCGAAACTCGCCGCCGCCGTCGCGGTCGGCGGGCTGCTCGTCTCCTCGCTGCTCGCGGCGCTGCTGGTGACCGTCACCGACCAGGCACCCGGCCCGTCCGCCTTCACCCAGCGCTGGCGTTACGGCGCCCTGCGGCTGGTCTCGGTCGCCGCGGACGACTCCCACGTCCCCGGAATCGCCCCGCCGAACTGGGTGAACGTCGTCGTCAACGTGCTCAGCACGGTCCTCGTCCTCGCCGTCCTGTACGCCGCCTTCCGCTCCCGGCGGGCCGTGGACCCGCTCACCGAGGACGACGAGAAACGGCTGCGGGCGCTCCTTGAGCGGCACGGCGAACGGGACTCGCTCGGGTATTTCGCGTTGCGGCGGGAGAAGAGCGTCGTCTGGTCGCCGACCGGCAAGGCGGCCGTCGCGTACCGGGTCGTCGGTGGGGTGTCACTGGCCTCCGGTGATCCGCTCGGCGACCCGGAGGCCTGGCCCGGCGCGATCGGGCCCTGGCTCGCCGAGGCGCGGGCGCACGGCTGGATCCCGGCGGTGATGGGCGCGGGCGAGGAGGCGGGAACGGTGTACGCCCGGCACGGTCTGGACGCCCTCGAACTCGGGGACGAGGCGATCGTCGAGGTGGCCGGGTTCACGCTGGAGGGACGGGCCATGCGGACCGTGCGGCAGGCCCACAACCGGGTCGGCCGGGCCGGATACGCGGTACGCGTGCGACGGCACGAGGACATTCCGGCCGTCGAGATGACGTGTCTGCTGGAACGCGCCGACGCCTGGCGGGACGGGGCCACCGAACGCGGGTTCAGCATGGCGCTGGGGCGACTCGGGGATCCGCGGGACGGGCGGTGCGTGATGATCGAGTGCACCGACGCCAGGGGCGAGTTGCGGGCCCTGCTGTCCTTCGTGCCCTGGGGACCGCACGGGCTGTCCCTCGACCTCATGCGGCGCGACCGCGACTGCGACAACGGCCTGGTGGAGTTCATGGTGATCGAACTCCTGCGCCGCGCCCACGAGATCCAGGTCACCCAGGTCTCGCTCAACTTCGCGATGTTCCGTTCGGTCTTCGAACGTGGCGCGCGTCTTGGGGCCGGACCGGTGCTGAGGCTGTGGCGGTCGCTGCTCAGCTTCTTCTCGCGCTGGTGGCAGATCGAGTCGCTGTACCGCGCCAACGCCAAGTACCGGCCGATCTGGGAGCCGCGGTTCCTGCTGTTCGAGAAGAGCGCGGACCTGCCGCGCATCGGCATCGCGTCGGCGCGCGCGGAGGGGTTCCTCAAGGCGCCGGGACTGCCGAAACCCACGGCGACGGGAACGGGAGGGGGGTCCACCTGATGAGCACGCTCGTCCGCTGGGCCCGCGCCGAATGGGGGCTGTTGTACGCCACCGTGCGCGAGCCGCTGCTCCGGCGCGGGAGGCGGGCCGTCCCGATGACGATCGGCGCGGTGTGTCTGACGGCGCTCCTGCACACGCTGCAACACCAGTCGTGGGGTTACCGGTTCGTGGAGGACATCGGGGCCGTGCGCGCCGCGGACCCCCTGTGGCTGGCGCTGCTGCGCACTCCCCTCTCCCTGTTCGTGCCCGCGCTCGACCTGCCCGTGTGGGGCGCCCTGGCGCAGATCCTGCTGGTGTTCGGGATCGCCGAGATCTGCCTGGGCCGGTGGCGGACGCTCGCCCTGGCCTACGCTGCCACGCTCGCCGGAACCCTGTACGCGCGCCTCGGCATCCGGCTGGGCCCCGACCATCCCCTGGGCCTGCCCGGCTCGGACGCGTACGTGGTGGACACCGGGCCGTCGGCGGCCGTGGTGGGCCTCGCGGTGTTCCTCGGGTGGCGCTACGGCGCCTACGTCACCGCGGGTGGGGTGATCGCGGCGATGGTGGCCGAGGTGGCCGTGCGGGAGAACCTGGCCGGCAAGGAACATCTGGCGGCCATCGTGGTGGTCCTGGTGCTGTGCGGGGTGTCGGCCCTGCGTCACCGGCGTGCGACCGCCGGGTCCGGCTTGCCGCCGATCAAGTCCTGAAACTTGCGGCGGGGTCCCACCCAGCGGCGGTCGTGACGGTAGGCACGCAGGGTCGACCTCGCGCGGGCCCGTGGACGGCGCCGGTAGAAGCGCTTGGCCCAGGGGGATCCCGGGCGGGCCAGCCGGATGGCGCCGACCAGGCCGATCAGCGGGATGATCACGCTGAAGATCGCCATCCGGGCCTTGCCCTTGCTCAGCACCAGCAAGGCGAAGAGGAAGTTGACCGCCACGGTCGAGATGACGCCGCCGCGGTCGTGGAGCTCGTCCTCGGACACGCCGTTGACGCCGAGCGGCGAGAACCCGGCGAGCATGAGGCCGACCAGGGCCGCCGTGAGCACCACCACCTCGACGCTCTGCCGGCCGGCCTCGGTCCAGTAGACGTCGTCGAGGTGCAGGATCAGCGCGAACTCGTCCAGGACCAGGCCCGCGCCGATGCCGAAGACGACCGCGAAGGCGCCCGAGCCGAAGCCGTACCGGCTGCTGGCGACCGCGCCGAAGCCGCCGAGGACGGTGAGGACGACACCGGGGACCACGTGATGGATGTGCACTCCCCCGGCGCTGACGTTGCCGAAGGGCCCCTTGCCCGCCCTGATCATGCGGGTGACGACCCGGGTGATCGCGAAGGTGAGCACGAAGGCGGTCAGGGCCAACAACAGCGGCAGCTTGCCCGGTTCGACGATGTTGCGATGCAGCCAGTGGCCCATGCCCCCAGTCTTCCGGGGACCGGGCGGGCCCGCCCGGCGGACGTGGCGTCCGGGCTATGACACGGGCTGGCTAGCCTGGCGGGATGCCCATCGCCCCGCCGCTCGACGGCTTCCGTTTCGCCTTCGGCACCCTCAGCGTGCTCCCCGTCAGGGTGAGCCGCTGGGACCGTCGGGCCGCCCGGGGCGGAATGCTCTGCGCTCCCCTGGTCGGCGTGGTGCTGGGCGGCCTCGCCGCCGCCGTCGGGCTTCTGCTGCTGCTCCTCGGTGCCTCGCCCCTCCTCGCCGCCGTCGCCACCGTCGCGGTGCCCGCCGTCCTCACCCGGGGGCTGCATCTCGACGGGCTCGCGGACACGGCGGACGGGCTCGGCAGCGGCAAGCCCGCCGAGGACGCCCTGCGGATCATGAAGCAGTCGGACATCGGGCCCTTCGGGGTGATCGCCCTCGTCCTCGTCCTGTTCGCGCAGGTGGCCGCCGTCTCCCAGCTGTACGGCGACTCGTGGGCCCGGGGCGCGGTGGCCGCGGTCGTCTCGGCGACCGCCGCCCGCCTCGCGCTCACCCTGGCGGCCCGCGCCGGGGTGCCGGCCGCGCGGCCGGAGGGGCTGGGGGCGGCGGTCGCGGGCGTGGTCCCGGCGGGCGCCGCCCTGCTCACCGCCCTCGGCACCGTCGTGGCCGCGGCCGGCGCGGGCGCGTTCCTCGGGACGCACGACATCGTCCGCACCGCGCTCTCGGTCGTCATCGCCGTCGGGATCGCCGAGCTCCTCCTGCGGCACTGCACCCGACGGTTCGGCGGGGTGACGGGGGACGTGTTCGGAGGGCTCGCCGAGACGGCGGCCACCACCGCGCTCGTGGTGCTGACCCTGGGGTGACAACCGGGGTGTCAGCAGGCCTCGCGCCACACCCCCAGGTCGTATTTCTTGAGCATCGAACTCAGCTTCAGACGGCGGGAGTCGGCGCAGAAGCGGTCGGTGGGCAGTTCGTACTCGACGTGGAACACCGCCTTGTTGGCCGCGATGAAGGGCTTCAGGTCCGCGCATTCCCCGTACTGGGCGCACTGTTCGTTGACCGCGAAGTCGAAGTCGTCGACCAGCTGCGGGATCTGGTCGAGGTCGTTCTTCAGGCCCACGGCCAGACCGCGGTCGTGGGCGAGCCTGGCGACCAGGCGGTTGTAGCGGAGCTGGTCGGCGGCCGTCAGCGGGAAGCCGGTGCGGTTGCGGTAGCCGTCCATGTTGTCCGGCTCCACCGCGTCGAAGCCCTTGTCGCGGCACATGTCGATACGGGCCGCCATCAGGGGTTCGAGGATGTCCGTGCGGCGGATGTCGAGCCAGCGCTCGCCCTCCCAGCCGTTGCCCTCGCCCACCACCGATCCGGGGAACTTCTCGGCGTCGGGCCGCCAGTCCTCCAAGGCGCCGGTCGAGAGGTAGCAGATCACCCGGCGGCCCTCGTCGTGCAGCGTGGCGACCGTCGCCTCGGACTGGTCGAAGCCGTCGATGTCGTAGACCGGGACGTCGACGCCGGTGTCGATACGGCCGGTGAGCTGCCACTGCCAGGCGACCGCGGGGCGCGGCCGCCAGTGGTCACCGGTCCGCCCGCCTGCGTCCTTTCCGGGGGCTGTCGTACAGGCCGTCAGCAGCAGAAGCAGGGCTGCGAACAGGACGGGTCGTCTCACCGGGCGGGCTCCAGGGTGTGCGGGCAACGTACCCCCAAGGATGATCTACGGGGCGGCCGCGTTCCCTCCGGGCAGGTGCGGTCGAACAGTTCGGGACCCGTGTGAGTACGCGCGGACCCGAGCGTAGGCTCATGCCGGGGCTTGCCCGCCCTGTACAGACCGTTCCGCAGGAGGGCTCCAGGGCCGCATGCAGGGCCCGGTCGACCCACCCGTGTTCGGCCACAGCACACTTCAACGGAAGCGAGATTTCACCACCGTGACTGCTCTCACTCTCAGCACCGCCGCGGCGCCCGGCCTGCGGGCCGACGCGATCGTGATCGGTGTTGCCAAGGGTGCCGAAGGCCCGGTCGTCGCACCGGGCGCCGAGGCCGTGGACAAGGCGTACGACGGCAAACTCGCCGGCGTCCTGGAGACTCTCGGCGCCGCCGGTGCCGAGGGCGAGGTGACGAAGCTGCCCGCGCCGGCAGGCTTCAAGGCGCCGCTCGTGGTGGCGGTGGGCCTGGGTGCCGAGCCCGAGAAGGACGCCGGGTTCGACGCGGAAGCGCTCCGCAAGGCCGCCGGTGTCGCGGCCCGGGCCCTCACCGGCACGAAGAAGGCCGCGTTCGCGCTGCCCCTCACGGACGCCGCCGACGCCGGCGCGGTCGCGGAGGGCGTGCTGCTCGGCGCGTACCGCTTCGACGCGTACAAGGACACCGCGGGCGCCGGCAGCAAGGGCGCCAAGGCCAAGAACGGCAGGTCGCCGCTGGGCGAGGCCGCGCTGCTGGGCGGCAAGTCCCGCGACCGGGCGTACAAGGCGGCGCTGGAGCGCGCCACCGCCGTGGTCGAGGAGCTCAACCGCGCCCGCGACCTCATCAACACCCCGCCGAACGACCTCGACCCGGAGGCGTTCGCCGCCGTCGCGCAGACTGCGGCGAAGGAGCACGGCATCAAGGTGCAGGTGCTCGACGAGAAGGCCCTCGTCAAGGGCGGCTACGGCGGCATCCTCGGGGTCGGCGCCGGGTCCGCGGCGGGCCCGCGGCTGGTGAAGCTGTCGTACACGTCCTCCAAGGCGAACAAGCACCTCGCCTTCGTCGGCAAGGGCATCACGTACGACTCGGGCGGCATCTCGCTGAAGCCCGCCGGGCACAACGAGACGATGAAGTGCGACATGAGCGGGGCGGCCGCCGTCCTCGCCGCGGTCGTCGCCGCCGCGCGGCTGGGCCTGGAGGTCAATGTCACCGGCTGGCTGGCGCTGGCCGAGAACATGCCGTCGGGTTCCGCGACCCGGCCGGGCGACGTGCTGCGCATGTACAGCGGCAAGACCGTGGAGGTGCTCAACACGGACGCGGAGGGCCGGCTGGTGCTGGCCGACGCGCTGTGGGCGGCGTCGCAGGAGAACCCGGACGCGATCGTGGACGTGGCGACGCTGACCGGCGCGATGATGATGGCGCTGGGCAACCGGACGTTCGGGATCATGGCGAACGACGACGCGTTCCGCTCCGCGGTGCACGAGGCCGCCGAGGAGGTGGGCGAGCCGGCGTGGCCGATGCCGCTGCCGGAGCACCTGCGCAAGGGGATGGACTCCCCCACCGCCGACATCGCGAACATGGGTGAGCGGATGGGCGGCGGCCTGGTCGCCGGGCTGTTCCTGCGGGAGTTCGTGGGCGAGGGGATCACCTGGGCGCACCTCGACATCGCCGGGCCCGCGTTCAACGAGGGCGGCCCGTTCGGATACACGCCCAAGGGCGGTACGGGCACGGCCGTGCGCACGCTGGTCCGGCTGGCCGAGCTGACCGCGGCGGGCGACCTGGGCTGATCGTGGTCGGCGGGGCCCCGCGTGCGGGTAGTGCGGGGCCCCGCCACCCCCGACAGCCAGGTCAGCGCTCTCACATGAGCGTGGTGCGTCTCACAGCCCGGCCCGGCGTCTCTTTCCCCGGCGACAGGTGCGAAGATGGGGCACGGCAGGACAGGGCCCCCACCGAAGGGCCGAAGAACGAGCGGCCGGACACCAGCCGCCGACCGGTCACCGCAGACCGGCGTGGCGCACATGCATGGAGGACGTGACGTGGCGAACGACGCCAGCACCGTTTTCGACCTAGTGATCCTCGGCGGTGGTAGCGGTGGTTACGCCGCGGCCCTGCGCGGGGCGCAGCTGGGCCTGGACGTCGCCCTGATCGAGAAGGACAAGGTCGGCGGTACCTGCCTGCACCGGGGTTGCATTCCCACCAAGGCCCTGCTGCACGCGGGCGAGATCGCCGACCAGGCCCGCGAGAGCGAGCAGTTCGGTGTGAAGGCCACCCTCGAGGGCATCGACGTACCGGCCGTCCACAAGTACAAGGACGGCGTCATCGCGGGCCTGTACAAGGGTCTGCAGGGACTCATCGCCTCCCGCAAGGTGACGTACATCGAGGGCGAGGGCCGGCTGTCGTCGGCGACCTCCGTCGATGTCAACGGTCAGCGCGTCCAGGGCCGTCACGTGCTGCTCGCGACCGGCTCCGTGCCGAAGTCGCTGCCGGGCCTGGAGATCGACGGCGACCGGATCATCTCCTCCGACCACGCCCTCGTCCTTGACCGTGTGCCGAAGTCGGCGATCGTCCTCGGCGGCGGTGTCATCGGCGTCGAGTTCGCCTCCGCCTGGAAGTCCTTCGGCTCGGACGTCACCGTGATCGAGGGTCTCAAGCACCTCGTCCCGGTCGAGGACGAGAACTCCTCCAAGCTTCTCGAGCGCGCGTTCCGCAAGCGCGGCATCAAGTTCAACCTGGGCACCTTCTTCTCGAAGGCCGAGTACACCCAGGACGGCGTCAAGGTCACCCTCGCCGACGGCAAGGAGTTCGAGGCGGAGGTCCTGCTGGTGGCCGTCGGCCGCGGCCCCGTGTCCCAGGGCCTGGGCTACGAGGAGCAGGGCGTCGCCATGGACCGCGGCTACGTCCTGGTCGACGAGTACATGCGCACCAACGTCCCGACCATCTCCGCCGTCGGTGACCTGGTCCCGACGCTCCAGCTCGCGCACGTCGGCTTCGCCGAGGGCATCCTGGTGGCAGAGCGTCTGGCCGGTCTCAAGACCGTCCCGATCGACTACGACGGTGTCCCCCGGGTGACGTACTGCCACCCCGAGGTCGCCTCCGTGGGCATCACCGAGGCCAAGGCCAAGGAGATCTACGGCGCGGACAAGGTCGTCGCTCTGAAGTACAGCCTCGCGGGCAACGGCAAGAGCAAGATCCTGAACACCTCGGGCGAGATCAAGCTCGTCCAGGTGAAGGACGGTGCCGTGGTCGGCGTCCACATGGTCGGCGACCGCATGGGCGAGCAGGTCGGCGAAGCCCAGCTGATCTACAACTGGGAGGCGCTGCCCGCCGAGGTCGCGCAGCTCATCCACGCCCACCCGACGCAGAACGAGGCGATGGGCGAGGCGCACCTGGCCCTGGCCGGCAAGCCCCTTCACGCGCACGACTGATCCCTCGGTCGACAACGCGACTCCGCGAGAACACAGACTTCCGCAATTCGTAAGGAGCAACCGAAACCATGGCGGTTTCCGTAACCCTTCCGGCGCTCGGCGAGAGCGTCACCGAGGGCACCGTCACCCGCTGGCTGAAGGCCGAGGGTGAGCGCGTAGAGGCCGACGAGCCGTTGCTCGAGGTCTCGACCGACAAGGTCGACACCGAGATCCCCTCGCCCGCCGCGGGTGTCCTGGCGTCGATCAAGGTCGCCGAGGACGAGACCGTGGAGGTCGGCGCCGAGCTGGCCGTCATCGACGACGGCACCGGCGCCCCGGCTGCCGCCCCGGCCCCCGCGGCCGAGGAGGTCGCCCCGCCGGCTCCCGAGCCTGAGCCGGCCGCCCAGCCGTCCACCGAGCAGGCCGCCCCGGCGCCCGCTCCCACCGCGGAGGCCGCCACCGGCGGCGGCAGCGCCGAGGGCACGGACGTCGTCCTGCCCGCGCTCGGCGAGTCCGTCACCGAGGGCACCGTCACCCGGTGGCTGAAGGAGGTCGGCGACTCCGTCGAGGCCGACGAGCCGCTGCTCGAGGTCTCCACGGACAAGGTCGACACCGAGATCCCGGCGCCCACCTCCGGTGTGCTGCTGGAGATCACCGTCGCCGAGGACGAGACCGCCGAGGTCGGCGCCAAGCTGGCCGTCATCGGCGCCCCGGGCGCGGCTCCGGCCGCCGCTGCGGCCCCCGCCGCCCCGGCTCCGGCCCCGGCCGCTGAGGCCCCCGCGCCTGCTCCGGCTCCCGCCCCGGCCGCCCCTGCGGCCCCGGCTCCGGCCCCGCAGGCGCCCACGGCTCCGGCCCCGCAGCAGCAGACCACCCCGGCTCCCGAGCCGGTCCCGTCCGCTCCCGCCCCGGCTCCGGCTCCGGCTCCGGCTCCGGCCGCGCAGGCTCCCGCCGCCACCTCCGGTGACGACGGCGCCTACGTGACCCCGCTGGTGCGCAAGCTCGCCGCCGAGAACGGCGTCGACCTGGCCTCCGTCAAGGGCACCGGCGTCGGTGGCCGGATCCGCAAGCAGGACGTCACCGCCGCCGCCGAGGCGGCGAAGGCCGCCGCGGCCGCTCCGGCTCCGGCCGCCGCCGCGGTGACTGCCGGAGGCCATGCCGCCAAGAAGGCGCCGGCCCTGGAGGCGTCTCCGCTCCGTGGCCAGACCGTCAAGATGCCGCGCATCCGCAAGGTCATCGGCGACAACATGGTCAAGGCGCTGCACGAGCAGGCGCAGCTGTCCTCGGTCGTCGAGGTCGACGTGACGCGTCTGATGAAGCTGCGCGGCCGGGCCAAGGACTCGTTCGCGGCCCGCGAGGGCGTGAAGCTCTCCCCGATGCCGTTCTTCGTCAAGGCGGCGGCCCAGGCGCTGAAGGCGCACGCGCCCATCAACGCCAGGATCAACGAGGCCGACGGGACCATCACCTACTTCGACACCGAGAGCATCGGTATCGCGGTGGACTCCGAGAAGGGCCTGATGACCCCGGTCATCAAGCACGCCGGTGACCTCAACATCGCCGGTATCGCCAAGGCCACGGCGGAGCTCGCGGGCAAGGTCCGCGCCAACAAGATCACTCCGGACGAGCTGTCCGGGGCGACCTTCACCATCTCCAACACCGGTTCGCGCGGTGCGCTCTTCGACACGATCATCGTGCCGCCGGGCCAGGTCGCGATCCTCGGTATCGGTGCCACGGTCAAGCGTCCGGCCGTCATCGAGACGGAGGAGGGCACGGTCATCGGCGTCCGCGACATGACGTACCTGACCCTGTCCTACGACCACCGTCTGGTGGACGGCGCCGACGCGGCCCGTTACCTGACCGCGGTCAAGGCCATCCTGGAGGCGGGCGAGTTCGAGGTCGAGCTCGGCCTGTAGCCCCCAGCGGCAGCTGTACGGTGCCCCCGTCCGGAGTTTCCGGGCGGGGGCACCGCTTTTCCGGTTTTTCCGGCTCGGCCGAAGACACCCGGCCGGCAGCGTGTAAGCCTTGTCTCACCTGCGCGAAAGCGCCCCCGTGCGCCCCTCCCGGACGGGCCGGCGGCCGTATTGTCTAAACGTCAAACGCGCCAGGGGCCGAGGGGCGGCCCCTTCCTAAGGAGCTCTCATGACCGCGCCCGTCGTCCACTCGCTGCGCGAACAGATCCGCGAGCACATCGTGGAGGGGATCGTCAGCGGGCGCTGGCAGCCGGGCGAGCGGATCGTGGAGCGGCGGATCGCGACCGAGCTGGAGGTCAGCCAGACGCCGGTGCGGGAGGCGCTGCGCGAGCTGGAGTCGCTGCGGCTGATCGAGTCCGCGCCGAACAAGGGCGTGCGGGTGCGCAACCTGACGGCGGCGGACCTGGAGGAGAGCTACCCGGTCCGGGCCGGTCTGGAGGCGATCGCCGCGGAGTTGGCGGCGGTGCGGCTGGCGGAGGACTGCTCGGCGCTGGAGCCGCATGTCGCGGCCCTGTACGAGGCCGACCGGGAGGCCGACGGCACGGGCCAGGTGCGGCACACGGTGGGCTTCCACCGGGAGCTGGTCCGCGCGGCCGGCAACTCGGTGCTGCTGCACACCTGGGAGGGGCTGGGCATCGAGGTGTTCACGGCCCTGTCGATCCGCTGGCTGGGGACGGTGCAGCAGTCGTACGCGGAGGAGCACGAGGAACTGGTGCAGGCGTTCCGCAGGCGGGACCCGAGGATCGCGGAGCTGGTGAAGGCGCACGTGCTGGGGTGCGCTCCGCGAGCCTGACGCAGCCGAGCACACCCATGCTCACCTGCGAAAACCCCCGAAACTCCCGGCACGGCGTGCCTGTTCGAAAGGCACCGGGTGCCTACTTTCTCGTTATCAAGAAGTTTTACCCGCAACCCTTTGATCGATCATCGATCAGGGAGTTAAAGTCACCGACGGGCCGCGCGGCGCAAGCCGCAAGGTGTCACAGCACCGAGGCCCTCGCCCTGTCCTGCCAAAGACCAAGGGCACCCCGAACCCTTACCGATGAGGGAACCCCCCTTCGACTGAGGAAGGCGGCGACATGACCGACCTCAACGCCATCCAGCCGAGCGCGCTCGACCAGTTCCCGGACCGGGACCCGGAGGAGACCGCCGAATGGCAGGCCTCCCTGGACGCTGTCACCAAGGCGGCCGGGCCGCACCGTGCCGCGTACCTGATGCGGCGCACGCTGGAGCGTGCCGAGGGCAACGGCATCGCGCTGCCCAAGCTGCTGGAGACGGACTACGTCAACACCATCCCCACCGCCGCCGAGCCGTCCGTGCCCGGTGACGAGGAGATGGAGCGGAAGATCACCGCGTGGAACCGCTGGAACGCGGCCGCGATGGTCACCCGCGGCTCGAAACACGGGGTCGGCGGCCACATCGCCACCTTCGCCTCCGCGGCCTGGCTCTACGAGACCGGCTTCAACCACTTCTTCAAGGGCAAGGAATCCCAGGAGTCGCCCGGCTCGGGCGACCAGCTCTACATCCAGGGACACGCCTCCCCCGGCATCTACGCCCGCGCCTTCCTCGACGGCCGGCTGGACGAGTCGCACCTCGACAACTTCCGCCGGGAGGCGGGCGGTGGCGGCCTCCCGTCGTACCCGCACCCGCGCCGGCTGCCCTGGCTGTGGGAGTTCCCGACGGTGTCGATGGGCCTGGGCCCGCTGTCGGCCATCTACCAGGCGCGCTTCAACCGCTACCTCACCAACCGCGCCGTCAAGGACGTCTCCGCGTCCCACGTGTGGGCGTTCCTCGGTGACGGCGAGATGGACGAGCCCGAGTCGACGGCGGCCCTCGCGCTCGCCGCCCGCGAGGAGCTCGACAACCTCACCTTCGTCATCAACTGCAACCTGCAGCGCCTCGACGGCCCGGTCCGCGCGAACTTCAAGATCGTGCAGGAGCTGGAGGCCCAGTTCCGGGGCGCCGGCTGGAACGTCGTCAAGACGCTGTGGGGCACGGCCTGGGACGAGCTGTTCCAGCTCGACACCACCGGCGCGCTGGTACGCCGCCTGCGTGAGGTACCCGACGCCCAGGTGCAGACGTACCAGACCCGCGACGTCGCCTACATCCGCCAGGACTTCTTCGGCTCCGACCCGGCGCTCGTCGAGATGGCGAAGCTGCTGAGCGACGACAAGATCCTGGAGTGCTTCCACCTCTCCCGCGGCGGCCACGAGGCCCGCAAGGTGTACGCGGCCTACAAGGCGGCCGTGGAGTTCAAGGGCGCCCCGACGGTCATCCTGGCGCAGACGGTCAAGGGCCACACCCTCGGCGAGGGCTTCGCGTCGAAGAACGCCAACCACCAGATGAAGAAGCTCTCGGTGGACGAGTTCAAGTCGATGCGGGACCTGCTCGAACTGCCCATCTCGGACAGCCAGTTCGTCGACGGTGTGGTGCCCTACGGCCACCCGGGCGCCGACTCCCCCGAGGTCCGCTACCTCCAGGAGCGCCGCGCGGCCCTCGGCGGCCCGGCCCCGGCCCGCCGCGTCCACCCGGTCGCGCCGCTGCCCGCCCCGGCGGACAAGGCGTTCGCCTCCTTCGACAAGGGCTCCGGCTCCCAGAACGTGGCCACGACCATGGCCTTCGTCCGGCTCGTCAAGGACCTGGTCCGCGACAAGGAGACCGGCAAGCGCTGGGTGCCGATCGTCCCCGACGAGGCGCGCACCTTCGGCATGGAGTCGCTGTTCCCGTCGCTCGGCATCTACTCGCCCAAGGGCCAGACGTACGAGCCGGTCGACCGCGACCAGCTGATGTACTACAAGGAGGCCACGAACGGCCAGATCCTCAACGAGGGGATCACCGAGGCCGGTTCGATGGCCGACTTCATCGCCGCTTCGACGTCGTACGCGACGCACGGCGAGACGATGATCCCGTTCTACATCTTCTACTCGATGTTCGGCTGGCAGCGCACCGCCGACCAGATGTGGCAGCTCGGCGACCAGCTCGGCCGCGGCTTCCTGGTCGGCGCCACGGCCGGCCGGACCACGCTGACCGGTGAGGGCCTCCAGCACGCCGACGGGCACTCCCCCGTCATCGCGGCGACCAACCCCGCGGCCCTGTCGTACGACCCGGCGTTCGCCTACGAGATCGCGGCGATCGTGAAGGAGGGCCTGCGCCGGATGTACGGCGAGGCGGCCCCGGGCGAGGACCAGAACGTCTTCTACTACCTCACCGTGTACAACGAGCCGATGCCGCAGCCGGCCAAGCCGTCCGCCCCCGGTGTCGACGAGGGCATCGTCAAGGGCCTGTACCGCTTCAACACGGCGGAGTCGGCGGGACTGTCCCCCGTGGCCAACGCCCCGCGGATCCAGCTGCTGGGTTCCGGTACGGCGATCCACTGGGTGCTCGAGGCGCAGCGGCTGCTCGCCGAGGAGTGGGGCGTGGCCGCCGACGTGTGGTCCGCGACCTCCTGGACCGAGCTGCGCCGGGACGCGCTGGAGGCCGACGCGGACCTGCTGCGCGGCGAGGAGCGGATCCCGTTCGTCCGCCGGGCGCTGCACGGCGCCGAGGGTCCGGTACTCGCCGTCTCCGACTACATGCGCCAGGTCCCGGACCAGATCGCGCAGTGGGTCGAGCAGGACTACTCCTCGCTGGGCGCCGACGGCTTCGGCCTGTCGGACACCCGTGAGGCGGCCCGCCGCCACTTCGGGGTGGACGCCGAGTCGGTCGTCGTTGCGGCCCTGGCCCAGCTGGCCCGCCGCGGCGAGGTCAAGGCGGCCGCCGTGAAGGAAGCCCGGGAGAAGTACGGCCTGTAGGAAACGGCCGGTCGGAAACGGCCGGTGGGAAACCGCCCGTCGACGGAGGGGCCCGGCGTTCTCGCCGGGCCCCTCCGTTGTCGGTGGCTGACGGCATCATGAACGTATGCGTGCCGCCCGTCTCATCAAAATGGTGTTGCTGCTCCAGTCCCGGCCGTCCATGACCGCCGCCGAACTGGCGCGGGAGCTGGAGGTGTCCGAGCGGACCGTCACGCGGGACGCGCAGGCGCTGTCGGAGGCGGGGGTGCCGGTGTACGCGGACCGGGGCCGGGCGGGTGGCTACCGGCTGATCGGCGGGTACCGCACGAGGCTGACCGGGCTGGCGCGCGGTGAGGCCGAGGCGTTGTTCCTGTCGGGGGTACCGGGGGCGCTGCGCGAGATGGGCCTGGAGGACGTGGGCTCGGCGGCCCGGCTGAAGGTCTCCGCGGCCCTGCTGCCGTCGGTGCGGGACGCCTCGCGTACGGCGGCGCAGCGGTTCCATCTGGACGCGCCGAGCTGGTTCCAGGAGCCGAAGACCCCCGAGCTGTTGCCGGTCGTCGCGGACGCGGTGTGGGACGACCGGTCGATCACCGCACGCTACTGGCGCGGTGAGGGCGAGGTGGTGCGGGAGCTCGAGCCGTACGGGCTCGTCCTGAAGGCGGGTGTCTGGTATCTGTGCGCGCGGGTGGCGGGGCACGGGTCCTACCGGGTGTACCGGATCGACCGGTTCACGGAGGTGAGTGCGGGCGTGCAGCGCTTCACGCGGGACGAGGAGTTCGACCTGCCGGGTTTCTGGGCGGAACGGGCCGCGCAGTTCGCCCGCTCGATCCTGCGCTTCGAGGTCGTCGTACGGCTGTCCCGGGACGGGGTGCGGGCCCTGCCGTACGCCGTCGACGCCCCGTCCGCCCGGGAGGCGCTGCAAGCCGCCGCTCCCCCGGACGAGTTCGGGCGGGTGACGGTGACCCTGCCGGTGGAGTCCGAGGAGGTCGCGCACAGCCAGCTCGCGGCGCTCGGGCCGGAGGCGGAGGTCCTGGCGCCGGAGAGCCTGCGGGCCCGTTTCGCCGAGGACGCGATACGCCTTGCCGCCCTCTATCGGACATAGCGCTGTACGGGACATAACAATCCGTCTCACTCCACGTGCGCCCCACCCTTCCAGGGCCGATGCTGGACCCGTGATGGACGAGACGGAGTTCTGGGAGCTGGTGGACGCCACCCGCGAGGCCGCCGGCGGCGACCCCGAGGAGCAGGCGGACCTGCTGGTGGAACGGCTGCTCCAGCTCGACCCGGAGATGGTCCTCGACTTCGCCCGTCACTTCGAGGCCCGCTACAACCGCGCGTACACCTGGGACCTGTGGGGCGCCGCCTGGGTCCTGCTGGACGGGGCGAGCGACGACGCCTTCGACTTCTTCCGGTGCTGGCTGATCGGCCAGGGCCGCGAGGCGTACGAGGGTGCCGTGCACGCCCCGGACTCCCTCGCCGACCTCCTGAACGACTTCGACGAGGACCTCGACGGCGACGGCGAGGAGCTCGGCTACGCCGCGGACGAGGCCTACGAGCAGCTCACCGGTGCCGTCGCCCCCGACCTGGGCATCCCGCCCGCGGCCTCGGAGCCGGCCGGGGCCCCCATCGACTTCGAGAACGAACGGGCGCTGGCGGAGCGTTATCCCAGGCTGTGGGAGCGGTTCAGGGAGGACTGAGAGCTACGCGGTGGCCCGGCGCCGGGCCACCGGGTCCGTCGGGATGTAGGCCTGTGTGCGGTCGGCTGTCAGGCCGGTCCGCACGGCGTGGTGCATCGGTGCCTTGTTGGCCTGGTCGAGGGCGGACGCCGTGACGGCGGCGGGCCCCAGGACGACGGTCGCGACCGCGCAGACCACCGTCCAGACCCGCCTGTCGCCGCTCATGCCCTGGCTCATGATCCCCACCTCCGGTCGGCTTGTGGTGACGACCGTAGGGAGCGGATCTCGCAGCAGCCTGCGTGTGCGCTGTGGCGTGCCTGTGAACCCCGCGCCCTCACCTCCTGCCCTGGAGCCGTGCCGCCCGCTCCCTGATCTCCGGCAGCCGGGCGCTGAGGGCCGCGCCGGGGCAGGTCGTCCGGTAGGCGTCGTCGTGGCCCGACAGGGCGTGCAGCAGGGCGGAGGTGCCGGACCGGTACCGGCTGAGGCTGTTGCTGGAGACCAGGCGGACCGTCGCGCGGGGATCGATATCGGCCAGGCCCAGCTTCCAGGCGGCCAGCGCGGCGATCGAGTCGGTCATCGCCTTCGGCACCGGCACTCCGGCGGTGAACGTGCCGAGGGCGGCGATGCCCGTGGTGCGGTGGTTGAAGCCCTGGGTGTGGGCACCGGTCACGGGCCGGCCGGGGCCGCCCGCGCGGCCCTCGTAGATGGTGCCGCAGCGGTCGACGAGGAAGTTGTAGCCGAGGTCGTCCCAGTCCCGGGAGCCGGTCTGGCCCGCGTACAGGTAGCGGATGATGCGGGGCGTCTCGGCGCAGTCGTAGGAATTGGGCGAGTCGGTGTGGTGGACGAAGACGGCGACGACCTTGTCGTCGTAGCGCGGCGGCGGCTGGGGGCGACGGGTGTCGCCGTCCAGCCAGGCGGCGCGGGGTCTGATGGGCGGTCTGGCCGCCAGGTGCGGGGCGGCGGCCCGGCGGGGGACGATTGCCTGGTGGGCGGCCTGGTCGGTGGCCGCGTCCTCGACGCCCTTCGCGCACAGCACCAGCGCGACGGCCGCGGCCAGACCGGGCAGGCAGCCCAGCAGCACGAGTGCGGCGCCCGGTGTCCGGCCCGCGCGTCCTCTGCGTGCCGACCGCTGTCGCCCCGACCGTCGCGAGACACCCATGAACCCACTGTCGGCCGGATCCGGTGCGCCCGCGATGTGTGCTGTGCCACCCGGTGGAACCATCGTCCGGGTCCGTGACGTTTTTCCAGGTGCACGCACGCGTGGCCGGTTCCGGTGGCCATGCGAGCGCGTGACTGATCACTGGGACCGTCCCGCGCGTACTAGGGGAGACGCCCTCTGAGGGTCCGATAGAAAGGCGGCTCCGTGGACCTGCTCGACATCCTGCTGTTGCTGGTGATCCTCGCCTACGCGGCGTCCGGCTACCGGCGCGGACTGGTGGCCGGCTGTGTCTCGTTCGCCGGTTTCGTGGGCGGCGCGGTCATCGGCGTGTGGGTGCTGCCCTGGATGATGGACCTGGTGGCGCCGGGGACCACCGCGGCGACGGTGACCGCGGTGCTGACCGTGCTGGTTCCGGCGGTGGTGGGCCACGAGCTCGCGGGGCGGCTGGCGCTGAAGCTGCGCCGGGAGCTGGACCGGGGACCGCTCAGGGCGGCCGACGGGGTCGGCGGGGCCGTGGCCAACTCGGTGGCGGTGCTGATCGTGGCGTGGGTGGTCGCGAGTGTGCTCGGCGCGTCCTCGTCCCCGCTGGTCACGACCGCGATCCGGGACTCCGCGCTGCTGGGCGCCGTCCAGGACACCATGCCGGACACGACACCCGCCTGGTTCTCGCGGGCCACGTCCGCGCTGACCCAGGCGGGCTTCCCGCAGGTCTTCAACCCGTTCGAGAACGAGTCGACGGCCGAGGTCGCCAAGCCGACCGGCGACAGTGTCACGGCGAGCGCGACGAACGCGGCCAAGCTGAGCACCGTGAAGATCGAGGGCGTCGCGGGCACCCAGGGCCGCGAGGGCAGCGGCTTCGTGTACTCCCCGCAGCATGTGATGACCAACGCGCACGTGGTGGCCGGCATCGACAATCCCAGCGTACGGATCGGGGGTGTGGGGCGGTCCTACGAGTCACGGGTGGTGCTCTTCGACCCGAACAGGGACGTGGCGGTGCTGTACGTCCCCGAGCTGAGGGCCCCGGTGCTGAAGTTCGACGACACCGCCAGACGCGGCGACTCGGCGGTGGTCGCCGGCTATCCGCAGGACGGCGACCTGAACCTGCAGGCGGCGACGGTGGCGAACCGGGTGCGGGCGACCGGCCAGAACATCTACGGTGACGCGACGGTCACCCGCGAGATCTACTCGATCCGCTCCACCGTCCGCCCCGGCAACTCCGGCGGCCCGCTGCTGACCACCGGCGGCCAGGTGTTCGGCGTCGTCTTCGCCCGCTCCACCTCGGACGACGAGACGGGGTACGTGCTCACGGTGAACGAGGTCGCCGACGACGCGCAGCGCGCGGCCGGCGCGACGGCCCCGGTGGACACGGGCGACCTGGTCACGTCCTGAGGGACGCGGATCCGTGGGGCGCCGCGCCGGGCGCCCCACGGGCGTACGACCGCCACCGCGGAGCAGGTCAGAGGGTGCGGCCCATGAGCACGTCGTCGACGTAGGCGCCCTCCAGCAGGAACTCCCCGGGCAGGATCCCCTCCACCACGAACCCCTCGGACTCGTACAGCTTGCGGGCGGGGGTGTTGTGCCCCAGCACCCGCAGGGTGAGCCGACGCGCCCCCTGCCGCCGGGCCTCCTCCCCCGCGGCCCGCAGCAGAGCCCGGCCGGCCCCCGCGCCGCGCGCCTCGTCGGACACCACGAGCCCCTGGATCTGGCGGACGTGGGCGTGGCAGGCCAGCGATGTCGGGTGGGCCAGCCGGATGTAGCCGACGAGGGTCCCGGCCAGTTCGGCGACGAGGTGGTCCCGGGGCCCGAACCGCTCGTTGTAGAAGGCTTCGTACGGCGGCCGGGGGCGTGGCTGGACGGAGTGCAGCGGGGACCAGGCCTCGCGGTCGAGGCGGCCCAGCGTCTCCTCGTCGTCGAGGGCGGCGTGGCGTATGTGGGGTACCGGCATGACGGTCACCCTAAAGGCGAGTACGGACAGACCCCGGTCGGGCCGGAGTGGGAAAGCTGAGCGAGGATGGCGCTCATGACACCTTCGCGAATCGCGGTGGCCGGCGCGTCCGGTCTGATCGGCGGTGCTCTGGTGCGGTCGCTGACCGCGGACGGGCACGAGGTGGTGCGCCTGGTCCGCCGGGAACCACGGGCGCGGGACGAGGTCCGGTGGGACCCCGCGGCGGGGCACGTCGACCCGGCGGGGCTCGCCGGGTGTGACGTCGTGGTCAACCTGGCCGGGGCGGGGGTGGGCTCGCACCGCTGGACGGACGCGTACAAGGCGAGGATCCGGGACAGCAGGGTGCTGGGCACGGCCGCCCTCGCCGAGGCGATCGCGTCCCTCGAGGAGCCCCCGCGAGTCTTCGTGAACGGCAGTGCGATGGGCATCTACGGCGAGACCGGTGACCGGCCCGTCGACGAGGACGCGCCGCCCGGGGAGGGCTTCCTGCCCGAGCTGTGCGTGGAGTGGGAGGGTGCCGCGGCACCGGCCCAGGAGGCGGGCGTACGGACCGTGTTCACCCGGACGGGTCTGGTGGTGGCCCGGCAGGGCGGGGCCTGGCAGAAGCTGTTCCCGCTGTTTCAGGCCGGGCTCGGCGGGCGGATGGGCGACGGGCGGCAGTACTGGTCGTTCGTCTCGCTGCACGACGAGGTGGCGGCGATCCGGCATCTCATCGACACCGACGGTCTGTCCGGGCCGTTCAACATCACCACTCCGCGGCCGCTGACGAACCGTGAGATCACCGCGGCGATGGGGCGGGTGCTGCGTCGGCCGACCCTGTTCGCGGTGCCGGCGCCGGTGCTGCGGATCGCGCTCGGGGAGATGGCCGGGGACGTCCTGGGCAGCCAACGGGTGTTGCCGATGCGGCTGTTGGAGTCGGGGTTCACCTTCGCGTTCCCGGAGATCGAGGAGGCGATCCGGGCGGCACTGTGACCTCTGCGATCGAATGCGACCGTCGTGCGACCGTGCCCTGTCGATGCGCGACTGTCCGGGACCGATCACGGCCCTACCCTCGACCCGAACTCGGGTATCCCTGAGGCCAGTTGGAGGCGGGACGTCTCCCCCGGCCGCGCAACCTCGAGGAGGGGCACGTGCTTGAGCCCGCGTACCAGGCGGACGTCGTGATCGTGGGAGCCGGTGTCGCCGGGCTCGCCGCGGCGCATCGACTGACCAGCGCAGGAGTGACGACCGCGGTGCTGGATGCCGCCGGGTGGGTCGGCGGCCGCATGTCGACGGAGAAGGTCGACGGCTTCCGACTCGATCGCGTCGGACAGCTGCTGTCCACGGCGTATCCCGACCTACGGCTGACGCCGGGGCTGGACGCCCTGGTCCTGCGCCCCTTCGCCCCCGGTGTCCTGCTGCACAGCGACGGACGCCATCACCGGGCGGCCGCCCTCGCCCACCCGGGGGGCGCACGGGGCGCACTCCATGCGGTGCGCGCCCTGGCAAGCGCCCCCAGGCCGTCCGTCGCACCGAGGGGCCGGGGTCTGCCACGCCAGGCCTCCATGTCCCGGGACTGGGGGGAACCGGTACCGGCCGCCGCGCCGAGGGGCCGGGGGCTTCCCCTGCCGGGAGTCCCGTCGAAGGGCCGGGCGGGTTCTCGGCCCGTCGGCGCGTCCGGCGCCGTCCGCACCGCCCCCCGGGGCACGTCACCGCTCGGCACCGCCGTCGACCAGGCCCGGCTCGGCGCCGCGCTCACCCGGATCGGTGGGCTGCCCGTCGAACGGCTGCTGGTCCGGCCCGAGCTGCCCGCCGGGCAGGCCCTCGCGGAGCGCGGGGTGCCCGCCCGCACGATCGACGGCTTCCTGCGCCCGCTGCTCGCCGCCCTGCTGTGCGACCCGGAGCTGACCACCTCCAGCCGGTGCGCGGACCTCGCGCTGCGGGCCTTCGCACGGGGGCGCCTGTGTGTGCCGGAGGGCGGCGCCGAGGCGCTGCCGGAGCTGCTCGCGCGGACGCTGCCCGCGGGTACCGTGCGGACCGGAGTCCGGGTCACCTCGGTCTCCACGACCTCGGTGTCGACCGCCGAGCACGGTGAGATCCGCTGCCGGGCGGTGCTCGTGGCGACCGACGCACGGGCCGCGGCCGAGCTGCTGCCAGGTCTGCGGGTGCCGGAGTTCCACCCGGTGACGGTGGTGCACCACACGGCGGACGAGGCCCCGGCCACGGGCGCGTCCCTGCTGCTCGACGCGGACCGGGGCGGCCCGGTCGCGCACACGGCGGTGGTCAGCCGGGTCGACCCGGCCCGCGCTCCGGCCGGCCGCACCCTGGTCTCCTCGACGGTCCTGGGCCCGCCCCCGGCCGACCTCGACGCCGCCGTACGCACCCATCTGGCACGCCTGTACGGCACCTCGACCCGACGCTGGGAGACGCTCGCCGTCCACCACACCGCCGAGGCGGTGCCCGCCATGCGACCCCCGCACGACCCGCGCCGTCCGGTACGGCTGCTGGCGGGCCTGTACGTGT
Source organism: Streptomyces sp. NPDC005263 (assembly GCF_042872365.1). Classification (NCBI taxonomy): domain Bacteria; kingdom Bacillati; phylum Actinomycetota; class Actinomycetes; order Kitasatosporales; family Streptomycetaceae; genus Streptomyces; species Streptomyces sp. NPDC005263. Next base: position 1,077,280 of record NZ_JBIAKJ010000002.1, on the reverse strand, counting down.
GCGGCGACCACCGGGACACCAGCACCGTCCAGGGCGCCCTGCACTCGGCCCACCGGGCCGCCGCCGCCATCCTCGCGGACCTGGGAGCCGCCGGCTCCCTGCACAGGTCAGACCCCCCGAGCACCTCCCTACCGAGAGCCGCCTGACCCACCCAAGGGGCGCGGGGAACTGCGCGACCAGCCACCACGCCAGCCGCACAGACCCCGCACGGGTCGCAACCACGACCGCCTCCCTACCCAGGGCCGCCTGACCCACCAAAGGGGCGCGGGGAACTGCGCGATCAGCCACCACGCCAGCCGCACAGACCCCGCACGGGTCGACGTCACGGCACCCCCTAGCCCAGCGCAGCGACCTTGTCCCGGTACCCCCTCACCGGTGACGCGTCCTTGTACGGCTCCAGCCTCCGCTCGAAGTCCCGTACGTACTCGATCGCCCGGACCGAACGCATCTCGGCCGCCGCGCAAGCCGCCTCGGCGCCGAGGACGCAGGCCTGGTCGAGTTCGCCGAGGCCGAGGCGGGCGGAGGCCAGGACGATCCGGCAGAACAGGCGGCTGCGGGCGTAGGAGGGGGCGCGCAGTTGCAGGGAGCGTTCCGCGTGCTGGGCGGCCGCGCGGAACTGCTGGAGGTCCCGATGGCAGTGCCCGAACTCGTCGGCGAGCTGCGCCTCGTCGAAGAACCGCGCCCAGTGCGGGACCTCGTCGGCGGGCCGGGCCGCCTCCAGCGCACGCTCGGCCCGCACCAGTGAGGCGGTGCAGGCCCGTACCTCTCCCAGTACGCCGTGCGCGCGTGCCTCCACCGCGTGCAGCAGCGCCTGGACCAGCGGCGGGGCGTTGGTCCCGACGCCCTGCTGCGCCACCCGCGCGAGCTGCACGGCCTCCCGCCCGTGCCCGAGGTAGACGGCCTGCCTGCTCATCGTGACCAGCACATAGGAGCCGTACGCCCGGTCCCCGGCCGCCTGCGCGAGCCGCAGCGCCTGCACGAAGTAGCGCTGGGCGAGGCCGTGCGCCGCGATGTCGTACGAGGTCCAGCCCGCGAGCCTGGTCAGGTCGGCGGTGGCCGCGAACAGCCGGCGGCCGGTCTGCTCGCCGTAGGTGCCGCGCAGCATCGGTTCGCACTCGTGCTCCAGGTAGCGCACCAGGGCCTGCCGGGCGTGGCCGCCGCCGTACATGTCGTCGAGGGAGCGGAACAGCTCGCCGACCGAGCGGAGGGCGGAGATGTCGCCGCCGGTGACCCGGTGGCCGGGACCGCGCTCGGTGTGGCCGCGCTGGCGCGGGACGGCGGGGCGGCCCGGCGGAGCCGCCCTGAGGGGCGGCTCGCCGCGGGTGACCCGGTCGTCGGGGCGGCCGATCAGCCAGTCCCGGCTCGGCACCACCAGCCCCGCCGGGGTGAACGCGATCTTGCGGAGCTCGGCGTGGCTGCCGGAGTCCTTGCGCCACAGCCCGCTGACGATGTCGACGGCCTCCTCCGGGGAGGACGCGAACTCGAGGCCCGCGTAGACCGGTGCGCACGCGTCAAGACCGAGGTCCTGGGCGGTGAGCCTGCGGCCGAGGCGGCGGGTGAAGACCTCGGCGATCAGGGCGGGGGTGGTGCCGCGGGGCTGCTGCCCACGCAGCCACCGGGTCACGGATGTCTTGTCGTATCTGAGGTCCAGCCCGTGTTCGAGACCGAGCTGGTCCACTCGCCGGGCGAGACCCGCGTTGGAGAACCCCGCTTCTGCGATGAGCGCGGCGAGCTGACGGTTGGGAGTGCGCTGCGCGGGTCGTTCCGTCATCTGCGGTGCGGTCTCCTGCCTTCGGGCCTCGCGTCGGCCGGTGCGGTCGCCGCGTTGCCCGGATTGCCTGTGAGCAGCCCTTATGGCCTCTGTGAACGGCGCGAATGTAGCGGAGAGTGAGGAGTCGATCGCACACTTCGACGTTCGTTCATCCGATCGTGTGAGGATTGGCTGCCGGGCTGACGCGCGAGGGCCGGTCGTACAGTGGCGTAGGCACACGTCGTGCCTTACCAGCTTCTAGGGAGGCGCTTGCCGTGAGTGGGTTGCGGTTCGTCCGCATGGGGTTCGGTGCCGACGCGGTCGAGTACCAGGTGGCGTGGGACGAGCAACGCCGGGTGCACGCGGCCCGGTTCGCCGACGAGGTCCCCGACACCGTGCTGCTCCTGGAGCACCCGCCGGTCTACACGGCCGGCCGGCGCACCGCGGACAGCGAGCGGCCGCTCGACGGGACCCCGGTCGTCGACGTCGACCGCGGCGGCAAGATCACCTGGCACGGCCCGGGCCAGCTGGTGGGCTACCCGATCCAGAAGCTCCCGCGTCCGGTGGACGTGGTCGCGCACGTACGGCGCCTCGAAGAGGCCCTGATCCGCACCTGCGCGGAGTTCGGTCTTGAGGCCACCCGCGTCGAGGGCCGCAGCGGGGTGTGGATACTCGGTGACCCGGTGGAGCGGCGGGCGCTGCTCGGCGGACTGTCCCTGGACCTCGACCCCCGTCTGCAGGACGACGAGTTCGACCCGCGCATGAACGGCCCCGAGTACGCCCCCTCCAACGCCGGGCAGCGACGCGAGGACCGCAAGATCGCCGCGATCGGCATCCGGGTGGCCAAGGGCGTCACCATGCACGGCTTCTCGTTCAACGTGAACCCGGACAACAAGTGGTTCGACAAGATCATCCCGTGCGGGATCCGGGACGCGGGCGTCGCCTCCCTCGCGGGCGAGCTCGGCCGGGACGTGACGATCGACGAGGTGCTGCCCGTCGTCGAGCGGCACTTGAGGGACGTACTCGAGAACGCGGAACTCAAGCCGCGGGAGATCGAGAAGGCGACGGCCTGACCCGGGAATGGGCCCCGCAGTCCTGGGGTTGGCCTCCCGTGTAGGGCACAACAAGCACGGGCGTACGCTGGTGTACGCCGAAGAATCGAAGTTTACCCAGAGCAATCAGCAGGGAGCCGATGTGTCCGCAGTCGCACCCGACGGACGCAAGATGCTGCGCCTGGAGGTCAGGAACGCCCAGACCCCCATCGAGCGCAAGCCCGAGTGGATCAAGACCCGGGCGAAAATGGGTCCCGAGTACACCAAGATGCAGAACCTCGTGAAGAGCGAGGGCCTGCACACCGTCTGCCAGGAAGCCGGCTGCCCCAACATCTACGAGTGCTGGGAGGACCGCGAGGCGACCTTCCTCATCGGCGGCGACCAGTGCACCAGGCGCTGCGACTTCTGCCAGATCGACACCGGCAAGCCCGAGGCGCTGGACCGGGACGAGCCGCGCCGCGTCGGCGAGTCCGTGGTCACCATGGACCTGAACTACGCCACCATCACCGGCGTCGCCCGCGACGACCTGGAGGACGGCGGCGCCTGGCTGTACGCCGAGACGGTCCGCCAGATCCACGAGCAGACCGCGGGCCGCGAGGCCGGCCGTACCAAGGTCGAGCTGCTGGCCCCCGACTTCAACGCCGTCCCGGAGCTGCTCCAGCAGGTCTTCGAGTCCCGCCCCGAGGTCTTCGCGCACAACGTGGAGACGGTCCCCCGGATCTTCAAGCGCATCCGCCCCGGCTTCCGCTACGAGCGCTCGCTGAAGGTCATCACCGAGGCGCGCGACTTCGGCCTGGTCACCAAGTCGAACCTGATTCTCGGCATGGGCGAGACCCGCGAGGAGATCAGCGAGGCGCTCCAGCAGCTGCACGACGCCGGCTGCGAGCTGGTCACCATCACGCAGTACCTGCGTCCGAGCGTGCGCCACCACCCCGTGGAGCGCTGGGTCAAGCCGCACGAGTTCGTGGAGCTGAAGGAGGAGGCCGACCAGATCGGCTTCTCCGGTGTGATGTCCGGCCCGCTGGTCCGGTCCTCGTACCGCGCCGGACGGCTGTACCAGATGGCCGTCGAGCAGCGTCAGGCGGCCGGGCCTGAGGGCTCCTACGCGGCCTCGCAGGCCGTGTGACCTGCCCGACAAACCCTCGCCCGCCCTGCCCGGGAGCGCGTGGTACAAGCGTGTGAATTCGCGCACAAGGGGCTACCCGCCGGTAAAGGCCGATATGACGCGGTCCTGACCGTCCTCGCAGATGAGGACGCCCATCAGGACCGCGTCAGCTTGCGAGGCCCCCGCATCAAGGTTTCATTGGTGTTTGACCGGTCGGTCACCCACTGGTAACACCAGTCAGTGACGCTGGACTCACACCACGTACACCCGCACCCGAAGCGGTACCAAGGGGGGACCTCCATCATGCAGGCCGCGCCCGTTCGCGCCACAGCGATTCCTTCGTTCACCGACGCGCTCCGTGCCGTCGAATCCCTGCTCATGAGCAGCGGGCAGCGCACCGCTCGCCGCAACGCCTGGACATCCGTGCTGGAGGACCGCCGCCGCGCCAAGGACAGGGTCGAGGCGCAGCGTGTCCTGGAGCAGACCTTCACCGCCGTTCCCTGACACTCCCCTTCCGCCGTCCCGCGGGCACTGCCGTCATGGGCGCTTGCGGGGGCACGTAGACTTCGTGCCATGGCGAGGAAGGACACGGCAGCGAACGCTGCGGACCAAGGGCGACTCAAGCAGATCGCTCTGACCTACAAGATGACTCGCAAGGCCGACAAGAAGATCGGTCTTGTACTCGCGGCTGTCGGAATCGTCACCTTCGGTGTCTTCCTCGCGATCGGTTTCTTGATCGGTCACCCCGTATATCTCGGCATCCTGGGCCTCCTGCTCGCCTTCCTCGCGTCGGCGATCGTATTCGGGCGCAGGGCCGAGAGGGCAGCCTTCGGGCAGATGGAGGGACAGCCGGGCGCCGCCGCGGCCGTACTGGACAACGTCGGCCGGGGCTGGACCACGACCCCCGCGGTCGCGATGAACCGCAGCCAGGACGTGGTGCACCGGGCGGTCGGCAAGGCCGGCATCGTACTGGTCGCCGAGGGCAACCCGAACCGGGTGAAGAGCCTCCTGGCCGCCGAGAAGAAGAAGATGAACCGCATCGTGGCCGATGTGCCGGTGCACGACCTGATCGTCGGCACGGGTGAGGGCCAGGTCGAGCTGAAGAAGCTGCGCACCACGATGCTGAAGCTTCCGCGCGTGCTCACCGGCCCCCAGGTCACCGCGACCAACGACCGGCTGCGGGCGCTTGGCGACCTGATGAGCAACATGCCGCTGCCGAAGGGGCCGATGCCGAAGGGCATGAAGCTCCCGAAGGGCGGGCCCAAGGCCCGCTGACACCTCCCACGTCAGAAAGGGGGCGCCCGGATCACTCCGGGCGCCCCCTTTGTCGTCCTCGGTCACACAAGGACTACGACCGTCAGATCCGTACCTCGACCGTGCGGGCCAGCCGGTCGTGCAGGCCGCGGCCGTCGCGGTCCCAGATCAGGGCGGGGATCGCCAGACACAGCAGGGCGGTGCGCAGCATCCCCCGCCAGGGGCTGACCCTGCCGGTGTCCAGGGCCACCACCCGCACGCCGAAGAGACGCTTGCCCGGAGTGAAGCCGACGGTGCCGACCGTGAGGGCACCCATCACGAAGAAGACCAGCAGCGCCCAGTTCGAGGTCGTCTGGTCATAGCTCTGAGTGATCAACTGGGATGCAATCAGGACGCTCATCGCCCAGTCCACCGCCAGTGCCCCGAGGCGCCGCCCCGGGCGCGCGATCGACCCCGGCCCCTCCTCCGGCAGTCCGAGGTCTTCGCCCCGGTAACCGAAGGCGACACCGGCCTGCTCGGCGGTCGCGCGGGGCCCCGAGAGCCACGACCCGATTGCTTCCCTCTTGTCCACCCGTACACCGTACTGCGCCCGTTTCGCGATACGGACAGGTGGGGTTGGAGTGGGCCGTGTCCGGTTAACTTGTGCGAAACAAATGGGTCACGCCCGAGAAACCACCCGTCCCTAGGGTCGAGGTCAGCGTGTGCCACCGCACTGGCCGCACGAACGAACTACCACCCCGGCACGGGAACGGCCGGGAGTAGGAGGAGCTGGATGTTCCAGAACGCCGACGAGGCCAAGAAGTTCATCGCGGACGAGGACGTCAAGTTCATCGACGTCCGCTTCTGCGACCTGCCGGGCGTCATGCAGCACTTCACGGTGCCCGTCGAGTCGTTCGACCCGGATGAGGAGCTGGCCTTCGACGGATCCTCGATCCGTGGTTTCCAGGCCATCCACGAGTCCGACATGGCTCTGCGCGCGGACCTGTCGACCTCTCGGGTCGACCCCTTCCGCCGTGACAAGACCCTGAACATCAACTTCTTCATCCACGACCCGATCACCGGCGAGCAGTACAGCCGTGACCCGCGCAACGTGGCGAAGAAGGCGGAGGCCTACCTCGCCTCCACCGGGATCGCCGACACCGCGTACTTCGGCCCCGAGGCCGAGTTCTACGTGTTCGACAGCGTCCGCTTCGCGACCACCGCGAACGAGTCCTTCTACCACATCGACTCCGAGGCGGGCGCCTGGAACACCGGCGCCCTCGAGGACAACCGTGGTTACAAGGTCCGCTACAAGGGCGGCTACTTCCCGGTCCCGCCGGTCGACCACTTCGCCGACCTGCGTGCCGAGATCTCGCTGGAGCTGGGCAGGGCCGGTCTCCAGGTCGAGCGTCAGCACCACGAGGTGGGCACCGCCGGCCAGGCCGAGATCAACTACAAGTTCAACACGCTGCTCGCCGCGGCCGACGACCTCCAGCTCTTCAAGTACATCGTGAAGAACGTGGCCTGGCGCAACGGCAAGACCGCGACCTTCATGCCGAAGCCGATCTTCGGTGACAACGGCTCGGGCATGCACGTCCACCAGTCGCTGTGGACGGGCGGCTCCCCGCTGTTCTACGACGAGGCCGGTTACGCGGGCCTGTCGGACACGGCCCGCTACTACATCGGCGGCATCCTCAAGCACGCCCCGTCGCTGCTGGCCTTCACCAACCCGACGGTGAACTCGTACCACCGCCTGGTGCCGGGCTTCGAGGCCCCGATCAACCTGGTGTACTCGCAGCGCAACCGCTCCGCGGCCATGCGTATCCCGATCACCGGTTCGAACCCGAAGGCCAAGCGCGTCGAGTTCCGTGCGCCCGACTCCTCCGGCAACCCGTACCTGGCGTTCTCCGCGCTGCTGCTCGCGGGCCTGGACGGCATCAAGAACAAGATCGAGCCGGCCGAGCCGATCGACAAGGACCTGTACGAGCTGGCTCCCGAGGAGCACGCGAGCGTGGCGCAGGTCCCGACCTCCCTGCCGGCCGTCCTCGACCGCCTCGAGGCCGACCACGAGTTCCTCCTCCAGGGCGACGTGTTCACGCCGGACCTGATCGAGACGTGGATCGACTTCAAGCGCACCAACGAGATCGCGCCCCTGCAGCTGCGTCCGCACCCGCACGAGTTCGAGCTGTACTTCGACGTCTAAAGAGCGGGGTCGGGTGGGCCGGGGCTGGACCCCGGAAACCGACCGTGAGCTGACATCGACGTGAGGCCGCCATCTTCGAAGAGGAGATGGCGGCCTCACGTGCGTCCGGGGCAGCGGGACGCGGTCAGCCGTGATTCGCACCCGATAAACCCGGCGACGTCGGCGATCATCCCCTGGATACTGGTCGCCCATGGATGAGGTCGAAGTCGTCGTCGCCCATTCCGAGCGGGCGACTCTGCGCGTCGGCGACGTGTTCCTGAAGGTGGACGCCGTTCAGGCGCGCATCGACGTCGAGGTCGAGGCGATGTCCCTCGCGCCGGTCCCGACCCCGGAGGTCCTGTGGCGCAAGCCGTCCGTGCTCGCGACCGCCGCACTCCCGGGGACGACGCTTGGACGCCTCGGCGGGCCGTCGACCGGGTCGCCGGCGGCGTGGGCCGCGGCGGGCGCCGCCATCCGGAAGCTGCACGACGCACCGCTGCCGTCCCGGCCGGGCCAGGCCGGCCGGAGCATCGTCGCGCTGGCGGCGGAACTCGACGAAGAGTGCGAGTTGCTCGTGACGAACGGCGTCCTGCCGCCCGACCTGGTCACCCGCAACCGCCAAGTCGCCGAGGCCGCGCTTCGGCCGTGGACTCCGGCGTTCACTCACGGCGACCTGCAGATCGCGCATGTCTTCGTCGACGGCCACGAGGTCACGGGCATCATCGACTGGTCCGAGGCGGGCCAGGGCGATGCCTTGTACGACCTCGCCACCTTCACGCTCGGACACGAGGAGCACCTCGACGACGTCATCGCCGGCTACGGCACCGACGTCGACCTCGACGTGATCCACGCATGGTGGTCGTTGCGAAGCCTGCTGGCGGTTCGCTGGCTGACCGAGCACGGCTTCGACCCGTTCGCGCCGGGCTGTGAGGTCGACGTGCTGAGATCCCGAATGTGAGGCTGCGCGGGCCCGTCTGCCGCGTATGTGTTCTGACGCATCGAGCAGGCCATCCTGGGGAGCATCGCCTGCTGGCTCTGCAGGTCCAAAGACACGATTGCAGTGGCGAGTTGTCGTAATCACGCTGGGTCGACTGGGAAGTTGAGGAACGATGGTGCCGACCGTGCGAGAGTGAGGGGGCCACGAATGACACGTATCGAAGTACGCGTCGATGAGCACGACGAAGACGAGGCACTGCAGTCTCTCTGTGGCTGGCTGACCGACGACTTCGCCGTACGAACCACCGCCGAGGTCTCCCTTCTTGAGCGACCTGCGCAACGTGGGGCCATGGGGGGCTGGCTCGATGCCGTGCAGTTGGTGACGGAAAACGGCTGGAGTGCGGCGTCGTTCGTATTGGCCCTGGCGGCATGGCGCCAGACGCGCGCGCGTGCACCTCACATCACTGTCCGACAGGGCGATCTCGAGATCACCATCACGGACGCATCGCCCGCAGAGATCGAGAGGGCCATCTCCGCTCTCTCCGAACTCGCGCCGACGCCGAACCAATCCGGTGGCCAACAAGCATGACGGCAAAACCTGATCCCCTTCAGTCCCGGGCTGTATTGCTGGGTGTCAGCCGCTACTCCTACCTTGAAGATCTGCCTGGAGTGGCTGACAACCTGCCCGCACTCGCGGAAGCCGTGTGCGGTCCGTTCGGTTGGGGCCTCGATGCCGAGCACTGCAGCGTGGTGGCTGAGCCTGCCTCGCTGGAGGAGATGCTGGAGCCCGTGAGCATGGCCGCCATGAGCGCTCGTGACACGTTGTTGGTCTACTACGCAGGCCACGGGCTCTTGAACCGACAGCAAGAACTACATCTCGGGCTTCGCAACTCGCGCGTGGGGCGCGGACGCACCGCGGTGCCCTATGCATGGCTACGCGAAGCAATCACCGAAGGCAGGGCACAGCGCCACGTGATCATCCTCGACTGCTGCTTCAGCGGTCGGGCTCTGGGGAGCATGTCGGGACCTGGCTCGTTGGCCGACCAGGCGTGGATCGATGGCAGCTTCCTCATGGCGGCCGCTCCCGAAACCGGTCCCGCCTTAGACCCTCCCGGGGAAAGGTACACCGCCTTCACCGGCGAACTCCTGAGCACGATGGAACAGGGGGTTCCTGGGGCGGGCATGTGGCTCACGATGGACGACCTATACGGTCACCTACGCTCCGTGTTGACGTCCAAAGACCGCCCCACCCCACAGCGTCGTACCCGAAATCGCGCCGGCGAGCTGGTGTGGGGACGCAACGCCGGCTACGAGAGATCGTTCAAGCGGCCAGCCCACCTACTCGCCACCAGCTCTGCCTGGCCTGACCCGGATCGATTCCTGGATGCTTCCGAGTTCATCCACGCGCTTGGCGTGGTCCGTTCGATCAGCGGCCTGACGCAACGTGAGCTGAGCTCGAACTCCCCCACGCCGCTGTCAGAAGGCAGCATCAGTCGGCTCCTCAACCGCGATGACCTTCCTCACCGGTGGACGAAAACGATCGAGGCATACCTGTCCTCGTGCGGCATACCCGACGACCACATCGAACGATGGAAAGCAGCATGGGAACGACTCAGAGCTGCCTCAAATCACGCTCTTTCGACCGTCACACCGGCTACGACGCCGGAGCCGGACTCGTCGAGGTCACTGCGCTCCAGGTTCAAGGCCATTGGCTTACGCAAGCAGTCACCGACGAAGCGCAGTAGCCACTGACGCAAGGCGAGCGGCAAGGACTTCAGCGCGCGACGAGGCACTACTTCCTTGCAGGTGAGGCGGTAGCGGACGGGCTGTCCGTCTTCTGCGTAGTGCTTCCGCCGTCGCCGCCGCTGGAAAAGAGACCGAGCTTCGCCCCAAGGAGCAACAGGGCCACAGAAACAACACCAACCCAGGTCTTCTTCTTCGGTCGTTTGCGACCGCCTGTGGACCGATTCACCCAGTGGCCAGCGCGATAGTACTGACCAGAACGTCCTGCCATCACACACCCCCGAGTTGAGCAAACGCCCTGCTCCATCGAGTCTCGCAGCGAACCAGGCCCGCAGAGTCTGAGTCGGACGCACTTGGCTGAAACAGGCGCCACCGACGCATCACAACCAACGGAACCTGCTGTCTGCAGCACTTGCGCCTGGCGCCCGTCCTCCCTCAGACTCAGCTGTGGCCCTCAGGGGGCCGCCCCTGATCCTGCTTCGCCCCGTTGCCGGATCACACAGGGGTCAAGGAGCCATAGCCCCGCCTGCACAGCGCATCACACTGTTCACCTATGCCCTCGAGTAGGGCGCGCAGATCAGTTGTCGGATGCCGAGGGGCGACGGTACTCCGGGGACGGATCTCACATGACCAGCGGTGGGCGGCTCGAGAAACTCGCTCGGACCCGGCAGCTCTACACGGGCGAACCCTTCTCCACAGCAAAAAGCGCAATGCGCGGCGGGGACAATCGCTACCCGATTCATTCCAGTCCGCTGTCACAAGCCCATCTCGAGGCCCAGGTGTTCGCCAAGCTCTGCGGTGGCGGCCAGTGGTGGACTCATCCACTCGGGCTCTCGCACGTGCAGTCGACAACCCAGTCTGCGATCGTGCACCTCGACAGCCACACCACGTTCAGCAGTGGCACCTTGTATGCCCGCAGTGGCCACGTCCTGGATCAACTCCTGCCCTGCGCCGAGCCGGGCGTTCAAGTAAACGGTGTCATCGGCCTTCGAGTTGTTGGCATCGATGGATCAGACTTGCACCTCACACTCGCCGGCAGCGAATGCCACCTTGTACTGCGCGGAATGCCCGGGACGGATTGGGCTGAGGAGCTCGCTGAACGTTGGCGCCGATACGAAAAGGCAGAAGCTCCGCCGCTCTGGCAGCAGCCAAAGCTGACTGCCTTCGAGGACGCGCACATTCGTGACTACCCAGAAACGTGGACAGCCGAGCGCAACCTCGACTGGCTCGGATCGGCACTACTGCGCCGCATCGCCATCTTCCAGACATCCAGTACCGCATATTCAACACGTTCCTGGATCACTGGTGACGAATTGATCTTTGAGCTGGACACAGTGCGTGGCATCAGGCTCGAACACGACATCTTCCTGCGGCGCCTCATGGACCCCGTATGGGGTTTGCCGCTCCGCATCGAGCACCAACACTGCTCTTGCAAGCCGGGGCAGGAACTCGGTGACAGCACGTACACCCTGCAGTGCACGTACAACCTCGTGCACCGCAGCATGACCAGTGGCGGCCTGCAGCTACGGTTCCGACATGGGCCGGGCGTCTACACGGGCGGCACACGGATCAAGCTTGAGAGTTTGGGTTCTCCCACCGAGTGGCTCGATCGCGTTCTCCCAAACCACAGCCCGGACGTCACGCCGCCCTCCGATACCCCGAGCGCAGCTCGGTCCTCTGCCAGGGTGGGCCGATAATGGAATGGGACACCATCGTGTTGTCCGTCTTGGCCGCGTTCGGAGCCGTCGTACTGGCGCTCTCACAGCTTCACGACGTGCTGGGGAAAGTACCAGCGATCATCCGCGCATGGCATGAGATTCGGCGCAGCTGGCGCGAGGCTGAAGATGACCAGACATAGATGGCCCTGAGGGGGACCGTCGCATTCGGCGCGCAACTTGATAACCGTACGACCGGTTACTTTTCCGCTTAAATAAGCGACCGAATGCACAAAATTTGCGAAAATCGGGCAAGATAAAAGATTCCTTGCTCGGCAAGACGATCCGCCGACTTTCACCCCGCACATGCCGCAAAGGGCACCTCCGCTCCTGATCACCCAGGGCGGGAGGTGTCGTCGTATGCTTCCCAGCACAACTGTTCGAGACGAGTGACGGGGGTTGCGGGGATGCCCGAGCAGGACGACGCGGAGCGGGAGTTCGACCTCCGGTGGGCCGACAGCGCCGAGCACAAGGAGCCCTCGGCGCGGGCCCGGATGCTCGCGGCGCGCTGGAAGGAGAACCCGCCCCGGCCGCAGCCGTTCCGCGCCGATCCCGACTTGTCGGCGCCGCGCCGGTCCTCGTGGATCTCGACGGCGGTGGTGCTCGGGAGTGTGGCGGCGATCATCCTGCTGCTGGGGTACGCGAACTTCCGGGCGCCGTACTAGGGGGGTGGCCGCCGCTCCCCGGGGTTGAGCCATTGCCCGCCGTCTGCCCTGAGCCCGTGCGCCTGCAGTCTTTGCTGGTCCTAGAGCTGAGTGCGACCGCTTCATGGCTGGGGCGGGTGCACACTGGGCTGTGGGACGAGTGCCTGAGTGCGGGGTGATGCGAGATGCAGAGCCGCTTTAGGAGCGATCGACGACTGACCGTGCGGATGACGGTCACCATGTTTCTGCTGGGGCTGCTGTACGTGGCCTTCGTCGTCGCGCTGATCGTGCTGCTGAAGTCGTGGCTGTTGGTCGTCGGGCTGATCGCGGTGATGTTCGTCGCGCAGTTCTGGTTCTCCGACCGGATCGCGCTGTTCGCGATGCGCGGACGCGTGGTGGAGCGGGAGGAGTATCCCGAGCTGCACGCGGTGATCGACCGGTTGTGTGCGATCGCCGACATGCCCAAACCCGTGGTCGCCGTGTCGGCCATGGAGATGCCGAACGCGTTCGCGACCGGCCGGAATCCCGACAACGCGGTCGTCTGCGTCACCACCGGTCTGCTGCGGCGGCTGGAGCCGGCGGAGCTGGAGGGTGTCCTCGCGCACGAGCTGTCGCATGTGGCGCACAAGGACGTCGCGGTGATCACCATCGCGTCCTTCCTCGGGGTGATCGCCGGATTGGTCGTGCGGTTCGCCTTCTACTCGCAGCTGCTCGGCGGAGGGCGCAGGGACCAGAACACCGCTGTCGTCTTCGCCGCGGTGATGGGGGTGTCGGCGGCCGTGTACGCGATCAGCTTCCTGCTGATCCGGGCGCTGTCCCGGTACCGCGAGCTGGCGGCGGACCGAGCGGCGGCGCTGCTCACCGGCCGCCCCTCGGCGCTGGCGTCCGCGCTGACCAAGGTCTCGGGCGACATCGCCCGGATCCCGACCAAGGACCTGCGGACGGCGCAGGCCTTCAACGCGTTCTACTTCACCCCGGCGCTGGGTTCCGAGCCGGGTGTCGCGCGGCTGTTCTCGACCCACCCGAGTCTGGAGCAGCGGCTGGAGCAGCTGGGCAGTATCTCCGGGGAACTGGGTGAGGCGGCGACCCCGGGGAGGGCCGGCTGAGGTGGGGCTGCTGGACATCCTGCTCGGCCGTACGAAACCGGTCGTGCCCGATCTCGATCAGCTTTTCGCGCTGCCCTCGGCGGCGGTGACCCTGGAGGCGACCACCTCCTTCACCGCCACCGGGCGCGGCGCGGTGTGCTTCGCCACGGTGGAGGGCGCGGCCTTCGAGCAGACCCACCGCGAGGTCCAGGCCCTGCTGGACGCCGACACCGACCGCGACGGTCCGCCGGTGGAACTGCGGCGGGACGAGTACGGGTACTCGTGGCTGGTGTCGGAACGCGCCCCCGACCAGCTGCCGCTCCTGGTCAATGATCTGCACGCGGTGAACAGCGCGATGGAGGTCAACGGCTTCGGACCGCAGCTGCTGTGCTCGCTGGCCGGGTTCCAGGACCCGGAGGGCCGGTCGCTCGCGCTGGTCTATCTGTACAAGCGGGGTACCTACTACCCCTTCGCGCCACTGCCCGGTGAAGGACAGCGGCGCGACAACGCACTCGAACTGCGCGTGAAGGCGACGCTCTCGAACGACCTACGGATCGAGCAGGACCTCAACCGCTGGTTCCCGGTGTGGGGCGCCCCGGGTCTGTGACCGGGGCCCAGGTGCCCGCGGGGAGGTGTTCACCCGCCCGGACGGTTCGTCGAGGTCGGCCAGGATGTCAGTGGTGTCCGGCATGATGCCCACCCTCAGGACGTGACGGGCAGGGTGGAGGCCGGCATGGGTGGCGCGGAGCGGTACATCGACACGGCGGAGCGGCGGGCGCGGCTCGCGCTGCGGCACGGGCTGGCCGGGCCGGCGCGGGCGGGGAGCCCGGAGGAGGTCGCCGCCTCCCTGGTCGCCCTGCACGGCACGGACCCCGCGACGGTGTACCTGGCGGTGGGCGCACGGCTCGCGGATCCGGCGGGGACGGTGCCGGAGACGAGCCGGGCCCTGTACGAGGATCGGACGCTGGTCCGGATGCACGGCATGCGGCACACCGTCTTCGTGTTCCCGACGGACCTGACGGCGGTGGTGCACGCCTCCACCGGGCTCACGGTCGCGGCCCGGGAGCGGGCCACGCTGCTGAAGAACATGGCGACGGCCGGGGCGCCGGACGCGACCTGGCTCAAGGAGGTCGAGGAGTCGGCGCTGGCGGCGCTGGCCCGGCGCGGCCAGGCGACGGCGGCGGAGCTCGCCGAGGACGAACCGCGGCTGCGGCAGCAGTTCGTGTACGCGGCCGGGAAGCCCTACGAGGGCGTCCACACCGTGTCCACGCGCCTGTTGAAGGTGCTGGGCGTCGAGGGCAGGGTCGTCCGGGGCCGGCCGCTCGGGTCCTGGACCTCCAGCCTGTTCCGCTGGGCGGTGGCTCCCGCGCACCCCGAACTGGACCCGGCCGAGGCCCAGGCGGCCCTCCTGCGCCGCTGGCTCACCGCCTGCGGCCCGGCCACCGAGGCCGACCTGAAGTGGTGGACCGGATGGCGGGTCACGGAGGTGCGCCGGGCCCTGTCCGCGATCGGGGCCCGGACGGTGGCGTTGGACGAGGGTGTCGGCCATGTCGTCGACGGCGACACCGACCCGGTGACGGGGCCCGCGGAACCCTGGGCCGCGCTGCTGCCCGCGCTCGACCCGACGGCGATGGGGTGGCAGCAACGGGACTGGTACCTCGCGCCGGAGGTGCGGGGCGCCTTGTTCGACCGCAGCGGCAACGTGGGGCCGACGGTCTGGTGGAACGGACGGGTGGTCGGCGGGTGGGCGCAGCGCCCCGACGGCGAGATCGTCTGGCGGATCCTCGACACCGACGGTCTGGGCCGGGAGGCACGGGCGGCGATCGCGGTGGAGGCGGAGCGGCTGCGGGGGTGGGTCGGGGCGACGAAGGTGACGCCGCGGTTCCGGACGCCGCTGGAGAAGGAGTTGGCTCAGTAGGAGCGAAAGCGGGAGCGGGCTACGGGCGTGCGCTGTACGGGCGTTGGAGTGGGGGACGGCGGAGCGGGCGGGCGGGCGGTGGGGGGGGGGGGGGGGGGGGGGGCCCCCCGGCCCCCCCCCCCCCCCCCCCCCCCCCCCCCCACAAACCCCCCCCCCCCCCCCCCCGCGGGGCGGGCCCCCCCGCGCAGTACGGGGGGGGGGGGGGGGGGGGGGGGGGGGGGGGGGGGGGGGGGGGGGGGGGGGGGGGGGGGGGGGGGGGGGGGGGGGCGGGGGGCCCACCGGGGCCCCCCCCCCCCACGGCTCACCTCGAGTACCGCATCAGCGCCCGGACCATGTGGCACGTGGTGTCCGACGGCGGATGCACACCGATCATCTCGGCAGCGCTCCGGATCGTCTCGTTGCGTGCCTGGTTGGGCAGGTACACACCCGAGTCGAGCAGGGCGATCGCAAGGCGCATCGCCTTGAGACGCCGGTTGTGGCTCACGTACCACTCGCGCGGACGCCCCGGGGGCAACGGCCGCTTCTCCACCGGCCCGTAGGGCAGGTCGAGCAGCACGGCACGCTTCGCGGTGGACTGGGTCGGCAACGGCTTCGGCTTCAGTGCGGCAGCGGGCACAGGCATCCTCCTGTCGCGGTCAGGGCGCCCCCGCCGGGAACATCGGCGAACCCGGCAACACCCTCGAACACTGCTTCTATTCTACTGCCCACCACTGACAAAAGCCCCTGGCCACAAGGGCTTTCGGGGGTGCTGTGACGTACGTGGAAGACGGGTTTTCGCGTAGCGTTGGCGGCATGGAAATCTGGATCAATCCTGCCTGTTCCAAGTGCCGCAGCGCGATCTCACTGCTCGACGCCGAGGGTGCTGACTACACCGTCCGCCGTTACCTGGAGGACGTACCGAGCGCGGACGAGATCCGGGGCGTACTGGACCGTCTGGGACTCGAACCCTGGGACATCACCCGGACCCAGGAGCCCGCGGCGAAGGAGCTCGGGCTCAAGGAGTGGCCGCGTGACGAGAGCGCGCGCGACCGCTGGATCGAAGCGCTTGTCGCGCACCCGAAGCTGATCCAGCGTCCGATCATCACGGCGGAGGACGGGACGGCGGTGGTGGCCCGCAGTGAGGAGTCCGTACGGGATGCCCTGTCCCGTCACTGACAGCTCACACACCCTGACGCGACCCAACTCCGGTGTGAGGTACGCCACTTCGGTGACTCCTGTCATCCCCTGAATGACATCGTTCGGTATCTCGTACATAGCGACATACGCTCCCCGACCTCGCAGGAGGCGCGCATGTCGCGTAGGAGAACACTCGGTACCAGGAAGAGAGTCGCGCTGCTGGTGAGCGCGGTGGCGGTGGCGGGAGGTGGCGCCTTCGTCATGGCGAGCACCTCGAACGCCGCGGCTCCGCAGACCGCGGCGGAGTCGACCGTCTGTCAGGGGCTCGCCACCGCCCTGGGCAACAACCAGAAGTTCATCGCGGGTCAACAGGCCGCCCCGGACGCCCAGTCCGAGGCCCGGATCGCCAACCGCGAGGCGGTCATCGCTCAGATCGAGCGCCAGCAGGAGGCGTCCGACTGCGTCGTCGGGGAGTCGGCTCAGGGCTCCCAGGCCACGCAACCGGCGCAGGCCACACAACCCGCGCAGGCCACACAACCGGCGCAGGCCGGTCAGCCCGCGACGAGCGCCCCCGCCGCGCAGCCCCCGGCCGCGGGCAACGGTGGCGACACCGCGGCCACCGGACAGCAGGTGTGCAACGGCTCGACCGTCACCCTCTCCGGCGAGGACGGCGCCCCGGCCGCGTCCAGCAACCAGTTCCCGGCCGGCACCAAGTTGAAGGTCACCAACCTGGACAACAACAAGTCCACGACGGTGGAGGTCACCTCGGTCTCCGGCAGTTGCGCCCTGCTGAACAACGCCGCCTTCGAGCAGGTCCGTGAGCCCGGCAAGTTCCTGATCCGCCGGGCCGTGATCGAGAAGGTGGGGTGAGGCCATCCGCGTAGGAACTCGCTGAGGCGGCGGCCCGGTCCGGGCGGCGCGGCCTGCGGCAGCGCATGGTGCGAGACGTCCGGGACCACGACGCTCTCCACCCGCGGCAGCAGCGCTTCCACCCCGGTTGCCACCTCGTACGTGTCGTGCGTCCTGCTGCTCCCGGCCAGGAGCAGCAGGACCGGCACGTCCAGCGCGCGCCGCGTCTCCAAGCGCCGGGCGCGGGCCGGTCACCGGCTTCACGACGGAGGGGAAGCCGGCGACCGCCCCCTGGAGGCGGAGCCAGACGGGGTGCGGGGCGCGTCCGCGGAGGGTTCCTGAACAAGCGGAGGTTCCTGAACAAGGTGCGCGTGCGTCGCGAGCCGTGAGCCGTGACACAGAACGGCCAGGTAACACGGGGTTCACATTCGAGCAATGGTCGGGAAATCGCCTGTTGACAGGCTGCCCGGCATCAACCGCGGCGCCCCAGTGCCGCGGCGCCGCAGCACCCGCAAGTGCGCCCGGACACACCCCGAAGGAAGTGCCTCGTGACCTTCAAGGCTGAGTACATCTGGATCGACGGCACCCAGCCGACGGCCAAGCTCCGTTCCAAGACGAAGATTCTGGCGGACTCCGCGAAGGGCGCCGAGCTGGGGATCTGGGGATTCGACGGCTCTTCCACGAACCAGGCCGAGGGCCACTCCTCGGACCGTGTCCTCAAGCCGGTCTTCTCCTGCCCGGACCCGATCCGCGGCGGCGACGACATCCTCGTCCTGTGCGAGGTCCTCGACATCGACATGACGCCGCACGAGTCCAACACCCGTGCCGCGCTCACCGAGGTCGCCGAGCGGTTCGCCGCGCAGGAGCCGATCTTCGGCATCGAGCAGGAGTACACGTTCTTCAAGGACGGCTACCCGCTCGGCTTCCCCAAGGGCGGCTTCCCGGCCCCGCAGGGCGGCTACTACTGCGGTGTCGGCGCCGACGAGATCTTCGGCCGTGACATCGTCGAGGCGCACCTGGAAAACTGCCTGAAGGCGGGCCTCGCCATCTCCGGCATCAACGCCGAGGTCATGCCCGGCCAGTGGGAGTTCCAGGTCGGTCCGGTCTCGCCGCTCGAGGTGTCCGACCACCTGTGGGTCGCCCGCTGGCTGCTCTACCGCACCGCCGAGGACTTCGGTGTCTCCGCGACGCTGGACCCGAAGCCGGTGAAGGGCGACTGGAACGGCGCCGGCGCGCACACCAACTTCTCCACCAAGGCGATGCGCGAGACCTACGAGGCGATCATCACCGCCGCCGAGTCGCTCGGTGAGGGCTCCAAGCCGCTCGACCACGTCAAGAACTACGGCGCCGGGATCGACGACCGCCTCACCGGGCTGCACGAGACCGCCCCGTGGAACGAGTACTCCTACGGTGTCTCCGACCGCGGTGCCTCGGTCCGTATCCCGTGGCAGGTCGAGAAGGACGGCAAGGGCTACATCGAGGACCGCCGTCCGAACGCCAACGTCGACCCGTACCTGGTGACCCGCCTGATCGTGGACACCTGCTGCTCCGCCCTGGAGAAGGCCGGCCAGGTCTGATCCGCACCGCTTCCTCGTGAGGGGCGCCCACCGCCATGGTGGGCGCCCCTCATGTGTGCGGCGGGCCCGCTCGTCGGTCGCACGCCGCGAGGAGCGCGTCCAAGGTGTGGAAGGAGGGTCCTCCTGGCGCCGTCCGTCTGCTTCAATGGGCTCATGGCCAGCATCCAGAAGGACACCGCGACAGGTCGCCACGACCTGGAGCCGTTCTGGCCCTCCCGTCAGCACCACGACTTCGACCGGGTGTGTTGCCGCGCGACGAACGCGCCGGCCCTGTAGCGCCGTACCTCCCGGCCTTCGGCCAGCGCGACACGACGTACGTCCCCTCGACGACTCCTCGCGCGAAAGCTGACACCTCATGGCGACCACTCGTTCCCTCTCCCCCGCCCGCACCGCCACCTCCGCCCCGGCCAACGGCCCCGCCCGGCACCGCCTGCGCGCCGTCGACCGGGACGAGGTCGTCGAGATCGCGGACTTCCTGCCGCCGGGTGCCACCTGGCTGCCCGCTCCCCCGCACACCCTGCCCACGCTGCCGGGGCAGCCGCCGATGGTCGGCTACCTGGTGCTGGTCCCGGCCGACCAGCATCCGCCGTTCCTTCCCACGGCGGTGCCCGACCGTCCGGACACGCCGGTGGTACCGAGGGGGCAGGAGGCCGACGACAAGGCCGCCGGTACGGTCGACCCTCTCGTCCGGGTCGACACCGTGCGCCGCACCGCCTCGGTGGACGGACGTGCGCTCGACCTCACCTACCTGGAGTTCGAGCTGCTCGCCCATCTCGTCGCCCACCCGCACCGGGTGCACACCCGCGATCAGCTGGTGACCACCGTCTGGGGCTACGGACACGTGGGCGACGGCCGCACCGTCGACGTCCACATCGCCCGGCTGCGCCGCAAGCTGGGCGCCGAGCACCGCCGGGCGATCCAGACGGTGCGCCGGGTCGGCTACAAGTACACGCCTCCGACCGGGCGTTGAGCCTGGCCGGCCGGGACCGAGCTCGCGGGACGGGCCGTCGCCGAGGCGGCCCTCCGGCGCGGCTGAGAGGTGACCGTCTTCGGCGAGTGGGTGTAGCTGGCACCACCCCTGACCCGCCGTTCAAACCCCGTGTCCCGTGGCGGTGCCTCGGGCCAGACTTGCGGCATGACCACACAGACGAAGAGCGACGGGGGCCGCACCCGGGTGCGGGGGTCCGGGCGGGCGGCGCTGCGGGGGTTCGGGCTGGCACTCGTGTTGTTACCGGTGGCGGTGGCTCTGTTCACGCTCACGCTGGTGTCGCTCGCGCTGATACCGATCGGGGTCGGGATCGTCACCACACCGTGGATGCTCACGGGGGTGCGGGCGTTCGCGGACCGGCGTCGGATCCTGGCGGCCGAGTGGTACGGGGTGCGGATCCCGTCCGCGTACCGGCCGATGCCCGAACACGCCAACCCGTGGACACGCACCTTCGGGATGCTGCGCGACCCGGCGACCTGGCGCGACCTGGGGTGGCTGCCGGTGGACATGACGGCCGGGTTCCTCACCGCGCTGCTGCCGGGGGCGCTGCTGCTCTACCCCTTCGAGGGGTTCGCGTTGGCGGCCGGGCTGTGGCGGGTCTTCCCCGACGACACGTACTGGTACGCGTTCGTGCCGGTGACCGGGCAGGCCTCCGCGTTCGGCGCGGCCGCCCTCGGCCTGGTCCTGCTGTTCCTCGCGCACTTCCTCGCCCCGCGGCTGCTGGAGTCCCACTTCTGGCTGACCCGGTCCGTGCTCGCCCCCGGAAAGGAGGCACTGTCGGAGCGAGTACGGGTGCTGACCGAGACCCGGCGGGACGCGGTCGACACCTCCGCGGCCGAACTGCGGCGCATCGAGCGGGACCTGCACGACGGGGCGCAGGCCCGGCTGGTCGCCATGGGCATGGACCTCGGCACCATCGAGGTACTGGTGGAGAAGGACCCGGAGCAGGCCAAGCGGCTGCTCTCCCAGGCCCGCCAGTCCTCCGCCGAAGCACTGGCCGAACTGCGCGACCTGGTCCGCGGCATCCACCCCCCGGTGCTCGCCGAGCGTGGACTGGGCGACGCGGTACGGGCGTTGGCGCTGCGGCTGCCCGTCACCACCGAGGTGGACGTGGACCTGTCCGGCCGGGCGGACGCGCCCGTGGAGTCGGCCGCGTACTTCGCCGTCAGCGAGGTGCTGACCAACGCGGTCAAGCACTCCGGCGCGGACCGCGTCTGGGTCGACCTGCATCACACGAAGGACATGCTGCGGATCTCGGTCACCGACAACGGGAAGGGCGGCGCGGAGATCGGGGCGGGCTCGGGCCTGGCCGGGGTGGAGCGGCGACTGGGTACATTCGACGGCGTCCTGGCCGTCAGCTCTCCGGCGGGCGGTCCCACCATGGTCACCATGGAGATCCCTTGCGCGTTGTCCTAGCCGAAGACCTGTTCCTGCTGCGCGACGGACTGGTCCGGCTCCTTCAGGCCTACGACTTCGAGATCGTCGCCGCCGTCGAGACCGGGCCGGAGCTGGCCCGTGCGCTGGCCGAACTGGAGCCGGACGTCGCCGTGGTCGACGTCCGGCTCCCGCCGACGCACACCGACGAGGGCCTGCAGTGCGCGCTCGACGCCCGCCGGAACAGACCCGGGCTGCCGGTGCTGGTGCTGTCCCAGCACGTGGAGCAGCTGTACGCGCGCGAACTGCTCGCCGACGGCACCGGCGGGGTCGGCTATCTGCTCAAGGACCGGGTGTTCGACGCGGAGCAGTTCGTGGACGCCGTACGACGGGTCGCGGCGGGCGGGACGGCGATGGATCCTCAGGTGATCCAGCAGCTGCTGTCCCGGCGGGGAGCCGACGACCGGCCGCTGGGCCGGCTGACGCCCCGTGAGCGGGAGGTGCTGGAGCTGATGGCGCAGGGCCGGTCCAACGCGGCGATCGCGACGCAACTCGTCGTCACGGAACGGGCGATCGCCAAACACACCTCCAACATCTTCGTCAAACTGGGTCTGGAGGTGTCGGACGACGACAACCGACGCGTCCTGGCCGTTCTCGCCCATCTGGACCAGGACCACTGAAAACGGGCTCCGAGTCGCACGTGCCGTAAGGGATCAACAACTCCTGGTATCGATGGCGCAGTTGGGACTCAATTGCTTCACGTATCTCTCATCAATTTCCGAGTCGGCTGAACACCCGTGGGACTGACTGCGTATGGAAGGGCGCCGCTTCACTCCTGTCGGGCGCCTCGATGCTGCCCCGCAAGGAAGTCAGAGGAGTTCCATGGGACGCAACACACGTAAACGCCGTTCGTCGATGGCCAACAAGGCCATAGCCGCGTCGGCGGCCCTAGCGCTCGGTGGGGGCGGGCTGATCTGGGCGAACTTCTACGCTTCGGCGCACGAGTCCAACAGCTCGGGCCAGAACCAGACCAAGGCCGCCACCGCGCAGGTCGCGACCATCGCCTGCCCGGATGTCGGGCAGAAGCTGACAGACGTGCCGGGCAAGGCGCGCGCCGGCGTGGACAAGGAGCTGGCGAACCTCGACAAGCAGATCACCGAGGCCTACACCCGGCTCGCCTCCACCCGCCAGGCTCAGGCAGGTGACGCCAGCTTCGTCCAGAACGCGATCGTCGGCCCGCTCAAGGACAAGCGGACCGCGACGATCGACCGGATCCGGCTCGATGTCGAGCGCGTCGGGGGCAAGTTCGACAGGTCCATGAGCCAGCTCTCCGCCTGCACCACGCAGGCGGCGCAGCCGCAGACCAACGCCGGTCAACAGAACGGCGGCCAGCAGCAGGGCGGCCAGCAGCAGGGTGGCCAGCAGCAAGGCGGCCAGCAGCAAGGCGGCCAGCAGCAAGGTGGCCAGCAGCAGGGCGGTCAGCAGCAGGGCGGTCAGCAGCAGGGCGGTCAGCAGGGCAACGGCGGTCAGGGCGGCAACGGCCCGGTCGCGGCGGACTTCGTGGACATCACCAAGGTCCAGGGCAACGCACAGCTGGGTGTGGGTCAGAACGGGCTTCCCGCGAACGGCGGCAGCGGGTCGCAAGGCACCTTCACGTCCAACTGTGGCACCAACGGGAACGACAACCACAACACGGACAACGTGATCGTCGCCCCCGGTGTCACCAACGGCGCCCACCACCTGCACGACTACGTCGGCAACCAGAACAACGACGCGTTCGCCAGCGACCAGGAGCTCGCCGGTGCGGGCACCAGCTGCCAGAACCAGGGCGACAAGTCGTCGTACTTCTGGCCGGTGCTGCGTGTGCAGGACGGCACGCAGGACTTCGACCAGAACAACGACGGTGGTGGCAAGGAGGGCAACGTCGGCAAGATCCTCCAGCCGGCCTCCGCCCAGCTGAAGTTCGTCGGCAACAAGAAGGGCAACGTCGTCGCCATGCCGTCGGCGCTGCGCATCATCACCGGTGACGCCAAGGCCCAGGTCAACGGCAACGCCAACGCCAACGTCAACTGGAGCTGCACCGGCTTCGAGAACAAGGTGCAGCTCAAGGACAAGTACCCGATCTGCCCGCAGGGCAGCCAGGTGGTCCGGACGTCCAACTTCCAGAGCTGCTGGGACGGCCAGAACATCGACAGCGCCAACCACCGGACGCATGTGGCATTCGCCCAGGCCGACGGTACCTGCGCCAACAATTTCAAGGCCATCCCCCAGCTCCAGGTCCGTCTGACCTACGACGTCCCGGCCCCGAAGCTGGCGAACGGCGCGGTGACCAACCCGTACGCGGTGGACACCTTCCCGGAGCAGCTGCACAAGCCGATCACCGACCACAACGACTTCATCAACTTCTTCTCGCAGCAGACGATGAACCAGATGGTCGACTGCATCAACAAGGGACAGCAGTGCAAGTGACGGCCTGATGGCCTGATCTGACGCGAAGGCCGGCGGTGAGGATTCCTCACCGCCGGCCTTCGCGTTGTTCAGTCAGCGATCGGTGTTCAGTGCCCGGAGTCCGAGGCGCCGTCGGAAGGCTCGTGCGACCCCTCGTGCGCCGAGTGGTCCGTGCCCTCCTCGAGGTCGCCGCCGAGCGTGCCGCGCAGCGCCGTCATGGTGCTGGTCTCGCCCACGGCGACCCACTTGCGGCCGACCAGGTAGTGACCGCCGTAGTCCTTCGCCCCGTTGATCCACTCGCGCTGACCGCGGTCGGTGGCGAAGGTCGCGAGGATGAACTTGCCGTCGGGGTTCTTGCAGATGGCCTGCCGGATCTCGTCGGCGTCGGTCTGCATGTCGGGTGTGCACTTCACCTCGGCGGCCAGGTGCTCCAGACTGCCGGTGGCCGACGACGGGACGGCCGTCGCTTCCGCGGCGGAGCCGGATCCTGAGCCGCAGCCCGCCAGCGCCAGCACCAGCGCCGCGCCGCCCAGCGCGAGTATCGGTCGGGTCAGCCTCATCTGTTCCTCCGGTCTCATGCATCAGACCATGCCTCAGGCGGCCCCGGCGAGGGGCCCGTCCCCTTCGATACGGCTGTGAGGCGCGGCGCACTCAAATCGGATGTACGGATGGGCACGTGCATGCCAAGGTGTCCGGATGAACCAAGGCTGGGAAGATCGCGTGGCCGCCGCCTGGACCACCTTCGACGACTACGCGGAACAGGACGCGGCCGACTTCCGGGCGGTGATCGACACCCTGGTCGCCGAACTGCCTGCCGACAGCCCCCTCGGCCCCTTCGAGCAGGCCTGCGCCTGGGACTCGACCGGTCACTCGGACCGGGCCGTGCCGCTGTACCAGGAGGCGCTCGCGCGCGGCCTGAGCGGCTACCAGGGGCGGCGCGCGAAGATCCAGCTCTCCAGTTCGCTGCGCAACGTCGGGCGGGCGGAGGAGGGCGTCAAGCTGCTGACGCCCGAACTGGACGCACCCTCCGACGAGTTGGACGACGCGATACGGGCCACTCTGGCGCTGTGCCTGTCCAGCCTGGGCCGCGATCGTGAGGGCCTGTCCCTCGTACTCGGCGCCCTGGCCCCCCATCTGCCGCGCTACCAACGGTCGATGGCGAACTACGCCCGGGCTCTGGTCACGCCGGAGGAGTGAGTCCCCCGGGTGGCGGTGACCATCCGCCGATTCGCTCGTTCTGCTGAACGTGCAGTCACAGGATGTCGTCCCGAGCCCCGGCCGCCCCTCCTCCTCAGCAGGCTCGTCAGCCTCGCCAGCCTCGGCAGCCTCGTCGTCGGGGCTGCTCGTCGACGTCGAGCAGGCCGAGGCCGCACTCGTCGAGCACTACCCGCGGCTGGCGCGGCTCGCCTATCTGGTGCTCCCGCCGGATCTCGGCCGGGGCAGGCGCGTCCTGACCGCGCACGCCCTGACCCAGCGCGCCCTGCCCCGCGGCCGCACACCCGTGCCCGTGATCCCGGCCCAGTCCACCGGCCCCGACAGCGATCCCGGATACGCCCTCGTCCGCCTTCAGGTGCTGCGTACGGCGCTGGAGGCCGGCCTGCCGCTGAAGCGCATGGCGTGGCCCAAGCGCTCCCAGCTGCCGCCGTTCCTCCCCCAGGTCTGGGGCCTCAAGCTGTTCCCGCGCTCGGGAGGTGCCGAGGAACTCGCCCTGGACCAGCGGCTGTCGGCCCTGTCCGGCCCGGCTCGGGCCGCGTATGTCCTGCGCGGCCTGGAGAAACTCCCGGACACCGACGTACGCAAGGTGCTGACGGCCGCGGGCGTCGACGACGTGGACGCCGCGCTGAGCGAGGCGGGTGGTGTCGCCGCGCGGTCCGCGCTGCTGGAATCCCCCGAGTTCGACCCCTGTTCGCTGCAGGCGCGGCCCACCGACCTGATGCGGCGCAGGCAGCACACCAAGGCGGCGCTCGCCGCAGTGGCCGCCGTCGCCGTGTGCGGGGCGCTGCTCGGTCTGCCCGGCGGCGGCTGGGGGCCGGACGGCGCCGCCGCGCCCGCGTACGCGCGCAACCCCGCCGCCGAGGCCGCCCTGGACCCGGCCAGGGTGACCAGGGTCGCCCCCACCGCGTGGGAGACCTCCGCGCGCACCGACTTCTCCGTGTGGCCGGCCCGCGGCGGTCTCACCGGTGACCGGGAACTCCTCCGCCGCGCCCTCGCCGTCTGGGCCCGCCCCGGCGAGAACGTCCGGGTCACCGCGACCACCGGCACCCCGTCGGGCGGCCCGGCCGGACCACCCCAGCTGCTGTACGCGGGGACCGTGGACGACGTTCGCGTGGTGATCCTGTACGACGGTCTGCGCATCGCCCGGTACGCGGAACCGAAGGACAGCACGACGAGGGCCGCCCTCGACTTCGCGCGGGTCGACGGCGCGACCGGGCCCGAGGCGAACGCGGTGGTGCTCAGCCGGACCGACGGCAACGTCCGCTATCTGACGGCGCCCTGGGTGCGGAAGGCAGCCGAACGGGACCTGCTCAAGCCGGGTTCCGGTGCGATGGACCTCGCCCTGACCGACGGCGTCACCGCACCGCTGGCCACGCCGGCCGTCCAGAGCGGCACCTGCACCTCGTGGAACGTGCTCCAGCTGACGGACTCCTTTGGCACCCGGCTGCTGACGGACCTCAGCGAGCTGGTCCCGGCCCACCTCACCGCCGGCCGGCCCGGCTCGACCCACGAGGCGTCCGGTGCCCGTGGGCTGCGTGCCTGGGCCCCGTTCGCCTGCTCCCTGTCCGCCGTGCGCGGCGCGGGCGTACGCACCGTGAACACCTGGGAGTACGCCACGCAGCCGCTGCCCGACGCGAGCGGGCTGGCCGCCTGGGTGTGCACCCGGGCCGAGACCTGGCGGGGCGACGGCGCCCGGGTCCTGGCGCAGTTCCAGACTCCGGGCGGGACGTACGGGTCGGTCGCGACGAAGGCCGAGAACGTGCCGGCCTGCGGCCCGCGCGACCCGCATGTGCTGGCCGGCGTGCTGTGGAAGTCGCAGGCGGGTTCCTGGTACGTGCTGGCGGCCGGCAGCCGGGGCACCACGTCGATCACGGCGACGGGCACGGCCGGCGGGTCCGCACAGGGCAGTCTGCTGGCCGTGAAGACCAGGCAGGGCGCTCACGCCGAGCTGAAGGGAACCCTGCGGGACGGGCGGTCGATCAACGGCCTGGGGTAGGTCAGGGCACGCCTCGGTGGCGGAACTCCCTTACTGTGAGCGGGCGTTGAAGATTACGTTGGACGCGGTTGCTCGGACGCGCGGTGCGCGTCTCGCGCCGGACACGTGAACACCGCTGTTCGGTCCGGTCCGTTCGGGCCCGGATCCGATCGGTAAGGTGTTCGTATGACTACCGTGGTACGCCGCAGAATGGGTGTCGAGGAGCGGCGGCAGCAGTTGATCGGCGTCGCGCTCGACCTGTTCAGCCGCCGGTCGCCGGACGAGGTCTCCATCGACGAGGTAGCCGCGGCCGCGGGCATCTCACGCCCGCTGGTGTACCACTACTTCCCCGGCAAAGTCAGCCTGTACGAGGCCGCGTTGAAGCGTGCCGCCGATGATCTGGCGAGCCGGTTCGTGGAGCCGCACGAGGGGCCGCTGGGGTCGCGGATGCTGCGGGTGATGCGCCGGTTCTTCGACTTCGTCGACGAGCACGGCCCCGGCTTCTCGGCGTTGCTGCGCGGCGGTCCGGCGGTGGGTACCTCGGCGACGAACGCGCTCATCGACTCCGTACGACAGGCCGCGTACGAGCAGATCCTGACGCACCTCGGCGTGCCGGATCCGCCCGCGCGACTGGAACTGGTCGTCCGCTCATGGATCTCGCTCGCCGAGTCGACGGCGCTGATCTGGCTGGACGGTCGACGCATCCCGCGCGCCGACCTGGAGGTGCAACTCGTGCACGACTTCGCCGCGCTCGCGGCCGTGAGCACGGCGCACGACGAGGAGATGAGCGGGCTGCTGCGCCACATGCTCAAGGACGAGCCGGGCGACGGCCCGTTCGGCGACCTCGCGACCCGGCTCATCTCCCTCGCCACCTAGGGCCTGCGGCCTAGCGTTCGAACTTCCGGTAGGACGGGTCGAGGTCGCGGATCTCGGCGGAGGCGTGCACCGTCAGGCCGTCGGTGGGCTCGACGTACTTGCCCAGCAGCTCCAGCACGGACTCGGTGAGCCGCGCCTTGGTCTCGTCGGACCGGCCGGCCAGCAGAGCTATCGAGACGTTGACGATGGCGTGCCCCTGCGTCTGAGCTCCCACCACGTCGTCCTCGGTCCGCACGATCCGCGTCTTGCACGCCTCCAGGCGCGCGGCGGCCACCTCGACGACCACGGGGTGCAGGTCCTGGGCGAATCCGCGCCAGTCGACGTGGTCGAGCCCCGAGGAGACTTCTACGATGATCTGCGGCATGGGCAGGCACTCCTGTTCTACGGCGGCGACCCGCCCAGCCTAGTGCTGTGGCCCTGATCCCTCAGTTGCAGCGCCAGCATGGCGATGTCGTCATCGCGGTCGTGACCGAAGCAGGCCAGCAGGGTGTCGCACAGGGCGGCCGGGCCTGGCAGGGCGCCGCAGGCGGCCGAGCGGAGGTGTTCCATCGAGACCTCCAGGTCGATGCCCCGGGTCTCGATCAGACCGTCGGTGACCATGAGGAGCCGGTCGGTGGACTCGAGGAACAGCTCGGTGGGCGGCGGGTGGGGCAGGCCCAGGCCGAGCAGCGGACCCGAGGCCTTGACGTAGTCGGCGCTGCCGGTGTCCCCGATGATCAGCGGTGGGATGTGGCCCGCGTTGGCGATACGGGTGCGTCCGGTGCCGGGGTCGATCAGGGCCAGGCAGACGGTGGCCGTGACGTCGGCGTGGTAGTGCTGGAGCATCCGGTCGAGGCGCTCGGCGAGGACCGCGGGGTCGCTCTCGTCGACGCAGTAGGCGCGCAGCGCGTGCCGGATCTCGACCATGACGGTGGCCGCCTCCAGGGAGTGCCCGACGACGTCGCCGACCGCTGCGAGCACACCCTCGGGGGTACGCAGCGCGGCGTAGAAGTCGCCGCCGATCTCGGTGTCCCGGGACGCGGGCACATAGCGGACCACGACGTCGACGCCGGGCAGCTCGGGCAGCCGGTGCGGCTGGGGCAGGAAGCTGTGCTGGAGGGTGAGGGCGACGTGCCGCTCGACCTGGTACATCAGCAGCGGTTCGGCGGCGAGCGCGGTGGCCTGGGCGAGCCGCGCCAGCAGGGCCTCGGCCTCGGGTCCCGCCCGGCGCAGTCCGCGGGTCGGCACGGCCAGGCACACCGGGGACTTTCCGTCCTGGGTGAGGACCAGCGCCAGCCGGGCGTCGTGCTGCACGCCGGGCCGGAAGAACCCGGCGGGCCACAGCGGTGCGGGCACCGTGGTGATCTGCACCCCGGCCTGGCCCCGGGCCAGCCGCCGCAGCAGACCGGACACGGTCAAGTGGGCGCTCTCGTCCGGCAGCGCGACCGAGGTGCGGTCCCGGGAGTGGCCCCAGTGCAGCTCGTCGTCCTGGTCGAGGACGAAGACGGCGGCGGGAGCGCCGATGAGGCGCGCGGTGCCCTCGGCGGCGGCGTCGGCGAGTTCCTGCGGGGAACGCGCGGCCTGGATGGTGACGATCGTCTCCGCGAGCAACGTCAGCCGCCGTACCAGCGCCAGGTCGTCGGCCCGCAGTCGCGCGCCGCGCGCCGCTCCCCGGACCGCCGCCTCGATCTCCTCGGGCTCGGCGGGCACCGTCAGATACGCCTCGGTGCCCTCGTCCAGCCCCTGGCAGCGATGGCCCGGAGTGACCGCGAGGGCGGAGAAGTGCACGACCGGCAGCCGGGCCGTGTGGGGGCGTTCCTTGAGCAGGCGGCACAGTTCGAAGCCGCTCATGTCGGGCAGGTTCACGTCGATCAGGGCCACCTCGGGCAGGGTCCCCTTGCGCAGCCGTGCGTCGAGTTCGCTGAGCGCCTCGCCACCGGTGGCGACCGGGACGACCCGGTGACCGGCGCGGCTCAGCATGGCGGCCATGGCGTACCGGCTGTCCGCCACGTCGTCCACAACCAGGACGGTCGTACCTGTCCGCTTGCCGTCGACATCCATTTGCCAGCCTTTGGACACACCGGTGGGGCAGACCGGAATCAAGGCCTGCCCCACCACGGTAATGCCCTTGTCAGGAAATCGGGGAGAATACGGCCACGGTCCGCCCCGGAACGGTGAACTCGCCCGACGCCATGACGTCAGCGGGTGGGTTGATCGGGGTCAGCGCGTGGTTGGTGCGGTTGGTGCGGGGACTTTCGGACGGGCGGCGTCAGGCCCGCGTCCACCACACCGTCGTGTCGGCCGGCAGCTTCGCCTCGCCGTCCGTCTCGGCCACTTCGCCGCTGGCGAGGAGCAGACGACCGTAGGCCGGGATGGTCACCGACTCGCCGCCGGTGTGGGTGACGCAGACGAAGTCGCCGCGGCGGAAGGCCAGCGTGCCCTCGGGGGACTTGAGCCACTCCACGCGGTCGCCCGCGCCGAGGTCGGGGTGCGCGTGGCGGGCGGCGAGGGCGGCCCGGTACAGCTCCAGGGTGGAGCCGGCGACACCGGTCTGCGCGTCGACGCTGAGTTCGCCCCAGCCGGACGGCTGCGGCAGCCAGCTGCCTCCGTCGCCGAAGCCGTACGACGATCCCGTGCGGGTCCACGGGATCGGCACCCGGCAGCCGTCCCGGAAGCCGTCCTGGCCGGCGCCGCGGAAGTAGGCCGGGTCCTGACGGACCTCGTCCGGCAGGTCGACGACGTCCGGGAGGCCGAGTTCCTCGCCCTGGTAGACGTACGCCGAACCGGGCAGCGCCAGCATGAGCAGGGTGGCGGCGCGCGCCCGGCGCAGGCCCAGGTCGCGGTCGCCGGCGGTACGGATCTGGGTGCCGAGGCCGGGCGGGTTGGCGAAGCGGGTGGCGTGGCGGGTGACGTCGTGGTTGGACAGGACCCAGGTGGCGGGGGCGCCCACCGGGCGCATGGCCTCCAGGGTCCGGTCGACGACCTGGCGCAGCTCGGTCGCGTCCCACTCCGTGGTCAGGTACTGGAAGTTGAACGCCTGGTGGAGTTCGTCGGGGCGGACGTAGTGGGCGGTGCGCTCGACCGTCGGGGTCCAGGCCTCGGCCACGAAGATCCGCCCGCCCGTCACCCGCCCCCGCCCTTCCGAGGAAGGCCCTTCGGGCCCTGTTTCCTTGCCCGCGTACTCGTCGAGCACGAGCCGCCACTGACGGTAGACCTCGTGCACGCCGTCCTGGTCGAAGAACGGCATGACGTCGCTGCCCAGCAGTTTCACCTGGTCGCGGGTTCCCAGGTCGGGGAGGCCCGCCGCCTTCACCAGGCCGTGGGCCACGTCGATGCGGAAGCCGTCGACGCCCATGTCGAGCCAGAAACGCAGGATGGAGCGGAACTCGTCGCCGACGGCCGGGTGGTCCCAGTTGAAGTCGGGCTGCTCGGGGGCGAAGAGGTGCAGGTACCACTCCCCCGCGGTGCCGTCCGGTTCGGTGACCCGGGTCCACGCGGGGCCGCCGAAGACCGACTCCCAGTCGTTGGGCGGGAGCGCGCCGCCCGCGCCCTTGCCGGGGCGGAAGTGGTAGCGCTCCCGCAGGGGTGAGCCGGGGCCCTCGGCGACCGCGCGCTTGAACCACTCGTGCTGGTCGGAGGAGTGGTTGGGGACCAGGTCGACGATGATCCGCAGGCCCAGCCCGTGCGCGTCGCGGATCAGCGCGTCGGCGTCCAGGAGGGTGCCGAACATGGGGTCCACGGCCCGGTAGTCGGCGACGTCGTATCCGGCGTCGGCCTGCGGGGAGGCGTAGAAGGGGCTGAGCCAGACGGCGTCCACGCCGAGGTCGCGCAGATACGGCAGTCGGGTGCGGACGCCCTCCAGGTCGCCCATGCCGTCGCCGTTGCTGTCGGCGAAACTGCGCGGATAGACCTGGTAGATCACCGCGTCCCGCCACCAGTCGCGGCGCCCAGCGACGGTGGCGACAGCTGCTTCGCGAAAGGAGGTGGGGGCGTGGTCGGCGGAGTGCTGCTGGCTCATGACGTCCTTGGTGCGTGATGGGGTTTCGGTCATCGAGTCTTGTGTGTGGACGGGTCTGTGTCCACGGCGGCGGGTGATCAGGTGGTCGCGGGGTCCGCGGAGGTCCGGTGAAGACGACCAGTATCGCCAGCAGCAGGATGCCGTAGGCAGGGCCCACGCTGCGAAGTCACACCGCTGCTGTCCGAAGCCGAGGTCTTGATGCGTCGCGGTCCCGCGCGCGCCGGGCAACGCGGAGGTGCGCCCCGGACCCGACCGAGGGATGATCGATGGGACATGGCTTTTCTGGCAAACTCTGCGCCTATGGGCGAGACGACTGTTACGACACAGGATGGCCGCGAAGCGTCCGTTCCGTCCCCGGTCGCGGCGAAAACGGAGCATGGCTCCCGACGTCGTCCGCGCACCCCGCGTCGGCCCCGCCTCTGGTTCGAGATCCTGCTGGTCGCGGTGAGTTACTGGACGTACTCACAGATCCGCAACGCGGTCCCGGAGCAGCGGGCCGGGGCGTTGCGCAACGCCGACTGGATCTGGAGGGTCGAGCACGACGTCGGCCTCGCCTTCGAGCAGTCGGTCAACCATGCGGTGAACTCGGTGACCTGGCTCATCGTGAGCATGAACTACTACTACGCGACGCTGCACTTCGTGGTGACGCTGGTGGTGCTGGTCTGGCTGTACCGCAGTCATCCCGGCCGCTACGCCGCGGCCCGTCTCGTGCTCTTCTCGACCACCGGGGTCGCCCTGGTGGGTTACTACCTGTATCCGCTGGCCCCGCCGCGCCTGATGAACGGCACCCACTTCATCGACACCGTCATGGTCCACCAGACCTGGGGGTCGATGGCCTCCGGTGATCTGAAGCACATGTCGAACCAGTACGCCGCGATGCCGTCGATGCACATCGGGTGGTCCGTGTGGTGCGGTCTGACGATCTTCGCGCTGGCGTCGGTGCCGTGGGTGCGGGTGCTGGGCATGCTGTACCCGGCTCTCACGCTGGTGGTCATCGTCGCCACCGCCAACCACTTCTGGCTCGACGCGGTGGGCGGTCTGCTGTGCCTGGCCTTCGGCTTCATGGTGGCGCGGCTCTGGTACGGCGCCCTGCCGTACGCGCTGCCGCGCCGGGTCCCGGAGACCGGGAACGGCAAGAAGCGGAAGGGCAGGAACGGCAAGAAGGGGACGGGGCAGCAGGGGACGGGGTCCGGGGATGGAGAAAGGGAGGGCGCGGACCGCCCCTTGCTGGCGAACCGGGTGTAGGTGCCATCCGCGCGGAGGCGTCGGCCGGCGTCGGCTCAGCCGCCGTAGAACAGCTCCTCGACCACGCCCCGGGCCCGGCGTGCCGTCCGCCGGTAGTCGTCCAGCATGTCCCCCACGTGCCCCGGGCCGTACCCGAGGTAGCGACCCACGGCGGCCAGTTCGCGGGGCTCCGACGGGAAGGTGTCGCCGGCCCGCCCCCGCACCAGCATCACCGCGTTGCGCACCCGGGTCGCCAGCACCCACGCCTCGTCGAGGGTCGCGGCGTCCTCCGTCGTGAGGAGGTCGGCGGTGCGGGCGGCGGTGAGGGCGGCCCGGGTGCGGGTGGTCCGCAGCCCGGGCACCTGTGCCGCGTGCCGCATCTGCAGCAGTTGCACGGTCCACTCGACGTCGGACAGCCCGCCGGGCCCGAGCTTGGTGTGCAGTTTGGGGTCGGCACCCCGCGGCACCCGTTCCGACTCCATGCGTGCCTTCAGCCGCCGGATCTCGCGTACGGCGTCGTCGGCCGGCCCTGCCGCCGGGTACCGCAGCGGATCGATCAGCTCGATGAAACGGCGCCCCAGCTCCTCGTCCCCGGCGACGTGCTCGGCCCGCAGCAGGGACTGCGCCTCCCAGACCAGCGCCCAGCGCCGGTAGTACGCCTCGTAGGACTTGAGTGTGCGGACCAGCGGCCCGGACTTGCCCTCCGGTCGCAGGTCCGCGTCGATCAGCAGCGGCGGGTCGGCGCTGGGGATCTGCAACAGCCGGCGCATCTCGGAGACGACCTTGTTGGCCGCCTGGGAGGCCTCGCGTTCCTCGACGCCCTCGCGGGGCTCGTGGACGAACAGCACGTCGGCGTCGGAGCCGTAACCCAGTTCGTGGCCGCCGAAGCGGCCCACACCGATGATCGCGAACCGGGTGGGCAGGGTGTCCCCCCAGTTGTCCCGCACCACCGCGCGCAGGGTACCCGCGAGGGTGGCCGCGGTCAGGTCGGACACCGCACCGCCGACCCGGTCCACGAGGGCGCCCTGGTCGGCCTCGGCCTGCTGGGCCTCGGTGCCGTAGGTGGCGACGATGTCCGTGGCGGTCGTACGGAACAGTTCGCGGCGGCGGACCCCGCGGGCGGCCGTGACCGCCTGTACGGCTCCGTCCGCGCGGCCGACCGCGGCGAGGATCTCCTGCTCCAGGTGGGCCCGCCCACGCGGTTCGAGGCCGCCGCCCCCGCCGTCGCCGTCGCCGAGCAGGGCGACCGCCTCGGGCGCGCGCAGCAGCAGGTCCGGGGCGAGCCGGCCGGCGGACAGCACGCGCGCCAGGTTCTCCGCCGCCGCGCCCTCGTCCCGCAGCAGCCGCAGGTACCAGGGTGTCTTGCCCAACGCGTCCGACACCTTGCGGAAGTTGAGCAGTCCCGCGTCCGGGTCGGCGGAGTCGGCGAACCACCCCAGCAGCACCGGCAGCAGCGTGCGCTGGATGGCGGCCTTGCGGGTCACGCCGGAGGCCAGCGCCTCCAGGTGCCGCAGTGCCGCCGCCGGGTCCGCGTACCCGAGGGCGACCAGCCGCTCCCGTGCCGCCTCGGGGCTCAACCTGGCCTCACCGGGGGCGAGTTGGGCGACCGCGTCCAGCAACGGACGGTAGAACAGCTTCTCGTGCAGTCGGCGTACGACGCCGGCGTGCCGTTTCCACTCGCGGGTCAGCTCGGTCACCGGGTCGGCGCGCAGACCCAGCGAACGGCCCAGCCGCCGCAGGTCGGCCTCGTCCTCGGGGACGAGGTGGGTGCGCCGCAGCCGGTAGAGCTGGATGCGGTGCTCCATGGACCGCAGGAAGCGGTAGGCGTCGTCGAGTTGCAGGGCGTCCGAGCGGCCGACGTACCCGCCGGTCGCGAGCGCCTGGAGCGCCTTCAGGGTGGTGCCGCTGCGAACGGCGGCGTCGGCCCGCCCGTGCACCAACTGGAGGAGCTGCACGGCGAACTCGACGTCCCTGAGACCCCCCGGGCCGAGCTTCAGCTCGCGTTCGATCTCGGCGACGGGGATGTTCTCGACCACCCGGCGGCGCATCTTCTGCACGTCGGGGACGAAGTTCTCCCGCTCGGCCGCCTTCCAGACGAGGGGTTCGACGGCGGCGACGTACGCCTCGCCGAGTTCGATGTCGCCGGCCACCGGGCGGGCCTTGAGCAGGGCCTGGAACTCCCAGGTCTTGGCCCAGCGCTGGTAGTAGGCGAGGTGGCTGGAGAGCGTGCGCACCAGCGGGCCGTTCCTGCCCTCGGGGCGGAGGTTCGCGTCGACCGGCCAGATGGATCCCTCGACGGTGGTCTCGGAGCAGATCCGCATCATGTGCGAGGCGAGCTTGGTGGCGGACCTGACGGCCTTGCCCTCGTCGGCGCCCTCGACCGCCTCGCCGACGAAGATGACGTCGACGTCGGAGACGTAGTTCAGTTCATGGCCGCCGCACTTGCCCATCGCGATCACCGCGAGCCGGCACCGCGCGGCGTCCTCCGGCGCGGCGGCGCGGGCCAGGGCCAGGGCGGCGCGCAGGGTCGCGGTGGCCAGGTCGGCGAGCTCGGCCGCGGTCTGGGAGAGATCGATGGTGCCGCAGACGTCCCGGGCGGCGATCGACAGCAGGCAGCGCCGGTAGGCGACGCGCAGGGCGACCGGGTCGGTGGCCTCCGCGAGGTCGCGTTCGAACTCCTCCACCCC
Organism: Streptomyces sp. NPDC005263; assembly: GCF_042872365.1. Taxonomy (NCBI): domain Bacteria; kingdom Bacillati; phylum Actinomycetota; class Actinomycetes; order Kitasatosporales; family Streptomycetaceae; genus Streptomyces; species Streptomyces sp. NPDC005263. The sequence goes on along the minus strand of NZ_JBIAKJ010000002.1, from coordinate 1,041,591 downwards.
GGGGTGCAGGTCGTGCGGCTCGTACATGAAGAGGGTGTGCCAGTCGTGCGGGTGCCGGGCCAGGTGGTCGGCGAGCGCGGCGGACGAGCCGAGCACACCGAGCAGCCGGTCGCGCAGCGGCTTGGCCGCTATCACCGTGTCGAGCAGTTCACGCCGGGCGGTGGGGTCGGGCTGCGCCTCCAGCAGTCGTACGAGGCCGTGCAGCGCGAGATCGGGGTCGGCGGTCGCGCCCAGCGCCTCCAGCAGGACCGGATCGCGACTGATGGGTGCGAGCTCGACGCTGTCGAGCAAGCGTTCGGCGGCGGAGGGATCGGTGAAACCGTGCCGCAGCAGCCGCGTGAAGGTACTGCTCCTGCGCCCCGGCGCCGCCATCCCGGCCTCCTGTCCGATCAAGGTCCTACCCGCCCGAGCCTAACCGGAGAGGTGGCGACAAGCGCCGGGGTGTCCCCGGATGGGTTGTGACAGCTCGGCGGGTCTGTACCGGGGTGGTCGGGGAATGCCTGGGGTGAGAGATGTCTGGAGGGCCGACTGATGACGGACAAGGACACGGGGACGGGCGCCGGTGCCGGTGCCAGTGAGGAGACGGGTGTGGGTGTGGGTCCGGGTGCGGGTACGGGTACGGACGCCGGGCGGACCCCCGTGTCCCGGCTCGATCCGCGCTACAGCGACGAGACGGCCGTCGCGATCCCCTGGCCGGACGCCGAGGCGTTGCTGGCCTCGGCCGAGCTGTTCTGGATCTCGACGGTACGGCCGGACGGGCGACCGCATGTGACACCGCTGCCCGCGGTCTGGGCGCACGGCGCGCTGCACTTCTGCACCGGGCCGGACGAACGCAAGGCGAAAAACCTCGCACACAACCCGAACGTCGTGCTGACGACCGGCACGAGCATCTGGGACAAGGGCTACGACCTGGTGGTGGAGGGCGAGGCGGTGCGGGTGTCGGACGACGGCCGGCTGCGGGAGCTGGCCGCCGCGTGGCGGACCAAGTACGGCGACTTCTGGCACTTCGAGGTACGAGAGGGATATTTCCACCACGGTCCCGGACACGCCGTCGTCTATGCGGTGGCGCCCCACACGGTTTTCGGCTTCGGTAAGGGGGAGCCGTTCAGCCAGACGCGGTGGCGGTTCACCTGACGCATCGATCACCCCTTCCGTGTACGGCTGCCTGGAGGACCCGCGATGGAGTTCACGCTCGAAGTGATCCCGCTGCCCGTGACCGACATCGACCGAGCCCGGGACTTCTACCGGGACCGGGTCGGCTTCCACGTGGACGTCGACCAGGAGGTCATGCCGGGCATGCGGATCGTCCAGCTGACGCCTCCGGGCTCCGGCTGTTCGATCGCCCTCGGTGACACCGTCTGGGAACTGGCGAAGGGCCCGAAACCGGCGCCCGGCTCCTACCAGGGCCTCCAGCTGTGCGTGGCCGACATCAAGGCCGCCCGTGCCGAACTGGTCGAGCGCGGCCTGGAGGTCTCCGAGCCGGTGCGGTACTCGCCCGACGACGGTGCGACGTTCATGTACTTCCAGGACCCGGACGGCAACGGCTGGTCGATCCAGGAGTACCGGCACCGCGCGACCGACCCGCTGCACAAGGTGCTGGCCGATCTGGCGGACCGCTAGCCGGACCAGGGGGCGCGAGGACCGCGCCCCCTGCGGTCAGGCGAACGCCTGCGGCGTCGCGCGGTTGATCAGCGCCCCGCCGTCGGCCTGGCAGGCCCCCGCGGCGCCCGCTGAGCCGTCAGCCCTCCGTCTCCGGCAGGTCGAAGCGGGCCAGGTCGCGCAGCCAGGCGCGGGCCGTGCTGTCGGACGGTGCGCGCCAGTCTCCGCGCGGGGAGAGCGAACCGCCGGCCGAGACCTTCGGCCCGTTCGGCATGGCGGACCGCTTGAACTGCGCGAACGCGAAGAAGCGACGGCAGAACACGTCCAGCCAGTGCCGGATCTGAGGCAGGTCGTACGCCACCCGCTTGGCCTCCGGGAAGTTCGGCGGCCAGGCGCCGGCCTCCGTGTCGTGCCAGGCGTGCCAGGCCAGGAAGGCGATCTTCGACGGCCTGAAGCCGTAGCGCAGCACGTGGAAGAGGGTGAAGTCGTGCAGCGCGTACGGGCCGATCTTGGACTCGGTGGACTGCATCTCCTCGCCCGGTACGAGTTCCGGGCTGATCTCGGTGTCGAGGATCGCGGCGAGCGTCTTCCCGGTCTCCTCGTCGAACTGGCCGCTGCCGATGACCCAGCGGATCAGGTGCTGCATCAGGGTCTTCGGCACGCCCGAGTTGACGTTGTAGTGGCTCATCTGGTCGCCCACGCCGTACGTGGACCAGCCGAGCGCCAGCTCCGACAGGTCACCGGTCCCGAGCACGATGCCGCCGCGCTGGTTGGCGAGCCGGAACAGGTAGTCGGTGCGCAGTCCGGCCTGCACGTTCTCGAAGGTGACGTCGTACACCGGCTCGCCGGAGGCGAACGGGTGGTCCATCTCCTTCAGCATCAGCCGTGCGGTCGGCGTGATGTCCAGCTCGGCCGCGGTGACGCCGAGGGAACGCATCAGCTTGTGGGCGTTGTCCTTGGTGTGGTCGCTGGTGGCGAAGCCAGGCAGGGTGAAGGCCAGGATGTCGGTGCGCGGACGGCCGGCGCGGTCCATCGCCTGGGCGGCGACGATCAACGCGTGCGTGGAGTCCAGGCCGCCGGACACCCCGATGACCACCTTCGGGCCGCCGATCGCGGCGAGCCGCTGCTGCAGTCCGGCGACCTGGATGTTGTACGCCTCGTAACAGTCCAGGGCGAGCCGGTCGGGGTCGGCGGGCACGAACGGGAACCGTTCGAGGCGGCGGCGCAGCCCCAGGTCGGAGGCCGGCGGGTCGAGTTCGAAGGACACGGTCCGGAAGTCCCCGGTCCGTGCGGCGTGCGTGCGGCGGTTGTCGTCGAACGTGCCCATCCGCGTCCGCTCCTGCCGCAGCAGGTCGAGGTCCACGTCGGCCACCGCGTACTGGTCGCCCATCGGGAAGCGGTCGGACTCCGCCAGCAGGGCCCCGTTCTCGTAGATCAGGGTCTGCCCGTCCCAGGACAGGTCGGTGGTCGACTCGCCGAGGCCGGCCGCCGAGTAGACGTACGCGGCGAGGCAGCGGGAGGACGCCGAGCGGCACAGCAGCTTGCGGTCCTCGGCCCGGCCGACCGTGATCGGGCTGCCGGAGAGGTTGACGAGGACGGTCGCGCCGGCCAGGGCGGCCTCGGCGCTCGGCGGCACCGGGATCCACATGTCCTCGCAGACCTCCGCGTGCAGCACCAGGCCGGGGACGTCCGCCGCCTCGAAGAGCAGGTCCACGCCGAACGGCACGGTCTCACCGCCGACCCGGATCGTCCCGCCCCGCTCGTCGTCGCCCGCGGCGATCTGCCGGCGCTCGTAGAACTCCCGGTAGTTCGGGGGGTACGACTTGGGCACGACGCCGAGGACCCGGCCTCGGTGCACGAGCACCGCGCAGTTGTAGACCCGGTTGCGGTGACGCAGCGGGGCGCCGACGACCAGGACCGGCAGCAGGTCCGCCGACCCTTCGACCACGGTCCGGACCGCCTGCTCGACCTCGTCCAGCAGCGCGTCCTGAAGCAGCAGGTCCTCGATCGAGTAGCCGCACAGGCCCAGCTCGGGGAAGACGGCGACCGCGACCCCGTCCTGAGCGCACTCGCGCGCCTGGCGCAGGACCGCTTCGGCGTTGGCCCGCGGGTCCGCGATGACGGTGTGGCCCGTGCACGCGGCGATGCGGGCGAAGCCGTGCTGATAGATGGACCAGAAGTTCGACTGAGGCACGGGGGCCAGTGTAATCGTCAGAGCGACGCGATGGGGGGCGGGGCCCGTGCCGCGTACCGGCACACGGTGATGGCGCGATCATGACATGGGCGTAAGCTGAATTGTCTTCTTCGGGACGTTCCGTCCGATCGCCGCAGTCTCACGCCAGCGGGAGGCGCCGTGCAACGCAAGGCTGTCGCAGCCCTGGACCGTCGCACGTCGGAGTGGGGCTGGTTCCTGGCCTGGCTCGCGGTCGGCGGGTGTGTCGCCCTCGGGCTGGCCGCACTGCTGTCCGTGGGGCTGGTTCTGATCGCCCTGGGAGTCCTGGCCGCCGTGTTCCTGCTGCGGAAGGGGCACCGGAACACCGCCGTCGGGGGCGTCACCGGCCTGTCGCTGCCTCTCTTCTACCTCGCCTACCTGAACCGCGGCGGCCCGGGGACGGTGTGCCGGGCGACGGCCACAGGGGAGACCTGCACCGACGAGTACGCCCCGGTGCCGTTCCTGATCGCCGGTGCGCTGCTCTTCGCTGCCGGATTCCTGGTCTTCCTGATGGTTGACCGTCGGCACAGAGGAACCGGCTGACTCCGGCACACGCGTGCGCCCGCCCCTCCGGACGAGGAGGAGCGGGCGCACGGTGCTCGGAAGACGTCAGTGCCGCGTGTACGACTCGACGTAGCCGTTCGCGGGCGTACCCACGCCGGTGACGTCGTCGTAGCCCTTCACGGCCTTGAGCGAGCTGTCCGCGCCGAGGGTGCGGACGGAGGTGAGCAGGCCCTCGGACGCGTCGAAGCTGTTGGCGTAGTCGACGCGGGCCACCGCGAGGCCGGAGCCCGTGGGGTTGTCCGTGACGTCGTGGTACGCCTTCGTGCCGTACTTCGCGTAGATCGACGGGTTGGCGAAACCGATCGCCTTGCCGCCGCGTGCCTGCTGGGCGAGCGCCTGGACCGCCGCGATCACCGGCGAGGCCAGCGAGGTGCCGCCGATGCGGTACTCGCTGTACTTCTCCGACCCGTCCGGGAAGGTCTGCGTCTGGCCGACCTTGAAGCCGGTGTTCGGGTCGGCGATCGCCGCGATGTCCGGGACGACGCGGTTGCCGGCGGCGTTGTTGGCCGTGGCGAGCGCGTTCGGGACGACACCCTTCTGGTAGAAGGGCTCGGCGACCGTCTTGCTGGTGCCGCCGCCCGCGCCCGAGGTGAACGCGCCGGGGAAGCCCGTCCAGCTCTTGCCGTCCGCGGACAGCAAGGCCTTCTCGGTGCCCCAGCCGGTCTCCCACAGGTACTTGTCGCCCTTGCCGACCGCCAGCGAGGTACCGCCGACCGCCGTCACCCACGCCGAGTTGGCCGGGGTGTCGACCTGCTTGGTCCCGGTGTTGGCGACCTCGTCGCCGTTGTCGCCGGAGGAGAAGTAGAAGCCGATGCCCTGGACCGCGCCCAGCTGGAAGACCTGGTCGTAGGCGGCCGCGAGGTCCGGCGTCTGGTTGGCCTCGATGTCGCCCCAGGAGTTGGTGACGATGTCGGCCAGGTGCTTGTCGACGACCTTGCCCAGCGAGTCGAGCAGGTCGTCGTCACCGCAGGAGGCGGCGCCGACGTACGTGATGTTCGCGGCGGGCGCGACCGCGTGCACGGCCTCGACGTCGAGGGTCTCCTCGCCGTACCAGCCGGAGGCGTCGCAGGCCTCGGTGTTCGTGTACTTCTTGGGCAGGACCTGACGCAGCTGGCTGCTGGTGTAGGCCGCGTCGCCGTGCTTGCTCGCGTAGGTGGCCGCGTCGTAGGCGATGGTCGGCGAGGCGTACGCGTCGGTGATGGCGACCCGCACGCCCTTGCCGGTGTAGCTGCCCGCGCCGTACGCGGCGCGCAGCTGCTTGCCGGTGTAGCCCTGGACCGCGTAGGGGACCTTCCCGCCGTAGGCGTCCGGCAGGGTGCTCGCGGTGTTCGAGCCGTAGTACGACGAGAACGGTCCGGAGTTCTTGAACACGGCGGCGGGCGACGGCAGTTGGTCGGAATGCCGCGCCACGTGCGGTGCGTTGTCCAGACCGGTGACGGTGAGGACGGCGCCGTTCAGGCTGTCCGGCGCGGAGGCCGTCTTGGCCGGCGCGCGGTAGGTCTTGGAACCCTTGGCGTAGTTGTGCAGCTGGGTGCCGAAGGCCTTCTCGGCGGCTGCGACGTCACCGGAGACGGTGAGGTAGTGCGGGGTGACCCCGGTGACCTTCAGACCGGCCGCCGTCAGCCACGCCCTGACCGCGGCGACCTGCGCCTTGGTCGCCCCGAACTGGACCTGCGCCTGATGGGCGCTCAGGTACTGGCCGTACGACGCCGAGGTCGGGTCGGACACGGCCTTCGCGTACTCGGCGAGTCCGGCGGCGTCGCGGCCGGCGAGGTAGACCCGGGCGGTGACCTGGGAGGCGTCCGCGGTGGCGCCCTTGTCGGCCTTGGCGGTGGCCCAGGCGGGCTTGGTGCCCGCGAGCAGGTCCCGGCCCGGGTTGTCGGCGGCGTGCGCCGCGGGTATGCCGAGCGCCAGCGCACCGGCGAGCATGGGCAGTGTCGCTGCCATGCTCATCCCGGCGCGCACCTTGGCGCGGTTGGATCTCATGGAACCCCCTGTGCGGTTCGACGCGAGTAGATCACTCGACGGTGGCCACTCTCGCGACGAACCGTTCATGCCAGGGGAATGCCAGGGCCAAGAAGGCCCCAAGTAACCTAATGACATGGCCATTTGAGGGTTAACCCGCGACCGGACCGCGACGGGGACCGAGGGTTAACCCTTCACGGACGGGCTTTCGCGCCCCGCTCCTTCAACATGCCCGCCATCAGGTCGATCTCCGACTGCTGCGCGTCCACCATGCCCTGCGCGAGTCGTTTCTCCACCCCGACCGTGCACTTGTCCACGCAGCCCTCGGCCATGTGGATGCCGCCCTTGTGGTGGTCCGTCATCAACTGGAGGTAGAGAACCACGGCCTGCTTGCCGCTCAGCTTGTTCAGCTGCTTCAGCTCGCTGTTGGTCGCCATGCCCGGCATCAGCGCCCCGTCCTTGCCGGTGGCCATGTCCCCCATGCCCATCCAGGTCATCGGCGGGTCGGCGGACACCTTCGGCAGACCCCACAGGTCGAGCCAGCCCAGCAGCATGCCGCGCTGGTTGGCCTGCGTCTGCGCGATGTCGTACGCGAGCCGGCGCACCTCCTCGTCGTCGGTGCGGTCACGCACGATGTACGACATCTCGACGGCCTGCTGGTGGTGCACCGCCATGTCCCGGGCGAACCCGGCGTCGGCGGACTCGGCGGCGGGAACGCTGTCCGAACTCCCGTCCTCGGCGACGGCGTAGCTGATGGCGCCCGCCGCGACCAGCACCCCGGCCACGGCGACGGCCACTGAGGCGAACCTCACTGCGGCAGACCCCCCGTGCACGCGGCGCCCGGCTCCGGCGTCTGCTCACCCTGCACGAACTTCTCGAAGAACTTGTCGACGTTCGGGTCGTCGGCACTGGTCACCGTGCGCTGGTGCCCCCACGCGGTCAGCATGATCGGGTCCTTCTGCTGGTCGTCCGGGCTCATCAGCGTGTACGGCGTCTTCTTCACCTTCGCCGCCAGCGCGTCCACGTCCGCCTTCGAGGCCTTGCTGGTGTACGTCACCCACACCGCGCCGTGCTCCAGGGAGTGCACGGCGTTCATGTTGTTGAGGTCCTTGGTGTAGACGTCGCCGTTGCAGTTCATCCAGACCTGGTTGTGGTCGCCGCCGACCGGGGGCTCCATCGGGTACTTCACCGTCTTGGCGACGTGGGTGCGGCCCAGCGTCCCCTTCCACGTCTTCACACCGTCCGAGCCCGTGACGAAGTGACCCTTGCCCTTCCCGTCGGCGGTCGTGCTGCCGCCGTCGTCGGACTGCGACTGCACGAGGACGACCGTCCCCACCACGAGACCCACGACCACCACGACGCTCGCGGCGATGACCAGGACGCGGTTGCGCCGCTCCCGGCTCTGCTCGGCGCGCCGCATCTCCTCTATGCGCGCCTTGCGCGCCGTGCCACTGCCGTCTTTGGCACTGCCGTCTTTGGCGCTGCTGTTCTTGGCGGAGCCCATGGGATGTCCTTCTGGGGGAAGAGGGGCCGGTCGGTCAGCTGATCGTAATAGGGAGGGAAAGGGCTCTCGTGGCGAGGGCGCGGGATTGGCCGTGACGGCTCGGGAATGGCCGAAGAAGAAGCTTGCGGATCCCGGCATTACGGATGCGGGTGCGAACAGGCAAGATGGGCAGCGGAGCAGTACACCTGCCGTATGGGAGGCGTTCGCACCGAGGTCGATTCCCCGATCATGGTGCGCAATGCGCACGAAACGCGGTTGTGGTGGGATGCTCAGGTGCCCGACCGCCTCCCGTTGGACCGGAAAACAGGCGGCCTGACCAGCAAGGATGGGAAAGCGGAAGATGGACAAGCAGCAGGAGTTCGTGCTCCGGACGTTGGAGGAGCGCGACATCCGGTTCGTACGCCTGTGGTTCACGGACGTGCTGGGCTTCCTCAAGTCCGTCGCCGTGGCCCCGGCCGAACTCGAACAGGCCTTCGATGAGGGCATCGGTTTCGACGGCTCCGCGATCGAGGGCTTCGCCCGGGTCTACGAGTCCGACATGATCGCCAAGCCGGACCCCTCGACCTTCCAGGTCCTGCCCTGGCGCGCGGAGGCACCCGGCACCGCCCGGATGTTCTGCGACATCCTCATGCCGGACGGCTCGCCGTCCTTCGCGGACCCGCGGTACGTGCTCAAGCGCGCCCTGGCCCGCACCTCCGACCTGGGCTTCACTTTCTACACCCACCCGGAGATCGAGTTCTTCCTGCTGAAGGACCGCCCGCTGGACGGCTCCCGCCCGACACCGGCCGACAACTCGGGTTACTTCGACCACACCCCGCAGAACATCGGCATGGACTTCCGCCGTCAGGCGATCACCATGCTGGAGTCCATGGGCATCTCGGTCGAGTTCTCCCATCACGAGGGTGCCCCCGGCCAGCAGGAGATCGACCTCCGCTACGCCGACGCGCTCTCCACGGCGGACAACATCATGACGTTCCGCCTGGTCATGAAGCAGGTGGCGCTGGAGCAGGGGGTCCAGGCGACCTTCATGCCGAAGCCGTTCTCCGAGCACCCGGGCTCCGGCATGCACACTCACCTGTCACTGTTCGAGGGTGACCGCAACGCGTTCTACGAGTCGGGCTCGGAGTACCAGCTCTCGAAGGTCGGACGCTCCTTCATCGCCGGTCTGCTCCGGCACGCGGCGGAGATCTCGGCCGTCACCAACCAGTGGGTGAACTCCTACAAGCGCATCTGGGGCGGCACCGAGCGCACCGCGGGCGCCGGCGGCGAGGCCCCCTCGTACATCTGCTGGGGCCACAACAACCGCTCCGCCCTGGTCCGGGTCCCGATGTACAAGCCCGGCAAGACCGGTTCGGCCCGCATCGAGGTCCGTTCCATCGACTCCGGCGCCAACCCTTACCTGTCGTACGCGGTGCTCCTGGCCGCCGGCCTGAAGGGCATCGAGGAGGGCTACGAACTTCCTCCGGGCGCCGAGGACGACGTCTGGGCCCTCTCCGACGCCGAGCGCCGCGCGATGGGCATCGAGCCGCTGCCGCAGAACCTGGGCGAGGCCCTGAACCTGATGGAACGCAGCGACCTGGTCGCCGAGACCCTCGGCGAGCACGTCTTCGACTTCTTCCTGCGCAACAAGCGCCAGGAGTGGGAGGAGTACCGGAGCGAGGTCACCGCGTTCGAGCTGCGGAAGAACCTTCCGGCGCTGTAGGCGCAGGTCAGAGCGGGTTTCCCGCTGGAACGACGCGCGGGGCCGACGGTCGTGGACCGTCGGCCCCGTGGCGTTTCACTCCCCCTGGGCCGTCTCTGGGCCGTCCGGCCCCGGATCGGTGCCCTCGTACAGGCCGTCCACTGCCTTGCGGGCCCGTGCGTCGCTACTCGGCATGAGGTGTGTGTAGACCCGGAGCGTGAACCCCGGATCGTTGTGCCCGAGGTAGGCACTCAGCGCCTTGACGTTCTCGCCGGCGTCCAGCAGGACGGACGCGTAGAAGTGCCTGAGGGCGTGCATGCCGTGTTCGCGGGCGGCCTGGTGACGCTCCCCTGGCTTCGGCTCGGGGATGACGCCGGCGGCGACAAGGGCGGGTTTCCATGCCCGGGTGTTGAAGTCGGTTCGCCGGACGGCGCCCGCTCCGTCGAGGCGGGTGAACACGAGCTGCTTCGTGACGGGCGGACCATCTGGTCCTAGCCAGGGAAGAGTGACGTCTACCGGCGGGAAGTCCTCCATGTGCTGCTTGAGGACCTGAGCCACACAGTCCGGCAAGGGAACGTCGCGTTCCTTGTTCCGCTTGGGAGGGGCGAACACGAGATGGCCCCTGGCCACCTTCACCTGATTGGCGACGTGCAGCCATCCCGAGTCGAACCCGATGTCATCGACGGGAAGCCCGAAGATCTCGCCTTGACGGAGCCCGCAACCGCCTCCGAGGTCGACTGTCGCGCGGAAGCGCTCCGGGAGGGCCGCGCGCATGGCGAAGGTACGCTCTGCGTTCCACGGCACAATGCGGCCCGTCCCGGGGGCAGGGGGACGAACAGACTGCGCGTGGCAAGGGTTCTTCGACAGGTGACCGTCATCGACGGCGGCGTTGAGGACCGTCGATACGTTGTTGTAGATCACCCGCCGGTACGACGACGCGGGTACGGCGGACTCCAGCTTGCTCAACCAGTCCCGGATGTGTTCCGGCTTGAAGGAACCGAGTGGGCGCGGCCCGAGGTAAGGGATCGCGTGACCCCTGAGGGATGATTCGACGGACTCCCGGGTCGTCATGGCGGTGGTCTGCGTGCTCAGCCACTTTTCCGCGTACTGCCCGAACGTCACGCGACTGGCGGCGGGGTCGACGTACTGGCCGCGTGACATGTCGGCCTCGATGTTCGTGAGCCACTTCTCAGCGAGGCGCTTCTGTCCGTCAGGGAAGCTCTTGCTCTTCTCGGTGCCGTCGGGCCCGATGTAGCGGGCCCGGTAGCGCAGGCCCGTGCCGTGGCGGTCGCTCTTGACGCGGACGGTCTTGCCGTCGGAGTCGGTCTCAGTCTTGAACCAGCGGTCTTGGATGTGGCCTGCCATCAGGCAGAGGTCCTCTCTGGACATGCGGCAGGGAGAGCCGCGCGGGCGGCTCTCCCTGCTGTGTGGTGGCTGTTCGGTTAGGCGGCGTCGCGGTCGGCGTTCTTGCGGTCGGAGACGTAGGCATGCACGTCGGCGGGGTCGTAGCGAAGGTGCTTGCCGATGCGGAAGCCGGGCGGGCCAGTGCGCTTCTTGCGCCACTGGTAGACGGTTTCGAGGGGAACCTCGAAGATTTCGGCGATGTCGTCGGCGGTGAGGTAGCGGTCGGGGAGGCCGGCGCGGAGCGTGGCGCGCGGGTCCGGCTGTTCACGTGCGGTGCTCATGGCGTGCCCTTCGTGCGCGGGCCGGGGGTGCTTGGGGGCGTCGCGTGTGTCCGAGGTGGGGATTTCTGCGTCACCCGCGTCATCTGCGTAGCGCACGCTGCTGACCTGCGGGTTTGAGGTGACGCAGAGGGTTGGGCGTGCGTCATCGGTGACGCAGGCTGTCCGTCATCGGTGACGCAGGTGACGCAGGATGACGCAGAGATATGCCGTCTGCGTCACCCGTGTCTGCGCAGGTCACCCGCCGTTTTGTGGGGTCGGGTGACGCAGGTGACGCAGCGTTCCCCTACTTAAGAAAAAAGAGGGGCTGTCTGTGGTGGTGCAGTGCCGCTCAGAGAGTGAAGAAGGGGCCGCTTCGCGGCACGTCCCTGGGGCGCCGCGCGGCGGCGAACAGCAAGAGGAGCACCCGGGCGGGGCGTGCTCCTCTTGCTTGTGCGGGCGGTAGGCGGTGCCGGTCAGAACGCCCGTTCCTGCTCGTGTGAGGGCGGGGCGAGCCGGGTCATTTCGATGTAGCGGCCCTCTTTGGTGCGGCCGGAGTCGATGATCACACCCCGGGCGGCGAGGGTGGGCTGAAGACGCTTGAGCCGGTCGGAGAGGACTTTGCCCGTGGTCGGCCAGCCTTTGGGCAGCGCGCGCAGCTCCTCGCCCGCATAGAGGCGACTGAGGCAGTGCAGCCATTGCGTGGACGTCATCCGTTCTTCCGCGCCCGCCTCCATGCTCGCCGCGTGCTCAATGACGGTCTGCGCCAACAGGTCGCCCTCGATCACGTCGTCGTTCAGGTCATCGAGACTGGCCCGGTAGGCGCTGAGCGCTCCCAGGCCGGTGGCTGCGTCGAGTTGCGCGCACAGGTGCGCAAAGTCCGCCATCCGCAGGTCCGTGGGCGTCTCCGCTTCCACGGCACGGACCTTGACCGTGAGGTCCAGCAGGGAGCCGAGGACAACGGGCAGCACCTGCGCGTAGTCCGTCCACAGCTCATCCTCGGTACGCCGCACCCGGGGTCGCTCCAACCGCAGCGGCAGGAGCCGTTCGGCCAGGTCGGGCCGGATGACTCCCACGTCGATGCCGGTGAGGAGCAGGGGGCGGCGGTAGCCGACGCGGAACACGTCCCCGTCGGTGAACAGGGCCCGCTTCACGCTCTCGGCGCCGGTGACGATGCAGCACATGGCGTCGGACAGGTCCGGCGTCATGTGGGACAGGTTGTCCAGCGCGGTCACCCAACCGGCAGCCACGGCTGCGATCAGGTTTTCCTCATCCTTGGGCGCGCGGCGCAGGTCGCCGGTCATGCCCTCGATGATCCGCACGAGCATCCGCCCACCCGTGGACTTGCCCGCACCCTGCGGACCGGTGAGGAACGGCGCAGGGACGGGCACCGACGGCCCCAAGCAGCCGATGAGCCACGCGATGGCCAGGCACTCGGTCTCCGCGGTGGCGAAATTGCACAGCCTCAGCAGGAGATCGATGCCCTTGCCGTCGGTGTCCTTGACGGGCAGGGGAAGTTCCCCGGTGAGCTGCGTTCGCCGCCAGCACACTTCCCGCGGGTCCGGGGTGAGGATGTCCCATCCCGACGGGTGGATACGGACGGACTGCCCGTCATCGCGGCCCAGGTCCAGCCACGTCGCCCCGTCGAACCCCGGGGCAACCCGGATGTGGACGGGCTGCACGTCCTCCACCAGCGCGAGTGCTTCGATCAAGTCCAACGCCTCCTTGAGCGCGGTCCCGTTGAACACGCCGCACCCGTCCCTGAACAGGCCGACCATGAGTTCCTGCCGGTGACTTCCCGTGGTGCCCTGGGAACGGATCGGACGGGCCACGGGGTGGCCATTCTTCTGCGCGTATACGGTCCCGTCGGCGGTGCGGAAGTACCGGAAGTGCGCTTGCGCGTAGTCGGTGATGACTTCGCGGGCCGGGTTCTTGTCGTCGTCGGACATGGTCACAGTCCCAACGTGGTGCGGGCGTTGGTCCACGCGTCCGTGCAGTGCCGGACGCTTTCGCCCTTGGCCTGCGCGGCGGTGAACAGCCGGGTGACGTGGATGTCGGTGAGGCAGCCGCACCGGCCGTGCGTGGACAGCACCGCGAGGAACGCCCGGTAGACCGTCGCGTGCACCGCACTGCCGGCGTCGGTGATGCGCTGTTCCGCCATGGCAATGCCACGATCCAGGTAGGTGGGTGTGCGGTGCGGGCACGCCCCACCCTGCCCCCTCAGGGACACTGTGAGGCTCTGTGGCGCCCTGCGGGCGGGGGACGGTTCCTTTACTGCCAGCGCGCGCACCACGTCCGGGAGAACGGCCGTGGCACCCGCGCCGGGTCCGAGCCAACGGGCGTACGCCATAAGAGACTTGATGTCCACGCCGGGCCGGACCGCGTTCACGGACTGCATGACGCCCTGGTAGATCCAGTGTTCGCCCCGCGTCGTCGCCACGGTCCGCGTCACGGGCAGCGTGGCACGGGCCCACGCGATGGCCGCCGCATTGTCCAGGTCGACCACGGTCACCCCCGCCCCGCCGGGGTGGTAGGCCACCGCGGCAGCCGTGCGCCACGCGGTCGCCCACTGCGGAGAGTTCAGGGTGTGCAGGTCGGTGGTAGCAGCGGCCCACGCGTGGCAGGGGTACGGGCAGGCGCAGGGCCCGGGGGTCTTCATGTTCGGCCGGCCGCCGCACCTGTTCCGGGCGCAGGTACGGCAGTTCCCGAATGGGCCCTTCCCCGCTCGCAGCGGAAGCACGGGCACGCCGTGCGCGGCGAGTGTGAGCGCGGCGGGCACTCGCCGAATGTCGGTGGGATGGGTCATGCTGGATGCCTCCAACAGGTCTGTTGTGGACTGGTTGGCAAGGGCGGCCCCGGATCTTTGGCGAGACGAGGGGGCCGCCCTTGGCGTATTTAGGCGATGTCCAGGGCGAGCTGGGCCGGGGCTGTGGCGTCGAGTGCGGAGTCGGCGGCCAGCAGCGTGCGGTAGGCGAGGAATGCCTGATGGATGACGACGCCGTTGCCGAGGATTTTGAGCTGGTCGGAGCGGGAGAGACCCAGGTCTGTGCCGGTCACCCAGCCGGGATCGGCGCCCATCATCCATTCCACGAACGCCGGGGACAGTCGGCGGTTGCCCTTGGTGCCCGGCTCGGTCGGCTCCGGTGCGGGGCGTCCCAGTACCTGCTCCCAGCGGCGGATGGCGGGCCCGTAGTCGGTGCCGTTGGTCGCCACCCACTGTCCGTCCAGGCGGACGGCCTGGCCGGGGAGGTAGTAGTTGCCGGCCGTGTCGCGCTGATTGGGGCCACCGTGCGGTCCGTCGGACGCCTTGGGGGTGGCCAGCAGGTTGACCACCACCTCGTTGAGCGGGCGGGAGTTGGTCTCCAGCAGGTTGGAGGCGCCGGACTTCCAGTCACGCGCGGCGGGGGTGGGCAGCAAAGTGACGGCGGTACGCAGGTTCATGCCGCCCTGCCGTTTGGGGGAGGTGCCGGGGCCGCCGGTGCCGTCGGCGGCGGCGGGGGTGGGCAGCAGCCTCAGGTGTCCGTCGGGGGCAGCAAGAAGACCACTTCGTCCTCCAGCGTTGGCCCGTGCCCGCCGGCTTTGCGTTTGTCCGGGTGCTGGGGTCCGCCGTTGCGTCCGAGTTGGGAGGTGGGGGTTTTCAGCAGTGGGATAGGCGACGGCGAACCAGCGGTCGCGGCGGTGGCAGGCTCCGACTTCGGGATCTCCAGCGCGTAGGCACATCCATCGCGCGTCGTACCCGATCGCGGCCAGGTCGGCGGCGACGACGTCGAGTCCCCTACTGCGGAGGGCGGCGACGTTTTCCAGGAAGACGAGGCGGGGGCGAAGGTGGCGAATGGCTTGGGCGATGGTTTTCCAGAGTCCTGAGCGGTCACCGGCGATCCCTCCCCGAGGTCCGGCGTTGGAGATGTCCTGGCAGGGGAAACCAGCGGTGAGCGCCGCCGGGCGGGCCATCGTGGTGGCCAGTGCTGCGAAGTCGACCGCGGTGATGTCTCCCAGGTTGCGGGCGTGCGGCAGTCGGGCGGCCAGCAGCCGGGAGGCGGCCGGGTCCTTCTCGCCGACCAGGACGGTGGGCAGGCCAGTGACGGCTTCCACGGCCTGGTCCAGTGCAGCGGAGCCGGTGCAGAAGCTGACGTTGCCGCCGTCCTGCGCCGCGGCGGTGGGTTGGGTCATGCTGGATGCCTCCAACAGGTCTGTTGTGGACTGGTTGGCAAGGGCGGCCCCGGATCTTTGGCGAGACGAGGGGGCCGCCCTTGGCGTAGCTACTGGTCGTCGGTGGTGAGGCTGAGGGCGTACTGCTGGCGGACGTAGGCGCGCGGGTCGTCGGTGACGTCCGCTCGGTCGGTGTCGATCAGGTACAACGCGGCGGCCACGGCGGTTTCAGTGACGTCACCGGGGGTGTCGGGCTCGTCGAGCAGCGCGATGCGGTCCAGCAGCGCGGCCTTGCGCAGGTAGAAGTTCCGATCAAGCGCGGTGAAGCACTCCCGGGCGGCGATGGTGCGGGCCGTCCATCCGATCTCGTCGAGGATGCTGGGGGCGTCGGCGTACGCCTGCTCTGCTGTGGGCCAGGTGCTACGGGTCTCGAACATGGTTCTCCTGTCTGGTTGTTCAGCCGTGGAAGTGGTTGCGCTTGATGACGGCCTTGCGGATGTTGACCGTGGTCCCGCCGCTGTGGCCGCTCGCGCTGAAGATCTGTACGGCGATCCATCCGCCGAAGATGACGGCGGCGAGGGTGATCAGTTGCGTGATGAACGCGGTGAGGGCTGCGATGAACGACGTGAGCAGCAGCAGCCCGCCGCACACGGCAAGGAACCCGACCCCGCCCAACGCGACGTTGACCGCCGTACGCGAGACGGGCGGCTTGGCGGCGAGGGGTTCGGGCTGCACGGGGCTGATCGCGTAGCCGGTGACGACCTGTCCGTCGGGCAGGACGATGCTCGCCACGGACGGAACCGCACCCGGTTGCATGGGCACGAGCGGGGCCGCCTGCGGGTGGGTGATGGGGGTGGGCTGGTGGACGGTCACGGCCCGTTCGGCGGGCAGGTAACCGGAGTGCTCGGGGTACATGCGGAATCCCTTCCGGCAGTGGGTCAGGGAGGTTGCGGCACCCCCTTGGGGGTGCGCTGTGGAGGGGGTTTCAGGGGGTTGACCTGGGGTGCCTCCCTGCCTCCCTGAACGATCATTTGTGCAGGTCAGGTGGAGGGAGGCGGATCAGGGAGGGGTTCAGGGAGTTCTCCCTGTCTCCCTGACCCGCCACCGGTCGGCTCCCTGTCACTCAGCGGTGGAAGCGGAACCCTCGGTGTCGCGGTTGGCAAGGGCGCGGGCGAGCCGGTCACGGCCGACGACCATGACGCCGTCGGACTTGTACGGCTCGGCTCCGGTGCCGTCCAGGACGCGCTTGAGGTCGATGAACGACCAGCCGCCGTAGGCGTCCGCGTTGAGCGTGCCGAGCCGGGACAGTACGTCCTTCGTCCGCACCCGCTCCGCCGTGCCGACCACGGACGCGATATCCACGAGCGGGTCACGGTCCTGGTCGCGGTCGATGGCGTGCAGGGTGGTGACGCCGTCGCGCAGTGCCTTGGCGCGGTCGGTGATGGCTTCGGCCGAGTCGTCGTCGATGTAGTGCGTGCGCACGGTGATGGACGACTGTCCGGCGGGGATGTCGATCCCGGACGAGGCGACGACCAGGGTTCCCTGGTCCAGGCCGGGGCGCAGCAGGTTGGGGGCGGCGCCGCCGTCGACGGCCTTGTCCCCCAGGGCCATGCGGGCCTGCGATTCGGTGCCCAGGGCGAGGGAGGCGCGGGTGTGGGCGCCCTCGCGGACCAGCTTGGGAAGGTTCTCGTTCGTGGGGTCCTGGGTGCCCTGCCACATCAGGACGTTGACCGCACGTCCCTGGTTGTGGATCTTACGGACGGCCATGAAGTACCGGGAGTTGGCTTTGGCGCCGCCGTAGGGGCGCCTGTCCTCGTCCTTGGCCGGGCACATGAACGCGACCTGTGCCTCGTCGACCAGCACGATCAGTGCCGGGAAGACGGTGCCGGGCGGCGCCTGGATACGGCGGTTCATCTCGTCGACGGCGCCTTCCACCATCTCGATCACCTGGATCACGTGCTCATCCGTCGGCCCCTGGATCAGGGTGGTGGCCAGCCCGTCGAACATGGCCCAGTCGCCCACGCCCTTGAGGTCGCCCATGAGGAACTGCACCGACTTGTCGAGGGCGACCCACAGGGCGAGGGAGCGCAGGGCGACGGTCTTGCCCTGGTTGGACAGGCCCGTGATGAGCAGGTGGCGCTGGTAGAGGCTGAGGGCGGCGGCATCCCCGCGCAGGTCCTGCCCCCAGGGGGCGCGACCCTTGGCGTAGTCCGCGGTCAGCGTCTCGTCGGTGACCAGCGGCGAGGGGCCGATCGGCTCGTCAAGCGCTCCGGAGTCGGCGACCCACAGTCGCACCGTACGGGCGGCGGTCGGGATGGTGATGAACACCTCGTGCTCGTGCCGGGTCAGGTTCTCAGCGAGCTTGCGGCGCCGGTTCTGCACCTCGATCGTCGACACCCCCGAGGGAAGCGTGACGTCGACCTCGACACCGCACCCGGCGATCCGGATGGGACCGAGCATGGAGGCGCCGGCGTCGCCCATCTCCTTGATGGCGCCCCGCAGCGCGGGCACCCCGAGGTCACGCAGGGCCTTGACCACGATCGACGGGGTGATGGGCTCGCCCTCGCCGGAGCGGATGTTGTCGGGCAGGGCCCAGGCGGGGGCGGCTTGCTGCTTGCTGCCGACCGCCCACAGGGCGAGCAGCGCGAGGAACGGACCGATGGTGACCAGCGGTCCCCACACCACCTGAACGATCGTGATCATCAGGCGGATGAACTCGATCACCGCCATGACCGGGGTCACGACGTCCGTAACGTCCTTGTTCGCGATGGCCAGCACGACCCCGAGGGCGACCAGGGTCCCGATGCCCATGCCGGTGCCGACCAGTGCGCCCTTGGCCGCGTCGATCGGGGAGGTGAGCAGGTCCATACGGCGGCGGTGGCGTGCGTCGCGGAAGCGCTGCCCGCGCTCCTCCCACTCCGCGGCCACGTCGTAGTTCCCCGCGGCTTCCGCCGCACGGAGCATGCGCTCGTAACGGGCGGCGGTGCGGCCGTCCCAGGTGCGGCGGGCCACGATCCGGCCCCCGCCGACCACGTACAGGCCGTGGCGGGCCACGGTGCGGGCGGCGGTCGTGGTGCGCTCGTGCGTCACGGCGGTTTTGACGGCCCGTCCGGAGCGCACCCACAGCGGCACCACCGGCACCGCCGGGGCGTCCTCCACCACCGTCAACGTGGTCACCGACGCGTCCTGAACAGCAGGTTCAGGGTCCTTGTGGAGACGTACGACGTTCTCACTCATGCTGGAAGTTCTCCTGACTGCCCCGATCAGGGCGGGAGTTCGGGGAGGGGCGCGGGGTTAGGCGGCGGCGCCGGGAACGAGCTGGTTGGCCAGGTGTTCCTTGCCGTAGGCCTCGCGCTCGTCCTGCTCGACGGCGCGTTCGTGCTCGCGGGCCTGGCGGCGGGACTGACGCTCGACACGGAAGCCGTCGCGGGCATCGCGCACGATCCGCTCGACGACGTCCCTGCGGCTGAACTGCATGCAGTGCACGAGTTCGTGGACGAGGGTGACGGCCATCTCGGCCTCGCCGGGGTGCTGGTCGACGTTGAGCAGGACCAGCGCACTCCCGTCCGTGCGCGGGATGGCACGGCCTGCCGCGTCGCGGGCCTCGCGCAGGGCGTCGCGTTCGGCGCGGGCGCGGGTGCGCTTGTCGAGGACGCCGGCGAGTTCGGTGTAGGCGGCGGCCCCGAGTTCGGCCATGCCGCGCGCGTTGGTCAGGATGACCTCAAGGTCGGGCATGCTGCCGGGCACGGCCCGGTTCACGATGCGTACGGCCTGCTCGGTCATCCGCTTGGTGGTGCGCAGGGTGGGCCCGTAGCCGGGCAGCTTGTGCGTACTGACGGTGAGCTTCAACGGTGTCTCCGTCTCGGTATCGCGACAGGTCAGGCGGCTGACTGCTGTTCTTCGGCGGTGATGCAGATCCCGCACATGCCGTAGCGGCGGGAGATGCAGTAACCGACGTCCAGCTGGCACTGGGGGCAGGTGCGGCGGGCGAGCATCGCCAAAGCGAGGGCGCCCCACTTGCGGGACGTCATCGGCCGGACCGGCATGGCCAGGTCGACGCGGTAGAGGTAGGCGATGCGCATACCGCCGGTGCGCCGGTTGGCGCGCATGACCTGCGCCTGGATCGGCTGACCGCCCGGACGCAGACCCTGGGCCCGTAACTGCCGTCGGGTGGCGAGCCCTTCAGGGGCGAGGCGCCACGGGTAGGCGGGCACGCCGTAGCGGGCGCCGGAGGGGTCGTAACACTTGCCCCACGCCGCCGACATCACGACGCCTGAGCGGTGCGCTCAGCCTTGAGGGTGTCGCGCAGCATCCGCGCGTTGGCCGGCGAGGTACGCACCTCCCGGCGGATGCCCTCAGCAGTCAGTTCAGCATCCGACCAACCGGCCGTCGCGGTCCGCGCCTCCCCCAGCAACTCGGCCGGTGTGCGCTTGGGTCGGGGCGATCGGGCAACGGCGGGCACCCGACCGGTCACCCCGCGCGGGCGGGGCGCTGCGGCGGGTGCCACACTCCGCTCGATCGACCGGACGGGGGCCGACTCGATTGGCGGGAGGGGCTTGAGCGGCAGAGTCGATTTCATGAAGTCGACCGGCCCCTGATCGGGCACCCGAACCACCGTCGCGGTGATCGGCGGCGTGGTCGATTCGGGCAGGTCAGCCGTAGACCGATTCCTCTCGGTCTCGATAGATTCCTCCACATTCGCGATTGCGGCGGGAGCGGGTGCGGAGGAGTCGAACATCGAGGCCAACGCGGCGTCCGCACCGGCGGTGACGCGGTCGCGCTGGACGTCCAGCAGCCTCACTCCAAGCGCCGCATCCCCGACTCCGACCTTGCGGGCCAGACGCCACGACTTGCGCTCCGACCACCACTTGACCCGATCGCTCGGGTGGTGGGCGGCACGGGCCCTGTGGTAGGCCAGCGCCTGAACGATGTCGGCAGTACGGCGTTCGTTCTCGGCGTCGCGGCCGTCGGTGTGCACCACGATCCGGCGGGCGAGGAACGCCATGCCCTCAGCCGACACCGACATGCCCATCGGAGTCAGGGCATAGACGACCGTACGGCCCGGGTCGGGGGCGGCCATCGCGCCCATGACGGCGGCGGCCGCCGGCAGCACCCACAGCCCGAGTCGGACGATCCGCGGGGAGGACTGGCCCAGCATGGTCAGTCCCAGCAGGACCAAGGCCAGCACCGCCGTGGCTCCCTCACCGGCACCCAGGGCCCCGAGCGCCGTCCCCTTGCCGTAGGCGTGCCCGATGTTGCTGTAGGTGCCGATACCGCCGACCACACCCGTAGCCAGCATGGGCACGAACGCGGCGGCCAGCACACCGACCTGAACCTTCGTCAGCGGCTTGTGGTTCATGCCGCGCCCCCTGCCGCGATCACGACAGCGAGGATGAGCAGGGCACCGCCGGTCAAGGTCAGGTCGACAGCGCGGCGCAGGCTGGTGAACTTGCCGACCGCGAGACGGGACAGACCCGCGATGTCAGTAGCCAGGTCACGCGCGACCGCGTCGGCGATCTGTTCCGGCGTGAGGGTGGCCCACAGGGGGAAGCCGTGACGGCCACGCAGGTTCGGGCGCACCGACCGCAGCAGCAGTCCGGCTGCCGCGACCAGCAGCGCCATCCCGGTGCTTCCGACCACCAGGGCGGGCCAGGACAGCGGCAGGTCGCGGGCGATCGTCCAGGCGCCGGCCAGGACCGCGCCGACGAACGCCAGCAACAGTGCCGTCTTGGTGTCGGTCCGCGTGATCTCCGCCTTCACCTCAGCGTGCGCGGCCGTCAGGTTCTGGTCGGTAGTGTTCATGCGGCACCGCCAGGCAGCTTGATGCCGGCGGTGCGGTTGACGAGGGCGAGCCGCTCGGTCAGCGCCCGGCGGCGGGCCCGGCGGATGCGGCGGTTGTCCAGCTCGGTCGGGGTGCGGTCAAGGGTGATGATCTGCGCGTCGAGCAGGTCGACGTCCGCGAGGATCACGGGCATCTCCTGCTCGATCGCGTCCAGCTCCGCATCCGTCGGCTCCATGAAGTCGGCGAACGCGGTAACAGCCTCCTGAACAGTGACGATGTGGTTCATGGGTCGTGGTCTCCCTAGCAGGTGGAACGGCCCGAACAGCACCCCCGGAGTAGCCGCTCCGGGGGTGCGCGCCGTTGAAGTCGGAACATCCGGCTCCCCTCCGCCCCGCCCGTACGACCAGTGCGTGAAGCGTGGTCGGACGGGCGGGGGAGGCAACCGGCCGCAGCGCTAGCCGCTGCGATGGCAGGAAGGGGGTGGACCGGTTCGGCCGCGAGCGCGTGCTCTGCTCACTGGCTCGGGTGTCGCACTGGCACCGCCGGCCGGTCCATCACGGCGGCGCCCAAGGGGTTCGAAGCATCGGAAACTCCCAGGTAGAAGGGGCACGGAACATCACTGCAAGGGGGACTGAATCCCCACACTCCGGCCGTTGCTCGCGGTCGCCGGGCCACCTCCCCAGTACGGGCCGAAACCCTGTTTCACCTGGGCCTTAGCGGGCGGTCTTGCAGCGTTCTCCGCCCTTTGCGCAGCGGCATGAAGCCGCCTTCCAGCCGAGCTGTTTCGTTCGGCCGTTGCAGTACCTGTTTTACAGGTACTGCATGGGGCGCCGTCAAGCCTGCTGACGGAACCTCTTGGTTTTGCGCCGGGACTTCTTGGCGCACATTCAGAATGGCCGCAGGTCAGGGGAGTTGTTCACCCCGCACGTAGACAGCTTGGGGAGTTCTGGCTACCGTCAAGAAGTCCCTAGACGTCCCACCGGGGGTGCAGATGTCCAACGAGCGTTTACGGTCAGCCCTGTTGGCCCGGAACATGACAGTTCAGAGCCTGGCCGAAGCGATCGACGTCAACCCGAAGACCGTCGAGCGTTGGATCACGCAGGGCAAGGTCCCATACCGGCGCCATCAGTACGCCACCGCTACGTTCCTCAAGGTCGACGTCACCACGTTGTGGGACGACGGGCGCGCGGTCGAGACTGCAACGGGCCTGACCAAAGCGGAGATCGCCACGGTGTTCCCGCACCGTCATACGGTGCCGTCCGGCTTCTGGCGCGAGATGTACGACAGGGCACAGGAGAGTCTTGACGTGCTGGTCTACTCCGGACTCTTCCTCTCAGAGGACCCCGTTTTCCACGACCTTTTGAAGGCCAAGGTAGCGGCGGGCGTCCGCGTGCGCATCCTGTTGGGGGACCCCGATTGCGCGGCCGTTCGGCAACGCGGCATAGATGAAGGTCACCAGATCATGGACGGCAAGATTCGCAATGCTCTGGTGTTGTACCGCCCGTTGCTGAGGGATCACCCAGGCATCGGCTTCCGGCTGCACGACTCGACCCTCTACAACTCCATCTATCGCTCCGATGACGAGATGCTGGTGAACCCGCACGTCTACGGCATCGGCGCGTACATGGCCCCCGCCTTGCACCTGCGTCGTTTGCCTGGCGGCGGCATGTTCGATACGTACGCGAATAGCATCGATCACACGTGGGAGCACGCCCGCCCGATCACGGAACGCGACATCACGGGAGCCTGACCATGGGACGCATCGACTACCTGCACGACCCCGAAGCACCGCCGGCGAACTCGGTTGTGCCATCCGTCGTGGCGTTCGTGCAGGACAACGCTGATCAGGTGCTGATGATCCAGCGTTCCGACAACGGCCGTTGGGCACTCCCCGGTGGCGGCCACGATGTGGGCGAGTCCATCAGTGACACCGTCGTCCGTGAGGTCTGGGAAGAGACCGGTATCAGGGCCGAAGTCGTCGACGTGTCCGGGATCTATACGGACCCCGGGCACGTGATGCAGTACGACGACGGCGAAGTCCGCCAGCAGTTCAGCATCTGCTTCCGCGCCCGTCCGGTCGGTGGGGAGTTGCGTACGAGCGACGAGACGACACAGGTCCGCTGGGTTGCCCCCGCGGACCTGTCTGCGCTGGACATCCACCCCACCATGCGGCTCCGTATCGAGCACGCCATGGACCGGACGCAGACGACCCCCTACGTCGGCTGACGCTTGACGGCGGCGACCCTTTCGAACACACGTGAGGTGCATCCGAGGATCTCCGGTTCCGCGCGCCGGATGAACGTTCCGATCAGGCTTTCCGGCCCGTACCGTCCGGTGATCTCGTTGATCCGGTCGATCGGGTTCGTGGGTGTGCCGTCCGGCGTCGTGTTCATGTCGCAGTAGCAGAGCGCGTCGTTCAGGTGAGCCCCCTCACGCGGAAACTCGCTCTCCAACTCGCCCCGCAGGCCGCGCGAATCTGCCTCCATCCATGAGCACGAGTGATGCGCAACCAGGTTCACGACCCGTTCGCCAGCGTTCGCGACATCGCGGAGGTAGCGAGCACCATCGAGCGGGTGGAAGCCGGTCTTGGCAAGGTCCGGAGCGTAACCAATGTCGTGCAGCACGGCGGCAGCTTCCAAGAGCTCCGCGTCCTGCCCAAGGATCGGCGCGATGGTGCGCGCCCGCTCGGCAACGCCTAGGCAGTGTTTCCAGCGCCGTGGCAGCGGCTCGGCTAGCAGGGACTCGCCCAGGGGATACGCCCACTCCAACAGGTCCGACAAGCTACGACCGCTCCTCTCGAATCGGCACGGCACGAACGGTCCGCACCTTGCCTTGTCCTCCACTGGCGAGCACGCCGGCGGCCTCCAACTTGTCCAGTGCTTTCGTCACGGTGGGACGTGAGACCCCGAACCGCTCGGCCAGCACGGACGCGCTGGGGAACGCTGCCCCGACTACGAGGTGTTCATCCGTGATGACGTCAGCGATGCGCTGTTCAAGTGGTCGGCGGTCCGCCAGTGCTCCGGCACGTACGACGCGCCACCGCCCGCCCGGTGCCGGTTCGGCGACACCGTCTTTTTGGAGAGCCCCGAATGCCCGGAGCGCGACCCCCCGCGAGATCTTGTAGTCGCGCATGAGATCAGCGGCAGACGGAAGCTCCGACATACCCGGATCGGCCTCGATCCGGGTCTTCACCAGGTCGGCGATTTTCAGGAACGTCCCCCGGGGGCTGGACTGCTGCGACACTCGATCTCCCTCTCTCCTCGCCCGGTGTCAGCCTTAAGAGTCCCACGTCCGGCACCTTCGCGGGGGTGGGTGAGCCGGGCCGTCCTGGGCCGTCCCGGGGCCGTCGAAGGACGGCCCAGAGCGACCAACGACGGCCACCAACGACCCCCCGCCCGTCTGTCGACGCTGCGTCAACGCCGATCGGGGGAGGTCGCTCCCGCCCCGCATCACTTCCTGCGCAACAAGCGCCAGGAGTGGGAGGAGTACCGCAGCGAGGTCACCGCGTTCGAGCTGCGGAAGAACCTTCCGGCGCTGTAGGCACGATCGCAACGCCTCGGGGCCGACAGTCCTTCGACTGTCGGCCCCGAGGTGTCTCAGCACCTGCCGTGCAGGTCACCACGCGCGGCTCAGGACCGCACCGCCTCCGCGTCCTGCGGGACGTGGGAGGCGACCAGGCGGCCGCGGCTGGTCGCCGGGGCCCGGCGGCGGTCCACGGCGTACGCGGCGCCGGCCACCGCCAGCCCGAGCACGGCCAGGGCCGACCCGGCCGTCGCCGGAGAGGTCACGCCGAAGCCGGCGGCCAGTGCGGCGCCGCCGATCCACGCGCCCCCGGCGTTCGCCAGGTTGAACGCGGCCTGGTTGGCGGAGGACGCCAGGGACGGGGCCGCCGACGCCTTCTCCATGACCATCAGCTGGAGCGGGGAGCCGGTGACGAACGCCGCCGAGCCGAGCAGTACGACCGCCACGGCAGCGCTCCACGCCGTGCTCATCAGCACCGGGAACACCGCCAGCACCGCCACCAGCGACAGCAGTCCGCCGAACAGCGTGCCGCGCAGCGAGTGGTCGGCCAGCCGCCCGCCCAGCAGGTTGCCCGCGGTCGCGCCGACACCGAACAGCGCCAGCAGCAGCGTCACGCTGGAGTCGGCGTACCCGGCGGCGTCGGTCAGCATCGGCGTGATGTAGCTGTACGCGGCGAACAGGGCGCCGAAGCCCGCGACGGTCGTACCGAGCGCCAGCCAGACGGGGAGGGACTTCAGCGCCGCGAGTTCGCCGCGCAGGCCCGTTTCCGAGGCCGCCGTCCGGTCGTGCGGGATCAGCAGGGCCAGCGCGGCTATCGCCGCCAGGCCGATGGCGCCGACGCCGAGGAACGTGGCCCGCCAGCCCAGGTGCTGGCCCATCAGCGTGGCGACCGGGACGCCCGCCACGTTGGCGACCGTCAGCCCGAGGAACATCAGGGACACCGAGCGGGCCTTGCGCTCCGGCGCCACCATGGTCGTGGCGACGACGGCACCCACGCCGAAGAAGGCGCCGTGCGGGAGGCCGCTGAGGAAGCGGGCCGCCAGCAGCCAGTGGTAGTCGGGGGCGAACGCGGAGAGTACGTTGCCCGCCACGAACAGCGCCATCAGGCCGATCAGGACCGTGCGGCGGGACATCCGCGAGGTGACCGCGGCCAGCAGCGGCGCGCCGATCACCACACCGAGCGCGTACGCCGAGACCAGGTGTCCGGCGGTGGGGATCGAGATGTGCAGATCGTTCGCGACGTCGGGCAGCAGGCCCATCATCACGAACTCGGTCGTACCGATGCCGAAGGCGCCCACGGCTAGGGCGAGCAGGGCCAGGGGCATGAAGAGACCATTGCCTTTCAAAGGGAGAGCAGAGTTCCGTACGTCTTGCTGTTTCTTATGTTCAAGTACGGAACAAAGCCGCCCTGGCCCGGTATTCCAGCCGTCCCCGTCAGGACGACGTGTCGACACTCACACGTGCCGCGACCGGAAGATGGTCGCTCCCGGTCTCCGGCAGCGTCCACGAGCTCTCGGGCTCGATCCCCTTCACCAGGATCTGGTCGATCCGCGCCATCGGGAACGAGGCCGGCCAGCTGAACCCGAACCCGCTGCCCGCCGCACCCTGCGTGGAACGCATCTGGGAGGTGACGCCGTTGAGCGCGCGGTCGTTCATCGTGCCGTTCAGGTCGCCGAGCAGCACGACCTTCGTGAGCTTCTCGTCGGCGATGGCCTCGCCCAGCGCGTCCGCGCTCTTGTCCCGCTGCCGGGCCGTGAACCCGGCCTCGATCTTCACCCGCACCGACGGCATGTGGGCGACGTACACCGCGACCTGCCCCGCGGGGGTGGTCACCGTGGCACGCATGGCGCGCGTCCAGCCGAGCTGGATGTCGACGGCCCGGACGTCGGTCATGGGGAACTTGCTCCACAGACCGACCGTGCCCTGCACCGAGTGGTACCGGTACGTCGACGCCAGCGCCTTCTCGTAGACCGGGACCGCCGAGGTCTTCAGCTCCTCCAGCGCCAGCACGTCCGCGCCGGACCCGGCCACGTCACGGGCGGTGCCGGCCGGGTCCGGGTTTTCGGCGTTGACGTTGTGCGTGGCCACCGTGAGGTCGCCGCCGGCGCCCGCCTTGTCGCCGAGCAGCCCGCCGAAGAGGTTCAGCCAGACGATCGCCGGGAGCAGCACGGCGATCAGCGCGGTCGCCGACCTGCGCACCAGCGCGAGCACCAGCAGGACCGGGACGGACACGCCCAGCCAGGGCAGGAAGGTCTCGATGAGGCTGCCGGAGTTGCCGATCGTGTTCGGGACCTGCGCGTGCAACAGCATGATCAGGCCGACCAGGACCGCGAGGGCGGTGAGCACCATGCCCCGGCGCCAGATCCCCCGCCCATCCCGCCGGCCGGCGAACAGACGGTTCGCCAGCCGGCTCATCAGGCGCCGGAACCGGGTTCCCCGAGGCTCGTGACCCGAGCCCTGGTTGTCCGTCTCCGTCATGTACGCCTGCTGCGCCATACCGTCGCCTCACTGCCCGCCGTGCCCACCGTTCGCCCCCCGTGTAAGACCCTAGGGGATGACGGGCACCTTCCTGTCCGTCCCCGGGACGCCCGTACGGGCACGATGACGTACAAGTCGGCGACACCAGTTCCGCTCCTGGGAGGGAAAGCGCGCTCTGTGACGAAACACGCACATGCGCTACGCCGGTGAGGAAGTGACAGGTGGTGAGCTCGCCGGCCGCAGCCCTTCGAGGAGCGCGTCGACGATCTGCTCCGCCAGGCCCTCCGGGAGGTCGGCGTCCGGGCGCATGACGGTGCGCAGCAGCATCGGACCGACGATCAGGTCGTTCAGCAACTCGACGTCCATGTCGGCACGCAGTTGGCCGCTGCGCTGCCCGCGGCGCAGGATCTCGAGCTGGATCCGACGGCGCGGCTCGATGACCGTCGCGTGGTACGCGGCCCAGATCTTCGGGCTGCTCTTCATCTGGGCGTAGACGCTGTGCAGGACCACCGACGAACGGGTCTGCAGGCCACGTTGGCGCACCTGCTCCAGGAGAGCGACCAGGTCGTCGCGTACCGAGGTACCGGGAAGCTCGGGGTCCTGTGGCTCGGTCGTGCGTACTACGTCGACGAAGAGCTCGTCCTTGCCGCTCCAGCGGCGGTAGATGGCGGCCTTGCCGACACCCGCGGTGCGGGCGATGCGCTCGATGGACAGCTCCGCGAGCGGCACGCCCTCCTCCAGGAGCTTCACCACCCCCTCGACGATGGCGTGTTCCACGGCCTCGCTCCGTGGGCGGCCCCGGGCGGGGCCCTCCTGCCGGGGCCGGCCGTCGGTGAGACCGCTCACGTCGCTCACGTCGCTTGGTCCTTTCCTGTGCTGCGGTGATTCTCCCCGGTCGGCGCCGGCACGCCGCCGCCGGGGCCGGGGAACCGGTCGCGGACGGCTACTCCGTCGCCACCAACTCCTGCTTCTCGTCGCCCTGCTGAGGGGCCTTCGGCTTCCCCGGCAGGTACAGGGCGACCACGATCGCGCCGACCACCGCGACGCCCGCTCCCCACAGCGCGGTGACGTGCATCGCGTGCAGGAACGCGTCGTTGGCCGGGTCGATGAGGGCCTTGCCGCGCGGGCCGAGCTTGGCGGCGACTCCCAGGGTCGCCTCGATGGACTCGCCCGCGGTGTGCCGCAGGCCCGCGGGCAGCGCGCCGAGCTTGTCCTCGATGCCGGTGCGGTACGCCGTGGACAGGACCGAGCCGAGGACGGCGATACCGAGGGCGCCGCCGACCTGGCGGAAGGTGTTGCTGAGCGCGGAGGCGGAGCCGGCCTTCTCGCGGGGCAGGGCCTGCATGATGACGACGCTGACCGGGGTCATGATGTGCGCCATGCCGGTGCCCATGAGGAAGAAGATCACCTCCAGGAGCCAGATCGGCGTGTCCGCCTCCAGGGTGGCGAACGCGGCCAGCATCGCGGCGATGACCGTCATGCCGCCCGTGGTGGTGGCCCGGTACCCGAAGCGGTCCACGACCAGCCGGGCGCGGGGCGCGAAGATCATCTGGGCGGCGGCCAGCGGCAGCATCAGCAGACCGGTCTGCAGCGGGGAGTATCCGCGCACGCTCTGGGTGTAGAAGACCGAGAAGAAGGTCACACCCATCAGCGCGAAGAAGACCAGCGCGATGGCCGCGATCGCGGCCGAGAACACCTTGTTCTTGAAGTAGGTGACGTCGATGGACGGGTGGTCGCTGCGCTTCTCGAACACGACGAAGGCGACGAGTACGGCCAGACCGGCGCCGATGGTCGCGAGGACGGTCGCGTCGGTGAAGTCGGCGAGCTGGCCGCCCTTGATGATGCCGTAGACGAGCAGGACCAGGCCGACGACGGACAGCACCACGCCGACGGGGTCGATCCGGCCGGGGTTCGGGTCGCGGGAGTCGGGCACCAGCCACAGCATCAGCGCGAGGGCGAGGACGACGATCGGCACGTTGATGAGGAAGACCGAGCCCCACCAGAAGTGGTCGAGCAGGACGCCGCCGGTGATCGGCCCGATGGCGATGGCCAGTCCGACCCCGCCCGCCCAGATGCCGATGGCCTTGGGCTGTTCCTCGCGCTCGAAGACGTTCATGAGGACGGCGAGGGTGGCGGGCATCACGAAGGCGGCGCCCAGACCCATCACCGCCCGGAAGGCGATCAGCTCACCCGGCGAGCCGGAGGTGGCGGCGAGGGCGGAGCCGACGCCGAAGACGAAGAGGCCGCCGAGCAGGACCCTCTTGCGGCCGAGCCGGTCGCCGAGGAGGCCCGCGCTGAACAGGAGACCCGCGAAGACCAGGGTGTAGGCGTTGATCGCCCACTCCAGTTCGCTCTGGGTGGCGCCCAGGCCGGTGGGGGCGGGGGTGGAGATCGTCTTGATGGCGACGTTCAGGATCGAGTTGTCCAGCACCACGATCAACAGGCTCAGCATCAGCACGCCGAGGATCGCCCAGCGGCGCCGGTGCACCGCTTCCGGTATGCGGGAGTCAGGGACTGCGGTAGTCATACGGTCGACCCTAGAGCAATTCCGATACGGCACCGTCTCGTATCGAAAATCCTTACCCAGGTTTTACGTGCCGGAACGCTCACACCGACCTCCCCTAGCCCTCCCTGGCACGAAGTGCCACCATGGAGGAGATCCGGGGACGCCGTCAGGGCGCCTCGAGATGACTGAAGGAGCCGTTGCCATGACGCAGCTCTCGGCTGCCCAGACCAAGCCCTCCGACGGCAGCAAGGCGCTGTACGGGGGGAAGGGCACCCGCCGCATCACCGTTCGCGACCTCTCCGCCGCCAAGGAGCGGGGCGAGAAGTGGCCCATGCTCACCGCGTACGACGCGGCCACCGCGTCCGTCTTCGACGAGGCCGGAATCCCGGTCATGCTGGTCGGCGACTCGGCGGGCAACTGTCACCTCGGGTACGAGACCACCGTGCCCGTCACCCTCGATGAGATGACCATGCTCTCCGCGGCCGTCGTACGAGGCACCCAGCGCGCCCTGATCGTCGGCGACCTGCCCTTCGGCTCCTACCAGGAGGGCCCGGTGCAGGCGCTGCGCTCGGCGACCCGGCTGGTCAAGGAGGCCGGCGTCGGGGCGGTCAAGCTGGAGGGCGGGGAGCGCTCGCACCGGCAGATCGAGCTGCTGGTGGAGTCCGGGATCCCGGTGATGGCCCACATCGGGCTCACCCCCCAGTCCGTCAACGCCATGGGCTACCGCGTCCAGGGGCGCGGCGAGGAGGCGGCCCAGCAACTGCTGCGGGACGCGAAGGCCGTGCAGGACGCCGGGGCGTTCGCCGTGGTCCTGGAGCTGGTTCCGGCGGAGCTGGCGGCCGAGGTGACCCGGGTGCTGCACATTCCGACGGTCGGGATCGGCGCCGGGCCGGAGACCGACGCGCAGGTACTGGTGTGGACGGACATGCTCGGGCTGACGGGTGGCCGGGTACCGAAGTTCGTGAAGCAGTACGCGAACCTGCGTGAGGTCATGGGGAACGCGGTCAAGGCGTTCGCGGAGGACGTGGTCGGCGGCACGTTCCCGCTGGAGGAGCACTCCGTCCACTGAGCCGAGTTGAGCCATTGCGGCACCATGGCAGCCCGCCGATCTTCCCCCGTCGGCGGGCTGCCCGTTTCGTGGACCCGGAGGCTCCGTCACGCAGTACTCTGCTTGAAGTGGTTTGAATGGAGTACTGCACCCGGAGTGGCCTCAATGGTGAGACGGAACGACCAGCGGCGTGCGGCCCTCGTCGACGCGGCGATCGAGGTGCTGGCCCGAGAGGGCGCGCGCGGGCTGACGTTCCGGGCCGTGGACACCGAGGCCGCCGTTCCGGCCGGCACGGCATCCAACTACTTCGCCAGCCGTGACGATCTGTTCACCCAGGCGGGCGCCCGGGTCTACGAGCGGCTCCAGCCCGACGAGGCCACGATCGCCCGGCAGCGGGCGGCCGGCCGCGACCGGGAGACGTACGTCGGGCTGATGCGTGAACTCGTGGGCCGCGTCGCCTCCTTCCGCACCGGCTACCTCGCGCTGCTGGAACTTCGCCTCGAGGCCACCCGCCGCCCCGAACTGCGCAAGGTCCTCACGGAGCGGGTGCGGGCCGATGTCGACGCCAACGTCGCCTATCACGAGGCCTCCGGCCTCCCCGGCGACGCCACCGCCGTCAAGCTGCTGATCCTGACGCTGAACTGGCTGATCGTCGAGCAGCTCACCCTGCCGGACGTCTTCACGGAGGCCGAGCGTGAACAGCTGGTGACGGCCGCGGTGGAGCGCATCGTGGCGGCGGAGTAGGAGCCCCGCTCCGGGCCCGGGGCCGAGCCCCCGAGGTGGGTCTTAGCCGCTGTCGGCGCCCTGTAGGGGGCTGTCGGCGCGGTGTCGGTCGTTTGTCGGTGGTGCCTGACACCGTCGTCGGCATGAAGCGAATCGACAACAACCCCAGCGGCGGGAAGGCAGCCGTCACCGTGCGGGGGATGGTCAAGCACTACGGCGAGACCAAGGCGCTGGACGGCGTCGATCTGGACGTGCGGGAGGGCACCGTGATGGGTGTGCTCGGTCCGAACGGTGCCGGCAAGACCACCCTCGTACGCGTCCTGTCCACCCTGCTCGCCCCCGACAGCGGCCAGGCGACCGTCGCCGGATACGACGTCGTACGGCAGCCCAGGCAGCTGCGACGGGTGATCGGGCTCACCGGGCAGTACGCCTCGGTCGACGAGAAGATCTCCGGCTGGGAGAACCTCTACATGATCGGGCGGCTGCTCGACCTGCCCCGCAAGGACGCCCGCACCCGCGCCGACGAACTGCTCGAGCGGTTCTCGCTGACCGACGCCGCGAAGCGGCCGGCGAGCACGTACTCGGGCGGCATGCGGCGGCGGCTCGACCTCGCCGCCTCCATGATCGGGCGCCCGCAGGTGCTGTTCCTCGACGAACCGACCACCGGGCTCGACCCGCGTACCCGCCAAGAGGTGTGGACCGAGGTCAAGGCCATGGTCGGCGAGGGCGTGACGGTCCTGCTGACCACGCAGTACATGGAGGAGGCCGAGCAGCTCGCCTCCGAGCTGACCGTGGTGGACCGCGGCAAGGTCATCGCGAACGGCTCCATCGACGAGCTGAAGGCGACGGTCGGCGGCCGCACGCTGCGGGTCCGGCCCGCCGACGCGGCACAACTGCGTCCGCTCGCCTCCGCGTTGGACGACCTCGGCATCACGGGGCTCGCGACCACCACCGTGGACGCCGAGAGCGGCACCGTCCTGGTCCCGATCCTCAACGACGAGCAACTGACCGCCGTGGTCGGCGCGGTCACCGCGCGCGGTATCACGCTGTCCTCCATCAGCACCGAACTCCCCAGCCTGGACGAGGTGTTCCTGTCCCTCACCGGCCACCGCGCCAGTGCCCCGCAGGACGCCGTGCCCGCCGAGACCCGCGAGGAGGTCGCCGTATGAGCGCCGCAACCGCCACCACGACAGCCGACACCGACGCCCGTATCCCGCTGCGCGGCCACCTGCGCCACACGGGCGCGCTGATCCGCCGCAACCTGCTGTGGATCCGGCAGGATCCCGAGTCGATGTTCGACGCGCTGCTGATGCCCATCGTCTTCACCCTGCTGTTCGTGTACGTCTTCGGCGGCTCGATCGGGCAGGCCCTGGGCGGCGGGCAGGACGGGTACGTGCAGTACGTGATCCCCGGCATGATCGCGATGATGAGCATGACGCTGTCCCAGGGCGTCGGCACCGGGTTCAGCCAGGACTTCAACTCCGGGGTCATGGACCGCTTCCGCTCCCTGCCGATCGGGCGCGGCTCGGTGCTGTTCGCGAAGATCTCGGTGGAACTGGCGCGGATGCTGTTCGCGACCGCCGTGCTGATGATCGTCGCCCTCCTGGTCGGTTTCGACATCAATCACTGGGGCGGTCTGTTCGCCGCCGTGGGCCTGTCCGTGGTGTTCGCCTCGTCGATCATGTGGGTGTTCCTCACCCTGGGCGTGATCCTGAAGAACGCGCAGTCCGTGCAGGCGATGGGGTTCCTGGTGCTGTTCCCGCTGCAGTTCGGCTCGTCGATCTTCGCGCCGACGCAGTCGATGCCGGGCTGGCTGCAGGCCTTCACCGACTACAACCCGCTGTCCACGCTCGCTGACGCGGCGCGCGGCCTGATGGTGGGCGGCCCGGTCGCACACGACCTGTGGGTGACGCTGGCCTGGTCGGTGGCGATCACCGCGGTGATGGCGCCGGTGGCGATCCACAAGTTCCGCACCAAGAGCTGACCGAGGGCTCCGTGACGGGAGCGGGGCCGGACGGACCGGAGCGCGCCGGCCCAGGGCATGTCAGACCCACGCGCGTCGGACCCACGTGCGTCGGAGCCGAGCCCGTCGGATCCGAGCAGTGTCAGACCGAGCGTTTCAGACCAGGGCGGTGGCCTCCGCGGAGGAGAGGCCACCGCCCTCCGCGTACGCCGCCTCGTACGCCTCGTCGCCGAGTGCGGCGCGGGCCCTGTCGACAGCACGCCGATACCCGTCGCGCTCCAGTGACGTGGGGACATGGCTGGGCGGCAGCAGCGCGTCGGCGGCACCGACGCAGCGGGCGGCGTCGCGGGCGCGGCTGCCGCCGTCGACGCCGGCCAGAGCGGAAGCGGCGATGACGAGGATGTAGGAACGCATGGACGGGGCGATGGCCTCGGCCAGCGGGTCGCCGGCCTGCGTCAGCGCCAGCCGGGCCGCTTCCAGGGACTTCTCGTAACAGCCGTCGACCATCTCCAGCCAGGCTTCCCCGGCGAGGATGAAGGCGTCGAAGACAGCGAAGTGGGAGATGCTGAACTCTTCGCGCAGTAACCGGATTTGTTCGCGCGCCTCGGGGACCCGGTCGGTCATGCCGAGCCGGCCCGCGAGGAAGAGCCGGGCGGCGGGCATCGCTTCGTTGCCGGAGCCGTTGCGCCCGTCGATCACCTCACGCAGCAGTCGCTCGCCGCGCTCGAAGTCGCCCGCCTCCAGCAGGGCGCTGCCCAGCCGGGAGTTCAGCAGTGCCACCTGGGCGCGTGCGCCGAGCCGTTCGGCGTGCTCGATCGCGGCCTCGTAGTCGGCTGCGGCCCGGCGGTACTCGCCCCGCTTCTCGAGGGCCTCGCCGCGCGCGGCGAGCGCCTCAGCGGTCCCCCACATGTCACCGAGGCCCTGGTAGATCTCCAGCGCCTCCTCGGCGTCGCGGGACGCGTCGCCCGCCCAGTCGCTCCGGTTCGAGAGCACGTTGGCGCGCATGTGCAGGGCGGCGGCGAGTTCCCACTCGTATCCGGGGGTCGCCCGGCAGGTGCGGACGGTGGCGTGGATGATCTCGAACAGCCGGTCCATGTCGCCGGAGAGCATGACGGCGAAGAACCAGAAGGCGCCGGGGGTGCGGCAGGTCTGTGGAAGGCCGGGCTGATAGGTCTGGGCGATGGCGCGCAGCTTCGCCTGCGCCTCCGGAGTCTGCCAGGCACCCAACTCGGTGTCCATGCACGCCAGATGGACGAGGTGAAGACCGCGACGGGCCTCGGCGAGGACCTCGCCGGTCCACGGGGGCGGGGTGTCCGTGCAGCGTTCCCACAGCGGGGCGGCGGGGCGGACCGGTTCGGTGAAGGGGTCGGGGCCGAGCAGCTGCGTCTCCCGGGACAGGTTGCGGGCC
This sequence comes from Streptomyces sp. NPDC005263, assembly GCF_042872365.1. Taxonomy (NCBI): domain Bacteria; kingdom Bacillati; phylum Actinomycetota; class Actinomycetes; order Kitasatosporales; family Streptomycetaceae; genus Streptomyces; species Streptomyces sp. NPDC005263. The sequence continues at coordinate 1,006,826 of NZ_JBIAKJ010000002.1, read as the reverse complement.
TCGATGCGCAGGTCGCGCATCTGCCAGTACCAGGCCAGCGACAGGATCAGGCATATGCTCTCCTGCTCGTCGCGGACGGCGATGGCGTGACGCAGGGCGGTGCGCAGGTTCTCGTGCTCGCGCTCCAGCCGCCCGATGGCGGCGAGTTGACCGGGTCCCCGCAGCAACGGATCGGTGGTGCGGGCGAGTTCGCGGTAGTACGTGAGGTGCGCGCGCTCGGTCGGCTCCCGTGCGCCGACCTCGTCGAGCCGTTCGTCCGCGTACTCGGCGACGGTCTCCAGCAGCCGGTAGCGCATCCCGCCCGCGCCCGAAGGCGCCGCCACGACCAGGGACTTGTCGACGAGCGAACCGAGCGCGTCGAAGGCGTCCGGGCCGCACACCGCCTCGGCGGCGGCGAGATCGCAGCCGCCCGCGAAGACGGACAGCCGGCACAGTACGCCCCGTTCGGCCTCGTCCAGCAGACCCCAGGACCAGTCGACGACGGCCCTGAGGGTCTGCTGGCGGGGCAGGACGGTGCGGCTGCCGGAGGTGAGCAGGCGGAAGCGGTCGTCGAGCCGGTCGGCGATCTGACGTGGCGTCAACATACGGAGGCGGGCGGCCGCCAGCTCGATGGCGAGGGGCAGTCCGTCGAGGCGTCGGCAGATCTCGGCGCAGGCGTCCGGATCGTCCTCGACCCGGAAGCCGGGCCGGGCCGCTGCGCCCCGCTCCGCGAACAGCCGCAGCGCGACCGGCTCGGGCAGCGGTTCCACGGGCCGCAGCAACTCCCCCGGCACGCCGAGGGGTTCGCGGCTGGTGGCCAGGATCGTCAGGCCCGGGCAGCGCTCCAGCAGCTCCCCGGCGAGCCGGGCCGCTGCCTCGACGACGTGCTCGCAGTTGTCGAGGATGATCAGCATGCGCCGCCTGCCGCAGTGCTCGGCCAGCCGGTCCACGGGGTCGTCGTGCCGCTCCGTCCCGGCCCGCATCGCCTCGGCGCCGGCACCGTACAACACGGTCTCGCGCGCTCCCACGGCGGTGAGCACGGCCTCGGGCACGGTGTCCGGGTCGTCGATGGGCGCCAGCTCGGCCAGCCACACCCCGTCCCGGGCCGCGTCCCGAACGGTCTCGGCGACCTCCTGCGACAGCCGTGTCTTCCCCGCGCCACCGGGTCCGAGCAGTGTGACCAGCCGGGACCCCGCGAGGTGGCCCCGGATGTCCTCGATGTCCCCCTCCCGGCCGACGAAGGAGGTGAGGCGGGCGCGGAGGTTGCCGGGGGGCGCGGGGGCGGCCGCATCGTGCGGGCCGGGGCGGTCGCCAGGGGTGGCTGAGGCAGCAGAGTCCAGCCCGTCCGGACCGGGGAGGCCAAAAGCGTACGAGTCGCCGTTGCGAGAGCCGGAGGCCGGGGTGTCCGGGCCGTGGGAGCCGGGGCGGTGACCGCCGGGGGCGGGGGCGCCCACCCCGGAGTCCCCTGGGCCGTGCGCGCCCGAAGGGTACGGGCCCTGGCCGCGCGGGCCCTGCTCACGGAGGCCCTGGCCATGCGCGGCGGACCCGAGCACGCTCGCGCCGTCTCCCCCGTCTCCCCCGCCGTGCGCCGAGCCTCCCCCGCCGTGCCCGTCGTATCCGTTGTGCCCACCGCGTCCGGGATGCCCTCCCCCCTGAGCGGGGCTCAGCAACTCGCCGTGCAGCAAGCGCAGTTCGGGCCCCGGGTCCGTACCGAGCTGGTTGGCCAGCAGGTGGCGTACGTCCTCGTAGGCGGCCAGGGCCTCCGCCGGGCGGCCGGCGTCGCGCAGGGCGCGCAGGCGCAGGGCCTGGAGGGACTCGTCCAGGGGGTGGCTGTCGCACAGGGCGGTCAGCTCGGGCAGGGCCTGGTCGGCGTGGCCGAGCGCGAGGGCGGCGGTGTGGCGGGCGCGCCGCGCGTCGAGCCGCCGGGTCTCCCAGCGGGCGGCCTCGGCGGTGCGGTCGGGAAGGTCGGCGAGGGCCGGACCGCCCCACAGGGCGAGGGCGTCGTCGAGGACGACGGCCGCCTTGGCGGGGTCGCCGTCGGCCAGCGCCCGGGTGCCCTCGCCGGCCAGCCGCTCGAAACGGTGCAGGTCGACGTCGTCGGGCGGGGCGGTGAGCCGGTAGCCGCCGTCCACCGAGGCGACCGCGTCCGCGCCGAGCGCCCGGCGCAGCCGGCCCACCAGCGCCTGCAGCGCGCCGGTCGCGTCGGCGGGCGGGTCGCCGTCCCAGACCTCGTCGACGAGGAGGCTCGCCGGTACGGTGCGGCCGGGTCGCAGGGCGAGGACGGTCAGCAGCGCACGCAGCCGCGCCCCGCCGACCGGGACGGACGTACCGTCGGGGCGAAGTACCTGGGTGGTGCCGAGAATCCGGTAGCGCACGGGGTTCATTGTCTCCGGTGGTGTCGGAACCGGTCACGGGGTTTTGGCGGTGTGGCGGGTACTGAACGGGTACGGACGCGGTCGGTGTCCGGGGCGCGGCGGGCGTGACGGGTGGGACCGGTGGGACCGACTCACTTCCGGAACCCCGGGGGGAGGTCGAGACGTTCTCCCCGTACGCCCGGTACGGTCGGGCAGGCCCACCGCGTGCACGACTGTCCAGGGAGCCCCATGACCACCGCCACCACCCGCCACAGCGACCGGCGGATCAGCCCCGTCTTCGTCGGGATCCTAGCCGTCACGGCGGTCACCGGCTGGGCCACCTGGACCGGGTTCGCCGCGCAACCCGGCGTGGCGGTGTTCCTGTTCGTGACGTCCGCCTGGATCGTCTCGCTCTGTCTGCACGAGTACGCGCACGCCCGCACCGCCCTGCACAGCGGCGACATCTCGGTGGGCGCCAAGGGCTATCTCACGCTGAACCCGCTGAAGTACACGCACGCCCTGCTCAGCATCGTCCTCCCGGTGATCTTCGTGATCATGGGCGGTATCGGGTTGCCCGGTGGTGCCGTGTTCATCGAGCGGGGGCGGATCCGGGGGCGCTGGCGGCACAGCCTGATCTCGGCGGCCGGTCCGCTGACGAACGTCCTGTTCGCGATCGTGTGCACGGCCCCGTTCTGGCTGGACGCGCTGGACGGGGTTCCGGCGGACTTCCGGTTCGCGCTGGCCTTCCTCGCCCTGCTCCAGGTCACGGCCGCGATCCTGAACTTCCTGCCGGTGCCGGGCCTGGACGGCTACGGGGTCGTCGAGCCCTGGCTGTCGTACAACATCAAGCGACAGGTGGAGCCGTTCGCGCCGTTCGGCCTGCTGTTCGTGTTCGCGCTGCTGTGGGTGCCGGCCGTCAACACCGCGTTCTTCGACGTGATCGACACGATCCTGAAGAGCCTCGGGATCAGCGACCTGGACACGTACTGCGGGCAGGAGTCCTACCGCTTCTGGCAGGGCACGAACGAGTTCTGCTCGGTCAGCCCGTGACGGACTTCCGGTCCTTCTCGCGCTTCAGGTAGTACCAGCACATGTTGGACGACAGGCCCGCGATCAGCACCCACACGATCCCGAGGAGGTTGCCCCGCGCGAAGGAGACGACCGCCGCGGCGACGGCGAGGACGCAGACCACAAGGGCGTAGAGGGCCAGGCGGGGCATGCGGGGAATCTCCTGTCGGGGGACACGGGCCGGGTCCGACCAGTGTCCCCCATCCCCTCACACGTCCGTGACCCGCAGCCCCGCGTGCGCCTTGTAGCGGCGGTTCACCGAGATCAGGTTCGCGACCAGCGACTCGACCTGGTGGGCGTTGCGCAGGCGGCCCGCGAAGACGCCGCGCATGCCGGGGATCCGGCCGGCCAGCGCCTGCACGATCTCCACGTCGGCGCGTTCCTCGCCGAGGACCATGACGTCGGTGTCGATCTCGTCGATCTCCGGGTCCTGGAGGAGGACCGCCGAGAGGTGGTGGAAGGCGGCGGTGACCCGGGATTCGGGCAGCAGGGCGGCGGCCTGCTCGGCGGCGCTGCCCTCCTCCGGCTTGAGGGCGTAGGCGCCCTTCTTGTCGAAGCCGAGCGGGTTGACGCAGTCCACGACGAGCTTGCCGGCCAGTTCCCCGCGCAGTGACTCCAGGGTCTTGCCGTGGCCGTCCCAGGGCACGGCGACGATCACGATGTCGCTGCGGCGCGCGGTGTCGGCGTTGTCGGCGCCCTCGACGCCGTGCCCGAGTTCCGCGGCGGCGGCCTCGGCGCGGTCGGCCGCGCGCGAGCCGATGATCACCTTCTGGCCGGCCCTGGCGAGCCGGTAGGCAAGGCCCTTGCCCTGCGGGCCGGTGCCGCCGAGCACGCCGACGACGAGCCCGGAGACGTCGGGAAGGTCCCAGGGGTCCTTGGCGGGGGCCTTCTGTGCACTGTCGGTGTCGGTAGAGGTCATGGGCCGACTGTACGTCCGCCCCGCCGGCCGCGATCGGGCAGGTGAGCGGGGTCACGGGGACCCTCCGCGGGACGCTCCTCACCCACTCTCCACGAGGGGGCGAATTCGGGGCGAACCGGGGGTTACACACGGTCGGTTGCGGCAGGATGCGGCCATATGGATGCCGTACGGGTCGCCTTGCTGCGCGATGTGCTCGCCGGGACCGAGTGGCTGGGGGCCACGCGGCGGTTCGCGGGGGCGCTGCGCGGGTCCGTGGTGTCGCACGGCGGGGGGCTGCTGCTCGTGGGCGGCCCGGGCTACGAGCCCTGGCACCTCGCGGCCCATCTGGTCGACGAGGCGGCGTGGTCGGCGACTCCGGAGCTGGCCCCGACTCTCGTACGGCAGGACGCGCGCCCCTCGGATCCGGCCCACCTGGCGGTCGGTCCCGGGAGGCTGGCCGCGGCTCGGCGGGGTGAGACGCTGCTCGTGGTGTCCCCGGCGGAAGCGGGGGCGGCGTTGCTGGAGGGGGTGCACGACGCCCGCCGGGCCGGGGCGACGGTGCTGGCGCTGGGCGGCGGCGATGGCGGCGGTGCGGGCGAGCTGGCGGCGATGGCGCACGAGCTACTGGCCGTACCGGAGGGCGCGGAGCTGGACCTGGACACCGTGCAGCACCTGGTGAGCGCGGCGGCCGGGGAGAACGCGGCGCCGTCTCCCGCACGCGGGCGCCGGCGTTTCCGGGACAGGTTGTCCCGGCTGGCGGACGAACTGACGGCACCGCCTCCGGCCCGCTGGTGAGCCGCACCCGGCGCCCCGAAGTGGGGCCGGGTGAAAAGCAGTTGCCCGTCAGTGGCCCGCGTCCGACCATGACCCCTCGTGACCGACGACTCCCCCACGCCTCCCGTTCCCGCCGAAGGCCCGGCCCCCGTTCCCGTCGAGGCCCCGCCTTCCGGGCTCCGTGCGCTCCTGCCCGATCTCGCTCCCTGGCGGGCGTCCGTCGACTTCCGGCGGCTGTGGATCTCGGGGCTGATCTCGAACTTCGGGACGTTCCTGACGTTCGTCGCGCTTCCGGTGCAGCTGAAGGAGCTGACCGGGTCGGCCGCGGCGGTCGGGGCGATCGGCGCGGTGGAGCTGGTGCCGCTGCTGGTGTTCGGGCTGTACGGCGGGGCGCTCGCGGACGCCTGGGACAAGCGGAAGCTGATCGTGTGGACGGAGGCCGGGCAAGGTCTGCTCTCCGCCGTGCTGCTGCTGAACGCCCTGATGCCGGCGCCCGCCGTCTGGCCGCTGTATGTCGTCGCCGCGCTGTCGTCCGCCCTGTTCTCCGTGCAGCGGCCCGCGCTCGACTCGCTGTGGCCGCGGATCGTGGCCCATGACCAGATGCCGGCGGCGGCCTCGCTGAACTCCCTGCGCTGGACGGTCGGCGGGGTCGCGGGCCCGGCCGTGGCGGGCGTGGTCGTCGCGTACGCGGGTCTCGGCTGGGCCTACGCGGCGGACGCGGCCACCTTCGTCGTCTCGGTGTTCCTGGTCGTGCGCATCGCCGCCTCCCCCGCCTCCCACGAGGCCGCGAAGCCCTCGCTCCGGGCGATCGCCGAGGGAGCCCGCTACGCGTGGGGCCGCAAGGAACTGCTCGGCACCTACGCCGTGGACCTCGCGGCGATGTTCCTGGCGATGCCGCTCGCCGTGCTGCCCTTCCTCGCGGACGAGTTGGACGCCGAGTGGTCGCTGGGTCTGATGTACGCCTCGGTCCCCGCCGGGGCGATGCTGGTGAGCCTGACCAGCGGCTGGACCTCGCGGATCCAGCGGCACGGGCGGATGGTGGTGCTGTCGGCCGCGCTGTGGGGCCTGGCGATCGCGGCCGCCGGGCTGGTCGGCAACGTATGGCTGGTGCTGCTGTTCCTGACGCTGGCCGGCGGCTGCGACATGGTCAGCGGCATCTTCCGCGCGGCCATGTGGAACCAGACCATCCCGGACGAGCTACGGGGCCGGCTCGCCGGTATCGAGCTGCTGTCGTACTCGGTGGGGCCGACGCTCGGCCAGGTGCGGACCGGTGGGTTCGCGGCCTGGCTGGGGGTGCGGTCGGCGATCTGGTCGGGCGGACTGCTGTGTGTGGGCGCGGTGGGACTGCTGGCCCTGTGCCTGCCGAAGCTGATGACGTACGACGTGCGCACGAACGCGCACGCGGTGCGGCTGCGGGAACAGCGCGCGGCAGCCGCACCGGCCGAGGCCGCTTAGGGCCTGTCGTTTGGATCAGGCCGCAGGAAACTGACGGTGCTGGTCGATGCCGGTGAGCGGGGTCTGGCGCGTGCAGCTGCAAGGCGGAGGAGGGCGTCGATGCGGAGCATCGGCAACCGACGACAACGCGGCAGATGGGCGTGCCAGACCCCGCGTCTGCGGCTTGATCCAAACGACAGGCCCTAGGGACCCCTTGGCCCCGGAAGGGTCAGGGCCCTAGTCGTCGTCCCGGCCCGCCGCCGGGGCGTCGTGCCACTTGGGGTCGTTCTCCCACTCGAGGTTGCGCTCCCGGGCCGTGCTCATCGCGTGCTCGGCCTCCTGACGTGAGGCGTACGGCCCGAAACGGTCCTTGGCGGGGCACTCCGGCCCCTCCTCGACCTTCTGGTGCTCCAGGCAGTAGTACCACTCACCGGGCTTTCCGACCGTGCGCTTCTTGAACAAGGACATGACCTGCTCCTCTCGCCATCGACATGTTCCCCCATGCCCGCTGGTTAGACTCGCTGGCATGTCTGGCCAGTCGCTGCTCGTACCAGGGGAGCTGTCTCCCACCCGTTCCGTGCCCGGAAACATCCGCCGGCCCGAGTACGTCGGCAAGCCGGCGCCGACGCCGTACACCGGACCGGAGGTGCAGACGCCCGAGACGATCGAGGCGATGCGCCTCGCGGGCCGGATCGCGGCGCGGGCGATGGCGGAGGCCGCGAAGCTGATCGCGCCGGGTGTCACCACCGACGAGCTGGACAAGGTGGCGCACGCCTACATGTGCGACCACGGCGCCTACCCGTCGACGCTGGGCTACCGCGGCTTCCCGAAGTCCCTGTGCACCAGCGTCAACGAGGTGATCTGCCACGGGATCCCGGACTCGACGGTGCTGCGGGACGGCGACATCGTCAACCTGGACGTGACGGCGTATATCGGCGGGGTGCACGGCGACAACAACGCCACGTACCTGGTCGGGGAGGTCGACGAGGAGAGCCGGCTGCTGGTGGAGCGGACCCGGGAGTCCCTCGACCGGGCGATCAAGGCGGTCCGGCCGGGCCGCCAGATCAACATCATCGGCCGGGTCATCGAGTCGTACGCGAAGCGCTTCGGGTACGGCGTGGTCCGCGACTTCACCGGACACGGGATCAACACGTCGTTCCACTCGGGCCTGATCATCCCGCACTACGACAGCCCGCACGCGACGACCGTGATCCGCCCCGGGATGACCTTCACCATCGAGCCAATGCTGACCCTCGGGACGCACGACTACGACATGTGGGACGACGGCTGGACGGTCGTGACGAAGGACCGCCGGCGCACGGCCCAGTTCGAGCACACGCTGGTGGTGACGGAGTCGGGGGCGGAGATCCTCACGCTGCCGTAGCTCCGCCCCACGAAGCGGACACCGCCCCGGTCGCCGCTCGTCTCCCGGTCACCGCTCCAGGAAGACGCGACCGCCGACCTCCACCCAGCCACCGGGCTGCGGGGCGGTGAGGATCTGCGAGCCGGCGCCCTGCGTGATGTTCAGGGCGCGGCCCAGCCGGTCGGTGAGGAGCAGGGCGGCCGCGCCGGTCGCCTCGTCCTCGTCGATGCCGTCGCCGCGCCCGGGAAAGCCACGGGCCCGGATCCGGCCGGCGGACTCGTCCTCCCAGGCCCAGGCGTAGATCCACTCCCCCATCGGCGGGACGGTCAGGTCGTCGACCTCGGCGGCTGTGGCGTACTGGCGCAGGGTGCGCGGTGGCGCCCACTCGGCCCGCGCCTCGATCCAGCTGAACTCCCCGTCCAGGCGGGTGCCCACGATTCCGGCCGGGGTGACCAGTTCGGGCACGTCGAGCAGCCAGGCCGTGCCGACGCAGGGGTGGCCGGCGAACGGCAGGCGCAGGGTCGGTGTGTAGATGTCGATGACCCCGCGCTCGGGGTCGTCGACGAACACGGTCTCGCTGAACCCGAGTTTCCCGGCGAACTCCTGCCGCTCGTCCGGGCCGGGCAGGACGGAGCCGTCGCGGACGACGCCGAGTTCGTTGCCGTATCCGCCGTTCGCTCCGCAGAAGACGCGGAGCACGTCGTAGTCAGTCACGCGGAAAATTGTGCCCGGAGTGACCGACCCGCACCGACCACTCGTCCATGACCAGCGGCTGGAGAGGTCACCGCACCCGCGCACGGGGGCTCCTCAGGCGCGCACGGGGGGCTCCTCAGGTTTGCTCCGATGCGGAATCTTTGAATCTCCTTTGACCTCTCCTTGATGTCTGCTTTAACCCCCCGTGATCACGTCGTGCCCTTACGGCGTCTATGAGAGCTGAATCACGGCATGCAGGGGTATCACTCAGGTAAGGCTCGGATAAGTTAGGTGAGCCTCACCAATCTTTGTGAGCCCCGTCACGTGATTTTTCAGCCAGACACCGGGAGCCCGAACATGCGCGCCGCCAGACTCTCCGTCGTCACCGCCACCGCCGCCGTGGCGGCTCTGACCGCCGTCACGGGGTGCACCGAGAAGGGCAGTTCCGACAGCAAGGGTGACCGCGTGATCAACGTGACCGCCACCGACAGCAAGTGCGAGATCTCCAAGAAGGAGTTCCCGGCCGGCCACGTCGAACTCGCCATCGAGAACAAGGGCTCCAAGGTCACCGAGGTCTACGTCCTCTTCCCGGACGACCGGATCGTCACCGAGCGGGAGAACATCGGCCCCGGCACCAAGCAGAAGGTCACCGCCGAGGTGAAGGCCGGCGACTACCAGATCGCCTGCAAGCCCGGCATGAAGGGCAAAGGCATCCGCCAGGACGTCAAGGCCACCGGCGGCAAGGCCGTCCAGCGCGACCCCCGCCTGGACAAGGCCGTCGCCGCCTACCGCACCTACGTGCAGGAACAGGCCGACGAGACCCTGCCCAAGGCCGAGGCGTTCGCCAAGGCGGTCAAGGACGGCGACCTGGCGGCCGCGAAGAAGGCCTACGCGCCCTCCCGGATCGGCTGGGAGCGCACCGAGCCGGTCGCGGAGTCCTTCGGCGACATCGACCCGAAGGTCGACGTCCGCGCGGACGGCCTGGAGGACGGCCAGAAGTGGACCGGCTGGCACCGGCTGGAGAAGGCCCTCTGGCAGGACAAGAAGATCGGCGCCACCGAGAAGACGCTCGCCGACCAGCTCATCACCGACCTGACGGACTGGCGGAAGCGGGTCGGCAAGGCCGACATCACCCCGACGTCGATGGCCAACGGCGCCAAGGAACTCCTCGACGAGGTCGCCACCGGCAAGGTCACCGGTGAGGAGGAGCGCTACTCGCACACCGACCTCGTCGACTTCAAGGCCAACGTGGAGGGCGCCGAGAAGTCGTACGAGCTGCTGAAGCCGGTCGCCAAGGAGAACGACGCGCCGCTGGCCACCGAGCTGGACAAGCAGTTCGCCGCGCTGAACACGCTGCTGGACACGTACCGCACCGACCCGTCGTCCTACGACTTCGTCTCGTACGACAAGGTCGGCGAGGCGGACCGCAAGAAACTGTCGGACGCGGTGAACGCGCTCGCCGAGCCGCTGTCCAAGCTCGCCGCCGCCGTCGCGAAGTAGGGGAGCACGAACCGTGGAGCAGGGAACGACGTCATGACGGACGACACCCAGGAGACCGAGACCGCCGCGCCCTCCCGGCGCGCGCTGATCGGCTGGGGCGGTGCCGGGCTCGCGCTCGGCGCCGTCGCGGCCGGCGGCACGGTCGCGATGACCCGCACCGGCGAGGATGTGGAACCGGCGGGCGCCGAGACGGGCGCCGCGGTCGCCTTCCACGGCGCCCACCAGGCCGGCATCGCCACGCCCGTGCAGGACCGGCTGCACTTCGCCGCGTTCGACGTGACCACCGAGGACCGCGCCGAGTTCGTCCAGATGCTGAAGGACTGGACCGAGGCCGCGCGGAAGATGACCGCCGGGCACGCGGTCGGCGAGGGCGCGTACGGCGGGCTCGCGGAGGCCCCGCCGGACGACACCGGGGAGGCGCTGGGGCTGAAGCCGTCGCGGCTGACCCTGACGGTGGGCTTCGGGCCCGGCCTGTTCGACAAGTTCGGCCTCGGGGACCGGCGGCCCGAGGCCCTGGTCGACCTGCCCAAGTTCGCCGGCGACAACCTCGACAAGAACCGCAGCGGCGGCGACCTGTGCGTCCAGGCCTGCGCGGACGACCCGCAGGTCGCCGTGCACGCGATCCGCAACCTGGCCCGGATCGGCTTCGGCAAGGTCGTCATCCGCTGGTCGCAGCTGGGCTTCGGCAAGACGTCCTCGACCACGCCGGACGCGCAGACCCCGCGCAACCTGATGGGCTTCAAGGACGGCACCCGCAACATCGCGGGAACCGAGAGCGATCGCCTGAAGAAGTTCGTGTGGGCGGACTCCGCCGACGGCGCGGAGTGGATGAACGGCGGCTCGTACCTCGTGGCCCGGCGCATCCGGATGCACATCGAGACCTGGGACCGCACCTCGCTGCAGGAGCAGGAGGACGTCTTCGGCCGCGACAAGGGCGAGGGCGCCCCGGTCGGCAAGGCCAAGGAGCGCGACAAGCCGTTCCTGAAGGCGATGAAGCCCGACGCGCACGTCCGGCTCGCCCACCCCGACTCCAACCACGGGGCGACGATCCTGCGCCGCGGCTACTCCTTCACCGACGGCACGGACGGCCTGGGCCGGCTGGAGGCGGGGCTGTTCTTCCTCGCCTACCAGCGGGACGTCCGCGAGGGCTTCATCCGCATCCAGCGCAATCTGGCCACGGACGCGCTCAACGAGTACATCCAGCACGTGGGTTCGGCGCTGTTCGCCGTCCCGCCGGGCGTCCGCGACAAGGACGACTGGTGGGGCAGCACGCTGTTCTCCAAGGAGGCGTAGCCCGTGTTCTCCAACTATCTGATCGGTCTGCGCGAGGGGCTGGAAGCCAGCCTCGTCGTCTGCATCCTCATCGCGTACCTCGTCAAGACGGGCCGCAGGGACGCTCTCAAACCCATCTGGATCGGCATCACGGTCGCGATCGTGATCGCGCTCGGGTTCGGCTGCGCGCTCGAATTCGGCTCGCAGGAGCTGACGTTCGAGGCGCAGGAGGCGCTCGGCGGGTCACTGTCGATCGTCGCGGTGGGCCTGGTGACGTGGATGGTGTTCTGGATGCGGCGCACCGCCCGGCACCTCAAGTCGGAGCTGCACGGCAAGCTGGACGCGGCCCTCGCGATGGGCACGGGCGCGCTGGTGGCCACCGCGTTCCTCGCGGTCGGCCGGGAGGGTCTGGAGACCGCCCTGTTCGTGTGGGCGTCGGTGCACGCGGCCAGCGACGGCACCCCGCGCCCGCTGATCGGCGTGGCCCTTGGTATCGCGACGGCGGTGTTCCTGGGTTGGCTGTTCTACCGGGGCGCGTTGCGCATCAACCTCGCCAAGTTCTTCACCTGGACCGGCGGCATGCTGGTCGTGGTGGCCGCGGGCGTGCTCGCGTACGGCTTCCACGACCTCCAGGAAGCGGACTGGTTGCCGGGCCTGAACAACAGGTCCTTCGACATCAGCGACACCATCCCTCCGGACAGTTGGTACGGCACCCTCCTCAAGGGCGTCTTCAACTTCCAGCCCGACCCGACGGTCCTCCAGGTCACGGTGTGGCTGCTGTACCTGATCCCGACGCTCGCGCTGTTCCTCGCCCCGGTAGGGTTCGCCTCCGGGAAGGGGAAGGTGAAGGAACCTGATGAGCAGGGATCGCGGCCCTCTAAGGCTCCGCAGGCTTGACCGGAGCGCACTGATAGCGGCCTCACTGACCGCTTTGTCGTTGACAGCGAGCGGTTGTGTGGTGGTCCACGGGGAACGGGAGGTGCTTCCCGGGGCCACCCGCGCGGAGGCCGCCAAGGCTCTCCGTCAGTTCACAACCGCGTACAACGCTGCGGACAAGGCGTACGACAGTTCGCTGGACGCCGACCATGTCACCGGCGCCCTCTCCGACATCGACGAGGCCCGGTTGAAGGCCGGCGCGGCGAACCACCCGGGCGGCAACCCGGCGCACACACCGCTGGAGCTGTCGGACACGAAGTACACGATCCCGAAGAAGGCGGGCTGGCCGCGCTGGTTCGTCGCCGACGCGGCCGGCAACAAGGGCGGCAGCGCGCGCTGGCTGATCGTGTTCACCCGGGGCGGCCTGGACGAACCGTGGCAGGCGGCCTATCTGACGCTGGTCGCGCCGGACAAGGTGCCGACGTTCAAGAAGGACGCGGACGGCTGGGCGGAGCCGGTGCCGGTGAACTCGGCCGAACTCGCCGTCCCGCCCGGCGACTTGAGCAAGGACTACACGACGTATCTGAAGGACGGCGGGAAGTCCTTCGCGGCCGGTCCGCACACCGACCAGTGGCGTGCGCAGCGCGCGAAGAACACCAAGCGTCCCGGCCTCGCCACGCAGTACATCGACAAGCCGCTGGCCAGTGGCGACTACGCCCCGCTCGGGCTGCGCACGGCCGACGGCGGGTCGTTGGTGTTCTTCGCCACGCAGCACTACGAGAAGCAGACGGCCGCGCCGAACGCCGCGGTGCCCAACCCGGGCCCCGACGTGCTGGCCCTGACGACCGGCGAGATCAAGCAGTCGCTCACCATGGAGTTCGTCTCCAACGAGGTAGCCCTGGACCCAGCGAAGAGCTCGGGTGACCCGCGGGTGTCCCTGCTGGGGCGGATCCAGGGCCTGACCTCAGCACAGGGGTCCTAGGGCGGCTACCCGCAAGATCCCCGCTCCCCCCGGCTCAACGACGAGAGGGCCAGGCCGCGTTCGCGTGGTCCGGCTCCTCGCCGATGTGCCGGGCGCAGGCGTCGGTGAGGACTTCCAGAAGGGTCAGCGGGTCGGGCAGCGGGTGTTCGAGGCCGCGGACCCAGCTCACGCTCTGGTCGCCGGGAAGCCGGGCGGGCGGGACGAGGACGTAGGAGCCGCGACAGTGCCAGCGCAGGCCCGGGTGTTCGTCCATCGTCTCGGGGTGGCAGTCCAGTTCGCAGGGCCACCACTCGTCCTCGTCCTCGGGGGTGCCGCGGGTGAGGGTGAAGAAGAGCAGCCGTCCGTCGTCGCTCTCGGCCACCGGGCCGACGTCGATACCGGCGTCGAGCAGCCGTTCCAGGGCCTCCGCACCGGCTTCCAGCGGCACGTCGAGGACGTCGTGCACCATGCCGGTCGCGGTGATGAAGTTGGCCTGCGGCTGGTTGCGGGCCCAACGCTCGATCTGCGCACGGTCGGTGGTCGACTGGGTCTGCCAGGCGAACGACACCGGGTGCCGGGCGGGGGTGGGACAGCCGACGCGGTCGCAGGAGCAGCGGTAGCCGGGGGCGGGATACGCGGCGGGAGCCAGCGGCAGGCCCGCGTCGGCGGCGGCGAGCAGCAGGGCCTCACGGCCGCCCTCGTCCGCGGCGGCCTCCTTCGGGCGGCGTCCGCGCAGCCACTGGGAGAGTTTGCCCTGCCGGCCGGTGCCACCGAACTCCGCGCTCATCTATCCCCTCGCCTCGCTGTCGTGCAAAACAGCATGCCTTATGGTCCCACCATCCCGTGCCGTGGGGGGCCGGAGCCGACAAATGGGCCAGGTGGGACCAGGCTCGACGAAGGGTCAACTACGGGGCCCGCGGGGTGCGATGCCGTGCAGGGCGTAGTCGACGAGGGTGTCGGTGTACTCGTAGGAGATCGGGCCCGTGTACTGGAGCCAGCGCTGGGCGAGGGGTGAGACCCAGAGTTCCAGGGCGATGCGCGGGTCGATCTCCTGGCGCACCTGACCGGCCTCCTGCGCGGCGCGCACCCGGTCGACGTAGAGCTGGAGCGACGGTTCGAGGAGCTTGGCCATCATGACCCGGCCGAGTTCCTCGTTGACGACCCCCTCGGCGGCCAGCGCACGGGAGGGGACCTCGAACCGGGGGTCCTCGAGCTGGTCGACGGTGAGCCGCAGTACGGCCTTGAGGTCGGCGGCGAGGTCCCCGGTGTCCGGGATCGTGAACTGGTCCTCGGGCCCCGCCTCCCGCGACGCCTGCTCGGAGAGGTCGAGGAACGCCTCCAGCAGGACATCGGCCTTCGACGTCCACCAGCGGTAGATCGTCTGTTTGCCCACACCGGCGCGGGCGGCGATGCCCTCGATCGTCGTCCTGGGGTAGCCGACCTCCCCGACGAGGGCGAGGGCGGCGTCGTAGATCGCACGACGGGACCGCTCACTGCGGCGGGTGGTGTCGGGAACGGGCTGGGCTGACTTCTTGACGGCCATGGGGCCGAATTTATCACTTGACAAGACGGATCGTCTCGCCCGACAGTAGAAATCCGAGACGATACGTCTCGTCACACACCGAGACCCAGAAGGAGACCCTCATGTCCCGTGGCGGATCAGGAAACATGCTGGGAGTCGGCGGCACCCGCAGCAACCTCAGCCGCAAGGCCCTGCGGGGCGGCGGCCGCGGCAAACCAATCGGCGGCGGCCTCGACCCCCAGGCCCAAAAACGGGAGTTGCTGCGCAAACTCCAGGAAAAACGCCAGGAGGAGAACAAGAACGACGACCGGACGGCCCGTGACTAACGGTCCGCCGGAGGCCAGTCGTCACCCCAGTCCGCGTCACGAGCCGCCTTGTACAGGTCGCCGTGGCGCTTGGTGACCGTGCGGCGCCCCAGCCCCTCATCCGTCGTGCACAGGTCGAGCAGAACCTGTCCCTTGCGGATCTGGGGGCGCCGCACCACCCGTGAGGGAGCCGGCGCCACCGGAAAGCGGGCGGCGGCGACATAGGCGAACTTCTCGTCCTCGTAGGCGAGGGAGCCGCCCTTGACCTGGCGGTGCAGGGAGGAACGGCTGACCCGGGCGGAGAAGTGGCACCAGTCCTCGCCGGGGACGATCGGGCAGGCGGCGCTGTGCGGGCAGGGCGCGGCGACCCGGAACCCCGCGGCGACGAGCCGGTCGCGGGCCTCGATCACTCGGGCATAACCGTCGGGGGTGCCCGGCTCCACGATCACCACGGCCTGCGCCGCGGCCGCGGCGGCGTCGACCAGGGCCGCCCGGTCGGGGCCGGTGAGTTCGTTGAGGACGTAGGACACGGTGACGAGGTCGGTGTCGTCGAGGCTGAGCGCCGTTCCGATCCGGGAGCGCTGCCAGCGGACGTTCCGCAGGGCCGGGTTGGCAGCGGCGACCTCCCGGCCGAGAGCGAGGGCGGCTTCCGACCAGTCGATCACGGTGACGGGTCGCTCACCGTCCCAGGTGGCACTGACCGCCCAGGTCGCCGCCCCCGTACCGCCCCCCACGTCGACATGCCCGGCGGGAACCCACTCGGGAACGGCCACCGCGAACGCGTCCAGAGCCGACCGTACGGCCTCGAAGGTGGCGGGCATCCGATAGGCGGCGTACGCGGCGACGTCCGCCCGGTCACGCAGAATCGGGGCGTCCGTAGGCGTGCTGCCCCGATAGTTGGCGATCAGACGCTCCACCGCCAAGGCGGCCTGCCGCGCCGGAAGCCCGTCAAGCAGCCCCGCAAGGGCACCACGCAGACTCTCGGCCGAGGACACAGCAACATTCACCCCACAATCCTATGGCCGCCGCACACCCCCACCCCCCCCGGCAGCCCCCGGCAGCCGCCCGGCGACCAGCGGCGCCTCCGCGCCCCCGCGCACCCGCACCCGCGTACGGCGGCAAGGGGACGTGTCGGGGGGTGTCCGCCCGCAGCGGTTGGCGCGTCAACACCGGCACCTCACTGAGCAACCGATTCCGCGCCGTTCCGAGGACGGACACCCCCCGACACGGCCCCGACCCCACCACAGCCGCAGGCGCGACACGCAGAGGCCACCGAAAGCCCCCTACGCCCCCCGCACCCCCCGCACAGCCCGCGCCACCCGCGTCCCCGCCCCCGCCCGCGGCCCACTGTCCACCCCCCGCCTCCTCGGATGAACCGTGTTGGCCAGCAGAACCAGAAACGTGTCCGTAGCCCGGTCCAGCACCAGCGAGGTCCCCGTGAAGCCGGTGTGCCCGGCCGCTCCCCGCCCCGCCAGTTCGCCCATGAACCACGGCTGGTCGAGGGCGAAGCCCAGCCCCGGCGGCGTGAGCAGCAACTCGACGAAGTCCGGGCCGAGGATGCGGGCCGGCCCGTAGGACCCGCCCGCCAGCAGAGCACGGCAGAACACCGCCAGATCCCCCCCGGTCGAGAACAGCCCCGCGTGACCGGCCACCCCGCCCAACGCCCAGGCGTTCTCGTCGTGCACGACCCCCCGCACCATCCCCCGGTCGACCTTGGCCCAGGGCCGCCGCTGGTCCTCCGTGGCCGCCGCGTCCGGACAGGGCCCGAACCGGGTCGCCGTCATGCCCAGCGGGCGGGTGATGCCGTGATGCACGAGGTCGTCGAGGGTACGGCCGGTGACACGTTCGAGGACGTGCTGCAGCAGAAGCGGGTTCAGATCGGAGTAGGTGTACGTACCGGGCGCCCCGACCGGAGCCTCCGCACGCAGCATCGCCAAACGTTCCTCGGCGTCCACACAGTCGTACAGCGGAAGCTCCGGACGCAGCCCGGAGGTGTGGGTGAGCAGCTCCCGCACGGTGACGCCGTGTTCGACGACGGCCCGGAACTCCGGCAGAAACGCCCCGACCCGCGCGTCCATGCCCAGTGTGCCCCGCTCGATCTGCTGGACGGCGGCGACGGCGGTGAACAGCTTGGTGAGCGAGGCCAGGTCGAAGGGCGTGTCGACGGTCACCGGGACGCGGGCGTCGGGCGGGAGTTCCACGCCGGCGTCCGCGTCGGGGTCGTAGGACGCGTAGCGGACGGCCCAGCCCGCCGCCTCCTCCACGGCGATCACAGGCCCACGCCCGGCGACCAGCACGGCGCCCGGCGCCCAGGGCCGCTCGCCGGTCGTGAGCGCGTGGAACTCCACGACGAGCCGCCGAAGTTCCCCCGGATCGAGTCCGGCCCGCTCCGGTGTGTCGTGGCGCAGTCTCGGTGCGCTCAGTTCTCTGCCCCCTCCGCGGTCGCCCGGCCCTTCCGGGGACGGCACATTCCCACGAAGCAGGCCAGCGCCACCAGTGCACCGGCCAGTTGGACGACGGCCATCGGAACGGCGGTGTGCTCCCCGGCGACCCCGACGAGCGGTGAGGCGATCGCGCCGACGAGGAAGGACGACGTACCGAGCAGCGCGGAGGCGGACCCCGCGGCGTGCCGGACGCGCATGAGGGCGAGCGCCTGGGTGTTGGGCATGGTGATGCCCATCGCCGACATCAGCACGAACAGCGCGGCGGCCATCGGCGCGAGTCCGACCTCACCGAAGACACCCACGGACATCAGCAGCAGCGCGGTCGCGGCGGTGGTGACGATCACGAGGCCCACGGCCAGTACGCGGTCCAGGCTCACCCGTCCGACCAGCACCTTGCCGTTGATCTGGCCGGCGATCACCAGGCCGACCGAGTTGATCCCGAACAGCAGGCTGAACGTCTGCGGGGAGGCGCCGTAGATCTCCTGGATCACGAACGGCGAGGCCGAGATGTAGGCGAAGAGCGCGGCGAAGGTGAAGCCGCCGGTGAGCATGTAGCCGGAGAAGCGGCGGTCGGCGAGCAGGGTGCGCATCGAGCGCAGCGCCTCGCCGACCCCGCCGGAATGGCGATCGGCGGGTGCCAGCGTCTCGGGGAGCTTCGCCCACACGAACCCCGCGAGCAGCGCGCCGACCACCGTCAGCACCATGAACACGCCCCGCCAGTCCGTCACCCGCAGGATCTGCCCGCCGATGAGCGGCGCGACGATCGGGGCGACGCCGGAGATCAGCATGAGGGTGGAGAAGAAGCGGGCCATGGCGGTGCCGTCGTAGAGGTCACGGACGACGGCCCGCGCGATCACTATCCCGGCCGCCCCGGCGAGGCCCTGCGCCAGCCGGAAGGCGACCAGGAACTCGACCGTGGGCGCCAGGGCGCACAGGGCGGTGGCGACGATGTAGACGGCGAGGCCGACGAGCAGGGGGCGTCGGCGGCCCCACCTGTCGCTCATCGGTCCGACCACCAGCTGGCCGAGGGCCATGCCGGCGAGGCAGGCGGTGAGGGTGAGCTGGACGGTCGCGGCGGGGGCGTGCAGGGACTGGGTGACCTCCGGGAGGGAAGGGAGGTACATGTCCATCGCCAGCGGGGGCGTCGCGGTGAGACCACCGAGGATCAGGGTGACCAGCAGGCCGGCGCGGCGCAGCGCGCGGGTGGCCGGTTCCGTCGCCGGTACGGCTGCCCGCGCCGCGTCCGGGGTCGAGGTCGGCGACGGCTGCGGCGGTACCGATGGCGGCGGTGTCGCTGATGTCGGTGATGTCGGTGTTGTCGATGCCCACTGCTCGGGCATGTGCCCCTCCCTTTCCAAGTGATCCGCCACCTATGCTCTCAGCTCGTACAGAGTGCCGAGGGTCACGTGAGCGAGGGTGGGCCGGATGACGGAGCAGAGCGTGCGCTGGGGGATCCTGGCGACGGGCGGAATAGCGGCGTCGTTCACCGCCGGCCTGGTGGATCTGCCGGACGCGGAGGTCGTGGCGGTGGCGTCCAGGACCGACGAGTCGGCGAAGGTGTTCGCGGAGCGGTTCGGCATCCCGCGGGCCTACGGCGGCTGGGCGGACCTCGCGCACGACGAGGACGTCGACGTCGTGTACGTCGCCACCCCGCACTCGGCGCACCGGGCGGCCGCCGGGATGTGCCTGGAGGCCGGGCGCAACGTGCTGTGCGAGAAGGCGTTCACGCTGAACGCGCGGGAGGCCGAGGAACTGGTCGCGCTGGCGAAGGAGCGCGGGAGCTTCCTGATGGAGGCCATGTGGATGTACTGCAACCCGCTGATCCGGCGTCTGGCCGGCCTGGTGCGGGACGGCGCGGTCGGCGAAGTACGCAGTGTGCACGCCGACTTCGGCCTGGCGGGGCCCTTCCCGCCCGCGCACCGGCTGCGCGACCCGGCGCAGGGCGGCGGCGCGCTGCTGGACCTCGGGGTGTACCCGGTGTCGTTCGCCCAGCTGCTGCTCGGTGAGCCGGCGGACGTCGCGGCGCGGGCGCAGCTGTCCGACGAGGGCGTCGACCTCCAGACGGCCGCGCTGCTGTCCTGGGAGAGCGGCGCGCTCGCCTCGGTGCACTGCTCCCTCGTCGGCGGTACGGCCACCACCGCCTCGGTCACCGGCTCGCAGGGCCGCATCGACATCCCGTACGGCTTCTTCCACACCGACCGTTTCGTGCTGCACCGCGACGGCCGCGACCCGGAGGAGTTCGCGACCGGCCCGACGGACCGGGGCAGCCTCAAGCACGAGGCCGTGGAGGTGATGCGGGCCCTGCGGGCGGGCGAGACCGAGTCCCCGCTGGTGCCGCTCGACGGCACCCTCGCGGTGATGCGCACCCTGGACGCGATCCGGGACCGGGTCGGCGTCCGCTACCCGAGCGAGACGGAACTCACCCCGGCCTGATCCGCACGGCGGCCTGATCCGCACGACGGCCTGATCCGCACGTCGGCCCAAGTGCCGACGGCCTCCCGTACCCTGCGGCCCCATGAACGCGATGGGAACGGGCAAGGACGCGAAGGTCGCGGTGGTGACCGGCGCGGGTTCCGGCATCGGCCGGGCCGTCGCCGTGGAACTGCTGGCCGCGGGCTGGTCGGTGGCGCTGGCGGGCCGTCGGCCACAGACGCTGGAGGAGACGGCGGGGCTGGGACCCGAAGCCTCCGCGGGTGCCTCGATCGCCGTGCGGACGGACGTGTCGCGACCGGAGGAGGTGGCCGCGTTGTTCGCCGCCACCGTGGAACGCTTCGGGCGGGTGGACCTGCTGTTCAACAACGCGGGGACGTTCGGCCCTGGCGGGGTGCCGGTCGAGGAGCTGGCCTACGACGCCTGGCGGCACGTGGTGGACACCAACCTGAACGGGGCGTTCCTGTGCGCGCAGGCCGCCTTCCGGCAGATGAAGGAGCAGGACCCGCAGGGCGGCCGGATCATCAACAACGGGTCGATCTCGGCGCACACGCCCCGGCCGCACTCGGTGGCCTACACGGCGACCAAGCACGCGCTGACCGGCCTGACCAAGTCGCTGTCCCTGGACGGGCGGCCGTACCGCATCGCGGTCGGGCAGATCGACATCGGCAACGCGGCCACCGAGATGACCGCGCGGATGCCGGCCGGGGCCCTCCAGGCGAACGGGGAGGTCGTGCCCGAGCCCGTGATGGACGTGGCCGACGTGGCGCGCACGGTGCGGCACATGGCCGAGCTGCCGCTGGAGGCGAATGTGCAGTTCGCGACGGTGATGGCGACGGCGATGCCGTACGTGGGACGCGGCTGAGCCATCCGCGCGGATGGTCACGATCTCAACTTTCACAAATTAAATTGAATATTCCACCCCATCCCGGCCGGTCATGCGCCTATGCTCTTCACGTCCTCCACGAGAGCTTCACACTTGGAGGATGGAGCTTCCGCTGACTGCTCCCGAGGGGGGAGGCGGCAGCCGTTCCACCGAACCGGGTGGGGGTGGACCTCGCGTGGGACCGCGGGGTGCGCACCGGTTCGGTGGAACGGTTGCCGCTTTCATTCGGCTTTTCGGCGTTCTCAGCGCCCGAGGATCCGCTCGACCTCGACCAGCTGCTCCGCGGTGAGCGGCCCCTTCTCCAGCGCGCCCGCGTTCTGCTCGGCCTGCGCGACCGAACGGAATCCGGGAATCGGCACCGTACGGGGGCTGCGCGCCCACAGCCAGGCGAGGGCGCCCTGCGCGAGCGTACGGCCGTCGCTGGTGAGGATCTCCCGGAGCGCGTCGACGCGAGCGAGCCAGTCGGGGGCCGCGCCGGAGCCCTCGTCGAACCCCTGGAGCCAGGCCGGCGGCCGGCTGCGGATGTCCCCGGCCTCCAGCGCGCCCTGGCGTTTCCCGGCCAGCAGCCCCATGGCCAGCGGACTGCGGTTGATGCTCGCCAGGTTCGCCTCCTCGCACAGGGCGATCATCTCGGGCGCGTCCTGCATCACGTTCAGCGTGTGCTGTACGGCCGTGCAGTGCTCGCCCTGTGCGAACACCGCCGCCCGTGCCGGATCGTCGGTGCTCCAGGCGTACGCCCTGATCAGCCCTTCGCGTACGAACTCCTCGCAGGTCTCGCGCAGTCGGGCCGCCCGGTCGGGGTCGGCGTCGGAGATGTGCAGCTGGTAGAGGTCCACATGGTCGGTGCCGAGGCGGGTGAGCGACGCGGTGAGGGCGCTGCGCGCGTGGTCACTGGAGTCGTCCTGCCCGGTTCGGGTCCGGGTGCGCTCGTCGAAGAGGTTGCCCCACTTGGTGGCGAGGACCACGTCGTCCCGGCGCTTGCCGAGGGCTCGGCCGAGGATCCGTTCGCTGTGGCCGGCGCCGTAGGCGTCCGCCGTGTCGAAGAAGGTGACGCCCAGGTCGAGGGCGCGCCGCACCGCCCGTACCGACTCCTCGTCGTCGACCTTGCCCCAGCCCAGCGGCTGTCCGTCCGGCGACTGCCACTCGCCGCCGATCGCCCAGCAGCCGAAGCCGAGGGCGCTGACCTCGATGCCGCTGCGACCCAGCGTCCTGGTGGCCTCGGCGGCCCCTTCGGAATGCGTGGTTCCGTTGGAATCGGTGGTTCCGTTGGAATTGATGGTTCCGTTGGTCTCCATGTCCCGGCACGCTAGAAGTTCGAGCGCGCACCAACACAACCCCCGCGTCGCGGGTTTTTTCAGGCCTGCCCTGTCTCGAAGCGGGAGATCCTGCCGTCGTCCGCCACCGTGAACTGCCACTTGGTGCGCATCTCGCCCCAGGTGTCGTTGCGGTAGCGGGCGAGGATGGCGCGGCCGCCCCGGGACTCGTTGTCGACCTCCAGATGGCCGTGGGAGGAGAAGATCTCCCGGTCGGTCCACTCGTCGAGGTCGCGGTCGAGACCGTCGTCCGCCATGGTCGCCCCGGGGGCGAGGAGCGCCTGGAAGGCGTCGCGGTCATGGGCGTTGACGGCGGCGACGAAGGCCCGGACGGCCGGGTCCCTCAGTCTGGCGGTCTGAATCGTCATGCCAGTCAGCCTCACACCGCTCCCCCGCCCCCGCCACCCGAACGGCAGCCCGGGCCCGCCGGGCAGGTGTAAGGGGTGGGACGGTGGACACGCGAAGGGGAGTGACTCTGCTGTCTGACTCCGCTTTCTGACTCCGCTTTCTGACTCCGCTTTCTGATTCTGCTGTCTGCTCCAGGAGACATCGTGACCTCATACGACCGACGTGATCTGGGCCTGCTGATGCTCCGGCTGGGCACCGGCGGGGTACTGGCCGCGCACGGCGCGCAGAAGCTGTTCGGGTGGTTCGGCGGGCACGGGTTGGAGGGCACCGGCACGTTCTTCGAGTCCGTCGGGTACGAGCCGGGCAAGGAGAGCGCGGCGGCCGCGGGGCTGGCCGAGGCCGGCGGCGGCACACTGCTGGCGCTGGGCCTGGCGACCCCGGCGGCGGGCGCGGCGGCGGCCGGCGCCATGACGGGCGCGGCGGCGGTGCACGCGCCCAACGGGTTCTTCAACCAGGGCGGCGGCTACGAGTACGCGGCCTCCCTGGGGCTGATGGCGGCCGGTCTCGCCGTCGCCGGGCCCGGCCGGATCTCCCTGGACCACGCGCTCGGCCACGCCGTCAACCGGAACTGGATGGTCCCCGCGGCGTTCGGGGCGACCGGGCTGGCCACGGCGCTGGTCGTGGGCGCCCGCAACCGGCGTCTGCGCAAGCGCAAGGAGGGCGAGCAGCAGGCGCTGTTCGAGGAGACATTCGACGAGTAGCGGCGGTGGGTGAGGGACGCTGTCACGGCGGCCCGGCCCCGGGTGCGGGAACGCTCGCTGGGCCCCGCGTCCGCAGTCTGAGGATGGTGCCCTCGCCGTTGGCGGACAGCAGCAGGGAGCCGTCCGGGTCGGCGGCGAGACCCGCGAAGCGGCGGGCCCAGCCCGGCATACCGCCCGCGAACAGGGCGGGTTCGGTCACTGGGACGACTCCCGGGGGCGGGCCGACCGGCAGGTCCTCGGCCTCGGTCCGGCACTCCCCCGTGGTCAGGGAGACGGACGTGAGTCTGCGGTGCGCGGTCTCCACGGTGTACAGCTCCCCGCCGAGGACCGCGAGCCCCTGTGGTGCGCCGAGCCCGTCCGCGAGGACCGTGGTCGTCCCGTCCTCCTCGATCCGCAGTACCGCCCCGCGCCGCTCGTCGCTCACATGGCAGCGCCCGTCCGCGTCGAAGGCCACGTCCACGGGGTGGTCGAGACCGTCGGCCAGCACGGTGAGGGTGTCGGTGTCGTCGAGGGCCACCACCCGGCCGGCGTCCGCCTCGGCGATGACGAGGGACCCGTCCGGCGCGACCGCGATGCCGAGGGGCCTGCGCAGCCCCTGGGTGCGTTGCCGGGTGGTCCCGGTGGCGGGGTCGTGGGTGCGGACCTCGCCGTACTGCGAGGTGTGGTGCAACAGGCCGCCGTCGGCGGCGACACCGTGGGCGAAGGGCAGCAGGGAGTGGGTGGTCACGCCGGCCGGTTCCGAGCCGTCGCCGCCGCTGCTCGGCTCGCCCTCGTGGGAGAGCGCCGGGCTCGCCAGCCGGTAGTGGTCGGCCGCGTACACCGTCCCGCCGAGGTCGACCGTGACGCCGTAGGGGCCGTCGAAGCCGCGGGGGACGATCTCGCGGGTGCGGCCGTCGGGGTGCAGTTCGGTGATGCCGCCGCCCGCGAAGCTGGAGACGAACATGCGGTTCTCGGTGTCGAAGGCCGCGTTGTCCAGGCCCTTGAGGCCGCTGGTGACGAGGGTGCGGGTTCCGGAGCCGTGCAGGTCGACGCGGGTGACGATGCCCTCGACACCCCGGGACAGGACGTGCAGGACACCGCCCTGGTCGAAGCGGACGGCGACCGGCTGGTGCACGTCCTCGGCGACCAGCTCGGGCCCGCCGCCGTCCGGGGGGATCCGCCAGACCTGGTTGGTGACCATGTGCGGGTAGTACAGGTGGCCGTCGGGGCCGCGCTGCATCGCGTTGCCCAGCGCGAGGCCCTCGGTGAGGACGACCGGGTCGCCGCCGTCCGGGAAGAGCTCCAGGAGTCGGCCGTCGGGCTTCATCTCGTTGACGAAGAGCCGGTCGCCCACGCAGGTGATGCCGTTGGGGTTGATGACGTCCTCGGAGACCAGGGAGTACGTCCCGTCAGGGGCGCGGCGCCACACCCGGCCGGGGACCAGGTCGGCGATGTACATCGAGCCGTCGGCGCCGAAGGCGAGGTCGTCCGGTGACTGGACCGGGCCGTCCATCGGCACAATGACGTCGAGGTCCCCGGTGGCGATGTCGAGGGCGCTGATCCGCCCGGCCAGGAACTCGGCGACGTACAGGCGTCCGTCGGGGCCGAAGGCGACTCCGTTGGAACCCCACAGCGGGTTCGGCGGGCCGAGCCGGCTGACCCGCCAACGGGCGCTGGTGGGGTGGTGCGAGCCGGTGTCGTCGAAGCGGCTGGGGCGCACGGCCGGGGCACTCATTCGGCACCGGCCAGGACGTCGTCCAGGCCGCCGTCCCGGCGCCAGCGGGCCAGCAGTTCGTGGAAGACGACCGGTCCGTCGCCGAACTGCTCACTGCGCTCCCGCGGCCGGCCCTCGTTGTTGTAGTAGCCGGGGGTGCACTCGGCGTGGAACCGGTAGAGGTCCGGGGCCTTCTGACGGATCGTCGCCACCCACGCGCCCTCCGCCTCGGCGCTCGGCTCGATGTACGCGGCTCCCCGTGCGTGTGCCTCGGCGACGACCGCGGCGATGTGCGTGGCCTGTTCGTCGAGGATGTGGACGAAGTTGACGGCGGACGCGTTCTGCATCGGGCCGAGTTGGAAGAGGTTGGGGAAGCCGTGGGTGTAGAGGCCGTGCAGGGTGCGTGGACCGCCCTTCCGCCAGGCGTCCATCAGGGCGATTCCGCCACGGCCGTACGCGGGCAGCTGTCCGGAGACCAGGCCCGAGACGCCGACCGCGAACCCGGTCGCGAAGATGACGCAGTCCACCTCGTACTCCACTCCGCCCACGACGACGGCGGTCTCGGTGATCCGCTCGACGCCATGGCTGTCGGCGGTGTCGACGAGGGTGACCTCGGGCCGGTTGAAGGCCTGGAGGTAGTGGTCGCTGAAGGTCGGCCGCTTGCACATGTACCGGTACCAGGGCTTCAGCTTCTCCGCGGTCTCCGGGTCCTCGACGATGTCCGCCACCCGGTCGCGGATCTCGTTCATCTTCTGGAAGTCGGCGATCTCGTAGGCGCGTTCGCGTTCCTCGGCCGGTACGTCCGCGTACGCGTTGGTCGGGATGAGCTTCTCCTGGAGCCGGGAACTGCTGGTCCAGGAGTCGTCGACCAGGTCCTGGTCCGTGCGGACCCCGGTGACGACCTTGAGAAAGTTGTCCCGGCGCTCGCGCTGCCAGCCGGGCTTCAGGGAGCCTGCCCATTCCGGGTCGGTGGGGCGGTTGTCGCGTACGTCGACGGAGGAGGGCGTGCGCTGGAAGACGTACAGGCGCTGGGAGTCGGCGGCGAGGTGGGGCACCACCTGGATGGCGGTGGCGCCGGTGCCGATGAGGGCGACGCGTTTGTCGGCGAGCCCGGTCAGTCCGCCGTCGGCGTCACCGCCGGTGTAGGCGTAGTCCCAGCGGCTGGTGTGGAAGGTGTGGCCCTTGAAGGTCTCGATCCCGGGGATGCCGGGCAGCTTGGGGCGGCTGAGGGTGCCGCTGGAGACCACGACGTAGCGGGCCCGGATGCGGTCGCCGCGGTCGGTGGCGACCAGCCACTGCGACTGGGCCTCCTCCCAGCGCAGTTCGGTCGCACAGGTCTGGAAGCAGGCCTGATCGTAGAGCCCGAAGTGGCGGCCGATCGCCCGCGCGTGCTGCCGGATCTCCTCCCCCGGCGCGTACCGCCACTTCGGGACGTAGCCGACCTCCTCGAGGAGCGGCAGGTAGATGTACGACTCGATGTCGCAGTGGATTCCCGGGTAGCGGTTCCAGTACCAGGTGCCGCCGAAGTCGGCGCCCTTCTCGATCACCCGGATCGACTCCACCCCGGCCTGGCGCAACCGGGCGGCGGCCAGCAGACCGCCGAACCCACCGCCGACGACCACCGCGTCCACCCGGTCGCGCAGCGGCTCACGGGTCGACTCCTGGTCGGCGTGGGGGTCTTCGTCGTAGGACTCGAACTCGTCGGCGAGGTCCTGGTACTGGGTGCTGCCGTCGGGGCGGATACGACGGTCACGTTCGGCGCGGTACCTGGCGCGCAGGGCGTCGGGGTCGAAGCCCAGGTCACTCGGATCAGGGAGGGAGGGGGTGGGGGGAACCGGCATGTCTCTCCTCGGTCGCGGGAGCCCTCACTCTACTTAGTGTTTGCCTGACTCAAGTAACCGTATTTTTCGCCGTGTTCGGCCGGATCGGCTCGTTCGACTCCCGCGGCTCACGCGACTCCCGCGGCTCCCGCGGCCCGGTCAAGCCGGTGTCCAGCGGGCGTTGCCAGACTCGGGGCGGCGCGGCGGCTGCGGATGCCGTCGGCGATCCGGAGTGATGCTGATGTTTCCGTCACCCGACACGGAGACCGAAGCCGAGACGCCGACGCGGGTGGCCAGGCGCTGGCCGCTCACCGTGCTGCGGACATGCACCTGTGTGCTGCTGTTGCTGACGCTGGCGCAGCCCGTACTGGCCGGCCTGTTCATCACCGGCGACACCGACCTGCTGGACGTGCACGCGTTCAACGCCACCCTCATCTCCATCATGAGCTGGCTCACGGTCGGCGCCGCGGTGACGCTGTGGCGCCCGGGCGGCGGTCCCGCGTGGCCGATCGGGCTGACGCTGCTGATCGCCTCCCTGGTCGAGGCGCAGGGCGGGTTCGGCTACGCCCGGCAGCTGTCCCTGCACATCCCGCTGGGCGTCGCGCTGGTCGCCGGGCTGACCGCGCAGACGTACTGGGTGTTCGCCCACCGGCCGGGCAGCCGTACGGAGAACGGGAGTCGATGACCATGCGGCCGAGCCGACGGACCCTGTTGAAGGCGGCCACCGCCACCGGGCTGGCCGCGGCGGGCCTCGGCACCGCGGGGTGCGGGGCGCTGACCCGTGAGGTGTCGGGGGAACAACTCTCCAGCCGGGCGCGGCTGCCCGCCCCCTTCCGGGTGCCGCTGCCCGTGCCGGTGACGGCGACCCCCACCCGGGGTCCGGACGGCGGCGACCACTACGAGCTGGTGCAGCGTGCGGCCCGGGTGGAGATCCTGCCGGGTCTGCGGACCGAGGTGTGGGGCTACGACGGCCGGTTCCCCGGGACCACCCTGGTGGGCCGGTCGGGGCGTACGACGACGGTACGGGTGCGCAACGAGCTTCCGGTGCCGACCTCCACCCATCTGCACGGCGGAGTGCAGGCTCCGGGCTCGGACGGCTCCCCACTGGACCTCGTCCTCCCGCCGGGGTACGGCTCCGGCCCGGGCGCCTCGACGCACGGTTCTCACGGCGCGCACGGCTCTCAGGGGACGCACGATTCTCAGGGGGCGCATGCCGGGCAGATGCGGACCCGGCCGGGCGACTGGACGTACACGTCGGGAGCCAAGACGTACACGTATCCGCTGGAGCAGCCGGCCGCGACGCTCTGGTACCACGACCACCGGATGGACTTCAGCGCGCCGCAGGTGTGGCGCGGGCTGGCCGGTCTGTTCCTGGTGCACGACGACGTGGAGGACGCGCTGCCGCTCCCCCGGGGCGAGAAGGACATCCCGCTGATGATCTGCGACCGGTCCTTCGAGGAGGACGGCGCGCTGCGCTACCCGTCCCTGGACCCCTCACTCACCGGTGAACCGGGGGTCGAGGACGCGTACATGGAGGGGGTGACGGGTGATGTGGTGCTCGTCAACGGGGCGCCCTGGCCGGAGTTGGAGGTCTCCGGCACCAGGTACCGGTTCCGGATCCTCAACGCCTCCAACGCCCGCCGCTACCGGCTGGCCCTGGAGCCCGGTCCGCGCGAGGGCGGCGCGTTCGTGCAAGTGGGCAGTGACGCGGGGCTGTTAGGGCGTCCGGTCACGCACGACGCGCTGCCGGTGGCGCCCGGGGAGCGCTTCGACGTGGTCGTCGACTTCGCCGCGTATCCGGTCGGCTCGACCGTCACCCTGGTCAACACCCTGGGGACGGGAGGCACGCGTTCGGTGATGCGGTTCCGGATCGTCCGCCGGGAGCGGGAGACCAGCCGGGTTCCCGAGCGTCTCGCCGACGTGCCGGTGGCCCGGGCCGAACGGGCGGTGGCCGAGCGGCGGTTCGACTTCCGGCTCACGTCCGGGAGCGGTGGGGAGCTGTGGACGATCAACGGCCGGCCCTTCGACAGCGGGCGGGTGCTCGCGCGGCCCCGGCTGGGCACCGTCGAGCGGTGGCGGTTCAGCAGTGACTTCCACCATCCGGTCCATGTGCACCTGGCGCACTTCCTGGTGGTGGCCCGGGGCGACGGGCCGCCGCTGGCGACTGACGCGGGCTGGAAGGACACGGTGGACGTGCGGCCGTACGAAGTGGTGGACGTACTGGTGCGGTTCCGCGGGCACCGGGGGCGGTACATGCTGCACTGCCACAATCTGGAGCACGAGGACATGGCGATGATGGCGAACTTCGAGGTCGTCTGAGGTCCGACGGGGCGCACGGAGCGACGGCTCGTGGCGAAGTCCGGGTGGGGCCGGACCTCCCACGGCCGTCGGCTCACGCGGCGAACATGTCCAGCACCCTGCGGCCCGGCCCGCGCTGCGGGTGGTCGAGCAGCAGGTCCCCGCCGAGGATGGCCCGCTGGAGCCGCTGGAGCCTGGGCGAGGGGTCCAGGCCCAGGTCCTCCACCAGGCGGTGGCGCAGCTTGGTGAAGGTCGCCAGCGCCTCGGAGGGGCGGCCGGAGCGGTAGAGGGCGATCATGTGCTGGGCGTGCAGACCCTCGTGGAGCGGCTGACGGGCTGTCAGTACCACTAATTCGGTGAGGAGTTCGGCGTGCCGACCCAGGTACAGCTCGGCGTCGATCCGCCGCTCCAGCACCCCGAGCCGGCTCTCCTCCAGACGCACCCGCTCGATCTCGAGGACGGCGCCGCAGCGGATGTCCGCGAGGGCCGGGCCGCGCCACAGGTCGAGTGCCTCGGTGTACACCTTGACCGCGGCCTCGTCCTCGCCGGTGTCGAAGAGGCGCTGCCCCTCGGCCGCGAGGCGGTCGTACTCCAGTACGTCCACGCAGCCGGTGGGCACGATGAGGCAGTAGCCGCCGTGCCGGTAGACCAGGATCTCCTTGGCGTTGCAGTGTCCGCGGACCGAGGCGTCGATCAGGCGGCGCAGCCGCAGGATGTAGGTCTGGAGGGTGGTGGAACCGGTCCGCGGAGGGTTGTAGCCCCAGAGCTCCTCCATGATCATCGACACCGGAACCACTCGGTTGGAGTGCAGAGCCAACAGGGCCAGGATCTGGCGCATCTTGGCTGCTGACGGTAGGACCGGGGCGCCGTCCTTGTCCGCGTTGAGCGGCCCCAGCAGGGTGATATCCATCTGGTCCCCAGGTGGCTAGGAAGGGACGTACGAGCGCTCGCGGCCCCCGTACTCTGCGTAGTACATCGACAGTCCCATGGGCGGGGCCTCGCCCGACAGTGCAGGCATCCCCGGTCCGCGGTGACCCGGTCAGGGGGCCGACTATGAAGGATTCACGGTCAGTTGGGCACAGAGGACGGGCGAGTCGGCCCGGATGTCTTGACCGTTCGAATACCATGCGTGCGGGTACGTGCGCGGCATCACGGCCGTCGGACGGGGGAGGTCTGGCTTGATCCGCATCGTTATCGCTGAGGACATGCACATGGTGCGCGGTGCCCTGGTGGCACTGCTGGAGATGGAACCCGACCTCAAGGTGGTGGCTCAGTTCGATTCCGGCGACCGGTTGGTGCCGACCGCGCTGGAGCTGCTCCCGGACGTCGCGATCGTGGACATCGACCTGCCGGGGCTGGACGGGCTCAGTGCGGCCGACCAGTTACGCACGGCGGTGCCGACGTGCCGGGTGCTGATTCTGACCAGCCTCGGTCGTCCCGGTACCTTCCGGCGGGCGATGGCCGCGAAGGTGTCCGGGTTCCTGCTGAAGGACGCGCCGCCGGACCAACTGGCCGACGCGGTACGGAGGGTGGCGGCGGGGGGCCGGGTGATCGACCCCCAACTGGCGCTGGCGGCCTGGGAGGTCGAGGAGAACCCGCTGACGCGGCGCGAGGTCGAGGTGATGAAGCTGGCCGCCGACGGAGCGGAGGCGATGGAGATCGCCACCCGTCTCTTCCTCTCCATCGGCACCGTCCGCAACTACCTCACCAGCGCGGTCACCAAGCTCAACGCCCGCAACAGAGTGGACGCGATCAGAATCGCCGAGGACAACGGGTGGCTGACCTGAGGGGGGTGGGCGCGGGGGACGACTGATCCGTCGCGCGCCGAAGAGCGGGCAACCGGCGATCATCCAGATCCCCCTCTGATGCCCGCCCTAAGCTCCCAGCCATGACATCCCAGAACCCCGTTTCCACCGACGCGTCCGACGTCCATCCGCTGGTCGTCGAACTGCGCGGCCTGCTCAGCACCGCCACCCCCGTACGGGCGCGCAAGGCGATACGTGAACTGCTCACCGTCCACGACGGCGGGGCCGCCCTCGACCTCGCCGCCCGTTTCGCGCCCACCGCCGCCTACTCCGGTGACCTTCTGTTACGCGAACTGCCTCGCGCCGCCGACCCGGACCGCTTCTGCGAACTCCTCCTCGCCCCCGCTTTCGCACGTGAGGGCCGCACCGAGCTGCGGCTGCGCCGGATCACGTCGCTGCGCGGCCTGCGCCACCTGACCATGCTCCGGACCCTCCACGTGGACCGGTGCAAGGACGTCACCGACCTCGGCGACCTTGCCGCGCTGACCTCCCTCACCGACCTCGACCTCAACGGCTGCGCCGGGATTTCCGACCTCGCGCCGCTGAGCACCCTGACCGCGCTCACCCGGCTCAATCTGCACCGTTGCCGTCAGGTCACCGACATCCGCCCCCTGCTGACCCTGAGCCGCCTGCGTGAGCTGGACCTCAGCATGACCAGGGTGCGCGAGGTCACCGGACTGCCCGCGGCCATCCCGGACCTGCGCACCCTCACCCTGCGCGGCTGCCGTTCCTTCCGCGACGCCCAGCAGCTCACGGGGCTGATCCGCCTGACCACGCTGGACCTCGGCTGGACCGGCCTGCGCGACCTCAAAGGCCTCACGGACCTACCCGCCCTCACCGAACTCGACCTCAGCAGCTGCGCCTCGCTGACCACCGTGGAGGGCATCGACACGCTCACCGGCCTGACCGAGCTGCGGATCACCGACTGCCGCAAGCTGGTCACCCTCGCCGGCCTGGGATCCCACCCGGGCCTGACCGAACTGACGGTGGACGGCTGCTCCGCGCTGCGCGACGCACGCGGCCTGGGGTCTCTGTCGGGCCTCGCCTACCTCTGTTTCAAGGACTGCGCGCATCTCACCACCCTCGACGGGCTGCAGGGCTCACCCATCGACCGGTTCCGCGCGGAGGGCTGCCCGGTCCTGGCCGACTTCTCCGCCTTGGAGCACGCCCCCAGGCTCCGCAGCCTCGACGCGCTCGGTCTGGACGCGCTCACCGGCCTCTCGCAGCTACCCGACATGCCACTGATGGACGACATGCGGTTCATCGGGTGCCCGTCCCTGCGCGCCCTGGACGGCATGCGGGACTACCCCTCGCTGCGGAAACTGATGATCTGGCGCTGCGCGGCCCTGAAGTCGGTGGATGGCATCGGTCACCTGCCTGCCCTGAGCGAGCTGGAACTGTGGGACGTCCCCCTGGTCACGACACTGGGGGAGCCGGGTGGGCTGCCGGACACCGACCGGCTGGTGCTGAACAACTTGCCGCTGCTGACCGACATCGGCGGGCTCGCCGGACCGCACCTCCCCCGGCTGGAGCTGCTCAACCTGCCCCTGGTGCGAAGTCTGGCGTTCCTGGAGACGAAGCCCGAGCTGAGGAGGCTGAGACTGTCCGAGTGCCCCCAGGTGTCGGATCTGCCCGCCCAGCTGACCCACCTGGAGGCATCCGGACTCCCCTGGCCGGACCTCTCCCCGCTGAAGCGGCTCACTGCCCTGACCACGACGGCCCTGCGCCTGAGGGACCTGACCGACATCGCGGGTATCGGCGCCTTCCCGGAATTGGAGCGGCTCAGCCTCGCAGGCTGCGACCGGCTGGAGGACTGGACGCCCCTGCTGGAGGTCCCCCGGCTGCGGGAGCTGCAACCGGGTCAGGACTACGGCCGCCAGCGGCCGTACACCCCCGTGCTCCAGCGGCTGCTGGCCAAGGGAGTGACCAAGGTCCCCTGGCACGTGAGCTGGTGACCCTGGCCCCCACAAGGCCCTGACAGTACTGACGGGTACGGCGGAGTGACGCGCGTCGACCTGGTCGGTGTCAGGGCTGTGGTCGGTTCGGCTGGGGGGAGTTCGTCGAGGTGCGGGGGACCTCGGCGGTCAGGCGGAACCAGCCGGCGGCGTCCGCTCCCGCCGTGAGCCGGCCACCTATCTCCTCGACGCGGGTGCGGAGGTTGCCGAGGCCGCTGCCGCCGTCCTGGGAGCCGGTACGGCGGGTCTCGTCGGCGCCGTCGTTGGCCACGACCAGGCGGACCAGGGGGCCGTCCGGGCCGCTGGCCGGGCCGGCCTCTATGACGCAGTGCTGGGCCTTGCTGTGCCGCAGGACGTTGGTGACGCCCTCGCGGATCACCGTGGCCAGCACCGTCCCGGCCCGGGAGGACAGCGGGCCGCAGTCCAGGTCGATGCGGGCCTCGATCTCGGCCGCGGTCAGCACGTCCTCCGCGGAGGCGGCCTCGGCGTCCAGTGACATCTCCCGGTAGCCGCGGGCCACCGACCGCACGTCGGCGAGGGCCTGCCGGGAGATCTGCAGGATGCCGACCAGCTCCTCGCGGGCACGTTCCGGCCGGGTGGCCACCAGTCGGAACGTCAGCTCGCTCTTGAGGGTGATCGCGGACAGCCCGAAGCCCAGCAGGTCGTGCAGGTCCCGGGCGAAGCGGAGGCGCTCGCGGGCCACCGCCATCTCCGCCAGCTCCTCGCGCGCCCGGTGCACTTCGGCCACCAGGTTGGACAGCCGGGTGAGCCCGTAGACGATGAGCCCGGTGAGCACGGTGGAGACGACGAGGTAGGAGGAGTCCACCCACCCGGTGCCCTCCACCACCGCGGCCAGTCCCGTCACCGCGACGATCACACCGAACGCCACCCAGCAGGCCGGCGCCGCGATGATCAACAGGGACGATCCCGCGAGGAACCCGCCCATACCGCCCCAGGTGACGCCGAAGAACAGCATGGGGACGTAGGTGAGGACGGCCTGGCCGAGCAGTGTCCAGAGGCCGTAGCGCTCCCTGAACCGCTCGGTGCCCGGATAGCTGTGCACGGTCTGGATGGCGAACAGGGTGACGCTGGAGAAGAGGCAGGCCGCCAGCAGCCAGGGCCCCGGATCACTGCCGATCACATTGAGCACGGCGATCAGCACGAACCCGCACAGCACCATCAGGACGATGGCGAAGGCCAGTTGCGGAGGAAGGGTGTCGCGCTGCTGTCTATCGGAACGCAGAAATCCGCGCAGCATCCACACACTCCCCCGTTGATGCTCACAACCGTGCCGTCATAGTAGACGGCCCCGGGCCGCGGTGGTGCTCCCCGACCCGGTCCTTCTCCCCCTGTTCAGACGCGGCCCACCGCAGCGGAACGTTCCGGCCAGTCCTGGCCGTTGACGGAAACCCGGTCGTCGAGGTGGTGCTCGTGACTCGGCAGCTGCTCGTCGGGCAGCGGCCCGAGGACGAAGGACCCCACCGGCGACTCGCTGCGCCAGTCCAGTCCGAGCGCCCCGGCGCACACGGTGACGTCCTCGCTGCACACCGCGCAGCCGGCCAGCCCCATCGCGGACCCGACCAGGTAGAACGTCTGGATGAGCGCCCCGACGTGCTTGAGCACCAGCGCGTACGCCAGTCCGCTGTACTTCCAACTCAGCCGCTGGAAGCGCGAGGTCAGGGTGATCAGCACGGGCGGCGGGGTGGCCAGCGCCGCGGCCGCCATCGCTCCCGCGGACAGTTCACCGGCCGCCGCCGGGTCCTCGTTGACCAGCACCAGACAGTGGTCAAGCGGGTCGTAGTAGTGGATGCCGGAGGGCAGTTCGGGGCAGTCCCGGACGGTGAGATACAGCTCCAGGTCGTAGGCGGCGCCCCCGGTCGGGTACGGGCGGTCGCTGGCCGGGTAGGCCGTCTCGCCCTCGCCGGCCATGCCGATCGAGCGGACCCGTGCCGTCCGGTACAGGAACTCGCCTAGGGTGCGCAGGCTCAGGGCGGATGTCCCGTACGCGCGCACCGAACGCCGTCCCTCCAGCGCGGTCGTGAACGGCGGGTCCCGGTCCAGGAGTTCGTCGAGGTCGGGCCTCGGCAGCCGGACCACCGTGCCGCTCGGCGGGTTCTTCACGGCGGGCTGCGGTTTGATCTGCGCGGCGTGCGCGAAGGTCGCGCCGTAGTCGCCGTCGTCGCGGCCCATGACCGAACGGGTGTGGAAGAGCATGTCGTTCGCGGACCAGGTGCGCAGCACCGGGTCCTGGTCCTCCTCGAAGTCCCCGTCGGCGGTCCGGGCCACCAGCACCATCCCGGTGCCGATGAGGTAGCCGAGGATCTCCCGCACCACCGCACGGGCCAGCGGGACGTGGTCGCCCGCCGTGGCCTCCGAGACGGGCCGGCCGAGCGCCGCGACCACCCACTGGGCCTCGGGCCGGTGCAGCAGCACCCGGTGCAGCGACAGCGGGGACTCCAGCTGGAACAGGTCCCCCTCGCGGCGCAGCACCGCGAACCGGGACAGCTTCAACAGGGCGCCCTCGGGCGGGGGTTCGGGGGTGAAGCGGGCGGCGTTGGTGAGCGGGACCGCGGACAGCAGCACCTGGCCGTTGTCGGCGAAGGCGAGGGAGCGGACGACCAGGTCCTGGAGCCGCAGCAGCGCGCGCTGCCAGGACCGGTGGCCGCCGGGGGTGACGTTGTCCAGGCTGACCGGTCCCAGACTCATCCGGCGCAGGGTCTCCACCAGGCCGGGTTCCGGGTTGCGGACCCGCAGGTCCGACCAGCGGCCGTGGAGTTCCACCGCGGTGCCGTCCTCGGCCGTTTCGACACGGACGTCCTCACGCAGCGACCACAGCGTGGTGATCGTCTCCGGATGGTCGTGGTCGTCGATGCGGGATGACTGCAGCACGGTCGGCTCCTGGGGGGAAGAGGGGCGGGTCAGACGAACAGCGGCACGGGGTTCAGGTCGGCGCGGGCGACCGGTTCCGGCAGTCGTCCGAGGGCGACGGGGACGTCGTAGAGCCTGCCGGGGGCGAACCGGGTCCAGAACGAACGCAGTCCGGGGACGAGCACCTTGACGACGGGCAGGCCGACGTCGGGGCGGGTCTGGTCGAGGACGAGCAGGTCGAGTCCGCGGGCGCGCACCGCCGAGGTGACGGCGGTGAGGTCGTCGCGCAGATCGGTGCCCGTGGGGAAGGAGAAGTCGGCCAGGGTTCTCGCGGCGGTGGAAGCGGGCCGGAGATAGGGCTGGTTGCGCGTCGTCGCGCCCCGCCACCAGTGCAGCAGCTCGGGGTCGTTCAGGGCGTAGCCGCCGCCGTCCGCGCGGGCGTCGACCGCGGCCGGGAGCAGCTGGTTGAGCTCGGTCAGCGCCCGGCGCAGGGCGATCCTCGCGTCGAGGTGCGCGCCGAAGCCGAAGACGATGTCCTCGGCGGCCTTGTCGGTACGGCGGGACAGCGCGGCGAACACGGGGATGCCGAAGTCGGAGGTGAGGTCGAGCGCCCACACCTCACGGCCGAGGCCGCGGTGGACGTCGATCAGCTCCTCGGTCCACAGGTCGGCTCCGGCACGCAGGTCCAGGGCGGGCCGGGGGGTGCGGTTGTACCACCACAGGGCGACGGCGTCCCGCTCGACGAGTTCCAGGAAGCCCTGCAGGACGGCGTCCTCCAGGCTGCTGCCGGCCGCGTTGCCGTTGGAGTCGGCGTGCATGAACCGGCGGCCCGCGACGGGGTCCTGGCGTTCGGCGGCGGTGGCGAAGTAGAGCAGTGCGGTGGGCAGCAGCCGGTGGCGCTGCCCGGTGAGCGACCAGACGGGGGTCCAGTCGACCTCCGCGTTCTCGTCGAAGCGTTCGGGGACGTGGTGGAACCCGGAGTGGGTGGCGTTCCACGCGTCGCGGCCGGCGTACTGCTCGTCGGCGTACAGCTGGCAGGTGTCCGGGTGCACGGCGAGACCTTCGAGGTCCCGGTAGCGGGCCCGGGTGCGGTACTCGTCGCCGTGCAGACAGCCGGAGTAGCGCTCGACGGCTTCGCACAGCGCGCTGACCTCCGCGTCCAGCGCGGTGACGCCCTTGCCGCCGTTGACCTGGCGCAGGCCGCCCAGCAGCGCGCTCAGGCCGGGGGTGCCGGAGACCGGGTTGGGACCGGAGTTGAAGCTGTTGAGGAACGCCGGGCCGCCCTCGATCCGGGTGATGCCGGCGACGACACCGGTGACCGGGCTGACGAGGTGGCCGTACGTGTCGAGCATCTGTTGCGCGGAACGGGAGCGGTGGCCCCCGCCGCCGCCCGGGGCTTTGGGCCGGGACCGCGGGACGACGGGGGTCAGGGCGCGCTCGGCGGCCAGGCCCGGGTCGCCGCAGTCGGCGCACTGCGGCCGACGCCGCACCACGTGGTGGCGCGAGCCCAGGGTCAGGGTGTCGAAGGTGAGCAGCCGGTCCTGGCCGGAGTGGTGTCCGGCCAGCCACTTGGCGGCCTCGATCGCCGCGAGGTGCAGTCCGGCGCCCAGGGTGCAGGGGATGCCCGCGGCGGGGCCCGGTACCGGGCCGGTGCGGCCCAGGGCGGCGCCGACCTGGGACTCGATGCCGCGGTGCAGCCGTACCGGGTGGGCCAGGCAGGACCAGCAGGCGCCGGTGCCGGGGCGGAAGACGGGGCCGACCCAGATGGTGGCGCCGCTGGGCTTGGCCAGCAGCCAGGGCCGGCCGCTCGCACGGTGTTCGGCGTCCAGCGCGGCCAGTTCCGGGGCGAGGTAGTCGTCGCAGATGACGACGGTGAGGGCGGCGTCGGCCGCCTGCTCGGTGGTGACGGCGAGCCCGGAGGCCCGCAGCGCGCGGGCGGCGTACGCGGCGTCGATGTCGCCGACGGTGCGCAGCTCGACGACTGTGGACGCGGTCCGCAGTCGGGTCCGGTGTCCTTCGAGGCCCGCGAGTTCCCAGTAGGCCTCGGCGCTGTGGTCGGCCGGCTCGGAGCACGGGTGCTCCCGGTACTCGATGAAACCGGCGTCGGCGAGTTGGGTGAGGAGGGCGGTGAGCCGCTCGGCGGGCAGCGGTTCGGGGCTGTCGCGCAGCAGCGCGGGCAGGTCCCGGCTGCCGTCGAGGAGCGGCACGACCGCTTCCAGATGGGGTGCCCTGAGGGCGGTGATCCCGTGTTCGGAGATCAGGTAGGTGGCGTCGTCCGGCACCACCTCCGCGCGGAGGTGGCGCCGGAACCCGATCAACGTCCGGTTCATGAGGCGTGGTTGCTCGCATAGCAGAGAGTGAACAGGGCGGGCCTGCTGTTGGGTGCCGTCAGCACTTCGATCACCAGGTCCATGGGCTCGTCCTGCCCGGTGTACGGGAGGAACGTCTCCTGGTGCTGCTGCGGAGTGACGGTGGAGCGGCTCTCCTGCGTGACGACCTGACTGATGTGCGTCATGGGGAAGCTCCTGCTTCGAAGGTGTGGTGCCCGGTGCGGACATCAATCAGCATGCGGGACGGGCGGAGGCGGGCACAGTCAAGGCGTCACCGGCCCCTTGTGAGGAATTCACACGTCCTCACGGACACTGATCGGTCCACCGACGGTCCACCCGCCTGCCAGGTCCTGCCTGCATGGTCGACGCAAAGGCTCCAGCCCCAGGACGGCTTCAGCCGCGATAAGCGCAGAAGGAGGGAGGACCCATGGTGGCCGCGGACCTGAGAAACGACGCGGAGCGGTCTCTCGACCAGCTCTTCGACTGGTGCTGCGCGGGCACGGGGGCCCGGCCGCCCGGCCGGCCCGGTGTGTTCCGCTTCGTCGTCACGACCCCGACCGGCACCCGCACCCGCTATGTGACCAGCACGGACGAGGGCACGACGGTGCTGAGGAGCGCGCCGTACCCGCCCAACTCCACCGTGCAGGTGAGCCAGGAGGACCTGACCCGGCTCGTCCTCGGTGACCTGCGGGGTTCGATGGCCTTCGCCACCGGCGCCCTGCAGATCGAGGGGGACGTCTTCCTCGCGATGACCTGGATCGACCAGCTGAGGAGGGGACTGTGACCGTCCTGTCCCAGGAGAGCGTCCCGGGCACGGGTGAACCGGGCGCTGCTCAAGTGCCCGCGGAGCCCGCCCAGTTGACGGGCGGCAGCGGGAGGCTGGCCGAGCTGCGGCATGTGAAGCAGCAGGCGCTGGCCGGACCCGACCCGAAGGCCACCGAACGGCAGCACGCCCGCGGCAAACTGACCGCGCGTGAGCGCATCGCGCTGCTGCTGGACGAGGGCTCGTTCACCGAGATCGAGGGACTGCGCCGGCACCGCGCCACCGGTTTCGGCCTGGAGGCGAAGAAGCCGTACTCGGACGGTGTGATCACCGGCTGGGGCACGGTCCACGGCCGGACCGTCTTCGTCTACGCCCATGACTTCCGCATCTTCGGCGGCGCGCTCGGCGAGGCGCACGCCCAGAAGATCCACAAGGTGATGGACCTCGCCGCCTCCGCCGGTGCCCCGCTGGTCAGCCTCAACGACGGGGCGGGCGCCCGGATCCAGGAGGGGGTGACGGCGCTGGCCGGGTACGGCGGCATCTTCAGCCGCAACACCCGCTCCTCCGGGGTCATCCCGCAGATCAGTGTGATGCTCGGCCCGTGCGCGGGCGGCGCGGCCTACTCCCCCGCGCTGACCGACTACGTGTTCATGGTCCGTGAGACCTCGCAGATGTTCATCACCGGCCCGGACGTGGTCCGCGCGGTGACGGGTGAGGAGATCAGCCAGAACGGGCTGGGCGGCGCCGACACCCACGCGTCGATCTCGGGTGTGGCGCACTTCGTGTACGACGACGAGGCCTCGTGTCTCGAAGAGGTGCGCTACCTGCTGTCGTTGCTGCCGCAGAACAACCGGGAGCTGCCGCCCCTCGACATGGGCGAC
Organism: Streptomyces sp. NPDC005263; assembly: GCF_042872365.1. NCBI lineage: Bacteria > Bacillati > Actinomycetota > Actinomycetes > Kitasatosporales > Streptomycetaceae > Streptomyces > Streptomyces sp. NPDC005263. Next base: position 967,232 of record NZ_JBIAKJ010000002.1, on the reverse strand, counting down.
GACCCCGACGACCGGGTCTGCGAGGCGCTGCTCGACCTGGTGCCGGAGGATCCGTCGCGGCCGTACGACATCCGCAAGGTGATCGAGGAGATCACCGACCACGGGGAGCACTTCGAGGTGCAGTCCGGGTGGGCGGGCAGCGTGGTGTGCACGCTGGCCCGGCTCGGCGGGCAGGTCGTGGGCATCGTCGGGAACCAGCCGCAGGCCCAGGCCGGGGTGCTGGACATCCACTCCTCGGAGAAGGCCGCGCGGTTCGTGCAGACCTGCGACGCGTTCAACATCCCGCTGGTGACGCTGCTGGACGTGCCGGGTTTCCTGCCCGGGGTCGACCAGGAGCACGGCGGCATCATCCGGCACGGCGCCAAGCTGCTGTACGCGTACTGCAACGCCACGGTGCCGCGGATCCAGGTGATCCTGCGCAAGGCGTACGGCGGCGCGTACATCGTGATGGACTCCCGGTCGATCGGCTCGGACCTGTCGTTCGCGTGGCCCACCAACGAGATCGCGGTGATGGGCGCGGAGGGCGCGGCCAACGTGGTCTTCCGCCGGGAGATAGCCGCCGCCGACGACCCGGAGGCGGAGCGGGCCCGGCTGATCGCGTCCTACAAGGACGAGCTGATGCACCCGTACTACGCGGCCGAACGCGGCCTGGTGGACGACGTGATCGACCCCCGGGACACCCGCCGGCTGCTGATCACCTCCCTGCGGATGCTGCGCGCGAAGCACGCCGAGGTACCGGCCCGTAAGCACGGAAACCCGCCGATGTAGGGGCGGTTCGGGTGGGCGGCGCACCGGATGGGTAGGGCCTGTCCGGTGGATCGGGTCGGAGGGAAGCCACGACGCCTCATCAACGTCCGCGAGCGGTGTCTGGTGCGTGCAGCTGCAAGGCGGAGGAGGGAGTCGACGCGGAGCGTCGGCGACCGACGACAACGCCGCAGATGTGCGTGCCAGACACCGCGTCTCCGACATGATCCGCCGGGCAGGCCCTGAGTCCGGTGCGCTGTCCGTTCGGCGCCCAGTTCTTCCGTTTCACCACACTCACTGAGGAGTTCCGATGAGTCACACCCTCCCCTGGTCCAACGGGCCGGCGGCCGGGGCCGGAGGCGGTCAAGTCGTCGTCATGGCATCCCGGTTGAAACTCAAGTCGCTGGTGCGTGTGCCGCGCTTCTTCATCCTGTCCGGGGGCGTCTACAAGCAGGCGCAGAACTCCCCCGGGAACGTGGGGGTCTCGCTGCGGGCCGATCCCTGGCACAAGACGTTCTGGACGCTCTCGTCCTGGGAGAGCAGGCAGGCGCTGCAGTCGTACATCCAGACCGATCCGCACCTGTCGGTGATGACGAAGCTGAAACCGGCCATGCGCGAGTCGTTGTTCACCTCCTGGAAGCAGGACGCCGCGCTGCCGCCGAGCTGGGACGAGGCCGACCGGCGGCTGGCCGAGCAGGAGGCGCGTCGCGCCGCCGCGGATCCGCAGGTCGGATGACGCGGCACGGCTGACGCATCACACCCGCCGGCTCGCGGGTAGGCACGCAAGTACGGGTACGACGGCAGGGGACGCCGTCGTACCCGTACGTCTGTGGTCACACGTACCGCGGCCTGGGGGCCGGCCCGAACAGGTGGCCCACCGCGTCGGCCAGCCTGCCCGCGCCGACGCCGTACCGCTGGGTGCGCAGGACGAACCTCAGGTGCGGGCGGGCCGGATCGAACTCGTCGGTCAGCAGCGGCGGGAGCAGCGCGGCCGGTGTCCTGCGCATCAACTCGGCTCCGGTGCGCAGCAGTTCGACGCCGGGTCGGCGCAACGGGCCGGGCAGCCAGTCGAGGACCGGGATACGGACCTCGACGGGCTCCTCCGGGTAGCGGTCGGGGCCGGGCACCGACGGATCGGGGCCGGGCACCAGGCGGCGTACGGACGGGGGCGCCGCGGCGAGCTCCTCGGCCAGCAGACTGACGGTGTGTTCCGCCCCGTCGAGGACGACCAGCACGTTGCGCCGGGCGGCGAGGTGGGCGGTGAGCGCGGCGGCGTCGGCGGCCTGGGGCCAGATGCCCACCGGACGCCAGCGCCCGGGGCCGGGCCTGCTCCACAGCATGCGGCGGCTCCCCTCGAAGACGACCAGGGTGCCGCCGTGACGTTCGGTGGCGAGGGTCTGCGCGGTCTGCCCTGCCTGCACTGTCTGCTCTGTCTGTGCGGTCTGGGTTGCCGTCATGCTCACACCGACTTCGCGACGAGGGCGAGCGGCAGATGCCGCAGCACCGCACCGGCCGGCGCCCACGGCCACGCGGGCACATACGCCTTGGCCGGTTCGCGTTCCATCGCGCGTACGAGGAGTGCGCAGCCCTTGTCGGTGTCCATGATGAACGGCGTCTTCTCCAGGTTCTCGTTCATCTCGGTGCGGATGTAGCCGGGGAACAGCGCGGTGACCTTCAGCGGCGTGCCGAGGACGTCGGCGCGGATACCGTCGGCGAGGGTGGCGAGGCCGGCCTTCGAGGCGGCGTACGCCGTCAGGTGCCGGGGCATGCCGCGGGCGGCGCTGACCGAGGACACCACCACGAGGTGACCGGAGCCCTGGTCCCGGAAGGTCTCCATGGCGGCCTCGCACTGGGCCAGGCCCGCGAGGAAGTTGGTCTCGGCGGTGGCCCGGTTGACCTCGAACCCCCCGGTGCCGACAGAGGCGCCCGAGCCGAGTCCGGCGTTGACGACGATCCGGTCCAGGCTGCCGAACTCCCGTCGCACGGACCGGAAGGCGGCCGCGGTGGCCTCGTAGTCACGGACGTCGAGTTGACGCACCGTCACCTGGATGCCGGGGTAGGCGCTGGTGAGTTCCTCGCGTACCTCCTCCAGCTTGTCGGCGCGGCGGGCGCACAGGGCCAGGTTCCGTCCCCGCGCCGCCAGTTGGCGGGCCATGCCGCGGCCGAGGCCCGAACTCGCCCCGGTGATCAGAATGTTCTTGCGCATGTCTCCTCGTTCCTCGGGCCGGGATCAGCCCGTCGCTGCGGCGGGTGCGGGTGCGGGAGCGTCGAGGGCCGGCCGCGGGCGGGGGGCGGCCGAGGCCCGGGCGAGGCTGTGCAGGACGGCGATCCGGCGCCGTTCGGTGCGGTCGAGGCCGTGTCCTCGTACGCAGGCCGCGACGGCGATCTCGTCGGCGCGGCGCCGGATGAGGCGGGCGCTCTCCTCGTCGGGGCGGCCGTAGGTGCGGCCGGCCCGTTCGCCGAGCTGCTCCATGCGGGCCCGGGCCCGGCCGCGCAGGTCGGCGATCTGGGCGCTGCGGGTGCGTCCGCCGGGCGCGCTGGTCAGCCGGGCGCCGAACACCAGGCGCGCGGTGGCCCGGTGCGGGACGACCTCGCCCTTGGGCAGGATCCGGTCGGCGCCGTGGATCATCACGGGGACGACCGGGATGCCGGTGCGGACGGCGAAGTAGAACGGGCCGTCGTTGAACGGGGCCAGGCCGCCGCCGGTCCAGCGGGTGCCCTCCGGGTACATGCACAGCACGTCGCCGCCGTCGAGGACCTCCGTCATGGCGGCGAGGGCGTTGCGGTCCGGTGTGTCGCTGTCGAGGGGGATGCAGCCGACGCTGAGCCTCACCAGCCGTTTGACGGGGTGGTTGAAGTTCGCGGCCTTGGCCGGGAAGTAGACGTGCTGGCCGCGGGCGCCGTAGAGGACGGTCTCCAGCAGGTAGTGGTCGAAGAAGCTCAGGTGGTTGGAGACCACGATGAAGGGTCCCTCGGCGGGGATGTGGCCGATGCCCTCCACCCCGTCGACGTGGTTTCTGGCGACCCAGTGGCGGAACGACGTGGACAGCGTGTCGTTGATCTTGAAGCTTCCCTTGTGCGGGTCCATCGACGGGTCATCCCTTTCCTCGGGCCCCTGAGGCGGTCGCGCCGTGCGGGGCCTGCTCTTGCTGGAGGGCGCGGCTCATCCGGATCGCGGACTGGCGGCGCCGCTGGGTGCGCGGGTGGTCGGCGGGGGCCTCGATGACGCGTTCCAGGGCGGACAGCGCGGCGGTGGGCCGGTCGGCGGCCAGCAGGGCTTCCGCGTGGCCGAGGACGTAGCGGGTGTCGCCCCGGCCGAGCCGGTCGGCGGCCTCCAGGTGGGCGACGGCGAGTTCACGGCGGCCGCCCAGCAGGCCGGGCGCGGACAGGTGCCAGCGGCCGAGCAGGTAGTTGGCCATGAGGTGGTCCGGGTCCCGGCGCAGCGCCTCCTCGGCGCCGGCCCGCAGCCGCCACAGCGCGGCGGCCTTGACGGGCAGCGGACGGGTCTCGTTGCGCAGCGCGGTCAGCCGCAGCCGTCCGACCCGCAGGTCGATGTTGTGCGGGTCGCCGAGCCGTCCCAGGTCGAGCAGGAGCGCGGCCTGCTCGTACAGGGTGCTGTCGGGCAGCGGGTCGGTGCGGCTGAGGAGCGCCTCGAAGACCCGGTCGAGATGGTGGGCGGCGGCGCGTGCGGAGCAGGGTCCGGCGGACCACTCGGGGTTCCTGGCCCGCTCCACGAGGGCGGTGAGGGCGGTGTGCCCGGCCCTGACGCGGTCCCGGACCGAGTGTTCGACCGGGTCCTGGGGCAGCGCGGGCCCGAAGACGACCCGGGTGCGGCGGCCGTCCGGCCACAGCGCGACGGGCAGGACGGGCGCCGTGGCCCGGTCCCCCGCCGACACGGCCTCGGCCACGCCCCGCACCACCACGGTCTCGTCGTAGGCGAGGGCGCTGAGCGCGTCGGTGCCCTCCAGCCGTCGGGTGGGCTTGCCGCGCACCGCGAACAGGGCGGTGTCCAGCGGGCGTTCGCCGTCGCCGCCGGCCAGCACCACCAGGGGGCCGTGCGCGGGGACGTGCTCCAGCCCCTCGACGGCTGCCGGTAAGCCTCGTACGGCGTGCTTGTTCTGCTTGAGCATGGCCGACCTCCCTGGTCCGCGCGGTCCTACGGTGGTGAAGTGCGGGTGGGTGCGGTGCGTCGGCCGCCGGGGCCTGCTCCGGGCCCCGGCGGCCGGGTCGTCAGGCGCGTACGGGCTCCTCCTCACGCGCCTTCCGCTCCGCCTCAAGCGCCTCCGGCAGCGCCATGTAGCGGCCCGTGAGGCCGGCCACCAGCAGGCCGACCAGCACGACGATGTAGACCCAGGTGAGCGCGTTGCCCCAGCGGACGTCGTCGGCGTACAGGCCGAGCGCGGCCATCGACAGGATGCTCAGCGTGACGTCGGTCAGGAAGCCGGCCCGCATCCGGTGCAGGTCGTGCTCCCACAGGGCCTGCCAGGCGCCGGCACCGAAGGCGAAGAACCAGGCGCCGAGCATCCGGGCGTCCAGCGGGTCCAGCTGCCAGGCCCAGTGGTCGCCGACGGCCTTGGGGGCGATCCACAGGGCGAAGGCGAGGCCCCACAGGACGGCGCCCATGATCGCGGTCGGGATGCTGACGTCGGCCCTCATCGGAGCCGGGCCACGCGGGTCGGCCACCTTGGGGCCGGTGTTGTGGACCTTGTAGACGAGGAAGCAGGTCACCTGGAACACCGCCAGCGAGGCCAGCCACAGCCAGGCGAAGACACGGGCGAGCGCCGGGCCCTCGGTGAAGTGGAACTGGTCGGCGTACACACCGGCCAGGACCAGCGCGGACAGCAGCAGGGTGATCGGGGCGAAGACGGTGCCGCGGGCGCTCGTCCAGTCCTTCTCCGGCAGGGTCAGCAGGAACATCGTGCAGGCGCCCGCGTAACCGGCGCCCAGCGCGGCGGCGCTCAGCGAGTTGCCCGTCTCCCAGGCGAAGAAGTCACCGGTGCGGGAGCTGAGGAAGTACAGCGGGACGAAGGAGAGCACGCAGTGGATGAGCACCGGCCAGAAGAACAGGCTGCGCAGCCAGGGGTGGACGGGCCTGGCGATCCGCTCCTCGGAGCGGACCGGCTCGATGATGGTTGCCATGGAAAAGGTCACCTCGTGACGGTGGGAGGGGTGGACGGGGCGGCGGAGCTGTCGGGACGGAGCAGACGCAGGGTCAGCTGGGCCTTGCGCGCGAGGTCGACCCACGACGCGTAGCTGAACCCGAGCCGGTAGCCGCCCGAGGACGGGGAGTTGATGCGGTCGAGCGGGACGAGTTCGCCCCTGGCCAGCTGTTCCAGCTGGGCCAGCAGACGCTCGTAGGTGGGGGCGGTCAGGAAGCCGGTGCCGGGGTCGTCGGGCGACGCGGCGACGGGCTGCGCGCTCGGCTCGTGCTCCTCGGTTACGGCGGGCTCGTCGTCGTCGACGACGGAGTCGTCCCGGCGGATGCGCAGCGCGTAGCCCCAACCGCTCTCGATCTGCGGGAGCTTGACCCGGACCAGGTCCAGCCGGGCGGCGTCCTCGTTCTCCTGGGCGGCCGCCTCGGCCCGCATCCGGGCGATCACCTCGACCGAGCGGATCGCGCCGTCGGCGCCGTAGAAGAAGGGGACGCCGGGCCGGGCGACCGGGATGTCGGCGTCGGCGCAGCCGACCCCGTCGATCACCGCGAGGACCTTCTCGTCCTCGGTGACCTTGTCGAGCGGCTTGACGACCAGGAAGGCGGCGCCCTCCGCGGGTGTCAGACCGTCGACGTCGTGGCCGGCCTCCTTGAGCCTGCGCTCGAAGAGGTGGGTGAACTCGGGGGTGAGGTTGGCGTGCACGCCGCCGACGAGGGCGACGTCGCACTCACCCTGTTCCAGGTTGCGCTTGGCGAGGCCGAGGGCGGTGCCGAAGGAGCACAGGTCGTCGTCGATGACGACACCCGGGCCGCGCAGGTCGAAGATGTTCTGGATACGGCCCGCGGTGATGTTGTCCATGTAGCCGGGCAACGCGTTCTCCCGGGTGAGCGGGATGTAGCGGTGCACCTCACGGGTGTAGCTCTCGACCAGCTCGGCGCGGGTCTTCTCGTCGAGCGCCCGGTACTCCGGTACGTCCTCAAGGGCCCGCTCGAACTCCACCAGGCGGATCCGGAAGTTGCGGGTCAGGCCGGATTCGAGGCCGCAGGTCGCGCCGACGAAGACACCCGCGTTGACCCGGTCGGCGGCGGGCGCCCCGTACTCCTCGAGGGCCTGCCCGGCCGCCATCACCGACAGCAGCTGCGCCCGGTCGAGGTCCTCCAGGACGTTGGGCGGGATGCGGTACGTCTTCCACGGGAAGTCCAGGTCGGTGACGACTCCGCCGCGCCAGGTGCCCTCGGGGTCGTAGATCGCGGCGGCGTCCGGGTGCCAGCGGTCCGCGGGGAAGCCGGTGACGCCGGCGCCCGGCGCCCGCTCGCCGACCAGGCCCTCGGTGTCCCGGGAGAACGGGGCGACGCAGCCGATGCCGAGCACCGCGAGCGGGGCGTTGGCCGTGGAGCGGCTGCTGTCGGTGTGGCCCTGCTGTTCCAGGGCGGCGTCGGCGTGGTGCACGGGGTCGTACTGCTCCACGATGACGCTGGTGTTGACGCCGCCGAACCCGAAGGCGTTGGTCAGCGCCCGCCGCGGCCGGCACTCCTCGGGCGCCTGCCACGGCTCGGAGGCGACCGGCACCCGGAACGGTGAGCCGTCCAGCTTCATCGCCTCGGGGGCCCGGGTGAAGGCGTGGGTGGGCGGCACGGTCTCGTGCTGGAAGGCGAGCAGGATCTTCAGCAGGTTGGCCATGCCGGCCGCCGAGAAGGTGTGCCCGATCTGGGCCTTGACCGAGCCGAGCCGGATGGAGCCGGGCTCCGCGCCGGAGTCCGCGTACAGCTGCTGGAGGGAGCTGACCTCGACGAGGTCGCCGGTGGAGGTGGCGGTGGCGTGGGTCTCGATGTAGTCGAGCTCCCCCGGCTGGGCGTCGGCGAGTTCCAGGGCGCGGCGCATGGCGGCCACCTGGCCGCGTGAGGACGGCGCGTAGATCGCCTTGCCCTTGCCGTCGCAGCGGGTGGCGACGCCGCGGATCACTCCGGCGATGGTGTCGCCGTCGCGGACCGCGTCGCTGAGCCGCTTCAGCAGGACGGTGCCGGAGCCCTCGCCGTTGATCAGGCCGCTGGCGCCCTCGTCGAGGGGGGTGGAGCGGGTGGCGGACAGGCCGCCGATCTTGGCGAAGCAGACGTTGCCGGTGATGTTCATGTTGCCCTGCACACCGGTCGCCAGGACCATGTCGTGGCTGCCGTCCTGGAGGTACTTGACGGCGGTGTCGATCACGGTGAGGCCGGAGGCGCAGGCCGCATCGCCGATCGCCGCCGGACCGGGCAGCCCGATCACCCGGGCGACCGCCTTGGCGACACTGACCTGGAAGACGTGCGCGGCGGGCCCGGAGTCGGCGTCGTACAGGCGGTTCTTCACCGCGGCCGGGAAGCCGTCCTCCAGGGCCGTCCGCTGCCCGCTCTCCAGCGCCTGGAAGGCCTCGCTGCCCCGCAGGTGGTGCAGTACCTCGGTGGCGCGGAAGGTGAGCGAGGACTCCATGACCTGTTCGTCGCCGAGCATGTTGCCGACGAACAGCGCGGTGTCGGTGGTGCTCAGCCGGCTCGGGCTGTACCCGGACATCCTCAGGGTCTGCAGGACGGTGTCGAGCACCATCAGCTGGGTGCGGTTGAGCTCGCCGACGGCCTCCCGGCCGATCCGGGTCAGTTCCTCCAGGCCGGACGGGCCGGCGTAGTCGTCGAGGAAGCCGCCCCAGCGGCAGTACGTCTTGTCGACGACACCCTTGTCCTCGTTGTGGTAGTCCTCCCAGTTCCAGCGGTTTTTCGGCGGCGAGTCGATGCCGATCCGGCCGCCCAGGATGTTCTGCCAGAACGTGTCGGCGTCGTACGAGTTCGGTGGGAAGACGCAGCCGTATCCCACCACGGCGATCGGGTCGAAGCCCTCGAAGTCAGTCCCAGGCACGGAGCTGCCCTTTCTGCTGGTGGCCGTCCGGCGGCCGGGGGGCCACGGAGGCGATGGCGAAGATGTGGTCGATGACCCGGCCGTAGCGGACGGCGACCCGGTGGCCCGGATCCGCCCCCGCGGGGAGGGTGATGTCGAAAACGCCGGCGTCGGTGTCGGCCGAGCGCAGCCGGGCGGTTCCCCAGCCGTACGCGAAGCCGATGCCGTACGCCTTGAGCAGTGCTTCCTTGACCACCCACAGCGCGGTACCGCGGTGGCCGGTGTCGAAGGCCTGGAACGCGGTCTCGGCCAGGGCGACCTCGTGGTCGGTGAAGACGGTGCGCCGCAGCGCGGGGCTGAAGCTGCGCAGCGGTTCCACGTCGACGCCGACCCGGCCGCCGTGGGCCAGGGCGCACACCGCGAACCGGAGGGTGTGCGCGAGCGAGATGTCCGTGACGTGCCGGCCGACGGTCCCGGCCAACTCGGGGGTACGGGAGGACAGTTCGGGTTTGCCCGCCCGGCCGCCCGGCTTGTTGCCGAGGACGGCGAGTTCGCTGGGTGTGACGGGCAGTCCGGCCCGTTCCAGGGCCAGACACACCAGCCGCTTGGCCGCGACCCTCCCGGCCAGCCACTCCACCCGCCGTTTCGGTACGGCGATGCGGGTGAGGACCGGGAGTTCGGCCGGGGCCAGGTAGTGCGCCCGGTAGGCCGCGGGGGCCGCCTCGTAGTCCCCGCGGACCTGTGCGATGGGGAGCCACTCGATGGTCACGGCGCCGCCCCCGGGCAGCGGGGTTCCGCTGCCCGGCAGGGCGGTCTCAGTCCAGGAGACGTGTATCGCCCTCATCACGCCCCACCTGTGTCACGACTAGGTCCTGGATCTCGCACAGCGGGTGGCCCGCCGCGTCGAGGATCCGGGTGCTGATGCGCAGGTCTCCGGGTTTTCCTCCTTGATCGGGTGCGACGGGTGCGACGGTCGAGTCGGTGTGCACGGTCTCGCCGGGCAGCGGCACGCGGTGGAAGCGCATCGCCGCGATGGAGACCGGCACCACATGGCTGCCGAGGTGGTGGTAGGCCCACAGCAGGGTGGAGCGCCAGGCGTTGTCGATGACGATGGGCAGGGTCCGCAGCCGGGGTGTCGGGGCGGCGGAGAACAGTCCGCGGCCGGCGTCGACCACGATCTCGCTCACCATCCGCCCGTCCTCGATGTCCCCGACGAACCCGATCCGCCGCACCTGGCGGAAGCGCGGGCCGAAGGTGATCTGCCGGGCGGCCCGCTCGTAGAACCGGTCGATGTCCAACTCGGTCGCCTTCTCGACGAGTTCGGCGAGTTCCGGGTCGGGTGCGGGCATGTCGTCCGGTCGCGGCGGCTGTGCTGCGAAGACGTATGTGCCGCGTGAGTGCACCCGGTCGGCCTCCAGGACCCGGCCGTCGGCGGTGACCAGGTCGGAGCGGATCTCGGCGCGGATCCGGCGGGTGCCGTCCGCCCGCTGCCCGTCCGCCTCGGCCTCCGCCTCGAACCGCAGGTCGAGGGGGAAGTTCGGCAGGTGTTTGACGAACTTCAGGAACTCGATGTTCTCCGCCGCGACGACCGTGTGTCCGGGGACCAGGAGCCCGGACGCCTGCACCTGGCCCTCGATGTGCAGCACCCCGGGGAAGGTGCCCGCTCCCTTGACCCGGTGGTCGTCGAGGTAGCGGTCGGCCCGGGGGTCGAGCCGTTTGACGGCCCGCACCCGGGTGTCGGTCACCTCCGACACCTGGTCGAGCAGGGGCAGTTCGACACGGTCCCGGACGCTGCCGTCGGGGCCGACGGGCACGGCTACCTGGGTGTGCGTGGCGTCCATCGACGCGTCCTGGCCGCCGTAGCTGTTCTTGCCGATCTCGCCGAAGACCAGCACCTCGGGGTCGTCGCCGCCCTGGAAGACCTCCCGGGCGAAGTGCTGCACCCCCTCCTCGACGCCCAGGTAGCGCAGTCCGCGGACCTCCTCCTGGACCCGCCGTACCGCCTCGGTGGCGGCCATGCCGACGTCGGACCAGCCGGTCCAGCACAGGGTGAAGACCCGCATGTCGGGGTTGCGGCGGGCGAGCAGCGCGGAGAGCTTGGAGACGAGGTCGGCGCCTGCCGTGTAGTCGACCTGGCCGTCCATGCCGAAGCGGCCGAGGAAGGACCCGAAGAAGCCGAAGAACTTCAGCTGGTCGTGCTTGACGGCGTGCCAGAGGTGGTGGGAGCCGTCGGCCTTGACCCGGACCACGTGCCGGGCGTGGTCCAGGGACTTCTTCGGCACGGTGGCGACCGAGTCGAGACCGGCGGCGTGCACGACACCGTCGATCCGCCCGTACCGCACCCGTACCGCGTCGATCGCCGCGGTGACCTGCTCGCCGTCGGAGACGTCACAGACCTCGTACACCGACAGCGGGTTGATGGCGTGCAGTTCCTCGATGTTCCGGTACAGCTCACGGGCGTTGGCGAGGGCCGCGAACTGCTTCTTCGCCTCGACCGGGGTGATGGCCGGGTTCTTCTTCTTGGCCTGCGGGAACCAGCCCTTGCCGAGACGGGCGAAGGCCTCGTCGTCCAGCGCCATCCAGTCCTCGGTGCCCTGGGCGGGGCGGGTGCGGCCGAGGATGACGACGCGCACGCCCTCCAGTCGGGCGAGTTCCTTCGCGCATTCGTAGGTGATCCCGCGCGAGCCGCCGGAGAAGACGACGACGCTGCCCGGGTCGAGACGCAGGGGTTGCTGGCGTTCGTTGGTCGCGATCTCGTGCGGGACCACTTGGACGATCTTGCGCAGTCCTCGGAGGTGACCCACCTCGACGGAGCGTTCCGCGTCGGTGGTGATCTCCGCGAGCAGGATGTCCGCGGCGCCGGCCGCGTCGCCCTCGGTGAAGTCGACGACCTTGACGCGGGTGTCCGGGAGTTCGAGGTCGAGGCTCTTGGCGAAGCCCGCGGTGAGGCCGCCCAGGGGGTCCATCGCGCCGTCGGACTCCAGGCCGAACACCCCGCCGACCGCGGTGGCCGCGAAGTAGCCGCCGTCGCCGCCGGCCTGCGTGAGGTCGGCGAAGTAGGCCTTGGCGGCGAGCAGGTTGACGGTGAAGTGCTGGTCGGCGGCCGAGCTCCAGTCGGCGGCGGGCCGGTCGAAGGAGGTGGTCGCGGCGACCGGGTCGGGGCCGGGGCCGTAGGGGTGCAGGTTGACGACGACCTGAACTCCGCTGTCGGTACGGGCTGTTGCCAGGGCCTTGGCCAGCGAGTCGGGGTCGGTGAAGTCGGCGCGGGCAGTCGGCCAGTCGTCGGGGACGGCTGCCTGTTCCGGTGCGACGACGTACGGCCGTGCGCCGCGCTCGGTGAGGCGCGGGAGCACCTCACGGGCGAGGGCCGTGTCCTGTCCGGTGATCACCACGACCGCCTTGCCGTCCACGGAGAACGGTGTGGCGTCGGGGTGGTCGAGAGGGCTCTCGACCGCGAGGGGGACGTACCGTCCGGCGATGCGGTCGATCGTGCGCTCCAGGACAGGCGGCAGCACCGGCCGAGCGGGTGCCGCCTCGGGTATGTGGCTGTCGTCGGTGCCGTCGCCGCCCGTGCCGGAGGTGGTGCCGCCGCGCGGGCTGCGTCCGGTGGCGGCCTGGAGGCCGGCCACGAACTCGGCGATCCGGTTGAGGGTGTTCAACGCCGACGAGTCGACGTCCTCCACCACCGGAAGCCCCAGCACCTCCCGCACCTCACCGAGGATCTCCGCCTGCTTCACCGAGTCGATCCCCAGATCCGCCTCCAGATCCAGATCCGCCTCCAACAGGTCAGCCGGATAACCCGTCTTGGCCTCCGCCACCTCCCACACCACCCGCTCCGCCTCGGCCAACTCCTCGGCCGTCGCCTGCGCGGGCTCTTCCGGTACGGGGGTTTCCTGTACGGCGGTCCCCTGAGCCGGTGCTGCCGGTGCGGGTGCCGCAGGTGCGGGCCGGGTGGCGGCCTGGAGACCGGCCACGAACTCGGCGATCCGGTTGAGGGTGTTCAACGCCGACGAGTCGACGTCCTCCACCACCGGAAGCCCCAACACCTCCCGCACCTCACCGAGGATCTCCGCCTGCTTCACCGAGTCGATCCCCAGATCCGCCTCCAGATCCAGATCCGCCTCCAGCAGGTCCGCCGGATAACCCGTCTTGGCCTCCGCCACCTCCCACACCACACGCTCCGCCTGGGCCAGGTCCTCGGCCGTCGCCTCAGCGGGCTCGGCGGGCTGGACGGGCTGGACGGGTTCGGCGGACACGGCGGACTGGATCGCCGCCGTGGCCTCCTCGACCGTGGCGGGCACAGGCCCCGCGGCGGTCTCCCGGCCCGTCGCGGCAGAAGTGCCGGTGCCGGTGCCGTCGCCAGTACCGGTGCCGGTGCCGGCTCCGGTGCCACGGGACGCGTCCGCCAGCTGGTCGAGCAGATGGCCGAGCGGGGCGTCCGCCTCGGTGGAGACGGTCGTGTCCGTCAGGCCCAGGTGCGCGGCGAGCGCGGCCGCCAGCTCCTCGCGGACCCGGGTGCTCAGCCCGAGGCCGGCGCCCATCAGCTGGGCGGGGTCGAGGAGCCGTACCGGATAACCGGTGTAGCGGGCGGCGACCTTGAGGAGCTCCTCGCGCAGTTGCGCGGTGGTCGGGGCGCTCTCGGCGGCCGGCTCCGGCGCGGCGGCGGTCTGCTCCTCCATCTCGCCGCCGGTCAGTCCGTGCACCTCGGCGAAGGCGCTGAAGCGGCGCATGCTCTCCACCGCGCCCAGCGACTGGATGTTGGTCGGGGTGACCAGGACTTCCTTGTCGGAGTCGGCGAGGATCCGCTCGGTCAGCCCGGACAGGATCGACTTGGGGCCGACCTCGACGAAGCTGTTGTGACCGTCCGCGTGCAGCCGGCCGACCAGCGCCTGGAAGCTGAACGGCGTGACCAGCTGACGGGCGAGCAGCAGCGGCAGGTCCTGGACGTCCTGCTCGGTGTAGTAGTCGCCGATCACCGTGGACAGCACGGGGATCTTCGGGGCGTGCCAGTCGAGCGCGGCGAGGGTGCGCTCCAGATGCGGTACGGCCTCCTCCAGCAGGTCGGAGTGGAAACCGTGCGAGACCCTGAGCCGGGTGGCCTTGATGCCGCGTTCCAGGCACAGCGCGGCGGCCCGGTCGATGGCCTCGGAGTCACCCGAAAGCACCGTCTGGTCGGGCGAGTTGACCAGGCTCTGGACGAGGTAGCCGCCCTGGCCCCCGCGCAGCAACAGCAGCAGTCGGGAGAGCTGTTCGCGGCTGCGGTCGCTGTCGGTCTGCAGGCTCAGCATCCCGCCGCGCCGGGCCTCGGGGATGACCTTGACGGCCACGCCCCGCCCGTACACCGCGCGGACACCGTCCTCCAGGGAGAGCGCCCCGGCCGCGACGAGGGCGCTGATCTCGCCCAGGCTGTGCCCGATGTGGGTCTCGGCGGTGATGCCCTGACTCTCCAGCAGCCGGTGCGCGACCATGCTGCCGGCGAAGATCGCGGGCTGCATGACGACCGGGTCCTGGAGTTCCTTCACCGGGTCGTTGCCGCCGGAGCTGAACATCCGGCTGGTCAGGGTGTGTCCGGCCAGCGAGCGGTAGGTCTCGTCGATCCGCTCGAACGTCTCCGCGGCGACCGGGTTCTCGGCGGCGAGGTCGGCGAACATGTCGGGGTACTGCGCCCCGTGGCCGGGGAACAGGAAGGCGGTGCGCAGGTCGACACCCGTGGTGCCCAGGTAGACGCCCTGGGCCTGGAGGGCCCGTCGGCTGGCGGCGGAGATCTTCTCCCCGCTGCGGGCTTCGGTCGGTGTGATGGTCACTTTTCTCTACGTCCCCTCAGGCCAGTACGTTGTGCCGCCGGGCGGCGTCAGCCAGCAGTTCGACGGCGCGGTCCACGTCCTCGGTGGTCATGGCGGCGGTGACGGTCGCCCGGAAGCGGGCACGGCCCTTGGGCACCGCCGGGAAGATCGCGCCGGAGATGTAGAGGCCGTCCTCAACCAGTTCCTTGGACATGCGCAGCGCGGCGATGTCGTCACCGACGAGGATCGGGATGACGGGCGTGACGCTGCCCAGCACCTCGAAGCCGGCGCGGATGAGCCCGGAGCGGAAGCGCATGGTGTTCTCCCAGAGCTTCTCGGTGCGCCACGGCTCGCGGCGCATCAGCTCCAGGGCCTTGAGCACGCCGGCCACGGTCGGCGCGGGCAGGCTCGCGTTGAACATGTAGGCGTGCGCCGAGTGGCGCAGGAACTCGACGATGTCGTGGCTGGCGGTGACGAATCCGCCCACCCCGCCGAGGGTCTTGCTGAAGGTGCCCATCGTGATGTCGGGGATGATCCCGAAGTGCTCGCCGGCACCCCGGCCGTTCTCGCCGAGGAAGCCGGTGCCGTGAGCCTCGTCGACCATCAGCATCGCGCCGTACTGCTCGGTGAGCCGGTGGATGTCGTCCAGCGGCGCGATCTCGCCGTCCATGGAGTAGACGCCGTCGACGACCACGAACTTCTTCTTGGCGTCGGCGTTGCGCTTGAGGACGTACTCCAGTTTCTCCATGGAGTTGTGGGCGAAGATCTTCACGGCGCCCTCGGCCAGCCGGCAGCCGTCGAGGATACTCATGTGGTTGATCTGGTCGGTGATGACGATCGTGTCGCTGTCGCACAGCGCGGAGATCGTGCCGAGGTTGGCCATGTATCCCGAGCTGTAGGTGATGGCCGCCTCGGTGCCCATCCACTCGGCGAGCTTCTCCTCCAGCTCCAGGTGGAGCACGGTGGTGCCGTTGTTCAGGCGGGCGCCGCAGGCTCCCGAACCGTAGGTGTCCAGGGCGTCCTTGACCGCCTTGTTGATCTCCGGGTGTCCGGCCAGACCGAGGTAGTTGCCGCTGGTCAGCATGATGACCTCGCGGTGGTCTATCTCCGACCGGCCGCCGGGAGCGGCGGTGAAGGGCATTTCGAAGGTGTAGAAGCCGCTGTCCTTGAGGTCCCGGATCCGGTCGTTGACGGACGCGAGGGTCCGGGCGTACTCATCCGTGATCATTAGTGATTTCCCCTCTCGGTGCGTCGCGCGCCACCTCCGGCCGAGCCGGACGGGCGGGGCGACCGTCACCCGACAGAGGGCCCGAATCGGCGTACGGATACCGGCCATACGGGCCGTTCCACTCCCACCCGCCGGGCCGCTACCCCGGATGCAGAGCCCGGCGACCAGGGGTCCAGTGGCCTGCGACTCGACTGTGGGACAAGAGAGTTCAACAGGTCCCTACGGGGAGGACCGAAGGAGGTTGACGTGGCCGGTACGACGACCGTCCGGGCCCAAGTGCCCGAGTCCGCCGTTCAGTTGGTGGAAGCCTGCCGCGCGGGCGATCAGACGGCCTGGGGGCGCCTCATCCAGAGGTACCGCCCGATCGTCTGGACGGTCGCCCGTTCGCACGGGCTGCGCCCCGCCGACTGCGAGGACGTCTGCCAGGTCACCTGGCTGCGCGTCATCGAGAACGTCGGCGCGCTCAACGACCCGTCCAGGCTCGGCGCCTGGATCGTCACCACGGCTCGCCGTGAGGCGCTCAAGGTGTCGGGCAACGGCGTCAAGTACCACCTGGTCGACGACCTCTCGGAGTTCACCCACGAGACCGGGCACCACCAGGCCACTCCGGAAGAGACCGTCCTCAGCAGGGCGGAGGGCGATCTCGCCCGGATGGCCATCCGGCACCTGCCGGCTCAGCACCAGGCTCTGCTGGGACTGCTGCTCCGCGATCCCCCCATGAGCTACGACGCGATCAGCGCGGCTCTCGCCATGCCGCGCGGCTCCATAGGCCCCACCCGCAACCGCATACTCCGGCAAGCCAGGGATTACCTGCGCGACATGTGAGAGGACGAACCATGAGTGCCCAGACACAGGGCCATCCCGTCCGTACGTTCGTCATCGCCGCCGTGGCGATGTTCATCACCTCCCTCGACAACCTCGTCGTCACCACCGCGCTGCCCGCGATCCGTGACGACCTCAACGCAGGGCTCGACGAACTGGAGTGGACGGTCAACGCGTTCACCCTGACGTTCGCCGTCTTCCTGATGACGGGCTCCGCACTGGGCGACCGCTTCGGCCGTCGCCGACTGTTCATGATCGGTACCGCGATCTTCACCCTGGCCTCGGCCGGGGCCGCCATGTCGGACACCGCGAACGAGCTGATCCTGGCCCGTGCCGTGCAGGGCATCGGTGGCGCGATCGTGGTCCCGCTGACCCTCACCCTGCTGTCCGCGGCCGTACCGCCCGCCAAGCGCGGTGCCGCGCTGGGCGCCTGGGGCGCGGTCGCCGGTCTCGCGATCGCGCTCGGCCCGGTGGTCGGCGGCGCGATCGTGGAGGGCGCGTCCTGGCAGTGGATCTTCTGGGTCAACGTGCCGCTCGGCCTCATCCTGCTCCCCCTGTCCAAGATCTGGCTCGCCGAGAGCCGGGGCGCCAGCGCCAAGCTCGACCTGGTCGGCACGGCTCTGCTCAGCGTCGGTCTGTTCGGTGTGGTCCTCGGCCTGGTCCGGGGTGGCGCCATCGGCTGGACCTCGGGTGAGGTGCTGACCGGCTTCATCGCGGGCGGCGTGCTGATCCTGGCCTTCCTGGCCTGGGAGAACCGTGTCGAGCACCCGATGCTGCCGCTGAGCCTGTTCAGTGGCCGGGCGTTCTCGATGACCAACCTGGCCTCGGTCCTCATGTACTTCGGCATGTTCGGCTCGATCTTCCTGGTGGCGCAGTTCCTGCAGACCGCCCAGGGTTACTCGCCGCTGGAGGCGGGCCTGCGCACCCTCCCCTGGACGGCGATGCCGATGCTGGTGGCCCCGGTGGCCGGCGTCCTGTCGGACCGTCTCGGCGGCCGCACGATCCTCGCGATCGGCTTCGTCCTGCAGTCCATCGGCCTCGGCTGGTTCGCCATGGTCGCCACCCCGACCGTCGGCTACGGCTCCCTGGTGGCCCCCTTCGCCATCCTCGGCGTGGGCATGTCCCTGTTCTACGCCCCCGTGGTCAACATGGTCTTCTCCTCCGTCCGCCGCGACCAGGAAGGCATCGCGTCGGGTGTGAACAACGCCGGTCGCGAACTGGGCGGCGTGCTGGGTGTGGCCGTTCTGGCGGCGGTGTTCGCGGCGCAGGGCGGCTACGAGACCCCGCAGCACTTCGTCGACGGCATGATCCCCGCGGTGTGGGTCGGCGCGGCGGTGGTCCTGGCCGCGGCGGTCGCGTCGATGCTGATCCCGAGCGGGCTCCGGCCGGTGGGTGCGGCGGCGGAGGCGGCGGAAGCCGCGGCGGCAGCCGCGACGACCGACGCCCAGCCGACGGTCACCGAGACCGGCGGCAAGGCGTCGCAGGTCACGGTGGCGTCCTGAACGGCGCATGCCAGGCGGTGTTGAGCTCTTGAGCCGCGTCGGGCGCGCCCATGGCTACCTGCCACCGGGCACGTCCGGCCGGCTCCGACGCCGCCACAGGGGCGCGCGGCTCCCTGAGCCCCGCGCCCACCCGAGCCGGGCGGCCGGCCCACATCCCCCGGGGGCCGGCCGCCCACGCACAACCCCAGCCCTTTCCCTCTGGCCTCTGCCCTCTGCCCTCTGCCCTCTGCCCTCTGCCGAAAGCGCACGTCCCTTTTCTGATCGGAGAATCCAGTGTCAGCAGACTCGATGTCCGTCGAAGAGAGCCTGTGGAAAGTCGTCTCGGGCTCACCGACCCCGGAGGAACTGGCGGCCGTGACCGTCGTCCTCTCCATGCTCTTCCGTCAGGCCGAGACCGACGCGGCGCCCACCGCCCCCGTCATCCCGCTCGCCCGCTGGAGGCACGCCACCGCCCCGCGCACGGGGGGTTCCTGGCGCGCGCCGGAGCGGATCGCTTCGTAGCGGACGCAGGCCGGTGGAGTCCCGTGTCTCCGCCGTCCCGAACACTAACCGGATCCGGCCCGGGTCGCCCGTCCCACGGGGCGGCCCCGGGCCGGCCGGAGCTTTTGCGGTGTGTACCGCGGCTTGTACCGCTTGTACCTTGTACCGCTTGTACCGCAGCTTTTCCGCGGCTACGACGCGCTCGGTGCCGGTTCCGCCGGATTCATGCTGCGCAGCGACTGCATGGTCCCACCGATCTTCGTACGCAGCTTCTCCAACACCTCCGGCTTGGCACCCACGGCCCACTGCGGACCGACC
This sequence comes from Streptomyces sp. NPDC005263, assembly GCF_042872365.1. Lineage (NCBI taxonomy): Bacteria > Bacillati > Actinomycetota > Actinomycetes > Kitasatosporales > Streptomycetaceae > Streptomyces > Streptomyces sp. NPDC005263. The sequence continues at coordinate 948,337 of NZ_JBIAKJ010000002.1, read as the reverse complement.
AGGTACGTGCCCCCGTACACGGAGGCCGCATCAAGCCAGGTCAGCTTTAGCTTCTCCTTGGGGAAGGTGGTGATGCGGTAGTTCCCCTGCTTGGTCTTGCACTGCCCCTCGCGCAGCTCGTCCGCCTCGATACGGATCTCGACCTTGCACCCGGTCAGCGCGGCGATCACCTCGACCTTCGCGGGCGCCACGACACCGGCCACGGGAGCGACGGACCCTTCGGACGCCTTGGCCTTCGCGGCCCCGTCCCCCTCGGCTCCCCCGCACGCCGCGATCAACGGCAGCAGAGCCAGACTCCCGATCAGCGCGGCACCCCGCGTCAGCAGACGGGCATGGTGCACTGCGAGGCCGACCCGCCCCCGCTGCGACTGCTGTGGCACGTCCCTCTCCGTATCCGGTCGACACTGTTCCCGCCCGAACGATCCGGACGGGCGTACGGCTACGGAAGGGATACGGACGGACGGGGGTGAACGTTCAGCCAGGCCGCACTGCCGGCTCACTCCGCGTCCGCGACAACCGACCCCACCCGCTCCGCCAGCCCCGGGTCGCGTCGGACCAGGAGGGTCGCGTAGCAGACGGCGGCGACGAGGGTGGCCAGGGCCGCGTACGGGAACCAGCTGTACGGGGCGGGCTGGCCGGGCTTGGCGAGGTAGTAGAGGGGGACCAGGACGGCGAGGGCGCCGACCGCGGGCAGCGCCACGTGCCGCACGATCCGGAACTCCTGCGGTCGGTATCTGCGGTAGTACAGCGGCAGCGCGATGTTGGACGCGAGGTAGACCAGCAGGATCAGGATGGCGCCCAGACTGGAGGACTCGGCGAAGAAGACCACCGGGTTCATCTGACCGCCGTCCCCGAGCAGATGCCCCAGGCCCCAGCCCGCGATGATCAGCAGCGCGGTGACGGTGAAGGTGACGATCGCGTTGTTCGGCGTACGGCGGGTGGGGTGGACGTACCCGAAGAAGGACGGCAGCAGCCCCTCGCGTCCGGCGTTGAACACCAGCCTGGCCTGGGAGTTGATGCCCGCGATCAGCACGCCGAGGGTGGAGGTCAGGCCGCCGACGTAGGCGAGGATCGCCAGCGCGCCGAGGGTGTGCCGGGCGACGTCGACGAAGGGGATCGGGGAGTCGCCGAGCCGCTGGACGTCGTAGCCGAAGCCGGTCACCGTGGCGTAGGAGAAGAGGATGTAGCTCACCGTCATGATCGCGACGGAGGAGAACACGGCACGGCCGACGTTGCGCCGCGGGTTCTCCGTCTCCTCGGCCAGTGCCGCCGAGTTCTCCCAGCCGATGAACAGGTACACGGCCAGCGGGAAGCCCGCCGCGAGGCCCTTGACGCCGTGGGTGAGGTGGGAGGGCAGGAACGGGGCCACCGAGAGGTCGCCCCGGTGCTCGACGATCGTCGCGACCGAGACCACGACCAGCACCAGCATCTCCACGCCGAAGAAGTAACCGGCCCACTTGGTGGACACCACGATCCCGCGCAGCATCAGCACCACCGCCAGCCCGGTCAGCAGCAGCGTCCAGATGATCCACGGCAGGTCGACGCCGGTGTAGTGGTTCAGGGTGATCTGCATGAACCCGCCCGAGATCGCGATGACGGAGGCCATCGCGATGATGTAGCCGAGTCCGGCGAGCAGAGCCGTGGTCACCGCGCTGACCGGCCCGAAGGTCTTGCCCACGAAGGTGGTGAAGCTGCCCGCCGAGGGGTGCGCCCGGGAGAACTCGGCCAGCGTGTTGCCGAACAGCGCGACCGCCACCCCCGCCGCCACGATCGTCAGCGGGGACGCGACGCCCGCGGTGGTGGCGAGGAAGGCGAAGCCGAAGAAGAAGCTCATGGCCGGACCGACATTGGCCATCGTCGCGGCGGCGATGTCCGCCATGCCGAGAACGCCGCCGCGCAACCGCTGCGGCGCACCGCCGCCAGGGCCCGACGTCGACGACGACGGTCCGGCGGGTCCGGCGGGTCCGACAGGTCCGGGGTCAGGCATTGGCGACAGCTCCCTTCTGATCTGCGTTCTGGTCTGCGTTCTGATCCGAGTCTGGTCTGAGTTCTGATCTATGTGGTCAGTTCGGTCCGGCGTGACGGTGTGCCTTCACCGCTCGCACCGCCGGGTCCATCGCGCCCCGGGCGAGTTCGTCGAGCAGGTCGGCATGGCAGCGGTTACGGGCCTTTACGACCGCGGGGTCCGGCGCGGGCCGCAGCAGACACTGCTTGCCGAGCAGGTCGGCGGCGAACTCCCTGATCCCGGCGCCGCCGAGCGCCTGAGCCAGGTCGAGATGGAAGCGGACCTCCAGTTCGAGCAGCCGTGCCGGGTCGTCGGCCAGTTCCATCTCCTCGACCAGCGCCCGCAGCCCGTCGAGCCGGCCGTCCGGGAGCTCACCCGCGGTGTGCGCCACCAGCCCGCACTCGAGCAGCAGATGGAAGGCGTCCAGTGAATCCGCCTCGTCGGTGTCGTGCAGCACGGCGACGACCGCGTCCCAGTCCACCGCGACGAAGGTGCCGCCCGCCCGGCCGCGACGCCGGTCGAGCAGGCCGTCCTGGCACATGGCCTCCAGCGCGCGGCGCACGGTGATCTCACTGATCCCGAGCTCCTCGGCGAGGACACCCGCGTCCGGCAGTCGGTCCCCCGGCGACACGGCCCTCAGACGCACCCGCAGGGCGATCCGGGACCGGACGAGCTCCGCTCCCGTGGGACCCCGGCCGGCCAGGACACGCGTGTCCCAGGGCCCACCGACCGGCGCGGGCCGCGCGGGAACCGGCTGGTTGTAGGGGCCGAACTTGCCCGCTGCATTCACCACGACGCCACCCTAACGGCCTGCGAAAAGAGGGCAGGGCACACAAAGAGGGCAGGGCCCACGGCGACGGCGTCCACACGGAGGGTTCTCGCGACGGAGCCGCCCTGGCGGGCGCGGTGTGCTGCATGGGTGCTCCGCAGGGGACTGGGACCGGACGGAACCCGAAAAATAGAGCAAGATGAACAGTTAAACAAGACTGTTCTTTCTGATCGTACTGAACTAATTTCCAGACGTCCCTGGTCCGCCCTCCCCACTCCCACTCCCCTACGGATGTCGAGATGACCACACGTCCCCCTGTCCCCGCCCCCTCCGCCACGGATCCGCAGACGACCACCCCCGCGGCCGACTCCGGCCTACAGGCCGGCCTGAAGAGCCGCCACCTGTCGATGATCGCGATCGGCGGCGTCATCGGTGCCGGCCTGTTCGTCGGCTCCGGCTCCGGCATCGCCGCCGCGGGCCCCGGCATCCTCGTCTCCTACGCGCTCGTCGGCGTCCTCGTCGTCCTCGTGATGCGCATGCTCGGCGAGATGGCCGCCGCCAACCCGACCTCAGGTTCCTTCTCCGCCTACGCCGACCGCGCGCTGGGCAGCTGGGCCGGCTTCACCATCGGCTGGCTGTACTGGTTCTTCTGGGTCGTGGTGCTCGCCGTGGAGGCGACCGCCGGCGCCAAGATCCTCGCTGGCTGGATCCCTGCCGTCCCCCAGTGGGGCTGGGCCTTGATCGTCATGATCGTCCTCACCGCGACCAACCTGGTCTCGGTCAGCTCCTACGGCGAGTTCGAGTTCTGGTTCGCCGGCATCAAGGTCGTCGCCATCGCCGCGTTCATCGTGATCGGCGGCCTCGCACTCTTCGGACTCCTGCCCGGCTCCGACCACCCCGCCAGCGGCTTCACCAACCTCACCGCACACGGCGGCTTCCTTCCGAACGGCCCCGGCGCCATCCTCACCGGCGTCCTGATGGTCGTCTTCTCCTTCATGGGCAGCGAGATCGTCACCCTGGCGGCGGGCGAGACCGCCGACCCGCGGGCCGCCGTCACCAAGGCCACCAACAGCGTGATCTGGCGGATCGCGGTGTTCTACCTGGGCTCGATCCTGATCGTGGTCTCGCTGCTGCGCTGGGACGACCCGGCGATCCTCAAGGACGGCTCGTACGTCGCCGCCCTCAGCTCCATCGGCATCCCGCACGCCGCCCAGATCATGAACACCATCGTGCTGACCTCGGTGCTGTCCTGTCTCAACTCCGGCCTGTACACCGCCTCACGCATGGCCTTCTCCCTCGGCCGCCGCAGCGACGCCCCCGCCGCCTTCGGCCAGACCACGAACCGCGGCGTCCCCCGCGCGGCCATCCTCGCCTCCGTCGTCTTCGGCTTCGTCGCCGTCGCCTTCAACTACCTCTGGCCGGACACCGTCTTCCAGTTCCTCCTCAACGCCTCCGGCGCGATCGCCCTGTTCGTCTGGCTGGTGATCTGCTTCTCCCAACTGCGCATGCGCAAGATCATCGAACGCGAGTCCCCGGAGAAGCTGGTCGTCCGCATGTGGCTCTACCCCTACCTGACCTGGGCCACCATCGCCCTCATCACCTTCGTCCTCGGCTACATGCTCACCGACACGGCCGACGGCGGCGGCCGCGACCAGGTCGTCCTGTCCACCCTGGCAGCCGCCGGCGTAGTGGTCTTCGCCCTGGTCCGCGAACGACTGTCAGGCAAGCACAAGACCCAGGACACCGCTCCCCTGTCCTGACTGTCCTGACTCCGCCGCACCGGTAAGCCGTTCCGTAAACCGGCAACCGGACCGGCCACCGAAAGCTGAAACCGGGAACTCCCAAGAATCCGCCGCAATCCGCTGTCAACCGCACAGCGTGCACGGGCAACTCTTGCGTGTTCCCGGTTTTCGGCGTGCCCCTGGCGCCGCCCCCGCCCGCTCCCCTCCCCCGGACTGCCATGCTGCGACGCCGAACACCCTTGGTCACAGGCCCCGAGCTGGACGACCGCCAACTGCATCGAACCCTCGCCGAGTTGCGCCCCTCGCAGCAGATGCACGGCCTCGGAACCGGCGCGACCCGCCCCCTGTGGACACCCGCGGCCGAACTCCTCCGCGCCACGGGCCGCGACTGGGACCGACGAGTGCACCGCATCTCCGTACTGGCCCACACCCTCCCACCGGTCGTCACGGACCGCTGGGCCAAGGACTGCCCACGCGACCCCGACGCCCTGGTCGTAGCCGCGTGCACCCGGGTCGCCCAGGTGAAGCAGCACACCGACTGGTCCAACGTATGGGACGTGTACGGCGACTGCAGACGAGCGGCGGAGGCCGCCCCGGAGGACCCCACCCCGTGGCTGGCCGTGCTACGGCTGATGTACGCCTGCGGATCCCCACCCCACGCAGCCGTCCCGATGTGGACCGAGGCAGTCACCCGCGACCCGTGCAACCGCACCGCCCACCACCAGATGCTGCGCCACCTCTCCCCCCGCGGCCACGGAACACTCATGCAGATGCTCGACTTCGCAGACCGCTGCACGAGCCAAGCCCCTCACGGATCACCATTGGCCCTACTCCCCCTCGCAGCCCGAATCGAACTCGTCGCCCACCGAACGACCAACGCCTCCACAGGCTCCTTCGCAGCCGACGGCCACTGGTACGAACCCAAGGCGGCCACCGAGGCCAACACCGCCCTGACCAACTGGTTCCACACAGACACCCCACCCCACGCCGAGTCCCTGCCCGACCTCAACCTCCTCGCCTTCGCCCTGACCCGAATGAAACGCACGGCGGACGCCGCCCCCGTCTTCCGCCGCATCGGCCGCCACATGACGAGCCATCCCTGGGACCTCCTCCCTGACGCGGTCAGGACGTTTCGGTACTGGCAGGAACGGGCGTGGGGCTGACCTACCGTCTCGTCAGCGGCAGCGCAGTTACGTGGGTGGCGGCAGACGCGTCGTGGCCGTAGGCCTGGAACATCCGCCGCACCCTTCTGGACCTGCACTTTCGACGGTCAGATCTGCTGTGACCTGCGACGTCGGGCCGCGGAGACTGAAGCTTGGCCGTCGCCTCGCGCACACCGGCCTTGACCGGCTTCTCCAGGACGTTGTAGCTCTCCCAGAAGGTGTTGGCGAAGGCGAGTTGTGGAACGGTGGGCTCCTGACGCCGGTCTGGGACACTGGCCACCTGCAGTGATCACGCCAGTGCGGTCGCGGCCATCTCCTCGGCCAAGTGGGTCACTTCGATCAGAAGGCTGTCCGGCGACTGGTCGAGGTCCAGGGCGTGCTGGTGCAGGACGGTCCCCGCCTCGCGCACGCGATGAACGGCATGCGGGACGTTGCCCTTTGCGTACACGAGATGGCCCTCGGGGAGCCCCAACGCGGTGCAGTACGCCAGCATCTGGTACAGGTCGGCGCCCGGATAGCCATCCTTCTTCTCTGTCTTGTACTTGGCGTCGATGACGGCGAGAGGACGGCCCTGGTTCCCATCGCCGTACCAAACGAAGTCCGGTCGCATCCGGACGCGTTCGTCCTCGTCCAGGGTCACGCCCTTGGCCTGGAGCACGCCGCGTCCGCCGTACGGACGCAGTGCCTCGCGCAGGGCGACGCAAACGAAGTCCTCGAAGACCTTGTTCATGTCGAAGAGGAACCCGTCGATCCGTAGACCGCCTGGACGATGCTCGGCCGAAGCCCCGTCAAGGATCGCCCTCGCCAGATGAAGCGCGTGCTGGTAGCGCACGTTGAGCCGGGACGGACGCCACTCGGGCAACCTCTGGCCGCGTACGAGCGGGGTGACGTCGGCGAGCCGCGTGCGCTGGTGCAACAGCCGGGCCCGTACGGGGCGCGGAACGCCGGGCAGGCGCAGCAGCCGTTCGATGGCGGCGCGCAGCAGCCGATTTTCGGGGGTGTCGGTGGTGAACTCGTCGTACATGACCTCGACGGGCAGCGCGGCGCCGAACCGTCTGCGGACCTGCTCAGCCTCGCGGATGCGGCCCCGGACGACGAGTGCGGTGTCCTCGGTCTCTCGGTATCCCTGAAGCAGCCCTGCTCGGATCGCCCGCTCCACCTGGCGCTCAAACGCGTGCGCCAGCGCGGGCAACACCTCATGGTGTTCTGCCACGTCCACCTGGCCGTCCCGCCAGCCGCGGGGATCGAGGCTGTAGCCCAGCAGGAAGAACAGCCGGGCCATCGGCACCTTGGGGGTGACCCGTAACGTGACCGGCTCCGCGCCGGGCACAGTCACGGACACGGCGCCCACCTTGCTGCCGGCCTTCAGGACCCAGTGACCGGCCACGTATGGATCGGGCGCGGCCTCGACGATGCGTAAGGCGGCGAGGGCCCGGCCCACCGCATCGGGAAGGGGACGGTTCACCGCCCTGGCATACTCGATGAGTTCGACAGACCCGGCGACTGCACTCACGCGACGGGCCCGTCTTCGCGGGCTGCCAACGCAGCGCGCAGGGACGCAAGCCCGTACCGTTTCTCGATTTTTACGCCCTCTCCGTAGTGGTGTTCCTCCAGAAGCGGAATGATTTTGGTACGCCAGGTGCGTTCCAGGCCGCCCTCCCTGTCCACACCGGGCTTCATCAGGTATGCCGGCCCGATCTGGAAGTCGACATCGTCGATACGGGAGTTGAGCTCGTCCAGCAAATCGGCCCGCTCGGCGTCCTTCTCCTTCCCGGCCAACCATCGACGCAGCAGGCCGCTCGTCGGCTCGGTGCGCGGGGAGAGTTCGACGAACGCGAAGCGGCGACGCATGGCCGCGTCCACGAGGGCGATGGAACGGTCGGCGGTGTTCATGGTGCCGATGATGAAGAGGTTGTCCGGCAGTGAGAAGTCGTCACCGGAGTAGGTGAGTCGCAGGGTCTGGCGGCGGTACTCCAGCAGGAAGTACAGCTCCCCGAAGACCTTCGCCAAGTTGGCCCGGTTGAGCTCATCGATGATCAGGAAGTGAGGGACGTGCCGGTTGCCCTCCTTGTCTGCGCGGTCAGCAAGTTCGCGCAATGGCCCGGCCGTAAGGCGGAAGGCGACCTCCTTACTCTTCGGGTCCTCCTTGGGACGGTAGCCCTCAAAGAAGTCCTCGTAGGAGTAGGAGGGATGGAACTGCACAAGCTTGACCTGCTCGGGGCCGCTGCCGAGGAATTCGGCAAGTTCCAGCGCAAGATGCGTTTTACCCGTTCCCGGCGGCCCGTAGAACACAAGCTGCTTCTCGTCCCACAGCAGGTCGCGCACCTCACGCAGCCACGAAGCACTGTGCACGTTGAGCCGGTCTGTGAGCGCCTGGTCCGGTTCAGGAAGGTCCAGCTTCCGACGAGCGGTGAGGGCCGGCAGTTCTGCGCTCGGGTCGCTCACGGTGGCCTCGGCCTCGTCGGCCAGTTGCTCGTCGGTCAGCCCCAGCCCGTCTATGAGGGCTTGCACCGCGGTGAGGTCGACGACATCGTGCTGGATCGACAGCTTCTGCCGGAGTTCTTCGGGTAGTTCCTCCCACTCGTAACTGGTGTCCTGCCAGTCGGCGGGCCGCCGCAGATTGGACCGCCCGTCCTCAGAGGCGATCTGCTCGGCCGCGCCGGTGACTTTGCCGACGTGGAGCCGCCCGTCGGAGAGCGTGCACACCGTGTCGTCCGGCTTCATCCGAGTGAGGAAGACGTGCAGCGCCTCGACGAGTTCCTGCTTCTGGTTGTACGTGGCCGCCGACTCGTAGTCCTCCTCCACGAGCGTGCGCAGCAGGTTCCGATCCGGGTTCGCTGTTACTCCCTGCCGCAGCCAGGTGGCGGCGACAGTGACCAGTCCCTCCGCGAGCCACAGCCGCTGGACAAGACTGACGCCAGTTACGTTGGAGCCGCGGATGAGCCAGGCACGGTTGGGCGCGGTCGACATGTGATCGAGGTGGGCGAGTGGTCGCCCATCGGCCGACTTCCACTCGCCCCAGCCATTGACACTGCAGCCCCGCAGGATCTCGGCGGCAGCCGAGGGCGAGGTGCACTCGATGTCCCAGGCCGCCTCCAGGTATCCCGGCCACCTATCCGAATGCCGCAGCACCCCCTGCGAGATGAGTAGCTGCCGCGTGCGGTACGACGTCGGCTTGCGCGCCGCGAACGAGGGCACCACTTTGATCTGGGCTGGAGACCCCGCCGCGATGACGAACCTCTGGCTCCCGCTGGTGCCCTTCTCCCCCAGCAGCCGGCCCCGGGCATCCGGGCCGCCTCTTGGCAGTCTCAGGTAGAGCTCGGGGTATGCGTCGGTCATCGGTCTCCTGATAAGTCCTGCGGCTCACGTCGTGCAGCAGCCTATGTGGGGGCGGTGACAGCCACGCTGCACAGGCTGAACGCCTGCCCCGGCGGAGGGGGCGGTTCTACTTCGGCCCGAGCTGGGGGAGCCAGCATTCGGGGCCGGGGACGGGGAAAACCAGCTCTTCGCGGGTCGTTGGGCGCGGTGCCCAGGCGCGCGGGCCTGGGAGGCGGAGGGCGAGCTGGGAAACAGTGATCATGGCGGGCGAAGGGTCGCGCTCGATGTAGTTGAGGATGAGAGGCATCCCGTCCGAGGTCACCTGTGGGTTCCAAGTGCGGCACGCGATCTGTCAGTACTCCCGAGCCTCGAAGAGCACGCCTCTGCACGCCCCCCCCGGCTGTTCCCCGTCCCTCATCCACAGGATGCGGTCACCCGGCGCGAGACGCTCACGGCCGATGAGTACCCCGTTGACGACGTTCCCCGCGGCGTCGAGATGGGGCACGGATCGTCATCACCTCCGATGTCACCATCGCTGAACCCGGCTATCTCGTCCGGCCCGTCCGCAGCGTAGATCTCCAACTGGTCGCCGTCGGCGTGCGCCTGCCAGAGGTCGAGCGGCTCCCACCCGCCTCCGCCGAACAACGACGGCTGGGCCAGCAGGACAAAGGTCTCGCCCGCCTCCAAGGAGAGTGCGATACGGTCCTCGCCGCCGACGGGATGGATTTCCCCGACCTCCCAGGCGTCGTTCCCGTTCACCTCGAACATGCACTCGCGGACGGTCTCCACGGCGAAGTCGACGGACACGGAGAAGTACTCTCGGCTCGGGTTGACCCTCTGCTCACCCAGACGTTGGTGGACGAGCTTCTCAACCTTGGACCAGCGCATGGTCAGCGCCCGGAAAGCGACCTCGAACGGCAGCGGTACGCCCTCGTGACTGGAGATCTTCGCCGCACGTTTCTCCGGCAGCAGCGTGGTGAGGCCGATTTTCACCATGTCGGGCATCGCGGAATTCCGCATGCCGTAGACGAAGCCGGTGTCGTGTGTGATCACACGCATATTCTGGGGTGGGCGTGACACGCGATGTTCACGCTTCGCACATTTCCGGCCACGTCTGATGAATGGCTGGCCGCAAGAGCAAGGGGGACAGAACATGGACAGCAGGCCGCCCGTCGCCAGGCCTCGTATCGAAGACTTGCTGGAGGCGGTGCCCATCACAGTGGCCGAACTGCGGGGTGCGGTGGGCCACTTCGACGAAGATACGGCGGGCATGCTGAGGGACTCGATTGCCACGGCGGAGCGCGCGTTCGCCGAACTGAACGCCTGCGACAGCGTGATCGACGAGGCTGGTGCCCGCGGCGAGGATGCCGCGGGCCGCCTTCGGCAACTGCTCGCCCGGGAGGCCCGGGAAGAGGTCGCAGCGGAACTGACGGCTCTCGACGCGATCGCCGGTGAGGTACGGAAATCTGTGGCGACGCTACGTCTGCTGAATCGGATTCTGGGTCGAGAGGGCGCTGTCGAAGACGACGCGCCGCCAGCCGACGTGTCCCGGCTTCGCGAGACCGATCTGCCCGGGGTCCCATCCACGTACGGCGACGATGCGGACTACGACGACCTTCTGGCGATGGCCAACCGCGGAGCGGAGCTCGCACCGCAGCTGGAAAAGGCACATAGGGAACGTCTCTCGGCCGTGGCCGAACATCTGGTCACCGTCGTGCAGCGGGCCGCAATGACTGGCTTCGCAGACGAGCGGTTTGCACAGGAATCGCTGCGAGAGGCGCGGGCAGCTCATGTGCTGTGGCTGAGGTGCCTGGAGCAGCGGCAGCACGACCTCGGGATGTAAGCGGCAGTTGGCAGCGGCGCTCGACCGGACTCGCTGTAGGGCGCGGAGTCTGCCTCAGACGGGGGTTCGTAGTGACGCGAAGCAGGAGTCGCATCCTGGTAACGGGCCTTCATCGGGGATGTACAACGAAGCGCACAGGTTCGGAGAGCGCTTGCGTTGCCGACTCCAGGTCCGCCAGCCGTCTCGCCAGCGTCGATTCGGCGAGCCTGGGTGGCAATGCGTCCGCGAACTTCAGTCCTTTGACCGCCCGCTCGTCGACCTCCGGCAGGCACAGGTGGTCTGCGGCAGCGGCCGAAGCCTCTCTCCAATCATCGGGGCTGAGGTCCTCACGCAGTCGGATCCAGCAGTCGTTGATCTGCTGGGCAGGTACGGCGACTTCGGAAAGCGTCGCTGCGAGCGTGGCGTTCGCGCGATGGCCGGCCCATGTCCACCACCTCACGTATCCACCCGAGCCACGAATGATCACCGTGCCGCCTGGATGCACCTCTTCCATGAAGTGATCCCGTGCTTCGGCCAGGTATTTCTCCGCACGCGCTGTGAGGCCCACCGGCGGTTTCGCCCCGAGGAGCACTTCTCGTACTGCGCGCGTCAGCTCGAAGGAGATACCGAAGTCGAGTCCGGCGCCGCTCCACTTAGCTCTGCCGCCTCCGTCGACGGGTTCGACGAAGCACCGCTTGCGTTTCCAGTCGATGTACGTGACCTGCCAGCTCCGCCCGGCCAGGAGCAACCGCCGCGGTCCGTCGATCCGTTTGGTGAGCAGGCTCGGATCCGTCCTGCCGATCTCCTTGCGGCCTTGGAGCACTGTGAACTGCGGAGGTGCGGTGAACACGGCCGTGAGGTTCATGAAGTGCCGGTGCCCGAAGCGCCGTTCGGCCTCGGGGCCGATGAACAGGAGTCCGCCGTCCTGGTCCAGGTAGCCGTTGTCGACCAGGTGTCGGACGATCGGCTCGGCGGACTGGCCGAACGGGCCGAGGCCGTTCCACCACTCCTGCCAGAGACGGTCGCCGACCTGCGGTTCCTGCAGGCACAGCGCGAGAAGCTGCTGGGCCACGATGTGCCGCGGCTCCGGCGGAGGGACGACGGGCTCGACCCAGCCGCGCGACCACTGCACGAGAAGAGCCGCCGCGCCGAGCAGGCCATCGCGGTCCAGTGCGAGGAACAGGCAGTTGCGTGACGTTCCGGGCCTGCGTCCTGTGCGGCCCAGCCGTTGCAGGAAGGAGGCGACGGTGAGCGGAGCGTCGATCTGGATGACCCGGTCCAGATCCCCGACGTCGATGCCGAGTTCGAGGGTGCTCGTGGAGACGATGACGCAGTCGCGGGCCTCCGCGAAGGCCTGCTCCGCGCGACGGCGTTCGTCGACGGAGAGGGAAGCATGGGAGAGGAAGGCGGTCACGCCCTTGGCGCGAAGTTTCTCGCCCAGTTCCTCGACGAGCCTGCGGGACTCGCAGAAGACGAGCCGCTTCTCGCCGCGGTGCAGAGCCGCGATCATGGTGGCGGCGTTGTCGACGGACCCCACGTAGTCGAGCTGGATGTCCGCCGGGGCCGGTGACGCCGCTGCCGATGTCTCCGGCTTCGGATCGGCCAGGTGCGGTGCCACCACCGCGGACGGCTGCTTCCCCGCTCCGGATCCCTGCAGCCACAGCAGCAGCTCGTCCGGGTTTCCCACCGTCGCGGACAGCCCGACTCGCTGTACGGGACGTCCGACGACCCGCTGCAGCCGCTCCAGGACGGCCAGCAGATGCCAGCCCCTGTCGTCCCCGGCGAAGGCGTGCACCTCGTCGACGACCACGGTGCGAAGTCCGGAGAAGAAGGACGTGTGATCGACGTTCGCGCTGACCAGCATCGCCTCCAGCGACTCCGGCGTGGTGAGCAGGATGTCGGGCCGCGCGGCCAGAATCCGCTTCCGCGCGCCGGAGGTGACGTCTCCGTGCCACAGGGCGGCCGTACGTCCGAGCCACGAGGTGTACGTCTCCAGTCGGGGCAGCAGGTTGTTGAGCAGCGCCTTGAGCGGGCACACGTAGAGAACGGACGTCCCCGACCACTTCTGCTGCACCATCTTCGACAGCAGCGGAAACGACGCGGCCTCCGTCTTGCCTCCGGCGGTGGGCGCCAGAAGGATCGCGTCGTCACCCGCGAGCAGCGGCCCGATGGCCTCCTCCTGCAGGGGGCGCAGTCCGGGCCAGCCGAGCGTGTTGACGATGTGGTGGACCAGTGCGGGTTCGAGATCGTCGACGCCACTCACGGCATCTCCAGGTCGATGTCCTCCGCGCGTGCGGCAGCCGCGTTGCGTTCCACTTCGGTCAGCTCGCCGTCCGTGATGGTGAGCGCGTAGTGCTTGCGTGGATCGAAGTCCTGGAACTCGTCCACCCGGTCGAGCACATCGGCGACGAGTTTACGCAGGAAGACGCGGGGCGCGACCCCGACCTTGCCGCCGAGTCCGCCGGTCACGGCGGTGGCGAGTTCCATGAGATACGCGTCGTCCACCCGCTGCTCGACTCGTTGCGGATGCCGGGCACCGCCCGCGTACAGGTCTCGCACGCGTCTGCCCAGCTCACCGAGCCGTTCCAGGTCGAAGCCGGCGAGTCGCAGTTGGACCGCACGCGGAGAGTCGAAGCGCGGGTCGGTGGTGAAGTCGGTCGCCAGCCGCTGTGCGAGCGGCGGAAGCCGCTGCGCGCCCTGCTGGCCGTCGTAGAAGGCCGGCGTTCCCGTGATGACGAGGAACAACCCCGGGAAGCGTCCCGCGTCGATCTCGTCGAGAAGCTGCCGCAGCGCGTTGAGTCCCTTCTCCCGTACGTCACCGCGCACTCGCTGAAGGGTCTCGATCTCGTCGAGGACGACCAGCAGGCCGGGGTGGCCGCAGTCCCGCAGCACGGTGAGCAGGCCCTGCAGGAAGCCGAGTGCCGCGAAGTGGTCAAGGTCACCCCGTACCCCGGCGGCCCGGCGTGCTGACGCGGCGACGGACTTCTGACCGCCGAGCCAGGCGATGAGGGCTTCGGCGGTCACCGCGTCGTCGGCTGCGACCGCGCGCCGGTACCCGCGCAGCGCCGCGGCGAACGCCGGTGTGGTGCGGGCGACTTCGGCAAGCCGGCGCTCCATCAGTACGTCGACGGCTTCGCCCAGCGCCGCTTCGTCGTCCTCGTCCACATCCCCGTTGTCGAGGACCTCCTCCTCCAACGTGTAGAACCAGGAGTCGACGATCGCGCGCAGCGCACTGGGCTGGTGGGTCGCCGTGGACAGCCGCTCGGTGAGACGGCGGTACACCGTCTCCAGCCGGTGCAGAGGTGTCTCCGTCTCGGAGATCTGCACCTCGGCCGTGGCTAGCCCGGCGCGCTTGGCCCGCTCGGCGAGCCAGCGGGCGAAGAAGGTCTTGCCGGATCCGTAGTCGCCGCGGATGGCGTGGAAGGCGGCTCCGCCCCGCGCCACCGCGGCCACGTCCTCGTCGAGGGCGTCGGTGAACCGGTCGAGGCCGACTGCGAAGAGGTCGAGGCCGGAGTGCGGCACGGTGCCCCGGCGCAGTGCGTCGACGACTTCCCGTCGCCTGACGGCGCTCACGTCGGGCGACGACGTCACGTTTTCTCCTTCGGGAAGAACTGGTCGCGCAGCAGGGTCACATCGAGTTTCACCGTGTGCCCGGCGTCGATGAAGCCGAGGACGGGGTAGCCCTCGATGTTGAGCAGCCGCTGCAGGGTGGCGATGAACCCGTCGATGTTGCGCCGCACCCGCCCGGTCGCGGAGATGGCGCCGGCGAGCGCGGCCGGTGACATGGTGCCGCCCGCCCCGGCCAGCGCGTCGATGACGGCCGCCACGACCTTGCCCTCGGGGGCCTTGCGTACGTACTCCTTCTGCGCCTCGTACACCTCGCCGGCGACCACGCGCTCACCCAGGGTGGCCGGGGCGGCCCCGTCCACGGCCGGTGCCACGAGCTCGGCGGCCGCGAAGAGCCCTTCACCCGCGGGCTGCTCCTTCGGCTTCCCCCGCTTCGAGGACCTGCGCGGTGCCTCCTGCGTGACGACGGTTTCAGGTCGCCCACCCTTGTGCGGAGCCCACCAGCTCGGGACCGCCTGCTCCCGAGGCAGGGCCTCCCACCCTTTCGGAACGAGGTCCCGGTCGGGCACCAGGACGAGCAGCGGCACGGTGACCTCCGCGAGCGAGACGCCGCCGTGGTACCCGGCCCGGCGGCCGGTGTAGCGGATGTCCTCCCGCCAAGGAGCGACGACGGTGCCCCCGCCCTCCAGCACGCGCGGCCCGGACAGCTGGACCTCGCCGTCCTTCGCCGTACCCGTGCGCCAACGGGCCGAGCCGGGTCCCGCGCCCTCGTCCACCATGGGCCCTTCACTCGCGCCACGCTCCAGCACATGCCCGTGGTCCGCGACGAGCACAACCGGGCGCCCGTACCCCCTGGCCGCCGACAGCAGTTCCCGCAGATAGGTGACGTCGCCCAGGCTCCACTGGGTGCGCCGCCCCTGCTGTCCCTTGTCGAGGGCGTCGTCGATGGTGTTCAGCACGACGCCGACCACCGCCTCCGAGGCGAGCGCGGCCATGATCTCCTCGGAGAGGAACCTTCCCGCCCCTCCCTCTATCCCGGCCTTGTGGAAGAGCAGAGCGTCGAGTCGCCGCTGCCGCCAGAAGGCGGCGAAGCCCGAACTCTCCTTCGTCTGCCCGCCCTTGACCGCTGTACCGGTGAGCAGGGACGCACGGCTGACCTCTGTGACCGACGGGAACATGGACACGGCGGCCATCCGCCGCGGCTGCTCCGCCGCGCCCGCCTCCCTGGGCACGACCTCGGTCCAGCCCTCGCGCTCGACCTCCTCGCCGAGCTGGGCCGCGACCGCACAGCTCATGCCGTCCAGCACCAGGACGAGGGGAGCCGTGTCGCCGGCCAGCGGCCTGACCGCTTCGGCCAGTACGTTCTCCACGACCAGGCAGCCACCGGGATGGAGGGCGGTGGCGTTCGGCGTCCAGGATGTCAGCCTTCGCGCGAACTCCTCGTCCAGCCGCTCGCGCCGCTCCCGGGCCGCCGCATACAGGGCACTGAGGTCCTCGCCCGTGGCGGCGTCCCCCTCGGGGTCTCCGGCCCACAGCACCGCGAGCGCCCGGTCCGCCCAGCCCCACTCCCCCGCCTGGTCCCGTACTCCGGCCGCCACCGACGCGACCACGGGGCTGGGGAGGGCCAGCCAGCGGGCGATCCGTACGGCCATCTCGGCCACGCCGACGCGGTCCGTGGTCAGCCGGGCCAGCATGTGCGCGTTCAGTTCGGCCAGCGCGGCCTCACCCGCTGCGGGGGAGGTGCGGGCCGCCGCCGCCACGTGCCGCAGCTGTGCCGTGAAGCTGGACGACAGGAAGCGGTTGGATTCGAGGGCCGTCATGAGTCCGGCGTTCTCGGCGAGCTGGTCGGCGCGGTCGAGGACGGCGAAGACCCGCGCCCGCGCGGCCTCGTTGTGCCGGGCCTCGCCGATCCAGCGGATGAGGGCGCCTTCGACGGCCTCGGTGAAGGACTGCAGCTCGGTCCGGCGCGGCATCACCTGCCCGAACAGCCCGCCCACGGCGAGAACCACGTCCGGGCTCGCGGCCTGGTCACGCAGAACCGCTCCCAGCAGACCGAGCGGCATCGCGTCCTGGCCGCGCCCGGTCTCCGCCAGGGACATCAGGACCGGTGCCGCCGGGCCGGCGGTCTCACCGAGCCACTTCTTCAGCTCGTCCCGTTCCGTCCGCTCCAGTTCCGCGAAGCGCAGGGGCCCCGCGGGTGTACGGGACCACGTGAGCAGCGCGTCCAGGTCGACGACGGTCCCGGGGGCCGAGCCCGCCTCGTCGTCGCCGTTGCCCAGCCCGAGCCGGGCCACGACCAGCGCGCGCAGAGCCGCGTCCCGCGTCAGGACGGAGCCCGAGCGCCTCCAGCCCTGGGAGGGCTCGGCGTCGAGCAGCGCCTCCAGCAGCCACCCCTCGTCGTACACGCGCGGGTCGAGTCCGGCGGCTCCGAAGCGCTGCATGACGATCTCGGCGTTCTCCACCGTGAGCGTCTGCCGCCGCACCGCCTGCCCGCGCAGGTCCCAGCCGATCTGGCCGTCGTCGACGCCGGTGGTGACGACGAGGAGGTCCGCACCGGCGCCCTTGTCCCGGTGCTTCGTCCACTCCTCGAGGATGCCCAGGACGGACGCCTGGTGGCTGACGCGAACGCGCCGCATCTCCTCCCCCGTCCGCACGGTGAACTCCTCGGGCGCGCCGGCCGAGTAGCGCCCGTGCACCAGGACGAGACGCCGGTCTCCGAGCCCGGAGGCGTGCGTGGCGAGCAGGGCCTCGATGGTGCGGCGGCCCACCTGGGGCAGAGCGGCCATCAGTGACCGGCCTCTTGGCCGTCCGCGGGCACGGGACGCCAGGTGACCTGGATGCGCGTGCCCGGATGGGCGGCGAGGTACGACCTGATCTCCTCCTCCACATCGGCGACTGTGGCGGCGAGCGATGCTTCGAGCCGCGTGGGCTCGACGACATGCGAAGCCGCCGGGCGTACGTCCTGAGCGGGTACGTCGACGACGGCACGCTCGCCACCGTCGACCTGTCGGGGCGCGCCCTCCGTCACGACAGGCCCCGACTGGACGACCGGCTGCCCATGTTCCGTGAGGCTGACGTCGTCCGCGGTCGGTTGCGGTGCCACGGGCTGGGCCACCTGCGCCAGGCGTGCCACCTCGTTGACGAGGGCCAGCGCCCGGTCCTGGAGCTGGTCGAGCACGGGGACGAGCGAGCGGGCCTGCTCGTGGTCGTTCGCCGTCTCCTCCACGCCGCGGATCAGCCGCGCCGCCCGGTCCCCCACGCTGTCGTCCCGCCCGGCGAAGACGCGCACGCTGTCGAGGAGCTTCCAGTTGGTGTCGTCGAGCGCGGCCAGCACTTCGGGCGCCTGCTTGAGGGCTGCCCCGATCTCCGGGTCGGTCACGTCGTACGCCACCGCCGCGAGCTCGCGCACCACCACGGCCCCGTCGTCACTGCGGGCGAGCCGGGCCACCAGGTCCGCCGCGGCCTTCATGGACTTCATACGCGGAGCGTCCGCCCCCTGCGGACCCGGCAGCCCCAGCTCTTCGGCCCGCCTCTGCAACACGGACCGAACCCCGCTCACGGCGTCCCGGTGCTTCTCGGCCACTTCCTTCACACCGGTGGCGAGTTTGGCGACGTTCAGCGCGATGAGCGCGGGCGGTACGTGAACCCCGAAGATCCTGCCGGCCCGTTCACGCGCGGTCGCGAACTCCTCGTCGGTCGGCTTCTCGACGGCGCGCAGTCCGTAGCCGGGGCCGATCCGCTCCAGCTCCGGCGCCTGCTGCAGCGGCGAGGTCTGGAACACCCACGTCCGGTCGTCGAGCAGCGCGTACGTCGCGATGATCAGGTTGCTGACGTTCTTCTCCAGGCCGGTGAACCCGAGCTGGTCGATCCACTTGCGGACGTCCTCGACGGACAGGTCCGTCCCGGCAGGGACGTCGGCGGCCTTCTGGTTGATCCGCAGCCGCCAGTCGCGGGAGACGTTCAGCGGACCGTCGTGCACCTCGCCCAGACCCAGCGGGTGCACGATCTTCTTCACCATGGCCAGCTGGTGGCTGTCGACGACGACCCGGCGCTCGCCGCTCTCCATCGCCCGGCCGATCCATTCGAGCGCGGTCTTCAGCTCGCGCAGCGTGAGCGGCCTACGGGTGAGGGTGGGGTCGAAGTCGGGGTGCTTCGGGTAGAGCACGGCAAACATCTCGTCGGCGAGGGCGTAGAGGTTCTTCTCGAATCCGACGCCGGGCTCGGGCTTCTTCCGTGTGAAGCCGGGCCGCAGCGACCACAGGTGCTGATCCGCCGGAACCTCGGCCCCGACGTTCGCGGCCTCCGCCTTGCTGATCCCGTACAACTGCTCCAATACTGCGGAGAGTTGGGTGGTGAGGTTGTCGCTCTGCGCCTTGAGCTGGTGGCGGATCTGGATCCGTTCCTCGGTCGAGCGGGTGGCGGTGACATCGTCGAGACGGTCCCGCTCCAGCAGATAGTTGATCTTCAGGAGCCGTCCGAGCTGCCGGGCCCGCTGCTCGGAGAAGAAGTCGGGCAGCCAGACGATGGTGCTCCCGGTCCGCCCCGACCGCCTCAGGGTCTCGATCCGATGAACGTCCTCAATGGGCGAGCGCTGAGGCTCGTCGAAGGGATAGTCCAGTACGAAACGAATGTTGCCGTCCATCTGCGGTTCGAACTGCTCGTCGGGCAGATGCGGATCGCGTACGTTCCCGAAGACGAACTCGGCGGTCCGCTTGGTGCCCCGCCAGACGACCTCGCGCTCGCACACGAACGCCTGGGTGTCCCGGATGCCGAAGGCCTCCCACAGCCGGTCCTTCACCCACTGCCGCCGCTGCCCGACCTTGTCCGCGACCCCCTGGACCTCTTCGAGCAGCGGCTCGACGTCCAGGTCGGACAGATGCAGATGGAACACCGGGTCGGCGTCGCCCTCACTCCTCAGCTCCCCGAACCCCTGGGCCTGGAGGTCACTCAGCGCCTTCACCGCGATCGATCCGGCCGACCCCACCCGGGCCCTGATAGTGCCGTGGTTGAGCGCGGCGAGCCGTCCCCCGGTCAGCCGTGCCAGAGCCGGCACGTTGGGGGCGAGCGCGCCGAGCAGAAGCGTCTTGACGAGCCGGTCGTCCCGCCGGTAGCGCGGGTCGTCGACGGACCCGTACTTCTCCAGCAGATGGGCCCGTACGCGCGCGTGGAAGCGGTGCGCGATCTCGGACTCCCGGCGCAGCTTGGCGGTGAACGCCTCGCCGGTGCCCGACGCTATGACGTCCCACAGGTCGCCGAGCGGGATCAGCTCCCCCATCCTCAGGTCGTCGCGACGGCGCCGCAGCAGTTCCTGCACGAGCTTGAGACCGGTGCGTTCACGCTGGAGCGCTCCGGAGAGGTCCACGAGGACGTTGAGCAGCGCGGGCGAGAGCGGGTACAGCATGCGGAAGTCGTCCCAGCTGGCCTCGGTCCGTCCGTGGGCGTCCAGGAGCACCTGCCGGACCTCGTCCTTGGACGACTCGACCAGAGTGAAGGCCTCGTCACGGACCGGCTCCATGCCGGGCTTCGGTTCCAGCACGCGGCGCTTGATGATCTCGACGAGGTTGCTGTCCTCCAGGTTGACGACGTCGACGCGCCCGGCCAGGTACTCGATCTGCTGCTCCAGGTTCTGCACCTCGGCACCGGCCACGTCGGAGCCGATGAGCTGGGACAGGTCGCGCTGACGCGAGATGAAGGACACGATCGGCACGGGCCGGTCGGTGTCCCCGGACTCGATCAGCTTGACCAGCCGCTGCACCTGGTCGCGTACGAAGTCCTGCTCGCCCATGTGCGCCTGGAGCCAGAGGATCAGCTCGTCGAGGAACAGCACGATGCCGTCGTAGTTGAGGGACTTGGCGTGCCGGGAGATGACGGACAGCCCGTTCTCCAGCGGCACGAAGGCGTCCTTGTCGCCGCGGGCCCCCTGCGCGTACGCCGCCATGGGTCCGGAGAGCAGCGCGGACACGAGTGCCTCGCGGTACGGGTCTCCGGCGGGCGCGTCGAAGGCACGGTTCAGGTCGGCGGACGTCCAGCTGCCCGCGGCCGGGGCGGCGTCGTCCGCGTCGAGCAGGTCGAGGTCGTCGTCATCGCCGTCCGCGCCGACGGCACCGCCACCGCCCGGGGTCACTGCGGCGGCCCCGTCCCCGAGCCACCGCACGAACTTCGCGTCGTCCGCGAGGAACTCCCGCTGCCTGCGCGCGTCCACGAGCGCGGAGTCGGCACGGTAGACGGCGGGGGTCGGTTTGTCCGAGTGCAGGGAGCGCACCGCGTGCACATACCCGCCGAGGATGGCCGAGTCCAGGTCCGTGGAGCCGACGAGGTGGTACGGCACCATGAGGAACCGGCTGTCGCGCAGCCAGTCGTCGTGCTCGGCGATGACCTCCTGCAGCCGGGGCTTGGAGCGGGCCGCCGCGTTGTTGTTCAGGACGGCGTGCAGCACGGTCAGGAAGTGGCTCTTACCGGCACCGAACGATCCGTGCAGATACGCGGCGTGCGAGTTCCCCGACCTGACCGCCGCCCCGACCAGCCCGAGCGCGCTGCGGAAGGCCCCCTGCAACTGCTCGGTGACCACGTACTCCGCGACGCGGGCATCGGTTTCGGTGAACCCACCGGACAGCTCGACCTTGAAATCGCCGGCATGGACGTCTTCCTTGATGTCGATGACATCCTTCAGGAAGAGCTCGCTGGTGGGCATCCGGCTCTCGTTCCCTCGCTCGGCGGCAGTCGGAGCGCGCTGATCTCACGCGCGACATCCAATCTTGCCAGTCTTGCCATGCCTTGTGCCCAGGCCAGACGCAATCTCCGTGACACGAGTGTCACGTTGAGCGACTCGAGGGGAACGAAGTCGTCGCGGAATGCGACAGATTCACACCTATCCGTGACATTCACCTGCATGTGGCCCTGCCGACGGCCTGGCCGAGAACTGCTTACGCCCGCATACGACCGTCTTGCGCTCCTTTTTGACCGGCTCCGACACTCGTGACCAGCGGGACGTGCCGGCGTGCTTCATGACCGCGAGGGGGACCCCATGTGGGGCGACGGGATCGAGGGCTTACTGCGCGACCGATTACTGATCATGGTGAACGACAGGTCGGCGACCGGCCTGCTGCCGCACATCGACGGAAACGCCGGGGGTCTGCTTCTCACCGGTGCCGATGCGGCGGTGAGGTGCCGCAACATACGCAACAGCTATCCGGACACGGTCGTGGCCGTCGACTACGGCGGCCACGAGCACCGGGTCGCGACCGTCGACCGGCCCTTCGGCTATCAGGCGGCCGACGGCTGGCACGCGCTCGACCTCTCCGGCCTGGAGGAGGTCCTGAACGGCCAGCTCGCCAACAAGGCGGCGTTCGCGGTGACCCCGACCTGCTTCATACCGCCGGACGAGGACGGCGACGCCCGTGTCCTGCGTGCGGTGATCGCCCAGGCCAACCGGCTGGAGCGGACGGACACGGTCGTCCTGCTGCCGTGCAGCTACCGCTGGCTGCGGGGCGAGTCGCTGCTGCACCTGGTGGCGGCGGTACGGGCCAGCCGGCATCCGGTGGCGCTGATCATGCAGCACTACAAGGACCCGTTGGAGCGGGTGGGTGTGGCCGAGGGCCTGCGGGTGCTGTGCCGGTCGTGTCCGCGTCTGCTGCTGTGGCGTACGGATCTGGCGGCGTTCGACGCGCTGGCGCACGGGGCTTTGGGCACGGCGGTGGGGGTCACCGCCATGCTCCGGCACGGCATGGACCCGCGCCGCAAGGGGCGGGGCTGGCGGCCGTATCCGGTGGTGCTCGTCCGCGACCTGCTCAAGTACCACCGGGTGGAGGTGCTCCAGAACTGGTTCACGCGCGTGGACCCGTGGACGTGCGGGTGCGCGGTGTGCAAGGGCGCCGAGTTGTCGCGCTTCAGCGAGAGCAACGCCGACGTGCGCGAGTCGCAGTGGCACAACACGTGCGAGCTGTACGCGCTGCACGACGAGTTGATCTCGGCCGATGCGGGCCGGGACCGGCTGGAGTGGTGGCGGCAGATCGTCGACGACGCGGTGGCGCGGCATCACCTGCTGACCTCCGATCTCGGGGAGGAGGTCGCGCACCCTCCGGTGCTGCACTACTGGCAGCGGGCGAGCCCGCCGGCGGTTCCGATGCCGATGCCGTGACGGTGACTGGTGGTGTTCTGGGTTCTTCAGCGGAGGTCGATCTCGGCCCAGACGACCTTGCCGGGTCCTGGGCGGTCGGTGACGCCCCAACGGGAGGCGAGGGCATCGACGATGACGAGGCCCCGGCCGTGGTCGGGGTCGCGGTCGGCCGTCGGGTCTCCGGCCATCGGCGATGCGGGGACCGGGCGGCCCCCTCGGGCGTCGGCGACCTCGACGCGGAGTGCGTCGGTGCTCAAGGCGGAGGGCGAAGTCGCGGCCCGGTACGCGTGCGTGGAGTACGGCGTTGGAGGCCAGCTCGGCGACGACGAGAGTCACGGCGTCGGAGAGGTCGGAGCCGAACGGGATGCCCCAGACGTCGAGTTGATGGGTCGCGAGGCGGCGGCCGAGCCGGGCGCCGCGCCGGGTCGCGCTGAGCCGCTGGAAGAACATACGTACGGTGACGGCTGGTTGGGCCTGAGGTGCGGTCATGCGGTCCAGCGTCACGGGAGGGAGAGCGGCTCAACAGGCACGACGCTGGTACAGCCACGACTGGGTGGGTTCACTGAGTGGACAGGGTGGGTGACGCCCCGTAACCATGGGTGGGTTGATGTCCCGGTGGCGTATGTGGGAGGTGGGCCGGGCGTGTTGGACGGCGTCGCGAGCAGTGAACCGGAAGTGTCGGACGGCCTCAAGAGCTTCGGCGCGGTCCTGAAGGCGTTGCGGGAGGAAGCGGGCCTGACGCAGGAGGAGTTCGCGCCGCTGGTGCGCTACTCGGTCCATGCGGTGGCCAAGCTGGCGCAGGGGAAACGGTTCCCGTCGGTGCGGTTCATCGAGCGAGCGGGGGTGACTCTTGAGGCGCCGAGGGTGCTCAAGGCGGCAGCACGGCATCTGACGCGGAGGCAGGGGCTGGCGTCGTGGTTCGTGCAGTGGGCGGGGATCGAGGAGGATGCGATCTCGCTGTACGCGTATGAGTGCCGGGCGATTCCTGGGTTGATGCAGCCGGAGGCTTACGCTCGGGCGGTCTTCCTCAGCAGTTTGCCTCCGCTGACCGATGAACAACTGGAACGGCAGGTCGAAGCGCGGCTCGAACGCCAGCGCCTCCTGTCCGAGAAGCAGAACGTGGCCTTCAGCTTCATCATCGAGCAGGCTCTGCTTGACCGCCGGACGGGCGGAGACGAAGTCACCGGCATCCTCATCGACTACTTGCTCAAGCAGGCCGAACTCCGCAACGTTCAGCTTCAGATCATGCCCCTGCGCCAGGACGATCACGCTGGTCTCGACGGCCCCATGTACCTGGCGGAGTCTCCGGAAAACCAGTGGTTCGGCTACTTCGAGGGCCAGCAGGGAAGTGCCCTCATCACCGGCTCGAAAGACACCAGCGCCCTCCTTCAGCGCTATGGCAAGATGCGCTCGCAGGCCCTCAGCCACGAGGCGACCATGGGCCTGTTGAAGGAGATGCGAGGATCGCTATGAGCACCACCACCGAGCTGACTTGGTTCAAGAGCAGCTACAGCGGGACACAGGGCGACAACTGTGTTGAGGTCGCCATGGCCGGAGCCGTCCACGTCCGCGACTCCAAGCAGAAAGAGGGCGAAGAGCTTGCGCTCACACCCACCGCTTGGTCGAAGTTCGTCGCCTATGCGGCTGACGCCCGAGCCTGAATCAGCCACGTCAGTGGGGGCGCCCGGAGTTTACGAATCCGGGCGCCCCCACTGCTGCGTTCCGTCTACTCGACGTCGAGGGCGGGCTGCTCCGGGGCGCTCGCCTTCTTTGAGGCGGCAGCCTTACGTCCCCGCGCCCGCTTCACTGGCCGCCAGGCCTTGAGTTCCGTCGCGCTGAGCCGATGCTTGCCCAGCTGCTCGTCGAGGAAGGCATCGCAGTCCTCCGCCGGCACGGACTCCCACTCGGCGTCGTACTGACCGTGCCACTGCCGCACCCAAGGCATAACTTCGTGGAGTCCGGCAAGCAACGGGGTGAGCCGCTCGGTGTCCCAACCGCTCTGCTCCGCACGGTCCTCGATGAGGTTGATGAGCGCCTGGGCCTGATCCTTGTGATCCCACCCGGCCCACCCGAGCAGAACTGTTGGGTCCGCGTCGGGCCCGGCGTCCAGATAGGAGATGAACCGCTCCTTGGGCACGTCGAGCTTGCCGCGGTGGGACCAGTAGGAGTGCTTGAGGAAGTCGGCGGACGAGTACTTCGGCGGGACAGGGATATCGAGCCGCTGCCCGGTCCGGTCCTCCTCCCGCTGCTGCTCCCAGACTTCTCCCCACTGCTCACGCTTACGCAGTCCGGAGTCCTTGTAGCGCATGGCAGCGAGGTACGGCACATGCTCGTCAGCGATGACATCGGCGAGCACCTGCCCGAGCGGGAGGTCCGGCTTGTTGAGGTGATCGGAGGCGTACAATGCGGCGACGGAGTTGAATTCAGCGTTGGAACTCAGGGCATCGGCAAGCTGGTTGACGGTGAGCGTACGAGGCTGCTTCACACCCTCACGGAGGCTGAACCACAGCGCGGGATCCTCACACCGGTCGAGCAACCAGGTGCGCAGGGCGGCCTTCTCCTTCTTCTCCCAGGGCTCGACGGACCATCGCCGCTTGCACTCGGGCCGCTCGATGAGCCCAATGTCCTTACGCCGCTCGATGATGTCGATACGGGCCTGGACGATGTCCCGATACCAGCCGGGCCAACGGTTAGGGATCTCGGTGACAAGGGCCGATCCATGCCTGTCAAACCACACGGTTTCTGTGTCACCACGCGTCACCTGCCGAGCCAACACAATTTCAAACGCCCGCTCCCCCAGCCGTACCTCAGGAACAGTGTTTTGCTCCGGAGACGCGATGGTGACTCGCGCTACGTCAGTCTCAGACAGCAGGTCATAGAGGCCGTAGACCTGCCAGTCCAGTTCTTCTTGGAGAGCGATCATCCGCTCCCGGAGACCCGTGTATGCGGTGCGGGCACCGCGCAGAACCGTACGAGTCGGCAGTCCCGCCTCACAAACAGCGGATGGCTCGACCTGGGTCAACTCCTGGGCTCGAGAATCCAATAGACGTGCCATGGCCAGCGGCAACTGACGAGGAAGCGGGTACTCTTGAAGCTTTGTTCCAGTGAACTCGAAAAAGCGCTCCCACTCATCGTGCATGAATCCGCCAGTGCCGGATTGGCTGCCCTTGTCGTGGCTTACTTGCTTTAGCCAGAAGCAGGCTGTCGACGAGTTGAGAACCGCCAACAACTCCAGATGCTCTGCTTCTCCTGCCTCCTCCGACAGCTTAATCACCGGAGCCGAGCGATTGAACACCTTCCCACCCCGATCCAACACGAAGTGGTTATGGGTCGCGACGAAGGCAAACGCGATCGAAAGCGGAGTCCGAAGCTTGCTCCTCGTCAAGCGCCCAAACTCCGACCACTTGAGGCCACCCTGCACCTTCGTCTGCCGCCCGAAGAGAAGGCTATTGGAGATCGTCGTGCGACAAGGCCACATGTAGTGCAGCAGCGGGCGCTCTTCCTCTACGTCCACCGCTTCTAGCATCTCCGTGTAGGGGAACACAGCGTACTCAAATTCGCCCCCACCCCAATCGCGCAGCAAGTCACCCGTCACCATGGGCCGAGATTTGTCTGCGCCAATGCCATGGCGCCTGACACTACGCTCGGGCAGCAAGTACAGATCGTCTTCCAGTGTAAAGCTCGTAATGCCGAGTGACTCAGCGCGGGCAGCGAGCCGGATCTGGGCAGCACCCTCAACTCGCCCTAGCAGAGCACCTGCCCCACCTCCACTCACCGACCACGGGTGGGCGTCAAACGCCTTAACGTGGACGTCCTCGACTGAAACCCACTCGGACTCGCTGCCAGGCCTCCCCACCTGCTCAACAATCGCACGCCAAACAGCCGCCTCCGCGGGAACCTCGGGCTGTGACGGCTCCCCCCGGACACCTAGCGCCGCACGCACAGTTCGCTCAGGATTGGGCAGCCGATTCCGCCCCACGAGAATCACCGTTGGTGTTCCGTGCCCAGGAATGAACGCCCCCGACGTGTCGATCACATACGAGAGCTCAACCCGCTCACGGAAGACCACCTCAATGAGCCTCTTTCCGAACTCCCTCTTCATGAAGGAGTTCGCTGTGATCTGACCGACGAAGCCACCCCCGCCCTTGCCGCCACCCGCTCCCTTCAAGGCCAGCTCAAAAAGCCTCTGCATGAACGGAACGGACAATGCATACTTCCCCGAACAAGCGTCATACGCCGCCCGATAGTTCTCGTTCTCCTGCTTGTCCTTCACCGTGATGTAAGGCGGATTCCCCACCACCACGTGGTAAGATCCCCGCCCCAGCAAATCCACCTCCCCGTCGAACTCCCCCACATCCTCCGTCGAGTAAACAAAGGCACCCCCACCTCCAGAGTCACCCCCCTCCACCTCCGCAAACAACGTCCCCAAATCCGTCTGAATACCCGCCGCATCCCGCCCATGCAGCAACGAGTCCCCGACAGCCACATTGATGGGAAACACCGGCGCATCCGCCAGCCGCTCAGCCCCCGCAGCCCGCATGGCCGCGACCAACAACCGGAACCGAGCGATACTCGCCGCAAAGGGATTCTTGTCACACCCGTGGACGGACTCCAGGGCCCTCCGCACCACCGACCACTCATCCGCGCCCGGCTCCGCCTCCCGCCGCTTCTCCACGAGCCGCGCGAAGATGCCCAGCAGGAAGTGCCCCGACCCGCACGCGGGGTCGATCGTCCGCAGGCCCCGCCGCTCGACACCCCCCGGCCCCTCCACCACGGGATCCAGTCCGAACTCCGCGACGGCCGGCTCCAGCGTCAGATCGAGGATGAACTCCTCGACGAACTCCGGCGTCTGCAACAGCGCGTACGTCTTGCGGGCATGGTCACTCAGGTCCTGGTACAGGTCGCCGAGGAACCGCGTGTCCCACTCCAGGTACGAGAAGTCGTAGACGATCCGCCCGTCCGCGTCCCACCGCCGCCAGAACCGCAACAACTCCGTCGCGGCCTCATAGCTCGGCATCAACTCCCACAGCGGATTGTGCGCACGGTCGAAGAGACCCGCCACGGTCTTGTGGGCTTCCGCAAGATGCTGGAACGCGGCAAGCAACCAGTCCCGGTCGTTGCGGTCGGGGTGGTCGCGGAAGAACGCCTCGTGCTCCTCCTCCGCCTCCGTCAACCGCTCCCCCGGCCCGGCGATGAACGGCGTCTCGATCAGCCCGTGATCCTCACAGAACCGTACGAACACACAGGCCAGCACCCACGCGACGGCGGCCTGAGTCACCCGCTCGTCCCGCCACGCGCCATACGTCACCGCCGTACGCTGCGCCTCCCGGGCCCGCCGGTACTCGGACTCCAAGCGGACGCGGTACTCGTCCTCGGACTCACTGCGCGCACGCAGATCGTCCTCAAGGACAACGACCTGCCGCCGCAGATCCTTCAGCAGCGCCGCCTGGTCCAGCCCCGCCCGCGCTTCCTGGCCCGTGACCGTCACTCTTCGCCATCCCTCTCGCAGCACCACGTCACCCACCGCACATCGCATGCGGTTTCGCGTCCCAATCCTGCCAGCACCGTCGACCGAGACAGATCCCGCAGGAGTCATCGCAAAGTACTCTCATCTGCCATGATCACGCCGCTAAGGTGATCACCGTGACGGCTCAGACACCTCCACCGGTCCCGGCGGCCCCGACGACACCTCCGGCCCCGGCACCCGCGACCTCCACGCCGGCAGCCGCACCCCCACCCACACCCGCCCACCCACACTCATTTTTAGAGGTGGGCCGCTGCCACTACGACGCGGCGACGCAACTCGCCAAGTCGCCCCAGCTCTTCGGCCCCGCCGACCATCTCGCCGGGATCGCCGCGGAGTGCGCCATCAAGGCGATGCTCCTCGACTTCTTCGGTTCCGTACAGGACACCCCGCTCGGCATTCCGTACAGCCCGGCGATCAGGAACAGGCCGACACAGAGCAACAGACAGGCCGAAAAGGCGCGGAAGGACTCCCAGCACGGTCACCTGCCCCACGTATGGGACCAACTCCTCCTGCTCGCGAACGGCCACCATGGTGCCGCCGTGCTCGCACAGATCCCCCAGCAGAACCCCTTCCGGGAATCCACCGACGAGTGGGACGTCGCCCACCGCTACCGTGACAGCGGCCAGATATCCGAGCAGCGCGTGAAACGTCACCTCGCCGCCGCCCGTACCGTCATCGCCGCCCACCAGCGGGCGAAGTAGCCCAGCCCGAGCAGAAGACGCAGCCGAAGTGGAAAAGCAGGCGCCCACCCCCATGAACCCCATCCGATTCGACGCCGCGTGGAACGCCTCCCTGGGCCACGCCCACCGAGCCGCCGCAACAGGCCGGGACACCGTCCTCGTACGCGACCTGTTCGGGCGGGCGTCGCTCCTCCTCGACGACGAGGACGAGCCGGTGTCGGCCGAGGAACTGGCCTCGCTCACGGAGGAGTTCCGACGCGACACCCAGGCCTTCGCGGGTGCCCAGCCCGTCCAGGCCGCATCCACGATGTTCGCACCGGAGATGTTCTTCGCCTCCTCCGAACTCGTCGTGCAGGACGCGGGCGAACCGGGAAGCCGAGGCCGGGTCGCCGTACTCGAACGGACCGTCGTGGGCGCCGACTGGGCCCGGGAATCCGCCTCGGGCGCCGCGCCGCAGCCCGAGGTGCGAGAGCGACGCGTCGCCCTGTACGGGTTCAAGGGCGGAGTGGGCCGCTCCACCGCCACCGCCGTCCTCGCCCGGCATCTCGCCGACAAGGGCCACTGCGTCCTCGTCGTCGACCTCGACCTGGAATCCCCTGGCGTCTCCTCGCTCCTGCACGGCTTCGACGAGCTGCCCGACCACGGCATCGTCGACCATCTGGTCGAGGCAGGGGTCGGCAACGCGGAGGGGCTGGACCTGGTCACCCAGAGCTCGTTCTTCGTGCCCTCCCAGGGCAACGGCGAAATCTGGCTGGCGCCCGCCGGGGGCAGCCCCCGCGACGGCTACGACTACCTCGCGAAGCTGAACCGCATCTACAGCGACCTCCCGCCCGCCGAACCGGGCGGCGCGCCCAAGCCGTTCTGCGTGCGGCTGGAGGAGGCCATCGCCGCCTGCGAGGCGCAGGTGGCCGGGATCTCGCGGCAGCCGGACGTGGTCCTGCTCGACAGCCGGGCCGGCATCCACGACATCGCCGCCGTCACCCTCACCCAGCTCAGCGGGCTCTCCCTGCTCTTCGCCGTCGACAACCCGTCCACCTGGTACGGCTACGGCATGCTGCTCTCCCAGTGGAAACAGCACCCGGACCGAGCCGTCGAGCTGCGTGAGCGGCTCCGTATCGTGGCCGCCATGTTCCGGTCCGCCGGGGACATACAGCGCCTGCACAAGCTCCGGGACAACGCCCAGCGCTTGTTCGCCGAGACGCTCTACGACGACGCGGAGGGCGCGGATCTGGCCGCGTACCACCCGGCCCTGGAGGACAACCAAGCCCCGCACGCGCCCATCCCGATCCTCTTCAGCCACGACCTGATCGGCCTCGACCCGCTCCAGGACCGCGACTGGCCCGAACTGCCCTTCGTGGAAGCCGCGTACAAGAAGTTCCTCAAAGAGGTCGAACAACTCGTCTTCCCGAGCGAGGAGCTGTCATGACGGACCCGCTGTCCACCGACGAGTACCGGACGCTGCTCGCCACCGCCCCCGGCAGCGCCTTCGACGCCGACACGGTGAGCCCCGACGTCACACGGCTGTTCACCCCGTCGAGCCACCGGCGCGCACTGGACCCCGACGTGACGGTGGTGCGCGGCGCACGCGGCTCCGGCAAGACCGTGTGGACCAAGGTCCTGAGCGACGACCGGATGCGGGAGATCGCGGCGGCCTCGTACATGATGCCCCGGCTGGACCGGATGACGGTCGCCACGGGCCACGCGAGGGGCGGCGAGCCCAGCCTGCACCACCCGAGCAAGAACGTCATCAGCAAGCTCGTAGAGGACGGCGTCAAGCCCCAGCACCTCTGGTCCGCCGTGGTTCTGACAGGACTCGGGGCACCGGAGATCCTGCGCATCGAAGGCTGGGACAAACGCGTCCGCTGGGTCGCCGACCACATGGAGTCCTACGAACGCGCCCTGTGGACGATCGACCAGGTGGCCCGCAAGAGCGGCCGCACCCGCCTGCTGATCTTCGACGCCCTGGAGCACCTCCACAACGACCGGCCGGTCGTCGACCGGCTGGTGACCGGCCTCTTCGAGGTGGCGCTGGACCTTCGGATGAGCACCAGTGCCATCCGCGCGAAGATCTTCGTCCGCCCGGACATGTACGAGAGCGCCCCCAAGCACTTCTCCGACGCGTCGAAACTCGGCGCCAACGCGACCGATCTGGCGTGGACCACGGAGAACCTGTACGGCCTGCTCTACCACCAGCTCGGCAATCACCCGAGCTCCGAGGCGGAGAAGTTCCGTGCCTGGACGGGTAGTTGGCGCCAGGAGGGCGAAGGCAGGTTCATCGCCCCCGTCGACGTCATCGCCACTCCGCAACGCCAGCACGATCTGTTCGTGACGATGGCCGGCCCGTACATGGGCCCGAGCCACCGCCGCGGCCACACGTACACCTGGCTTCCCAACCACCTTCAGGACGGCCGGGGCCAGGTGAGCCCGCGCACCCTGCTCCAGGCCGTCTCCACCGCGGCGACCATCAGCCGGGACCGGCACCCCACACACGAGCACGCCCTCCACTACGACGCCATCCGGGCATCCGTGAGCACCGCTTCCCAGATCCGCGTGGACGAGATCACGGAGGACCTCCGCTGGGCGGCGGTCGCCGTCGAGCAGCTGCGGGGCGCGCAGGTGCCGATGCAGCCATCCGTGGTCCTCGCCCACTGGCGCGACGCCTCCCTCTCCGCGAAGCTGCGCGAGATCCTGGCGAACGGCTCGCAGGGCAGCGGCCCGGAGGACGTCGACAACCACCGTGAGCTGATCGACGAGTTGGAGAGGCTCGGCGTGATGACCCGGCGCGCGGCGGGCGCCACCGACCTGCGCGACTACGCGGTAGACATCCCCGACGTCTACCGCCTGGCCTTCGGTATCGGCCGCAGGGGCGGCGTCTCCAGACGCGCGCACTGACGACCGGCAGGACCGGGCGCTCGCCGTCGACGGCGGCGGTGCGGCTCTGAGCGGCGTGGGGAAATCCGGTGCGGAACCGCGCCCCGTAAGGGGCGCGGGGCCGCATCAATCTGTGGCTTCCGCCGCGGGGCGCGACCAGCCCCCACCGGCCCGCACGAACGAACCGCACATTTAGCGGAGCGCCTACGCCGCCGCGGCCCCCGCCGCCAGGAAGTCGCCGCCGAGGTACGCCCGTTCGCCGTCCCCGCCGATCACCTCGACCGTCCGCCCGTCCAGGTGCGGGACCTGCGTGCGCGTGTCCACGGGACAGAGCAGCCACAGCCCGTGCGGGTCGTCGGCCGGTCGGCGGGCCGCCGTCTGGAGCCGGACCAGGAAGTCGTGGCCGCCCTCGTCCCAGTACCGGGCGAGCAGTCCCGCGTCGTGCAGGAAGAGGACCGTGCGCGGCGTCGCGGCCCGCTCCAGCAGGACGGCCTCCAGGCGCACCCACACCGCACGGACGAACGAAGCCAGGCCCCGTTTGATCTGCCCTGGCGCCGAGCCCGCGTCGGCGCGCAGGACCTTCTCCCAGTCCTGCCCCTTCTCCGCCGCCAGCGCGCGGAACTCGGCGAGGAACTCCCGCCCCAGGTCGACTCGTTCGACGGGAAACGCCGCGGCCACCGCGTCGGCGGCACCCGGAAGCCGACTGCCCTTCACGGTCAGCGCGAGGAACCCACCGCGCTGCACGCACGACGCGAGCCGGGCACGGGTGGCGGCATGCGGATCCCCGTCCACCTCCGCGACCGCCGGGACGCCGTGCCCGGGTGGCAGGTAGCTGGTGCCCGTCCCGGTCGACGTCCACTGGCCGACCGCCTCCAGGGCCGGCGGGAAGAACCGCTCCAGCTTGGTGTCGTACCGGAGGTCGAAACGCGCCTCCCTGAGGGGGTCCTCCAGCTCTACGTACGTCGGCTCCCGCTCCCCGGAGAGCGCGTCGAGCACCGGGAAGCGTGCGCGCAGTCGCGCCAGCAGCTCGGCGACCGTGATGCCGCGGTCCCGTCGTACCCCCGCCCCTGCCTGCGAGATCCGCAGGGCGCGGTCCAGGCTGAGGTCACGGGGATACAGCTCAAGGCGCGGAGTGACCTCTGTCCCCACGGCGACAGCGGCCGCGAGGGCGACCAGCCGGGTGTCCGCGAGCGGGGCGAAGCCCTCCGGGGCGGGCACCGCACGCAGGTCGCGGACCACCGCGGCCCGGCCCGGCAGCGGCTCCTGACGCGCCAGACGCTCCGCCTCCGTCCCCAACTCGGCCGTGTAGTCGGCCAGTTCACGGGGACTGGGGTCGTCTGTTCCGGGCAGCGACTCCCCCGCGATCAGTACGGTGTCGCCCCGTCGGTGCACGGCCAGGCGCGGCTCGTGCTGCTCCGCGCCCTCGCCGTCCCACAACTCGGCCTCGGTTGCGGCCCGTACGACTGCCAGCGCCCTCGCCAGCGTGCGCTCGGTCGTGTCGTCGCCCGCGCCGTGCCGGACGCGCAGCTCGGCGGCGGCCTCCTGCCCGGTCATGACCCGCCCCGCCGCCGCCACGATCTCGACCAGCTCTTCGCGCACCCGCCCCAGCCAGTCCGCCTCGGCCCACTGCTTGATCTCGATGCGGTGATGACGGGAGACCGGCGGCTGCTTGATCTTGAGGTGGTCGGCGATACGGGCCTGGACCGGCCAGGGGCCCAACGGCGACAGCCCGCCCTCCTCCGGCGGCAGGCCCAGGGCGAGTCGGACCACTGACGCACGGTGGGAACCCTTGCGCCCGGGCTCAGGGGTGAGCCGGGCGGCCATGTCGTCTATCGACAGGACCAGCGGTCCGTCCGAGTCGGAGTCGCCGCCCGCGCGCGCCGTCGGCACGGCCGGTCGGGCGTCGCCCCCGGCGGGCTGCCGCAGCGCGACCGCCCACTGCTTGCGGCGCCGGTTGAGTTCCTTGCGTACGAGCGCACCGGCGCCCCGCGCCTTCGAGATCGCGTACGGCTGGACGTTGAGCAGCTCCCCCACCTTGGTGGCGCCCAGCCCGTGCGCGACGGACACGGCACGGGGTGACAGGCCCGCGGCCTCCAGCAGAGTCTCCGCGTCCGCGGCCTCCGCGGCGGCGTCGCGGGCCTCCTCTGCGTCCTCCGCCTGGGTGCCGACCGTGGCAGGGGTGGTGGCCGGCTTGGTCGCGTCGGCCGCCCGGAACACCTCGCGCCACTCGTCGTGCATCTGCCGCAGCGTGTCGAAGCGGTGCTCGGTGTCGCGGTGCAGCGCCCGCCGGAAGAAGGATGTGAGGCCGTCGCCGAGGGCCGGTTCGAACAGCTCCGACGCGACGTACAGTTCGGCGGACTCGTTGGTGAGCGGGTCCACCTGTCCGTCACCCCACATGGGGCGCTCGCCGCCGGCCATCTCGTGCAGGGTGACGGCCGCCGCGTACCGTTCGGCGTGGTCGTCGTAGTACGGCCGCCGCAGGGAGCCGAGGAACGGGTCGAGGTAGCCGCGCGTGCCCGCCTTGATGTCACGCTCGGAGGCGTCGGCGAGGGAGAAGTCGAACAGCTTCAGACGCCAGATCCGGTCCTTGCTGTGGTGGATGCCGAAGTTGTCGGGCTTCAGGTCGCGGTGCAGGACGCCGTTGGCGGCAAGCTGGTCCAGCGCCCTGAACAGGTCGTCGCCGAAGCGCTCCAGCTCGTGATAGGTCAGCTTGCCCTTGCCGCGCAGCCGTGCACCCAGGGACTGCTCACCGGCGTACTCGAGCTGCAGGACGGTGCGTCCGCCGATCTCGCGCAGCCCCTCGCCCCGCAGCTGCACGATCGCGCCGCCGCCCACGTCCTTGAGGACGCCCGCCTCGGCACGCAGCCGTTCTGCTTTCAGCTCGTCCAGGGCGACCTTGAAGACCCACTCGTCGATCTGTACATGGCCGTCCTCGTCCTCCACCGCGCGCTCCACTAGAAGCGCACGCGCCGTGGCGCCGGTGCCGAGGACGCGGCGCACGGACCATTCCACGTCGAGCGACTGGCCGGGCAGCGCCTCCAGCGGGTCGACACCGACGGCCGTGGGTGCCTCGGGCAGCACACTGGCGCGCTCCGCCTTGTCCAGCAGGTCGAGGAACTCCTCCGCGGAGCCGAGACGTTCGTTGAGGTCGGAGCGCGTCGCCTTGAAGACAAGCTCGTCGAGCGCGTCCGAGAAGCCGTCGGCGACGGCGTACAGATGAAGACCCGAGTCGGTGCGCAGGCGCTCGCTGAGGGAACTGCGCTGCGCGGCGGGAGGCTGACCGGTGAGGATCAGGTACGCGACCGCACCGAGCCCGAATATGTCCAGGTCTGCCGGATCGGCGTACGGCTGGTCGGTCTCGGGGGCGAGATAGAGGCGGGCCGCGTCCTCGATCAGAGCGGCGTCGAGCGCTGAGCCGCCGATGGACCGGAAGAAGGTGGCGTTGCTGTCGAAGTCTCGGGCCGCTGTCTGCCAGTCCGTGATGCGCAGTTCGGGGCGCGTCCCGTCGGAGCGGAAGGAGACGTAGACGGAACTGGCCGCCAGGGCCCGGTGGTAGAGGGCGCGATTGTGCGCGTAACGGACCGCTTCGGCGAGCTGCCGTACGAGATCGAGGCGGATCTCGGGGGTGAGCTTGCCGCCGTAGGTGGCTAGATACTGGTCGAGGCGGAGGTCCGTGTGCTTGTGACGGAAGAGGATCGCCGGCCCGCCCTGGTGCTCCCGGATCTCGACGGCCTCGACGATCCCGCGGTGCGTGATGCCCTGCAGTACCTGGTACTCCCGGCGCGCCGCGCGATCGGTCGACTTCTTCGCCGCCTCGGTGGCCATGTGGCCGACCAGGTAAATGCGGACGCGGCCCTCCTCCTGGACAAGTCCGTCGTCGCGCGTTGCCAGGCGGTCCTCCCAGGACTGCCCGCGGTCCAGGGGGTGCGGCTGCAGTTTCCAGGCATCGCCGAACCGGAGATGGGCCGTGGACTGCTGCACGCCAATGGCCTTCAGCAGACGCGGCAGAGTGTCCCGGGAGAAGTCGGGCGTGATGCGACGGTCGGGGCGGTCCGGCGGCAGCCCGAGGAAGTCCTGCCAGATGCGCTTCAGACCGGTGGGGCGGTCGTCGCGCCCGTAGACCTTGACTCTCTGGACATCGTCAAGATGGCTCTCGAGGTCCGGAGCCGAGAGGAAGATCGCCGGTTCCACGCGTGGCACGGAGCGCTCGGGGATGCCCAACTTGCGCGCCGCCCAAAGGAGTCTGCTCTTGAGGTCCTTCGACTTGGCGTCGTTGAAGTGGAGGGGGCTGTTGATCGTCCTGGTGCGATCGGAACCTCGGAAGTTCCAGGTGGATCCGTTGTTCTCCAGCCGCCCTGGGTGGCTCTTGATCTCGACCAGGTACAAGCCGGCGGGCACCGCGATCAGCAGGTCGCACTCGTTGATACGGCCCGACTGCGCGGTGAAGGAGAACGTGGCCCAAGCGCGATAAGGCTCGGCGGCCGGCATCAGACGCCGTACATGGTCGAGAGCGTCCTGCTCCCAGGGGTACGGGGATGGCCGATCCTGGAACCACTGCTGCGCCGGACGCGGCGGTCCGGGCTTGGGCACCGGACGCGATCCTGCTTCCGTCACCGTCCGACCTCCGCTGTCCGCTTCTCGCCTTGTTCACGGCGAAATCCCCTGGCCGACCTTACCGTGCCCCACCGACAGGCCGGATCCGTGTTTGTTTCACGGCTCTGTCACGGCGAGGGCGGTGGGATGCTGTTGGGCGGGAGTGACGGCCATCGGCAGGGGAACCGGCTCGGAACAGCTCCGCCGCCGCCAGTCCGACACCACGCCCCGGCCCCGTCCACTTGCCCTTCGCCGTGCGATACGGATGCTGCAGCTCTCCTACGCGCGGGCAGAGTGTTCCAATTCAGGCTTTCCGCATATGTGGCACAGGCTGTTGGGAAGGGGACAGCGGAGATCAGCAGACGGCGATCTGCAGGGCGCGGTTGAGGGTGCGCTGGGTCGGGTGAGTTCACCGCCGGGTGGGCGTTCAGGCCGGTGGTGCCCCGGGGGCCGGCGCCCGTATAGGCACGGTCAGCGAGGATAGGGACGCCCTGTCGCTGGCAGATCCGGACGATGCGGTGGCTGCAGGCTGCGCGCAGATCGTGGGTGCGGCCCGGTAGTGCGGGTGAGATCCACAGCATCTCACCGGCGGGATCGCTGACGACCTGCACGTTCACGCCGTGCCGACGGTGCTTCGCCGAGTAGCCACCCCGGCTGTTTCCGGCACGGTCACACTCGGCGAGGGTCCCGTCCAGCAGGACGAAGTCCGGATCCCGCTCACGCAGTACCTTCAGCAGACCCGGAGCCCGGTCGGCAAGCAGTTCGACGACGGCCGTGACGTAGGCGTGCGCGGTACTGACGGATATACCGAAGCCTGCCGCGATGCGGGAGAGAGTGTCATGACGGCGCAGGTACACGAGAGCGACGAACGCACGCTGGTGCGGCGGGTGACGAGGAGCTCGTGACCCACTCAACCAGGCCGTAGGGAACCAACGAGGCTCCTGCGCCGATGGGTTGAGGCTTCGAACACCTCCCACAACGGCACAGGACCCTCGTACGTTGTGACCCCTATACCACCTCACCTGCGTCACCAGTGGCCCACGCTGAAAAAGCTCACGGACTGACCGGTCTGGTGGATGATTGCCTCTCAACGTCGACTACGGGGGTAATGCGATGAGAGACGACGAATTTGCGGCCATGATGCAGTTCCTCTGGGCCCGTCTTCACGAGGACGAAACTGCCGCTCGCGCACTGAAGCCCGGCAAGAACCAGGATGTGGCAAAGTTGCAGGCCCGGGTCCTCGCCGACGTCGAGGCGAAGCGCCGACTCATGGACTGGGTGGAGGAGTTTCCGCGGAGGGTGGAGGACAACGAGGAGCGCGTCCTCTGGAAGAGGGCGGCCAGGAAGTTGTACGCCGGACTCTCGCGGGACTTCCGTAGCCCTGTGATCCACGCACTCGTTGCGGCGTACGACGGCCATCGCGACTTCCACCCTGCGTGGCGGATGGTCGAGGTCGAGGATGAGTACGAGCCACGTGAGGGCACTCCGATGGCTCGCGCTGTGTGACCCGCAGGAGACCGAGGGCCCGTAACGATGAGGAGCGCTATTAGTCCAAGGTAGCGCCAGGAGGGGGCTCGAACGGCACGCGTTGACGAGACCCCGACGGTCTCGACGCGACGTCCGGGGTTTCCAGAAGGACATGAAGAAGGCCTTGGGTCTACGGCCTGGGGGAACGAGGAGACGGCCCGGATGCTTGCCCCGGAGGCAAGATCGTCCGGTCTGCGAGCGGCAAGGCGTCCCGATCCTCGCTGACCGTGCCCACACGCGCGCCGGCCCCCGGGTCACCACCGGCCTCAGACGCCCACCCGGCAGTGAACTCGCCCCCACCCAGCGCACCCTCAACCGCGCCGTCACCCAGGCACGAGCGCCCGTCGAACGCGGCATGGCACGACTGAAGTCCTGGCAGATCTTCCGCAGATCCCGCATCGGCCCCAACGGCATGACCGTCCTCACCCTGGAGAGGCAACACTGAAAACGCTCGCCGTGAACCGTTTGTCCTCAACGGCAGAAACCCTCACGCTTGCCGCGTACTGGACCGCGCAGGTAGGCGATGCCCGGCTCCTTGGGGGCACCGGCGAACCAATGGGAAGGCGAAGGTCACCCACTCATGGGGCCTGCTTTATCCCAGTCGGGACCAGGCTAGCCAGCATGGCCTGAGTCTCGGGATCGGTTGAGTAGAGTACGGTACCGACCATCCCCCGCGTGAGTAGCACTTTGTAGGTATTTCGAATAAGGCGACCGAAGGCTCCTGGCTCCGCCTTTTTCACGGCGTGGTCCTTGCTCTCTCCAGGAACAGCACGCCACTCATTTCCCCGCCACACCAAGTCGGGACCGAAGATCATTCCGTTCCAGGCGTACTCGAATCCTTGGGCCGTGTAAATGCACCCGATCTGCCCGAAGCCTGACGGATCAGTGGCCCACAGCGAAGAAACGGGTGTCCCTCCTACAGGTTGCTCACCTCTGAGGTTCCAGGGCCTGCGCCATTCCCCAATAGCCACGTCATCGACGAGGCTGCCGTCAATCCGCGGATCGCTCCACCGCCAGCAGAATCCTGCCGTCATGCGAGAGGTGTAGCCCGATTCCTGTCGGCCGCGTAGGTGGCTCTCCATACCTTGGGGCGATTCGGCGACGAGCAACTCGAAATCTTCCTCGGGCTGCCACTGAATCGGACCACCGGGCTCAAGGCCGAGGAGACGGAGGACCCAATGTTCGTAGGCACGGCTCCCGCCGCACCGGAACTGGCTGTTGAGATCGACATGGCGAACAATGCACCCGCGCGCGTGAGCAGCCTCGTCGATGGTCTCGACACTTCCCATTTCCCCGGGCCTCACGACCTGATGCTCGTCGATCAGGAAGACGGGGACCCTGGCTGCGTCGATGAGTTCCTCCACTTGGCTTCGACCGCTCCGATGCCCGGCGTACGCACCCTGCCTCGACGACCACTGGCGAATGCGATGGGCTTCATCACAGATCAAGACGTCCAGCCCGTTTCGTTCAGCACTTGTGAAGTCGAAGAAATACCGGAAAAGCTTTGGGATTCGGCCGTTCTTAGTGCCGACGACATGCCGAAGAGTGGTGGTGAAGGACTTGGACCCGGTGGCGTGGACAACGCTTCGCCCGTTTCTCCCGAGGTGTCCCATCAAGTGCAGCGCAATAATGCTCTTACCCGAACCAGGACCCCCGGATATCACTATGGCTTCTTTTTGGTCCGACTGTCGCGACAGGTCCGCCGCCCGCTTCACCAAACGCGCCGCCACTTCTTGCTCGTCCATCAGGAGGAACTCACCGCCGTCGATTATCTCGGCAGCAGCGGCACGCATTAGTTGACGACCGGGAGCACGGGGGCTATCCAAGAGATAATCAGCCTCTACTGAGCCGTCCAAGGCAGAAAGACGGGTCCGTAGATACTTAATAAATTCTCCGCGGGATGTATCCGTGAAGAGTTGCGCCTTCGCGTCAGGTAATCTTAACAGTTCACTGACATTTTGATCGGCTGCGTAGTGCAGGTAGGCCACGCCCGCGACGGCGTCCTCCTGATCATTCAGCACATTGGTGAAATCATGCAGGTAGTCGCAGTAGCGGCGCACCTGGGCCACGGGGTGCAGAGCCGGTCGATTGCCCATTCTCGCTACTAGACATAAATTGTCAGTGCCAGGAACGAGGCGCGCTTCGCTCCATTGCTTGAGTTCGACGATGACGTAGGACGGCCTGCCCGTCGCGGGGTGGGAGCCAGCAAGAATGATGTCCGCGCGAAGGCTTGTGAGGGGTAATCGGTGCTCTATCAGCACCTCGATGTCATCAAGCCCTGCATCGCACAGAACCTCCGCCAGGGCCGGGATGCTGTTCTCCCACGAGCGGCATTCACTGGGCGACGGGCTCTGGAAGAGCACAGAGCGGTACTTCTGGGCGAGCCGCTCAGAGAGGGCTCCGTCACTGCACTGATCGAACAGTGCGCGTGCGGACATGCGAAGAAGAGGCACGGAAGATCTCCGTAAGGGCGGTGGACTCGAAGGCAAGGGGGGTAGCGGGGGCTTGCTCCCGGAACCCCTGAAGGTGCATCTGGGCAGTCAGGCGAGCGGTAGGCGGTACTCGAAGCTCCTGGGCCTCAGGTCCTCCTCAGCTGGCGTCCAATCATGGAGGTGCGACACCCTGCCGCCACTCGCTGTGTAGGTGTCGGTCAGCAAGTCCACCTTGATATCACTGACCACAAATAGGTCCACGGTGTTCTGCGGGTCCCGGGCATGCTCGACCTCGTTGATCGTCAGGTCGACGCTCGTGGCCGCTCCCGTTGTGCCCTTCACCTCTACGCGACGCTCTTCCCTGTCACGGGTGCAGTGGAGGTCGTACGGCTTGCCAAGGCGTTCGACCGTCCAGCCCTCCCCTTCGTAGTGAGCGACTGCCATGTCCTCCGCGTGCAGTTCGATGGCCTTGCGCTTCTTGGGGTCGGAGACGAAGCCCCCTCCATTGGAGGGCCGCTTCGGTGGCTTGGGCGGCTTCACCTGCTCCGCGCTGAAGCCGGGCGTGCGGTTTAGAGCCACCGTCTGCTCTTCCGACCAGTTCGCTGGAATCTCGGCCGCATCGAGCAACGGCTGCGGATCCATGTCGACGACCACTCCTATGCCTCGTTGAGTCCCCGAAACACGTATGGCGTCACTGGCGGCCATTCCAAGCGGCCCGTCCGCATCGAGACGGACGTCGTGGAGTACAGCCAACGGCTCGATGCCGAAGCGCACCGGGTACTTGATGGCGTTCTCGGCTTCCTCGTCCGGCCAGTGAGGTGCCTCTGCCTCGTAGAAGTTCTCACGTACTTCGAACAGGTACAGAGTGATCTTCTTGGTACTCCATACGTCGAGTTGTACGCGCGGACCCACTCCCGTGGCCAGCACGGCGAAGCGCGGGCGCGCGGACCGGTACTCGGGCCTCCATACAGGGAACCCCCACGACCGAGTTTCGATCCCGTACTGCAGATTGCGCTGGGTTCCGGGCGATTGACCAACGTGGACCATCACGAACGAGGATGTCCGCGAGGGACCGTGGGGGGGAGCAGGATCGTCGCCCTTGCGGCTGTCCTCGTGCCTTGCCAAGTGCCTTCCTCCGCGACCGCCTACCTCTGCGCCGATCCCAAACGATCGACTGAGCCCATGACCATGCCACATGGCAGTCAGATTTTCATACAACTAAAGCCAGAGGTTAGCGAGTTGGCAGAACAAATCAGACACAGGACGGGATGACAGCTCAGTGCTCACCCTGTACCCGCTCAAGGCATGCTGCTCAACAAAATGGCGCCCCGCGTCCACACACGCCCAGCGGCTCGGACCCCGAAGACGGACCAGGCCCACCTGCTGGGCAGTGATAGGGCTGTCCTGGCAGACGAGGTGCACGCCTTCGCCGGCGACGACCGGCTCTTCGCAGACCCCAACGCCAGACTCAGCAGCGACTCCGTCGCCAGAAGCACTTCTCGCAGCTCATGGTCATGATCAGCAAGCTTCTGGCGCATGCCGCTGACCGGGCCGCTCCCGGCCACTGGGAGGACGACCTGATCGTCGGCAAGGAGAACGGCTCAGCCATCGGAATACAGGGTCGAACGCACCACCCGTTTCGGCATGCTCATCCATCTGCCCGCCGACCACACAGCCGTCAGCGTCCGCGACGGCCTCCAGACAACCGTGCAAGCCCTGCCGCCGCCCTTGAAGCGGTCTCTGACGCGAGATCAGTGCTCCAAGATGGCCGCCCGCTATGGGTTCACCGTCGATACCAATGGCCCGGTCTACTTCTGCGACCCGGCTGGCCCCTGGCGACCCGGCTCCAACGACAACACGGACGGCTGGCTGCGACAGTACTTCCCCAAGAGCACCCACCTGTTCACCCACACCCGCGAGGAAGGACCTCGTGCACAACGCGTGCGCACTTGCGCGAACTCCAGGGAACTCGCAGGTGGAAGCGGGAAGCGCCCGAACACGACGAAGGGCCCCGCCCAGGTCGTAAGACCAGGTCAGAGCCCTGTTGGCAGACGAGTCGGGCTGTACGCCGGGTTCTGTCGCCCGGCTGCCTCGCGGCGGCCGGGGAGACGGCCATCCATCTAGGGTCGGCGTTACCGCCGGCCTCGTGCGGTCTACCCGAGGACTCGGGCGGGCAGCCCTCGAACGTCCTCGCAGAAGCACCTCGTATCCCTACAGGTACTTCCTTTTGACCTTGCTCCGGGTGGGGTTTACCTAGCTGCCCAGGTCGCCCTGGGCACTGGTGGTCTCTTACACCACCGTTTCACCCTTACCGGGGGCCGAAGTCCCCGGCGGTCTGTTTTCTGTGGCACTGTCCCGCGGGTCACCCCGGGTGGCCGTTAGCCATCACCCTGCCCTGTGGAGCCCGGACGTTCCTCGGGAAGTGTCCCGCTAGGGGCACTCCACGCGGCCGTCCGCCCGGCTCGTCTGCCGTGTCGACCATGCTACCCGGCGTGTGCCTACGGCCGGACCGCCAGGACCATCCGGAGTGCCAGGGCCGTCAGGCCCGGCGGCTGTCGCGAGGATCGAGCCCGCCAGGATGAGAGTGAAGGCGATCGCGATGCCTGCCGTGAACGGCTCGTCCAGGAACAGGGCTCCCGCCGCCACCGCGACCGCCGGGTTGACGTACGTGAAGACTGTCGCCCGGGTCGGGCCGACCTCCCTGATCAGTTCCAGGAAGCCTACGAAGGCCAGCGCCGTGCAGATCACGCCCAGTCCGAGGAGGGCGGTGAGAACCGGCGTCGAGGGCATCTCGCTCGGCCGGGTGACTGCCGCCGCCGGGGCGTAGACCAGGGCTGCCAGGGCCAGGCAGGGGGCCGTCAGCTGGAGCGTCGGGACGTCTTTCAGCCAGCGGGTGGCGATCAACGGGGCCGTCGCGTAGCCCAGCACCGTCAAGAACACTTCCGCGAGGGAACGGGCGTCGCCCCCGGTCAGGTGCGGCACGGTGAGGACGCCGACGCCCGCCAGGCCCAGGGCGAGGCCCGTCAACCGCCGTAGGCCCAGGCGTTCCGTGTCGCCGAAGAAGCGGGCCAGGAGTACGCCGACGATCGGGACGCCCGCGATCAGCAGGCCGGCGGTCGAGCTGGACAGGTGGCGTTCGGCGTCGGTGAGGGTGAACCAGGGCCCGATGATCTCGATGCACGCGAAGGCCAGCATGGGCAGCCAGTGGGTGCGGACGGTCCGGATCAGGCCGCCGCCGCGTATCGCGAAGGGGAGGAGGAGGGTGGCGCCCAGGGCGCAGCGGGTGAACACCACCACGGACGGGGAGAGCGGGGCGTCAACCGCCACTTTGATCATCAGGTAGGGGATGCCCCAGACCACTCCCATGAGGGAGAACAGAAACCAGCCACGTGCAGTCATGCGGCCATGGTCATCGTGTCAGCGGCGGTCGTCTTGAACGCTGTTGCGGTACACCGCCGGGGTGACCCCGAGGACCCGGCGGAACCAGCGGGTGAGGTGCGCCTGGTCCGCGAAGCCCACTAGGGCCGCCGTCTCCGCCGGTCGCAGTCCCGACTCCAGCAGGCCGCGCGCCCGGTGCACCCGGTGCTGCGCCAGCCAGGCGTACGGGGGGATCCCCATCGTCGTACGGAAGGCTCGGAGGAGTTGGTAGCGGGACAGGCCCTGCTCGGCGGCGAGCAGGGCGAGGGTGGGGGGATCCAGGAGTTCGTCGGCGAGGCGGTCGCGTACGGCGTGGGCGATGTGGGCGGCGCCGGGGAGCGTGTCGGCGGATGGGCGGGACGTGGAGTGGCGGCGGGCCAGGGCCGTGAGCAGCCAGGGGAGGCGGGACTCCGTCTCCAGCGGGTCTGGGCAGTCGCTGAGTGCGCGGTGGGCGCGGCTGAGGGCGGCGGCCAGTTCGGGGTCGTCGAGGAGGGGCTCGCGGAAGTACGGCACGCCGCCGAGGGTGCCGTCGGTGAGCAGGGAGGGGTCGGGGTACAGGGCCCGGTACGCGTAGCCGTCGGAGGCGGCGGGGCGGCCAGTGTGCATCTCGCCGGGGTCGAGTACGACGATGGAGCCCGGGCCTGGCCGCAGGTGGCCGCCCCGGTAGTCGATGACCTCGGCGCCGCCCACGCAGATGCCGATGCTGAACTGCTCGTGCGCGTGTGAGGCGTAGGCGTGCCGGTCGAAGCGTGCGGTGAGCAGGTCGAGCGGGGGGCCGCAGCGGCCGAGACGTGCCCTGGTCCACCGTGCCTGCTCCATGCGCCACCTCCTGCTCGTCGTCTTGAGGATGCAACGCCGGAGGGCTCAGAGAAAGTCCGACGTGTCCAGGTCGAAGGCGAAGAGGTCCGGGAGGGTGCCGGCCCGCGTCCTTGACCCTGCCGCAGCGTCAACGTTTGTACTGGTCCCATGCGGATCGGAGAACTCGCCGAGGCCGTCGGCGTCACCACGCGGACCGTCCGGCATTACCACCATCAGGGGCTGCTGCCCGAGCCCGAGCGGCTCGGCAACGGCTATCGCGATTACACGCTCCGGCATGCCGTCGCG
Organism: Streptomyces sp. NPDC005263; assembly: GCF_042872365.1. Classification (NCBI taxonomy): domain Bacteria; kingdom Bacillati; phylum Actinomycetota; class Actinomycetes; order Kitasatosporales; family Streptomycetaceae; genus Streptomyces; species Streptomyces sp. NPDC005263. Next base: position 903,684 of record NZ_JBIAKJ010000002.1, on the reverse strand, counting down.
CTGGCCCGGATCCGGCGGCTGACCGAGTTGGGGCTGGGGCTGGCGGAGGTGCGGGACGTGCTCGCGGAGGACGCGGGGAAGGATCTCGTGGAGGTGCTCACCGAGCTCGAAGAGGATCTGGCTCGGCAGGAAGCGGCGATCCGGGAGCGGCGGGCCCGGCTGCGCGGTCTCATCCAGCAGGGCTCGCTGCCTGCCGAAGGGCCCGTGTCGCCCGAGCTCGCGGCGCTGTTCAGCGAGGTGGGGCCCGTCTCCGACTCCCCCATGGCCGCCAAGGACCGCGAGATCCTCGCGTTGTTCGACACCGCGGCCAGTCCGGAGACCCGCCATGAACTGGTCGGGCTCGTGAGCAGCGTCTTCGACACGTCGGACGGGGCGGAGCGGGCCCGGGCCGCCTACGCGCTGCTCGACGCCCTCGCCGACGCCGACCCGGCCGACCCGCGGGTGGACGAGGCCGCTCGGGCCCTCGCCGACTGTCTGCCCGGTGAGCTGCTTCCGGCGGGCGAATTGGGGGGCGAAATGGGTGAGGCCGGCATCGACGACGAACACAGCTTCCTGCGCGCCATGTACGCCGACTTCGCGCCCGCGCAGGCGGAGGCCGTCCGGCGGACGCTGAGGATCATCACGGAGGGACGGTCATGAGGACTGCCCGCGTTCTGGTCCGGCATGAGCTGCGGATGTTCGTGAGTCTCGCGCTGTGGGTGGCGAGGAGGAGGCACGGCACCGGCGGTGGGCGGGCCTTCGGGTATGCGCGCGGGCAGGGTGCGGTGATGTTCGGGCTCGCGTTCGTGTGTGTGGTCGAGACGGTGACGATGTCGGTGCTGCTGCGGGGCTTTCCGGTCGCGCACGGGGTGGTGTTCGTCCTGGACGTCTACGCCGTCCTGTTCGTCGTCGCGTTGCATGCGGCGAACGTGGTCCGGCCGCATGTGCTGGACACCGGCTCACTCCGGATCCGCCGGGCCGTCCACGTCGACCTGCGCATACCGCTGGAGCGGGTCGCCTCCGTGCGCCACGAGTTGAGGTGTGTGCGGGAGCGGGCTGACGGTGAACTCGACGTGGACATGGGGGCGCAGACCTCCGTCACCCTCGAACTCACCGAGCCTGTCCACCACTTGACGTTTCTCGGTCGACGACGGGAGGTCAGCCTGGTGCGCTTCCACGCCGACGACGCCGACGCACTCGTACAGGCCCTCAGGCCAGCCATCAGGCAGGCCATCAGGCCGGGGCAAAGCGTACGGTCGCCGCTGCCGGATCGGCCCGGGTGAGCCGTACCCGCAAGCGCTCCCCCAGCGGCAGCGGGGATCCGTCGGCCTCGATGCGGCCGATGATCGCCGGGGACTCCAACTGGACGGTTCCGAGGGCGGGTTGGCGTTCCTCCACGTCCACCACCCAGCCGTCGAACACCTCCCCCACCCGGTCCTTGAGCAGCAGGGCCTCGACGATGTCGACGCAGCCCCGTTCGACGGCGCCCGCGCGGCGGCCGCCGTCCGCCATCTCGCCGCGCAGTGCGTCGAGCGAGGTGAGCACCCAGTCGGGTGGGTCCTGGCCTGCGACGGCGGCGAGGCAGATCTCGGAGGTGTACCGGTCGACGAGGCGGCGCAGCGGGGCGGTGCAGTGCGCGTAGGGCGCGGCGACGGCGGCGTGGGTGGTGATGGGCGGGAGGCTGCCGTCGCGGAAGACCGTGTATCCGGCGCCGCGCAGGAGGGTCGTGCACTCCTGGAGGAAGGCCGCGTGACGGGGGTCGTGCGGGTCGAGGGAGCGGATGAGGCGGTCGTAGGAGAGGTGGTGCGGCCAGTCGATGTGCAGGGCGTGGGCGGTACGGCGCAGTCGGCCGACGGCGCCGTCGGGGGCGGCCGGGAGAGTGCGGAGGACGCCGGTGCCGTGCGCGATCATCAGGTCCGCCGCGGCCATGCCGGTGAGCAGGGAGAGCTGCGCGTTCCAGGCTTCGGCGGGGAGCGGGGCCCGGTACGTCAGCTCGTAGGTGTGGTCCCGTTCGACGATCTCCTGCTCGGGCACGTTGAGCGAGATGCCGCCGCGCTCGATCTCCAGAGCCTCCCGCAGCCGCCCGATCACCTCCAGCAACGCGAGTGGTTCCTCGGCGGTGCGGGAGTCGATCGCCTGCTGTACGCCCGCGTAGTCGAGCCTGGCCCGGCTGCGGACGAGGGCCCGGTGGACGTCGACGGCGACGGTACGGCCGTCCGCGTCCAGGTCGAGGGTCCACAGCGCGGCCGGGCGGACCTGGTCCGGGAGCAGGCTGGCGGCACCCTCGCTCAGGACGGCGGGGTGCAGCGGGACCTTCCCGTCGGGGAAGTAGAGGGTGGTCGCGCGCCGGTGCGTCTGCGCGTCCAGGGCCGTACCCGGGACGACGAACGCGGCGACGTCGGCGATGGCGTACCGGACGCGGTAGCCGGTGCCGCGACGGGACAGGTGCAGCGCCTGGTCCAGGTCGACGGAGGCCGGTGGGTCGATGGTGAGGAACGGGATGTCGGTGGCGTCCTCGGCGGGGAGCAAGGGCGCCCTCGCCGCGCGTTCGGCCTCGGCGAGCGCTTCCGGCGGGAAACCCTCGGGCACCGCGAGTTCGGCGCGCAGTGCGGTGAGGGCGGCCCGGAGTGGGGCTTCGGGTGCGCCGGTCACGCGGATGTGGCGGCGAGGCATACAGCGAGCGTAGGGCCTGTCCGGCGGATCAGCTCGGAGGAAAGCCACGGTGCGTGATAGGTGCAGGTGAGCTGGGTGGTGGGGTGCCTCCGAGTTAGATGGACGGGACCCGGTTCGTCCTGTGGCTGAGGAAGGTGCCGATCGGCGCTGAGGCGAGTGTCCGTACCGTCGCGGAGGCGGATGAGGCGGATCCGCGCGTCACCGAGACCGGTACCGCCCCGTCGCCGGGGGCGCCCCGTCCCCTACAACTCGGGTAGCACGCAAGGCTGTTGTGTCATTCCAAGGGTGGAGCAAGGTGCAGCCCGGAGAGGGATCCGCGGGCCTGGCCGGTCCCTGAATGATCTTTCCTGTCCGAACATGTGACCGGAAGGATCGATATCGTGCGCAGACGACGTCTCGCGCCCCTGTTAGCCGTGAGTGTCACGGCAACGCTGGCTCCCGCACTCGCCACCTCGACGGCCACCGCCGCGCCGGCCGCCACCCCGCCAACCGCCGCCTCGTCCGCCGCCGCCTCGTCCACAGTCGAGGGCGGGCTGAACCGGTATGCGAAGCAGAAGCCGCAGTGGAAGGGGTGCGGAGCCGACACTCCGGCGGAGATCGAGTGCGCGACGATCAAGGTGCCGCTGGACTACCGGGTTCCCGGCGGCAAGCGGCTCGACCTGGCCATATCCCGGATCAAGAGCACGGCGCCCGGCAAACGGCACGGCGTCCTGTTCTCCAACCCCGGCGGCCCGGGGGGTCCGGGGCTCTACATGCCGCTGAGCATGCAGGAGCGTCTCCCCGAGTCGGCACGGCAGAAGTACGACCTCATCGGCTTCGACCCGCGCGGCGTGGGACGCAGCAGCCCGGTTTCCTGCGGTATGGAGCCGGAGGAGGAGAACTGGCTGCGGCCGTACAAGGAGGAGACGTTCGACAAGGACGTCGCCTGGGCGCGGGATGTCGCGAACAAGTGCAGGGAGAAGGCGGGCGACACGCTCGCGCACATCACCACGCGCAACACCGCACGCGACATGGATCTGCTGCGGGCGATCCTCGGTGAGAAGAAGATCTCGTACATGGGGGTCTCGTACGGCACCTACCTGGGCGCCGTCTACACCCAGCTCTTCCCGGGCCGGGCCGACCGGTTCGTGCTGGACAGCGCGGTCGATCCGGCGCGCGCCTGGCGAGGCATGATCCAGTGGTGGGCGGAGGGTGCCGAGCCCGCGTTCGACCGGTGGACCGAGTGGGCCGCCGGGCGTTCGGAGCAGTACGGCCTCGGTGAGAACCCGAAGGAGGTCGACCGGACCTTCTGGGGCCTGGTCGCGCAGGCCGACGAGTCGCCCATCGAGGTCGAGGGGCAGCCGACCACCGGTGATGACATCCGGAGCGGAATGCGCCAGGCGGTCTTCACCCCGCAGTACGCCACCGAGGCGATCGTGGAGCTGAAGAAGGCCGCAGCGGGCGAGCCCACCTCCGTGAAGAAGCTCACGGCGTTCGCCGGATCCGCGGGGACCGGGACGCCGAAGACCGGGAAGGCCGGGAAGGCCGGGTCCGGGACGGCGGGCGCCGACGACGACGCCGCCGAGGTGCCGTCCGACAACATGACGGCGAGTTTCTGGGCCGTGGTGTGCGGCGACAACTCGGCCGCGTGGTCCCGCGATCCCGAGAGCTACCGGCGGGACGCCATCGAGGACAAGGGCCGTTACCCGCTCTTCGGTGACTTCGCGTCCAGCATCAAGCCCTGTGCGTTCTGGGACAGGTCCCTGGAACCGGCGACCACGGTGCACAACACGGTCGGCTCCCTGGTCGTCCAGAACGAGTGGGACTCGCAGACCCCGCTGCCCAGCGGTCAGGCCCTGCACGCCGACCTGAAGGGCTCGACGATGGTCACCGTCCTCGGCGGGGAGGGCCATGGCGTCTACCCGAACGGCAACGCGTGCACCGACGGAACGGTCAACGACTACCTGCTCACCGGCAGGCTTCCCGCGAAGGACGTGACCTGCGAGGCGACGCCTGCCTCGAACGCGGAGGCACGGAAGAACCAGAGGCGGGACGCGCTCCCCGGGTCTCCGCTCCCGCAGCGCGCCCCGGACCGCTTCTGAGCTCGGTCGCACGGCCCATTGGGACATGGGCACATTGCCGCACGGCCCATCGGGGCATGGCCCACGGTCGTACGCCACACAGCCGCGTGACCCGTTGAAGACGGGGCGGGACCTCCTCGCGGAGTCCCGCCCCAAGCGGGCGTCGGTCGTCACGCCGCGACAGACCCACGGGCCGGGGAGCACAGGTGGCACGCCGTACGCTGTTGCGGAGCTCAACCGAAGGAGATCGATCCCGTGCTTGTCCTGCTGCCGCCCTCCGAAGGCAAGGCGTCCTCCGGTCGCGGCGCCCCGCTGAAGCCGGAGTCGCTGTCGCTGCCGCAGCTCGCGGAGGCCCGTGCGGCCGTGCTCGACGAGCTGGTGGAGCTGTGCGTCGCCGATGAGGACAAGGCGTGCGAGGTGCTGGGGCTGAGCGAGGGGCTGCGCGGCGAGATCGCGAAGAACACGGAGCTGCGCACGGCGGGCGCACGGCCGGCCGGGGAGATCTACACGGGGGTGCTGTACGACGCCCTCGACCTGGCTTCCCTGGAGACGGCGGCGAAGCGGCGCGCGGGCCGATCCCTGCTGGTGTTCTCGGGGCTGTGGGGCGCGGTCCGGGTCACCGACCGGATCCCCTCATACCGCTGCTCGATGGGTGTGCGGCTGCCCGGGCTCGGCGCGCTGAGCGGGTACTGGCGTGCGCCGATGGCGGCGGCGCTGCCCGAGGCGGCCGGGGACGGGCTGGTGCTGGACCTGCGGTCGTCGGCGTACGCGTCGGCGTGGAAGCCGAAGGGCGAGGTCGCCGGGCGGACGGCGACGGTACGGGTGCTGCACGCGCCGACCCGGAAGGTCGTCAGCCACTTCAACAAGGCGACCAAGGGGAAGATCGTCCGCAGTCTGCTGTCTGCCGGTATCGCGCCGAAGGGCCCTGCCGAGCTGGTGGAGGCGCTGCGGGATCTCGGGTACGTCGTGGAGGCGCGGGCGCCCGCGAAGGCGGGGCAGGCATGGTCGTTGGACGTGCTGGTGGACGAGATCCACTGAGGCTCATTGCAGCCTGTGCAACACCCTTTGCGCAGTGCGCATCTCCTCGGCAGGATGACGTCATGGCCGCATCCCTTCTGGACCTCGCCCCCGTCATGCCCGTGGTCGTCATCGAGGACGCCGCCGACGCCGTACCCATCGCCCGTGCGCTGGTCGCAGGCGGGCTGCCCGCGATCGAGGTGACGCTGCGGACGCCCGCCGCACTCGACGCGGTCCGGGCGATCGCCGGGCAGGTGCCGGACGCCGTCGTCGGCACGGGCACGGTGATCACGCCGAGTCAGGTCACGGAGTCGGTGGCGGCCGGCGCGCGCTTTCTGGTCAGCCCGGGCTGGACGGACGTACTGCTGGACGCGATGCGGGAGTCGGGGGTGCCGTTCCTGCCGGGGGTGTCCACGACGTCCGAGGTCGTGGCGCTGCTGGAGCGCGGGGTGCGGGAGATGAAGTTCTTCCCGGCGGAGGCGGCGGGCGGTACCGCGTATCTGAGGTCGCTGGCGGGGCCGTTGCCGCAGGCGCGGTTCTGCCCCACGGGCGGGGTCGGGCCGGGGAACGCGCCCGAGTACCTGGCCCTGCCCAACGTCGGCTGTGTGGGCGGGACGTGGATGCTTCCCCAGGACGCGATCCAGGCGCGGGACTGGGCGCGGGTCGAGGCGCTGGCGCGGGAGGCGGCAGGGCTCCGGAACCGCTAGGCGCCTGCCGAACAGGCCTCTAGGACCAATGGGCCGGCCTGAGCACGTCTGGTTGGAGCCATGGCGTGGCTCGATCGTGATGGGTATGGAGAGGAACAAGCACAAGCTGGTACTCGTCGTCTGAAGCGTCCGCCACGGGCGGTGCGGCCCGGGGGGCCTGTGTGCCCTCTCACGCCGACGACGCCCGCTCAGCCTTCCTGCCTGCCCTGATCGAGGGCTTCCCGCCCAGAGCGGCGGTGAGGAAGGAGAGCGCCGTGGCGAGTTCGCCATGGTCGTCGATGGCCTCCAGAAGGCGGGTCTGCTCGGCCTGGACACGGTGTGCGGCGCGCTGGTGGAGGACGCGGCCCCGGTCGGAGAGGTGGAGCAGCACCCGGCGACGGTCGTCGGGATCGGACGACGGTAGACGAGATTGTCGGCGACCATTCGGTCGACGAGCTTGGTCAGGCTGGGCGCGGGCATGAGCGCGTACTCGGCGATCTCGGTCATCGGATGGCCCTCGCCGTCGGCGGCGATCGACAGGACACGCCACTGCTCCACCGAGCAGCCTTCCTCCGTCAGCGCGGCGGAGAGACGCTCGACGAGGCGCCGCTCGGCGTGACTGAGCAGGTGCGCGAGATCCTGTGACGATTCGGGCGGCATTACCGGGGTCCTTCCGGTCGGTCGACTGTGCGGACACCTCCCGGTCCGCTGCTCGACGTGCCGTTGACATTACCCCCTCGCGGAAATAGTTTCTACGGGAAGCATTGACCTCGAAGGGAGTCTCCGCCCAGGCCGGGCGAACCCCGTCGCACCCTCGACGGGCCCCCCACACCCCGAAGGTGACCACGAGGCGGGCAGCCGGCCCCGGACCGCCGATCATGTCCAGCACATCCACGCGCATACGGAATTGACCGCCTCGCCGCGAATAACGGGCGGGCTTACGAAAACCCGAGAACCAGTTCACCGCGGGCGCATCCCAAATAACACAGCATTTGCAACACGCACGCTTTGGCGTTTGATATCTACGCGCGTCGAATAAAGGTAAGATAAAGCCTCTCGAATTTAAAGGACGGGAAATTTCGAGGAAACAAGACGGCGGGAACGTTCCGTGACACCCGGGGCTCTCCGGGATGTGACCTGGTGCGCGGAAGAGGGAAGTGCCGTGACGGAGACAGTCTCCAACGAACAGACAGCCCCCGCAGGGGCGACGGACGTCGACGCCGGGAACTCGGGTACGACAGGCCGGAAGTACAACCGCTGGACGCAGAACGACACGTTGGAGGACTACTCGCTGCGCTACGCCCCGAAGTCCTTCCGCCGCTGGTCGCCGTATGTGGTGGCGACCACCGCCCTTGGCGGCATCGCCTATCTGGCGGACTTCGCCATCGGCGGCTCGATCGCCATTTCCAACGGCTTCTCCAGTGCGATGGTGGCCATCCTGGCCGCCGCGGTGGTCATCTTCCTGACCGGCATCCCGATCTCGTACTACTCGGCCAAGTACTCCATCGACATGGACCTGCTGACCCGAGGCGCGGGCTTCGGGTATCTGGGGTCGACGCTCACGTCGGTCATCTACGCAAGCTTCACCTTCATCTTCTTCGCGCTCGAGGGCTCGATCATGGCGCAGGCACTGGATGTGGGCCTGCACATACCGCTGGCGCTCGGCTACCTCCTCTGTTCGCTGGTCATCCTGCCGATGGTGATCTACGGAATGACAGCGATGTCGAAGATGCAGGTGTGGACCCAGCCCGTCTGGCTGGTCCTGATGGTGGCCCCGTTCGTCTCCATCGCCATCCAGGACCCCGGCAAGTACGCGAAGTTCGCCCACTTCGCCGGCAACTCGCCCACCGGCTCCAGCATCAGCATGCTCGGCGTCGGCGCGGGCGCCGGCGTGGCCCTGTCCCTGATCGCACAGGTCGGCGAGCAGGTGGACTACCTGCGCTTCATGCCGGACAAGACGCCGGAGAACGCGAAGAGCTGGTGGGCCGCGGTGCTCTCGGCCGGCCCCGGCTGGGTGGTCCTCGGCGCGTCCAAGCAGATCGGCGGCGCGTTCCTGGCCTTCTGCATCGCCGGCGGTGTGGGCCTGTCCAAGGCCAACGAGCCCATCCAGATGTACATCTCCGGCTTCAAGACCTTCGCGGCGCCGGTCGCGCTGGGCCTGGCCACGTTCTTCGTCATCCTCTCCCAGATCAAGATCAACACAACGAACGCCTATTCGGGCTCGCTGTCGTGGTCGAACTTCTTCTCCCGGCTCACCCACCGCCACCCCGGCCGCGTCGTCTACATCTTCCTCAACGTCGGCATCGCGCTGGCCCTGATGGAAGGCGGCGTGTTCGGCTTCCTCAACACGGTCCTCGGCTTCTATTCCAACGTCGCCATCGCCTGGATCGGCGCGGTCGTCGCGGACCTCGTCATCAACAAGCCCCTGAAGCTCAGTCCCTCGTTCATCGAGTTCAAGCGGGCCCACCTGTACAACTTCAACCCGGTCGGTTTCGGCGCGATGCTCGTCGCCTCGGCCGTCTCCATCCCCGCCTACTTCGAGGCGTTCGGCGACTACGGCAAGGCGTACTCACCGTTCATCGCGCTCTTCCTGGCCATGGCGCTGTCCCCGCTGTTCGCGTGGCTCACCAAGGGCAAGTACTACATCGCCCGCGTCGACGACCTCGACGAGCCGCTGGTCGGCGCGGACGGCCTGCCGTCCGCGGTCACGCTGACCTGCTCGGTGTGCTCGGACACCTTCGAGCGCCCCGACATGGCGAACTGCCCCTTCCACGAAGGCGCGATCTGCTCGCTGTGCTGCAGCCTGGACAAGGACTGCCACGACACCTGCAAGAGCGGCAACGGGGGCGGTCCGGTCGACCTCTCCATGCCGGCCATGCGATCCGCGGGCTGACCACCGCGCCGTGACGTCCGCTTACGGTTGCCCCGGGTCCGCGTCCTCGACGCGGACCCGGGCAACACCGGTTCCTGCGACACGGCGACTTCGCCGGCCGTGACGACCTGATCGACAAGCTGGAAAGCTACGCGATCAAGCACGACGACAGCGCCGGGCCCTACCGGTGAACCTACGAGGCACCCCGCTCAAAGCAGACTGACCAGTGTGGCCCTCCACGAACCGACGCGGAGCAGCACATTAGGGCCGCAGGTGTGACGTGTCGTTGAGGAGGCGGACGCTCGCGTTGCCGTCGGCGTAGTACGCGACCACCGACAGGGAGGCCGCCGACAGTTCCATGCGGAACAGGGACTCGGGTGGGGCGCCGAGGGCGAGCCGTACGAATGTCTTGATCGGGGTGACGTGGGTGACCAGCAGGACCGTACGGCCGGCGTACGCCGCGACCAGCTTGTCGCGGGTGGCGGCGATCCGGGTGGCGGTCGCCACGAAGCTCTCGCCGCCGCCGGTCGGTTCGGCCTCCGGGTCGGCCAGCCAGGTGTTCAGGTCGTCCGGGTAGCGCTCGCGCACCTCACCGAAGGTGAGTCCCTCCCAGGCGCCGAAGTCGGTCTCCCGCAGCCCGTCGTCGATCGTGACGCCGAGACCGAGGCGGGCGGCGACGGCCGCGGCGGTCTCGCGGGTACGGGCCAGCGGCGAGGAGACGATCTCCTGGATCGTGCCCCGCCTGGCCAGCGACTCGGCGGCCCGCTCGGCCTGCCCGCGCCCCACGTCGGAGAGTGAGGGATCACTGCCGCCGCTGCCGGAGAACCGCTTCTGCGGAGTCAGCGGGGTCTCCCCGTGCCGCAGCAGCACGAAGGTCGCGGGCGCCCCCATGTCGGCGGGGGCCCAGCCGGGGGACGCGACCGCGCGGGCGGCGCGGACGTCGGTGCGGGCCTTGTCGGCCGCGGCGGCCTTGGGCGGGCCCGACGACTCGGCGGTCACTTCATCGCCCGGCGCTCCGGACGACCCGAGGCCCGTCGCCCGCGAGACGGCCCGGGTGACGGCCCGCGTGGCCGCCCCCGCTGCCGCCGCGTCCAGCTCGGCCGTCGACGCCGAAGCCGACCACCGCTCGCCCCGCTTGCCCGCGTCCATCGCCTCGTTGGCCAGCCGGTCCGCGTGCTTGTTCCGCTCCCGGGGGATCCACTCGTACGTCACCTGGGACGACGGGAAGACACCGGCCGCCTCGGACGCCAGGGGCTTCATGTCGGGGTGCTTGATCTTCCAGCGGCCCGACATCTGCTCGACGACGAGCTTGGAGTCCATACGGACGTGGACGTGCGCCGTCGGGTCCAGGGCGTGCGCCGCGCGCAGGCCGGCCAGCAGGCCCCGGTACTCGGCCACGTTGTTCGTGGCGATGCCGATGTACTCGGCGACCTCGGTCAGCGTCTCGCCCGTCGCCGCGTCGAGCACCACTGCCCCGTAGCCCGCGGGTCCCGGGTTGCCCCGTGACCCGCCATCGGCCTCGACGATGAACTCCCGCACGCCGTCAGCCCCTTACCGATCTCTTGCCGTACCGCACTCTCTCGCCGTACGGAGTCCCTTGCCGCGGTCGACTACAGACCGGACTCCGACGTGCGCACCAGGATGCGGCGGCAGTTCTCGCAGCGCACCACCGTGTCGGGTGCCGCCGCGCGGATCTCGTTGATGTCGGTGATCGCCAGCTCCTGTCGGCAGCCCTGGCAGGAGCGCTGGTACAGCTTGGCCGCGCCGACGCCGCCCTGCTGGTCGCGCAGCTTGTCGTAGAGCTTGAGGAGGTCCGCGGGGATGGTGGCCGCGATGACCTCGCGCTCCTTCGTCGCGGTGGCCGCGTCGCCGTCCAGCGACTCGGTGGCCGCGTCCCGGCGGGCGTTCGCGTCGTCGATCTTCGACTGGACGGAGGAGACCCGCTCGGTCAGTTCGGCGACCCGCTCCTGCGCGGACTCACGGCGCTCCATGACCTCCAGGACCACGTCCTCCAGGTCGCCCTGACGCTTGGCGAGGGAGGTGATCTCGCGCTGGAGGTTCTCCAGGTCCTTCGGGGAGGTGACCGCGCCGGAGTCCAGCCGCTGCTGGTCGCGGACGGCACGCTGGCGCACCTGGTCCACGTCCTGCTCGGCCTTGGTCTGCTCGCGGGCGGTGTCGCTCTCCTCGGTCTGCGCGGCCACGAGCAGGTCGCGCAGCTGCGTGAGGTCCTTGGTCAGCGACTCGATCTCGGCGTGCTCGGGCAGCGACCGGCGCTTGTGCGCGAGCTGCTGGAGGCGGACGTCGAGGTCCTGGACGTCGAGGAGTCGGATCTGGTCGGCAGGCGCGGCGTTCAGTTGGGGGCTCCCAGGGGGTCAGAAGAAGAGGGGCGCGAAGCGCTCGTCGGAAGGGCGGCGGTGGACGCCGCGTGGGCGGTCCAGGGGTCGGTGACCGTACGGGAGACGTGGACCCTCAGGTCCCATCCCGCGCGGTCGGAGATCTCGTCGAGCTGGGCTGCGGCCAGCTCGCACCAGGGCCATTCGGTGGCCCAGTGTGCCGCGTCGAGCAGCGCGAGGGGACCGTGGGCGCCGGCCGCCATGAACTCGGACGCCGGGTGGTGGCGCAGGTCCGCGGTGAGGAAGGCGTCGACACCGGCCGCGCGGACCTGGTCGAACAGGCTGTCGCCGGAGCCGCCGCTGACGGCGATCGTGCGCACCAGCGCCTCCGGGTCGCCGGCCACCCGGATGCCCTGCGCGGTGGCGGGCAGGCGCTCGGCGGCGCGGGCGGCGAGGTCGCGGACGGTCAGCGGGTGGTCCAGTTCGCAGATCCTGCCCAGGCCCCGGCGGCCCGCCGGGTCGGTCGGGTCCGGCACCAGCGGGCGGACGACCCGCAGGTCGAGAGCGCCGGCGAGGGCGTCGGAGACACCCGGGTCCGCCGTGTCCGCGTTGGTGTGGGCGACATGCAGCGCGATGTCGTTCTTGATCAGCGTGTGCACCACGCGGCCCTTGAAGGTGGAGGCCGCGACCGTCGTCGTACCGCGCAGGTAGAGGGGATGGTGGGTGACCAGCAGATCGGCGCCCAGCTTCACCGCCTCGTCCACGATCTCCTGGACCGGGTCGACGGCGAACAGGACCCGTGCGACCTCCTGGTCGGGATCGCCCGCGACGGTACCGACCGCGTCCCAGGACTCGGCCCGCTCGGCCGGCCACAGGTTCTCCAGGGCGGTGATGACTTCAGACAGACGGGGCACGGGCAAAAGGCTACCTGGCTGTTCTCCCCAGCTGAACCGGTGCCGTCGGCGGCGACCCCGCCGAGCACGGTCGTCGCGCGTTCCTCAGGCGAATCGTTCCTGGGCCATCCCTTTGTGTGAAGTAACGGTCCGCCGGTCCGACGTCAGTGCGGGCGAAAGCTACTTTCGTCGCCGGAGGTGACCGAACGATGACAGCCTGTGTCATTGAGTCCACCACGGCGCACGAGCACGGCGGGACCCCGCAGGCAGGGTGCGCGATCACGGTCGACGGCAGCTACGCCGCCCGGCTGGCGCGGGACGGCGACTCCCTGTTCCCGGAGCGCTGGACCCTGGACGGCCCGGAGCCCTACGCGGTGCCGCTGCCCGGCAACCAGCCGGAGGAGCCCGGCACCGAGGTCCAGCCGATGGGTGACGGGCGGGTCCTCATCCGGCGACTGGTGGCCGGACGGCACACCTTCTCCCTGCTCTACCCGACCGGGCCGGACACCGGTGAGCTGCCGCTGGGCGCGGTCGGGACCCCGGACGGAGCGACCCGGCTGCGGCTGCTGCCGCCCGCGCCGGGCGGCGCGAAGGCGTACGCCCTCGCCGTGGGCCGGCACTCCAGTGCGGTGTGGCTGGTGGCGGGAGGTGGCCGCGGGCCCGAGCACGTCGCGGAGATCGCGGGACGGTGCTCGGGCGGGGTGTGGCTGGACGGTACGGGGCGGATGCTGGCGCTGGACCGGGAGATCGGCGGGCGGACCAAGACGGTCGTGGTGGACCTGAGGCGCGGCGGTGAGGTGTCCCCGCTGCTGCAGATCGCGGCGAACAGTGACGACCGGCTGCTGCTCGCCGCCCCGGACAGCGGGCTGCTGCTGATCCGTTCGGACGCGCCCTCGCCGGGGCGGGAACGGCTGGGCTGGGGGGTGCTGGGCAGCATGCAGCCGGTGCGCTTCCCGGACTGTCTGCGATCGGACGGCTGCACGGTCACGCCGTTCGCGATCCAGCCCGGGCAGGTCCTGATGCCGGAGGACTGCGCGGTGGCGCTGCGGATCGACGGGCCGCTCGGCAGCTGGGTCGGCGTGTGGCGGCCCGCCACCCGGCAGGTCCACCATCTCCCGGCGCCCGACGGGTGGTTGGCGGGCGCCGGCCACTGGACCGAGGACGGCGTGCTCCACCTGCCGTACGCCACAGCGGAGACACCGTGCGCGGTGGCACGGGTGACGGCGCCCTCCGGGGAGGCGGGGGCGGTGAGTGATGCCGGGGGCTGTGCTCCGGGGTGCCCGGTCGAAGGCGGTACGGGGGCGCGGACGGCGTCGGGGAGCGCGTCCCCGGGGTCGGGCGAGCCGTCGGAACCGGACCCTCCGACACCGGTCGCGCCCCGTCCGGTGCCCTTGCAACAGGCACCGTTGGGACCTGGGCGGCGGGTCGGGTCGGAGGAGAGACAGAGCGTCTGATCAGTGGATGCCGGCACCCGAGAGTGACGACAAGGCGACGGTCCGCGTGCCGAGCCCCGGGTCCGCGGCGCGTTCCGCCGGGCGGCCCGCACGGCTTGTAACGAACTCGTGCCGGTTGGCGTGGCCGCCTGGATTCGACCCGTGGGATGCCGGTTAAACTCGCCCGGCTGTAAGAAAGATCATGTTGACGGGGAGAGTTACTTCCGATGAACGACGCCAACACGACCCAGCCGACTCCCGAAGTCCAGGATCCCTCCGGCCACGGCCGGCACCGGGGTCCGGTCGCGGACCAGGACGGTGAGGCGACCCCCCAGGGCCGTCACCGCAGGCCGGTCGAACACACCGAGTCGGCCGCCTGAACGACACACGGCCCCGCCCCTTCCCACAGGGGCGGGGCCGTGCTGTGTCGCCTCTCCCCCCGGCTGCCCTACTCCCGCTTGAGGCCCAGCACTTCGGCCGCCGCGAAGGTCTCCCCGTCCGGCCGTCCCGCGTAGTGCGGGGTGAGCAGCGCGTCCAACTCGTCGTACGTGAACGTCTCCTGTTTGCTGTCGAACTTCGCCGCCACCCGCGGGCGTTCGACGATCGCCACCATGCCTCCGTGGACGACGAGCAGCTGGCCGTTGAGCCGGGCGGCGGCGGGTGAGGCCAGGTAGCCGACGAGCGGGGCGACATGGTCGGGGGCGAGCGGGTCGAGTCCGTCGTCCGGGCGGCGCAGCCCGGCGAAGACGTCCTCGGTCATCCGGGTGCGGGCCCGCGGGCAGATGACGTTGGACGTCACGCCGTACTTGGCGAGCGCGAGGGCCGTGGAGGTGGTGAGACCGACGATTCCGCCCTTCGCGGCCGCGTAGTTGGGCTGCCCGGCCGAACCGGCGAGGAACGCCTCCGAGGAGGTGTTCACGATCCGCCCGTACACCGGGCCTCCCGCCGCCTTGGACCGGGCGCGCCAGTGCGCCGCGGCGAAGCGGGTGGTGTTGAAGTGGCCCTTGAGGTGGACCCGGATCACCGCGTCCCACTCGTCCTCGGTCATGGAGAAGATCATGCGGTCGCGCAGGATGCCCGCGTTGTTGACGAGGATGTCCAGCTTCCCGAACTCGGTGACCGCCAACTCCATGAGTTGCTCGGCCTGTTGGAGGTCGGAGACGTCCCCGGTGTGGGCGAGGGCCGTGCCGCCGGCGGCCCGGATCTCGGCGGCGACCTGTTCGGCGGGGGCGGCGGACGCCTCACCCGAGCCGTCCCGGCCCGGCTGCCCGTAGTCGTTGACGACGACGGCCGCGCCGAGCCGGGCCAGCTCCAGCGCCTCGGCCCGGCCGAGCCCGCGTCCGGCGCCGGTGACGATCGCGCAGAGCCCTTCGAGTGGCACCGACATACCGCGTCCTCAGATCTCGACGCAGGTACGCAGGGACGCTCCCGTGCGCATCTGGTCGAGTGCCTCGTTGATCTCGGACAGCTGCACCCGGTGGGTGATCAGGCCGTCCAGGTCGATCCGGCCGGCCCGCCACAGGGCGATGGTCCGCTCGTAGGAACGCAGCACGTCCCCGCCGCCGTACAGGGACGGCAGGATCCGCTTCTCGTCGAAGAACAGCTCGAACATGTTGAGCTGGAGGAAGTCGTCCATGGCGCCCGCTCCGACGACGACGAGTGTGCCGCCGCGCCGGGTGTGGTCGTACGCCGTGCGGGCGGTGGCCGCCTTGCCGACGACCTCGAAGACGTAGTCGAAGCCCTCGCCTGCGGTGACCTGTTGCTTGGCGTCGGGCAGCTCGTCCGGCGAGACCGCCTTCGTCGCCCCGAACTTGAGGGCCGCCTCGCGACGCGAGAGGACCGGGTCGACGGCGACGATCTCGGCGGCGCCCTTGAGCCGCGCCCCCTGGATGGCGGAGATGCCGACCCCGCCGCAGCCGATCACCGCGACCGACGAACCGGCCTGCACGTCGGCGGTGTTGAGCGCGGCGCCCAGGCCGGTCGTCACGCCGCAGCCGATGAGGGCGGCGATGTCGAAGGGCACGTCGTCGGGGAACGGCACCGCGCAGCCGGCGTCGACGACGACCTCCTCGGTGAAGGTGCCGGTGCCCGCGAAGCCGAAGACGTCCCCGCCGGGGCGCTTGAAGTTGGGGGTGCCCGCGTTCATGAACCCGGCGAGACAGAGTTCGGTCTGGCCGCGCTTGCAGGCGGGGCAGGCGCCGCAGGCGGGTAACCAGCACACCACCACCCGGTCACCGGCCTTCAGGTGACTGACGCCCTCGCCGACTTCGAGGATCTCGCCCGCGCCCTCGTGACCGGGGACGAAGGGCGCGGGCTGCGGCAGGACGCCGTTCATCGCGGACAGGTCCGAGTGGCACAGTCCGGTGGCCCGCACCCGGATCCGCACCTTGCCCGGGCCGAAGCCCACCGCCTCGACGTCGTCGAGGACCTCCAGCTTGTCCTGGCCGGTCTCGTGCAGTACGGCTGCGCGCATGATGCGGCTCCCCTCAGCAATGGGCAGACGAAAGGACGTGCACGTTCTCAGGAGTGTTCGACCTCAGGAGTGTTCGACGACGGTGTCGGCGAGGGCGGGCGCGTCGTCCCGCTCGGCGACGGTCACGGCCACCCGGACCGCGGCCGGGGAGTCCTGTCGCCACATACGGATGCGCAGGGTCTCCCCCGGGTACACGACCCCGGCGAACCGGGTTCCGTACGCCCGCACCCGGGCCACGTCCCCGCCGAGCAGGGTGTCCACGACCGCCTTGAGCGTGATGCCGTAGGTGCACAGCCCGTGCA
Organism: Streptomyces sp. NPDC005263; assembly: GCF_042872365.1. NCBI lineage: Bacteria > Bacillati > Actinomycetota > Actinomycetes > Kitasatosporales > Streptomycetaceae > Streptomyces > Streptomyces sp. NPDC005263. Next base: position 886,963 of record NZ_JBIAKJ010000002.1, on the reverse strand, counting down.
GGATGGGCCGGTCGAAACCGGCGACCTTGGCGAACTCGGGGTCGGCGTGCAGCGGGTTGAAGTCGCCGGAGAGGCGGTAGAGCAGCGCCTGGTCCTCGCGGACCGGCCGCTCGACGACCCGGTCGGGCTCACCGACGGGGGGATCCGAGCGGGTGGAGGGGCCGCGGTCGCCGCCCCAGCCGCCCTCTCCCCGTACGAAGATCTGGGCGTCGTTGGTCCACAGCGGGCCGTCCGCGTCGGCGACCTCGGTGCGCGCCACCAGGACGGCGGCCTTGCCCTTGTCGTACACGGCGGCGATACGGGCGGTGGCCGTCGCCCGGCCCTCGACCGGGAGCGGGCGGTGCAGGGTCAGGCTCTGGCCGCCGTGCAGGACCTTGGCGAGGTCCACGTCGATGCCCGGCATGGACAGTCCGCTGATCACGCCCGGCGAGCCCGCTCCGGCGACGGTGGCAAAGCTCGGCAGGACGTGCAGCCGGGACTCCAGGGTGTAGCGCAGTTCGTCGGGGTCGGTGGCGGGGACGCCGGCTCCGACACCGAGGTGGTAGAGCTGCACGTCCTTGGCCGTCCAGGAGAGCTCACCGGAGCGGGGCTCGGCGGCCAGGGCCTTGGCTGCGTCGATGGGCATGGGGCTCCTGATCACGGGATTTCGGGATCTCGGCGGTCACGGGTCACGGCGGTCGGAGCAGTCAGGCGGTCCTTGACGGGAGGGACCTCGGTACGGCCGTCCGCACCGTCGGCCGCACCGAGGCGTCATCGGCCGTTCTAGAACGCGTTCCAGTCCGGCGCCCCCTGTATAACCCAGCGCTCCGTACTTGTGAAGGCTCCTGCCGAGCCGCAAGGTCGACGTGTCGGCTCGGTGCGCCGTGCGCCGTGACATTTGTCCCGCCGGAGTCCGTACAAGCGCCTCTGCCATGCGGGCACCGCCTCTCCGTACGCTGCTGCCGTACCGGCGCGAAGCCGGGAAGGTCTGATCGGGGGGCGGGACATGTCGTGGTCGCGCAAGAACTCGTGCCGTCCGGACGCGCGGCGGCCGGCGTTGCGGCACCTGCGGGAGAACCGGCGGCACTGGCGGGAGGACAAGGCCCGCCTCAAGGCGGAGTGGCGTGCCGCGCAGAAGGCGGGGAAGGTCCCGGAGGACCCGGGCCCGCCCAAGACCGGCTTCAGCCTGCTGCCGTGGCTGCTGCTGGGGATGGGCGCGTTCTCCAACCTCTTCCAGAGCGACACCCCGAACCCGTGGATCGGCGGGCTGGGGCTGCTCACCTTCAACTCGCTCTACATCTACGTGGTGTTCCGCGCGTTCGTGCGGGAGGCGCGGGAGGCGACCTCGACGCGGGTGGCGCTGGTAGTGCTGGGCCTGGTGACCTGCGGGCTGGCCCTCGGGTACGGCGGCAACTGGCTGTTGTTCTTCCCGTTGTTCGGGCTCGCGACGGGCGCGGTGGTGCGGATGACGCACCTGCGGTGGGCCGCTGCCTTGGTGGCGCTGGCGTCCGGGGTCGCCTCGGTCGCCCGGGACGGCTGGGGCGGGCTCGACATCGCGTACGCCACCTGGATCTCGACGATGGTGACGGCGGCGATCCTGTCCCTGTCCGATGCGGTACGGGAACTGCGTGCGGCCCGTGAGGAGCTGGCGCGGCGGGCGGTGGAGCAGGAGCGGTTGCGGTTCTCCCGGGACCTGCACGATCTGCTCGGTCACACGATGTCGGTGATCGTGGTGAAGGCGGAGGCGGCCCGGCGGCTGGCCGGCCGTGACCTCACGGCGTCGCTGGACCAGATCACCGACATCGAGTCCGTCGGCCGCCAGGCCCTGACCGAGATCCGCGAGGCGGTGACCGGCTACCGCAACGGGAGCCTGATCACCGAGCTGGACCGGGCCCGCTCGGCGCTGTCCGCGGCGGGCGTCGAACTCGTGCTGAGCCAGTCGGGCCCGCCGCTGCCGCCGCAGACGGAGGTCCTGCTGGGGTGGGTGGTGCGTGAGGCCGTCACCAACGTCGTCCGGCACAGCGGGGCGGACCGGTGCGAGATCACGGTGGCGGGTGCGGCGGAGCGCGTACGGCTGACGGTGACGGACGACGGCACCGGTACGGAGACTTCGGCATCCACATCCACACAGACCTGGACCTCGGGTCCGGGTCCGGGGGACGCGTGGATGGGCGCCGGGTTCCGGGAAGGCATCGGCGGCACCGGGCTCAAGGGGCTGACGGAACGCCTGGCCGCAGCCGGCGGGTCGCTGACGGCCGGACCGGGGACACGGGGCGGGTTCACGGTGACGGCGGAGCTGCCGGTGGAGTCGACCGAGAGGACGGAGCCACTGGCGGGGGCGGATCGGGTGGGCGGCTCTACGCTGAGGCCGTGAACGAGATGCCCCGGGAGCGCCACCCCGCCCAGTCGATCAGGGTCCTGCTCGCCGAGGACCAGGGGATGATGCGCGGGGCGCTCGCGCTGCTGCTCGGGATGGAGGAGGACATCGAGGTCGTCGCCCAGGTCGCGGCCGGGGACGCGATCGTGGACGCGGCCCTGACCCACCGCCCGGACGTCGCGCTCCTCGACATCGAACTCCCCGGAAAGAGCGGCCTGGACGCCGCCGCCGAACTGCGCGGCCGGCTGCCCGACTGCCGGGTCCTGATCCTGACCACCTTCGGCCGGCCCGGCTATCTGCGGCGGGCCATGGAGGCGGGAGCCGCCGGGTTCCTCGTCAAGGACGGTCCCGTGGAGGAGCTGGCCGTCGCCGTCCGCCGGGTGCTGACCGGCGAGACCGTGATCGACCCGGCGCTCGCCGCGGCCGCGCTCAGCGCCGGACCCAACCCGCTCACCACCCGCGAGTGCGACGCCCTCAAGGCATCGGCGGACGGCGCGACCGTCGCCGACATCGCCGTCCGCCTCCACCTCTCGGAGTCCACGGTCCGCAACTACCTCTCCTCCGCCATCGGCAAGACCGGCACCCGCAACCGCATGGAGGCGATGCGGGAGGCCCGACGCCAGGGATGGCTGTAGATCACGCTTCCTGCCTGATGTCGCGTCAGTTCTTCATGACTAGGTCAAGAATTCGTTAGTACGCCAAAGCATCGGAATAGTTGCCCGGGCGCACAGGGTTCAAGCTGCACGTATCCCGCACGGTTCAACCGGCTCACCCTCGTTCCAGGCCTGGAGGCCTCACTTCATGACGCACACGTCGACCGACCAGCCCGCACGCAGAGCGAGCGGGGCCGTCGTCCCGGTGCTCGCGTTCGCGGGCATCGTGGTCGCGGTGATGCAGACCCTGCTCGTCCCGGTCATCAAGGACCTGCCGCAGCTGCTGGGCACCGAACCCAGCAACGCCACCTGGGTCCTGACCTCCACCCTGCTGTCCGGCGCCGTCGCCACGCCGATCATGGGCCGCCTCGGCGACCTGTACGGCAAGCGGCGCATGCTGATCGTCAGCCTCGCGGTGATGGTGGTCGGCGCCCTGACCAGCGCCCTCACCAGTGATCTGCTCACCATGATCGTCGGCCGCGCCCTCCAGGGTTTCGCGATGGGCGCGATACCCCTCGGCATCGGCCTGATGCGCGACATGCTGCCCCGCGAGAAGCTCGGCTCGGCGATGGCGCTGATGAGCTCCTCGATCGGCGTCGGCGGCGGCCTCGCGCTGCCCGCCGCGGCCCTGATCGCCCAGCACGCCGACTGGCACGCCCTCTTCTACGGCGCCGCCGGCCTCGGTGCCTTCGCCATCGCCCTGACCCTCCTCGTCGTCCCCGAGTCCCCGGCGCGGGCCGAGGGCACCTTCGACGTGCTGGGCGCGATCGGCCTGTCCGCCGGTCTGGTGCTCTTCCTGCTGCCGATCACCAAGGGCAGCGACTGGGGCTGGACCTCCGGCACCACGCTCGGCCTGTTCGGCGCCGCGGCGGTCGTGCTCGTCCTGTGGGGCGTGATGGAGCTGCGTCTCAAGGCTCCCCTGGTGGACCTGCGCACCACGGCCCGCCCCGCCGTGCTCTTCACCAACCTGGCCTCGATCATGGTCGGCGTCTCGTTCTACGTCGTCTCGCTGGTCCTGCCCCAGCTGCTCCAGCTGCCGAAGGCCACCGGCTACGGCCTCGGCCAGTCGATGGTCACCGCGGGCCTGCTGGTGGCGCCGCTCGGCCTGACCATGATGCTCACGGCGCCCGTCTACGCCCGCCTGTCGGCGAAGTACGGCCCCAAGGCCACCCTGATCCTCGGCATGCTGATCATCGCCATCGGCTACGGCGCCGGCCTCGGCCTGATGAGCGCCCCCTGGCAGAGCCTCGTCATCGCCGTGATCCTCGGCGCGGGCATCGGCCTCGCCTACTCCTCGCTGCCCGCGCTGATCGTCGGCGCGGTCCCGGCCTCGGAGACGGGCGCCGCCAACGGCCTCAACACCCTGATGCGGTCCATCGGTACGTCGGTGTCCAGCGCCGTGATCGGGATGGTCCTCGCCAACACCGCGAACGACGTGAACGGCGTGGCGATCCCGACCATGCACGGCTTCCGGGTCTCCTTCCTGATCGCGACCGCCGCGGTCGCCCTCGGCCTGGTCCTCGCCCTCTTCCTGCCCCGCACCCGCCCGGCCACCAAGCCGCAGCTGCGGGCCAGCAGCGAGGAGGACGCCAACCTGGAGCGTGCCGAGGAGGCGCTGCGCGGCTTCCGCGGGCGGATCCTGGACGCCACCGGTACCCCGGTCCCCCGCGCCAAGGTCACCCTGATCGACCTGCGCGGCCGGCAGGCGGGCGCGACCCTCTCCGCCGAGGACGGCAGTTACGTCATCGCGGTACCGGCCCAGGGCGCCTACGTCCTGGCGGCCCGCGCCGCCGGTCACGGCCCGCTCGCCTCGTCCGCCACCCACGCGGGCGACCACCGACCGGTCGACCTGGACCTGTCACTGCCGGGCGAGACCGTCTCCGCCTGACGCCCCGGCCGTCTCACTCCGCACCCCCTGTCGCATCCGTGGCAGGGGGTGCGGCAGCATGGGCGCCTCGAACATCCAGATGACTCTCTGCGCTCGTACGACCGAAGGGACCCCCATGCCCGCCGCCCCCAAGCCCGAGATCCTGGCCGCCTTCGAGGCCGCGAAGGGCTTCATGCCGGTGCACGAGGGGCTCGCCCTGTACGCGGCGGCCGTCGAGGCCGGGCGGCTCGGGCTGCCGCTGCTGGAGGTCGGCACGTACTGCGGGCGGTCCACGATCCTGCTGGCCGACGCGGCGCGGGAGGCCGGGGTCGTGGCGCTCACCGTCGACCACCACCGCGGCAGCGAGGAGCAGCAGCCCGGCTGGGAGTACCACGACCCGGAGACGGTCGACGCCGAACTCGGCCTGATGGACACCCTGCCCACCTTCCGCCGCACCCTGCACCGGGCGGGCCTGGAGGAACACGTGGTCGCCCTCGTCGGCCGCTCGCCGCAGGTGGCGAAGGTGTGGGGCACGCCCCTCGGCCTGGTCTTCGTCGACGGCGGTCACACCGACGAGCACGCGAACGCCGACTACGAGGGCTGGGCGCCGCAGGTCGCCGAGGGCGGACTGCTCGTCATCCACGACGTGTTCCCGGACCCGGTCGACGAGTTCACCGGCCAGGCCCCCTACCGCGTCTACCTCCGGGCTCTGGAGTCCGGCGCGTTCACGGAGGTCTCGGCGACAGATTCGCTCCGGGTGCTGCGGCGTACGGGCACGGGCCGCTTCTGATCCGCCCGCCGCGCGACAAAGGCCGCCGGACCCCGGTGCGCTCTCGCCGTGGGTGTGTCTCCCAAGCCCGCGGTCGGCCCGTAAGGTGGCTGTCGTGTCGTACGTAGGCCCGGACTTCGATCCTCCCCAGCCCCGCCGTTCCCGTCGCCCCCTCACGGTGGCCCTCGCCGCGCTGGTGCCGGGGGCACTGCTCGGCTGGCTGGTGTACGAGACGGTCGGCGGCACCGGCGGGGACTCGACGGAGGCGGTGGGGACGCCCGCGTCGTCGAGCGCGCCCGTCTCCCCGACCCTCTCCGAGCCGAGGACGGCCGGGCACGACAACGCCAAGCAGCCGAGCCCCACGCCGCACACGACGGCACCGGACACGACGAAGTCCGCGCCCGTCGGGTCCGGCCCGCTCAGGGGCAAGGTGGTCGTCATCGACCCGGGGCACAACCCGGGCAACTTCAAGAACACGGCCGCGATCAACCGCAAGGTGAACATCGGGACGAACTCGAAGGAGTGCGACACCACGGGGACGGCCACCAACTCCGGTTACGAGGAAGCCCGGTTCACGCTGGACGTCGCCCACCGGATGCGCGCGATCCTGCAACGGCAGGGCGCTACGGTGAAGCTGACCCAGGACGGCGACCGGCCCTACGGTCCGTGCGTGGACGAGCGGGCCCGGATCGGCAACGAGGCGCACGCGGACGCGGTGGTGTCGATCCACGCGGACGGCTCGGCGGTCGGCAACCGCGGCTTCCACGTCATCCTGCCGGGCCGTGTGCACGCGGGCGCCGCCGACACCCGTGCCGTCGTCGCCCCTTCGCGTGAGCTCGGCGAGCGCGTCGCGGGGACCTTCGTACGCGTCACGGGCAGCGCGCCGTCCAACTACATCGGCGGCGGTACCGGGCTGGTCACCCGCACCGACCTGGGCGGTCTCAATCTGTCAACGGTTCCCAAGGTGTTCATCGAGTGCGGCAACATGCGCGATAGCAAGGACGCGGCATTGCTCACCAGTGGTGCCTGGCGGCAGAAAGCGGCTCAAGGGATCTCTGAAGGAATCGTGAGTTTCGTGCGCGGGTAGTGATCAGCGCGCTGATCCGGGCGGACACCTTGTAGGGGCGGACGATAGTGTCGTCCCTACGATGAGGGGCCACCCCCTGCGCTTCACACCAGGGCCCGAGGGCGACATGGTGACAGCGACGCCTCCACCGACGACGAGACGACCTACGAAGGACCTGAAGTGAATATCCGCTCCCTCACTAGAGGCGACGGCGTGGTGATCGGAGCAGCGGTTTTGCTGTTGATCGCGTCGTTCCTCGACATCTACTCGATCGACGGGGCCCCCGACAGCGCCGAGCTCCCCAACTCCTGGGAGAGCGGACCGGTCCTGATGGGGGTCGTCCTCGCGGGCATCATCGGTGCCGCCCTTGTCATCGTCTCCCACGGCCTGCCGCAGGTCCCCAAGGTCGCCGGTCTCGACCTCGGTCAGTTCGGTGTCGCGTTCACCGTCTTCGCGGCCTGGAGCGCGCTCGGGAACATCTTCGACCCGCTCGGCGGCACGGACAACGTCGGCTCCGGTTCGGGCAGCGGTGTCAGCGCCGGCATCGGTCTGATCCTCGCCCTCATCGCCACCCTGGTCATGGCGGCGGCGGCCGTCGCCACCCCCCTGGTCCCGGCCCTCAAGGGCGCCCTCGTCCCCGCGCCCAAGCCCGCCGCCCCGCAGCCCTACGGCGCCCAGCCCCCCGGTGGTTACGGCTACCCCGGTGCCCAGCAGGCCCCGTACGGCGGTCAGCCGCAGCCTGGTCAGCCCTACGGCGGGCAGCCGCAGCAGACGCAGCCTCCGGCCCCGGCGGCGGACTTCTCGCCGTTCTGGTTCGCCGTGCCGGTGCCGCGTCCGCTGTTCGCGGAGGACGGTTCGCCGACGCCGATCGCCGAACTCGCCCCGGGTACCTGGTACCTCGCCGTCGAGCAGCGCGGTCCGGCGCTGATCGCGCAGACGCAGGACGGCCGTCGTGGCGTGCTGCAGGACACCACGGGAATCCAGCGCGGCTGAGTTCTCCCGGGTCCGGGTACGAACGGCCTCTCGCCCTTCCGGGCGGGGGGCCGTTGTCGTACAGTCGCTGCCCGGACCGGTAACTGACGTACCGTCAGACACCTGGAGGGCGTATGCGGCTCGGGCTGGCACTCGGTTACTGGGGCCGTGGCCCCGCCGCGCACCATGTGGAGCTGGCCCGGGAGGCGGAGCGGCTCGGCTACGACTCCGTGTGGACCGCGGAGTCCTGGGGCTCGGACGCGTTCACCCCGCTCACCTGGATCGCCGCGAAGACCTCGACGATCAGGCTGGGTACGGCGGTCGCCCAGATGGCGGCCCGGTCCCCGACCGCCACCGCCATGCACGCCCTCACCCTGGACCACCTCTCCGGCGGCCGCATGACGCTCGGGCTCGGCCTGTCCGGTCCGCAGGTCGTCGAGGGCTGGTACGGGCGGCCCTTCCCGAAGTCACCGCTGACCGCGACCCGGGAGTACGTGGACGTCGTACGGCAGGTGCTGCGGCGCGAGGCACCGGTGGAACTGGACGGACGCTTCCACCCCCTCCCCTACCGCGGCCCCGACGCCACCGGCCTCGGCAAGCCCCTGAAGTCCATCACCCACCCGCTGCGCCCCCGTCTGCCCGTCCTGCTGGGCGCCGAGGGACCACGCAACGTGGCCCAGACGATCCGGATCGCGGACGGCTGGCTGCCGCTGTACTGGTCACCGAACCGGCCCGAGGCGTACGGGGACGCGGTGGCCGACCTGCCGGAAGGCTTCCAGGTCGCTCCCATGGCGCAGGTGCGGGTCTGCGCGGACGTCACCGAAGGGCTGCTGCCCGTCAAGGCGATGCTCGGCTTCTACATCGGCGGGATGGGCCACGCGGCCCGCAACTTCCACGCCGACCTGATGGCCCGCATGGGGTACGAAGGGGAGGCCCGGCGGATCCAGGAGTTGTTCCTGTCCGGCCGTCGGGAGGAGGCCGTGCTCGCCGTGCCGGACGCGTTCGCCGACGAGATCTCCCTGGTCGGACCCCGTGAACGCATCGCCGAACGGCTGGAGTCATGGCGCAAGGGTCCGGTGACGGACCTGCTGGCCGTGTCCCCGGACCGCACCACGCTACGGGTGCTGGCGGAGCTGAACGGGTAGTCGGGGGCGGGCCGTTCCGTGGGCCTCAGTGAAACACGGACACCGGGTCCAGCGTCAGTTCCCCGGTCGCGCCGTTCCAGACGCGCACCCGGCCGAGGCAGGTGGCGGGGAACTCGCCCTCCGCGTAGTCCTCGACCCGGAACTCCTCGCGGACCCAGTTCTCCCGGCAGCTGATCCGCACCCGCGCGGCTGCCGTGGCGGGACTGTAGCGGGCCCGCAGCACGATGCCGCCGGCGTCCGCACGGTCGGCCGTGAACAGACCGGTGACCAGGACGAAGTCCGAGCGCACGGCGGTCAGGGGCGCCCCTTCCCGGTCATGCGCGGCACGCAGCCTCCTGGCCAGGGCCCCGTTCGGGTCGAGCCGCCCGGCGGTGAGGTCGGCGTCCACCACCCAGTCCCGGGCCCGCAGTTTCTCCATGATCAGGCTCAGCGCCTTCATCGGAGTGTTCTGCTCCAGGTACTCGACCACGCGTTCCTTGGTCTCGTCGTGCTGTGCCTTTCCGCCGCCGGGGCCGAACCGGGCGAACACCCCGAGCCCACGGACGGTGGCGACCTTGGCGGCGACCGTCATCTCGTCGGTGTGGGGTATGCCGTGCATGTCGGCGATGTCCTTGACCCAGATCTCGTTGACATAGATGCACATGCCGGAGATCACCGGCCGGTCCCCCCGGCGTCCTTTGCGGGGCAGTCCCCAGCGCGCCACGGCGTACTGGAGCAGCACGCCCAGGCACGCCACCGTCCCGAACCAGACGGCCATCCACGGCCACCACATGCTCCACCACTCACTGTCAATTACACCCACGGATCTCCTTGAACGCGTCGGAGAGCGAGGACCTGCCGGCGTCGACCACGCGGCCGCCGGTCGCGTCGGCCGCCTTCCGCAGTGCGGCCGGGTCGGCCTCGCCGAAGTGGACGGGGAAGGTGGGTACTTCGTGTGCCCGCGCGCCGAGCCGGCCGTACCGGCGCAGGAACTCCTGGTAGCCGATGCCCGCGTTGTTCTCGCCGTCCGTCATCAGCACGATGGAGACGGGCCGTCGGGGCTCGTCGCGCAGGGCGTCCGCGGCGATGCGGTAGCCGCGGTCGAGGGCCGACCAGAGGGCGGTGGAGTCGCCGAAGCCGCCTTCGGCCACGGTCTCTTCGAGTGTGCGGAGGTCCTTGTCGCCGCGGACGGTCACCGTGCGCTCCTCCAGTACCCGTCCGCCGAACCGTACGACCGTCAGCCGCTCTCCCCGGTAGAAGCGGGCGAACTTCCCGGTGGAGGTCGGGTCGGCGCCGCTGAGCCCGGCGAACGCGGCCCGCAGCGCGGCGATCCGCGACCCGCGCATCGAACCGGAGAAGTCCAGCACGAACACCACCTGGTCGGTGGTCTGCCGGGTCGGGTCCCCGTAGTCGGTGACCAGGCGTTCCACGGTGGACAGCCGGTCGGGGAAGGACAGCGCGTTGCCGATCTCCGCGCGGAGTCGTGGCGCGGGCCGTACGTCCTGGTTCACCGGGCGCCGCCAGGTGCGCCGGGTCAGCTGCTGCTGCGTGTCGGCTCCGAGCAGCCAGTCCACCACCTTCCGGTACGCGGACCGCTCCCCGGTGTCGAGCAGCAGCAGCGGGAAGTCGGACAGCACCATGCCGTCCTCCGGGTACACGATCTCCAGGGGGTGTGGCAGCTTCTTCGTGGCGTTCAGGGACAGCAGTTCGGACTCGTGGGCGATCAGCGCGTCGGCCCGGTCCTGATGGCGTACGTAGGTGTCGACCAGGTCCCGGGAACTGGCCCCGGTGAGGGTCTGGCCGGAGCGGAAACCACGCAACCGGTCGCAGGACACGTCCTGTTCGCGCAGCGCGCTGCCGGTGCCGGCGGCCGCGGTGGCGACGCCGACCAGGGCCGCCCGGCCGGTGTCGCTGGTGCGCGGGTCGGGCATCCCGAACCGTACGGTGCCGTCGGCGGCGGCGTCCGCGAGGTCCGCCCATGAGAGGTGTCCGCCGGGGGTCCGGGCCCGCAGGGTGCGCGCGGTCCTGGGGGTGAGGCCGACGACCACCGGGGAGCGCATGATCGCGGTCGACTCGGGTCGGGCCGCCTTGCCGCCCGAGTCCCGCAGTCCCAGCAGGAACGAACGGTCGGACACCGGCCAGGCCAGGTCGTAGCCCCCGCTCCGGGCGTCCGCGAGGTCGGCCGTCGCCTTGTAGTCCATGTCCAGCCGGACGCCGGTGTCGTCCTCGAGCTGGTCCAACAGCGGCTCCAGGTCTGCGAGTTCGGGACTGGCCAGGACCCGCAGGGTGATGTCGTCCCGGTCCTTTGTGCAGGAGGAGAGAAGAGCGGCGAGCAGGGTCAGGGCGAGGCAGGCGGTGAGGGCGCGGGCGCGGCGCCGCTGGTGGCTCACGAGGTGTCCCGGACGGGCGGTGGGCAGTCACCCACGTAGGTGATGATCTTCTCCAGGACGTCCAGGTCGGGTTCGTACACCTTGGTCTGGTCGCGGTTCGGCGTCGGGACCTGGATGCCGCGGCCGCGCAGGTAGGCGTTGAGCTGCTCGCTGGTGCCGTCCTCGCCGGAGAAGCGGACCCGGAATCCCAACTCAATGGCGCGTCGGCGCAGTTCGGGGTCGGTCGCGATCAGGGCGACCAGCTTGTCGCCCTTGCCGCTGAGCGAGATGAGCTGCGGCTCGGTCAGGGCGTACGGGGTGGGATAGAGCAGGACGCGGTTGGTGTCCTGGCGGTGGTGCTCGCGCTCGTAGTCGATCTGGTGGGCCAGGTACTGGTGCTCGTAGATCAGGGAGATCGGCGCGATGCTCTCGCCGAGGGCGGAGAGATAGCTCTCGGCCTGCTCGTCGGCCGGCATGCCCTGCAGGTCGATGAGGGGTTTGATCCGGGCGGCGATGTCGAGGGCCTCCCGGGCGGCCTTCTTCTTGTCGGGCTCGCCCGCGCCCGGGGTGCTGTTCCGGTTCTCCACGAAAGCGAGCGTGCTCAGGTAGGTGCCGGCCGCGTTGGACTCGCAGACGTTGGAGGTGCGGACCAGGACGCGTCCGCTGTTGCTGTGCGCTCCGGGCTCGTCGAAACCGATGCCGTTCCAGGTGTCGGCACGTTCGAGTGTGCCGTCCCGGTCCTGGTCGGCGGTGTCCCGCCCGCCGTCGAGGCCGTCGAGCAGGCCCATGAACTTGTGCATGTCGAGGTCGTAGTAGAGCGTTCGTCCGCCGCCCTGGACCGGCTGCGGGGTGGCCACGCCTGCTCGTACCAGCGTCTCGGCGTAGTCCCGGAACGTGCCGAGGACCAGTGGTGAGACGAACGGCCGCACCGAACGCACGGAGCGGTCCTGCCGGTCGAGGATCAGCTTGGCCGCGGGCTGGCCGGACGGGAAGACGACGTCCATGCCCCGCAGGGGCTGCGTGGCGATTCCTCGGGAGCCGAGCCGGTGGATGTCGACCCGTATGCCGTTCTCCAGCAACAGCCGCCGCACCTCGGGGTCCCTGAAGTAGTCCGACTTGGAGGCCATGCGGGCCTCGATGGTGGCGATGGTCTCGAAGGGGCGCAGCGCGTTGCCGGAGAGGAGGAGCGAGATCAGTCCGGCGAGGGCCAGCGGGAGCGCGAGGACCACATGGCGCGGTAATCGCCCTCGTTCCCGGTGCCGGGTGGCCAGTCGGGGCTCCGCGAGAGGACGCGGGGTCTCAGGGGCGGACGGTGCGTGCGGTCTGTCTGTGTCGGACACCGGCTCTCCAGCCTCTCCCGGGGGCAGAAGCGTGAGCCATCATCTCGAACACCGGGCGCCGTCAGGAAGTACCGCGACGGAACGGATGGGGAATGCCCCGCCGCGAACGCTCATGGTTTCAAACAGAGATTCGGGGCCATCCGGAAGTCATGTCCTCTCGATATCGCAGCGGTTCCAACTCCGCGGGGACGGTCATCGCGGTGGTCGCGGACGTCATGGCCGTCATCCTCGGACTGTGGATCCTCATGTATCTGTTGGACGCGAACCGGGCCAACGACCTGGTGCAGTTCGTCCACGACGCGGCATCCTGGCTCGCAGGATGGTCGCGTGACCTGTTCACCTTCGACGAGGCCTGGGCGCGGGTCGTGGCGGGCTACGGACTGGCCGCCGTGGTCTACCTGTTCGTCGGCCACGCCATCGCCAACCGGATGCACCGGCATTGAGCGCCTGGCCGTTCTGAACGCGCCGGCGCTGAGGGCCCGGCCGTAGCGAGCGCGTCGGCGAGAGCGCCCCGCGGGTCTCCGGCGAACAACCCGCACGCCCACTGGTCGCGTGACCCGGGGGCCTGGGGGGCACCCCCAGAAAGCACAGCACCTTCGACGAGGCCTGGGCGCGGGTCGTGGCGGGCTACGGACTGGCCGCCGTGGTCTACCTGTTCGTCGGCCACGCCATCGCCAACCGGATGCACCGGCATTGAGCGCCTGGCCGTTCTGAGCGCCCGGTCGTGCCGGATGGGCCCGCGCTGAGCCCCCGGGGCGTGCCGGGGGCTCAGGCGCAGCAGTCCGGGTCGAGGCCTCTCGGCAGGTGGTGGCCGCCGAAGACCGTGCAGGTCGCCTCGTCTCCGCCGAGGGCGGCGACGGCGAGGAGGAGGGAGCCGGCCGTCCAGGTGGTGAGCTCCTGCGGCCAGACGGCCTGGTCGTCGAAGACGTAGCCCGTCCAGTACAGGCCCGACTCGGTGTCCCGCAGGTGCTGGATCGACTGGAGGATCTCCAGCGCCCGGTCGGACTCGCCCAATGCCCACAGAGCGAGGGCGAGTTCGGCCGACTCGCCGCCCGTCACCCACGGGTTCGGGTCGACGCAGCGCACCCCGAGGTCCGGGACCACGAACCGGTCCCAGCCCTCCTCCACTCGGGACTTGGCCTCGGCGTCGGTCAGCGCGCCGCCCAGCACCGGGTAGTACCAGTCCATCGAGTAGCGGTCCTTGTCGAGGAACCGCTCCGGGTGCCGGCGGATCGCGTGCCGCAGCGCGCCGAGCGCCAACTCCCAGTCGGGCTGCGGCTCCTCACGCTGCTCGGCGAGCGCGAGCGCACAGCGCAGCGCGTGGTGGATGGAGGAGGAGCCGGTCAGCAGCGCGTCCGTGACGGGCGTGCCGTCGTCCTCGCGCTTCCAGCCGATCTGCCCGCCGGGCTGCTGGAGCCGCAGCACGAACTCGATCGCCGCGTAGACGGTCGGCCACATGCGGTCGAGGAACGTGTCGTCGCCGGTGGACAGGTAGTGGTGCCAGGTCCCGACGGCCACGTAGGCGACGAAGTTCGTCTCCCGGCCGCGGTCGGTGACGTCGTCGGGGTCCCCGTCCGCGTAGGCCGCGTACCAGGAGCCGTCCTCGTTCTGGTGCCGCGCGAGCCAGGTGTACGCCCGCTCGGCTGCCTCGTGTTCACCGGCCGCGTCCAGCGCCATGGCCGCCTCGGTGTGGTCCCACGGGTCCAGGTGGTGCCCGCGGAACCACGGGATCGCCCCGTCCTCCCGCTGTACGGCGAGCAGCCCGGCGACGGTCGCGGCGGCCTGCTCGGCGGTGAGGACCCCGGGCAGGACGAGGTGTTCTGTCCGGGGGGTGGTCACAGGGCGGCCGCCTCCGCCTCGGCCTGGGTCCCGGCTTCGGTGTCCGACAGCCGGGGCAGGTGCGGCTTGGTCGCGTACGCCACGAAACTCTTGCCGATCAGCGGGTTCAGCGCCTGTTCGGCGACCCGGGTCGCGAGCGGCTTCTTCATGATGTCCCAGACCAGCAGCTTGTGGTACGCCCGCACCGGCAGCGCCTTGTCGTTGTCGACGCCGAACGCGCACTTCAGCCACCAGTACGGGGAGTGCAGGGCGTGCGCGTGATGGGTGCCGTACGGCCTGAGACCGGCTTCCCTCATCCTCGCGAGCAGCTGGTCCGCCTTGTAGATGCGGATGTGGCCGCCCTCGACCTCGTGGTACGCGTCGGACAGCGTCCAGCAGACCTTCTCGGGTCCGTAGCGCGGGACGGTGACGGCTATCCGGCCGCCCGGCTTCAACACCCGCACCATCTCCGCGAGTACGCCCTTGTCGTCCGGGATGTGCTCCATCACCTCGGAGATGATGACGACGTCGAAGGACTCGTCCGGAAAGGGAAGCGCGAGGGCGTCGCCCTCCATGGCGGTGGCGGAGGCGCCCTCCGGGGCCTCCCCCGCCTCCTTCATCGCCGCGAACCACTTCGCGACCTCGCGGATCTCCTCGCCGTTCTGGTCCAGCGCCACGACCTGGGCGCCGCGCCGGTAGCACTCGAACGCGTGCCGGCCGGCACCGCATCCGAGGTCCAGGACACGGTCGCCCGGGGCGAGCGGGAACCGGGAGAAGTCGACGGTCAGCACGTGGCCCTGCTTTCGCGATCGGATACAACGTCAACAACCTCTGCGCCCACGGCACGGCCGGGACGGGCGGGCCCGGAGGGGCCGACGCCCTCTCCCGCCGCGGTGGCCATGGCCTCGCGGTACCGGGCCACCGTGCCCTGCGCGGCCTTCGCCCAGGTGAACCGCTCCAGCACCCGCTCCCGCCCCGCGCGGCCGAGCCGGGCGCGCAGTTCCGGGTCGTCCAGGAGCCTGTTCAGGCCGGCGGCCAGCGCTCCCGCGTCGCCCGGCGGTACCGCCAGGCAGGTCTGACCGTCGGTGCCGGCGACCTCGGGGATCGCGCCGCCGGTGGTGGCCAGCAGCGGGGTGCCGGTCGCCATGGCCTCGGCGGCCGGCAGCGAGAAGCCCTCGTACAGCGACGGCACGCACGCGACCTGTGCCGAGCGCACCAGGTCGACGAGTTCGGCGTCCGAGATGCCCTTCACGAAGTCGACGGCGCCTTCGAGGCCGTAGCGCTCGACCGCCTGGGCGACCGGGCCCTCGGTGGGCCGCTTGCCGACGACGACGAGGTGGGCGTCGGGGCGCTCGGTGCGGACCTTGGCGAGCGCCTCGATGAGGAAGACCAGGCCCTTGAGGGGTACGTCCGCGCTGGAGGTCGTCACGATCCGGCCCGGCACGACGGGCACCGAGGGGTCGGGCGAGAACAGGTCGGTGTCGGCGCCGATGTGGACGACGTGGATACGGTCCTGACGCACCCCCAGGTGGTCCACTATCTCCTGGCGGGACGTGCCGGAGACGGTGAGCACCGAGGGCAGGCGGCGGGCGACCCGCTTCTGCATCCGGGTGAAGGCGTACCAGCGGCGCACCGAGCAGCGGCGCTTGAAGCCGTCGGCGGCGTCCAGCTCCAACTGCCGGTCCACGGTGATGGGGTGGTGGATGGTGGTGACGAGCGGGGCGCCTATGTCGCCCAGCAGCCCGTACCCCAGCGTCTGGTTGTCGTGCACGACGTCGAACTCGCCGCGCCGGGCGCGCAGTTGGCGGCGCACGCGGAGGGAGAACGTCAGTGGTTCCGGGAACCCGCCGGTCCACATCGTCGCCACTTCAAGGGCGTCTATCCAGTCGCGGTACTCGGCTCGCCCGGGGGTGCGGAACGGGTCCGGCTGGCGGTAGAGGTCGAGACTCGGCAGCTCGGTGAGCGAGAGGCGGTCGTCGTGACCCTCGTCGAGGACGGGGTAGGGCTGGGAGCCGATGACCTCGACGCGGTGGCCCAGCCGGGCGAGTTCACGCGAGAGGTGCCGTACGTAGACGCCCTGGCCGCCGCAGAACGGGTTTCCCTTGTAGGTGAGGAGTGCGATGTTGAGCGGTCGCCCGCCGTCGGCGGCCGGGTCCTGCCGGGACCCCGCCTGACTGGCCTCAGCGGTCACTCCGAGCCCCCTTCTGCCTGCACTGTCCCGCGAGACTACGACGGGACGCTAATCTAGAACAAGTTTCAGACTTGATCGTTCGGGAGGCTCTGAATCTACCGGCTGGTAGGGGCGCTGGGAGCAGTGGATCAGGTGATTCACGCCACGACCGGCCCGCCCTGTCATGCTGAGTGATCACTGCTCCTCACCGACTGTCACGGAACGGGACCCATGCCTGTGGATGCCAAGGCGAACAAGGCGCTGTCCTCGCCCCTCACCGAGCGGCAGGAGGCGCGCCGCCGCCGGATCCTGCACGCGAGCGCCCAACTGGCCAGCCGGGGCGGCTTCGACGCGGTTCAGATGCGGGAGGTCGCCGAGTCCTCGCAGGTGGCGCTCGGCACGCTGTACCGCTACTTCCCGTCCAAGGTGCATCTGCTGGTGGCCACCATGCAGGACCAGTTGGAGCACATGCACGGCACGCTGCGCAAGAAGCCGCCGACGGGCGAGTCGGCGGCGCAGCGGGTGGCGGAGACGCTGATGCGGGCGTTCCGCGCGCTGCAGCGCGAGCCGCATCTGGCCGACGCGATGGTCCGCGCCCTCACGTTCGCGGACCGCAGCGTCAGCCCCGAGGTCGACCAGGTCTCCCGCCAGACAACGGCGATCATCCTGGACGCGATGGGCCTGGAGAAGCCCACCCCGGAGCAGCTCTCCGCCGTCCGCGTCATCGAGCACACCTGGCACTCGGCGCTGACCACCTGGCTGTCGGGCCGCGCCTCCATCGCCCAGGTAAAGATCGACATCGAGACGGTGTGCCGGTTGATCGACCTGACGGACCCGGACGGGACCTGAGCTCGATCGATCCGAGGGACCCGAGCCCACCTGAGCTTGATCGATCCGAAGAGCCCGGACCGGGACTGAGCGCGCGAAGAACCTACGAGACGGGTTCCCTTCGCCGGTATTACCCGGATCAGGTGCTGGGGGTCGCCTTCCGGCTCTGCTACTGCCTTCCGGCCTCTCAGCCAGACCGTCGACGTCGGCCGCGGCGGATGCCTGAGCGTCTCGCCACAGTCGGCTACTCCGGTCGAACTCCCTCACTCGTCCCGTAGGCCACTTATCATGATAGAACGCTTATACGGGGACATAACACCCTTGGGCCATGATTCTTTGCCCCCGCGAGCGCCCCCCTAGTCCTCCCCCTACTCCTCCGGCGGGAACACCGGCTCCCCGCTCCCCAGCAGCGTGATCACGATGGCCTCCACCGGGCAGGCCTCCGCCGCCGCGAGGACCTTCTCGTTGGCGTTGGCCTCCGGCTCGACGGGGTGGGACTGGCGGCTCGTGTCGAGGCGGAAGCCGTCGGGGGCGTGGTGGAGGCAGCTCGCGGAGCCGATGCACAGGGAACGGTCGACGTCGATCCGCCAGCGGTCACCCGCCCCCACGCCCGAGTTCGCTCGCGCGGGAGGTGCCGCCATCGCTCAGCCCTCCCAGCCGGCCGGGAGGTGGATCATCTTGTGCTCCAGGTACTCCCCGTAGCCCTCAGGTCCGAACTCCCGCCCCAGTCCGGAGTTCTTGTACCCGCCGAACGGGCCGAGCATGTCGAGGCTGAAGGTGTTCACCGAGTACGTTCCGGTACGGACCTGCCGGGCGACGTCGATGCCGCGCTCGACGTCCGCCGTCCACACGCTGCCGCTGAGGCCGTAGTCGGAGTCGTTCGCGATCTTCAGCGCCTCGGACTCGTCGCCGTAGGGCAGCAGACAGATCACCGGGCCGAAGATCTCCTCGCGGGCGATCCGCATCGAGTTGTCGACATCGCCGAAGAGAGTCGGTTCGACGTACCAGCCCCGGTCCTGGCCCGGCGGACGTCCGCCGCCGGTGAGGATCTTCGCGCCCTCCTCCTGGCCGACGCGGATGTAGTCGAGGTTGCGTCGCTGCTGACGCTCGGCCACCAGCGGGCCCACCTGCGTCGCCGGGTCCAGCGGGTCGCCGACCACCAGCGCGCCGGCCGCCGCCGCGAAGGCCTCGGCGAACTCGTCGTAGCGCGACCGCGGCAGCAGGATGCGGGTCTGCGCCACGCACGCCTGCCCGTTGTTCATCCAGGCCGCCGGGACGATCCCCGCCACCGCCGCCTCCAGGTCCGCGTCCGGCAGCACCACCGCCGCCGACTTGCCGCCCAGCTCCAGTGTCACGCGGGTGAGATGGCGGGAGGCGACCTCCATGACCCGTCGGCCGGCCGCCACCGAGCCGGTGAAGGAGACCTTGTCCACGCCCGGGTGCCCGACCAGGTACTCGCTGACCTCGCGGTCCGCCGGGAGAATCGAGAGCACACCCTCCGGCAGACCGGCCTCGCGCGTGATGTCGGCCAGGATGTACGCGTCCAGCGGCGACTCGGGCGACGGCTTGAGCACCACCGTGCAGCCGGTGAGCAGCGCGGGCGCGAGCTTGGCGGCGGCCACGAACTGCGGGACGTTCCAGGGGACCACGGCCGCGACCACCCCGACCGGTTCACGCCGGACCAGGATGCGGCCGAGCACGCCGTCACGGGTCTCCTCGTACGTGAAGTTCCGCGCGACCGTGATCGCCGAGTCCCACACCATCATCGCGCCGAGCGCCTGGGCGAGGACGCTCCAGGAGTACGGCGACCCGTTCTCGGAGGAGATCACCCGGGCGATCTCCTCGTGCCGCACGGCGATGGCGTCCTTGATCCGGGTGACCACCTCGATCCGCTCGTCCAGTGACATCCGCGGCCAGGGCCCCTCGTCGAAGGCGGCGCGCGCGGCGGCCACCGCCCGGTCCACGTCCGCCGTCGAGGCGTGCGGCACGCGTCCGATGACCTCTTCCGTGTGCGGGGAGACGACCTCGATGACGTCCGTGCCCAGGGGGTCGGTCAACTCCCCGCCGATGAACAGCTGTCCGTGTTCCACGAGCTCGGTCATGGCGAGGGCCTCCCCGGAGCGACAGTCTCTGACGGTTCATCAGATAGGGAACTGATACCAGTTCCACTCGGAGGAGTCCACGGGCGGGACAAGGGCGAGAAGGTCGTCCGGCCCGGAGGGGAAGGTCGTCCGGGGCTCCCATCGAAACGCGTTCTAGTTATACTCGGCCCCGTGGCCGGAACCCGGCGATCACGCGGCGATTGGGGAGCCCATGACGCAGGTGTACGACCACGGCGGCGGCGTCCGGTCCCTGCGGGTCCCCATCCCGGACAACCCCCTCGGCCACACCCTGGTGTACGTCGTCGACACCGACCGCGGACCGGTCCTGATCGACACCGGCTGGGACGACCCGGCCTCCTGGGACGCCCTCACGGACGGTCTGGCCGCCTGCGGCACCTCCCCCGGCGAGATCCACGGTGTGGTGATCACCCACCACCACCCCGACCACCACGGCCTGTCCGGCCGGGTGCGCGAGGCGTCCGGCGCGTGGATCGCGATGCACGCGGCGGACGGCGCGATCGTACGGCGGACCCGCTCGACCCGCCCCGAACGCTGGTTCACCTACATGACGGCGAAGCTGGAAGCCGCCGGCGCCCCCGAGGAGCACGTGGCGCCCCTGCGCGCCGACCGCCCCCACCGCGCCCTGCCCGGACTGGCCCCCGCGCTGCCCGACCGGGAGATCGTGCCCGGCGAACTCCTCGACCTCGCGGGCCGCCGGCTGCGCGCGATCTGGACCCCGGGCCACACCCCGGGCCATGTCTGCCTGCACCTGGAGGAGGAGCACCCCGCCCGACTCCCGGGCCGCGGCCGCCTGTTCTCCGGCGACCACCTGCTCCCCGCGATCACCCCGCACATCGGCCTGTACGAGGATCCCGACGACGCCACCGTCACCGATCCCCTCGGCGACTACCTCGACTCCCTGGAGCGCGTCGGCCGCCTCGCCCCCGCCGAGGTACTCCCGGCCCACCAGCACGTCTTCACCGACGCGGCGTCCCGGGTAGCGGAGTTGCTCGCCCACCATGAGGACCGCCTCACCGGCCTGCTCACCCTCCTGGCCGAGCCCCTCACCCCCTGGCAGCTCGCCGAGCGCATGGAGTGGAACCGCCCCTGGGAACAGATCCCGCACGGCTCCAGGAACATCGCCGTCTCGGAGGCCGAGGCCCATCTGCGCCGACTGGTGAAGCTGGGCCGGGCGGAGGCGGTGACGGGGAGCGAGCCGGTGACGTACGTGGCCGTGTAAAACGGTGGCCGGGTCGCGCGCGGCCGTCTACAACTTGACCATGGAGCACCTTCTCGCCGAACGCGCCTGTGAACGTCTGATCGTCGACTTCGTCCACCGTCTCGACCTCGGCGACCCGTCCTCCGTGGCCGAACTCTTCACGGAGGAAGGCAGTTGGGAGTGGCCGGCGGGTGAGCGGCTGATCAGGGGACGGGACGCGCTGCGCGACTACTTCGGCTCCCGCCCCGCCGACCGGCTCTCCCGCCGCATATGTCCAACATCCTCGTCACGGTCACCTCCCCGGACACCGCGACAGCCATCTCGTACTTCGCGACCTACCGCGTCGACGGCCACCAGGGCGGCATGATCCCGGCCGGCCCTCCGGTCCAGATCGGCCACTATCAGGACACCTTCCACCGCACCCCTGACGACACCTGGCTCCTGGCCGCCCGCACCCTGTTCCTGCCCTTCGCAGGCGCGACTCCCCGCGTCCGCCGGTGATCCGTCACCCGCGGGCACCCCGTGGGGCGTTGCGCACGGGCCGGTAGAGTGGACCGGTCGTGATCACGCCCGTACGGGGGGAAGCCGGTGCGAATCCGGCGCTGGCCCGCAACCCTGAGCCGCCCGTCGAGGCGGCGAGCCGGATTGCCCCGCGCGGAGGTGACCGGCTCACGTGCACCGGCGACCGGCCGGTGTGCGGCACCGTCGAGGTATACGGAGCCGAGCCGCCGGGGTGTCCCGTGCTGTTTGACTCCCCCAGGGAGAGGCACCCGCCGATCATGAACGTCCGCCGCCGCGCCATGGTCCTGGCCGCCGCCACCGCCGTGATCGGCGCCGTCACCTCGCCCGCCGTCGCCGCCGGCCCCTCCCCGGCCGCGCCGCCCGCGCTCCCCTCCGGGCTCTACGGCAGCTCCGACCCGACGTACGACGGCGTCTGGCGTCAGTCCCTCGCGCTGCTCGCCCAGCACACCGTGGGCGTACGGCCCGCCACGTCGGCCGTGGACTGGCTGACCGGGCAGCAGTGCGCGAACGGCGCCTTCGCTCCGTTCCGCGCCGACGTCTCCAAGCCGTGCGACGCCAAGGTCATGGTCGACACCAACAACACGGCCGCCGCCGTCCAGGCCCTCACCGCGCTCGGCGGTCACCGGGCCGCCACCGGCAAGGCCGTCGCCTGGCTGAAGTCCGTGCAGAACACGGATGGCGGCTGGGGCTACGCTCCCGGCGGCGCCAGCGACACCAACTCGACGTCCGTCGTCGTCGGCGCGCTGACCGCCGTGGGGGAGAAGCCCGCGCGGATCGAGAAGGGCGGCCGGTCGCCGTACGACGCCCTGGTGAAGCTGGCCCTGCCGTGCGAGGGCGAGGGCTCCGGGGCCTTCGCCTTCCAGCCGGACAAGAAGCGGAAGTTGGCGGCCAACGCGGACGCCACCGCGGCCGGTGTCGTGGGGGCGCTCGGCAAGGGACTGATGGTGGAGCCCGCCATGAAGGGCGAGGCCGCCGTCTGTTCGGACTCCGGCTCCCCCTCCCCGCAGCGGGCCGCCGCCAACGGCGCCGCCTATCTCACCAAGGCGCTCGGGAAGGACGGCCACCTGATGTCCGCCCTCCCCGGCGCCACCGACCAGCCCGACTTCGGCAACACCGCCGACGCCGTGGTCGCGCTCGCCGCGCAGGGCGGGGCCGAGCGGGCCGCCGGGCCCCTGAAGTGGCTGGAGCGCAACTCGTCGGCGTGGGCGAAGCAGAGCGGGCCCGCCGCCTACGCCCAATTGGTGTTCGCCGCGCACGCGACCGGCACGGACCCGCGCGACTTCGGCGGCACGGACCTGGTGCGGCAGCTCAACGCGACCGGACCGGCCCCGCAGACGGCGCCCGCGGGGTCCGGTGAGTCCGGTGAGTCCGCCGCGGACGACGGCTCGGGCGGCGGGAACGTCTGGTGGATGGTCGGCGCGGGGCTCGCCGCCGGGGCCGGCATCGGCTTCCTGCTCAGCGGCCGCGCCAAGAGGAAGCGGCCGTGACCCGACGCCGTGCCGTCACGCTGTTCGTGACCGTCCTGTTCCTCCTGGTGGGGGCCGTGGGGCAGGCGCAGGCCGCCGGTTACCGCTACTGGTCCTTCTGGGACCGCGACGGCGACCGGTGGACGTACGCGACCCAGGGGCCCTCCACCGCCCGCCCCTCCGACGGAGACGTCCAGGGCTTCCGTTTCGCGGTGAGCGAGGACTCCGGCGACGCCGCACAGCCGCGTACCGCGGCCGACTTCGGCACGATCTGCGCTCACTCGCCCGCACGCGACGGCAGCAAGAGGGTGGCCCTGGTCATCGACTTCGGCACGAGGACGGACGCCCCGTCCGGCGAGAGCCCGCCGCCGCGACGAACGGCGTGCGCCGTCGTCTCCCCCGACGCCACGACGGCGGAGGCCCTGGCGTCCGTCGCCAAACCGCTCCGCTACGACACCGGCGCCCTGCTGTGCGCGATCGCGGGCTACCCGAGGACCGGCTGCGGGGAGCAGGTGGCGACGGGAAGGACGCCGGGGGCCACGTCCGAGGAGCACAACCCGGAGCAGGGGACGCGGGAGGCGCAGGCGAAGGACCAGGAGTCGGCGGGCGGGGGGCCTTCGGTGGGCTTGTTCGCCGGGGTGGCCGCCGTCGCCGTACTGGGCGCGGCGGCGGCGTGGCAGGCCAGGCGGCGCAGGGATGGGTCGTAGCCGCGAGTGGTCCGGCCGACGGGCAGAGCGCCGGGCCGGGCTGCACCCCGGTGCCTGGTGGCTCTGGGCCCTGGGCCTCGGCACCGCCGCCACCCGCACCACCAACCCCCTCCTGCTGGCCCTGCTCATCGCCGCCTCCGCCTACGTGGTGGCCGCCCGCCGCCCCGACACCCCCACCGCGCACTCCTACTCCGCCTTCGCCAGACTCGCCCTGGCGGTCCTGCTCATCCGCCTCCTGTTCGCCGTGGTCCTCGGCTCCCCCGTGCCCGGCACGCACGTGCTCGTCACCCTCCCCGAAGTCCCCCTCCCCGACTGGGCGCAGGGCATCCGCCTCGGCGGCACGGTCACCGCCGAGGGGCTCCTGTTCGCGCTCTACGACGGTCTGAAGCTCGCCGCGCTGCTCATCTGCGTCGGCGCGGCGAACGCGCTCGCGAACCCGGCCCGGCTACTCAAGTCCCTGCCGGGCGCGCTGTACGAGATGGGTGTGGCCGTGGTCGTCGCCCTCACCTTCGCCCCGAACCTCATCGCCGACGTGCAGCGGCTGCGCGCCGCCCGCCGGCTCCGCGGCCGCCCGGACAAGGGCGTCCGCGGCCTGCTGCACGTGGGCCTTCCGGTGCTGGAGGGCGCCCTCGAACGCTCCGTCTCCCTCGCCGCCGCGATGGACGCCCGCGGCTACGGCCGCAGCGCCGACGTTCCCGCCCGCGTCCGCCGTACGACCGCCGCCCTCACTCTCGGCGGCCTGCTCGGCGTCTGCGCGGGAACGTACGGTCTGCTGACCGCCGAGGGCGGCACCTACGGTCTGCCGGTCCTGCTCGCCGGGCTCGCCGCCGCCCTGGCCGGTCTGCACCTCGGCGGCCGGCGTTCGCTGCGCACCCGCTACCGCCCCGACCGGTGGGACGTCCGCGCCTGGCTGGTCGCCGGGTCCGGTGCCGCCGTCGCCGTCCTGCTGACCCTCGCCGCCTCCCACGACCCCGAGGCGCTGCACCCCGGCGTGGTCCCCCTCGTCGCCCCCGCCCTTCCGCTGTGGCCCGCGGCGGCCGTCCTCCTCGGTCTCCTGCCTGCCTTCGTCGCACCGGCCCCGGCTTCCGTCCCCGTGTCCCGGCCCGGGCCCGCACCCGGGTCCGTTCAGCCCACGCCCACGTCCTCACTCAAGGAACCGTCGTGATCCGTTTCGAGAGCGTCTCCGTGACGTACGACGGTGCCGCCGAACCCACCGTCCGGGATGTCGACCTCGAGGTGCCGGAAGGCGAACTCGTCCTGCTCGTCGGCCCGTCCGGGGTGGGCAAGTCCACGATCCTGGGCGCGGTCAGCGGTCTCGTCCCGCACTTCACCGGGGGCACCCTCCGCGGCCGGGTCACCGTCGCCGGCCGGGACACCCGCACGCACCAACCGCGCGAACTCGCCGACGTGGTGGGGACCGTCGGTCAGGACCCGCTCTCGCACTTCGTGACGGACACCGTCGAGGACGAACTCGCCTACGGCATGGAGTCGTTGGGCCTCGCCCCGGACGTGATGCGCCGCCGCGTCGAGGAGACCCTGGATCTGCTGGGCCTCGCGGACCTGCGTGACCGGCCCATCGCCACGCTCTCCGGCGGCCAGCAGCAGCGGGTCGCGATCGGCTCGGTCCTCACCCCGCACCCACGGGTCCTGGTCCTGGACGAGCCGACGTCCGCGCTCGACCCGGCGGCGGCGGAGGAGGTCCTCGCGGTGCTCCAGCGGCTCGTGCACGACCTCGGTACGACGGTCCTCATGGCCGAGCACCGTCTGGAACGCGTCATCCAGTACGCCGACCAGGTCGCTCTCCTCCCGACGCCGTCAGCGGCGCCGGTCCTCGGCACCCCGGCCGAGATCATGGCCGTATCGCCGGTGTACCCGCCGGTGGTGGGCCTGGGCCGCCTCGCCGACTGGTCCCCGCTGCCGCTGACGGTCCGGGACGCCCGGCGTCGCGCGGGCGCCCTGCGGGAACGGCTGACCGGGCGGGAGGCGGTGGAAGACGAACCGTTCGCCCGGTCGGTCGCCGAGCCCGGCCCCGGACGCATCGCCGGACCGCCCCCGTCACCCGCTGCCCTCTCCGCCACCGGCGACACGGCCGTCGCCACCACCGCCCCAGCCTCCCGCTGGCGCCTGCGTAAAAAGACCCCAGCCGCCACCGCTCCTGATGCCACGGGCGCCCCCACGGCCGACGTCCGCTCCCTCGCCGTCCGCCGCGACCGCGTCCAGGCCCTCCGCCACATCGACCTGGCCGTCCGTCCCGGCGAGACCGTCGCCCTCATGGGCCGCAACGGCGCCGGGAAGTCCACGCTGCTCGCGGCGCTCGTCGGGCTGATCGCGCCGGGCGCCGGATCCGTCCGGGTCGGCGGAGCCGTACCGCACCGGACTCCCCCGCGTGACCTCGTACGCCTGGTGGGTCTGGTCCCGCAGGAACCCCGGGACCTGCTGTACGCGGATACGGTCGCCGCCGAGTGCGCGGCCGCCGACCGGGACGCGGGCGCGGCGGCGGGCACCTGCCGGGCGCTGGTCCGCGAGCTGCTCCCCGGCATCAGCGACGGCACCCACCCGCGTGACCTGTCCGAGGGGCAGCGACTCGCGCTCGCCCTGGCCGTGGTCCTGACCGCCCGGCCTCCGCTGCTGCTCCTCGACGAGCCGACGCGGGGCCTGGACTACGCGGCGAAGGCGCGCCTGGTCGCCGTGCTGCGGGGGCTGGCGGCCGACGGGCACGCGATCGTGCTGGCCACGCACGATGTCGAGCTGGCCGCCGAACTGGCCCACCGTGTGGTCCTGTTGGCCGACGGCGAGGTGATCGCGGACGGGCCGACGGCGGACGTGGTGGTCGCCTCCCCGTCCTTCGCCCCGCAGGTCACCAAGATCCTGGCGCCGCTGAAGTGGCTCACGGTGGCCCAGGTGCGCAAGGCGCTGTCATGACCGCCGCGCACGACACCACCCGTCAGGCCCGCGCCGTCCGTCTCGGTCCGCGTTCCCTGCTCGCTCTCGCCCTGGTCAGTGGGGTCGGCGTGGTCGCTTTCTGCTGGCCGTTCCTCGCCCCGCCGGCCTCCCGGGTCAGCGCGCACGCGCAGGACGCGCCCTGGCTCTTCGCGGGTCTGCTGGTCCTGCTGGTCGCCGTGGTCGCCGCGACGATCTCCGAGTCGGGGCTCGGCCCGAAGGCGGTGGCGATGCTCGGGGTGCTGGCGGCGACGGGGGCGGCGCTGCGGCCGATCGGGGCCGGAACGGCCGGTATCGAGCCGATGTTCTTCCTGATGGTGCTGAGCGGACGGGTCCTCGGCCCCGGCTTCGGCTTCGTCCTCGGGTCGGTGACGATGTTCGCGTCGGCGCTGCTCACCGGCGGGGTGGGCCCGTGGATGCCGTTCCAGATGCTGGCGATGGGCTGGTTCACGATGGGGGCGGGCCTGCTGCCGGGGGCCGACCGTCTGCGCGGTCGGCCTGAGCTGGGCCTGCTGGCCGGGTACGGCTTCCTCGCCGCCTTCGCCTACGGCACGGTGATGAACCTGGCCGGCTGGCCGTTCATGCAGCAGAACGCGTCGAGCATCGCCTTCGCCCCGGACGCCGCGGTCCCCGACAACCTGGCCCGTTTCGTCGCCTACTGCCTGGCCACCTCGCTGGGCTGGGACCTGGGCCGGGCCCTGGTCACCGTCGTCCTGACCTTCCTGGTCGGCCCGGCGCTCCTGCGCGCCCTGCGCCGCGCCACCCGCCGGGCGGCGTTCGAGGCGCCCGTCACCTTCGACGCGTAGACGACCAGCCGTTCACCGCGAGAGGTCAGGCCGTTGCCGCGGTCTCGGCCAGCTTCTGGAACTCGCCGAGATCGTAGTTGGCGAGTGTCGAGTCCAGGTTGGTGAGCGCGCCCAGGTGCTCGACGAAACCCTTGGGGTCGTACTCGATCTGGAGCGTCACCCGGCTCGTGGTGTCGCTGAGGCGATGGAAGGTGACCACGCCCGCGTGATCGACCCCTTCCACGGTGTGCCAGGCGATGCGGTCCTCCGGAACCACTTCGGTGAGCTCGGCGACGAAACTCTTGTCGGCGCCCGGGAGTTGTAACTGCCACGCGAAGCGGCGATCGTCCAGCCTCTCCACCCGGCGTACATGGCTCAGGAAGGACGGCCACCGGTTCACGTCGCTCCACAGCGCCCAGGCGACGGCGACGGGAGCCTTGAGATCGACGGTTTCCACGAGGGACGCGGACATGGAGTACCTCTCCTTCGGTTCGGTCGGGTGCCGGAGACGGCCGCAGTGCGATCCGGATACCCGCGCCCGGGCCGCCCACACGGTCCGGGCGCCGCCGCCCCCGAACCGGGTGGTGGGTGTCGGGGCCCCGCCCCGGTCGACCGGGTGGGGCCCCGCCCGTTCCCGTGGGCGGCTACAGCCGCTGCAGGATCGTGCCGGTGGCCAGGCCGCCGCCCGCGCACATCGTCACCAGCGCGAACTCCTTGTCCCTGCGCTCCAGTTCATGCAGCGCCGTGGTGATGAGCCGGGCCCCGGTGGCGCCCACCGGGTGACCGAGTGCGATCGCGCCGCCGTTGACGTTGACCTTCGTGAGGTCCTGTTCGAAGACCTTGGCCCAGCTCAACACCACGGAGGCGAAGGCCTCGTTGATCTCGACGAGGTCGATGTCCTTCAGGGACATGCCCGCCTTCCCCAGCACCGCGCGGGTGGCGTCGATGGGCCCGTCGAGGTGGAAGTGCGGGTCCGCTCCGACGAGGGCCTGCGCGACGATCCGGGCGCGGGGCCGCAGCTTCAGCGCCCGCGCCATCCGTTTCGACGCCCACATGATCGCCGCCGCGCCGTCGCTGATCTGCGAGGAGTTGCCCGCCGTGTGGATGGCCGTCGGCATGACCGGCTTGAGGCCCGCCAGCGCCTCCATCGACGTGTCGCGCAGGCCCTCGTCACGGTCGACGAGGCGCCACATGCCCTGCCCGGCGACCTGTTCGTCCTCCGTGGTGGGGACCTGCACCGCGAAGGTCTCGCGCTTGAACCGCTCCTCCGCCCAGGCCACGGCCGCCCGTTCCTGGGAGGCGAGGCCGAGGGAGTCGACGTCCTGCCTCGTCAGTCCGCGGTGCCGCGCGATCCGTTCCGCCGCCTCGAACTGGTTGGGCAGGTCCACGTTCCACTCGTCGGGGAACGGCTTCCCCGGCCCGTGCTTCGATCCGGACCCCAGCGGTACCCGCGACATCGCCTCGACGCCGCACGAGATGCCGACGTCGATGACCCCGGCCGCGACCATGTTGGCGACCATGTGCGAGGCCTGCTGGGAGGAGCCGCACTGCGCGTCGACCGTCGTCGCGGCCGTCTCGTAGGGCAGGCCGACGGCCAGCCAGGCGGTGCGCGCGGGGTTCATGGACTGTTCGCCGGCGTGGGTGACCGTGCCGCCGACGATCTGTTCGACCGCGTCGGCGGGGATGCCGGTGCGGCCCAGGAGTTCACGGTAGGTCTCGCCCAGGAGATAGGCGGGGTGCAGATTGGCGAGCGCGCCGCCGCGCCTGCCGATGGGGGTGCGTACAGCCTCGACGATCACGGGTTCCGCGGCCATGGGGAGTTCCTCTCCTCCGGTAACCGCGCGGCGCGGGGGCGTCCCGGCCCGGCCCGCCACGCGGAACTAGTACGTGTTCTAGTTCCGTTCCACCAGCAGTCTGCTGACCTGCCGCCCGCAACCGCAAGGGGTGTGCAGGCAATTCGGGGCGCCACACCCCTTGCTACTTATGGAACCCGTTACTACCTTCACGGCGACCTCACTCCTGATGGACCGTCAGAAACAATGCGGCCAAGAACCCCAGCCGGAGTCGCCCATGCCCTGTCCAGCTGTCCCCGACGGGTTCGACTTCACCGATCCCGACCTGCTGCAACACCGCGTCCCCCTGCCGGAGTTCGCCGAGCTGCGCCGGGCCGAACCGGTCCGCTGGATCCCCCAGCCGAGCAACCTCGCCGGGTTCCAGGACGAGGGATACTGGGCCGTGACGCGGCACGCGGACGTCAAGTACGTCTCCACGCATCCGGAGCTCTTCTCCTCGTACCTGAACACGGCGATCATCCGTTTCAACGAGCACATCGAGCGGGACGCGATCGACGCGCAGCGGCTGATCCTGCTGAACATGGATCCACCCGAGCACACCCGGGTCCGGCAGATCGTGCAGCGGGTGTTCACGCCGAGGGCGATCCGCGCGCTGGAGGACAACCTGCGTTCCCGCGCCCACGCGATCGCGGCGAGCGCCCGCGCCCGCTCCGGCTCCTTCGACTTCGTCACGGAGGTCGCCTGCGAGCTGCCCCTCCAGGCCATCGCGGAGCTCATCGGCATCCCGCAGGACGACCGGGCCAAGATCTTCGACTGGTCCAACAAGATGATCTCGTACGACGATCCGGAGTACGCGATCACCGAGGAGGTCGGCGCGGAGTCGGCCACCGAACTCATCGCGTACGCCATGAACATGGCCGCGGATCGCAAGCAGTGCCCGGCGAAGGACATCGTGACGACGCTGGTGGCGGCCGAGGACGAGGGCAGCCTCAGCTCGGACGAGTTCGGGTTCTTCGTGCTGATGCTGGCGGTGGCGGGGAACGAGACCACCCGCAACGCCATCACCCACGGCATGCACGCCTTCCTCACCCATCCCGAGCAGTGGGAGCTGTACAAGAGGGAGCGGCCCGCGACGACGGCCGAGGAGATCGTGCGGTGGGCGGCTCCGGTCAACTCCTTCCAGCGCACCGCCACCCAGGACACCGAACTGGGCGGCCAACAGATCAAGAGGGGTGACCGGGTGGGGCTGTTCTACGCCTCCGCCAACCACGACCCCGAGGTCTTCGAGAACCCGGACGCCTTCGACATCACCCGCGATCCCAATCCGCACCTCGGGTTCGGGGGCGGTGGCCCGCACTTCTGCCTCGGCAAGTCCCTGGCGGTGCTGGAGATCAACCTCATCTTCAACGCGATCGCCGACGCCATGCCGACTCTGAAACCGACGGGCGATCCCCGTCGGCTGCGGTCGGCGTGGATCAACGGGGTGAAGGAACTCCAGGTCAGCACGGGCTGACGCACACCCCGGTACTCGGGCCGACGGTTTCCCGGCACCGTCGGCCCGTCCGGGTCAGGAACGGCCCGCGGCCGGCGCCGGCGTGGGGCGGCAGTGCCCGGGGCGGGCGTAGACGAGGAGCTGCGCGCCGAGGAGCGGGACGCGCTCGCAGACCTCGAAGTGCTCCCTCAGGACTCGCCGTTTGAGCTGCTCCGCGGGGAAGGGGTCGAGCGGTTGCCCCGGCGGGTCGGTGAGGGCGATGACCCGGTCCGCCTCCAGGACGCGGCGGCGGATCTCGGTGGCGGGGAGTTCGGTGCCCTGGAGGGTGCGCGAGGACTCGGGCGACTCGGCGAGGGCGAGGTCGTCGAGCCGGTCGTAGACCCTGGGCTGGGACAGCAGCCACTCGCGGCGGCGGGCGGGCAGGAACAGGACGCCGTCGCCCTCGCGCGCGGTCCGCTGCACGGCTCGGGCGACCGCGATCACGTCGTCCTTACGGCTCTGCGGCGAACGCACCAGCGACGACCACGGCAGCAGGACGGCGACCGCCACGCCCGCCAGCAGGCCCGCGACCAGCGCGCGGGGCACCGGGGCGAGCCGGTGCCGCTGCCCGACCGCCCAGGCCAGCGCGGCCCCGGCCGGCCACGCCAGCCCGGTCGTGCCGTACAGCACATACCGGTCGACGTACCAGGGCTCGACGAGCGAGAGCACCATCAGCAGGCCACTCGGCGCGATGAGCAGCGGGAGGGCGAGGCGGACGAGTGCCCCGCCGGAGCCCGCGCGCACCAGGAGCAGGCACAGCAGCCCGCCCGCCGCCGAGAGCCCCAGGAACAGCAGCCACGCGCTCGGGCTCGGGCGGCCGAGCCGGCCCAGCTGCTGCTCGGCCTGTCCGGCGCCGACCACCGCCAGCGGCAGCAGGCTCACCGTGGCGCAGGCCGCCGCGACCCCCCACCGCCGCCACACCTGGCGGGGCGCCCGCGACCAGCACAGCGTCAGCGCGTGGGCCACCAGTGCCAGCACCGCGAACGCGTGCAGCCAGCAGGCGAGAGCGAGGGTGAGGGCGTACGCCGTCCACCAGCGGGCGCGGGAGTGCGGCACGGCCCGGACGAAGCAGTACGTCGCCCAGGTCACACCTGCGGTGACCAGGGCGTACGAGCGGCCCTCCTGGGCGTACTGCTGGGTGCTGGGGAGCACCGCGAAGACCAGGCCCGCCAGGGTGCCGGCGCGGCGGCCCGCCAGTCGCGCGCCGGTCGCGCCGACCCCCGCCGCCGCGACCGCCGTCGCCAGGGCCGAGGGGAGTCTGAGAGCCGTCAGGCCGCCGTCGCCCCAGACGGCGAACACGGCGTGCATGAGGAGGTAGTACAGGCCGTGGACGGCGTCGACGTGGTCCAGCAGGCCCCACAGGTCGCCGAGCGAGCGGTGGGCCACCTGGTAGGTGACCGACTCGTCGCGCCACATGCTGTCGTGACGGTCGATGCCCAGGAGGCCGAGGGCGAGGGCGGCGGCCGCGGGGAGCACGACCGGCAGCGATCGCCGCCGGCGGGGGGCGGACCGCGGGGGCGCGCCGGGGATCACGGACGTGGCGCCGCCGCCCGCGGGGGCTCCCGCGGGGTCCAGGTGCTGGGTGATGACGTCCTCCAGGGAAGCGGCGGGCTGGTCACCACCCACGCGACTGATCGGCGATCCGGATCAGTCTCCGGTGGGTGACCGCTTCCCCGCCGGTACGCCACGGCCCCCGGGGACCGGCCGGTCGGCGGCGACCGTCACGACACCCGCGCGCGGCCCCGCCAACAGGTACGTCAGGCCGAAGCCCGCGCCGGCCACGGCCGCACCGCCGACGGCGTCGAGCACCCAGTGGTTGGCGGTCGCCACGATCGCGGACCCGGTGAGCAGCGGGTGCAGCAGGCCCAGGACCTTCATCCACCACCTGGGAGCCAGGACCGCGATCACGATGCCGCACCACAGGGCCCAGCCGAAGTGCAGTGACGGCATCGCCGCGTACTGGTTGGCGACCTTGGTCATCGCGCCGTAGTCCGGCTTGGAGAAGTCCTGGACGCCGTGCACGGTGTCGATGAAGCCGGCGCCCGGCATCAGGCGCGGCGGGGCCAGTGGGTAGAGCCAGAAACCGAGCAGGCCGAGCAGGGTGGCTAGGCCCAGCGCGGAGCGCGCCCAGCGGTAGTCGGCGGGGCGGCGGAGGTAGAGCACGGCGAGGATGGTGAGCGGGACGACGAAGTGGAAGGACACGTAGGTGAAGTCGAGGAAGCCGCGCAGCCAGTCCACCCGCACCACGGAGTGGTTGGCCCAGCGCTCGATGTCGATGGACAGCCATTTCTCCAGCGAGTGGATCTGGCGGGCGTGGTGCTCGGCGGTGGACCGGTCGGTGGCCACCCCGGCCCGGACCTGGGCGTAGGCGGCGTAGGTCACGCGCAGGAGCAGCAGTTCCAGCAGGAGGTTCGGGCGGCTGAGGGCCCGGCGCAGGAAGGGCGGCAGCTGGACGCGCCGGAAGCGGGCGGGCACGGGTGGCGCGTACGCGGTCGGGAGCGGTGACCGGTAGTGCGGCGAGGTCCGGGACAGGAACGGCACGACGGTGGCGGCGAGGACCGCGGCCAGCAGCACCATGTTGTCCCGGAGGCCGTACAGCCAGTGCATGTTCGGCAGCATCATCTTCGCGGGCAGCGTCATCACCAGCACGACGGCGACCGGCCACACGTACCGGTCGCCGGCCCGTTTGCCGACCCGGCCGACGACCGCGAGCAGCACCCACAGCAGCTGGTGCTGCCAGGCGGTCGGCGAGACGGCGATCGCGGCGCAGCCGGTGATCGCGACGGCGAGCAGCAGTTGTCCGTCGCGGGCGTAGCGCACCGCGCGGCGCAGGCCGAGGACGGCGACGCCCGCGCCGAGCAGGAGGAAGAGGCTGACCTCCAGGGGACCGGACAGGCCCGTCCGCAGCAGGGAGCCGTGCAGGGACTGGTTGGCGAGGTCGTCGGCGTTGCCGCCCAGGCCGGTACCGGCCAGGTGGTGCACCCAGTAGGTGTACGAGTCGTGTCCCATCGCCGCCCAGGCGACGGTGGTGCATCCGAGGAACGTCAGGCCGGTGGAGAGCGCCGCCTGGCGGCGGCCGGTGAACCACAGCAGCGGGGCGAAGAGCAGCACGGTGGGCTGCAGGGCCGCCGCGAAGCCGATGAGCAGGCCGCAGGCCCGCTGGCCGGGTACGGCGAAGCAGCCGAGCAGCACGAGCAGGACCGGGATGACGCTGGTCTGGCCGAGGTGGAGGGCGTTGCGTATCGGCAGCGACAGCATCAGCAGGCTGATCGCGACCGGCGCGGCGAGCAGGGAGGTGCGTCTGCTGACCGGCTGGGGCAGGGCGCGCGCGGCGATCAGGCCGAGGGCGACGACCAGCAGCAGGGTGCCGAAGGTCCAGCCCCAGCCGAGGGCCTGCTCGGCGGTTCTGGTGAGCGGCTTGAGCACCAGTCCGGCGAAGGGGGTGCCGGTGAAGGTCGTCGAGTCGTACAACGAGCCGTTCACATGCAGGACGCCGTGGGGGCCGACCCAGGTCTCCAGGTCCGTCAGCCGGTCGCCCCGGGGTGTCCTGAGGACGATGGCCACCTGGCGTGCGGCGAGGACGGCGGCGACGAGCCACAGGGCCAGCCGCGCCGCCCGCAGGCGGGCCTGAGCGGCCATGGCCGGGCCGACGGCGGTAGCTCCGAAAGCTCCCGCCGCTGGTCCGCCGTGCTCCGCGTTCGCCACGCCTGGTCGGCCTCCCGCCCCGTCCACGTATCGGATCGCCCACTCCGCCCACCTGACGGATTTTTCCCTTTTGTCCGCTTGACGATAGTGCGCGAACGGGGCGGTTGCCTCCGCGGGACGCGAGAAGGATCACAGAAAGTCCTGGCGGGAACCGCGCGAAAACAGGCCCGCGGGCCTGTTCGCGGCGTATTTACGTGCCCCATGCATCGACTTGTGCGCGGACCGTGATCAGGGCATGTGCCCCTATGGTCACTCTTTCGGCCTGTCCGCCGGCGTCGTCGCCCAGGCCCGTCCCCCTGTCCCCGTCGAAAGGTGGCGAGCGAAGTTTTGCCGACTGCCACAGTCGCCCCTCCCCCGTCCCCGGACGTCGACCCGAAGACCGGCCCCGCCACCGGCCCAGCCACCGACCCCGCGCTCGTCAGGCGTGCCGTGCGGGCCGCCGCGCTGGGCAACGCGATGGAATGGTTCGACTTCGGTGTCTACAGCTACATCGCGGTCACCCTGGGCAAGGTCTTCTTCCCGTCCGGCAACCCGACCGCCCAGCTGCTCTCCACCTTCGGCGCCTTCGCCGCCGCCTTCCTGGTCCGCCCGCTCGGCGGCATCGTCTTCGGCCCCCTCGGTGACCGTGTCGGCCGCCAGAAGGTGCTGGCCGTCACCATGATCATGATGGCGGCGGGCACGTTCGCCATCGGCCTGATCCCCTCGTACGCCTCGATCGGCGTCGGCGCGCCGCTGCTGCTGCTGGCCGCCCGCCTGGTGCAGGGCTTCTCGACCGGCGGCGAGTACGCCGGCGCCTCCACCTTCATCGCCGAGTACGCCCCCGACCGGCGGCGCGGCTTCCTCGGCAGCTGGCTGGAGTTCGGCACACTGGCCGGCTACATCGGCGGCGCGGGCCTGGTCACGCTACTGACGGCGCTGCTGTCCACCGACGATCTGCTGTCCTGGGGCTGGCGGGTCCCGTTCCTGATCGCGGGCCCGATGGGCATCGTCGGCCTCTACCTGCGGCTGCGCCTGGAGGAGACCCCGGCGTTCGCGGCCGAGGTCGAGAAGGCCGAGTCCCGTCGCCCGAAGGTGCCGCTGCGCGAGATGATCGTCGGCCAGTGGCGGGCGCTGCTGCTGTGCGTGGGCCTGGTGCTGGTCTTCAACGTCACCGACTACATGCTGCTGTCGTACATGCCGAGCTACCTGACCAGTGAGCTCAGGTACGACGAGACCCACGGCCTGCTGGTCGTGCTGGTCGTGATGGCCCTGATGATGGTCGCCCAGCCCTTCGCGGGCGCGCTCACCGACCGGGTGGGCCGCCGCCCGGTCATCGCGGCGGGCTGCGTGGGCTTCCTGCTCCTGTCCGTGCCGGCCCTGCTCCTGATCCGCCAGGGCAGCCTGACCGCCGTCGCGCTCGGCATGGGTGCGCTGGGGCTGCTGCTGGTGTGCTTCACGGCGGCCATGCCGTCGGCCCTGCCCGCCCTGTTCCCGACGCGGGTCCGTTACGGCTCCCTCTCGATCGGGTTCAACGTGTCGGTGTCGCTCTTCGGCGGGACGACCCCGCTGGTGGTGACGGCGCTGATCGGGGCAACGGGGAACATGATGATGCCCGCGTACTACATGATGGCGGCGGCTGTCGTCGGCGGGGTGGCGGTGTGGTTCATGACCGAGTCGGCGGGCAGGCCCCTGCCGGGGTCGGCGCCTTCGACGGAACGGTAGTCGGGCGGGCGGATCGAGCGCGCCTGGGCAGATCGGCTGAAACCCGTCGGCGCGTGCCCGCTGACAGCGCACCGGCGCGGGACTATATTCGTTAGCGGATCTAACTAGATACCCGAAAGGCACAGGTGCATGAGCGAGTCGCAGCTCTGGGACGTCGTCGACGACTACTTCACCACCCACCTCGCGCCCGACGACGAGGTCCTGGACGCGGCGCTCCGCGACAGCGAGGCCGCCGAGCTGCCGCAGATCGCCGTCACCGCGCCCCAGGGGAAGCTGCTCCAGCTCCTCGCGCAGATCCACGGCGCCCGCACCATCCTGGAGATCGGCACCCTCGGCGGCTACAGCACCATCTGGCTGGCCCGCGCGCTGCCCGCCGACGGCCGCCTGGTCACCCTGGAGTACAGCCCCCGGCACGCCGAGGTGGCCTCCCGCAACATCGCCCGCGCGGGCCTCGACAAGCTGGTCGACGTACGGGTGGGCGCGGCGCTGGAGTCGCTGCCCCGGCTGGCCGACGAGAACCCGGCGCCCTTCGACCTGGTCTTCATCGACGCCGACAAGGGCAACAACCCGCACTACGTGGAGTGGGCGCTCAGGCTCACCCGCGAGGGCAGCCTGATCATCGTCGACAACGTGGTGCGCGGCGGCCGGGTGGCCGACGCGGACAGCACCGCGCCGGACGTCCAGGGCACCCGGACCGCCCTCGAACTGATCGGCAAGCACCCCCGGTTGGACGGCACCGCGATCCAGACGGTCGGCGGCAAGGGCTACGACGGCTTCGCGCTGGTCCGGGTGCTCGCCTAGGACGCGCCGCCCTTCTCAGACCTCGTGGTAGAAGCCGACGTTGACGCTGCGCGGGGCGGTGCGGTCCTGGATGATGATCTCGCCGCTGCCGCCCCTGGGCAACGGGGCCGTGCCGCCGTAGGTCAGGGGCTGCGCGTACTCGCCGACGGTCAGCCGGACCTCCGAGGACGGGTCGGGCTGGGAGCCCTGCAGCCAGGTCACCTGCCAGGTGCCCTCGGGGCCGCACAGGAACTCCAGGTGGACCCGGGAGATGAACAGCCAGTCGTCCGGCGTCGAGAGCCTGCACACCGACTTGTCCCGGCCCAGCCGCAGCACGGCGCCCGGGTCACTGGGCGCGTCGGCCATGAGCATGCCGGCCGTGGCGCCCGCGTCCGCCGCGGAGACGGCGGCCATGGTGAGTTCGAGCACGTGCGCTCCTCCTGAGGTGCCTGAAGTGTTCTTACACAGCCGCCGCATGATAAATCGCCCGGCCATGACACGTCCGGCACAATGAACTCATGACCGAGCGAAAGCCACCCGGTGTTCCGTTCGAGTCCTGGGTGGACAAACAGATCCGCGAAGCGGAGAGACGGGGCGAGTTCGCCGAACTCCCCGGCGCGGGAAAGCCGTTGCCGGATGGCACCGACACGACCTACGACGAGTTGTGGTGGGTCAAGCGGAAGATGGCCCGCGAGGGTCTCTCCTTCCTGCCGCCCACCCTCGCCCTGCGCAAGGAGGCCGAGGACACCCTCGCGGCGGCCCTGCGGGCACCCACCGAGCGTCTGGTCCGCAAGCTGGTCGAGGACATCAACGTCAAGATCCGGGACGTCATGTTCAAGCCGCCCCCCGGGCCCCCGCTGGGACTGAAGCCGTATGACGTCGAAGAGGTCGTACGGCGGTGGCGGGAGCTCCGGGAGGCGGCTGAGTAGGTCGTCCGTCGTAGGGAGTCGTACGGCTCCGTGCGGCGGATGTGATCAGAACGGGCGGGACCGGCGGGGCCGGGACCGGCGGGGTGGCGTCAGAGACGCAGCAGCCGGTCTGCCAGCTCGCGGTAGTCCCGCAGGGCCAGTCGGAGTTGCTCGGTGTCGGTGCTCGTCGCGGGCTTGCCCCCGTCGTCGCCGTCCGTGGACTGCCAGGCCCCGCGGAGCGTACGGCGACGCTGGGTCACGGCCTCGGTGAAGCGGGCGGCCGCCTCCTCCAGTACGTGGTCGGCCTCCGCCACGGAGTCCCGCGGCTCGTCCACGAACCCGGCGACGGCGTGCTGGAGTTGCTGGGAGAGCTTCTCGCACTCGTCCCGCGGGAGCAGCGAACTGCCGTGACCGGCCGCCCCGGCGTGGGAGCCGCCGGGCTCGCCGCGCGTGCCGATGCGGTCGCCGGGGTCGCCGGTCCGGTCGCGGGTGACCGCCGGGCCCGGGCTGCCCGCCCGGTCGAAGGCGCTGTCGCGGCCCGCGGTGGTCTCGCCACCGAGCCCGCCGGACCCACCGAGCCCGCCGGTGCGGCCCACCCCGTCGGTGCGGCCGACCCCATCGGTCTGGCCCGCTGTGGTGTCGGTACCGGGCCCCATGCCACCTCGCGCCGTGTCGCCGCGGTGTGCCGTGTCGCCGGCCCGGGGCGTCCGGACGTCCGGGGCCGCCGGGGCCGTATCGCGGGCCTTGTCACGGATCGTCGTCGTCGGGCCCTCGGGCCGTTCGGCGTTCGGGGTCGCGGTGGGCGCGTCCGTCGCCGGGTCGTGTCCGGGGGGTGTCGCGGGGCGGGTCGCCCGGCCCCTCTGCTTGCCGTCGCGCGGGGCGCCCTCGGCGCCCGGGCCGGTCGTTGCGTCCGTCATGTCGATCAACTCCCCTTCGCGTGACGCCTGGTGAGTCCGTTCGGCAGGTGTGCGCGTGCGCCATTACGGGCGGGCGCCGTACCGCCGTCGGACCGTTCGGCGAACTCCCGGGGCCGGGCCCCGTGGTCCGCGTGGTCGCGGTGGTCCTCGTGCCGGGCCGGGCTCACCAGGTCCTCGAACAGGGCCCGCGCCTCGACCATGGCCTCGCGCATCTCCTCGGTACCGGCGCGGCCGTCACCGTCCTGCCCGGCGACCGCGTCCGCGCGGGCGACGCGGTGCACCCGCCGGTAGCCCTGCACATGGTGCGCGTGGTGCACGGACAGCGCGGCGAGTTGTTCCTCGTACTGGGCTCCGTCCGGGAAGCCCCGCTCACCGGCCAGCTCGGCGAGCAACCGGTCCGCCTCGGCCACGGCCTCCCGCGGCGAGTCGACGAAGCGCTCCCGGGCCGCCGTCCAACGCGCCTCGTACTGCTCGCGTCGGCCCGACTCCAGCGGCCGCTGACGCAGCGACCCGTGCCGTTCCACGCGCTCGGTGAGTTCGCGTTCGGCGGCCTTGGTGTCCCCGTCGTGCCGGGCCACGGCCCGGTCGTACTCGGGGCCGAAGCGCCGCTTCAGGTTCTGGCCGCCGGGCCCGCGCCGGGCCCGCAGAGCCAGGACGGCCGCGACGATGACGACGGCGGCCACGATCAGAGCGATGATCACGCCTGTTGACATGAATGCCTTCCTGGGTTCTCGACCCAACCGGCTCTCCCTGTGGGCCGGTTCCCCGAGCGGGTAGCCCGGACGGCGGCCTTCAAACGGTCTCCGCGTTGGTGTCGGTGGCGTGTCGATTCGGCACCTGCCCGAACGGCGCAAGGGCGCGGGCATGGGGAAGGTACTGGTGAAAACGCCTGGGGCCCTTGGGTCGAGGAGCTTCGTCACCGAGGGCACCGAGGGCCCGAGCGGGCACGGTAACCGGGTTCTCAGCTGAACCGGGGCACGGGGCGCCCGTCGTGCGGACGTTCCGCCTCCGACCCGCACAGCTCTCTGTTGAGCTCCTCCACCAGCTGCGCCAGGTCCGTCGGCCGGTCCGGGCCCCACCAGTCGCCGAGGAGTTCGGCCAGCGACTCGGCGCGGGCCTCGGCGAGCCGGTCGGCGACCTCGCTGCCCCGCTCCGTCAGCAGCAGGTCGGGGCCCCGCCGTTCGGCCAGTCGCCGCTCCTCGACCTGGCGGGCGGCCTCGATGACGACGGTCAGCGGGACGGTGCTGCGCTCGGCGAGCACCGCCGGTTCGACCCTGCCGTACCTCTTGATCCGCAGCAGCATCCAGCTCGCCCCGGGCAGGAGGTCGTACCCGGCGGCCGCGGTGATCTTCCGGTAGACCTCGCGTCTGCCCTCGCGGGTGGCGAGCACGGACAGCGCGCGGCAGACCTCGTCGTACGACGACCGCTCCACCGGGTTGCTGGCGAGCGTCTCCGTGACGTCCGGGGCCGTGACCGAGCCGCGCAGCCTGTCCTCCTTGAGGAACCAGGCCAGCACGAAACCGAGGACGGCGACGGGAGCGGCATACAGGAACACGTCGGTGATGGATGAGGCGTAGGCGTGCAGGGCGGGCGGGCGCAGGGCGGCCGGCAGGGCGGCGATTCCTCGCGGGTCGGACTCCAGCGCGGCCACCGAGACGCCGGGCGGGAGCCGGGTGCCGCTGAAGGCGTCGGTCAGCTGCTGGCCGAGACGGTTGGCGAAGAGGGTGCCGAAGACGGCGACGCCGAAGGAGGCGCCGATGGACCGGAAGAAGGTCGCGCCGGAGGTGGCGACGCCG
Source organism: Streptomyces sp. NPDC005263 (assembly GCF_042872365.1). Taxonomy (NCBI): domain Bacteria; kingdom Bacillati; phylum Actinomycetota; class Actinomycetes; order Kitasatosporales; family Streptomycetaceae; genus Streptomyces; species Streptomyces sp. NPDC005263. Next base: position 846,759 of record NZ_JBIAKJ010000002.1, on the reverse strand, counting down.
AGATCCTCGTACGAGACGGAGTTCTGCACGATCAGGACGAGGACCTGCATGACCAGGCCGAGGCCCAGCCCGAACACGAGGAAGGTGCCGCTCATGGCGGCGGTGGAGCTGTGCTCGTCGAGCCGGTGCAGCAGGAGCAGGCCGAGGGTGGTCACGCCGGTGCCGACGACCGGGAACACCTTCCAGCGGCCGGTGCGGCTGACGACCTGTCCGGAGAACGTCGACGCCACCAGCAGTCCCAGCACCATCGGCAGCATGTGCACGCCGGACAGGGTCGGGGTGACACCCTGGACGACCTGGAGGAACGTCGGCAGATAGGTCATCGCGCCGAACATCGCGAAGCCGACGACGAAGCTGATGACGGCGGACAGGGCGAAGGTGCGGATCCGGAACAGTTTGAGCGGCAGGACCGGTTCGGCGGCCCGCCGCTCCACGGCCACGAACGCCACGGCGAGTACGACGCCCAGCACCGCCAGACCCACGATCTGCGGCGATCCCCAGCCCCAGGTCGTACCGCCCAGGGACGCCACCAGCACCAGGCAGGTGGCGACGGACGCGATCAGGAACGTGCCGAGGTAGTCGATGACGTGCCGGGTGGATTTACGGGGGATGCGCAGGACGGTGGCGATGACGGCCAGCGCGACGACGCCGACGGGCAGGTTGACGTAGAAGACCCAGCGCCAGCTCAGATGCTCGGTGAACAACCCGCCGAGGAGCGGACCGAGCACGCTGGTCGTCCCGAAGACGGCACCGAACATCCCCTGGTAGCGGCCGCGTTCGCGGGGCGGGACGAGGTCGCCCACGATGGCCATCGACAGCACCATCAGCCCACCGCCACCGAGCCCCTGAAGGGCCCGGAACGCGATCAGCTGGGGCATGTCCTGCGCGGCGCCGCACAGAACCGAGCCGACCAGGAAGATCACGATCGCGATCTGGAACAGCCTCTTGCGCCCGTACTGGTCGCCGAGCTTGCCCCACAGCGGGGTCGCGGCGGTCGAGGCGAGCAGGTACGCGGTCACCACCCAGGACAGGTGGTCCAGGCCGCCGAGCTCACTGACGATGGTGGGCAGCGCCGTCGACACGATGGTCGAGTCGAGGGCGGCGAGCAGCATCCCGAGGAGCAGGGCGCCGATGGAGACGAGGACGTTGCCGGGCACGTGCTCCTCCGGCGCGCCCGGCGCGCCCGGCGCGCCCTGCCCTTCCTGCCCGTATCGGCCGTCTTGCCCGTCCCGCTCGTCTTGCCCTTCTTCGCCGTCTCCCACCTTTCCGGTCACAGCGTGCGCGTCCCCGGCCATGAAGTCCTCCTGAGCGTCCAGTTTCGAGTTCCATCGTGATCGGTGTGACCGGTTATGGCCTGTTGAGTCCTTTTGGAAGCTGACGTTCCGGGGGCTCGGGGCGACGGTGTGAAGGAGATCTGCATAATCTCTGAAGTTCGCGAGGGGAGGGACGAACACGTGAACGACCCGAAGGGGCACCTGTGCCCGGAGTGCGGAACGCCCAGGGCTGCCGACAACACCCCGTCATGCGGCTGCACCCGACGAGCGTCCGACGCCCTGCGCGACGCGCGTACGGCGGAGGCGGCAGCCGCGGAGGACTTCGATCCGCTGCGGATACGCCCATATGTGGAGCTGAAGCCGAACGACGGGGGTACGTCGGCGGAACCGGACGGCACGGTGCCTGGCGGGCGGCCCGTGCGGCCTGACGCCTCGTCCCCCGCCTCGACCGACCCGACCATGCCGAATGACCCGGACGTGACGACCGACCCGGACGCGACCACGGCGATTCCCCGGGTGGACACGGATTCCGCGAGGCGTGAGCCCTGGCCCACCGTCCGAGGCCACCACACGCCCACCGCACCGGGCCCCGACCGGCCCGACCCGGATGCCACCGTCGCGCTGCCCGCCGTGGAGCCGACGTCCGCTCGTCCCGGCATCGACGCGGTCTCCGCGCGACCCACGGGCGACGCGACCGCCGCGTTGCCCACCATGGACGCCACCGCCGCGCCCCACGCCGCCCGCGCGACCGACGCGACCGCCCTGCTCCCCACCGACGCCGCGACGGCCCCGCCCGCCACGGACCCGGCCAAGGCGCCGGGCACAGCCGCCGACCCACCGGGCGCCGCCGATGCCACCGCCCTGCTGCCCGCCGTCGGCACGGCGCCCGCCGCCCCCTCCGCCCCCGCCGTCTCCGCCGCCGACGCGACCGCCCCGCTGCCCGTGGCCGACGGGACGGCGACCCCGCCCGCCGCGGGCGCGTCCCGTACGCCTCCCGACGCCACCTTCGGCACAGCCGCCGCGCCCCCTGCCGACGTGACCTCCGTGCTGCCGCCCCCCTTGGCGCCGTCGGCGACCACTCCCAGCGTCAACGACCTGCGGATATTCGCTGGGGACCGGGCGAAGGGAGGCACCGGCGACGAGGCGGGGACCGTCGGGTACCTGCCGGTCGAGGGCGATCGGCCTGCGCGTCGGCGGCGCCGTACCGCTCTGCTCGCCGCCGGCGGGGCCGTGGTCGCCGTGGTGGCGGCGGCCGGGCTGGCCAGCGGGCTGTTCTCGTACGAGACGCCCGCGCGGGAGGGCGCCCCGCCGGAGGACGTCCGGGCGGCCGTCCCGGACACCTCGACCAGCGCGGCGTCGGCGCCCCCGGAGACGGAGAGCGCGTCGGCGCCGACGACATCCGCCGCTCCGCCCCCGCCCAGCGCGAGCCCCTCGCTCTCCTCGTCAGCCTCGGCGTCCGCGTCCAGCGCCGCGCCGAGCGCGCCCGCCTCCAGCCCGGCCGGGAGCCCGACGAGCACCGACGACGGCGGCGCCGAAGCGGGCACGGAACCCACCGAGGGGTCCGGGAACGACGAGCAGGGCGCCCCCGTCCTGCGCCGCGGCGACAGCGGTCCGGAGGTCACCGAGCTCCAGGAGCGCCTGCACCAGCGGTACCTGTACAACGGCGAGGTCGACGGCGACTTCAGCACCCAGGTCGAGAACGCGCTGAGCACCTACCAGTTTTCCCGTGGCGTCGGCACCGACAACCCCGGCGTCTACGACCAGGAGACCCGCGCCGCGCTGGAGAAGGAGACCTCGGAGCCGTAGGCCCGTCGGCCTGAGCGCGGGAACGGAACGGGAGGGAGAGGAAGCGGCCGCCCTTACCCGACGTGCAGCCTGATCATCCCGTCCCCCGACGACTCCACCCGCACCCCCGTCAGGTCCGGTACCAGCGCGTCCGGCCGGTGGAAGCCGGCCCTCGGGCCGACCCCGACGACCCTCATCCCGGCGTCGCGGCCGGCCTGGATGCCGGCGGCGGAGTCCTCGAAGACGACGCAGTCGGCGGGGGCGACGCCGAGTTCCGCGGCGCCCTTGAGGAACCCCTCGGGGTCGGGCTTGCTCGCGCCGACGGACTCGGCGGTGACGCGGACGTCGGGCAGGTCCAGTCCCGCCGCGGCCATGCGCGCGGTGGACAGCGGCACGTCGGCGGAGGTCACCAGGGCGTGCGGGAGCCCGCGCAGGGACGCGAGGAACTCCGGGGCGCCCGGGATCGCGACGACACCGTTCATGTCCGCCGTCTCCTCGGCGAGCATCCGCGCGTTGTCGGCGTGGTTCTGCTCCATCGGGCGGTCGGGCAGCAGCAGCGCCATCGAGGCGTAGCCCTGCCGACCGTGGACGACCTTCATGACCTCGCCCCCGTCCAGCCCGTGCTGTTCGGCCCAGCGACGCCAGATCCGTTCGACCACGGCGTCCGAGTTGACGAGCGTGCCGTCCATGTCCAGCAGGAGGGCGCGGGCGGTGAGCACGGTGGGCGTGACGGTGGCCGTCATCGGCAGCTCCAAAGACACGGTGACAGGGGGCCTGGGGTGTCTCCACTGTGCCCCGGAGGGACAAGGTGGTCCCGCCCGCCGGTCAGGGAGAACAGGCGGGAACCACTTTGTTTCTCTACGGTACAAAACAAGTGCGGCTCCCGCCACCGTCTCCCGAAACAGTTCACTCGACGTTCAGCTCGGTCGACGGGCCCGGACGGCCTCAGCCGGCCACGGCCTCCCACAGGCTCCACACCCCGAGCGCCAGCATCAGGACCGCCGCGATCTTGGTGATGAGCCGCAGCGGCACCCTCTTCATCAGGGCCTTTCCGCCGACGATGCCCAGTCCGGCCACCGCCCACAGCGCGAGCACCGCACCCAGACCGACGGAGACGGGGTCGTCGTAGCGGGCGGCGAGGTTGGCCGTCATGATCTGGGTCAGATCGCCGAACTCGGCGACCAGGATGAGCATGAAGCCCGCGCCCGCGACCTTCCAGAAGGACTGGTTCTCCGGCTTGCGGATCTCCGCGTCGCCGTCGGCCTCGTCCTTCGTCCTCAGCAGCACGGCCGCGCCACCCAGGAACAGCACGCCCGTCAGCGCGTGCACGATCTGCTGCGGCAGCAGGGTCAGCACACTGCCGGCCGCGACGGCGAGCACGACATGGAGCGCGAAGGCGGCGGCGACGCCCGCGAAGACGTAGGAGGCGCGGTAGCGGGTGCCGAGGACGAGACCGGCGAGCGCGGTCTTGTCCGGCAGTTCGGCGAGGAAGACGATGCCGAAGACGAGCGCCGTCACGGTGAAGCTGATCAAGGTTCCTCAATCGGTCGGGGCCGCCCCGCCGAGAGTGCTGAGTCTTTCGAAGATTCTCGAGTGCGAGTCTTCGAAGCGACACCTCGGCACGGCAGCACACTTGTCACCCGTACCGGAACGGCACGGGCGCGCACTGCTTGCCGAAGGTCTCGCTGGCCGACCCCACGCCCCGAAGGATCCGAGGATCCAAGGACGATCGAGGTCCGCCTCCGGGCGCCGGCTCAGACGAGCTGAGCAGTATGTCGACGGTCCGGCGAAGAGCTACTCCCCTTCTGCGCCGTCCATCGTACGCGAAGCCCTCACGTCACACGCCTTGTCGTGTCATGCTCACGTCACTAACTTCTCACCGTACGCACATCTCCCCGCAATGCGGAGTGACGAGCATGTCCTCGCTCGCACTCCAACGCCCCCGCCCCCCAAGGGAGTTCGCATGCCGAAGTTCTACGCGCGTCGACGGCTCAGCATACTCGCGGCGCTCACCGGAGTCATGGCTTCCGTCGCGGTGTTCAACGGCCCGACCGCCTCCGCCGCCCTCCCCACCCCGGTCAGCGCCGCCACCGCCCGCACCTACCTGGCCTCGCTCACCGTGGCCACCGAGGACCGCACCGGCTACGACCGCGACCTGTTCCCGCTGTGGATCACCCAGTCCGGCACCTGCAACACCCGTGAGACGGTCCTCAAGCGCGACGGCTCGAACGTCGTCACCGACTCCGCCTGCGCCGCCACCAGCGGCAGCTGGTACTCCCCGTACGACGGCGCCACCTGGACCGCCGCCTCCGACCTCGACATCGACCACCTCGTCCCGCTCGCCGAGGCCTGGGACTCCGGTGCGAGCGGCTGGACGACCGCCCGGCGCCAGGCCTTCGCCAACGACCTCACCCGCCCGCAGCTGATCGCCGTCACCGACAACGTCAACCAGTCCAAGGGCGACCAGGACCCGGCCACCTGGATGCCGTCGCGCACGGCATACCGCTGCACCTACGTCCGCGCCTGGGTCCAGGTGAAGTACTACTACGACCTCTCGGTCGACTCGGCCGAGAAGAGCGCGCTCACGAACTACCTGGCGAGCTGCTGACCGCTGTAGGCCAGGCGACGACCGCCCTCACCGGGACGCTCCGACGTCCGTCCCGTCCGTCCCTCACACAGGATCCGCACACCCGGATTCCCGAACCGTGATGCCCGGAGCCTCCCCGAGCACCTCCGTCGTTCCGTACCGTACGGGGCGACGGAGGAGGGCGATCACGTGGCGGAACTGCGCCTGGGACCACTGCTGAGGTATGCCGACGGCTCGTCCGCGACCGTGTGGGTCGAGACCAGCCGTCCCTGCACCGCGGAGGTGCGCTGCGCGGACGGCACCCGCGGCGAGGCCCGCTCCTTCCAGATCGAGGGGCACCACTACGCCCTCGTCCCGGTGACCGGCCTCACTCCGGGCACCACGCGGTCCTACGAGGTGCTCCTGGACGGCGAGCGGGTGTGGCCGCTGCCCGACTCCCCCTTCCCGGACTCCGTCATCCACACCCCGAGCGAGGGCGCCACGGTCCGGGTCGCCTTCGGCTCCTGCCGCTGGGCCGCGCCCCCGGCCGGCGAGAAGGACCCGGTCGGCCCGGACGCCCTGGACACCCTGGCCACCCGGATCGCGGGCGACCCGGAGGGCGAACGGCCCGACGTGCTGTTGCTGCTGGGCGACCAGGTGTACGCCGACGAGACCTCACCGGCGACCCGTCGCTGGCTCGCCGCCCGCCGCGACCTGAGCGACCCGCCGGGCGGCGAGGTCGCCGACTACGAGGAGTACACCCACCTCTACTACGAGTCCTGGCTGGACCCCGAGGTCCGCTGGCTGCTGTCCACCGTCCCGAGCTGCATGATCTTCGACGACCACGACGTCATCGACGACTGGAACACCTCCGCCGCCTGGCTCCGGGACATGCGGGAGACCGGTTGGTGGCAGGAACGGCTGATGAGCGGACTGATGTCGTACTGGGTGCACCAGCACCTGGGCAACCTGTCCCTCGACGAACTGGCCGCCGACCCGCTGTACGCGGCCGTGCTCGGGGTTCCCGACGGCACCGACGCGCTGCGTGCCTTCGCCGCCGGGGCCGACGCCGATTCCGCCTCGGTGCGCTGGAGCTACCGGCGCGACTTCGGCCGCGTCCGGCTGCTGATGGTGGACAGCAGGGCGGCCCGCGTCCTCGCCGAGGAGGACCGCTCGATGCTCGACGCCGGCGAGGAGCGGTGGCTGCGCGAGCAGGCGCTGGACACACGGGAGTCGTACGACCACCTCCTCATCGGCACCTCGCTGCCCTGGCTGCTGCCCCACCTGGTGCACGACGCCGAGGCGTGGAACGCCTCGCTGTGCCGGGGCGACAAGGGCGCCCGCTGGGCCCGCTTCGGCGAGGACCTGCGCCGCAAGGCCGACCTGGAGCACTGGGCGGCCTTCCCGGCGTCCTTCGACGCGCTGGCGGCGTTGATCGCCGAGGTCGGTTCGGGACCGGACGCGCCGGCCACCGTGCTGGTGCTGTCCGGGGACGTGCACCACGCGTACGTGGCCGAGGCGGCGTGGCCTGCGGGAGCGTCCGCGGGGGCCGGTTCGGGCGCACCGGACGCCCGTGTCCTCCAACTGACCTGCTCTCCCGTCCACAACTCGGTCCCGCTGTCGATAAAGCTCGGCTTCCGCTTCGGCTGGAGCGCGGTGGCCCGGGCCCTCGGCCGGCGCTTCGCCCGGCACGGCGGCTGCGGCCGGCCGGCGGTCAGCTGGCGGAAGACGGGCGGTCCCTGGTTCGGCAACCAGCTCATGACCCTGACCCTGCGCGGTCGTTCGGCCAGGCTGCGACTGGAGCAGGCGCAGGAGACGCGCGGCGCGAAGCCCCGGCTGGAGACGGTCGTGGAGTCCGATCTCGTCCCGTAATCGGCGTATTGGGCCCGTTTGTTGCGCCCGTGCCCCGTGATGCTCGTGACGCGGCACACAGTCCATACCCCCGGGGGTCGGCTCCCGCGGCAGGCGACGGCATGATGAGGCGGACGGTCCGCTTTCAGCCACCCTTGTCCCCCTCCCCCCACCCCGCCTTCCACCGCCCTCCCGCCACCTTCCGCCGCCCTCCCGCCACCTTCCGCCGCCCTCCGTCGCGAACCAGCCCGTCACGCGCCCCACACGCCCGGGAGCCCCCCTTGCCCGCACCGACCACGGACCACGCGCCCGTCTCCGTCGCCCTGGTCGGCGCCGGGCCGCGCGGCACCAGCGTCCTGGAGCGCCTCTGCGCCTCCGCACCGGAACTCCTGCCGGCCGACGCCCGGTTGACGGTCCACGTCATCGATCCCGCGCCACCCGGCGCCGGCCGCGTCTGGCGCACCGCGCAGTCGCCCGAGCTGCTGATGAACACCGTGGCCTCGCAGGTGACCCTGTTCACCGACGACAGCGTGGACTGCTCGGGACCGATCCGGCCGGGCCCCAGCCTGCACGAGTGGGCGGGCGGCACGCTGGGCCCGGACGACTACCCCACCCGCGCCCAGTACGGCCGGTACCTGGAGTGGGTGTTCGCGCGGGCGGTGCGGGAGGCGCCGTCCGAGCTGCGCGTCGAGACGCACACGGCGCGCGCGGTACGGCTGGAGGACGCACCCGACGGCCGCCAGTCCCTCACCCTCGACGACGGCCGGGTCCTGTCCGGCCTGTCCGCGGTCGTCCTCGCCCAGGGCCACCTGCCGGTCGTCGCGGACCCGGCGGTCCGGCGGCACACCGCGTACGCCGAACGCCACGGCCTGCGCCACATCCCGCCCGCCAACCCGGCCGACGTGGACCTGTCCCCCGTCGGCCCTGGCGAGCCGGTGCTGTTGCGGGGCCTGGGCCTCAACTTCTTCGATCACCTGGCCCTGTTGACGACCGGTCGCGGCGGCCGGTTCGTCCGCGACGGCCAGGAGCTGCGCTACACACCCTCGGGCCGTGAACCACGGCTGTACGCGGGCTCACGGCGCGGCATCCCCTACCAGGCACGCGGCGACAACGCGAAGGGCCCCTACGGCCGACACCTTCCGAGGGTCCTCACCGACGACACGATCGCCCGCTTCCGCAAGCGCGCCGACTCCGGCGAGGCCCCGGACTTCCGCACCGAGATATGGCCCCTGGTGGCGAAGGAGGTGGAGACGGTCTACTACGAGGGCCTCGTCGGGGACAGCGAGTTCGGCGCCACGGAGCTGTGGGCCACCAAGTTCGGACCCACGACCTTCCGGGACCGTTTCCTCGCCACCGCGCACGGCAGCCCCGAGGAGAGGGCCGTCCTCGACGAGTTCGCCGTGCAGGAGACCGACCGCTGGTCCTGGGACCGGATCTGCCGCCCGTACGCGGGACGCGCCTTCGCCGATCCCGGCGCCTGGCGGGAGTGGCTCCTCGACCACCTGCGCGAGGACGCCGCCCAGGCCGCGCTCGGCAATGTCGCCGGTCCGCTGAAGGCGGCCCTGGACGTCCTGCGCGACCTGCGCAACGAACTGCGGCAGATCGTCGACCACGGCGGACTCGCCGGCAGCTCCCGCCGGGACCACCTGGACGGCTGGTACACCCCGCTCAACGCCTACCTGTCCATCGGGCCGCCCCGGCGGCGCGTCGAGGAGCTGGCCGCGCTGGTGCGGGCGGGAGTGGTGGAGGTGCTCGGGCCGCGCCTGGAGGTCCGCGAGGAGGACGGGGCCTGGGTGGCGCACTCCCCCGAGGTCCCCGGCTCCGGCGTCCGCGTGAGCATCCTCATAGAGGCGCGACTCCCGGAGCCGGATCTGCGCCGGACCGCCGACGAGTTGCTCGCCCGGCTGCTGCGGACCGGCCAGTGCCGACCGCATCTGGCGGACGGCTACGAGACCGGGGGGCTGGACGTGACACGGCGCCCCTATCACCTGATTGACCGTCAAGGATGCGTCCACACAAGGAGGTTCGCTTTCGGGGTGCCCACGGAGGGCGTGCACTGGGTGACCGCGGCGGGAGCCCGCCCAGGTGTGGATTCGGTCACCCTTTCGGACGCGGATGCGGTGGCGAGAGGCGTCCTACGTGCAGTGGCGGGCGAAACGGGAGGGGAAACAGAGACAAAGTCGTGGCCAAATGTTGAACTTGCAAGCATTGATTAGGCGCCCCTAACGTGGGATCTCCGCTCGGTTCCGTCCCCAGACCGGTCCCTCCCCGGACCGGCCCCACCGAAGGAGTTCCCCCCACCATGACCGGACGCCTCAACAGCGCCCAGCCGTACGCCCTCGGTCTGTTCCGTATCGTCGTCGGCCTGCTCTTCGCCTGCCACGGCGCCTCGTCGCTCTTCGGCGTCCTGGGTGGCGCCGACGGCAACGGCGCCACGGTCGACGCCGGCACCTGGCCCAACTGGTACGCGGCCGTCATCGAACTGATCGGCGGCTCCCTCGTGTTGATCGGCCTGGGCACGCGGGCCGCCGCGTTCATCTCCTCGGGCGCGATGGCCTACGCGTACTTCAAGGTGCACCAGCCCAACGGCCTGTGGCCGATGGAGAACAGCGGTGAGGGTGCGGCGATGTTCTGCTGGGCCTTCCTGCTGCTGGTCTTCACCGGCTCCGGCGCCTTCGGCCTGGACCGGCTGCTCGCCAAGCGCTCGGCGGCCTCGCAGGAGCCCGCCAGGCAGCAGGATCCGGTGACGGCCTGACCCGGCCGGCCCGCCGCGTACCACGGCGTCCGTCCCGCGCGACCCGCGCGGGACGGGCGCCGTTGTGCCGCGCGCTTCGGAACTCCCTCCCTGGCCTGCTCCCACCGGACGGCAGCGGTGAACACGCCGTGCCGATCACCCGTGGCCCCGGTGAAGGGGCCGTCACACCCCACGCGTACGCTGTATGGCTGTTATGGCCGCCCCTGCCGCACCCCCGCGACACCCGCGGCGCCGCAGCACGGCCGACCACGGGGGATCACGGGGAGTCGCGGTGTTCGAGAGTGTGGGGGCGTTGATCGGCGGTCCATGGATCTACGCCATGGTCGCGTCGTCGGTCCTGCTGGACGTGTTCCTGCCGATCCTGCCGAGCGGCGTCCTGGTCATCACGGCCGCCACGGCGGCGGCCGCGGGCTCCGGCGCGGCGACCGGCGAGGTGCCGCACGAGGCGCCCGACATCCTGGCGCTGGTCCTCTGCGCGACCATCGCGTCCGTCCTGGGCGACCTGGTGGCGTACCGCCTGGCCTGGCGCGGCGGTGAACGTCTCGACCGCGCGATCGCCCGCTCACGTCGGCTCAGCAGCGCGCAGGAACGTCTCGGCACTGCCCTGGCCCGCGGTGGCGGCGCCCTGGTCGTCCTCGCCCGCTTCGCCCCGGCCGGCCGCTCGGTCGTCTCCCTGGGCGCAGGCGCCGCCCACCGTCGCGCCCGCGACTTCCTCCCCTGGTCCGCGCTGGCCGGCTTCTCCTGGGCCGCCTACAGCGTCGCCCTCGGCTACTTCGGCGCCCACTGGCTGGGCACGACCTGGATGGCGACGGGCGTGTCGGTCCTCGCGCTGTTCGGCGCGGGCGCGGGGGCCGCGTATGTGATGCGACGGCGGCCGGCGACGGTGGAGGTGCCGTAGCGCGCGGCGAGTATGGCGCGCGGCGGGCCGGGGGCAGCTCGCGCTCGATGCGGGCGGCGTCCCGGATCCAGCCCACAGAGCCGGACCCGGATCGAGCCCAGCGCACCCGGGATCGACCCGCGCTACCCCGCCCGCCGAGCGGGAGCTCCCCGTACCTCGAGCCCGGCCAGCAACTCGGCCGTGGCCTCGGCGATCACATCGACGGCCCGGTCGAACACCTCCTGGTTGTGCGCGGCCGGCGCCCGGAAGCCGGACACCTTCCGCACGTACTGCAGGGCAGCGGCCCGAATGTCCTCCTCCGTCGCCTCCTCGGGCAGGACGGGCGGACGGAGTGTCTTGATGCTGCGGCACATACCTCCAGTCTCACCCCTCCGACCGACATCTGTCCGCGAAACCCCGCCCCTGCGATGATCACCCCGAGGCGGCCACCACGAAGGGGCCGACCGGCGAAGGGACCCGTATGACGGCGCACGGCACCGAGGACGAAATGACGCACGGCACGACGCATGACACGGCGAGCGGTACCGCGACCGGCGCGGCACGGGAACTCACCGTCGCCGTCCTGGGCCCCGGCGGTACCGGTGGCCTGCTCGCCGCGCTCCTGGCCAGGGCCGGTCACCGCGTGATCTGCCTGGCCGGTGCGGAGACCGTCGGCACCCTGCGTTCGGCCGGAATCCAGGTCCGCAGCGCGCGGTACGGCGACTTCACGGCCCGGGTGGAGGCGGACACCACCCTCCGCGAACCGGTCGACGCGTGTGTCGTCGCGGTCAAGCACACCTCGCTGGCCGCCGCTCTCGACCGCGTCCCGCCCACGGCACTCGGCGACGGCCTGCTCGTACCGCTCCTGAACGGCGTCGAACACCCGGTGGCCCTGCGCGCCCGCTACCGTCCGGACCGCGTCGCCCCGGCCGTCATCCGGGTCGAGTCGACCCGCGTGGCCCCGGGAGTGATCGAGCACACCAGCCCGTTCGCCGAGGTGGACCTGGCGGGCGACGGGGTGCCCCGCGAGCGTCTCGACGCCCTGGCCGAGGCGCTCACCGCCGCCGGCCCGGCCACCCGGGTCCTGGCCGACGAGACGGCGGCCCTGTGGGCGAAGATGTCGTTCCTGGCGCCGTTCGCCCTGCTGACGACCCGTTACGGCCTCCCCCTCGGCGACGTCCGCACCCGCCACCGCGAGGAACTGACCGCCCTGGTGGAGGAGACCGCCGCGATCAGTTCCGCGTGCGGCGGTCCCGCGGACCCGGAGCAGGCGCTGGCCCGCTACGACGCCTTCCCGCCCGCCATGAAGTCGTCGATGCAGCGGGACGCCGAGGCGGACCGTCCGCTCGAACTCGACGCGATCGGCGGGTCGTTGCTGCGCGCGGCGGAGCGGCACGGGGTGCCGGCGCCGGTGACGGCCCGTGTGGTCGAGGAGTTGAGGAAAGCCGGCCACTGAGCGGACTCCTCACCCAGCCGAACCGAGCCGATTTGCCGGAACGGCAAGAAGGTTCGCGGCATCTCCGGCTCCGTCGCAGGATCGTCCTACGAGCAGCCGTGGACCGGGCGCGTTGTCACCGGCCGGTGCTCCAGACCTACGGAGGACGACGTATGCCGCAGCCCGGTTCCCCACTCACGGACGCCACTCACCGCGTGATTCCCGGCCCGGCCGGGCGGATCCACCTGGTGGAGCAGGGGACGGGGCCGCTGGTCCTGCTGCTGCACGGATTCCCGGAGTCCTGGTACTCGTGGCGGCACCAGCTGCCGGTACTGGCCGCCGCCGGGTACCGCGCGGTCGCGGTGGACGTGCGCGGATACGGGCGTTCCTCGCGGCCGGACGCCGTGGACGCGTACCGGATGCTGGACCTGGTGGCGGACAACGTCGCCGTGGTCGAGGCGCTGGACGGGCGGCCCGCGGTGGTCGTCGGGCACGACTGGGGCGCGACGATCGCCGCGCACTCCGCCCTGTCGCGGCCCGACGTGTTCCGTGCGGTCGGCCTGCTGAGCGTCCCGTACACCCCGCCCGGCGGCCCGCGCCCCACCGAGATCTTCGCCCAACTGGGCGGCGGGAAGGAGGAGTTCTACGTCTCCTACTTCCAGGAGCCGGGCCGGGCCGAGGCGGAGATCGAGCCGGACGTACGCGGCTGGCTCGCCGGTTTCTACGCCGCCCTGTCCGCCGACACCATGCCCGCGCCCGGCGCCCCCGACCCGCACTTCGTGAGCCCGGGCGGCACCTTGCGCGACCGCTTCCCCGACCGCGCGCCTGCCTGGCTCGGGGAGGACGAACTCGACTTCTACGCCGCCGAGTTCGAGCGTACGGGCCTGACCGGCGCCCTGAACCGGTACCGCGCGATGGACCTCGACTGGAAGGACCTCGCCGACCGGGCGGGCGCGCCGATCACCCAGCCGTCCCTGTTCCTCGGCGGCTCCCAGGACGCCTCGACGACCTGGTTGTCCGACGCGATCGAGGCCTTCCCCACCACCCTGCCCGGCCTGCACGCCTCCCACCTCCTCGCCGGCTGCGGCCACTGGATCCAGCAGGAACGCCCCGAGGAGGTCAACGGCCACCTGCTCGACTGGCTGAGCGCCCTGCCCGCCTAGACCGATCCGGGCTACGTACGGCACTCCCGTTGGACGCCTTGGACGCCACACCCGTTCACAGGAACCACCCGAGATGACTCGCCACCTAAAATCGAACAGGCGTAGCATTGTGCCGTGGCTACGACCTATGACTTTCCGAGTGACCTCCTCGCCGGTCAGGAGGAGCTGCATCAGGTCCGGGCCGAGCTGGCGGCCCTGCTGAAACGGCTGCCCTGGTCGGTCGAGCCGCTGGACGGCTTCAGTGACGCGGGCGGCTGGCGCAAGGTGGAGCGCCCCGCCTCCCCCGGCTGGACGGCCGACGAACAGGCCGAGGTGGAGAAGCTCCGGCAACGCGAGCACGAACTCGCGGTCTTCGTGACCTGTCACCGCTTCTGGGCGGAGGTCGCCGCGGCGGAGCGCGTGGACGCCCGTACGAGGCTGAAGCACGCGCACGGGGCCCCGGTGGCCTCCGAGGAGGAACGGGACTGAACCGAGAAGACCCCGGCCGCGATCGGCCGGGGTCTTCTCCTGGTGTGGGCGCGGACGGTTTCGAACCGCCGACATCCTGCTTGTAAGGCAGGCGCTCTACCCCTGAGCTACGCACCCGAGACGAGTCGACAGCCTACCCTGCTCGGGGCGCTGTCCCGCAAACCCGTAGGGGACCGGACGGCGACGGCCCCGTACGGGGGTTAACCCCCGTCGAGATGCGGGAGTGCGCTGGATCCCGCGGCAGGTCACGGATCCGTACGGTCGAAGGACGAAGAGCGGACCAGAGCGGGCGCGCGGAGCGCCTGCCGAGCCTTCGTCAGCCGTCCCAGGGGGAATCAGTCATGGCCCGTTCCGTCGCCGCCCGAACCGTCGCCGCCGCCGGTCTCGTCACGCTCCTCGTCGCGGGGACCGCCGCCTGCGGTGCCTCCGCCGGGGACGACAAGGACCCCGATCACCGCTCCTTCGCGTTGCAGGGACGCACGCTCACCATCGACTCCGACGACTCGGCGCTGGAGATCGTCGCCGCCGACGGCAACCCGTCGGGCAAGATCGAGGTGACCCGCTGGTTCAAGGGCAGGGTCGCCGTCGGCAAGGATCCCAAGGTCACCTGGTCCATGCGGGAGGACCGGCTGAAGCTGCGGATGAAGTGCACCGGCGTGGTCGCCGACTGCGCCGCCCGCCACCGCATCGAGGTGCCGCGCGGAATCACCGTGCGGGTGGAGGACGGCGACGGCAGCGTCCGGGCCCGGGGCTTCGAGGACCCGCTGAGCATCAGTACCGGAGACGGCTCGGTGCGCGTCACCGACACCACCGGCCCGCTGGACCTGCGTACCGGCGACGGGTCGATCCGCGCCGAGGTCTCCTCGCGGAAGGTCAGCACCCGGAGCGGCGACGGCTCGGTGCACCTCGCGCTCGGCTCGGTACCGGATCTGGTGGAGTCCCGCTCCGGAGACGGCTCCGTCACGCTGGAACTGCCCCGCGCCACGTACCGCGTCACGACCCGGACCGGCGACGGCGGCGAGGACGTGTCCGTGCCGCGCAGCGACTCCAGCTCGCACCGGGTGTCCGCGCAGACCGGCGACGGCAAAATCACGGTCCGAACCGTGAACTGACCGGCCCGTGTGTTCGTCTTCAACCGGTGGGAGAATGACACTGGGCAGGACGGATGACAGCACGGGAGAGGGATGTGACGGCGACACCACCGCAGTCGGACTCGCCGTTGGTTCCGGGCGCACACCATCCCGTGCGGCTCGCGCTCCGTGACACCCTCACCCTGGTCTGCCTGCCCCTGGTCGCCGCGCTCGCGCTGCCCGTCGCCTTCGCCGGCGGAGGTACCCGGCGCTGGTTCGGCGGGCGCGCGGAGAGCCAGCGGGCCGACGCGCAGGCGGCGAAGGACGCCGCGGCGGCCGCGTTCTACGAGCTGGACACCGCCCAGCGCGACCTGCGGATCTCCATCGAGACGATCAGGGCGGTCGACGACTCCCCGGCCGCCCGGCGCGCGGTCTCGGACTTCGACGCGCTGGGCCGGCGCATCGACGAGGCCAGCGGGCGTTACATCGAGGCCGTGGACGCCCACGACCTGGACCGGGACGACCTGGAGGCGTCGGTCGCGGCCCACGCGCGTACCGAGCTCACCAAGGCCAAGGACGGCCTGACCGACGTCAAGCGGGAGCTGGACCGTTTCGGCGACAGCCTCGGTCCGCTGCTCGGCAAGGCGGAGACGCAGCTGGCCCGGCTGGCCCCGGCGGTCGAACGGGCCCGGCAGGGACTGCTCGCCGCGTCGAACGCCCTCGACGGCGTACGCGGGTCGGGGCTGACGGCGGACGATCTGGCGGCACGGCTCGCCGCCCTCGCCCCCGAGCTGACCAAACTCAACCAGGGTGCCGGACAGCACGGCGTGCCGGAGACCCTGGAGCGCGCCGAACGGGTGGCGCGGGAGGCCGAGGCGGTCCGGGTGGAGGCCGAGCGGCTGCCCGAGCGGGCCGCCGAGATCGACCACCGGCTGGTCTCCCTGCGCACCCGCGCCCAGGCCCTCACCACCCGCGCCGGGCAGGTCGAGCCGGTCCTCAGCGAGCTGCGGCGGCGTTTCACCGCGGCCTGCTGGCAGGACCTCCAGCACGTTCCGGAGCAGGCCGCCCAGAACGTGGCGCAGGCCGAGCGGAAACTGCGGGAGGCCCGCGCCGCCCGTGAGGAACAGCGCTGGCCGGACGCCACCGCCCTGCTGTCGACCGTGCGCGCGCTGCTGAACACGACCGACGAGTCGGTGTCAGCCGCGCGCGACCGGCTGGATCGGCTCAACGCCGTGCAGAAGGACCCGCAGCAGGAGATCGACCGGACGCGCTTCGCGATCCGGGACGCCCAGCGGCTGGCGATGACCGGCCGGACGACACCCGAACCGCGACACGCCCGGCCGCTCGACGACTCCGTGGGCCGCCTGGACCGGGCGATCGCGAGCCTGGAGGGCCGCCACCCCGACTACTGGCACTTCCTCACGGAGACGGAGGCGGTACGCCAGTCGGTGGCCCGAGTGGTCGCACAGATCCGAGAGGACCGGGGTTCCGCAACGCCCTAGGGGGGCGCGGCGCTGTATCGATATGCGGCTCCGCCCCCCTAGGGGCGCGGGGAACTGCGCGACCAGCCCCCACGCCGCCGCACTGGAGAAACGCGGCTCAGCACCCCCCAGGGGCGCGGGGCTGTATCGATATGCGGCTCCGCCGCGTGGGCGCGACCAGCCCCCACGCCGCCGCAGTCGAAATTCGGCACCCCCCAGCGGAGCGCCTAGCTGCGGTAGCCGTAGTACGCCGAGTTCGGGTACGACGCGATCAGGCTCGACAGCGACCGACGGTAGGTGTCGGTGTCGTGGTACGTCAGGTACGGGACACCGCTGGAGCTGCGGTACGTGGTCATCATGGAGTGGTCCTTCGACCCGTCCTTGTCGAAGTCCACCTGCAGCACGTCACCGAGGTCCATCTGGTAGGCGTTCGGCAGCGCGGTCGTCCGCTTGGCGGTCTGCGTGAACCAGGACCACTCGTTGACGCCGATCCAGGTGTCGGACTCGCTCGTGTTGGAGAACCAGGTGCTGTAGTCCTCCGTGGAGCTGGTGACCTGCTTCCAGCCGCCGGCGAACAGGGACTGGCTGAGGAAGTTGGTGCAGTCGCCGCCGACGCTGTTGTAGCGGCGGTAGGCGGCGTTGTAGTCCTTCCAGTACTTCTCGGCGTACGTCGCCATCGCTCCGTAGTTGTACGGGGTCGTGGTGGCGAGGTTCTTGGGCTTGGCCGGGGCGGGGTAGGTGATGGCCGACTTGGGCGCGTCGATGACGGCCATCGTGCGGACCAGGCCCGACGTGGCGGCCGGGGCGGGCTGGTTGACGGGGCGGGGGCCGCGGTCGGTGAGCCGTTCGCCGGTGAGCTGCCAGGTGCCGTCCGGGCGGGCGGCGAAGGTGAGTTCGTGGTGCGCGGTGAAGCCCGTGGTGGCGGGTTCGTCGCCGCGTATCTTCGCGTACGTCAGCGTGGAGGCCTCGGTGACCTGGACGGTGGCCGTGTCGCCGCTGAGGCGGGTGCTGTCGACGGTGACCTTGGTGTCGGCGTCGGTGTAGGCCTCACCGAGCGCGGCGAGCCGGGAGCGGGTGTCCCGCAGGGACGTCAGGGCGGTCTTCTCCGTCGTGGCCTGCGCGGCGGCGAGCTGGACGCCGGAGGTGGCCTTCAGGGTCGTACGAGCGGCCGGGGCCCCTTGCAGGAGGGCCGCCGTGCGCTCGGTGAGCAGGGCGTCCGCGACACGGCCGAACGTGTCGGTGGTCGCCGCGGTCACGACGGGGGACGGGGAGCCGTCCGCGTGGGCGGCTCCCACGGGGAGCAGGGTGGCGGAGAGGGCCGACGCGATCACGGTGGCGCGACGGGCCCTGCTCGTACCGGACTTGCTTGATCTCACTGGGTGTCTCCTTGACGCGGGGGGTGATTCAGTGCACGACCGTCGACCAGTCGGGGGCCTGCGCGGGGTCCAGTCCGCGCAGGTTCGCCAAGGTCTCGGGCTTCTGCACGTCCAGCCAGTCGGCCAGCTCCTTGAAGGACACGCACTTGACGTCCTTCTTCGTGCAGACGTTCTCGATGACCTGGTCGACGGCCTTCATGTAGATGCCGCCGTTCCAGTCCTCGAAGTGGTTGCCGACGAAGAGCGGGGCCCGGCTGCCGTAGTACACGCGGTTGAAGCCGGACATGTAGGACTCGACGGTCTCCTGCTGCCACTTCGGGTACTCGGCGGGGTCGCCATCGGTCTCACCGTCGGACTGGTTGTAGAGGTAGTTGAAGTCCATCGAGAGGCCCTGGTACTTGCCGCCCTCGTAGGGAAGCATCTGGAGCGGGAAGTTCCAGATGTCGTCCTTCTTGGTCGGCCATATCTGGAAGTCACCGGCGGAGCTGGCGTCGTAGCGCCAGCCGTAGCTCTCGGCGGCCTTCAGCAGGTTCTTCTGTCCCTCCAGGCAGGGGGCGCGGCCGCCGGTGACCGCCTTCTTGAAGTCGAAGGGCAGCGGGTCGATGTCGCGGTAGCCAGTGTTGGTCTTCCAGTTCTCGACGATCGAGTAGAACTGGTCGATCTCGCTCTTCCACTCGGCGACGCTCCAGTCCTTGCCGCCCTTCTGCTCGCAGAAGTGCCCGTTGAAGTGGGTGCCGATCTCGTTCCCGTCCTCGTAGGACTTGCGAAGCTGTTCCAGCGTGGTGCGGATGTGCTCGCCGGTGGCGAAGTCGATGGCCGCTGAGCCCGCCGGGTGCTGCGGCGGGCGGTAGAGCTTCGCCTTGTCCTTCGGGAGCAGGTAGATACCGGTGAGGAAGAACGTCATGTGGGCGTCGTAGGTCTTCGCCAACTCCCGGTAGTGCGAGAAGAGGCGGTCGCTGCCCTCCAGCGCGCCGTCCCAGGAGAAGACGACGAACTGGGGCGGCTTCTCACCGGGCTTGAGCGGCTTCGCCTTCAACTGCCCTTTCTGCGGGCCGGTGTAGGAGGTGGAGCCGTCCCCGAGGACCTTGACCTTCCCGTCCCACTTCGGTTCGGCGGTCTTCTTGGGGGCGGCTTCGGGGGTCTTGCCGGTCTCGGTGGAGGCGGTGGGCGCGGTGTGGTCCTGGTGGGTCAGGGCCAGGGAGCCCCCGACCAGGGTGGCCACGACGAGGAAGGCGGCGACGGTCAGGAACTCCGGACTGGCCCGGCGGCGGGGGCGCTCTTTGCGGCGCCTGCCGGTGGAGGTCTTCATGCGAGGCATGCGGTGCTCATTCTGCGCGGGGGGGGTGAGGAGTGGTGCGGGGCTCGGAGATCAGCCGAGGCCCATGGCGCCCGACCACACGGCGTACGGGACGCTGTCGGACGAGCCGCCGGCCAGCCCCTTGAGCGGCAGCGGCTCGAGGGACTTGGCCAGGTCCATGCGGTAGACGACGACCGCGGTCGACACGGACCCGGAGGTACCGGCGTACCAGGCGGCGGTGTCGTCCTCGGTGGTGCCGGACTTCCCGCCGGCGTCCAGGGCGGGGACGGTGGGATGGGCGGCCCGCAGGGAGTCGGTCAGCGCCTGGGAGACCTCCGCGGCCACCTGGGCGCCGACCGCCCGGCGCGCGGCGGGAGTGTCCAGCCGGACCTCGGAGCCGTTGCGGGTGATACGGCGCACCGAGTACGGCTCGGTGTGCTTGCCCGCCGCGGCGAAGGTCGCGTAGCCGCTCGCCATCCGGATGGCGCTCGGGGTGGAGTTGCCCACGGACAGCGCCGGAACCTGCGGACCCAGGCTGGAGCCGAGCAGTCCGGCCGCCTCGGCGGTCGCGCTCACCTTGTCCAGGCCGGTGTCCATGCCGAGCTGCATGAACGGCGTGTTCACGGACAGGGCGAGCGCCTTGCCGAGGGTGATCCGCCCGTACGACTTCCCGCCGTCGTTGCGGGCGGCGACCGTCTTGCCGCCGCGGTCCCAGTACGGCCCCTCGGGAGTGGTGACGGGAACGTTGTCGTCGCCGTCGTAGGGCGTCTGCGGGGTGACCGGCGTGGCAGGACCCTCTCGTGTTGTGCGGATTCCGTGCTCGAGGCCGGCCGCGTAGACGAACGGCAGGAACGCCGAACCGGCCCGCACGGTACTGGCGTTGGACTCGTTGTAGCCCTGCGTACGGTGGTCGGGTCCGCCGTGGACGGCGAGGATCCGGCCGTCGGTGGCGACGGAGGCGGCACCGTAGTGCGCGGTCTTCGCCGCTTCCGGGTCGGCCTTCTTCGCCTGATCGCGGGCCTTGGACACGGCGTCGGTGAGAGCGGCCTCACGCTTGCGGTCGAAGGTCGTGTAGATCTGGTAGCCGCCGAGGTCGAACTGCTTGTCCGAGATGTGGGCGGACTTCTTGGCGTACTGCTGCGCCAACTCCACCAGGTAGTCGCTCTGTTTGCCGGTGTCGTAGACACGGACCGACTTGAGCGGCTCCGGGAACGTCTTGTACGTGGCCCGCTCGGCGCGCGACAGCTTGCCGACCTCGACCATCCGGTCCAGGGTCCAGGACCAACGATCCACGGCACGCCGGTGGTTGGCCTCGCTGAGCGTGGGGTCGTACAGCCCTGCGCCCTTCAACAGGGAGGCGAGGAAGGCGGCCTCGCTGGCGTTCAGGCTGGTGACGTCCTTGCCGTAGTAGGCCTGCGAGGCGCGTTGGATGCCGTACGTGCCGCGGCCGAACCAGCTGGTGTTGAGGTAGCCCTCCAGGATCTCGTCCTTGCTCATCCTGCTGTCGAGCTTGAGGGCGATCATCGCCTCGCTCAACTTGCGGCCGACCGTCCGGTTCTGCGTCAGGTAGACGTTCTTGACGTACTGCTGGGTGATGGTCGAGCCGCCCTCGGTGTCCCCCTCGCCGACGCTGCGCCACAGCGCGCGGGTCAGGCCCTTCAAGGAGATGCCGGGGTCGGAGTAGAAGCTCTCGTTCTCCGCCGCGAGCACCGCCCAGCGCACGTCCTCGGGTATGTCCTTCAGCGGCATCTCCTGCCGCCGCACCCAGCCGGTGCGGGCCATGGGGGTGCCGTCGGACCAGAAGTAGACGTTGTCCTGCTGGGTGGCGTAGCTGTTCAGGTTCTCCGGTATGTCCGTGGCCGCGTAGGCGACGCCCAGGAACAGCCCGGTCATGCCGACGGAGGCCAGGACGACGCCGAGCGACTGGCGCGGGGAAGGGACCCAACGGCGCCACCCGGTGCGGCCCGGCTGCGGATAGGTGGGGCGGAGGCGGCGGAATGTCGTCCACGGTGACCGTTTTGATGCCGTCCGTCGACGGCGCGGGCGGCGGTGGTCAGTCGGCCGGCCCGCGTGTGGTGCTGTCCCGGTCACCACCGAAAAGTACCAACGATCTTCGCAGTTTCTCCATATAAGAAGTTGACCCGAACAACCACATACCGACCAGTAAGGATCATGCCGTTCTTGAGATGTTGATCACACTCGCGGCCCAGGGTGCCCCGCTACCCTGAGCGCATGCCTCGCTACGAGTACCGCTGCCGGACCTGCGGCGACACCTTCGAACTCAGCCGGCCCATGGCCGAGTCCTCCGCCCCCGCGGCCTGCCCCGGCGGCCACGACGACACCGTGAAGCTGCTGTCCACCGTGGCGGTCGGCGGCTCGGCCGCCGCCCCGGCGGCGCCCCGGGCGAGTGGCGGTGGGGGCGGAGGCTGCTGCGGCGGGGGCTGCTGCGGCTGACGGCCGTTCCGGCCCGCCTTCCTCAGGCTCCCTTCAGCTGGGACTCCCTACCGTGACCGCATGACAGCCATCGCAGCGGGGACGGCCCCGGACGGGGGCCCGGCCCCGCAGTGGGTCAACGACCTCATGGACACGCTGGGCGCCCCCGGCGCGGGCATCGCCATCGCGCTGGAGAACCTCTTCCCTCCGCTGCCCAGCGAGGTCATCCTGCCGCTCGCGGGTTTCGCGGCCGGCAGCGGACGGATGGGCCTGCTCGCCGTCCTGCTGTGGACGACGGCGGGTTCGGTGGTCGGCGCGCTCGCGCTCTACGGGGTCGGCGCCCTGCTCGGGCGGGACCGCACGGTCGCCGTCGCGGCCCGGCTGCCGCTGGTGAAGGTCGCGGACATCGAGAAGACCGAGGCGTGGTTCCTGCGGCACGGCACCAAGGCGGTGTTCTTCGGCCGGATGATCCCGATCTTCCGCAGCCTGATATCGGTGCCGGCCGGTGTCGAGCGCATGCCCGTGCCGGTGTTCCTCGGCCTGACCACGCTGGGCAGCGCGATCTGGAACACCGCGTTCGTGCTCGCGGGGTACGCCCTGGGCGACAACTGGGCGGAGGTCACCTCGATCGTCTCCGCGTACTCGAAGGTCGTCCTCGCCATGGCCGTGGTGGCGGTCCTGGCGTTCGTCGGCGTACGGCTGCGGCGGCGGCCGGGGGCGGACCGGAGCGGGCGGGGGCGCGGGCGGGCGGCCTGAAGCTTCCCGAAAGCCCGCACCGCCCGCCGAGGTCCCACCGAAGGCCCGCTGAAGCCCGCCGAGCCCCGCCGAGGGGCGACCCTCAGACCGTCCCCTGCCGCGCCACCCGCAGGAACTCCCGCAGGATCCGCTCCCCCGCGAGCACCCCCCGCTCGGGCAGGGCAGTGACCGCCGGGGCGGTCCAGTCGGCGTCCGCCAGTTCGCCGTGCCCCGGCCGCCAGCCCCGGTCCGCAGCGAGCAGGAGGTCGGCGTCGAGCAGGGAGTCACCGGCCGCCAGGGTGAGCGCGGCCCCGGTGCGGCGGGCGACCTCGTGCAGTGCGGCGCTCTTGGTGAGCGGCTTCGGGACGGCGTAGATCTTGCGGCCCTGGAGGGAGACCGTCCAGCCCCGGTTCTCCGCCCAGACCGCCAGTTCCTTCACCCACTCCTCGGGGAGGAGTTCACGTTCGACGACCAGGTAGGCGAAGAGGTCCTCGGCGATCCGGTGCTTGCGCACCCACAGCGGGTCGGCGGTCCGCATGAGATGCTCGCGCACCTCGTCCAGCGGGGCGCACTCGTCGGCCAGCCGGGCCGTGACGCGCGTGTGCCAGTCGGTGTCGGTGACACCGTCCACCAGGAGGTGCCCGCCGTTGGCGCAGATCGCGTACGCGGGCGGCGGGCCGGGCAGGTTGATGCGCTGGTACTGCTTGCGGGTCCGGGTCGTCGTCGGGACGAAGACCGCCGCGTCGCCGAGTTCGGCGAGCAGTCCGGCCGATGTCTCCGTCATGTACGACAGCGGCTTGCTCTCGTGCACCTCGACGCACAGCAGCCGGGGCGCCCGCGCGTCCGGCATGGTCAGCGCGAGGGCCGCGGCGGAGTAGATGAGCGTACGGTCGAGGTCACTCGCCACCAGCACCGGCATCAGACCGTCACCGCCCGGCCGTCGGCGCCGGTCGCGCCCCGCGTGTACTTCGGGTGGATCAACCCCACACAGGTGTACGGGAGTTCGGCGACCTCTTCCACCGGGACACCTCTCTGTTCGGCGAGCAGGCGTACGTGGTCCAGGTCGGCCCCCGCTCCGGCTCGCGCAAGGATCTTCCAGGGCACCCGGCGCAGCAGCACCCGGGTGGTCTCGCCGACGCCGGGCTTGACGAGGTTCACGTCGTGGATGCCGTACTCCTCGCTGATCCGCTCGACGGCCGCCCAGCCCTCCCAGGTCGGGGCGCGGTCGCCGGACAGCAGCTCCTTGGCCTGCGTGTCCACCGCGTCCAGGACCTCAGGGAAGCGGGCGGACACCGCGTCCAGGAAGGCGACGGACACATCGGTGCCGGCGAGTTCGCGGTAGAACTTCGCGCCGTGGAAGTCGTCCGGTCCGACCAGGTCGGCGCGCAGCACGGTACGGGATATGAGGCCGGACACCGTGGAGTTGAGGCAGGCGGAGGGGATCAGGAAGTCCTCCCGGGTGCCGTACGTCCGGACGCAGGAGCCGGGGTCGGCCAGCACCGCGATCTCCGGGTCGAAGCCGGTGACGCCGTCGGAGGCCTCGAACTCCTCGAGCGCGTCGGCGAGTTCACGGGTGATGGCGCCCTTGCCGGTCCAGCCGTCGACGAAGACGACGTCCCGGGGGTCGTGGTGGGCGGCCAGCCAGCGCAGCGCGTTGGCGTCGATGCCGCGGCCGCGCACGATGGAGACGGCGTAGTGCGGCAGGTCGAGCCCGTACCGGAACCGGGCCCAACGGCGCATCAGCACGCCGACGGGGGTGCCCGCGCGGGCCAGCGACACCAGCACGGGCCGCGAGGACCTCTCGGTGAGCACGATCTCGGTGACCGCGCCCACCGCCCGCGCCAGCCGCGCCGCCGACTCCTCCAGGGCGGTGTGGAACAGCTCCTGGTACTGCTCGCTGGGCTGGTACTCCACCGGCAGCGACTCGGCGTAGTGCGCCCCGCCGCTCTGGATGGCCTCCTCGCGCTCCTCGGTCGGCGCCTCCAGCGACACGTCCGAGAGGTCCTGGAGCAGCCAGCCGACCTCGTCGGGCGGGTACGAGGAGAAGGCGGGGCCGCGGAGGGGCTCGGGCAGCATGGCGGGCCTTTCGGGGACGTTCCAGGGTTCGGGGACGTACGAGGGGACCACCGCGAGCAGGACCTGGGGCGTGTGTGCCGCGAGCTGGTCCAACAGGCCGCCCGGCTCGTGCAGTTCGGGGGTGTCGGCGGCCGAGTCCACGACCGCGACGACGGCGTCGAAGCCGGCGCCCGCCACGTTGTAGGCGTAGCGCTCGCCGGGGCCGTCCGCCGGGTCGTCGTGTGCCGGGAAGACCAGGCGGCTGCGTATCGCGTAGCCCGGGTCGTCGACGGCGAGGACGGGCGAGCGGGTGGTGGTCGAGTAGCGCACCTGGGCGTCGGTGACCTGCTCGAGCTCGCGGGCGAGCCTGAGCGGGGCGTACATCAGCTCCTCGAAGCCGAGGACGTGGACGCGGCGGGCGTCGTCCGGGAGCGCCTCGGCGAGGCGTGCCGCCATCGCGGGGAGTGCGTGCTCCAGGCGGGTGCGGTGCGCGGGGGTGAAGCCGTGCCGACCGCCGTCGGGGAGGCCTTGGGGCCAGCGCAGGTCGACTCGGGTGACGTGGTCGTGGGGCGTCTGCGGGTGGGTGGGGGCTGATCGCGCAGTTCCCCGCGCCCCCAAAGCAGGGGGCGCGGGGAACTGCGCGACCGGCCACGACGCGCCCGCGGACGACCGCATACCCTGCGCGGCACCCTCGGACTCGTACCGCGCCACCAACTCCTGCCCCTTCTCCAGCACCCCTTCCGGCAGCCGCACCGCCCCCGACGCCGCCGCCACCAGGTCCACCCTCGCGCCGATCTCCCGCGCGAAGTCGTCCAGTCGGCCCGCGTCCGCCGCCGACCGCATGTCGACCAGGGCGACCACCACGTACCGCCGCCGCGGATACCGCTCATGCAGGTCCCGGACGGTGTTCAGCACCGTGTTGCCGGTGGAGAACTCGTCGTCGACCAGCACCAGCGGCCCGTCGCCCGCCAGCAGGGCCGGGTCCTGGGGCAGCAGGAGATGGGAGGTGGCGTGCGAGTGGGACTCCTCGAAGCCGCCCGCCGTGGCCACACCCGGAACGGGGCGGCGGGTGGAGTGCAGGTAGGGGGCCTGACCGAGGCCGTCCGCGACCGAGTGGCCGAGCCCGGTGGCGGTCTCCGCGTACCCGAGGACGACCGCCCGGCCCGCCTCGGCGCCCAGCAGGTCACGCACCCGCCTGCCGAGGTCGACGCCGTAGCCGTACACCACGGACGGCGACTGCGGTACGTGCTTGCCGAGGACGTGGGAGACCAGCAGGTGCGCCCGCTTGGGGTTGCGGCGCAGCGCCAGCCCCAGCAGGTCCTTCAGCCCGTCGTCGCCCACGAGTTCGACGCCGAGCCGCTCGGCGACCCAACTGCCGGACCACACCCCGTCGTTCACTGCGTTGTTCATACGTCCCTTGAGTAGAAACCGGTGGACCCTTGAGTGGAAACCGGTGGAGTGGAAACCGGTGGAGTAGAAGCCGGTGGAGAAGGAGCCGGTCAGGCCGGGATCCCGGCGGCGAGGAGCTCCACGAAACCGACGTCCTCGTTCGCCACCCCGAAGACCTCGGCGCGCAGCAGGGTCCGCTCCGCCCAGGCGCGGTGCGGCTTCACTTCGTTCATCTTGTTCGTGTACGCCGACCTCAGCACCCCGCCGCCGCCCCGCTCGGGCCGCAGGATGTCCTGGGCGTCGCTGAACTCCTCGTGACTGACCACCGACAGTGCGTGCACGGGCAGCACATGGGAGGGGTGGATACAGGTCTTGCCGAGCAGTCCGTTGGCCTGGTCGAGGGTGATCTCGCGCAGCAGCCCGTCCATGGAGTGCTCGATGAGCGCCTCGCGCAGCTCCTCGGCCTGGCCCTCCAGGAAGGGACTGCGGCGCAGCTGCGGCTTGAACATACGTTCCTGCACGCGGAAGTACTCCCACACCGGTCCGGTCACCGTGAATCCGGTCCCGTCGGCCCGCCCCAGCATGTTCACCACGTCGGAGATCACGGAGGCGACGATCTGCACGTCCCACGCGGTCATGTCGGGGGCCCTGCGCAGACCGTACGAGGAGCAGAAGTCGGTCACGCCCAGGCGCAGCGCCAGCACCCGCTCGCGGTACTTGTCGACCGTGCGGGAGATGCCCTCCAGGGTCTGCACCCGCGACTCGCGGTACAGCAGCTCCGGCGACTCCAGCACTGGCATGGCGAACAGTCGCCGTCCGCTCTCGGCCTCGGCGCTCTGCAGGGCCTCCAGGAAGGGGATGCCGCTTTCCTCGGTGAACTTCGGCATCACGAAACCGGACAGCAGCCGCGCGGCCGGGCCGAGCCGTCGCACCAGATCGGGGATCTGCTCGGGGGTCCGCACCCGGATGAACAGCAGCGGGAGGTCAGCCGGGCCGCGTTCGGCGAGGTCCGCGAACTGCCGTACCAGGTTCTCCTCGGCGTCCGCGACATCCTCGTCGCCGATGGAGTCCTCCAGGCACAGCACCATCGAGACCACGCCGCGGTCGATCTGCTTGACGACGTCGTCGGCGAGCCGCGGCCGGGTGGCGGGGCTGTAGAGGGTGGCGCCCAGGGCCGCCGAGAGCAGCCGGGCCGGGGAGTCGGCGGTGAACGCGCCGGGCTCCTGGTGGAAGAGGCGCTGCCGCACCTCAGGGGCGATGTGCCCGAAATGACGCATGGAACTCCCCCGTGGTGGTCGAGCGACCCCTGTGAGCGCTTCACAGGTGGCCGGTAATAGTACGTAGAGATCTAAGTCAAGGGTTCCCGCCAGGCGTGAATTTCTGGTAACGCGGGCGAACACAGCCAGGTTGAGGGGCAGAGGGAGTTTCCGGCGGTCCCGGACCCCCGCGTTGTCGTGACCAGGACCGAGAGGGCAGGATGACCGCATGACGCACGCGATGCTGAAGGGGTCGAACGTCCCGCTCGCCACCACCACGGTACGCGCAGTACTGCGCTGGGCGCCTGGGCAGGGGGTTCCGGACGTCGATGTCTCGGCGCTGCTCGTCGGCGCCGACGGCCGGGTGCGATCGGACGAGGACTTCGTCTTCTACAACCAGCCACGGCATCCCTCCGGCAAGGTCTGGCGCCTGGGCAAGAAGCGTGTCGCCGAGGGCCTCACCGACACGATCCAGACAGATCTCGCCGGTGTCGAGCCCGACGTCAGTCAGATCTTCCTGGTCGCTTCGGCGGACGACGTCACCTTCGACCACGTCCAGAGTCTGCGCATTCTGCTGTACGACGCCACGGTCGCCGACGGTGAACCGCTGGCCTACTTCGACATCCAGCCGACGACGGGCGAGGAGACCGCCCTGATCTGCGGTGAGCTGTACCGGCGAGGTGACAGCTGGAAGTTCCGCGCGCTGGGCGAGGGTTACTCCAACGGCCTGCAGGGCCTGGCGACCGACTACGGCATCTCGGTGGACGAGTCGGACGGCCTCGCGGAAGGACCGGAGGAGGCGCCGGAGATGGCGGCGACCACGGTCGTCCAGGGCTCGCCCGCACCGACCCAGCATGCCTCCGAGCTCTCCTCCCAGCCGCTGCCCCCGGAACAGCCGACCGGCGTTCCCACCCAGCCGGCCTACGGCTACCCCCAGCAGCCCGCCGCCGCGGCCACGGTCCAGCCGGCCTATGGGTACCCGCATCCGGCCGGCCAACCCGCCTACGGCTACCCGCAGCCGACGGCCACCGCGCCGGACCCGGAATTCCGCCTGCCGCCGCAGGGGCCGCAGTTCATCGGACGGTGAGGAACCCGTCCGCGGGGGCGCCGTCCGTCCCCGCGGAGGCGGACACGGAGGCAGGCGCGGAGGCGGGCGCGGAACTCACTTCTCGACCTTCGTCTTGTAGCCCCTGCCCCACTGCAGTCCCCACCCGTACAGCCGGTCCAGTTCCGCCTGGAAGCCGTACACGAACTTCACCTCGCGCCGGACCACCAGCTCGCCCTTGACGTTCTCGATCATCACCACCGCGCAGGACCGGGCCTGGGGGTGCCGCTCGTCGAGATGTATCTCGATCCGCGGCCCGTTGCTCGGGTACAGCGTGACGATGGCGTGGGTACGGTCGAAGGCGGGCGTCTGGTCGTAGATGTAGACGAAGACCAGCAGCCGCTTGATGGCGTCGCGGTGGTCGAGATTGACGTACATCGTCTCGCCGGACGCCGATCCGAACCGGTCGTCGCCGCTGAGTTTCACGTACGGCGCCGCGTTGACGTCGCCGAGGTAGCCGCCCAGGGGCTGCACGACGCCCTTGGTGCCGTCCTGGAGTTCGTAGAGGCAGCCCAGGTCCAGGTCGACGTTGACCATGCTCTGGCTGTGCCCGAGGACCTCCGGCGGTTTGAGCGCCTGGAAGGGATGCCTCAGCAGGCTCTCCCGCGGGGCGCCGCCCATGTCGGAGGTCCGCATCCGCCAGGCCAGGTTGACGCGCAGATGGCCGTTGGCCGCGCCCTGCTTGGTGAGGGAGACCTGGCTGTGCCGTTTGGTCAGTTCGATCGAGTTGGTCGCGGCGTTGCCGGAGTCGAAGTCGGTCTCCCGCCCGCGCCGCAGTCCGTCGAAGAAGCCCATTCCCGCCCCCACGTTCCATTGGAAGGAACCGCAGGCCGTCGTGCACCCGCCGTCCTTGACGACCGACGGGGCGGCACCGGGGAGTCGTCCCCGACACCGCCCCGCACAGAGCGTTCCTCACTCAGAAGGTGATCACACCCCGGACGAGACCTCAGTCTTCTCGTCCGAGCCCGCCGCTTTTCCCTCGGCCGCTGCCAGGGCCTTGTTGCGCCGCACCGAGGACCAGAAGGACCAGCCGATCAGGACGACGCCGACCAGGCCGGTGATGATCTCGTTGATCTGGTACTGGATGGTGACCAGCAGGAGCACGGCGAGGGCGCCGATCGCGTAGTGCGCGCCGTGCTCCAGGTAGACGTAGTCGTCGAGGGTGCCCTGGCGGACCAGGTAGACCGTGAGCGAGCGGACGTACATGGCGCCGATACCGAGGCCGAGGGCCATCAGCACGATGTCGTTGGTGATGGCGAAGGCGCCGATCACGCCGTCGAAGGAGAAGGACGCGTCCAGGACCTCCAGGTAGAGGAACATGAAGAACGCGGCCTGGCCGGCCAGAACGACGGCCGGCTTCTTCTTGCCGCTGCGCTCGGCCTCTTCCTCCTCCTCGTGCTCGCGTTCCTCCTCCTCTTCGAGTTTGTCCTCGAAGTAGCCGGAGAGACCGCCCACGATCATGTAGGTGATCAGGCCCGCGATACCGGAGATGAGGACCGTCTGCGCCTTGTCGGCGTGCGCGCCGCCGTGCTGGTGGGCGTGGGCCGCGAAGGTCATCGAGGTGATGAGCAGCACGATCAGGGCGATGCAGACCGACAGCATGTCGACCTTGCCGAGCTTGGCCAGGGGCCGCTCCAGCCAGGCGAGCCACTTGATGTCGCGGTCCTCGAAGATGAAGTCGAGGAAGATCATCAGCAGGAACATACCGCCGAAGGCGGCGATCGACGGGTGGGCGTCGGTGACCAGTTGCTGGTAATGGTCCTTGTCGTTGAGCGCGAGGTCGACCGCGTCTATGGGGCCGATCTTGGCGCTGATGGCGACGATGACGACGGGGAACACCAGTCGCATGCCGAAGACGGCGATGAGGACGCCGACCGTGAGGAAGATCTTCTGCCAGAAGGCATTCATCTTCTTCAGGATCCCGGCGTTGACCACCGCGTTGTCGAAGGACAGGGAGATCTCGAGGACGGTGAGGATCGCCACGATTCCGAAGGCGGTCCACCCCCCGTAGAAGACCGCCGCGACCAGTCCGAGCGCGGTGACCGCGAACGACCAGCCGAAGGTTTTCAGAAGCACTGGCTACCCAATCGTGTGTGTACGGGTCTCCCCCGCGCCGTACTCGGCTTTACGAAACATTGACTCCGAAGTCTAGAGCGATGCCCCGAAGCCCCGACGCGTACCCCTGCCCCACCGCCCGGAACTTCCATTCGCCCTGGTGGCGATAGACCTCACCGAAGATCATCGCGGTTTCGGTGGAGGCGTCCTCGCTGAGGTCGTAGCGCGCGAGCTCCTGGCCGTCGGCCTGGTTGACCACACGGATGAAGGCGTTCTGGACCTGCCCGAAGGTCTGGCCCCGCTCGTCGGCCTGGTGGATGGAGACCGGGAAGACGATCTTGTCGCACTGGGGCGGCACCATGGAGAGGTCGATCAGGATCGACTCGTCGTCGCCCTCGCCCTCACCGGTGAGGTTGTCGCCGGTGTGCTCGACCGAGCCGTCCGGGCTCTTGAGCTGGTTGTAGAAGACGAACCACTCGTCGCCGAGCACCCGGCCGCTGTTGCACATCAGGGCGCTGGCGTCGAGGTCGAAATCGGCTCCGGTGGTGGAGCGTGCGTCCCAGCCGAGCCCGACCATCACCTGGGTGAGGTTGGGTGCGGCCTTGGACAGGGAGACATTGCCTCCCTTGGCGAGCGTGACGCCCATGTTGCTGGTCCCTCCCCGAGACGGTACTTCTCTGCTTGTCCTGCACGTCCGGCGCCGCCCCCAAACAGGGCGACGCCGGACAATGAGACCTTCAGCAGGTCAGACGTTCACGCCGAAGTCCTGCGCGATGCCGCGCAGACCCGAGGCGTAGCCCTGGCCGATGGCGCGGAACTTCCACTCCGCGCCGTTGCGGTACAGCTCGCCGAAGACCATGGCGGTCTCGGTGGAGGCGTCCTCGGAGAGGTCGTAGCGCGCGATCTCCGCCTCGCCGGCCTGGTTCACGACGCGGATGAACGCGTTGCGGACCTGGCCGAAGGACTGCTGGCGGTTCTCGGCGTCGTAGATCGAGACCGGGAACACGATCTTGTCGACGTCGGCCGGGACCGTGGCGAGGTTGACCTTGATCTGCTCGTCGTCGCCCTCGCCCTCACCGGTGATGTTGTCGCCGGTGTGCTCGACCGAGCCGTCCGGGCTCTTGAGGTTGTTGAAGAAGACGAAGTTCGCGTCGCTGGCGACCTTGCCGGCCGAGTTCACCAGCAGGGCGCTGGCGTCCAGGTCGAAGTCGGTGCCGGTCGTGGTGCGGACGTCCCACCCCAGACCGACGATGACCGCGGTCAGGCCCGGGGCCTCCTTGGTCAGCGATACGTTGCCGCCCTTGCTGAGGCTGACTCCCACGAGTCCTCCATTGGTGTCCGGGGGCGGGGAGCCCCGAAGTGCGTCTGATGTCGGATCAACGAGTCGATCCTAGTGACGGGTTCCCGCACGCCGCAGTCCCTGCACCGCAACAATCACAGGGTGTCGAGCGCCTTGACGTACTCGTTCAGGTCACGCGCGTCCGGCAGGGCGTTGACGACGGTCCAGCGGACGACGCCCTCCTTGTCGATGACGAAGGTGCCGCGCACCGCGCAGCCCTTGTCCTCGGCGAAGACGCCGTAGGTCCGGGAGACCTCGCCGTGCGGCCAGAAGTCGCTGAGCAGCGGGTATTCCAGGCCCTCCTGCTCGGCGAAGACCCGCAGGGTGTGGATGGAGTCGTTCGACACCGCGAGCAGCTGGGTGTCACGGTCGGAGAACTGCGGAAGGTTGTCGCGCAGCTCGCACAGCTCGCCGGTGCACACACCGGTGAAGGCGAAGGGATAGAACAGCAGTACGACATTCTTGGCGCCGCGGAAGTCGGACAGCTTCACGGTGGCACCGTGGTTGTCCTTGAGCTCGAAGTCAGGGGCCTTGTCGCCTACCTGGATCGCCATCTCCTGGATGTCCCTTCGATGGGTGGGGCTGTTCGGGTGGCACCCACCTTAGGCCGCGCCTTCCGGATCACCCCCGGGGCCGTGGCGCCGACGGACGCCGCGGCCGCGAGGAGGCCGATCCGAAAGACACGACCCGCGCTCCGGTCACGGCACGCCACCGGACGGGCCGACGAGGTCGGCCCGTCCGGGGCGTGCGGCGGTCGGGGTTACTTCTTCGTCTTCGCGGCCTTCGGCGTCACCAGCCGGCTGCCGCTCCAGTCCTTGCCGACGCTGACGCTCTTCGACGCGGAGAGCCCGGCGGTCGTCGCGGCTTCGGAGATGTCGCTCGGCTCCACGTAGCCGTCCCGGCCGGTCTTCGGCGTCAGCAGCAGGATCGAGCCGCCCTCCTCGATGTACGTGATGGCGTCCACCAGCACATCCGTCAGGTCGCCGTCCTCGTCGCGGAACCACAGCACCACGGCATCGGCTACATCGTCGTAGTCCTCATCCACCAGGTCGCTGCCGATGACTTCCTCAATGGCCTCGCGGAGTTCCTGGTCTACGTCGTCGTCGTAGCCGATCTCCTGGACCACCTGCTCGGGCTGGAACCCCAGCCTGACGGCAGGGTTCGTCCGCTCCTCCGCGTGGTCCGCGGTCGCGCTCACGGGTTGCCTCCTGATCATGTTTTGGAATGGGGATCCCCCCGGGCCCGCTCCGGGCTTGGGGGAGTCTCGGCCTCGCGCGTGCGCGAAGCGTTGGCCGTAGTCCACACGGGCGGGGCGGATCGCGCAAGTACCCGGCCGCCGAGACCGCCGAAACGGTGACTTTCCGGGCGGTGTCGCCGCAACTTACGGCACACCATCCCGACCCTGGGGTGACACAGCACACACCTTTCTGCCCTGTTTGGGCGTTTGGGAACCCTCCATGGGGACCATGCCGGAGACAAAGTCCTGGACCGCGTACTGGACCAGGGTCGGGTTACCCCACAGTAGAGGTGACGTTTGCCGCCCCGAGGTACACGATGGGGAACGGTGCAGGCATACCGAAAACGCAGCGAACAACAGGGAAATGCAGCCCTCTGACAGGTAAGGATCAGCGTGGCTTCCGGATCCGATCGCAATCCGATCATCATTGGCGGCCTTCCGAGTCAGGTTCCTGACTTCGACCCCGAGGAAACCCAGGAGTGGCTCGACTCCCTCGATGCCGCCGTCGACGAGCGGGGCCGGGAGCGCGCCCGCTATCTGATGCTGCGGCTGATCGAGCGAGCCCGCGAGAAGCGCGTGGCCGTGCCCGAGATGCGCAGCACGGACTACGTCAACACGATCCCGACCAAGAGCGAGCCGTTCTTCCCCGGCAACGAGGAGATCGAGCGCAAGATCCTCAACGCCACCCGCTGGAACGCCGCGGTGATGGTCTCGCGCGCCCAGCGGCCCGGCATCGGCGTCGGCGGCCACATCGCCACCTTCGCCTCCTCCGCGTCGCTCTACGACGTCGGCTTCAACCACTTCTTCCGCGGCAAGGACGAGGGCGACGGCGGCGACCAGGTCTTCTTCCAGGGCCACGCCTCGCCGGGCATCTACGCCCGCGCGTTCCTGCTCGACCGCCTCAGCGAGGGCAACCTCGACGCGTTCCGGCAGGAGAAGTCGAAGGCCCCGCACGGGCTGTCCAGCTATCCGCACCCGCGGCTGATGCCGGACTTCTGGGAGTTCCCGACGGTCTCGATGGGCCTCGGCCCGATCGGCGCGATCTTCCAGGCGCGGATGAACCGCTACATGCACGCGCGCGAGATCGCCGACACCTCGAAGTCGCACGTCTGGGCGTTCCTCGGGGACGGCGAGATGGACGAGCCCGAGTCGCTCGGCCAGCTCTCCATCGCCGCCCGTGAGGGCCTGGACAACCTCACCTTCGTCGTCAACTGCAACCTGCAGCGGCTCGACGGTCCGGTGCGCGGCAACGGCAAGATCATCCAGGAGCTGGAGTCGATCTTCCGGGGCGCCGGCTGGAACGTGATCAAGCTGGTCTGGGACCGCACCTGGGACCCGCTGCTGGCGCAGGACCGCGACGGCGTGCTGGTCAACAAGATGAACACCACGCCGGACGGCCAGTTCCAGACGTACGCCACCGAGACCGGCTCGTACATCCGCGACCACTTCTTCGGCGACGACCACCGGCTGCGCGCGATGGTCGAGAACATGACCGACGACCAGATCCTGCACCTGGGCCGCGGCGGTCACGACCACCGGAAGATCTTCGCGGCGTACAAGGCGGCCGTGGAGCACAAGGGCCAGCCGACGGTCATCCTCGCGAAGACCATCAAGGGCTGGACGCTGGGCCCGAACTTCGAGGGCCGCAACGCCACGCACCAGATGAAGAAGCTGACGGTCGACGACCTCAAGCGCTTCCGCGACCGCCTGCACCTGCCGATCTCCGACAAGGAGCTGGAGTCCGGCGCGCCGCCGTACTACCACCCGGGCCGGGACTCGGAGGAGATCCAGTACATGCACGACCGCCGCCAGGGCTGCGGCGGATACGTCCCGACGCGTGTGGTGCGCTCGAAGCCCCTCGCGCTGCCGGACGACAAGGCGTACGCGACCGTGAAGAAGGGGTCCGGACAGCAGTCCATCGCCACCACCATGGCGTTCGTACGACTGCTCAAGGACCTCATGCGGGACAAGGAGATCGGCAAGCGGTTCGTGCTGATCGCGCCGGACGAGTACCGCACGTTCGGCATGGACTCCTTCTTCCCGAGTGCGAAGATCTACAACCCGCTCGGCCAGCAGTACGAGGCCGTGGACCGGGACCTGCTGCTCGCCTACAAGGAGTCCCCGCAGGGGCAGATGCTGCACGACGGCATCTCGGAGGCGGGCTGCACGGCCTCGCTGATCGCGGCGGGCTCGGCGTACGCCACGCACGGCGAACCGCTCATCCCGGTGTACGTCTTCTACTCGATGTTCGGTTTCCAGCGCACCGGCGACCAGTTCTGGCAGATGTCGGACCAGCTGGCGCGCGGTTTCGTGCTGGGCGCGACCGCCGGTCGTACGACTCTGACCGGAGAGGGCCTCCAGCACGCGGACGGCCACTCGCAGCTGCTCGCCTCGACCAACCCGGGCTGTGTCGCGTACGACCCGGCCTACGGTTTCGAGATCGCGCACATCGTGCAGGACGGTCTGCGCCGGATGTACGGCGGCTCCGAGGAGCACCCGCACGGCGAGGACGTCTTCTACTACCTCACCGTCTACAACGAGCCGATCCAGCACCCGGCCGAGCCCGCGAACGTGGACGTCGAGGGCATCGTCAAGGGCATCCACCGCTTCAGCGAGGGCACCTCGGGATCGATTCCGGCGCAGATCATGGCGTCGGGCGTGGCGGTTCCGTGGGCGATCGAGGCACAGAAGATCCTCGCCGAGGAGTGGGACGTCAAGGCGGACGTCTGGTCGGCGACCTCCTGGAACGAACTGCGGCGCGAGGCCGTGGCGTGCGAGCAGCACAACATGCTGCACCCCGAGGAGGAGCAGCGGGTGCCGTATGTGACGCGGAAGCTGACCGGCGCCCAGGGTCCGTTCGTGGCCGTCTCCGACTGGATGCGGTCGGTTCCGGACCAGATCGCGCGGTGGGTGCCGGGGACGTACCAGTCGCTGGGCGCCGACGGTTTCGGGTTCGCGGACACCCGTGGCGCTGCCCGGCGGTTCTTCCACATCGACGCCCAGTCGATCGTGGTGGGCGTGCTGACCGAGCTGGCCAGGGAGGGCAAGGTCGACCGTTCGGTGCTGAAGCAGGCCATCGACCGGTACCAGCTGCTCGACGTGTCGGCTGCCGATCCGGGCGCAGCGGGCGGCGACGCGTAGCGTCACGCTCGCTCGCTCGAGCGGGTGCGGCCCGAGCGGTGAAGCTCGGGTGAGGGGGGCGGGGCCTGGCGGCTCCGCTCCCCTTACTCGTTCTTTACGATGCGGACATGAAGGAACTGTCGGCGCAGGCCCGGTGGGAGCACCTGACGCAGCGGCCGCTGCTGGCCTTCGCCGTGCTGTTCGCCGTGGCCTACGCCGTGCCGATCGTGGACACCTCGGCCGGGCGGTCCCTGACCATGGCCTGCACGGTGGTCGAGTGGGTGGTGTGGGGGGCGTTCGCGGCGGACTACCTGGTGCGGCTGGCGCTCACCCCGCGCCGGCGCGAGTTCGTCCGTACGCACTGGCTGGACCTGGGCGCGGTGGTGCTGCCGTTGCTCCAGCCGCTGCGGCTGCTGCGGCTCGTCTCGACGCTGATGCTGGTGGGGCGGCGGGCGCGGATGGCGTCGCAGATCCGGGTGACGACGTATGTCGCGGGAGCCGTCGTCGGGTTGCTGATGTTCGGGTCGCTGGCCGTGCTGTCGGTGGAACGCAATTCACCGAACGGGAACATCCGCACGCTGGGTGACGCCGTGTGGTGGTCCTTCACCACGATGACGACCGTCGGGTACGGCGACCACGCGCCGACCACGGGACTGGGCCGGATCATCGCCGTCGGGCTGATGCTGTCCGGGATCGCGCTGCTGGGTGTGGTGACCGCGAACATCGCCGCGTGGTTCATCGAGCGGTTCGAGAAGGACGACGTGGAGGAACAGCGCCAGACGGAGGCGATCCACGCCCTGACGGCCGAGGTACGGGCCCTGCGCGCCGAGGTCGCGGCGCTACGTCAGTCCCCGGTGAGACCTGACACCGCGTCGCCTGGAGCCCGGCAGAGCGGCGCCCCGCTTCTGACGGAACGGCGGACTGACGGCGGGTGAGCGGCGGCGTACGACATGAAGGCGGGCCCCCGGTCGTCCCACCGGGAGCCCTGCCCTCACCGCCCCTGGGTCATAACAGGCCTGTGCCGGGGGTGGCCACTCCGGCGAGCCAGATGACGGCCAGGAGCGTGTCAATGGCGCCCAGGACCACGGCTGTCAGGGCCGGCAATGAGTGCGTACCCGTCCAGGTACGTCCCATCGCGAGCCAACCGCAGACCAGCGCCACAGGGCCGAGGATGATCCCCAGCGCGAAGAAACCGGCGACGGCGCAGATGACTCCGATGATTCCGAGCGTCGCGCGATCCGGCCCGGTCCGTGACCTGATGCGGCCATGTGAGCGGGGGTACCTGCGCGTTCCTTGTCCGAAGCCCGCCATCGTCAACTCCCTGAACCTCTTGGTTGATTCGGGTCGTTCCGGGTTCCGGGACTCGAGTACCCACGCTGTGCTTCCCAATCCTCCGGTCTTGCGGCGCGCCGCCCCCCTCCGGCAGCGCGCCGCAGCACCGGTTCCCCCTCCTCGCCGTACGAACTCCCCGGATGTGCCTGGGGTACTTGCCGTCGGCGAGGGCTTGACCACTGTGACGTGTGGTGCGTATCGGGTGGGAGGAATCTTTAGCGTTGTCACCCTGATAGGGGAACTCCGCCTGTTCCTCCCCCGGTTCGCGTCCCCGGTTCGGCGGGACGGCGCCCCGCGTCAGATGTGCCCGACGCCCGCGCCCGCCTCCGCGTTCACGCCGCGCTTGGTCAGCAGCGCGACCAGGATGGCGACCGCCGCGACCCCGGCAGCGACCAGGGACGCCAGGCTCATGCCGGAGATGAAGGTGTCGTGCGCGACGTCGGCGATCTTCGCGGCGACGGCCTCCGGCGTGTTCGGGGCGATGGGTGCCACACCGACCTGGACCGCCTCCTTGGCCTGGTCCAACTGGGCCGGGGCGAGCGGCGGCAGGCCCGCGTCCTTCCAGTTGCCCGCGAGGTCGCTGTCGACCTTGGAGGCCATCACGGCGCCGAGGACGGCCGTACCGAGGCTGCCGCCGATCTGCATCGCGGCCTGCTGGAGACCACCGGCGACGCCGGACAGCTCCATCGGGGCGTTGCCGACGATGACCTCGGTGGCGCCGACCATGACGGGCGCGAGGCCGAGGCCCAGCAGGGCGAACCAGAGGGACATCACGGCGCTGCCGGTGCCCGTCTCCAGCGTGGACATGCCGTACATGGCGATGGCGGTGGCCGCCATGCCGCCGGCCAGCGGGACCCGCGGGCCCAGCTTGGTGATCATCGCGCCGGCCAGCGGGGAGCCGACGATCATCATCCCGGTGAGCGGGAGCAGATGGAGTCCGGCGTCGATGGGGCTCATGCCGTGCACGTTCTGCAGGTAGAACGTCACGAAGAACAGGCCGCCCATGAAGGCGATCGCCATCAGCACCATCAGCACGACACCCGCCGACAGCGGCACCGAGCGGAACAGCGCCAGCGGGATCAGCGGCTCCTTGACCTTCGTCTCCCAGAAGGCGAACAGGGCGAAGCCGACCACGGACACCGCGACGAAGGCCCAGGTCTTGCCGTCCCCCCAGCCCCAGGCCGGGGCCTTGATGAGGGCCCAGACGAGGCAGAACATCGCGCCGGACAGGAGCCCGATGCCGAGCAGGTCGAAGGAGCGGGGCGCGTTCTCCGCGCGGTGGTCGAGCAGGATCAGCACGCCGAGGACGACGGCGATGAGGCCGACCGGCACGTTGATGAAGAACACCGACTGCCAGTTGACGTGCTCGACCAGCACACCGCCGAGGATCGGGCCGCCGGCGGTGGAGGCGCCGATGACCATGCCCCAGATGCCGATGGCCATGTTGAGCTTCTCGGCCGGGAAGGTCGCCCGCAGCAGACCGAGCGCGGCCGGCATCAGCAGCGCGCCGAACAGGCCCTGCAGGACGCGGAAGGTGACGACCAGCGCGATGCTGCTGGACAGTCCGATGGCACCGGAGGCGGCCGCGAAGCCCACCACGCCGATCAGGAAGGTCTGCCGGTGGCCGAAACGGTCACCGAGCTTGCCCGCGGTGATCAGGGAGACCGCGAGGGCGAGGAAGTAGCCGTTGGTGATCCACTGGACGTCGGCGAAGCTCGCCTTGAGGTCGCTCTGGATGGCCGGGTTGGCGATGGCGACGATGGTGCCGTCGAGGGCCACCATCATGACCCCGACCGCGACGGTTATGAGGGTGAACCAGGGATGGCCACGCAACCCGGTGGCGGGGGCCCCGCCCGACGGGGACGTCGATGACTCGTCCCCCGGCCCCGTCTTGTCGATGGTGGTCTGACTAGTCATGCGTTCGAGATTAATGACAGCCACTGACAATTGACAAACTGATTCATAAGTCGGTAACTGTCAGGACACCCGCACATAGTCTGAACTGGGCAGACAGTTCGACGGACGCTGCGGCGGACGGTTGGAAGGAGAGGCTCATGGAGACGGCGTCACGGCCGGGCTTGCGCGAGCGCAAGAAGCAGCGCACCAGGGACGCGCTGATGCGGGCCGCCCTGGAGCTGTTCACGACCCGGGGGTACGACGGCACCACCGTCGACGACATCGCCGACGCCGTCGAGGTCTCGCAGCGCACCTTCTTCCGCTACTTCGCCGGCAAGGAGGAGGCCGCTCTCGCCCTGACCGAGATGACGGTGGCGCAGTTGATCGAGTCGGTGCGCGCGCGCCCGCCGCACGAGGCCCCGGTGGAGGCGCTGCGCCAGGCCGTCCTGGAGGGGTGGGACACCCTCAACGACATCGTGGCCGAGGTCGTCCCCGTCGAGCTCTACCTTCGGATGTACCGGGTGATCGAGTCGACTCCCGTCCTGCTCGCCGCCCACCTGCGCCGCTCCGACGAGGCCGAGGAGGAGATCGCGCGGGTGCTCGCCGCGCGGGAGGGCCTCGATGTCGAGGCGGATCCACGCCCGCGCCTCGCGGTGGCCGTGTTCAGCGGCGTGATGCGCGTCACGGGACGACAGTGGAGCACCGGCGAGGACTTCAGCCTGGAGGCGATCAGGGAACTGACGGTGCGTTACCTCGAACACGTGGGGCCGGCGCTGGCAGGAAACTGGCGGACAGGGTGACCTGTACCGATAACACCCCTTTTGCACAAACGTGATTCACGCCACTTGGTTAACGCGATACCGTCTCGTTCTCCTAGTGTGTCCTTTCAGTGACTTCCTTCGACACCTCCCCGCAACTGAACGTCTGGCGCGCACTGCTCGCGTTGGCCGTGGTGTTCGTGATGCTGGCGACCACCGGCTGGACCGCTCTGCGCACCCAGCGGGGCAGCACCGCCCTCCAGGCCTCACTCTCCGAGTGGGAGCACGGCCGCCTGCGCGGACACCCGCTGCCCGACCCGGACACCGCCCCCGGACGCCTCGCCCGCTTCTTCACCTCCCTGACCGCCCAGGAGCGCAGCACCCTCGCCGGCCGCTACCCGCTCGCGGTCGGCAACATGAACGGCGCGCCGGTCGAGCTGCGCTACCGCGCCAACCGGATCGCGCTCGGTCAGGCCCGCAAGGTCGAGCGCACACGCATGCACGACCCCCGGCTGACCCCGAACGGGCAGCAGGACGCCGGCCGGCGCATGCACCGCTACGAGTCGTTGATGACCCCCGACCGCCACATCCTGGCCTTCGACCCCGGCGGCTCGGGCCGGGTCGCCGAGGTGTTCGGAAACCTGACCAGGGCCGAGCGGGTCTCCGTCGTCGTCCCCGGCGTCGACACCGACCTGCTGACCTTCCAGCGCACCAACCGCCAGTACTCCGCGCCCGTCGGCATGGCCAAGGCCCTCTACAAGGCCGAGCGCACGGCGAGCCCGTCGGCGCGCACGGCGGTCATCGCCTGGGCCGACTACACCGCACCCGCCGGGCTCGGCATCGACTCCGCCACCGCGATGCGCGCGGCGGACGGGGCGGTCCGGCTGAACGCGCTGGTGCGAGGACTGCCCGGCAGCTCCCCCGTCTCCCTGTTCTGCCACAGCTACGGCTCGGTGGTGTGCGGTCTGGCCGCACGCACCCTGCCGGACCGGGTGGCCGACATCGCGGTGGCGGGCAGCCCCGGGATGCGCGTCGCGAACGCCTCCAACCTGCGCACCTCCGCACAGGTGTGGGCGATGCGGGACGCCGACGACTGGGTCCAGGACGTGCCGTACATGGAGGTCGGCGGGTTCGGTCACGGGGCCGACCCGATGTCCTCCGCGTTCGGCGCCCGGGTGCTGTCGGCACGTGGCGCCGACGGACACAGCGGGTACTTCGTGCCCGGCACGGAGAGCCTCGCGAACTTCGCCGAGATCGGCATTGGCGCGTACCGCACGGTGCACTGCGCGGGCGATACGGAAGCATGCCGCACGCATTTGTCCGGTACCACGACGGCCGGACGCGCGTAGCGGCGCAGGAATCGCGGTCTGCGCGGAGAGAGGACGGAAGAGCTCGTGCCGCATACGATGAGCCGCATGGGTGACGTACTGGCCGGATTTCATGCCGCCTGGGAGTTCGAGTCCGACTCCGTGCTCATCCGCTACGAACGGGGGATACGCACACCCAAGCTGTTCCAGGCGTTGGGGGAACGGCGGATCCCGCTGGCGGCGCTCGCCGGGGTGACGCTCACCCCCGGCAGACGCGGCACGGTCGTCCTGCGGGCCGAACCACGCCCCGGCGCCGACCCGTTGATGGAGGCGGCCGCGGGACAGCTCAAGGAGGGCTGCGATCCGTACCGGCTGGTGCTCCCGGTCCAGCGCGAGACACTCGCCGAGTACTACGCCGACGAGTTGCGGGCGCGGCTGACCGGAGCGGACGACGGGCCGACCGAGCGGTTCCTGGTGCCGGCGCCCGAGGCGCCGTTGCAGTTCAAGGCGTACGACGCGAAGGCGTCCTTCGACGGCCGGACCGTGCGTTTCCGCTGGTTCTGGACGGGCGCGTCGTCGGCCAAGTGGAAGGCCGGGGACCAGAGTTTCCCGGTCGCCGAGCTGACGGACGTCGAGTGGCGCTCCCCCGAGGTGTTCGAGGGGCACCTTCGGCTGCTGCGCGGTGAGGCCTCGCCGGCGCAGGCCGACCAGGACCCGGCGGCCGTCGTCTTCGGGCTCGGATACGGGCCGGTGCACGAGTCGTTGCCGTTCGCCGCGGCGGTGCTGGCGGCCGTGCGCAGCCGCTCGGCGGGGGTGGCGGTCCCGGCCGTGGCCGCGCCGCGCAAGGACCCCGCCGACATCGCCGAGCGGATTCGTCACCTCGGGGAACTGCACCAGGCGGGTCTGGTGACGGACGAGGAGTTCTCCGTGAAGAAGGCGGAACTGCTGGCGGAGCTTTAGGGCGTGTTGCGAAAGTCCCGCCTGCCGTTCGGACCACCCGGGCGCCCACGGCGCGGCTCCGCCCCCTTCAGGGGATGGCTACTCCCGGCCCGCGGAAGTGAACGACATGTCCGCGTAGCGGTTGCCCGCCACCTTGGCCGCGATCGGCTCGAGGAGCGCCAGCTCCTCCTCGGTGAGCCTGATGTCCACCGCCGTCACGTTCTCCTCGATCCGGCTGACCTTGCGGGTGCCCGGGATCGGGATCACCGGCAGGTCGTGCACCGCCGCCTGCTGCTGGACCCAGGCCAGGGCGATCTGGCCCAGGGAGGCGCCCCGGGCCTCGGCCACGGCGCGCAGCGGCTCCAGGAGGGCCTGGTTGGCGGCCGCGTTCTCACCGGTGAAGCGTGGCTGCTGGCGGCGGAAGTCGCCGGTGGTGAGGTCCTGGTCGGCGTTGCCGAAGGACCCCGTGAGGAAACCCCGGCCCAGCGGCGAGTACGGCACCAGGGCCACGCCCAGCTCCCGGGTGGCCGGCACGACCTGCGCCTCGATGTCCCGGCTGAACAGCGACCACTCCGACTGGACCGCGGCGATCGGGTGGACGGCGTGCGCGGTCCGCAGCTCCGCGGCCGTGACCTCGCTCAGGCCCAGGTGCTTGACCTTGCCCTCGCGCACCAGCTCCGCCATGACACCGACGGTCTCCTCGATGGGCACGTTCACATCGCGCCGGTGCATGTAGTAGAGGTCGATGACATCGACGTCCAGGCGCTG
This sequence comes from Streptomyces sp. NPDC005263, assembly GCF_042872365.1. Classification (NCBI taxonomy): domain Bacteria; kingdom Bacillati; phylum Actinomycetota; class Actinomycetes; order Kitasatosporales; family Streptomycetaceae; genus Streptomyces; species Streptomyces sp. NPDC005263. Next base: position 803,637 of record NZ_JBIAKJ010000002.1, on the reverse strand, counting down.
GAGGCTCGCCTCGACTGCCTCGCGGATGTAGGGCGCGTCGTTGCGGATGATGCGGCGGGTCGGGTCGTCCGGGGGGATCGCCAGGGCGAACTTGGTGGCTATCACGACCTCGTCGCGGTGCGCCTTGAAGAACGGGGAGAGGAATCGTTCGTTCTCGCCCGCGCCGTAGGCGTCCGCCGTGTCGTACAGGGTCACGCCGAGTTCCAGGGCCCGCTCCAGGGTGGCCCGGGCCTCCCCCGCGTCGGTGGGGCCGTACCCGAAACTCATGCCCATGCAGCCCAGGCCCTGCACGCCCACCTCGGGGCCGTCGTCGCCGAGCCGTGCCGCGGGGATCTTGCCGTTGGTCATCAGGACCTCTCCGACGCCAGGGCTCGCCCGGCGTCCGCGTAGAAACCGATCTTCCGGTCGAGGACCGCGAGCGTGTCCTGAAGTTCCGCGATCCGGGCGAGGACGTCCTCGCGGGTCGCCTTCAGCAGCTCGAAGCGGTCCCCATAGGTGTGGTCGCCCTCCCGCACCAGTTCCGCGTACCGCACCATGTCCGCCACCGGCATGCCGGTCAGGCGCAGCTTGCCGACGAGGTCGAGCCAGTCGAGGTCGCGGTTGCTGTAGCGGCGCTGACCGGTGTGCGAACGGTCGATGTGCGGCATCAGGCCGATCCGCTCGTACCAGCGCAGGGTGTGCGCGGTCAGGCCGGTGATCGCGACGACCTCGCTGATCGTGTAGCTGTCCTGGCCTGCCGGACGCCTGCGGGCATGTGGCGGAGCGGCGCAGCTGTCGGTCGTGGTACCCCTGGTTTCCATCACCGTCATGGCCTCAACGCTATGGCCTTGGAGTGCACTCGAAGCAAGCGGAACCGGTAAGAAATCGGCAGGACGCGACAGGGGCACGGTGACTAGCGTGCGGGGCATGAGTCTCGTACGTCGTGCCACGGTGGAGGACGCGGGGGAAGTGCTCCGCCTGCGTCAGGTGATGATCGATTCGATGTCCGGTCCGGATGCCGGGGACACCGAGTGGCACGCGGAGGGCCTGCCTGCCCTGCGCGCGCGACTGGCGGAGCCGGAGGGGGACTTCGCCGCCTTCGTCGTCGACCACCCGGAGCGGCCGGGGGCGCTGGCTGCGCTGGTCGCCGGGACGCTCGACTACCGGATCGGAAAGGCGGGCAACCCGCGCGGGGTCGGCGGGTACGTGTTCAGCGTCGCCACCGACCCGGACGCGCGCCGTCGCGGGTACGCGCGCGCGTGCATGGAGGAGCTGCTCGCCTGGTTCCGCGAGCGCGGCGCCGGGCAGGTGCTGCTGACCGCGTCCAAGGAGGCCGAGCCGTTGTACGCCGCCCTCGGCTTCGTGCGCAAGCCGGACCCCGCGATGGGCCTGCGGCTCTGAGCCGCCTAGGCTCGTCCGCATGTCCTTGCAGAGCCTCGCGTTGATCGAGAAGTGGCCGGTTCCCACCGCCGCGGCGGCCGTCGTACGTGCCGACGGGACGCTGCTGGGCTCCCACGGCCCGGCCGGGCACCGCTTCCCGCTGGCCTCGGTCACCAAGCCGCTCGCTGCCTACGCCGCCCTCGTCGCGTACGAGGAGGGTGCCGTCGAACTCGACGAGCCGGCCGGGCCGCCCGGGGCCACGGTGCGGCATCTGCTCGCGCACACCTCGGGGCTGGCCTTCGACGAGCACCGGGTGACGGCCCCGCCCGGGGAGCGACGGCTGTACTCCAACGCCGGGTTCGAGCAACTCGGGGAGCACCTCGCGAAGGCCACCGACATCCCCTTCGCCGAGTATCTGCGCCAGGCGGTGCTGGAGCCGCTCGGGATGACGTCCACGGCCCTGCAGGGCTCTCCCGCGAAGGACGGCGTGTCCACGGTGGACGACCTCGTACGGTTCGCGGCCGAGATCCAGGCCCCCCGCCTGCTCGACCCGCGCACCGTCGCCGAGGCGATGACCGTCCAGTACGCGGGCACGAAGGGTGTACTGCCGGGGTACGGACACCAGAACCCGAACGACTGGGGGCTCGGCTTCGAGATCCGCGACGGCAAGTCGCCGCACTGGACGGGAACCTCGTCCTCACCGCGCACCTTCGGGCACTTCGGCCAGTCGGGAACGTTCCTGTGGACCGACCCGGACGCGGGGGCGGCGTGCGTCGCGCTGACCGACCGCGCGTTCGGGCCGTGGGCGATCGAGGCGTGGCCTGCCTTTACGGACGCGGTGCTGGCGGAGATCCGGGACGGCTCCCGGAACTAGGACATCTCCCACACCAACAGCTCTGCGCCGCTGATCGCCACCGCCTCCAGATCCTTCGCGTCCGTGATCCGCGCCGCGTCGCCCGGGCCCAACTCCGCGCCGTCCAGGCTCACTTCGCCGTGCACGACATGCACGTACACATACGCCCCGTCCGGCACCGCCGTCCGCTCCCCCGCGCCCAGACGCCGTACGTGCAGCATCGCGCCCGCCTCCGGGACGGCGTAGGGCGTGGAGTCCGCGATGCCGTGGACGATCTCGTAGGCCGGGTCGCCGCCCGGCTTCAGCGGGGCCAGCCACATCTGGACGAAGGCCAGGGGAGCCGGCCCGTCGTTGCGTTCGACGTGCCGGACGCCGCCGGCGGAGCTGAGCCGCTGGACGTCGCCGGGACGCACGACCGTCTCATGGCCGGCCGAGTCCCGGTGGGTCAGCTCACCGCCGACCACCCAGGTGACGATCTCGGTGTGGCTGTGCGGGTGCTCGTCGAATCCGGCGCCGGGGGCGAGGCGCTCCTCGTTGCAGGCGATCAGCGCGCCGAAGCGGAGGTTGTCGGGGTCGTAGTGCGGGCCGAAGGAGAAGGCGTGCAGCGACTCGATGCCGGCCTCGGGGGCGCCGCCTCGGTAACGCTCCGTCGCGTGCCGTACGTCCATCACTGCACCACCTTGACATGCTCCCCGGGCCGAAGCCGGGATTCCGGCGGTACGAACCGGCCACACCGAGGGCCGCCGGGAACATCCGTTCGCCGCTTCACCGCCGCACACGGTGCGGTGAAGCGGGACCCGGTGGCCCTCCCCGGCACCCGGCGACGCATGCTCCCGTCCCGATAAGGCAGTCTTGTCCCCGTGCCCGAACCAGAGACCCGCCGCCCCGACGCCGCCGTGCCCGCCCACTCGCACCCCGCGACCCTGAAGCGGCTGGAGAAGTCGTCCGGCAGTCTCGCCGCGCAGGCCATCGCGCGCATGGACGAGACGCTGCCGTGGTATCGGGCGATGCCCCCGGAGAACCGTTCCTGGATCGGGCTGGTGGCCCAGGCCGGTATCGCCGCGTTCACCGAGTGGTTCCGGCACCCGGACGCGCCCCAGGCCATCTCCACCGATGTCTTCGGGACCGCGCCGCGCGAGCTGACCAGGGCCATCACCCTGCGCCAGACCGTCGAGATGGTACGCACCACCATCGAGGTCATGGAGTCCGCGATCGACGAGGTCGCGGCCCCGGGCGACGAGTCCGTGCTGCGTGAGGCGCTGCTGGTGTACGCCCGCGAGATCGCCTTCGCGACGGCCCAGGTGTACGCGCAGGCGGCCGAGGCACGTGGCGCCTGGGACGCGCGGCTCGAGTCGCTCGTGGTGAACGCCGTGCTGAGCGGCGAGGCCGACGAGGGCGCGGTGTCCCGGGCCGCCGCACTGGGCTGGAACTCGCCGGAGCACGTGTGCGTGGTGCTGGGCCCGGCGCCCGACGGTGACAGCGAACTGACCGTCGAGGCCATCCGGCGGGCCGCCCGGCACGCCAAGCTCCAGGTCCTCACCGGCGTGCTCGGCGCCCGGCTGGTGGTGATCGCGGGCGGCAGCGACAACCCCCTCGCCGTGGCCAAGTCGCTGATCGGGCCTTATGCGCCGGGACCGGTCGTGGCGGGGCCGGTGGTGTCCGATCTGCTCGCCGCGACCCGGTCCGCGCAGGCCGCCGCCGCCGGGCTCAGGGCGTGTTCCGCCTGGCAGGACGCCCCGCGGCCGGTTCTGGCGGACGATCTGCTCCCGGAACGCGCGATGGCCGGAGACCCGGGCGCGCGTGAGCAGTTGGTGGAGGAGATCTACAGACCACTGGAGGAGGCGGGGTCCGCGCTCCTGGAGACGCTCTCCGTCTATCTGGAACAGGCGAGCAGTCTCGAAGGTGCCGCTCGTATGCTCTTCGTTCATCCCAATACCGTGCGCTACCGGCTCCGACGTGTGACTGACGTCACCGGATGGTCACCCTCCGATGTACGGTCGGCGTTCACGTTGCGCATCGCACTGATCCTGGGGCGTCTCGCAGACGGTGATCCCCAGCTCTAGACTTTTGTCGGGGGCCCACAAAACCCCCTCGTGTTCTTCGTCCCTGTCCTCACGGGCGGTCGTGGCCGTCCACAAGAGAGAGTGTGAGAGTGCTCGTACTCGTCGCTCCCGGCCAAGGCGCCCAGACGCCCGGCTTCCTGACCCCCTGGCTCGAACTCCCCGGTGTCCGCGGCGCCCTCGAGGCGTGGTCCGAGGCCGTGCAGCTCGACCTGATCCGCTACGGCACCGAGGGTGACGCGGACGAGATCCGCGACACCGCGGTGGCACAGCCTCTGCTGGTCGCGGCCGGGCTGGCCTCCGCGTACATGCTCTTCGACGACCCCGCTGACCTGCCCCGCACGGCCGGTGCCGTCGCCGGGCACAGCGTCGGCGAACTGACCGCTGCCGCCCTCGCCGGGGTGCTCCCGGCCGAGGAGACCCTCCGTCTGGTCCGTGCCCGTGGCCTGGCCATGGCCGAGGCCGCCGCCGTGACCGACACCGGCATGTCCGCGCTGCTCGGCGGCGACCCCGAGGTGAGCGTCGCGCACCTGGAGCGGCTGGGCCTGACCCCGGCGAACGTCAACGGCGCCGGTCAGATCGTGGCCGCGGGCACGCTGGAGCAGCTCGCCGTGCTGAACGAGGACAAGCCCGAGGGCGTCCGCAAGGTGGTCCCGCTCAAGGTGGCCGGCGCCTTCCACACGCACCACATGGTTCCCGCCGTCGACGCGCTGGCGAAGGCCGCCGAGGCTCTGACGCCCGCCGACCCGACGGTCACGTACGTCTCGAACAAGGACGGGCAGGCCGTCGCCTCCGGCTCCGAGGTCGTGGCGCGGCTGGTCGGCCAGGTCGCCAACCCGGTCCGCTGGGACCTGTGCATGGAGACCTTCAAGGAACTCGGTGTGACCGCGCTGATCGAGATGTGCCCCGGCGGCACGCTGACCGGTCTCGCCAAGCGGGCGCTGCCGGGTGTGCAGACGCTGGCGCTCAAGACCCCCGACGACCTCGACGCCGCTCGCGCGCTCATCGCGGCGACTGCTGCACCTGCCGCTGACGCGGCGGGCGCCTGACAAGGAGCCTGGAGAGCATGGCGAAGATCAAGCCCAGCAAGGGCGCCCCGTACGCGCGCATCCTCGGAGTGGGCGGCTACCGCCCCGTCCGGGTCGTGCCGAACGAGGTGATCCTCGAGACGATCGACTCCTCCGACGAGTGGATCCGCTCGCGCTCCGGCATCGAGACGCGGCACTGGGCGAACGCCGAGGAGACCGTCGCCGCGATGTCGATCGAGGCGTCCGGCAAGGCGATCGCCGACGCCGGGATCTCCGCCGAGCAGATCGGCGGCGTGATCGTCTCGACCGTCTCGCACTTCAAGCAGACCCCGGCCGTCGCCACCGAGATCGCCGACCGGCTCGGCACCGACAAGGCCGCCGCCTTCGACATCTCGGCCGGCTGCGCGGGCTTCGGTTACGGCCTGACCCTCGCCAAGGGCATGGTCGTCGAGGGTTCCGCGGAGTACGTCCTCGTCATCGGCGTGGAGCGGCTCAGCGACCTCACCGACCTGGAGGACCGTGCCACGGCCTTCCTGTTCGGCGACGGCGCGGGCGCGGTCGTGGTCGGTCCCTCCGACGAACCGCACATCGGTCCGACCGTGTGGGGTTCCGAGGGCGACAAGTCCGAGACGATCAAGCAGACCATCCCCTGGAACGAGTTCCAGATCGGCGACGTCTCCACGCTCCCGCTGGACAGCAAGGGCAACGTCAAGTTCCCCGCGATCACGCAGGAGGGCCAGGCGGTCTTCCGCTGGGCCGTGTTCGAGATGGCGAAGGTCGCCCAGCAGGCGCTGGACGCGGCCGGGATCAGCCCGAGCGAACTGGACGTCTTCATTCCGCACCAGGCCAACGAGCGCATCATCGACTCGATGGTGAAGACTCTCAAGCTGCCGGCGCATGTCACGGTCGCCCGTGACGTGCGCACCACCGGCAACACCTCGGCCGCCTCGATTCCGCTCGCTATGGAGCGGCTTCTGGCGACCGGCGAGGCGAAGAGCGGCGACACCGCACTCGTCATCGGATTCGGGGCGGGTCTCGTCTACGCCGCCACTGTCGTTACCCTCCCCTAGGCACTGTGTGCCGGATCATCAGGTCCGGTACGGAGTCCGAACAGCCAACACCCTCTGGAAAACAACGAAGGAGCGCCCGACATGGCCGCCACTCAGGAAGAGATCGTCGCCGGTCTCGCCGACATCGTGAACGAGATCGCCGGCATCCCGGTTGAGGACGTCCAGCTGGACAAGTCCTTCACCGACGACCTGGACGTCGACTCGCTGTCCATGGTCGAGGTCGTCGTCGCCGCCGAGGAGCGCTTCGACGTCAAGATCCCCGACGAGGACGTCAAGAACCTCAAGACCGTCGGTGACGCGACCAACTACATCCTCACGCACCAGGCCTGATCCTCAGGCCGGTCGCCTGCCCCGCCACCCGGCGGTGGCGCCGTATGTCCCCGCCTCGTCGGGGGTAGTCCTCCCGATCCGTTGGAGAAAGAATTCCCGTGAGCCCGACCAATCGCACCGTGGTCGTCACCGGTATCGGCGCAACCACACCGCTGGGTGGCGACGCAGCTTCCACGTGGGAGGGGTTGGTCGCCGGCAAGTCCGGCGTCAAGCCCCTGGAGCAGGAGTGGGCCGCCGACCAGGCGGTCCGCATCGCCGCGCAGATCGCCGTCGAGCCGACCGAGGTCATCCCTCGGCCGCAGGCCCGCCGCCTGGACCGGTCGGCGCAGTTCGCGCTGATCGCGGCCAAGGAGGCATGGGCGGACGCCGGCTTCACCGGCAAGGCAGGTGAGGACGGGTCCGACGGGGCGGTCGACGCCGACCGGCTCGGCGCGGTCATCGCCTCCGGCATCGGTGGCGTGACGACCCTGCTCGACCAGTACGACGTGCTGAAGGAGAAGGGCGTCCGCCGCGTCTCCCCGCACACCGTCCCCATGCTGATGCCGAACAGCCCCTCGGCGAACGTGGGCCTGCTCGTGGGCGCCCGGGCGGGCGTGCACACGCCGGTCTCCGCCTGCGCGTCGGGCGCCGAGGCCATCGGCTACGCCGTCGAGATGATCCGCACCGGCCGTGCCGACGTCGTCGTCGCTGGCGGCACGGAGGCGGCGATCCACCCGCTGCCGATCGCCGCGTTCGGCAACATGATGGCGATGTCCAAGAACAACGACGACCCCGAGGGCGCCTCGCGTCCCTACGACACCGCCCGTGACGGCTTCGTCATGGGCGAGGGTGCCGGCGTGATCGTCCTGGAGTCCGCCGAGCACGCCGCCGCGCGCGGTGCCCGGGTGTACGCCGAGGCGGTCGGTCAGGGCATCTCCGCCGACGCCCACGACATCGTGCAGCCCGAGCCGGAGGGGCGTGGCATCTCGAAGGCCCTGCAGAACCTGCTGGAGCGCACCGACCTGGACCCGGCGGAGATCGTGCACGTCAACGCGCACGCGACCTCGACGCCTGCCGGTGACGTGGCCGAGCTGAAGGCGCTGCGCAAGGTGTTCGGCGACGACGCGGACCACATGGCGGTCTCCGCGACCAAGTCGATGACCGGTCACCTGCTGGGTGGCGCGGGCGGTGTGGAGTCGGTGGCGACGGTCCTCGCCCTGTACCACCGGGTGGCTCCGCCGACCATCAACGTGGAGAACCTCGACCCGGAGGCGGAGGCCAGCGCGGACATCGTCCGCGGTGAGGCTCGCAAGCTGCCGGTGGAGGGGCGTATCGCCGCGCTGAACGACTCGTTCGGGTTCGGCGGGCACAACGTGGTACTGGCGTTCCGTTCGGTGTAACAGTGCCGTGAACGGCGAATGGCCCGGTCTCCCAGGGGAGGTCGGGCCATTCGCCGTTCTGGTGTCTGTCGGATGCCGGGTGCGGGCCGTGGGGGGTGTTCGCGCAGTTCCCCGCGCCCCTGAGGTGGGTTCTCTGGACGTCTCTTTAGACGACCTGGTGGAGCCAGCGCACGGGGGCGCCCTCGCCTGCGTACCGGAACGGCTCCAACTCGTCGTCCCAGGGCTTGCCCAGCAGTTTGGCGATCTCCGCCTCCAGGTCCGTCTCGCCGTGCTGAGACCGTGTCAGCGCGGCGCGCAGGCGGTCCTCGGGGATCAGGATGTCTCCGTGGATGCCGGTGACGGCGTGGAAGATGCCGAGTTCGGGGGTGCAGCTGTAGCGCTCGCCCTCGGCGGTGGTGCAGGGCTCCGCGGTGACCTCGAAGCGCAGCAGGTGCCATCCTCTGAGCGCGGACGCCAGTTTGGAGGCCGTGCCGACCTCGGCCTGCCAGGAGAACTCCGAGCGCCAGGTGCCGGGCGCGGCGGGCTGCCGGATCCAGTCGAGGTTGACGCGTGTGCCGAGCACCCCGGCGACGGCCCACTCGACGTGCGGGCACAGCGCGCGCGGCGCGGAGTGCACGTACAGAACTCCACGTGTCGTCACCGGGACCTCCGGGCAGAGCGGGATCTTGCGAACTGGCGGACGGCAGTCAGTGGCGGGCAGCCACGTTGATGGCGAGGCTACCGTGCGGGGGCGCAAGGAGTGTGACGTACTGTCCGTCCCGATGCCCGGAAACGTCCGCCATTCACCCGGCAGGACGCTAGTACGGGTGCGAACCGTTGCGTGCCGCCCCTCGGGAACTCCCGCGCGTTGTTATGGACGGACGACGTTTTCCACCATTCCCGCCGTCCCCGCCGTCCCCGGCGACACGGCGACACGGCGACACGGCGACACGGCGGACAGCTGACAACGGGACACACGGCCACGGGACACACGACAACGGGACAGACGGCACAGCTACAGACACCACAGCGGCAGACGGCACGACGACCGACGGCACCGCACGCGACCACACTCTCCACCCCGACCACCGAGGAGACCAACCGGATGCGGAAGCAGGGCCATCGCTCGCGTGCCGTTCTCGCCGTGCTGGCGGCGACCGTTCTGGGCGTCACCGGCTGTGACGCCGTCGGCGGCAACACGCCGGGGCCGAGCGGCACCGGCGCGCACAAGGCGAAGCCGACGCCCGCCTGGGACAGCAGCCCGGCCTCGGTCGCGGCCGTGGGTGACTCCATCACCCGCGGTTTCGACGCGTGCGCGGTCCTGACGGACTGCCCGGAGGTGTCGTGGGCGACGGGCGGCAGCGCCAAGGTCGACAGTCTCGCCGTACGGCTGCTGGGGAGGGCGAAGGCGGCCGAGCGGAGCTGGAACTACGCGGTGACGGGGGCGCGGATGTCGGATCTGCCTGGTCAGATGGGGCAGGCGGCGGCCAGGAAGCCGGGGTTGGTGGCGGTGATGGTCGGGGCGAACGACGCCTGCCGGGCCAGCACCTCGGCGATGACACCGGTGGCGGAATTCCGCACCGACTTCAAGGACGCGATGAGGACCCTGCGCCGGGCGGCCCCCAGGACGCAGGTGTATGTGGCGAGTGTGCCGAACCTCAAGCGGCTGTGGTCCCAGGGGCGGACCAACCCGGTGGGCAAGCAGGTCTGGAAGCTGGGCATCTGCCCGTCGATGCTGGGCGACGCGGACGCGCTGGACGCCGCGGCGACCGAGCGGCGGGACACCGTGGAGCGGCGGGTCGAGGACTACAACACGGTCCTGGCGGAGGTCTGCGCCGAGGACCGCCACTGCCGTTTCGACGGGGGCGCGGTGCATGACTACCGCTTCGGCACCGGCCAGCTGAGCCAGTGGGACTGGTTCCACCCCAGTGTGAACGGACAGGCACGGCTGGCGGAGATCGCCTACCGGGCGGTCACCGGGAAGAAGGCGTGACCCGGTGTGGCCACACGGCCGTGACCTAAGGTTCCGCACATGAACGAACTCTTCGCCACACTTTCCGACGGCACTCCGGTCCATCGCTGGACCCTGGAGCGGGCGGGGGTCCGGGTACGCATCCTGTCGTACGGCGGGATCGTGCAGTCGGCGGAGGTCCCGGGGCGGGACGGGCACGCGGTGAACGTCGTACTGGGATTCGCGGACCTGGACGGCTATCTGACCCACCCGCAGCCGTACTTCGGCGCGCTGGTCGGACGGTACGCGAACCGGATCGCGGGCGGCCGTTTCACCCTGGACGGCCGGACGTACACGCTCCCGCTGAACGAGCCGCCCAACTCCCTGCACGGCGGCGAGAAGGGCTTCGACAAGCGGGCGTGGGACGGGCGGCCCGTCGAGCACGGTGTGCGTCTGAGCCGGGTCAGCGCGGACGGCGAGGAGGGCTTCCCGGGGCGCCTGGAGATCTCGGCCACGTACACCCTGACGGAGTCCGGGGCGCTGCGGATCGTCTACGAGGCGGTCACCGACGCGCCGACCGTCGTGAACCCCACCAACCACAGCTACTTCAACCTGGGCGGGTCCGGGAACGCGGGCGGGCACGAGCTGCGGATCGCCGCCTCCCGGTACACCCCCGTCGACGCGGACCTGATCCCGACCGGCGCCCTGGCGGAGGTGGCGGGCACCCGCTTCGACTTCCGCGAGTCTCGCAGGACGGGTGCCGGGTACGACCAGAACTTCGTGCTCGACAAGGGCGTGACGGCGGACCCCGTGGAGGTGGCCGAGTTGTACGACCCCGCGTCCGGGCGGGTGCTGTCCGTGGCGACCACCGAGCCGGGCCTCCAGCTGTACACGGCGGATCACCTGGGCGAGCCCTTCGCGCCTGGTGACGGCATCGCCCTGGAGACCCAGCACTTCGCCGACTCCCCCAACCGGCCGGAGTTCCCGAGCACGGTGCTGCGGCCGGGTGAGCCGTTCCGGTCGGAGACGGTGTACGGGTTCTCGGTGCGCTAGGAGCACTCTCCTGGGCACCCACTTACCGGTGGCCGTGGCCCCGGTGGACGTCGTGAGCCCCGGCCCAGGTGTCAGGTCCCGGGCCGGGGCTGCTCTTGGGGGAACTTGTCCCGGATCAGACGTTAATCGTCGCGGTGAGCCGGCGGTCCGTGATCGAGCGGCCCACCTGGATCTCGTACGAACCCTTCACAAACGACCACGCTCCCTCGTCCCAGATCTCGAAGGCGCGGCGCGGGAGCTGGACGGTGACCTCGGCGGTCTCGCCGGGGGTGGCCGTGACGCCCGCGAAGCCGGCCAGCCGGCGGGCGGGGCGGTCCGGGTCCGGCGTGGTGGGAGCCAAGTAGACCTGGACGACCTCGCGCCCCGCTCGCTCGCCGGAGTTGCGGACGCGGACCTTCACGGTGGTGCCGTGGACCTCGACGGACTCGTAGGTCCAGTCGGTGTAGCCGAGGCCGTGTCCGAAGGGGTACGCCGGTGTCCTGCCCGCCTTCTCCCAGGCGCTGTAGCCGATGAACACGCCCTCGCTGTAGGGGAGTTCGCCGCCCACCGGGACGACCTGGGTGACCGGGGCGTCGGCCAGGGCACCCCAGGTGGTGGGCAGCCGGCCGCCGGGCTCGAACGCGCCGGTGAGTACGTCGGCGAGGGCGGCGCCGCCCTCCTGGCCGGGGAACCAGCTCAGCAGGACCGCGGCGACCTCGTCCCGCCAGGGCATCTCGACCGGGGAGCCGGAGTTGACGACCACGACGGTGCGGGGGTTGGCGGCGGCGACGGCGTGCACGAGCTCGTCCTGGCGGCCGGGCAGGCGCAGGTCCTTGCGGTCGAAGCCCTCGGACTCGACGCGCTCGGTGGTGGCGACCACGACGACGGCCGTGTCGGCGGCCCGGGCGGCGGCCACCGCCTCCGCGATCAGCTCGTCGGGGTCACGCTGGGGGGCCTGGTGGGCGAGGGCGAAGACGAGGGACTTGAAGCCGGGGCCTTCGGGGAGGGCGACGATGTGGGTGAGGGAGACCTCGACCGGCTGCCCCGCGGTGAGTTCGGCCTGGGCCCGGGGCTGCGGGGCCCCGAAGAAGGTCTCGAAGGGGTCGGCGTCGTCGGCGGGGCGCTGGACGGCGTCGAAGTGGGTGGTGCCGTCCACGGTGAGGGTGAAGGTGCCGGTGCCCTTGATGCCGAAGGTGTGCGGGCCGCTCTCCCGCGGGGTGAAGGTGCCGGTCAGCTCCACGCTGTGGAGTGTGTCGTGGGTGACGCCCTCGGGGAGGTCCGTGCCCATCCAGGTGAGCGCGCCGGTGGGTGCGGCGCCGGTCCCGATGACGGTGCCCGCCTCGTCACGGCAGACGGCGCGCAGCTCGAACCCCTTGTCGGCGACGGCGAGTTCGGTGTTCGGGTCGGCGCCGACGGCGTAGCTGAGGCTGCCGTCGGTCAGGGCGGCAGTGAGCCCGTCGAGGGGGGAGACGGTCCGGTCCGGGAAGACCGTCGCGGAGCCCCCGCCGAGGACCCGGGCGTCGCGGGCGGCGGCGCCGATCAGCGCGACCGTGGTCCCGGGCCGCAGGGGCAGGGCCGCGTCCTCGTTGCGGGCGAGGACGAAGGCGCGCCGGGCGATCTCGCGGGCGAGTCCCTCGCTGTCCACGGCCTCGGGGAGGTCGGTGACGGCCGGGGCGACACCCTCCAGGAGGCCGACGCGGGCGGCGAGCCGCAGCACGTTGCGGACGGCCTCGTCGACCGTGGACTCCTCGACGCCGCCGTCCCGCACGGCTTGGGCGAGGGCCTCGCCGTAGACGGTGTCGGGGCCGGGCATGGCGAGGTCGAGGCCGCCCTCGATGCCGCCGACGGTGGATCGGGCGGCGGTCCAGTCGGAGACGTTGACGCCGTCGAAGCCCCATTCGCCGCGCAGGATCTCGTTGACGAGGTGGTGGTGCTCGGTCATCGTCGTGCCGTTGACCGAGTTGTAGGCGGTCATGATGCCCCAGGGGTGGGCGTTCTCGACGATCGCCTCGAAGGGGGCGAGGTACAGCTCGCGCAGGGCGCGTTCGCCGACCAGGTTGTTCACGGTGAAGCGGTCGGTCTCGGCGTCGTTGGCGACGAAGTGCTTGACGGTGGTGCCGACACCGCCGGACTGGACGCCCCGCACGTAGCCGGTGCCGATCTCCCCGGTCAGGAAGGGGTCCTCGCTGTACGCCTCGAAGTGGCGGCCGCCGAGCGGGGAGCGGTGCAGGTTGACCGTCGGGGCGAGGAGCACGTGGACGCCCTTGCGACGGGCCTCCTGGGCGAGCAGGGTGCCGGCCCGGCGGGCGAGGTCGGGGTCCCAGGTGGCGGCGAGCGCGGTCGGCGAGGGCAGCGCGACGGACGGGTCACCGGCGGTCCAGCGGACGCCGCGGACGCCGATCGGGCCGTCCGACATGACCAGGGACTCCAGGCCGATCTCCGGCACCGCGGGCAGGGACCACATGTCCTGACCGGCCAGGAGGCGGGTCTTGGTGTCCAGGTCGAGCTTGCCGAGGGCCGCCTCGACGGCTTCCTCGATGTCCGGGGATGTCGGGGTTCCCGTCATGGCGGCGCCTCCTGGTTGAAGTCCGTGCGGTTGCCCTCATCCTGCATCGGTTCCCTGTAGAGCGGTAGGTTTCGTTATGTATCCGTTACTTTCGACTGGATGCGGTGTCGTACGGTGACGGCATGAGCGTGAGAGTCAGGAGCGAGGAGCGGCGGGCCTCGATCGTCACGGCCGCACTGGAGGTGATCGCGGAGCGCGGTTACCGGGGGGCGAGCCTCGCTGCGGTGGCGGAACGGGTGGGGCTGACCCAGCAGGGGCTGCTGCACTACTTCCCGACGAAGGACGCCCTGCTCGTCGCCGTACTGGAGAAGCGGGACCGCTGGGACGCCATGCCGCCCAGGCCGCTGCGGCTGGACCTGCTGGCCTCGCTGGTCGAGTACAACGCGACGCGGCCCGGCATCGTCCAGACCTTCTCGGCGCTGCTCGGCGAGAGCGTGACGGAGGATCATCCGACGCGCGGCTACTTCACCGACCGGTACGCGCAGGTGCGGGCGAACATGACGCAGGTGCTGCGCGCCGAGTACGGCGACCGGCTGCCCAACGGGCTCACACCGGAGCGCACGGCCCCGCTTCTCGTCGCGGTGATGGACGGTCTGCAGTACCAGTGGCTGCTGGACCCGGACGCGGTGGACATGCCGGGGGCGTTCCGGGACTTCCTGCGGTTGCTCGGCGAGGAGTGAGGCGGCCTACGCGAACGGCCGCGTCACTGGCCCCGGACGGGCGGCGGCGCGAACCGCCGCCCTACTGACCCCAGACGACGGCCAGTGTCTTGCTCACCACGCACAGCGCGGCGAAGGCGACCGCCCACGGCCACGCCCCGGCGGCGAAGAGCGCGGCGACGCCCGCCCCGAACCAGGCCGTCTCGAAGAGGGCGCGGCCCGCACCGCGCGTCTTGAACCGGGCCTTCTGTGACCCGAACAGCGCCCACAGCGCGATCAGTACGGCCGGAGCGCCGAGGCCCGCCAGCCAGGTCACCGGGGACGGCGCGTCGAGCGTGAACCCCCAGTAGGCGACGGCCACGAGGGCGCCCAGCTCGATCAGGAAGAGAACGCCCAGGTTGGCCGGCTTCATGGGCGGCAGTATCACCCGGCTGCCGCGACCACGGCCAGCAGCGCGCTCCGCCATGGCGTGATCCACGTCCGCCGGGCGATACTGCGCCAGTCCCCCCACCGCGACGGAAGGACACAACCTCCGTGCATTCCATACGAGTTCGGGCCGGGGTTCTCGGTCTTGCCCTGATGGCCGGCCTCTCCGCCCCGACGACCGCGAGCGCCGTGGAGACCGCGCCCGCGGCGAGCGTCGAGGAGCAGCGGCTCGATGGGGCCGTGCCCCGGGAGATCCTCCGGCGTTCCGGGTTCGACGCCGCGGCACCGGCGCTCGCGCGTGGGCTGAGCGGCGCACGGTCGTACCCGCGGGCCCGGCAGATCGTCGAGCGCGAGGGGTCGGCGCTGTGGCGGCGGGCCGTGGACCGGGCGCAGGGGCGGGGCCCGACGGGCGGGGATCTCAGCCGGGACGACGACCGGCCGTTGTACTGGGCGCGGCTGGCGATGACCCGCGAAGTGCGCACCTGGGAGCCCGGGTTCGGCCTGTCCGACGCGCAACGGGACGCGCTGAGGGACGAGTTGGAGCGGACCTCGCGCGGGCAGACCACGGTGCGGCTGCCGGAGGGCGGGAAGAAGACCAAGCGGATCCTGGTCACCGGGTTCGATCCGTTCACCCTGGACCGGGACATCCGCATCTCCAACCCGTCGGGGGCCACCGCGCTAGCTCTCGACGGCACGGTGATCGAGACGGCGGACGGGCCCGCGCGGATCGAGACCGTGGTGTTCCCGGTGCGCTGGCAGGACTTCACGGACCAGACGGTGGAGCGGACGCTGCGGCCGTACCTGAGGAAGGTGGACCTCTTCACCACCGTGAGCCAGGGACGCGTGGGCCGTTTCGACGTGGAGCGGACCAACGGGGCCTGGCGGGGCGGCTTCGCGGACAACGACGGCATCGGCGTGACCGGGACCGTCCCGGTCACCGACCCGGCCTCGCAGCCGCAGTGGACGACGACGACCCTGCCGTACGCGAAGATCGTGGCCGCCGACACCGGACGGTTCCCGGTGTACGACAACACCGAGGTCACCGAGATCCCGGCGGGCGGCACCGGCCCCGTCGTACGGCCGGACGGGCCGACGCCCGGATCGGCCGCCCGGAAGGGCGGCGGCGGGGACTACCTGTCCAACGAGATCGCCTACCGGGCCACGCTGCTGCGGGACCGGCTCGGGCTCCACGACGTGCTGCCGGGCGGGCATGTGCACACGCCCGTGCTGGAGTTCGGGGCCGGGAACACCGATCCGGCGAGCGGAACGGTGACCGATCCGGGGTTCGTGCGCAACCGGCTGGACATCATCGCCCAGGTGCGGTCGATCCTGACGGTGGCGGCGGAAGCGGACTGACGTCGCCGTCGGCGTCCTCCTCGGCGTCGCCGGTCTCCTCGCCCAGCAGGTCGCGGGCCATCAGGGTGGCGCCCGCGACCGCGCCCGGCATCAGGAAGACCGCGACGAACGGCACCAGGAAGGCCACGGCCAGCGGGGTGCCGAAGCCCCACACCAGGGTCTTGCGGGCGCGCAGCAGGGCGAGGCGGTCGCGGAGCTCGACGCGGCGGCGCTGGAGGGCGACCGCGGTGAGCTCCTCGGTGAGGAAGAACCCGGTGACGAAGAAGCCGATCACCGGGACGACCGTCTGGCCGACGACCGGCACGAAGCCGCACGCGAACAGGAGGACGCCCCAGACGGCGGCGCGCAGCACGATACGGAGGCTGTCGCGGGCCGAGATCCACAGCTCGCGCCAGAGCGGCAGCCCGGACTCGGGCGCGGTGCCGTCCGGGGAGACGTCCCGGTCGACCTTCTCGGAGAGGTTCTCGTAGAAGGGCTGGCCCACGAGCAGCGTGACCGCGGTGAAGGTGACGACCGACAGGAGCAGGCCGAGGGCGAACAGGACGACGGTGAGCAAGCCGCGGAAGAGTCCGAGCCAGGGGCTCGACCAGTCGTCGGCGAACGGTGTCGCCCAGGCGACGAAGTCCTCGCCCCACAGGGCCAGCGCGACGAGTGCCCCCGCGTAGAGGACGAGGGTGATCAGGCCCGGGAGCAGACCGAAGCCGTACTGCCTGCCGTGGCCGGCCATCCAGCGTTGGCCCTTCAGAAGGTACTTGAATCCAGCCCCGAGATCGCGCATGGGAAAACCCTATCGGGGCCGGTGGTGCGGGCCGCACCCACGCCGTCGCCGGGCCACGCGTGTGACGCGGTTGAGTCGAACAGGCACGCCCCGCCGTACCGATCCCAGGAAGCCCTGGAGGAGGTACGCGTGCGCACGACAAGAAACGTTCCTGCGAGAACCGTTCCGACCGCCGGACGGCGGGGGCCCGAACGCCGGGGCCCAGGGGGACACGCGGGTGGCGTTTCAGGTGAGGAGAGCGAATGACGCAGGAGATCCACGGCACCGTCGCGGACGGCTTCGAGGCGGTACGTGAGGAGTTCGCTGCCTTCGTCGCGGGGGAACTCCCCGACTACGAGGGCCAGTTGTGCGCGTACGTCCACGGCCGCAAGGTCGTCGACCTGTGGGCCGGTGACGGTGTCGACGCGGGGTCGCTGTACGGGGTGTTCTCGTCGACGAAGGGGGCGGCTCACCTGGTGGTCGCGCTCCTGGTGCAGGACGGCACCCTCGAACTGGACCGCAGAGTCACCTACTACTGGCCGGAGTTCGCCGCCGAGGGCAAGGACACGCTGACCCTGCGGGACCTGCTGGCGCACCGGGCGGGCCTCGTCGGGCTGGACGCCGGGTTCACCGCCCAGGAGCTGGCGGACGACCGGGTGATGGCCGAACGCCTCGCGGACCAGCGGCCGTTCTGGAGACCGGGCACCGCCTTCGGCTACCACGCCCTGGTCATCGGCGCGCTCAGCGGTGAGGTGGTCCGCCGGGCCACCGGCCGCACCCTGCAGGAGGTGTACGAGGAGCGGGTCCGCGCCCCGCGCGCCCTGGACTTCTTCCTGGGGCTGCCCCAGGCGCTGGAGCCCCGCTACCGCCCGGTGCAGCCGATGACACCGACGGCGCCGCAGCAGGCCGTCCTGGACGCGGTGCCGAGAGGGCCGCACACGCTGGCCTCCATCGCGTTCAACAGCCACGCGCCCGAGTCCGGGACCCTGGAGGACTACGCCAACTCCCGTGCGGTACGCGCGAAGGGCCCGGCGTCCGCGGGCGGGGTCGGCGCGGCGCGCGGGCTCGCCGGGATGTACGCGGCGGCGATCAGCGAGGTGGACGGGCGGGCACCGCTCCTGAAGCCGGACACCGTCGCCGAGGTCGGGCAGATCCACTCGGTCGGGTACGACCTGGTGACGCGGGGGCACAGGTCCTACGGCCTCGGCTTCCAGGCGATGGCGGACGCCTGGTACCCGTTCCTGGGCGCCGGGGCGTTCGGGCACAGCGGCGCGGCCGGCACGCAGGCCTTCGCGGATCCGCGCAGCGGACTGGCGTACGGCTACACACGCCGCCGGATGGCCTTCCCGGGCGGGGCGGCACCGGAGAACGAACGGCTGGTCAGGGCGACCCACACGGCAGCCCTGGCCAACTGACCGCGAACCGGGCGAGGGGCGGCCGTGACGCCGCCCCCACCCGTTCGTTGGTACGACGGAGGCCGCACCCCTGGACGTGGGGTGCGGCCTCCGTTCGCAGGGTGTCCCTAGGGGGTGTCCGCAAAGTCCCGCCTGCCCTGCGACGCCCGGCACGCACTCTCGCCGCACCGGGCGAACACCCGAGTACGACCAGTACGCGGGCGTCCGCCCGGCACGCCGAGAGCACGCACCGGACGCCGCAGGGCCCGCCCTTCGGGCGGACGACGCGACTTTACGGACGCCCCCTAGAGCTTGACGATCATCTTGCCGGTGTTGTCGCCGCGCAGGACGCCGAGGAAGGCCTCCAGGTTGTTCTCGATGCCCTCGACGACGGTCTCGCGGTACTTGAGCTCGCCCGAGGCGACCCAGGGGCCGACCTCCTGGACGAACTGCGGCTGGAGGTCGTAGTGGTCGCCGACCAGGAAGCCCTCGATGCGGCCGCGGGTGGCGATGAGGCGGGCGAGGTTCTTCGGGCCGGGGGCGGGCTCGGTGCTGTTGTAGACCGAGATCATCCCGCAGACCGCGATACGACCGCCCTGGTTGAGGGAGCCGATGGCGGCCTCCAGGTGGTCGCCGCCGACGTTGTCGAAGTAGACGTCGATGCCGTCCGGGGCGGCGGCGCGCAGCTGCTCGGAGACCGGGCCCTGCTTGTAGTTGAAGGCGGCGTCGAAGCCGTACTCCTCGACGAGGAGCTTGACCTTCTCGTCGGAGCCGGCCGAGCCGATGACCCGGGCGGCACCCTTCAGCTTTGCGATCTGGCCGACCTGGCTGCCGACGGCGCCCGCGGCGCCGGAGACGAACACCGTGTCGCCCTCCTTGAAGGAGGCGGTGCGCAGCAGCCCGGCGTAGGCGGTGAGGCCGGTCATGCCGAGCACGCCGAGGTACGTCGACAGGGGCGCGGCCGCGGCGTCGACCTTGACGGCCTGCTTGGCGTCGAAGGTGGCGTACTCGCGCCAGCCGCCGAAGTGCAGCACATGGTCGCCGACGGCGATGCCCTCGGCCTCGGAGGCGACGACCTCGCCGACCGCGCCGCCCTGCATGGCCTTGCCCAGCTCGAAGGGGGCCACGTACGACTTGGCGGAGCTCATCCGGCCGCGCATGTAGGGGTCGACGGAGAGGTACTCGTTGCGCACCAGGACCTGGCCGGGGCCGGGCTGCCGTATCGCCGCCTCGGCCAGCTCGAAGTCCTCGGGCTTGGGCCAGCCGACGGGACGGCTGAGCAGTCGCCATTCGCGGCCGACGGAGGGGAGCGTGGGGCTGTCGGACATGAGGTGTGCGCCTTTCCTGCGAATGCTTCAGTACCTGAAACAACCATGCCTCTGAATATTTCAGGATGTCAAGTAACGGGGTACCCTGGATCGCATGGCCACACCCGAGAAGACCCGCCGTCCCGATGCGCTGACCATGGAGGTCGTCGAACTCATCGGCGACGTCGTGGCCCGTTTCTACGAGGACTACGAGGACGCCGCGGCGGAGCACACCCTGACCGGCGCGCAGGCGCGGCTGCTCAGCCTGCTGTCACTGGAGCCGCTGCCGATGCGGAAGCTGGCCCAGAAGCTGAGGTGTGAGCCGTCGAACGTGACCGGCATCGTGGACCGGCTGGAGTCCCGGGGCCTGGTGGAACGGCGCATCGATCCCACGGACCGGCGCGTGAAGCTGGCGGCGGCCACGACGGAGGGCAGCCGGGTGGCCCGTGAACTCCGGGAGGGCCTGCGCTTCGCCCGGCAACCGCTGGCCGGCCTCTCCGACGGGGAGCGCGAGGCACTGCGGGACCTGCTGCGCCGGATGGTCCACACGGAGGCGTAGCACCGCGGCGCAGGGCTGACAGATTTACGGAAGCGAACGTTTCACGTGCACCACCACAGGAAGCGGTCGCAGGTCTGTGTCGGGCGTGGCTCCGGGTTCGGATCCGAGGTGGTCGGGGCGGCCGTGGGCGTGGGGGCCTGGGTCGGGTCCGATCCGCCCGGGGCCGTGGGCGAGCCGCCCGGGGCGGGGCCGGACGGCGCGCCGGCGCCATCGGTGGGCCCGTCGGTGCCCTCGTCCGACGTGTCGTCCTTACCGTCCTTGCCGTGCTTGTCGTCCTTACCGTCCTTGGCGGACTCGGAGGCCGACGGGGACGCCGAGGGGTCGGGGGAGGACGAGTCCGCCGCCCCGGCTCCGACGCCCTTGGGGGCGCCCGAGGGCTTGCCCGTCCCGTCCGCCTCCGGGGAGGCGTCGCCCGCCGCCGACTCGTCACCGGCCGCGGCCGGTTTCGGGGCGGAACCGGGGGCGTCCATGCCGAGTTCCGCGAGACTCAGTCCGCCCGCGGCCAGCACGAAACCCGCGACGATCAAGAGGGTCCGGCGTCGGCGGCGTCGATGCGCCGCGGCTTTGCGATCGCGGCGGCTCGCACCGTCCGAGGAGGCGTGCGGGTCGTCGTCGGCGTCGTCGTCCTCGTACCGGCCGGCGGCGCCGTACTCCGCCGCGCCGTCGGCATCCTCGGTGTCGTCCAACTCCCGGGTGCCGTCGGCGCGTTCGGGCCCCTCGGGAGCCGGTACGGCCCGGCCGCCACGGCCCCGGGCGCGCCGACGCGCCGCGCGGCCGCCGGTCGGCTCCGCCACCGCCTCGGCCCGGTCGACGACCGTCCGCGCCTCTGCCCCGGCATCCGCGGCGTCGTCGGCGCCCGCGGCGTCGTCGGCGTGGGGGGCCACCGCCTCCGCCGCGCCCTCATACGAGAACACCTCGGCCCCGGCGCCGTAGGGGGCCTCGTACGCGGCCGTGGGAGCCTCGCCGGAATATCCGCCGTCGCTCACCCCGCCGGGTCCGTAGGCGGCCCCGTAGGCCGCTTCGTACGCCCCGTAGGACCCCGCCCCGCCCGCGGCCGGCCCCTCACCCGCCGGCCCCTCACCCGTCGACCCCGACCACGCGGGCGCGTGATCCCGCGTCGCGTGTGCGTGGAGTTGTTCGGCGGATGCGCCGCACCCCGGGCAGGCGAGCGCGCCGTTGAGGTGCCTGTGGCACGGCTGGCAGTAGTCCATGACGCGTGGAAGATTAAGTTCCTCTCACACAGCCCTCATAGTCATAGCTGTGAAAGTTGTGTAGGGAAGCCGACGCCTCGGCGTGGCCACTTGCGACCAGGTCGGGACAACGCGGCGAAACCGCCGTCGAAAGCCTTTCCGAAAGCAGTGTCGAAACCGTTATGCGGTGGACCCATTGACACTCACCTCACACCGTCCTTACTGTCACGCCAGCATTTCGAACGTGTGACGAAATCTCGAACACACTCACCGAACTGAACGAAGCAGACGACGCAGCAAGGGGCAACTGCCGTGCGCATCACCGGAATCAGCACACACGTGGTCGGTACGCCGTGGCGCAACCTGACCTACGTCCAGGTGCACACCGACGAGGGCATCACCGGCGTCGGCGAGACCAGGATGCTGGGCCACACCGACGCGCTGATCGGCTATCTGCGGGAGGCGCAGACCAATCACATTCTCGGCTCCGACCCGTTCGCCACGGAAGACCTCGTCAAGCGCATGAAGTACGGCGACTACGGGCGGGCCGGCGAGATCGTGATGTCCGGGATCGCCGTCATCGAGATGGCCTGCTGGGACATCAAGGGCAAGGCCCTCGGCGTGCCGGTGTGGCAGCTGCTGGGCGGCAAGGTCACCGACAAGGTCAAGGCGTACGCCAACGGCTGGTACACCACCGAGCGGACCCCGGAGGCCTACCACAAGGCCGCGCAGGGCGTGATGGAGCGCGGGTACAAGGCCCTCAAGATCGACCCGTTCGGCACCGGGCACTTCGAGCTCGACCACGAGCAGAGCCTGTACGCCGTCTCCCTCATCGAGGCCGTGCGCGACGCCATCGGGCCGGACGCCGAGCTGATGCTGGAGATGCACGGCCGCTTCTCCCCCTCGACCGCCGTCCGGCTGGCCAAGGACCTCGCGCCCTTCAAGCCCGCGTGGCTGGAGGAGCCGGTTCCGCCGGAGAACCTGAAGGCGCTGGAGAAGGTCGCCGCCAAGGTCGACATCCCGGTCGCCACCGGTGAGCGGATTCACGATCGCATCGAGTTCCGTGAGCTGTTCGAGAGCCAGGCCGTCGACATCATCCAGCCGGACGTCGGCCACATCGGCGGCATCTGGGAGACCCGGAAGCTGGCCGCCACCGCGGAGACCCACTACGTGCTGGTCGCCCCGCACAACGTCGGCGGCCCGGTGCTGACCGCGGCCTCCCTCCAGGTCGGCTTCTCCTCGCCGAACTTCAAGATCCTTGAGCACTTCAACGACTTCGCCGACGCGGAGATCAAGAAGGTCGTCAAGGGAGCGCCCGAGGTGATCGACGGGTACTTCCACCTGTCCGACAAGCCCGGTCTCGGTGTCGAGCTGGACGTGGACGCGGCCGCCGAGTTCCCGCAGCAGCAGGCCCGCTTCGACCTGTGGGCCGAGGGCTGGGAGCAGCGCAAGCCGAAGGGCGCCCAGAAGTGAGCTCCGCCGTCGTCATCGAGGCGCCCGGCGAGCACCGGCTGACCTCGCACGAGGCCAGGCGGCCGGAGGCCGGGGAGGCGCTGGTGCGCGTCCACGCCGTGGGCATCTGCGGCAGCGACCGCGAGGTGTACCAGGGCAACCGGCCCGAGGGATACGTGCGTTACCCCCTCACCCCCGGCCATGAGTGGTCCGGGACGGTCGAGGCCGTCGGCACCGGGGTGCCGGCGTCCCTGGTCGGCCGGAAGGTCGTCGGGGAGGGCTTCCGCAACTGCCAGGTGTGCGACCGCTGTCACGCGGGCGAGACGACGCTGTGCACGGCGGGGTACGAGGAGACCGGGTTCACCCAGCCGGGGGCGATGGCCACCACGCTCACCCTCCCGGCGCGCCTGCTGCACGTGCTGCCGGACGACGCCGACCTGACCGCGGGCGCCCTGCTGGAGCCCGCCGCGTGCATCGCGGCCGCCGCGATCAAGGCGAACGCCCTGCCGGGCGAGCGGGTCGCCGTGGTCGGCACCGGGACGCTGGGCATGTTCGCCGTGCAGTTCCTGAAGGCCGGCTCCCCGGCCGAGCTGCTGGTCGTGGGCACCCGTGACGACCGGGAGGCGCTGTCCCGCCAGTTCGGCGCCACCGACTTCCGCACCAAGGACCAGGAACTCCCCGAGGACTTCGACGTCGTCATCGAGACCGCCGGGTCCGCGTCCGCCGCGCGCACCGCCGCCTCGCTGCTCAGGCGCGGCGGCCGGCTGGTCCTGACGGGCATCCCGGCGCCGGGCGCCGAGGGGCTCGACCCGACGGACCTGGTGGTACGGCAGCTGGAGGTGCACACCGTCTTCGGAGCGCCGCCGGACGCCTGGGCGCACACGGTCCGGGTGTTCGCGGCCGGGCTGCTCGATCCGCTGCCGCTGGTCACGCACGAGTTGCCGCTGGCCGAGTTCCCGCGCGCCATCGAGCTGGTCGGGTCCGGTGACCCGAAGGTCGGAAAGGTGCTGCTGCGCCCCTAGACGTACGCCGGTCCGGCGGTTACCTGACGGCCCCCGGACCGGCGTACCCCACGTCTTTCCGTCCCCTGAGCCGCGAACTTCGTCCGACATACCGAACACTAAGGACTCCTTGTGACCGACGCTTCCACCACGGCAGCCCGTAGGCCCGGTGAGCAGGCGCTCACCGCCCTCGGCCTGGGCGCGCCCGCCCTCGACCCCGCCGACGCCTCGCCGCACACCTTCCCCGGCGGCGGCCGCTGGCGCACCGAGATCCCCTCGTGCGAGGGCCCGGAGGCGCTGGCCGTCGTCCTCAAGGAGTCCTCGCGTCTCGACGTGCCGATCCACCGGATCAGCCAGGGCAGCGGCGTGTGGATGCTGACCGACGCCGAGATCACCGAGATGGTCGAGGCCACCGCCGAACGGGACATCGAGCTCTGCCTGTTCACCGGTCCGCGCGGCACCTGGGACATCGGCGGCTCGACGCGGACCGACTCGCGCGGCGGGGGCCTGCGGGCCCGCGGTCACGATGCGGTCGCCGGATGTGTCGAAGACGCCGTCCGGGCAACGGAGTTGGGCGTCAAGTGCCTGCTCGTCGCCGACGAGGGCGTGCTGTGGACGCTGCACCGGGCGCGCTCGGCCGGCATCATCCCGGCGGACACCACCCTCAAGGTGAGCGCCCTCATCGGGCCCGTCAACCCGGCCGCGTACGCGGTGTACGAGAACCTGGGCGCCGACTCGGTCAACGTGCCCAGCGACCTGACGCTCGATCACCTCACCGAGATCCGCCGGGTTTCCGCCGCTCCGATGGACATGTACATCGAGGCACCCGACGATCTCGGCGGGTATGTACGGATGTACGAGGTCGCCGAGTTGATCCGCCGCGGCGCCCCGCTGTACCTGAAGTTCGGTCTCTCCAAGGCCCCTTCGATCTACCCGTACGGGCACCACCTGCGCGATGTGACCCTGTCCACCGCCCGGGAACGGGTGCGGCGCGGCAGACTCGCCCTGGATCTGCTCGCACGGCACGGAGTGGGCGACGACATGGCACCGCTGGGCTCCCGACTGCCCGGCTCTCTGCGTCGGTTCGATACGCCCTCATAACGTTCCGGACAACGCCCCTTCACAAAAGCCGACGCAGGCACACACAATCCCACACGCCCTTTCTTCTCGGTCTCCCTCCCATCGGCGCCACGGAGCGCGCGGTGCCGGACCGAGCCCGTACCGACATCAAGGATGATGATCATGCGTACCCGTCGAGCCGCACTCGCCGCCATAGCCGCCGCCTCCTCCCTCGCCCTGACCCTGTCCGCCTGCGGCCAGAACAGCGAGGGCGGCAGCGACGACAAGGGGGGCAGCACCAAGGGCGCGACCATCGGCATCTCGATGCCGACCAAGTCCTCCGAGCGCTGGATCGCCGACGGCAAGAACGTCGTCAAGGACCTCCAGGCCAAGGGCTACAAGACGAAGCTGGTCTACGGCGAGGACGAGCCCGACCAGCAGGTCTCACAGATCGAGAACATGATCACGCAGGGGGTCAAGGCCCTGATCATCGCGGCGATCGACAACAAGTCGCTCAACAACGTCCTCCAGCAGGCCAAGGACGCCAACATCCCGGTGATCTCCTACGACCGCCTGATCCTCGGCACGAAGGACGTCGACTACTACGCGTCCTTCGACAACGAGAAGGTCGGCGAGCTCCAGGGCAGCTACATCGTCGAGAAGCTCGGCCTGAAGGACGGCTCCAAGAAGGGCCCGTTCAACCTCGAGCTCTTCGCCGGCTCCAACGACGACAACAACACCCGGTACTTCTTCGGCGGCGCGATGAAGGTGCTCCAGCCGTACATCGACAAGAAGCAGCTGGTGATCAAGTCC
Source organism: Streptomyces sp. NPDC005263 (assembly GCF_042872365.1). Taxonomy (NCBI): domain Bacteria; kingdom Bacillati; phylum Actinomycetota; class Actinomycetes; order Kitasatosporales; family Streptomycetaceae; genus Streptomyces; species Streptomyces sp. NPDC005263. The sequence continues at coordinate 778,057 of NZ_JBIAKJ010000002.1, read as the reverse complement.
GGCCAGAAGGAGCTCACCAAGGTCACCACGCTGCGCTGGGACGGCGCCACCGCCCAGCGCCGCATGGACGACATCCTGACCGGCAAGTACACCAGCGGCCGGGTCGACGCGGTCCTCTCGCCGTACGACGGCATCTCGATCGGCATCATCTCGGCGCTGAAGTCGGACGGCTACGGCACGGCGAGCAAGCCGCTGCCCGTCATCACCGGCCAGGACGCCGAGGTCGCCTCGGTGAAGTCGATCAAGTCGGGCCAGCAGACGCAGACCGTCTTCAAGGACATCCGCAAGCTCGCCCAGGTCGCCACGAACATGGTCGACTCGGCGCTGAACAAGAAGAAGGTCGAGGTCAACGACGAGAAGACCTACGACAACGGCACGAAGGTCGTGCCCGCGTACCTGCTTCAGCCCGTGAGCGTCGACAAGAGCAACTGGCAGAAGGAGCTCGTCGACTCCGGCTTCTACAAGGCCTCCGACCTCAACTGACCGACGGGCCCACTGCAGCAACAGATTGGAAGGCACGACCATGGCGGGACCCGTCCTGGAAATGCGCTCGATCGTCAAGACCTTTCCCGGCGTCAAGGCGCTGTCGGACGTCACACTGACCGTCCAGCAGGGCGAGGTCCATGCCATCTGCGGGGAGAACGGGGCCGGCAAGTCGACCCTGATGAAGGTCCTCTCCGGCGTTCACCCGCATGGCACGTACGAGGGCGAGATCCTCTTCGAGTCGAACACCTGCGAGTTCAAGGACATCAGAGCCAGCGAGCAGCGCGGCATCGTGATCATCCACCAGGAACTGGCCCTGGTGCCCTACCTCTCCCTCGCGGAGAACATCTTCCTCGGCAACGAGCACGCCACCCGAGGGCTGATCAACTGGAACGACACGCTCAAGCACGCCAGTGAACTGCTGCGCCGGGTCGGTCTCTCCGACCACCCGGAGACCCGCGTCGCCGACATCGGCGTGGGCAAGCAGCAGTTGGTGGAGATCGCGAAGGCGCTGTCGAAGAAGGTGAAGCTGCTCATCCTCGACGAGCCGACCGCGGCCCTGAACGACGAGGACAGCGGCAAACTCCTGGATCTCATCCTGGAGTTGAAGAAGCAGGGCATCACCTCGATCATCATCTCCCACAAGCTGAACGAGATCCGCAAGGTCGCCGACTCGGTGACCATCCTGCGGGACGGGCAGACGATCGAGACGCTCGATGTGAAGGCGTCGGACACCAGCGAGGACCGGATCATCTCCGGCATGGTGGGCCGCGACCTCGACCACCGCTTCCCCGAACGCACCGCGTACGAGGGCGAGGTGGGCTCGGCCCCGGCTCTCGAGATCCGCGGCTGGACCGTGCACCACCCGATCGACCAGCAGCGCAAGGTGGTCGACGACGTGTCGATCGACGTCAAGCGCGGCGAGATCGTCGGGATCGCGGGCCTGATGGGCGCCGGCCGCACCGAACTCGCGATGAGTGTCTTCGGCCGGTCCTACGGCCGGTACGCGGGGGGCCAGGTCTTCAAGGACGGCACGGAGATCCGTACGAAGTCCGTCCCCGAGGCGGTCAAGCACGGCATCGCGTACGTCACAGAGGACCGCAAGCACTACGGCCTCAACCTCATCGACACCATCAACCGCAACATCTCGCTCAGCGCGCTGGGCAAGGTGGCCAAGCGGGGGATCGTCGACGAGCAGGCGGAGCGGCGGGTCTCCGAGGGCTTCCGCAAGTCCATGAACATCAAGGCGCCCACCGTCTCCGAACCGGTGGGCAAGCTGTCCGGCGGCAACCAGCAGAAGGTCGTCCTCAGCAAGTGGATCTTCACGGGTCCCGAGGTGCTGATCCTGGACGAGCCGACGCGAGGGATCGACGTCGGCGCCAAGTACGAGATCTACACGGTCATCGACCAACTGGCCGCCCAGGGCAAGGCGGTCGTATTCATCTCCTCCGAGCTGCCTGAGCTGCTCGGTATGTGCGACCGCATCTACACGATGGCCGCGGGGCGGCTCACCGGTGAGTTCTCGCGGGCCGAGGCCTCGCAGGAATCACTGATGCGCCAGATGACTAAGGACAAAGAGGTAACCCGATGAGCACGGATGTGACCGCCAAGACCCCGGCCCCGGCGCCGGGCAAGAGCGGAGGCGGGGGCGCGGGCGGTGGCCTGCTGCGGCTCGTCCTGGACGGCCTGCGCAGCAACATGCGCCAGTACGGCATGCTGATCGCGCTCGGCCTGATCGTCGCCCTGTTCGCCGTGTGGACGGACGGCGACCTGCTGCTGCCGCGCAACGTCTCCAACCTGGTCCTGCAGAACAGCTACGTGCTGATCCTCGCGATCGGCATGATGCTGGTGATCATCGCGGGCCACATCGACCTGTCGGTCGGTTCGGTGACGGCCTTCGTGGGCGCGTTCGCGGCCGTACTGACCGTGCAGCACGACGTGTCCTGGCCGGTGGCCGTGGTGCTGAGCCTGGTCGTGGGCGCGGTGGCCGGCTCGGTGCAGGGCTTCTTCATCGCGTATCTCGGCATACCGTCGTTCATCGTGACCCTCGCGGGCATGCTGATCTTCCGCGGTATGACGGAGATCCTCCTGGAGGGGCAGACCCTCGGCCCGTTCCCGGACGGACTGCAGAAGATCGGCAACGGCTTCCTGCCGGAGACCGGCCCCAACACGAACTACCACAACCTGACGCTGCTGCTGGGCCTGGCCCTGATCGTCTTCGCGGTCTTCCAGGAGGTCCGTGACCGCAAGCGCCAGAGGGAGTTCTCGCTCGACGTCGTCCCGCGCAACCTCTTCCTGCTCAAGCTGGTCTGCATCGTCGCCGCGATCCTCGTCGTGACGATGCTGCTCGCCAGCTACAAGGGCGCGCCGATCGTCCTGCTGATCCTGGGCGTGCTGGTGGTCGGCTACGGCTACCTCATGCGCAACTCCGTCTTCGGCCGCCACATCTACGCCATCGGCGGCAACCTGCCGGCGGCGAAGCTCTCCGGCGTCCGGGACAAGAAGGTCACCTTCCTGGTCTTCCTGAACATGGGCGCGCTCGCGGCCCTGGCGGGTCTGGCGATCGCCGCCCGCCTCAACGCGGCCTCACCGAAGGCGGGCCTGAACTACGAACTCGAGGCGATCGCCTCGTCGTTCATCGGCGGCGCGTCCATGAGCGGCGGTGTCGGCACCGTCCTCGGCGCGATCATCGGTGGTCTCGTCCTCGGTGTGCTGAACAACGGCATGAACCTCCTCAGCGTCGGCAGCGACTGGCAGCAGGTCATCAAGGGTCTGGCCCTGTTGGCGGCGGTCGGCTTCGACGTGTGGAACAAGCGCAAGGTCGGTTCGTAGCACGACCGGGGCCCCGCCGACCGGCGGGGCCCCGGCTCTTTCCGGACCCGATTTTGTCAGGAACAGCACAACGCTGTCGCAGGACTACGCACCGCACAGTACGGGGAGGCAACTCCCCTCATTCACGAGGAGCCGCACGTGGAACTGAGCAGACGTACCGTCATCGCCGGGGCTGCCGCCGCCGGTGTCACCGCCGCCACCGTCGGTGGCACCGCGCACGCAACGGGAGGCAGGACACCGGTGAAGGAACTCTTCGGCAAGCTCGCCGACGGCACGAAGGTCTACCGCTGGTCGCTGGAGAACGGCGGCACCCGCATGAAGGTCCTGTCCTGGGGCGGCGTCGTCCAGTCCCTGGAGATCCCGGACCGGCACGGCGAGTACGCCAACGTCTCCCTCGGTTTCGACAACATCGAGGACTACGTCGCCAAGACCCCGTACTTCGGCGCCCTGATCGGCCGTTACGGCAACCGGATCGCCAAGGGCCGGTTCACCCTGGACGGCAAGAGCTACCAGCTCTCCGTCAACGACGGCGACAACAGCCTGCACGGCGGCACCCAGGGCTTCGACAAGCACGTCTGGGACGTCGAGCCGTTCACCAAGGGCTCCGACGTCGGTCTGCACCTGCACTACACCAGCGTCGACGGTGAGATGGGCTACCCGGGAACGCTCAAGGCGAAGGTCACCTACACCCTCACCCGGCACGGCGAGTGGCGCATCGACTACGAGGCCACCACCACCAAGGCCACCGTCGTCAACCTCACCAGCCACGTCTACTGGAACCTGGCCGGCGAGGGCACCGGCTCGATCGAGAACCACGAGCTGAAGATCGCCGCCGCCCGCTACACGCCCACCGACGCGGGCCTCATCCCGACCGGCGAACTGGCGAAGGTCTCCGGCACCCCCTTCGACTTCCGCAAGTCCAAGGCGATCGGCGAGGACATCCGCGCCGGTAACCCGCAGCAGGTCCTCGCCAAGGGCTTCGACCACAACTGGGCCCTCGACAAGGGCATCACCAAGAAGCCCGAGCATGTCGCGACCCTCCGGGACCCGTCCTCCGGACGCACCCTGAAGATCGCCACCGTCGAGCCGGGGCTGCAGTTCTACTCGGGCAACTTCCTCGACGGCACCCTGGTCGGCACCAGCGGCAGCACCTACCGCCAGGGCGACGCGCTCTGCCTGGAGACGCAGCACTTCCCGGACGCGCCGAACCACCCGTCGTTCGCCTCGACGGTGCTGCGGCCCGGGCAGACGTACCGGACGACGACGATCCACTCGTTCGGCGCGTAGGCGCTCCGCCGGGTAGGCCATGAGGAGCTGCGGCTCCGTTGGGGCTGGTCGCGCAGTTCCCCGCGCCCCTTTGGGACGCGTTGAACGGTGTCACCTCTGCCTCCGTATGTAAGGGCGGCCCGTGCTCCCCCGCGCGGGCCACCCAATGACGACGGGCCCGGTCGTCCCCGCCGGGCCCGCCCCATACGGAGGCTCTCCTTGGCTGACAACGTCACCTCGCTGTTCCGCAGCACCGCGGCGCACAGCCCGTCGATGGCGGCGTTGACGAGGGAGGGCGGCGAGGGCACCGGCCCGGTCGACTTCTGCATTCCCTGCAACCCGTACTTCCCCACCCCGGCCATGTTCGACGAGATGGCGGCGCGGCTGCGGGAGATCATCACGTACTACCCGAGCAGCGCCGACACCATCACGGCCGAGCTGTGCAGTCTGCTCCAGCTCCCGCCGCAGTGCGTGGCGATGGGCAACGGCTCGACCGAGCTGATCACCTGGATCGACCATCTCCTGGTGCGCGAGTCGCTGGCCGTCCCGGTGCCCACCTTCGGCCGCTGGACCGACCAGCCGATGGAGACCGGCAAGCGGGTCGACATGTTCCCGCTCCAGGAGTCCAGCGGTTTCGCCCTGGACCTCGCGCAGTACGCCGAGTTCATCCGCGCGCGCGGCACCCGGGTCGCCGTGATCTGCAACCCGAACAACCCCGACGGCGGCTTCCTGCACAAGCACGCGCTCGTGCAGTTCATGGACGCGATGGCCGACCTGGACCTGGTCGTCATCGACGAGTCGTTCCTGGAGTTCGCGGACGCCGAGGTCGAGCCGAGCGTCGTCCACGAGGCCATGCTGCGGCCCAACGTGGTGGTGCTGCGCAGCCTCGGCAAGAACTTCGGTCTGCACGGCATACGGTTCGGCTATCTGGTCGCCAACCCGGCGCTCGCGGGCCGAATCCGCTCGATGCTGCCCAAGTGGAACCTCAACTCCTTCGCCGAGCATGTGGTGTTCATCCTGAAGGAGCACGGCGCCGAGTACGCGCAGAGCCTCCAGCAGGTGCGCCGTGACCGGCTGGACATGGCCGGACAGCTGTCGTCCCTGCCCGGGCTGACGGTCTATCCGTCGCAGGGCAACTTCCTCTTCGTGCGTCTGCCGGTCGGCGCCGAGGGCACCGTGGTCCGGGACCGGATGCTCACCGAGCACCGGATCCTCGTCCGCGAGTGCGGCAACAAGATCGGCTCCTCCAGCCGCTTCCTGCGGCTCGTGGTGCGCCCCCAGGTGGACGTGCGTCGCCTGGTGTCCGGCCTGGAACAGGTGCTCTACGGGACCAGGAGGGGAGCCGCCGTGCCCGAGCTGGCGACAGGGACCAGCTACAGCTCGGGTACGGCGGCAGTGGACCGGTTGGTCGGTGCCACCAACGGGCACGGCATGCAGGGCCTTGCCGCTCAGGCCATGTCCGTCGGCGCGCAGGGGCTCGCACCCGCCTCGCCCGTCGGCGGCGGCATGCCGATGCCCGCGGCGGCACAGGCCGGCCAGCCGGGCCGGCCGGGTCAGACCGGCGGTGCCGGGATGCCGATGCCTGCGGTGGCCCAGGCAGCCCCACAGCAGCTCGGCATCCCGGCGCAGGCGCCCGCCCCGGCCGCGCCGGTCCCCAGCCAGATGCCCAATCAGATGCCCACCCAGATGCCCAACCAGTTGGCCGGTCAGATACCCACGCCGGCTCCGGCGCCGATACCCAGCCAGATGCCGACGCCGCCTCAGATGGCGCCGCCTCAGATGCCGACGCCGCCTCAGGTACCGGTCCCCAGCCAGATGCCGCGGCCGGTACCGGCGGCGGCCGCCGCCGCCCCGATGACCGGCCCCATGTCGGGCCCGATGACCCCGGCCGCGAGCCCCATGTCGGGCCCGATGTCAGGCGGCCCGATGGCCGCCCCCACGCCCGGCCCGACCCCGCCCGGCGTCCCGGCCCGCGGTGGCCTCACCGCCGCCCAGGTCCGCGGCATGACCAGCCCGGCTCCCGTACCGGACCTCACCACGGCCCCGGCGACCGGCTGGCCCAACGCCCAGAGCTGGCCGAACGCGGCGGGGATGGGCCAGGCCGGCTGAGACGCGGACGTCCCGGCGTCCGCGCCGGGACGTGTGCCTGCCCGGGTTGGTGAACAACCGAGTGGCAGGCGATCTTCAAAGGTGTGGGCTACGACGGGGCGCCCAACGCGGTCCGCGCCAGATCACGTAGCCAGACGTGCGCGGGGTCGGTGTCGTAGCGCTGATGCCATGACAGGTACACCGCGGCGGGCGGCACTTCGAGCGGCAGTGGGAGCAGAGTCAGACCGAGGGCCGTGGCCGCTGAACGCGTCGTCGATTCAGGGGCTGTGACGAGAAGGTCGGAGCCGCGCACGAACTCGAACGCGGCCCCGTCGGTGGGCACGGTCGCCACCACCCGTCGGGTGAGGCCGAGCCGTTCGAGAGCGTCGTCGAGGGCGTTGCCGAGCCTGCCGCGCCGCGAGACGGTGATGTGCTCTGCCTCGGCGTACCGCGCGGCGGTGACCGCCTTGACCCGGGTGAGCGGGTGCCCCCGCCGCACGACGATGACGTGCTGGGTCTCGGCCACCCGATCGGCGCGGAGGTCGGGTGCGGTCGGGCGGTTGGCGTTCGCCTCCAGGTCGACCTCGCCGCGGCGCAGCTCGGGGGTGTCGATGCTCGATTCCGCGATGAAGCGCAGCCGCACGCCCGGCGCCTGCTCGCGCACGGCCGCGAGAAGGGCGGGGCCACTGAGGGCGACGAGTGAGTCGTGCCAGCGGAGTGTGAAGGTGCGTTCGAGCGTCGTCAGGTCGAGTGCGCGGCTCGGCGCCAGCACGCCCTGGACCTGCTGCAACAGCTCGTGCACCTGTTCCCGGACGGCGATCGCGTACGGCGTCGGGGTCATCGTGCGCCCGGTACGCACCAGGATCTGATCCCCCGTCGTGCGCCGGATCCGGCCGAGGCTTCGACTCATCGCGGGGGCGGTGACGTGCAGGCGCTCGGCGGCTCCGGCCACGCTGCCTTCCTCCAGGAGCGCGTCGAGCGCGGCGAGCAGGTTCAAATCCAGTTGCATGAGAGTCATCCTAGCCGTGCTTTACATGCACTTGCAGTTAATGACGGGCCCTCATACCTTCGAGATGCGGGCACGGAAGCAACACGGTTCTCGCCTGGCCCGCCTCACAACCCCCCTGCTCAGATGGGAGCACCGCCATGCCCGAGTCGATTCAGACCACCGGAATTGCCGCAACCGCCGACCCCGCGTCCGACGCCGACCTGCTCGCGCAGACCGCGATCGCCGTGCGCGAGGCGGGTTCGGTGCTGCGGGAGCGCTTCGGCGACGTGGTCCGCTACGACACCCGCGAAGAGCTGATGCGCGCGCTCGCCGCCAACGACGACGCGGCCCTCGACGTCCTGCGCCCCCGCCTCGCCCGCCTGCGCCCGGACGCCCGCGTGGTGGAGGACGAGCTCGCGGGCGGGGCCCTGCCCGCCGGCGAATGGTGGGTCCTGGATCCGGCCGAGGGCAATGTCAACCACCTGCACGCCCTGCCGGAGTGGGCGGTGACCGCCACTCTCGTGCGCGACAACCAGCCGGTGCTCACCGCGGTTCACCTGCCGTTGACCGGTGAGACCTACACCGCGCTCGCCGGCGCCGGCGCCCACCTCGACGGCCGCCCGCTGCACGTGTCCCCGACCACGGACCTCGGCCTGAGCCTCGTGGCCACCAGCCAGGCCAGGCCGGACGAGGACGAGAAGGTGGTGCGGCGCATCGGCTCCTCGATCACCGAAATGCTCTTCGACGCGCTCGTGGTGCGGACATCCGTGCCCGCCACCCTGCACCTGCTGAACGTGGCCGCCGGACGGATCGACGCCTTCTGGCAGTTCGCCGGGGCCCGCGCCGACCTGCTGCCCGGGGCGCTGCTCGTCGCCGAGGCCGGCGGGCGGATATCCGACGCCGAGGGCCGCCCCTGGACCCCGGAGAGCGAGAGCTTCCTGGCCGCCGCGCCCGGCGTGCACGCCGACGCCGTCACCACGCTCTCCCGCTGACTCCCCCTCCCCCTCTCCCCCCCCCGAACCACAAGCACCGGAAGGACCACATCAGCATGACCGTGATCGCAGTTCTCGGAAACGGCCGCGTCGGCGGCAGCCTCGCCCTGGCTCTCACCCGGGCCGGGCACGAGGTGACCGTGGCGGACCGCTCACCAGGCTCCGCCGCCGACGCCGCCCGGACAGCACGGATCGTCATCAACGCCACCCCGGGCGCCGGTTCGCTGGAACGGCTCAGCGCGCTGCGCGAGGAACTCGAGGGCAAGATCCTCGTGGACGTCTCCAACGCCACCGTCGACGGACCGGACGGACTGCCGGCCGAGCTGCTCCACCCCGGCTCGAGCCTCGCGGAGCACCTTCAAGAAGCGCTCCCCGACACGCGCGTCGTCAAGACGCTCAACACGATGCTCTACACGGTGATGACCGCGCCCGCCACGCTCACCGAGCCCCCGACCGCCTTCCTCTCCGGCCAGGACCCGGATGCCAAGCAGGTCGTACGCGGGCTTCTCGCCGACCTCGGCTGGCAGCAGGAGTGGCTCATGGACCTCGGCGGGATCGAGACCGCGCGGGCCACCGAGGCCGCGATCCTGTTCGTACCCCACGTGATCCGGTCCAGCGGATTCACGCCCTTCGCCGTCTCGATCGCCCGCTGAGAGCCTGACGCGGTGGGAGGTCGAGCCCGGTCCTGGCCATGCGGCGAGAGGTGCGCCGCGGAACGGGCTATGCGTCGCCGTCGCCGTCGCCGTCGCCGTCGCGCAGGGAATGAATCATGCTCCGCAGGATCCGGAACGCGCCCGACTGCTCGGGCTCGGTCATTCCGGCCAGCATTCTGACCTCGACGGACCGGACCGCCACGGTCGCCTTCTCCAGGCTCCGTCGGCCGCGGGGTGTGAGCCGCGCGGGAAGAGCCTTCCCGACGGGCGCCTCCGCGGGCCTGGTCACGTAGCCGTCCCGTTCCAGGGCCTGGAGCAGCACGTTCATCGTCTGCCGGGTCACGAACGCGCCCCGCGCGAGCTCGGAGTTCGACAAGCCCGGCCGTTGGGCCAGCAGCTCGAGGCAGGAGTAGTGCGTCACGTTCATCCCGAGTGGCCGCAGCACCTCCTCCATGGCTACCCGCAGGGCGCTCGAAGCCTCCTTCAGCAGGTAGCCCAGTGATGTGTCCAGGTCGACGCCGACACCCTTTTGACTCATGTCAGAAGTCTGACATACGGTGGCCCGTGTCAGTATCCTGACACGCAAAGAAGGAGCATCATCATGCCCGCCACCGGCCCCGACTTCATCTCGCTCCAGGCGCGCGACCTCGACACCTCGCAGGCGTTCTACGAGCAGTACCTCGGCCTCGTCCGCTCGCCGGCCGGACCTCCGCACGCCGTCGTCTTCGAGACGAAGCCGATCGCGTTCGCGCTCCGCGACGTCATACCCGGCACCGATCTCGCATCCGTCGCCCAGCCCGGCATCGGTGCCGCGATCTGGCTCCACGCCACCGACGTCCAGGCCATCCACGACGCTCTCGTCGCCGACGGTCACACCATCGTCTCCGCGCCGATCGACGGCCCCTTCGGGCGGACATTCACCTTCGCCGACCCCGACGGCTACCACGTCACTCTCCACGACCGCACCTGACCAGCCGAACACCGCCGAGGATCACCCGGGCCGCCGACAGAGCACCGACGGGGCGTCAGCCGGGGCCGAAGTCCGCTTCCAGTTGCTCGCGCCAGCCCGGGTCCGCCAGGCCCGCCCCGACCAGGACGTCCCGCCAGTCCTCCTTGGCCAGCTGGACGGCGTCGAGGAGGCGGTCCACCCGCCCCCGGCCACACAGCAGGGTGGCGGCGGCGATGCGTTCCTTGTCCTCCCGGTCACCCCGCTCGGTCAGGTGGTTCACCAGCTCGGCGAGGAGTTCCCCCACCACCCGGCCGTCCCGCCCCGGAAAGTCCTGGGCGATGCGCTTCTCGACCCGCACGGTCAGCCCCATGCGCGCTCCCTTTCTCCCTTTTTGACCCTTTTATCACATCACGGTACCCCGACCCGGCGGCACGGTGTCCGACAACCAACTTGACGGCCCGTCACTTTGCCCAACTGACAGCCGATCTACAGCATCACCTTCTACGGTGCCGTGTTCATGACAGACACCCCCACGAACGACACGTCAGAAGCGCGGGCGTCCCACCCGATCGGGCGCCGCACCGTCCTCATCGCCACGGGCGCCACCGCGGCCACCCTGGCCGTCGCCGCCGTCCCGGAAGCCCCGGCGGCCCCCACCGCCCCCGCCTCGGACGCCGCGCCCGTGGCCGCCGCGGCGGTCTGCACCCTCACGAAGGAGATGACCGAAGGCCCCTACTACCTCGACGGACAGCTCGTCCGCAGCGACATCAGCGAAGGCAAGACAGGTTTCCCGCTCAAGCTGAACCTCACCGTCGTCGACGACGACACCTGCGTGCCGCTGAGCAACGCGCTCGTGGAGATCTGGCACTGCGACGCGCTCGGCGAGTACTCCGGCTTCGTCGGCAACAACGGCCACGACGAGCCCGACAACGGCACCTTCCTGCGCGGCGGCGTGCTCACGAACTCCAGCGGCGTCGCGAGCATCACCAGCGTCTACCCCGGCTGGTACCGGGGCCGCTGTGTGCACATCCACGTCAAGGTGCACACGAACGTCACGCTCACCGCGGACGGCTCGTTCACCGGCGGCCAGGAGCTGCACACCGGGCAGCTCTTCTTCAACGAGACGGTCACGGCCAAGGTCGGCGCGCTGTCGCCGTACTCGACCAACAAGGTCACCCGCACCACCCTCGCCCAGGATTCCATCTACGACGACGGAGGCGCCGCGTCCGGCCTCCTCACCCTGACCGCCCTGGGCAGCTCCCCGTCCGCCGGCTACACCGGCACGCTGACGCTGGGCGTGGAGCGGAGCTGACGCGATCCCGGTCCTGACGGCCCTGGGTGACCGTACGTCCGGACGTACGGTCATCCGGGGGCGTCCTCCGCGCCCCGCACCAGCGTCAGCCATCCCGGCAGGTCGACCTCGGCCCGTACCGTCTTGCCGGGCGGCGGCTTCCGGTCGATCACCTCCCACCGGTCGGCGAGCGCGTCGACGAGCAGCAGGCCGCGTCCCGCTTCGGCGAGCGGAGAGGGCGGCCGGTGCCGTACGTCGGCCGGGGCCGGGGGGCGTGGCTGCGGGCGGGTGTCGGTCACCTCGACGCGCACCCTGCCGACGACCAGCGCCAGCCTCAGCTCGAAGTCCCGGCCCGGCACGCGCCCGTGGGTCACCGCGTTCGCGGCCAGCTCGGCGACGATCAGCGCGACAGCGTCGGAGGGGTCGCTGCCGTGCGGGATGCCCCAGGCGTGGAGTTGGTTCAGGGCGAGGTACCGGGCCAGGCGGGCGCCGCGCGGGGTGGAGCTGAGACGCTGCGCGAACGTACGTACGGTAACCGGACCTTGGCGGGTCGGAGGTGATGTCACACCCCCAATCTGACCGGCCTGAGGCCGACTTCACCAGGTCGGAGCCGTGTACGCCGCGCGAGCGTACGCGGTCACGGACTGGACAGTACCGGTGACTGCCCGTGACCATGTGTGCGGGAGGTGACCGGGGTGGTCGATGGAGCGGTGGGTACGGTCGGGAGCGAGCCGGAGTCGTCCGACAGTCTGCGGACGTTCGGGGCGGTCGTCCAGGCGTTGCGCGAGCACGCGGGGTTGAGCCGGGGGGAGTTCGCGGACCTGGTCCGGTTCTCCAAACACACGGTGGCGTCAGTGGAGTTGGGCCGCCGCATGCCGGACCCGGCATTCGTGGACCGCGCGGAGGAGGCCCTCGGGAACACGGGCGCGTTACGGAAGGCGGCGGGGCATCTGGCTCGGCAGCCGGGGTTGGCGGCTTGGTTTCGGCAGTGGGCAAGGCTGGAGGCGGTGGCGATCGCCTTGCACACGTACGAGTGCCGGATGATTCCTGGGCTGCTTCAGACGGAGGCGTACGCGCGGGCGTTGGCCGCCGACCAGCTGCCGCCGCTCGACGACGCACAGATCGAGGAACGGTGGGCTGCGCGAGCGGAGCGACAGCGGCTGCTGCGGGAGCGGCCAAACACGGCGTTCAGCTTCATCCTCGAAGAGCACCTGTTCCTACGGCGTACAGGCGGAGTTGCGGTCACACGCGAACTCATCGACCACGTACTGGAGGTCACCGAGCTGCGGAACGTTGAGATGCAGGTCATGCCCTTGCTGCAGGAGTCGCACGCCGGGCTACAGGGCACCATCCATCTGCTGGAGACTCCCGGGAACAGGTGGTTCGCCTACAACGAGGGGCAGGAGTGCGGCCAGCTGATCTCTGACTCGAAAGTAGTCAGCGTCCTTCAAAGCCGGTATGCCAGGATGCGTTCGCAGGCACTCACCATCCGGGACTCCATGAGCCTGTTGCAGCGGATGCGAGGAGCATTATGAGCACCAGCGAACTGGCATGGTTCAAGTCGAGCTACAGCAGCAGCGCTTCCGGTGACTGCGTCGAGGTAGCCGTCGCCTGGCAAAAATCCAGCTACAGCAGCAGCGGCGACGGCGACTGCGTCGAGGTAGCCCGCACCCCCGCCACCATCCACGTGCGCGACTCCAAGAACACCCAGGGCCCGCGACTCACCCTCTCCCCCACGGCCTGGACGGAATTCGTATCGCTGGTGCGGTGATCCCAAACTGGATGCGACCGCCGGCCGATTCATGCGGGGAGCCCCGCGCGACGGCAGCGAAACTGCTCGCGCGGGGCATTCCTTCTTGTCGGCGAATTCACGCCGTCGCGGTCAGGCGGGAGGCGTGGGAACCTTCAGCATCTTCCAGGTCTTCGGCCCCGGGAAACCGTCCGCGTCGGGGCCACTAAACCCATGCTTTTCCTGGAACTTCTTGTACGAGGCCTTGTCCGCCGGCGACCACTTCGTGTCCGGCTCCGGCGAATGATAGGTGCCGCATCCTTCCTGCACCAGGCGACGAGCCATCGCGAGGACGACCGGGTTGTCCGGGTTGCGATGGAACCACCTCTTTCCGGGGAACGGCACGGTGCCGTCTCCTGAATGGGAGATGATGAGCCGCTGCCCGGGCTGAATGATGTCGCCGTGAAGGTTGTTCAGTTGCTTGAGCTTCGCGACCGTAGTCCTGAAGAGCTCGGCAATCTCGGAGAGATTGTCGTCCTTTACGACGTAGTAAATGGCGTCTCGTGTCTGTGTTGTAGTCATGACTTCAACGCTAATCCTGTTCGCAGCGGCTCGCATCTCTACGCCGAGCGGCGTACGGATTCACCCTATTGACGTATCACCGGATGACTTTATCTCTCCAGTGAAATAGAATGCACAGCCGCCGCTGAAGGCAGCACGGCGTGAACGAGTGCCAAAAGCACGAGGCGGTCGTCGCGGTCCGGGCACCACGGGACCGCCCTGGCGCGCCCAGGGTCATTGAACCGATTGTGGTGTCGGCGATGCCTCAGCAATCAGAGTTTGGGGCATCGGTTGCGGGGCCGAGTCGCAGTCTCAGTCGGGCAGGGTGGTGTGCACCTCGCAGTCGGCGCAGCCCTTGTGCTCAGCCCGCTCGACCTTGTCGGGGCCCAGGTTTATCACCACCTGCGTGGAGCTGTGTTGCCAGGCGCTCCACGCGCCACCCTTCTTCTTGGCCCTTACCCAGGCGTCTCCCGCGCAGGAACCGTTGTTTTCCTTGATCGTCTTCGCGCTGGCGTTCGTGGTGATCGCTGAGTAGCGAGTGCCGCAGCTTCGAACCCAGCTATCGAGCCCGAGCGCGCCCGAGGGTGCTGCGGCGGCCGGGGCCACGGAGAGACCCCCGCCGAGGGCCGCGACAGCGGCGGCGAGGGCGATGCGCTGACGTACTTTGTTCATCGTGTGGATCCCTTCCGGTTGTGAGGGGACGGCGGAGCGGACTGCACCACCCGTCCCCCTGAGCGGCTCCCCGCGAGTGAACCGGGGAGGATGCGTCGACGTGATGCTCGATGGGTTCAAAGGGCCTTGTTGCCTGCCTGCTGAGCCTGTCCCACTCAGGCAGGAAAGGCCGAGGTGTTTCAACCTGGCTTGAATCACGGTCTGTTGGGACAATCACTGGCGATCGCCAGGCATGGCTGGAGCATGGGGGAAGCAGTGGTCTACCGGATCCATTTCACCGCCGAGGATCTGGCCCGGACCCGGGTGGCCGAATCGCCGAGGCCGATGCTGGAACTGGCCAATGCGGTACGGGTTCTGCAGGACCGGAATCAGCCGGTCCGCTACGACGTATGGCGACGGCGGTCCTTTTCCCGGTTACCGCCGGCATCGCGCCTGGCTCTCGATCTGATCCCGTTGCGCGGATGGACGCCGGACTTCCTGGCCCGCGTGCAACCGGGCAACCCACAGGATCTGCTGGAACAGATCCGCTCGACCTCTCCGAAAGAGATCCGTCAGACCCTGGCAGCCCTCGCGGAACACCAGCCGCTGCCGTCCTGGGCCCGGCGGCTGGACGATGACCCACTCGTGCTGCAGCAGCTGGCCGACAGCATGCGTCTCCTCCACACGACGGTCATGGCGCCGTACTGGCCCCACGTGGTGACCAGCCTTGCCGCCGACCGTGCCGTCCGGATACGCGAGCTGCTCCACGGTGGCGTCGAGCGCCTGCTGACCGGGTTGCACCCGCCGCGCATCCGGTGGACACCGCCGACGCTGGAAGTCGCCATGGCTTCCGGCATGCAAGGCGACCTGCGGCTGGAGGGCCGGGGGCTGCTGCTGGTGCCTTCACTGTTCGGGTCGGAGTCACCGGTCATCGACCCCGATGCCGAGCCCCAGCCCTTCCTGACCTACCCCGCCAACTCCGGTGCGGCCCTCACCCCCCTGACCCCCTTCTCCACCGAGTCCACGGCCGACGGCGCACCCGCAGCTCTGACCGCGCTGCTGGGCCGGACCCGCGCCGCAGTCCTCCATGCCATCGCCACCCATCCCGGATGCAACACGGCCGAACTCGCCGGGGTTCTGGGCATCGGCGCCTCCGGCGTCAGCCAACACGCCACCGTTCTACGACAGGCCGGACTGGTCACCACTCAGCGGCATCGCAACAGCGCGGTGCACACGCCCACCAGCACCGGGCTCAACCTCCTCACGCTGCACGCCTGAAGGCCACCGCAGGCCCACAGAGCTCGCAACACGCCCTAGCCCTGCAGGTCCGGTAGCCCGGCCGGCTCCACCTCCACGAGGGACAACAGCCCGCCGAGTCCCGCGAACAGGGCCAGGCACAGGGTCGTGACCGTGTCGCTGACGCCGCCCTGTTCAACTAGGTAGCCACCGATGAGCCACGCCGCCGCATGACCGGCCGCGAGGAGCAGATGGTTGCCGCGCTCCCTCAGCAACCGCATGCCCACCCACAGCAGAACCGGCAGCGCCAGCAGACCGACGAGGCGGGCCAGCAAGGCTTCCAGGAAACCCGCGCCGACGGAGTCGCCGCCGGCCTGACGCACGCCGTCCGACCAGTCCAGCAGGTAGGTCCAGGTCCAGTAGCAGACGACGGCCCCCAGTGCCGACACGATCGTGCCCTTCACCCCGCGGAAGCTCCTGGTCTTCGCCATGCACTCACCGTGGCACAGGGCAGGAGTGGGGGCCTGAGTACGCGTACTCAGGCCCCCACCGAAGCGGGTCTGGCGGGTGCCCTACTTCTTCGGGCACTCCTTCCACGCCAGGTGGTACACCGTGCTGATGTCGCCGTCCGTCGAGTCCATCGTCATGAAGCTGACCTTGCCGGGCGACTGCGTGCCGGCACTCACGCGAAGCTCGGTGTTGATGTTGAAGTTGCGCTGGACTCCACAGGGTGCGTAGACGAGTTGGGGCCAGTCGGTGGTGTCGGTGGCCTGCCAGTTGTCGTCGCGGGGGCCGGTGAAGGGGTGGTTCTTGGACACCGTGTCCGACGAGCCCTGGAAGTAGTACGAGGCTTTCTGGTTGCCGGACGCTCCGCGCTGCAGCGAGGCGAAGCCGCGGTAGTCGGCGCTGGCGATGGCGTACGTGAAGCCGCCCGGGACGTGGACGACCAGGCTGAGCTGGCAGTTCTTGCGGAACGCGGTGGGGTCGGAGTTGCCGCCCGCCTGGGCGAGGTAGTCGCTGTAGGTCACGGTGAAGGCGGTGTTGTCCTCGGAGACGGCGACCGCGGCCGTGCCCTGCGGACAGCCGGAGCCGTTCACCGTGGCGACCTTGATGATGATCTTGTCCGGGGGCGGGTCCTCGAACCCGCCGGACGATCCCTGCGCGGGCAGTGCGGTGGTGAGCAGAGCGGCTATCGCGCCGCTCAGCAGAAGTCCACCAGCCATGGTCTCTCCTCGGGTTGGGGGGTGGCTACGCCCACGGCCTGTGAAGGATCGATGAGGTTCCTGTGAAGGTCGAGGGCGATCGCATCGTA
This sequence comes from Streptomyces sp. NPDC005263, assembly GCF_042872365.1. NCBI lineage: Bacteria > Bacillati > Actinomycetota > Actinomycetes > Kitasatosporales > Streptomycetaceae > Streptomyces > Streptomyces sp. NPDC005263. The sequence goes on along the minus strand of NZ_JBIAKJ010000002.1, from coordinate 761,026 downwards.
GGGAGAGCCACACGAAGCAGTCAGGGCGAACTCAAGCCATTCACATACGCTGATTTCACTCTGTTGCGGCGACCTCACACCCGCACCGGCTGCCGCTCCCCGGTGGAGACCGGCCGCGCCGCCCGCTCCCGCAGGTGGGCCCGGACCGAGTACGCGAGGGCGGCGGCCCACACCGCGTACAGGACGACGTACACGACCGTGCTGAGCGTGCCCGACGCGGCGATCCAGTCGCTCCGCAGCAGCGTACGAACGTTGGTCACGATGATCACGCCGCCGACCGCAGAACCCAGCACGCGTGGCGGGACCATGCGGACCAGCCAGGCGGCGACAGGCGCGGCGATCAGTCCGCCGAGGAGGAAGGCGAGCACCCAGCTCCACTTCAGGCCCTGCGAGCCGAGGGAGAGGAGGAAGCCGAGGCTCGCGGCGACGGCGACCATGAACTCGCTGGTGTCGATGGAGCCGATCACCTTGCGGGGCTCCATCCGGCCGCTGGCCAGCAGCGCGGGCGTGCCGACCGGGCCCCAGCCGCCTCCGCCGGTCGCGTCGAGGAACCCGGCGACCAGACCGAGCGGGGTGAGGAACCGCTTGTGCAACGGTTTGCCCAGCCGGTCCTCGGGCAGGCCGCGCAGGGTGAAGCGGGACATGACGTACAGACCGAGGCCGAGCAGGATCAGGGACATGGCCGGCTCGGCGACCTCGGTGGACAGCTTCGACAGGACCGTCGCGCCGAGGAAGGAGCCGACGGCCCCCGGCACGCCGATCTTCGCGACGACCTTCCAGTCGACGTTGCCGAAGCGCCAGTGCGAGGCGCCCGACATCAGTGTGGTGCCGATCTCGGCGAGGTGGACGGTGGCCGAGGCGGCGGCCGGATTGGTGCCCATGGCCAGCAGCAGTGTGGTGGAGGTGACGCCGTACGCCATGCCGAGGCTGCCGTCCACGAGTTGGGCGCCGAGGCCCGCGAGTGCGAGCAGGATGAGCGTGCGCAAGGTCGGTCCCGTCTTCCTGGGCCCCCTCGGGTCCTCGGACCCCTGGGCCCCCTGGATTTCCTACCAGTCCGGTAGGGATGAACGGGACACGACCCTAGGGGGTCGATCCGAGTACGGGCCAGGCGGGGGTCCGGGGGGTGTTCTCAGGCCGCGTTCAGGGGTTCTCCCAGGCGGCCGGTTCCGCCGCCAGTCGCTGCACCGGCTCGGGCAGCGCGTCCGCGGCGAGGTCGGCGAGCGTGACGCCCTCCAGGATGCGGCGCACATTGGCGCGCAGCGCGATCCACAACGGCAGCAGGGGCTCGGCCGATCCGGTGTACTCCAGGCCGGTGGGGCGTTCGCCGCGCACCGAGACGATGGGTCCGTCGACCGCCCGGATCACGTCCGCGACCGTGATCTCGGCGGCCTCACGGGCCAGCCGGTAACCGCCGCCCCCGCCGCGTCGGCTGTCGACCACACCCGCGCGGCGCAGATCACCGAGAATGCCCTCCAGGAACTTGTGCGGGATGTCCTGGACGGCGGCGATGGCCTCCGCCTTCACCGGTCCGTCGTCCTGCCGTACGGCGAGCTCCAGCACCGCCCGTACCGCGTAGTCCGCCCGCGCAGAGATCCTCATAAGACAATTGTGCGGGGTCCGCCCGTGCAGAATGGCCCAGCGCCCACGGGTCGCGGACGAATACAGGCACAACAGGAGGCGCTCCCTTGGGGCTCAGCAGAAGAACTTTCAGCGTCCTCGCCGGCACGGCGGCGCTCGGCTTCACGCTGGGCGGCAGCGAGGGGACCCCGAACAGCATCGCCGCCTCCAGCAGGGTGCCCACCGGGCCCGCGCCGGGCCCGCCCGCCGCCGACGGGGTTCGGCACACGGTCGGCTTCGACCGGTACTCGCTGATCGTGGACGGCCGTCGGCTGGTCCTGTGGTCGGGCGAGATGCATCCGTTCCGGCTGCCGAGCCCGTCGTTGTGGCGGGACGTGCTGCAGAAGATGCGCGCGCACGGCTACAACGCGGTCAGCGTCTACGTCTCCTGGAACTACCACTCCCCCGCGCCCGGCAGCTACGACTTCACGGGCGTGCGCGACCTCGACCTGTTCCTGCGGACGGCCGCGGAGACCGGCCTGTACGTGATCCTGCGTCCGGGCCCGTACATCAACGCGGAGGTCGACGGCGGCGGCTTCCCCGGCTGGCTGACGGTTACCGAGGGCCGGGCCCGCACCTCCGACCCGGTCTATCTGCGGCACGCCGACGAATGGCTCGGCCAGGTGAACAGGATCGCCGCGCGGCACCAGTTCACCCGGGGCAGGGGCAGCGTGCTGCTCTACCAGATCGAGAACGAGTACGACGCGTACGTCACCGAGCCGGCCGGCCGTGACTACATGTCCCACCTGTACAAGAAGGTGCGGGCCGACGGCATCGACGTACCGCTGTTCCACAACGACAAGGGCCACAACGCCCAGGGCCACGACGCCCAGGGCCCGAACGGCTACTGGACCCCCGGCTCCTTCGACACCGGGGGCGAGAAGCGGCGCTGGCTGTACGGCTTCGACGCGTACCCCTCGCCCGAGCAGGTGCCGCCGGACCTGGGGCACTTCGGGGCCGGTGGCCGCCGAGGCGGGGCGACGGCGAGCCCGCGGACGCCCGGGTTCGTGCCGGAGTTCGGCGGGGGCTGGTTCGACCCGTGGGGCGGATCCACCTTCCAGGGCAAGGGGTATGCCGAGGTCCGGCGCACCCGGGACGCGGCCTACGAGCGGCGCTTCTACCTGACCAATCTCGCCAACGGCATCACCCTGCACAACGTCTACATGACCTTCGGCGGCACCTCCTGGGGCTGGCTGCCCGCGCCGGTCGTCTACACCTCGTACGACTACGGGGCGGCCTTCGACGAGGGGCGCAACGCCACCGCCAAGCTCGCCCCGATGCATCAGATCGGCCATCTGCTCGCGCGCCAGCCGGACTTCGCCAGGCTGAAGCGGGCGGCGGACGTGAAACCCGCGGACGAGCGGCTCAAGGCGTACCACCTGACCAACCCGGACACCGGCGCCCAGGTGTACGTCCTGCGCAACGACAGCTCCGAACGGGTCACCACGACCCTGCCGGACACCGACTTCGACGTGCCGGTCTCGGTCCCGGCCCAGGACGCCCGGATGCTGGCGACCAACATGTCCCTCGGGCAGTGGAAGCTGCGGTACTCCACCGTGCAGCCGATGTTCTGCGTGACCGCGGGGCGGCAGGACATCGCCGTGTTCGCGGGCCCGCGCGGCGAGATGGGGCAGGTCGTCCTCGACTGCCCCGAGGAGCCGACGACGACCCGGCTGGACCCCGATCCGGCCTGGGTGTACGACCGTGGTCTGCTGCGGGTGACCGCGCCGCTCGGCGCCGGTGGGCTGACCCGGGTGAAGGTCGAGGGCGGCGGGAACGACCGGTCGCTGCTGCTGCTCTTCGTGGACGACGCGACCTCCCTGCGGCTGTTCCCGCGTGACACCCCCTCGGGTTCGGTGCTGGTGTACGGCCCGGCGCTGGTGCGTGATGTGGCGCTGCGCGGGGACCGGGTCGAGCTGACCGGCGACACGGTCGCGGCGACCGGCCTGGAGGTGTGGGGTCCGCGCGGGATCACCCAGGTCACCTGGAACGGGGACCCGGTGCCGACCCGGCTCAGCGGCACCCAAAGCCTGCTGGCCCTGCGTCCGCTGCCGGGAGTGGGACGAGTCTCGCTGCCCGCTCTGGACGGCGGCTGGCGGCGCCGGGTCGAGAACCCGGAGTCGGCGCCGGACTTCGACGACTCGGCGTGGACGGTCGCGGACCGGACGGCCTCGCACAGCGTCACGCCCGTGCCCGACGGGCAGCCGGTGCTGTTCGCCGACGACTACGGCTTCCACTACGGGGACGTCTGGTACCGGGGGCACTTCACCGCCGCCGCGGACGCCGTCGAGTCCGTCTCCCTCGCCTACAGCACGGGCACCCAGGGCGTGCTGATGGCCTGGCTGGACGGGGAGCCGCTGGGCACGCACCGGATGCCGGTGCCGGACGACAGCACGGCACGGCAGGGAAGTTGGGCGGCCACGGCCACGTTCCGGGTGCCGGAGGCGCTGCGCGAGAAGCTGGGCGAGCGGTCGGCCGAGTCGGGCACCGCGCGTGTCCTGTCGGTCCTGGTCCGGCGGATGCAGCACGACCAGGACGGCAAGTCCCTCGACACCCACAAGGTGGCCCGCGGACTGACCGAGGTCACCTTCGAGGGCGCGTCGCCGAAGGTGAGGTGGCGGGTGCAGGGCGAGGCGGCACCCGATCCGGTGCGCGGGCCGCTGAACAACGGCGGCCTGTACGGCGAACGGGAGGGCTGGCACCTGCCGGGGTTCAAGGACGCGGACTGGGAGGAGGCGAAGCTGCCGCGCGCCGACCGCCGCCAGGGGGTCACCTGGTACCGGACCGCCTTCCGGCTGTCCGTCGCCCCGGGGACCGACGCGTCGATCGGTCTGGTCCTGAACGACGACCCGGCCCGCGCCTACCGCGCGCAGATCTTCCTCAACGGCTGGAACCTGGGCCAGTACGTCAACGACGTGGGCCCGCAGCACACCTTCGTCCTCCCGAACGGGATCCTGCGCACCCGCGGCTCCAACACCCTGGCCCTGGCCGTCCTGTCCGACGGCACCACGGAGTCGGGCCCGAAGGACGTACGGCTGACGCTGCTGGGCGCGGCGGCCGGAGGGGTGCCGGTGACACCGGTGGCCTCCCCCGGCCGCTGATCCAGGGCGTCTACGCGAGCCGGATCACGTTCCAGGACAGCGGCTCCAGGACGGCGGTCAGGGTGCCGTCCGTCAGGGTGGTGCCCTCGACCGTGTGCGGGGCGACCCGCTCGGGGTCGTCGAGAGTGTTGCGGGCGTCCGGGTCGGCGTCGGCGAGGACGCTGTGCTCGACGACCGAGGTCAGGTCGAAGCCGGCCAGGGCGACCTCCAGCGGGAGGGCCTCGGTGCGGCCGCGGTTGACGGCGAAGACGGTGACCGTGCCGTCGTCGGCGCGGACGGCGGTGGCGTGCAGCAGGTCGGCCTCGCCGTACTTCTTCGTGTCGTAGGTCGGGGAGTCGACGCGGACGTCGAGGACCTGGCCGCGGCCGTGCTTCGCGGCCTGGGCGAACGGGAAGAAGGTGGTCTGGCGCCAGGCCGGGCCGCCCGGCTCGGTCATGATCGGGGCGATGACGTTGACCAGTTGGGCGAGGCAGGCGACGGTGACCCGGTCCGCGTGCCGGAGCAGGGCGATGAGGAGCGAGCCGAAGACGACGGCGTCCAGGACGCTGTAGTTGTTCTCCAGGAGTCGGGGGGCCTCCGCCCAGTCCCGCGCGCCGGAGTTCTCGATCTCGTGCCACTCCGAGATGTACCAGACGTTCCACTCGTCGAAGGAGAGGTTGATCTTCTTCTTGGACTTGAGCCTCGCGCCCACGTGGTCGGCGGTGGCGACCACGTTCTCGATGAAGGACTCCATGTCGACGGCGGAGGCCAGGAACGAGTCGACGTCGCCGTCCTCGGGCTGGTAGTAGGCGTGCAGGGAGATGTGGTCGACCAGGTCGTACGTCTCCTTCAGGACCGTTGCCTCCCACTCGGCGAACGTGGGCATGGACTGGCTGGAGGAGCCGCAGACGACGAGCTCCACCCCCGGGTCCATCTGACGCATCGCCCGGGCCGTCTCGGCGGCGAGGCGGCCGTACTCCTGGGCCGTCTTGTGGCCGGTCTGCCAGGGGCCGTCCATCTCGTTGCCCAGGCACCAGAGCCGGATCCCGAAGGGGTCCTTGTCGCCGTGCGCGGCACGGAGGTCGGAGAGGGCCGTCCCGGCGGGGTGGTTGGCGTACTCCTGGAGTTCGAGGGCCTCGGCGACGCCGCGGGTGCCGAGGTTCACCGCCATCATGGGCTCCGACTGGGGGCCGACCTTGCGGAGGAAGCCGATGTACTCGGAGAGGCCGAAGCGGTTGGTCTCCGTGGAGCGCCAGGCCAGGTCGAGGCGGCGGGGGCGGTCCTCGGCAGGGCCGACCGAGTCCTCCCACTTGTAGCCGGAGACGAAGTTGCCGCCGGGGTAGCGGATGGCCGTCACGCCGAGTTCGCGGACCAGGTCCAGGACGTCCGTACGGATGCCGTCCTCGTCGGCGCGGGGGTGGCCCGGCTCGAAGATGCCGGTGTAGACACAGCGCCCGAGATGTTCCACGAAGGACCCGAAGAGCCGGGGGTTCACCTCGCCGACGGTGAAGGCGGGATCGAGGGTGAAACGGGCGGTGGTGCTCATGGGGTCCTCTCGGGGGTCTGTCTCGTCGCAGGGACTGTTCGACATGTCGAATAACGCCCGCGACTTCGAACGGAACCGTAGATTCGACGCGCGTGCGCGTCAATGGTTTGGGAGCCACCCGCATGACGCGGACAGTTCAGGGCCGCTAACCTCGGAACGCCGCCGAGCGGCCGACTCGCAGCGAGAAGGGGGAGGAGGAGAGGCGCGGTGACACACGCCCTCGCCCTCGACACGTACACCGACTCCTTCTGGATCGCGACCGCCGTGCCGGAGGTGAGGTAACTGAAGGAACGGATGACCCGGCAGCTCGACGCGATGCGCCGGAAGAAGGAGATGCGCCGGCTCGCCGGTGTCCTCATCGGCCCGATGCGCGCCCCGGTACCCGCCGATCCCGAGGCGCTGTTCGACGCCCTCGTCGACTCCGTCAGCCGGTGGCGGGGCCGTGAGGTCGTGGTGCGCCGGGAGGTCTTCCCGCCGCACACCGCGAGCGGGCTGTGGCTGGAGGCCGACACCCAGGACATCGTCGTCGTCGACAAGCGGGCCGCCGTATGGCACCAGATCGTGATCTTCTGTCATGAGGTGTGGCACATGCACCAGCAGGACGCGCACGCCCCGTCGCCGGTCGGCGAGGGCCCGCCCCGGACCGTCGCCGCGCGCACCGACTTCAGCCTGGACGACGAGCAGGAGGCCGACCGTTTCGGCATGCTGATGGGCGGTCGGCTGCGGCCCTGGCTGGAGGCCCCGGCGGATCCCGGCCCCGGAGCGGGCGAGGGCGCCGAGGACATCGCCGGACGCATCGGCGCCGCGCTCAACTACCGCGGGACCCGAAGATGAACGGCCTGATCAACTACGTCAGTTGTGGCGCGCTGTGGCTCGGACTCGTGGTGAAGGCCCCCGACCTGGTGCGCCACCGGCACGACCCCTATCTGCGGGCGATCTGTGCCGTCCTCGGCCTGGCCGGGGTCTGCTTCTTCCTCGGCGCCGAGCCGACGGTCGCCGCCGTCAACCACCTCAGCGGCATCCCCAACCTCGCCGCCCCGCTGACCTACGCGTCGATCACCGCGTACAGCGCCGCCTCCCAGGTACTGATCGTCTACTGGCGGGGCGGACCGCGGGTGCACCGCGTCACCCGCCGCTGGATCGTGGCGTACGCGTTCGTGCTGCTCGGCATCGCCGTCACCTTCGCCCTCGGTGACGCTCCGGTGGAGCGCCGCACCGACCTGGACACCTACTACGCGAGAACGCCGTACATCGGCGAGATGATCGTGCTGTACCTGGTCGGCCACCTCGCCGCGGTCAGCGTCACCTCGGTGTCCGCGCTGCGCTGGGCCCGCCAGGTGCGCGGCTGGCTGCGGGCGGGCCTGGTGGTACTGGGCTGCGGATCGCTGTGCAACGCCGGATACAGCGTGTCCAAGCTCGCCGCGGTGGTGGCCCGCTGGTCCGGACGGGACTGGTCGGGTCTCAGTACGACCGTCTCGCCGGCCTCAGCCGGGCTGGCCGCCCTGATGACGGTCGTGGGCATCCTGATCCCGCTGGTCGGACCCCGGACCACCCAGTGGCGGCGGGCGCGGCGGGACTTCGCGCGCCTGGAGCCGCTGGAACGGGAACTGGACGAGTTCCTCACCCGCCGCGCGCTGCGGCTGCCCCGGCCGCGCTGGTCCTCCCCCGTCACCCTGCTGGTGTGGCGGCAGACCAGCATCCACAACGCGCTCGGCAGCCTCGACGCGTTCTTCGACCCGGACCTGTACGAGCGGACCCTGGAGGCCGCGGCCCTGGAGGCCGCGAGCCTGAACACCGCGGGCCTGGAGACCGTCGCCCCGCGGCGGGCCGAGGCGACCGCGTGGGCCGCGGTCATCGCCGCGGCGGCCGTGGAGGAACGCGAGCGGGACAGCCCCCTGCTGCCGCCCGCGGCGACACAGCGCTGCCAGGACCGGGCGCCCGCCCCGGGCACCCTCGCGGACATCGCCGACGCGCTGGCCGCCTCCCCGCTCGTCGCGGCCGCCCGCGTCCGCGCCGGTACGACCCCCACTGGTACGGCATGAACACGGTGCCCGCGGCGCACCTCCCCCCACACCGCCGCACCCCGTCCGAACGGAGTTCCCGGGCATGAGCCTCGTCGTGTATCTGGCGGCAGCGGTCTTCGGACTGTCCTGCGCGGTCCTGTTCCGCCGAAGGCCGTCGGCAGCGTTACGGAACCCGCTGACCCTGTCCACCTGCGCGTCCATCGTCCTGGGCGCCCTCGTCCTGGTCTGCGCCGCCCCGGCGACCCTGGCCGCCGTCAACGAGGTCACCGGCGTCCCCAACTTCGGCGCCCCGCTCACCTACGGCATGCTCTCGGCGTACAGCTGCTCCCTGCTCATCCTGCTGATCAACTGGCGGGGCGGCTCGCCGGAGCGGATCCGGCGTCTGTCGCTGCGGGCGGTCGCCGCGTACGGCACGCTGATCGTCGTCATCGTCGCGCTGTTCACGCTGTCCGACGCGCACGTCGAGCGGCTCAACGACCTCGACACCTACTACGCGAACACCCCGTACATGCGCGAGATGATCGTGCTCTACCTGCTGGGGCACAGCGCGGCGATGCTGGCGATGTGCACGGTGTGCGTCAAGTGGGGCCAGGAGGTCACCGGGCTGCTGCGGGCCGGACTGTGGCTGATCCTCGCGGGCGCGGTGCTGGACCTGCTGGGTTTCCAGCTGGCCAAGTACACGGCCGTCGTGGCGCGTTGGGCGGGTCACGACCTCGATGTCCTGTCCACCGCGGTGGCCCCGCCGATGGCCGCGCTGGCCGCGCTGCTGTTCTCCGCCGGGTTCGTGCTGCCGAGGCTGCTGCCGCCCGCTCTCGCGCACTGGCACAGCGTCGAGGACCATCGCAGGCTGGCCCCGCTCTGGTGCCGGGTGCGGTTCGCCTCCACCGCCCCGAAGCCGCCCAGCGCCTGGTGGCAGTCGCCCCGGGACCGGCTGCGCTGGCGTGAGGTGTCGATCCACGACGCCCTGCTGGCGCTCGCGCCCTACTTCGACGACCGGATCCGCGAAGGAGCGTCGGACAGCGCCCTGCGCGCGGGACGTGACCCGCACGCGGCCCGCCTGGCGGGCGAGGCGGCGATGGTGACCGACGCCGCCCGCCGCGCCGCCGCCCGGGAGACGCCGCTGGTCACACCGAGCGCGTACCGGCTGTACGCCACGGAGGTCGCCGGCACCGGAGGGCTGGTGGAGCTGGCGCAGGCACTCACCCGTTCGGCCCACGTCAGCGCCGTACGCGAAGGTACGGTGAAGGCCACCCCTGGCTGAACACGAGGAGTTCCATGACGCGTAGAGCTGTCGTCATCGGTGCCGGCCTGGCCGGCATGCTGGCCGCGGCCGCGCTGTCAGGTACCGCGGACGAAGTCGTCGTCCTGGACCGCGACGACCTGCCCGACGGCCCCGACCACCGCAAGGGACTCCCGCAGGGCCGGCACGCCCACCTGTTGATGGCGGGGGGCCTCGCCGCCATGGAGGACCTGGTGCCCGGCGTCAGCATGCACCGGCATCTGCTCGACGCGGGCGCCCATGACATCCCCCTCGGTTCCGGCGTCGTGGCGCTCACCCCGGAGGGCTGGCTGCGGCGCTGGCGTCACGACGGTCCCCATATGCTCGCGTGCAGCCGGGCGTTGCTGGACTGGGCGGTGCGCACGGCGGTGCTGGAGCACACCGAGGTCGAGGTGCGCCGGGCACAGGTGGGCGAACTCACCGGCGAGGGCGGGCGAGTCACCGGCGTACGGCTGTCAACTCCTCGGGGAGAGACGGAACTTGACGCCGAGTTCGTGGTCGACGCCAGTGGCCGCGGCTCACGGGTCACGCACTGGCTGGAGCGCCTCGGCGTCGGGGACGTCCGTGAACGGACCGTGGACTCCGGGCTCGTCAACGCCACCCGGGTCTACCGCGTGCCCGAGGGCGCCGAACGGTTCCCGCTGACGATCGTGCAGGCCGACCCGTACGTGAACCGGCCGGGGCGCAGCGGGATGGTGCTGCCCATCGAGGGCGGCCGGTGGATGGTGAGCCTCGCCGGCACCCGCGGCGGTGAACCCCCGGCCGACCCCGAGGGGTTCCTCCAGTACACCCTCGACCTGCCGCACCCGATCGTCGGGCGGCTCATCTCCGGCGCCGAGCCGCTGACCGACGTGCACATCAGCCGCAGCACGTCCAACGTCCGGCGCCATCTGGAGAAGGTGCCCCACTGGCCCGAGGGGTTCGTGGTGCTCGGGGACGCGCTGGCCACGTTCAACCCGGCGTACGGGCAGGGGATGGCGGTGGCCGCTTTGGGGGCGCGGTTCCTCAGGGACGAGGTGCGGCGGTCCGGGCTGGGCTCGGTCGGGCTGGCGCGGCGGGTGCAGCGGGGGGCGGCGCGGTCGGTGGACGCGGCCTGGGCGATGGCCGTCGGGCAGGACGTCTGGTACCCGCGGACCCGGGGCCCCCGGCCGAACGCGGGCGACCGGCTGGTCACCCGCTACTCACGACGACTGACAAGGGCGGCGACGGGCTCGTACCGGGCGGCCGCCGCACTGTGGGACGTGACCAGCCTGACGGCGGGCCCGTCCCGGTTGCTCCACCCGGCAACCCTGCTGGCGGTCCTCAACGGCTCCCTGCTCCCGCCGCTGCGGGAGCCCCCGTTGAGCGCCGGTGAGCGTGAGATTCTGCGGGGGCTGGAGCGGGTGGCGGTCTGAGGGGCCCTTTCACTCTGAGCGCCCGGCGGGGACGCGCCTGGCGCGGGCGGTCGCTGCCCGCGCGAGGCGGTCAGCCCGCGAAGGCCGGCTGTGCCAGCCCCTTGCCCGCGCCCGGGGCCACCAGGAGGGAGCCCGCCAGTGGGTGGGGTGCGTCCAGGCCGACCCGGGCCGTGGTGATGTACAGGTCGGTCAGGTCGGGGCCGCCGAAGGCACAGGCCGTGACCCTGGGGGTCGGGAGTTCGATCACGCGGTCCAGGTCGCCGGCCGGGGTGTAGCGGCGTACCGCGGCGCCGTCCCACAGGGCCACCCACACGCAGCCGTCGGCGTCGACCGTGAGGCCGTCGGGGAAGCCCGCGCCGTCCTCGATCTCGACCAGGGTCCGGCGCTCGCCGATCCGGCCGTTCGTGACGTCGAAGTCGAAGACGTCCACGCGACGGGTCGGCGAGTCGACGTAGTACATCAGGCGGCCGTCGGGGCTCCAGCCCGTGCCGTTGCTGACCGCCACGTCGTCGAGGACCACGTCGAGGGTGCCGTCGCCGGTGATCCGGGACAGTGTGCCGCCGCCGGGTGCCTCGTCGTAGCGCATGGTGCCGGCCCACAGGGAGCCGTCCGGGGCGACGGCGGCGTCGTTGGCCCGGCGGCCGGGGACGGGCTCGTGGCGCAGCCAGCGGAAGGTGTCGTCGGGGTCGAGGAGGCCCACGCCGTCCCGGAGGTTGAGGACCAGACCGCCGTCGGCCCGTGGCTTCACCGCGCCGACGTGCTGCTCGGTCGTGCGGGTCGTGCGCCGGCCCGAGAGCGGGTCGTAGGTGTTGATCCGGGACCCCAGGATGTCTATCCAGAGCAGCCGGCCGGCCGCCGCGTCCCACGTCGGGCCCTCGCCCAGGGTGGCTTCCGCGCGGACGGCCACCTCGTACGCGTATGTCATGCCACCCTCCGGTGCCCGAGGCGCTCCGACAGCTCGGCGGCGCCCTTGGCGGCGAGCTGCTCCAGCTCGCCACGGCGCGCTTCGCTCCAGCGGATCATCGGCACCGAGATGGACAGCGCCGCGACGACCCGCCCGGTGCGGTCCTGCACCGGCGCGGCCACGCAGGAGACGTCCGGGTTGGACTCCTGGTTCTCCACGGCGATCCCGCGCTGCCGGATCTCGGCGAGGGCCTCACGCAGGGCGTCCGGGTCGGTGATGCTGTTGGACGTCATCGCGACCAGGTCGGTGCCCTCGGGGATGCGCGCGGTGAGCTCGTGGTCGGGGAGGGAGGCCAGCAGCATCTTGCCGACGGAGGTGCAGTGGGCGGGCAGTCGCCGCCCCGCCGCGGAGACCATGCGCACGGCGTGCGTGGAGTCCACCTTGGCGATGTAGATGACGTCGGTGCCCTCCAGGATGGCCACGTGCACGGTCTCGTCGCAGGTCTCGGCGACCGAGCGGGCGACCTGCTGGCCCTCGGCGGCGAGGTCCAGCTGCTCGGCGTACCGGCTCCCGAGCTGGTACGGGCGCACCCCGAGGCGGTAGCGTCCCGGCTGGCCCGGCACCTGGACGATGTAGGACCGGGCGGCCAGTGTGGTGACCAGCTCGTGCACGGTGGTGCGCGGCAGCTGCAGTCGCCGCACGATGTCGGGAGCGGAGAGCGTCCCGTCTCCGTCGAGGAAGAGCTCAAGAATGTCGAGAGCCCGGGTCACCGCAGGTACAAGGCGTCCCACGACCGGCCCCCTCCCTTGTTTCTCAGGCGTCTGTCGTCTCCCAGGCTGTTCGAGATTTCAACAGACGATCGGCATGACGAACACAGGCTAGTCATTGAGCTTTACCCGGGCAATGGGCAGACGCCTCACTTCCGCCCCACCTGTACAACCTTTTCTCCGCTCCACGGTCTTACTCGTGGAGATGTGGTGATGATCTTCGATGGTCACCCGGCGTCGAGCTGTGGAGTGGTTGATGAAGCGGGATTCCCTTTTACCGCGCCGAGTCCGTCTGAGACATGGCGCGGCGGCGGTCGCCCTGATGGCGCTGGGCGGCACCGGGGGCGGCTTGGCGGCCCTGCCCGCCGCGGCGGCCACCGCGGCGCCCGGCACCTCGGCCGCGGGCGCGGCGTGCGTACCGACGGCCGGTTTCACCGGCTGCCGGCTGTTCGACTTCACCGGCGCCAAGGCGAACTTCCAGGTCCCGTCCGGTGTGAACGCGCTGGACGTGCGGGCGTGGGGTCAGGGCGGCTGGGGCGGCCACACCGTGACCGGCGGCGCGGGCGGGTACGCCGCGGGCACGCTGAAGGTGACGCCCGGTGAGGCGCTGGCCGTCGCGGTCGGCGGATACGCCTCCGGAACGACCTTCGGCGACGCGCTCGGCGGTGCCGCGGGCGGCGGCTTCGCCCAGCGCGGCGGCAACAGCAGCGCCGTCCGCACCAGCGGCGGCGAGGCGCTCGTCGTCGCCGGCGCCGGAGGCGGCTCCGGCAACACCATGCCGGGCCCGGCCTACGGTGGTGCGGCTGGCGGCGAGAAGGGGCAGGACGCCTCCGAGACCGGCTTCGGCGGCAAGGGCGCGGACAAGGCCACCGGCGGTGCGGGGGCCGGCAACGGCGCCGCGGGAGCCGACGCCACCGCGGGCGGCCGCGGCGGGGAGGGCGGCAAGAGCCGTAACGGCGGTGGCGGCGGCGGTGCCGGCTACGCGGGCGGCGGCGGTGGCGCGGGCGCGGAGGACGAGAAGGCCAGCGGAAGCGGCGGAGGCGGCACCAGCTACACCGACCCCGCCCGGGTGACCGACGCGCGGCTGGTGGGCGGCAACCACAACGCGCCGCCCGCGAAGGACGACCCGTTCTGGTCGAAGGCGTCGGGGCGGGAGACCCAGGGGGTGGCCGAGGGCGGCGTCAACCTCGCCGGCGGCAACGGCCGGGCGGTCGTCCAGTGGAAGGGTGCCGTCGCGCCCGCGGAACTGAGCCCAACCTCCGCCGCGGAGCAGTCCGTCGAGCCGGGGGACGAGGTCCCGCCGCTGGGCGCGGTGGTCCGGGACAAGGACGGCCGCCCGGTCGAGGGCGTCTCCGTGAAGCTCGCGATCAACGACCCGGCGAACCTGGGCCTGAACTTCGGCGAGAGCGAGAACACCACGTCCGTCGTGCTGGCGACCGACGCCAAGGGCCGGGTGCAGACGCCGCCGATCCACACCAGCAGCAAGAAGGGCGACTTCACCGTCCGCGCGACGGCCCCGGGCGGTCTCTCCACCGACTTCACCGTGCACGTGCGGAGCCTGGCGAACGCGGTGGAGGCCGTCGCGGGCGACGAGCAGCAGGCCGAGGTGGGTCAGCCCTTCGCCGAGGCGCTGGAGGCCCTGGTGATCGACTCGGGCAAGCCCGCCGTCGGCACCACGGTGGACTTCGTGATCGACGACGCCACCAAGAAGGGCCCCCGGTTCGAGAACGGTGAGGTCGACGTCCAGGCGGTCACCGACGAAGAGGGCAGGGCCACGGCGCCCGAGCTGGTCGCCGGTAGGGCGACGGGCACGTACACCGTCACCGCGAAGGTCGAGGGCGGCGCCTCGGCCGAGTTCACCGTCGAGGTCGTCGAGGAGAACGACGGCCCGTCCGCGTCCCCCAGCCCGAGCCCGTCCGGCTCGGCCGACCACGGCACGGGGGTCACCGGCGGCACCGGGGACGACAACGGCACCGGGGGCACCGGCGGCTCCGGCACCAGCGACTCCTCGCCGCTGACGGGCGGCCTGGCCAGCACCGGCACGGGCGGCATCGGCCTGATGCTGGGCGCGGCGGCGGCCCTCGCGGCGCTGGGTGTCGCGGCGGTCCGGTTCTCGCCGCGGCTGCGGCTGCGGTTGCAGAACCGCCGGTGACCGGCTGACGCCGACGGTCCTACGACGACCGGGGCGCGGGGTGCTCGACAGTGCCCCCGCACCCCGGTCGTCCCGCGTTCGTCGTGTGGTTGGTCGTCGGTGTGGTTGGTCGTTGCTGTGGTTGGTCGTCGGTGTGGTTGGTCGTCGGTGTGGTTGGTCGTCGCTGTGGTTGGTCGTCGGTCCCGCCGCTGCGCGACGATGAACGGCATGCCCTCAGGAAACCGTCCGGCCGGCCCCTTCACCCCGCTCGACTTCCAGCTGGTCCTGCTGCGCCGCATGGCCGACCACAACCCGGACCTGGTCGAGAACGCCCGCCACGAGCTGGGCGTCTCGATCGCGGACATGCGCGAGGCCAACAAACGGTGGCAGGCGATGATCCGCTCCCCCCGGCCCCGCGCCGCCGCCTCTCGCTACCGCTCGATCCTCGGCGAACCCGAGTCGGTGCTCACCCGCACGGTGGGCGACCTGGAGTGCGAGGCCCGCCTGTGGCGCCTTCCCCTCTGGCCGGACCTGCGCTTCGAGATCCTCCTCACCCCGGACGGCACCGTCTGGAACGAGTGGCTGATCCGGGCCCCCGCCGCCGAGGGCCCCGCGCTGCGCACCCTCGACGACCTCACCCCCTGGTCCTGCACGGTCGACGAGGCGGCCCGCGCCTTCGCCCCCGCCCGCCCCCTCCAGGGCACCGCCCCGACCCGCTGGGGCCTGGCGTTCACCGCTCCGGACGCGCACGGCGTGCGATGGGAGTGCGCCGCCGAGTTCACCTGGGGCCTGCTGCAACGGGTGGCGGTCAACGACCGGGCGTCGGCGGGCGGGTGAGTTTGGCGGACACGGCGTCGAGGACCCAGTCCAGGCCGGTCGCGAAGGAGGTCTCGGCGTCCACGTCGGTGCCGTCGTGCACGGCCTTGCTCAGCGCCGGGAAGCGGCCCGTGGCCAGCATCCTCGTCACGTGCGGACCGGAGGCGCGCTGCCAGTCACGCTTGGACAGGCCCGTGGCGCGCTCGGCCCGCAGGTTCGCGATCTCGCGCCTGATCGCGCCGGTGACGTAGGCGCTGACGGTCTCCACGGCGCGCATGACGGTGTCGATGTCGGCGAGGCCGTCGAGGGCGGCCAGCGTGGCCTCGGTCACGGCGAGGCCGTTGGGGCCCAGGGCCGGGCGGCCGCCGAGCAGGTCGGCCAGCCACGGGTGACGAAGAGCGGTCTGCCTGGTGCGGTGGGCGAGGACGCGCAGCGCCTCCCGCCCGTCACCGGGCTGCTGCTCGGGGAGGATCTCGGCCTGGACCTCGTCCACCATGAGGTCGAACAGCTCCTGCTTGGTGGAGATGTATCCGTACAGCCGCATCGGGCCGGCGTTCAGCCGGGCGGCGACCTTGCGCAAGGACACCGCTTCCAGCCCGCCCTCGTCGGCCAGCGCGATCGCGGCGGCGACGATCCGCTCACGGTCGAGCGGCACGGGGCGGTTCGGCGGCTCCGGCCGGTCCCACACAGTCATGACCACACCGTACTATTGCGATACACCGTCACGAGACAATACAGTGTATCGACATGAGACATCGCATCGCCGTGGTCGGGAGCGGACCCGCCGGCCTCACCTTCGCCCGTGTCCTGCACCGCCATGGCTGTCCCGTCACCATCCTGGAACGCGATTCCGGCCCCGACGCCCGTCCACCTGGCGGCATGCTGGACCTGCACCAAGGGCTGGGCCAGCTCGCGCTGGAGAAGGCGGGGCTGTCGGCGGAGTTCCAGGCGCTGTCCCGCCCCGAGGGGCAGGCCATGCGCATCCTGGACACGGACGGGACCGTCCTGCGCGACTGGCGCCCCCGTCCGGACGACCGGGCCAATCCCGAGATCGACCGCGGGCAACTCCGTGACCTGCTACTCGGCCCTCTTGACGTCCAGTGGGGCCGGGGCGTGACGCAGGTGGAGCCGGGGGCCCCGGGCGGCGTCCTGGTCCGTTTCGCGGACGGACGGCAGGAGACGTTCGACCTCGTGGTCGGCGCGGACGGCGCCTGGTCCCGGGTGCGCCCGGCGGTCTCGCCGGCGACGCCGCACTACACCGGCGTCACCTCGGTCGAGGCCTCCCTCGACGACGTCGACACCCGCCACCCCGCCCTGGCCCGGTTGACCGGCGACGGTTCGTTGGCTGTGTACGGCGTGAACCGCTCCCTCGTCGCCCAGCGCAACAGCGGCGGCCACGTCAAGGTGTACGCCAAGTTCCGCGCGCCGCTGGAGTGGCACACGAACCTGGACCTGGCCGACGACGAGGCCGTGCGATCGAGCCTGCTGGCCCTGTTCGACGGCTGGGCCGCTCCCGTCCTCGACCTCCTCCGTCACGCCACCGCCTTCGTCCACCGGCCCATCCACGTCCTGCCCGTGGCCCACACCTGGACCCACGTCCTCGGGGTGACGCTCCTGGGCGACGCCGCCCATCTGATGCCGCCGTTGGGGGCGGGCGCGAACCTGGCGATGCTGGAAGGCGCCGAACTCGCCGAGTCCATCGCCACCGGCCCCGGAGATCTGGACGACATCGTCCGCGCCTTCGAGGAACAGATGTGGGCACGGGCCGGCCGGTGGGCGAAGATCACGACGGCCGGTCTGGAGCGCCTCGTGAGCCCGGACCCCGCCGAAGCCCTCGCCCTCTTCGAAGAGGTCCAGCCGTCCTGACGGCCGGCGCGCGTGGGCGCCGCGATACCGCCGAACGACGCAGGTGAACGCTCCCTCGGGGCACTCTTGAAAACAACTCAGGCGCCGCTGTCGATCCAGCCCCGTCCCGTTCGACATCCTGATGTAGGACGCCTCACCGTACGCGTACGAGGAGGCGACAGGACCTGACGAGGGAACCACACATGGATCAGCTGCTGCGGGTGCAGAACTTCACCATCTCCAGCGACGGCGTCGCCGCCGGCGAGGACCAGACCCTGGAGCGGCCCTTCGGCCACCACATCGATCCGGGAAAGCTCTTCTCCTGGGCCACCGCCACGGCGAGCTGGCCCAACCGCACCGAGCCCGGGGGCAGCCGGGGCCTCGACGACTACTTCACCCGGGACTTCAGCCACAACATCGGCGCCGAGATCATGGGCCGCAACAAGTTCGGGCCCCAGCGCGGCCCGTGGCTCGACGACGAGTGGCGCGGCTGGTGGGGTGACGAGCCTCCCTTCCACACGCCGGTGTTCGTCCTGACCCACCACCAGCGTCCCTCGTTCACGCTCTCCGACACCACGTTCCACTTCGTGGACGCCGACCCCGCCACCGTTCTCGCCCAGGCGCGGGACGCCGCGCAGGGCAAGGACGTCCGGCTCGGCGGCGGCGTGACCACCATCCGGGAGTTCCTCGACGCCGGCCTCGTCGACACCCTGCATGTGGTCGTCACCCCGGTGAAGCTCGGGACCGGGCTGCGCCTGTGGGACTCGCCCGACGAGCTGCTGGACCGGTTCCACATGGAGGCCGTGCCCAGCCCGAGCGGCGTGACGCACCACCTCTTCTGGCGCAAGTGACACGCCGGAGCGACAACGCGACGGCGGGGCCGGGACGCGTCGCGTCCGTTATCCGGCCGCGGTGAGGATCGCCGCCACGACCGCCGGAACCGACTGCGGATGCAGGTCCAGGAACAGGTTCGGCTCCACCAGCTCCAGCTCCATCACCCGCGGCCGGCCGTCCTCCCCGTCCACCAGGTCGACCCGGGCGTACAGCAGCTCCGGGTCGTCCGGTACGGCGGCCAACGCCTGTTCGGCCACGGCGAGTTCCTCCGGCGTCGGAGTCCACTGCTCCAGTCCCGGATGGGCGACCTTGTCGGCGTCGTAGGCGGTGCCGGAGGCGAGGACGGCGCGCTTGCGGCTGGCGTGCAGCAGCCGCCCGCCGTAGAACTGCAGCGCCCGCTCACCGTGCCGGTCGATGCCCCGCATGTACGGCTGCACCATCGCGATGAGCCCCTCCTGGTGCATGTGCGCGAGATGCCGTACGGCGGTGTCGTGCTGCTCGGGCGTGTAGCGGGCGGCGTACCGGGCACCGGCCCCGGAGGTCGGCTTGATGACGTACTCGCGGTCCGCGGGAAGGTCGGCGGGGTCCCCGGGGGCGAGGTAGCGGGTGGGGACGACGGGCACCCCGGCCGCCGCCAGCTCCCCTATGTACCGCTTGTCGGTGTTCCACCGCACCACCTCGGCCGGGTTGGCCAGCCGCGTCATCGCGCCGCACTTGAGCGCCCACGCCACGAATTCGGCGGCCCGCCAGCTGTAGTCCCAGGTGGACCGGATGACGGCCAGGTCGAACCCGGCCCAGTCGACCCCGGCGTCGTCCCAGACCACCGCTTCCGCCTCGGCCCCCGCCGCACGCAGCGCCGCCAACAGCACCGGCAGATCACGGTCCTTGCTGGGCTTGGGCCGGGGGTCGTAGGTGACGAGGGCGATACGGGGCACGGGCGGACTCCTTCTCGAACGGTGTGCGACTGGCAGGCTAACCGGGCCCCCGGAAACCCGATGACGGCGGCCTGACCGGGCGAGGGCTCACCACCCGAAGCCGCAATCTCGTTTCTCCGTTATTCCGGAATAACGTAGCCTAAGGGCCATGGCTGATGACTCCCTGGCGGAGCGACTCGCCGCGCTCGAAGAACGGGTGTCGCGGCTGGAGTTGGAACCGGCGGCGCTCCGGGACGACGTGTTCTGGGCGCTTGAGGGGCTCCGTCGACGGCTCGACGGAGCTGGGCACGTGCTGTTCACCGGCGCGCTGGATCTGCCCACCGGCGAACACTACGAATGGCAGCAGGGTGCGGCGACGGAGGGACTGCTCGAAGCCGACTGGGCGGACCACGCCGCGCCCTACGCCGCGCTGGGACACCCGGTGCGGCTCAGCCTGTTGCGCGCGGTGCTCCGAGGAACTCGATCCGCGACCGAGTTGCAGGAGACGGCAGGCCTGAACACCACCGGGCAGCTCTACCACCACCTCAAGCAACTCACCGCCGCCGGCTGGCTCCAGGCCGCCGGCCGCGGCCAGTACCGGGTGCCCGCGGACAGAGTGGTGCCGCTGCTCGTGCTGTTGTCCGCCGTGGTGCCGGCGCCGGACCCGAAGACGATGAAGGAGTAGTTCATGAACCGACGGAAGTTACTGGGCGTGACGGCGGCCGCGGTTGGGGGGCCGCTGGCACCCGGAACGGCCGCCGCGGCCGGGGACGACGAACTGGCCGCGCGGGTGCGGCGTCACCTGGACCGCGCACTGGCCGCCGACAGTCCCAGCGTGGTGTGCGGAGTCATCCGCGGTGCCCGGACACACATAGCGGGTGCGTCCCAGGACGGTTCGGCACCCGACGGCAGAACGGTGTTCCAGCTCGGCTCGATAGGCAAGACACTCACCGCCACGGCTCTCGCCCGGGCGGTCCACGCGGGCAGGACCCGCCTCGACGCGCCGCTCGTCCTGCCCCCCGGGTTCCCCGTCCCCCGCAAGGGCCCCCGACGGATCACCCTGGCCGACCTGGCGACCCACACCTCCGGCCTGCCCTCGCTGCCGCCGAACCTTCTCGCGGACGCGGATCCGTACGACCCTTACGCGCACTACACACTGGACGGCCTTGCCGCAGGACTCGCCGAGACAACCCTGAGCGCCGAGCCCGGCAGCGTCCACCAGTACTCGAACCTCGGATTCGGCCTGCTCGGCCAGGCGCTGGCCTTCGACGACGTCGACGCCATGCTGCGGCGCGAGGTGACGGCGCCGCTGCGCCTTCCCGACACGACGACGACCCTGAGGCCGGACATGGCCTCACGCAAGGCCATCGGTCATCTCGCCGGGGATCCCGTACCCGACTGGCACGATCGCGTCCTCAGCGGCGCGGGCACCTCCATCTACAGCACCGCGGGCGACATGCTCCGCTATCTCGGGGCACAACTGCGCCCGGGGCGCTCGCCGTTGCGGGACGCGATCGAACTGACGCAGCGCCCGCACTTCACCGTCGACCAGAAACTGCGGCTCGGGCTCGGCTGGCACCTCAGCACGCTGTCCGGCGGCCGGACCATGATCTGGCACAACGGCGGCACCGGCGGATTCAGCACCTGTGCGGCGTTCAGCAGGCAGAGCATGACGGCGGTCGTGGGGATGGTGAACACCTACAGCGAGGAGTCCGCCGGCGCACTCCGCCCGGTCGACGAACTGACCTTCTCCCTCCTCTCCGAACTCGAGGAGGGGTGAACCCGTTCGCGGGGCCGTCGGCCCGCCGGGGGCGGCACGTTCAAGGCTCCGTCGCCGCCCGGCGCCAGGACGCGGCCGATTCCTCCTGGTGATCTGAACCTGCCAGTCCACCCGCTCCCGCTCTACCGCTCCTCCTCCGGTTCCCAGTCCAGCAACCGCACCTTCGCCACCGTCCGTACATGCCGGCGCATCGCCGTCGCCGCCTGGCGGGGCTGCTGGTCGGCGATCGCGTCGAGGATGTCGTGGTGCTGGGCGAGGGAGCGGGCGGGGCGGCTGGGCTGGCGGAGGGACTCGGTGCGGCTCTCGGCGATCTGCTCGGCGATGGAGCGCATGAACTCGGCGAGCAGGCTGCTGTGGGCGGCCGCGGTCACCGCCGCGTGGAAGAGGCGGTCGCCCTCGATCCCGTGGCCGTCCGCCTCGATCTCCTCGGCCATGTGATCGAGCGCGGACCGCATCGCCGTCAGGTCCTGCTCGGTGCGGCGCTCGGCGGCCAGTTCGGCGAGCTTCGTCTCCAGGGCCTCGCGGGCCTCCAGGACGTCCGGGAGACGCCGGCGCCGTTCTACCATCCGCTCGACGGGCTCGACGTCCAGGCTGTCGCGGACCAGGTACGTGCCGCCGCCGTGCCGCGCCTCCACCAGGCCCTGTACCTCCAGGACCACGATCGCCTGCTTCACCGAGGCCCGGCTGACACCCAGCCGCTGGGCCAGGTCGCGTTCGGGCGGGAGGCGGTCACCGGCCTTCAGACCGCCCTCGGCGACGTACTGCCGCAGCCGGTCCAGCACCTGCTCGTAGAGGCGCTGTTTCGTCATGGGGCGCAGGGCGTCGGTCATGGGTCCCCCTCTCGTCGGGAGAGTAACACCGGGCACCGTCGTGGCCGAGTGGCTGAGCCAATTTTGACGCGCCCCCTTGACGGGCGGCCCGGCCGCACCCACTCTGATCGCCAACGTCTTCCAAGTGGCTCAGCCACTCAGCCACCTTCCTCTGCCCCGCTACCGCTCCGGGACCCAACGACGGGAGCCCGTATGTCCCCCGAACTCGTCTCGATCCTTGTCCTGGTCGTGGTGTTCGTCATCGCCACCACGCGTTCCGTCAACATGGGGGCGCTCGCCTTCGCCGCCGCCTTCGTGGTCGGTGAACTCGTCGCCGACCTCGACGCGGACGGCATCTTCGCCGGCTTCCCCGGCGACCTGTTCGTCGTCCTGGTCGGCGTCACGTATCTCTTCGCCATCGCCCGCGCCAACGGCACCACCGACTGGCTGGTGCACGCCGCGATCCGGCTGGTCCGGGGCCGCGTGGCGCTGATCCCCTGGGTGATGTTCGCCCTCACCGGCACGCTCACCGCGATCGGCGCGGTCAGCCCGGCCGCGGTCGCCATCGTCGCGCCGATCGCCCTCAGCTTCGCCACCCGCTACCGCATCAGCCCCCTGCTCATGGGCACGATGGTGGTGCACGGCGCCCAGGCGGGCGGCTTCTCCCCGATCAGCATCTACGGCACGATCGTCAACGGCATCGTCGAGCGCGAGCACCTCCCCGGCAACGAGCTCGCCCTCTTCCTCGCCTCACTGTTCGCCAACCTCGTCATCGCGGCCGTGGTGTTCGTCCTGTTCGGCGGGCGGGCGCTGTGGGCGCGCGGGGCGGTGGCCGCGGACGAGGCCTTCGACACCGGGGACGCAGCGAGCAACCCCGGGGAGGGGGCCTCCGCCTCCGGGAAGTCGACCGGGACCGGCGGGACCGCTGTGGCCGCCCCCGAGAAGGGGACCGTCGAGACCGCCCCGGCCGCCCCCGACCCCGCCCGCCTCACCCCCGCCCGCATCGCCACCCTCGCCGCGCTGGTCGCCCTCGTCGTCGCGGTCCTCGTCTTCGACCTGGACGCCGGGCTGACCGCGATCTCCCTCGCCGTGGTGCTGAGCGCCGCCTGGCCGGACGACAGCCGCGCCGCGGTGGGCCAGATCGCCTGGTCGACGGTGCTGCTGATCTGCGGTGTCCTGACGTACGTGGGTGTCCTGGACCAGATGGGCACCATCAAGTGGGCCGGTGAGGGCGTCGGCGGCATCGGCGTCCCGCTGCTGGCCGCGGTGCTGCTGTGCTACATCGGCGCGCTGGTGTCCGCGTTCGCCTCCTCCGTCGGGATCATGGGCGCGCTGATCCCGCTGGCCGTGCCGTTCCTCGCCCAGGGCGAGATCGGAGCGGTCGGCATGGTGGCCGCGCTCGCCGTGTCCGCGACCGTCGTGGACGTCAGCCCGTTCTCGACGAACGGCGCGCTGGTGCTGGCCGCGGCTCCGGACGTCGACCGCGAGCGTTTCTTCAGGCAGTTGATGGTCTACGGGGGCATCGTGGTGGCGGTGGTACCCGCGGTGGCGTGGCTGGTGATGGTCGTGCCGGGCTGGGGGTAGGCCCGCGGACCGTAACAGCCCGTATCTGTTCAAAGTGAAGGAGTACGACGCGTGTCCTCTCTGTTCCCGGCCCTGACCGAGGGCCCGACCGACGCCCCGACCGATCGCCCCGCCCTGCGGTTCGGCGACCGCTCCCTGACGTACGCGGAACTCGGCGCCGTCGCCGACGCGCTGGCGCACCGGCTGACCGGCCACGGCCGGGTGGCCGTCTGGGCGACCGCGGAACTGGAGACCGCGGTCGCCGTGGTGGCCGCGCTGCGGGCCGGTGTCGCCGCCGTGCCGCTCAACCCGAAGTCCGGGGAGAAGGAACTCGGGCACATCCTCACCGACAGCGCGCCCGCCCTGGTGCTCGCCGCGCCCGGCGACGAACTCCCCACCGCCCTGGCCGGCTTGACCCGCCTCGATGTGAGCATCGACCCCGCCGCCGCCGACGCGGCGGCCACCGGCCCGCTCCCCGACACCCACGCGTCCGACGAGGACCCCGCCCTCGTCGTCTACACCTCCGGCACCACCGGCCCGCCCAAGGGCGCGGTGATCCCCCGCCGGGCCATCGCCACCACCCTGGACGCCCTGGCCGACGCCTGGCAGTGGACCGGCGCCGACGTGCTGGTGCACGGGCTGCCGCTGTTCCACGTCCACGGCCTGGTCCTGGGCATCCTCGGCCCGCTGCGGCGCGGCGGATCCGTACGCCACCTCGGCCGCTTCAGCACGGACGGCGTGACGCGCGAGCTGACCGACGGCGCGACCATGCTGTTCGGCGTTCCGACGATGTACCACCGGATCGCGGAGACCCTCCCCGACGAACCCGCGCTCGCCAAGGCGCTGAGCCGGGCCCGGCTGCTGGTCTCCGGCTCCGCCGCGCTGCCGGTGCACGACCACGAGCGGATCACGACCGCGACGGGGCAGCGCGTCATCGAGCGGTACGGCATGACCGAGACGCTCATGAACACCAGCGTCCGCGCGGACGGCGAGGCCCGCGCCGGAACCGTCGGCGTCCCGCTGCCGGGCGTGGAGCTGCGGCTGGTGGAGGACGACGGCTCACCGATCACGTCGTACGACGCCGAGACCGTGGGCGAGATCCAGGTGCGCGGCCCGAACCTGTTCACCGGCTACCTGAACCGCCCCGACGCCAGCGCCGCCGCGTTCACCGCCGACGGCTGGTTCCGCACCGGGGACATGGCGGTGCGCGACCCCGACGGCTACGTCCGCATCGTCGGCCGCAAGGCCACCGACCTGATCAAGAGCGGGGGTTACAAGATCGGCGCCGGGGAGATCGAGAACGCGCTGCTCGAGCACCCGGGCGTGCGGGAGGCCGCGGTCACCGGGGAGCCGGACGCCGACCTGGGCGAGCGGATCGTGGCCTGGGTGGTGCCCGCCGACCCCCAATCACCCCCGACGGTGCAGGAGTTGGCCGACCATGTGGCCCGGCGTCTCGCCCCGCACAAGCGCCCCCGGGTGGTCCACCACCTGGACACCCTCCCCCGCAACGACATGGGGAAGATCATGAAGCGGGCGCTGGGTCATGGCTGAGCGGATGACCGCGCGCGAGATCCTGACCCTCGTCACCGACGAGGGCACCTTCACCGAACTCCGGTACCCGGCACGGGACGGCGGCCCCGACGGACCACTCGGCTGGCGGGGCTACGACGCCTCACGCGAGCGGGCCGCCGAACGCACCGGCGAGCAGGAGTCCGTCGTCTGCGGCATCGCGCACGTCGAGGGCGTTCCGGCGGTCCTCGTCTCCTTCGAGTTCGGTTTCCTCGGCGGCTCGCTCGGCGAACGCACCGGCGACCGGCTGGAGGCCGCGTACACGTACGCGCGCGAACACCGTCTGCCGGTGGTCCCGCTGATCGCGACCGGCGGCAGCCGGATGCAGGAGGGCATGCTCGCGCTGACCCAACTCCAGCGGGTGGCACGGCAGTCGACGCTGACCCGGGAGGCGGGGCTGGCGCAGATCGCGGTGCTGCGGGACCCGACGACCGGCGGCGGCTGGGCCACCCTGGGCGCGGGCGCCGACGTGATCCTCGCCCTGCCCGGCGCCCAGGTCGGTTTCGCGGGCTCCCGGGTCCGGCCCCCGGACGCGGACCCGGCGGCGTACTCGGCCGAGGCGCAGGTGGCGGCGGGCTCGGCGGACGCGGTGGTGGCCCCCGAGGAGCTGCGTGGCACCCTCGGCCGGTGGCTGCGCCTGCTGACGGCACCGTCCCACGAACCCGCGCCGGTCCCCGGCCCGCTCGGCGCGACGGACCTCCCGGCCACCGGATGGGACGCGGTACGACGGGCCCGCGCACCGGAACGCCCGCGCGCCGAACGCTACCTGGACGCCTACTTCGCCCACCGCCTCCCGATCAGCGGCGACCGCTGCGGCGGCACCGACCCCGAGGGTGTGCGGTGCGGCTTCGGCGAGCACCAGGGCCGTACGGTCGCGTACGCCGCGCAGACCGGGACGGCGACCCGCCCGGCCGGTTACCGCACCGCCGCCCGGCTGATCCGCCTCGCGGACCGGCTCGGCATCCCCGTGCTCACCCTGGTGGACACTCCCGGCGCGGCCAACGACGCCGAGGCCGAACGGCAGGGTGCGGGCGCGGCGATCGCGGACGTGTTCGCCGCGGTGGCCGCCGCGCGCACGCCGATCACCACCCTGCTGATCGGCGAGGGCGGCTCCGGCGGCGCCCTGGCCCTGGCCGCACCGGGCAACACCTGGGCCACGCCGGACAGTTACTTCTCGGTCATAGCCCCCGAGCTCGCGGCGGCGATCCTGAAGCGTCCGGAAGGGGAGATCGAGGCGACGGCGGACCAACTCCGCATCCGGCCCCAGGACTTGGCCGAACTGGGCGTGGTCCGGCATGCGGCAGGCGACAACCTCCAGTACCGTCCGTAACAATAGAGACGCTCAGCGCTGCGAGAGCAGCGCGGGCGCGGTACGGGACGCGAGACAGGACGACGGGGGCGCCATGGAACGCTTGGTCGAGTTCGAGACCGCCGACGGCGCCGTGGTGTCGGTCGAGTCCGCGGAGGAACGGTCCGGCTCCCGGCTGGTCTCCCGAGGCGACGGCACGGTCCAGGCGACCCGCACCTTCGAGGGCGCCCTCGAAGGGGTGCGGGCCGCCGCCGACTCGGCGCTGCGCGTCTTCAGGGACGGCACGCTGCGGCCGGACGGGATCGAAATCGAGTTCGGGGTGAAACTGTCCGCGGAGACCGGCGCGATCATCGCGAAGGGGACGGCGGAGGGGCACCTGGTGGTGAAGCTGAGCTGGTCGCCGGCGGCGGCCACGGAGGCGCGCTCGTCCGCGGCGACGGCTGCGACGGATACGTCCGCGTCCACGGCTGCGATCGGCACGCCCGGGCCCACAGCGGTCGTTACGCCTCCGTCCTCGCCGCCCTCCCGGACCTCCCCGTCCGCGCCGGAGCCCAGCTCGGCCTCATGAACAGCGCCGAGTGGCACGCCCGCATCGAGTGCGGGGGCGAGGTGGCGGGGGCGGGCTTCCTGGTGTCGCCGAGCAAGGTGCTGACCTGTGCCCATGTCGTGCGGAGACAGAGCGCGGGGCTGACCGTGACGTTCACGGAACGCCCCGGCACGCCCGCCGTCCCGGCCCAGGTGGTCGCCCACGGCGGCTGGGCGGGCGGTGACACCGACCCGGGGGACCTGGCAGTCCTTGAGCTGGACCGGGAGATGCCGATCGCCCCGGCCGCACTGGCGCCCGTCGGCACGGCACACGGTGTGACGGTCCCCCGCAAGCTCGTCGTGTACGGATTCCCGGTCGGCTTCGACGAGGGCACCCTCGCCGAGTACCGCATCACCGCCCCGCAGTTGATCAACCGGGAGTGGATCCAGCTGGAGGCCTGGCAGGCCGGGGGACAGCCGCTGGCTCCGGGGTTCAGCGGCTCGGCGGTCACGCTGGTCGACACCGGCGAAGTCGTCGGCATGGTCACGGCTCAGGGCGCACCGGGCGTGTCCAACGGGCGGATGATGCCTACCGAGGTGATGGTCCGTTACTGGTCCGACCTGGAGGGCCTGGTGCCGACCGCGGACCATGCCGGCGCCGACCGGGCGCGGCTGCGCGGGCTGGTGGAACGGGCGGTCCGCGCGGGAGTGGAGTGTGATCCGGTACGGCTCTACACCGCGGCCGCCGACCCGTTCGACCCGCTGCCGCCCGAGGAGGGCTTCGACTCCCTCCGGTCGGCGGCGCTGTTCGTGCTGTGCGAACTCGACGGGCCCGGCGCCGCGGGAACCGTCGCCCGTTTCGCCGACCGGCTCGAAGCCCTGTTCCAGGCCCCCGTGCCCGCCGAGGAAAAGGGCCCCGACTGGTCGCCCATCCTCGTCGAGCTGGCGCACAGCGGCGCCGGTGACGACCTGGTCCGGGTGGAAGTGTCCGCGTACAGCGGAGGACACCGCCACCCCGTCGACTCGGACACGGTTCCGCAGCCCCGGCTGCGCGCCTACGTCCAGGACCGGATCGAGGCCGCGTTCCGCTGCCTGACGCCCGGCGCCGACGAGTTGATCGCGTTCGCGCTGCCCCGTGACTGGCTCGACTGGCCGGTCGACCGCTGGGAGAGCGCCCCGGACGACGACACCCCGCTCGGCTGCCTCTATCCGCTGGTCGTCACCGACCACGCCCGCCGCAAGACCAGCACCCGGCATGTCCTGACCCGCGCCTGGAAGCGTCTGGACGCCTCCCCGGGCGCGCGGGTGCACCGCGTCGAGTGCGTCGGCACGGAGGAACCTGGCCGTCTCCGGATGCGTCTACGCAGACCCGACGCCTGTCTCGCCGGTTTCGCCGCCGCGCCGACCGCGACCCGCACCCGCCCGCAGTTCGACACCTCGCTCACCGCCCCGGCCCCGGTGATCATGTGGTCGCGCAGCGGCTGCGGCGCCGGACAGGACATGGACTGCGGGGGCACGGCCGACGGCTGCGCCGGCACGTCGTTCCTGGACGAACTCGACGCCCACGTCGCCCACGTACCGCCCGCCGAACTCCCTCGGCACGTCCTGATGCTGCGCGAGGAGGCCGACGCCGAGGACGGCCACTGGGCCCGCGACATCCAGCTGCTGTGGGACGACCCGCGCTGTTTCACCGACCCGCACGACAGCACCGCGCATGTCAGATCCCCCGTGACCTGACCGGCGCTCGGTGAGCGGCCCTCGGTGAGCCACGTCAGTGAGCCGCCACCACATAACTCCCGCCACAGCTGCCCCCGCAAGAAGGAGCCCGAGACCACCTCATGGCGCACTGGTCCGCCTACACCGGCAAGAGCGAGCCGCACGACGGCATCGACGAGCTGCCCGCCCCTCCCCCGTGGCGGGCTTTCGACGGCGGTCCCGAGTTGCCGGCGCCCGCCGACGCCGACGACGAGGCCGCCGTGTCCCCGGACCGTATGCACCGCGCGAGGACGTACGTCGCCACACCCGAGAGCGTCCAGCTGGTCAACGCCGCGCTCTGTCTGCGCCGCCCGCTGCTGGTCACCGGCCCGCCCGGCACCGGCAAGTCCTCCCTGGCGTACGCCGTCGCCCGCGAGCTGCGCCTCGGACCGGTCCTGCGCTGGAACATCACCAGCCGCAGCTCCCTCGCCGACGGCCTCTACCAGTACGACCCCCTGTCCCGCCTGTACGCCTCCCGGCCGGGACCGGAAGGCGACCACCGTGGCCGGGGCGATGTGGAGGACCACCTCCGGCTCGGCCCCCTCGGCACGGCCCTGCTCCCCTACGGGCGCCCCCGTGCCCTGCTGGTCGACGAGATCGACAAGAGTGATCTCGACCTGCCCAACGACCTCCTGAACGTCCTCGAAGAGGGCCAGTACGAGATCCCCGAACTGGTCCGCGCCGCCCGTCACTCCACCGACGACGGCAGCGCCGAGGTCCTCGCCGACGGCACGGACAGCCCCGTCACCCTCACCCGCGGCCGGGTCCGTTGCCGAGCGTTCCCGTTCGTCGTCCTGACCAGCAACGGCGAACGCGAGTTCCCGCCCGCCTTCCTCCGCCGTTGCGTCCGCCTCCGGCTGCGCCGTCCCGACCGGGACCGGCTGACCGACATCGTCCGCGCCCACCTCGGCACCCCGGACGGCGAGGCCGAGTCCCTGATCACCCGCTTCCTCGAACGCTCGGGCAGCGGCGAGCTGGCCACCGACCAGCTCCTGAACGCCATTTACCTCACCGGAGTCGCCGGCCTCGACTCCGGCTCCCGGGACGAGCTGGCCGAGCAGTTGATGCCATATCTCAGCGCGGCGGCGGACGGCGATGGGTTCTGAGCGGGAGGGCTCTCGAACGGGGGCGGAAGGGGCGACCGGCGGAGACACCGGCGACACGGGTGACTCGGGTGCCATGAGCGGCACCGGTGCCGCCTCTCCTGTCGCCCGGCTGTCCGCCGTACTGACCGCCGCCGCGGGATCGACGGAGCCGACGCCGCGCGAACTCGCGGAACTGCTGTGGCTGGCCGGGCGGTTGGATGGTGCGGGGGGCGAACCGACCTCGTCGGAAGGGGAACCCCGGCCCGCGCGCCCGGCACCGGACGCCCCCGCCGTCGTGCCTCCGCCCCGGCCCGCGCCCGAACTGCCCCCGCGGCCGCCGGACACTTCCCCCGCCACACACCCCGACGGCCGGGTCCCGCTGCTCCTGCCCACCCCGGCGACACCGGCCCCCGGGTCGAACAGCGGGGGCACCCACCTCCTCGCCCCCGCGCCGCCGATGCTGCACCATCCCCTGGCGCTCCAGCGCGCGTTGCGACCTCTGAAACGCACGGTGCCCTCACAACGGGCTCGTGTCCTGGACGAGCGGGCGACGGCCGACCGGATCGCCCGGCTGGGCGCGCGCCCCGAGGCCTGGATGCCGGTGCTGCGTCCCGCCCCGGACCGCTGGCTGCGCCTGAATCTCGTGCATGACACCGGTCCCACCATGCCGGTCTGGAGCCCCCTTGTCCGCGAACTGCACGCCGTTCTCGCTCAGTCGGGCATCTTCCGCACGGTCACCCTGCACGCGGCGGGCCCCGACGGCCGAGCCCACCAGGTCCCGGACCTCGATGACGGCCGCACGGTCACCCTGGTCGTCAGCGACTGCATGGGCCCGCAGTGGCGTCCGGGCGAGGCCGGCATGCGCTGGCACGGCACCTTGCGGCACTGGGCGGCCCGTATGCCGTTGGCCGTGGTCCAGCCGCTTCCCGAACACCTGTGGTCCAGCACGGCGTTGCCCGCCGAACCGGGCCTGCTGATGCCTCCGGGCTCGGCGGCTCCCTCCCGCGCGCTCACCTTCACGCCGTACGACCCCGGGACCCCGCGACCACCCACCTCCGCCGTCCCGCTCCCGGTCCTGGAGCCGGGCGCGCCCTGGCTCGCCAACTGGGCGGCGCTGCTCGCCGACCCCGGCAGTGGACTGTTCCCGGGAGCGGCGGCCTGGCTGTCGGACCTTCCGGGGCGCCCCGCCGAACCGGCCCCGGACATCACCGAGTCGGACCCTCGGGACCTGGTGCTGCGGTTCCGCGCGACCGCGTCCCCGGAGGCGTTCCGCCTGGCCGGCCATCTCGCGCTGGCCGTGCCCTCCGTGCCGGTGATGCGCCTGGTCCAACGCGCGGTGGACCGGGACCCACGCCCGCAGCATCTCGCGGAGGTCATCCTCAGCGGCATGCTGCGTGCCGTGCCAGGGCCCCCGGGGTCCTACGAGTTCAGGCAGGGCGTGCGGGAGTTGCTGCTGCGCTCACTGCCGCGTACGGCCCGGGGCCGTACGCGGGAGTTCCTGGCGCGGGTCGGCGGACTGATCGACGAGCGGGCGGGACTCGCCGCCGGGGAGTTCCGGGCGGCGACGGGGGCGGGCGGCGGTTCCTCGGGCGCCGGATCGGTGTTCGCGACGGTCAGCGAGGAGACGGTGCGGCGGCTGGGGGCCGGCGGGCCGGAGCAGGTGGTCGCGGGGCGCTACCGGCTCGTCGGGCACCGTGGCCCGGGTCAGCGGATGTGGGAGGCCGTGGACGAGCGGACCGGGGAGCGGGTGGTCGTGCATCTGCATCCGGAGCAGGCGGCGCGGCATCGGGAGCGGTTCCTGCGGGAGGCCGCCGCGCTGGCCGAGGTCGACAGTCCGTACGTGGTGCGGGTGCTGGACTTCGGCGTGGACGGCCAGAAGCCCTATCTGGTCGCGGAGTTCGTGGACGGCGTGACGCTGCGGGAGGTGGTGGAGGGGGACCGGACCCGGCTGCCGTTCGACATGTTCGCCCGCCTCGCCCGTCAGGGAGTGGCCGGGCTGGCGACCCTGCACGCCCGCGGACTGGTGCGCGGGCAGCGGGGCGTGCTGGGGCTGCTGCTGCGACCCGACGGCACCGTGCTGATCAGCCGGTTCGCCCTCGGCGAGCAGTCCCAGGGCCTGGACCAGGACGGGGACTACCGCGCATTCGACAGCATGCTCCAGGAGATGGCCCAACGGGTGGTGGGGACGCCGCCGGAGCACCAGGAGCTGGTGGAGCGGATCGCCGACGGCGTGCTGCGCGAACCCGCCCGCGTCGCGGCTGAGGCGTTCGCGGACGTCGAGCCCTCCGAGTCCTACCGGTTCGCCCTGCTCGGCGACGTCCGCATCAGCCACCAGGGCTCGCCCCTGACACCGCCGGCGCCCGAGGTGCAGGCTCTGCTGTGCATGCTGCTCCTCAGGCACGGCCGACGCCTGACCTACACCGAGCTGGCCGCGGGCCTGTGGGACGACCCGCCCGCGGGCGGCGAGGCAGCGCGTGTCATCGACTCCCTGGCCGCGCAGGTCCGGTGGCTGGTCGCCCCCGGCGGCGTCGTCGCCCTCGCCGACGGGTACGCGCTGCACGCGGCCGACCAGCACATCGACGTGGACCAGTGCGAAACGCTCAGCCGGCGCGACCCCGATCAGTCCCCCGAGCTCCGACACACCCGGATCCGTCAGGCCCTGGAGCTTTTCCACGGCGACCCTCTCGACGGCGTGCCCGGCCCGGCCGCGCAGGCGGCCCGCGTACGCCTGCGCACCCTGCGCGACCGACTCACCGAAGAACTGGCCCAGTTGGATGCCGCGACCACCCCGCGTCCCACGATCCTCTTCGAGAGCGACGACCTGAGCGGACATCCGGAGGCCCGTATCTCCTTGGAGTACGCGGTGCACGAGTTCCTGTCCCGCGGCACCGGCGTCACCCACCAGCACGACGTGCGCGTCCGCGACAACGGCTACCTCGTCCGCGCCGACCCGGGGACCTACCTGCTCCCCGTCCTGGTCGCCGTCCTGCGCGGGCTCGCCGACGTCTTCACGAGACTGTCCGATCCACCGCCGCTGCGGGTGACCTTCTGGGACTACCCCATCCCGCCCTCCGAGGTGGCCGCTCTCCAGGAACGCACGCCCTCGGACCTTCTGGTCGTCGTCCCGCCCACCCTGTACGAACAGTTCGCGGCGAGTTCGGCCGCCCTCGGCACCCAGCGCTTCCAGCCGCTGCACGGCAGCGGTCCACGGCCCGCCCCGCCGCTTGCCTGGTACTGCTCGCTCGCCCCGTCGCAGCCCCGGACCGATGACCGCGACCTGGTCCGGGGCCCCCTGATCACCCACGATCTGCACGGCCTCGGCATCCCGGCGCCCGGCCGGACCGCCATCGTCCACACGCAGCCCGACGGGCCCCTCACCCTCCTCAACCCGGCCCGTCCGCACGGCACGCACCCGCCCAGGGCGACGACGTACTACGAGGTCGACCTCACCACCCACCAGGCCATCCACCAGGTGTCCCTGCCCAGCTCCGGCAAGGGTGCCTTCCAGGCCGCCGTGGAGCTGTCCTGGCATGTCGACGACCCGGTCGAGTTCGTGCACGGCGAGGTGCCCCGGATCTCCGAGGCCCTGCTCGACCATCTGCTTCTCGCGGCCGGCCGGATCACCCGACGCCATCCCCTGCGCCGGGCGGGCGCGGCCCAGCGAGCCGTGAACTCCGGGCTGCGTACAGCGTGGCCGGTGCCGGGGCTGTCGGTGTCGTGCTCGGTGCAGTTGGCGCCGGAGGGCTCATCGCCTCCCGTGCCGCAGCGGGAGGCGCCCGCCCGGCGCCCGCTGTCCGAGGTCCTCGGCGAGACCGAGACGGTGCTGCTCGGCTTCGACGGACCCGTCACCCGCCTGTATTCGGCGCGGACGGCCCGGGAGGCCGCGCTCGAACTGCTCTCCGTGCTCGCCGAGCACCGCGACCCCGAGGACGCGCTGGCGGGCCGCCCGCTACCCACCGTCGACGGCGCCGGGCGGGAGGTGTTCGTGCACCCGCTGGACGTCCTGCGTGCCTTCGCCCAGGACCGGCTCGGTCCGACACTGCGAGACCAGCTCGACCGGATCGAGCTGCGGGCTGTCCCGGACGCGCCCACGACCCACAACTCCCCCGCCCTGGTACGCGCCCTGCACGGCGCGGGCCGCCGCGTCCTGGTAGTCACGGACGTCTGCGAACAGGCCGTCCACCGGTACCTGGAGCCGTACCGTCTGCCTCTCTCCGGTGTGCACGGCCGCGCCGACGACCTGCGCCTGCTGACGCCGCACCCCGACAGCCTCCTGCGCGCCCTGCGCTCCCGCGACGCTCCCGCCGCCACGGGCGTGCTGATCGGCTCCACGGTCGCCGAGCTCAGCGCCGCCCAGCACATCGGGCTCCGTTTCATCGGCCTGGCCCGGAACTCGACCGTGGACCAGAACCTGCGCGAGGCCGGCTGCAAGATCACCGTCCCCTCTCTGGCGAGGCTCCTGGAAGCCGCCCGCTCACTCTGACACGACCCCCCGTGGCGGATTTACACCAGACATGGCGGCCAAAACCCCCATTCAGCGGCCCCCCGCCCGGCCCACCACAAGGCGCGCCGCCTCCCACGCCCGCCGCACGATGCCATAAGAGACCGCCGCTCGGCGGCCCACGGTCTGTGCTCTCGGGAGGATCTGCCATGACCGCCAGTCTGGAGCAGCTGCGCCGTTGCCACTTCGCCGTCGACCTGGGTGCGGCGAGGACGCGGGTGTACGTGAAGGGGGCCGGGCTCGTCGTCGACCAGCCGTCCGCCGCCGCCATGAACACCCGCACCGGCGCGCTGATCGCGGTCGGCGAGTTCGCGGAGAGGATGACGGGCCGTACTCCCGACTACATCCGCGTCGTCAGGCCCGTCTCCGGTGGCACGGTCATCGACATCGAGATGGCGCAGCGCATGCTGCGGCACCTGCTCGGCGACAAGGTCCGCCGCGCCCTGCGCCGCAAGCCCCGGCTGCGGGCGGCCGCCTGCACCCCGCACGACGCCGACCCGCTGGCCCAGCGCGCCACGATCGAGACGCTCGTCGGGCTGGGCGCGCGGCGGGTGGAGCTGGTGGACACGCTGCTCGCCGCCGCCGTCGGCTGCGGACTGCCGGTGGAACAGCCCGAGGCGACCATGATCATGATGTGCGGGGCGGCCGCCACCCAGGTCGCGGTGCTCTCCCTCGGGTCGATCGTGACCGCCGAGCGCATTCCCGTCGGCGGGGAGGCGGTGGATCACGCGATCGTGCAGCACCTGCGGCACCATCACGAACTGATGCTGCCCAGCCAGTCCGTGCGGCCGCTGCAACTCGCCCTCTCCGGCAACGGCCTGACCTCGCAGGGCCCGGCCCTGACCGAGATCCACGGCAGGGACGTGGCCACCGGTCTCGCCCGTTCCGTCCAGGTCGACACCGCCGCCGTCCGCGACGCGATCGAGACCCCGCTGACCGCCGTGCTGGACGGCATCGGCCGGGTGCTGCGGGACTGCCCGCCCGACCTGGTGGCCGACCTCACCGACCGCGGGATCATGATGGTCGGCGGGAGTGCCCTGCTGCCGGGATTCGACCACATGCTGCGGCGGGCCACCGGCGTGCCGGTGCACATCGCCGATCGGCCCGACGTGTGCGCCGTCCAGGGCCTCGGCTACATGCTGGAGGGCAAGGTCGAGCCCCTGGTCCTGAACCCGCTGGCCTCCTGAGCCACGGACGGATCCCCCACCCGACCTGCGGTCAGAGGGCGAACCAGCAGCGCACCGTGGTGCCGTCCGCCCCCATGTGCACCCGCACCAGGTCCGACACGAGGTTGACCATGAGCAGCCCCCGGCCGCCGCGCTGGTCGCGGGAGGCGGGACGGCGGCCCGCCAGCGGATCCGTCAGCCGCCCCTTGTCACGCACCTCGCACAGCACGTTCCCGTCCTGCGCCCACACCCTGAGCGCGCCCGAACCGCCGCCGTGCACCACGCTGTTGGTGGTCAGCTCGGCGGTGACGAGCGCGAGGTCCTGCAGCCGTACGCCGGTCAGGCCCAGCTGGGCGGCGACGTCGGTGGCGACGTGCCGGGCGTGTGAGAGCGATTCCGCGTCGAAGGCGAAGGCGGGCACGTCCTCGACGAGCGCCAGCGGCTCGTTGTAGCGGGCGACGACGCCGTCGGGGTCGTACGCTTCGCTGCCCGCCCCTGGTCCGGTGCCCCCGTGGATGACGGTGGGGTGGGTGGCGTACGCGTCCGCGATGACCTGCGGGGCCAGGCGCCGGGTGTCGTAGGGACACAGGATGCTCACCGTGCGGCCGGTGAAGGCCGCGTTGATCAGCGCCTCGTGCTGGACGCAGGCGGGGTACTCGGTGTCGCTGCGGCCCGCCCAGATCGGCTCGCCGATGATCCGCACCCGGCGGCCGGACGGCTGGGCGTCGGCGAAGGCGCGCAGCACGCCGGGGATGATCCGGCCGGGGTTGCGGCCGGCCTCCGTCATGTCCAGCAGGCGCACCGCGTCGGCGTCGGCGCCCAGTGCGTCCCGGATGAGGGCGAGATTGTCCCCGGGTACGGCGACCGCCACGGGGTCGCCGGCCCGCAGTCCCTCACGGACGAAGGACACGGTGCCCGCGAGGTACTCCCGCTCGTCGCCGTAGAACAACGCCGGGTGGACGAAGGGGTCGCGGGGCCCATCGGGATCGAGGGGATCCGCGTGGTCCAAGGGCTCGGCGGCGCCGGGAGGGCCGTTGGTGTCGAGGGGCTCGACCGGCTGGAAGGGACGGGTCGGCTCGAAGGGTTGGGCCACGGAACTCATGACTTCGCCACCTCGATCGACGTCAGGTCGGGCCAGAACATGTCCAGCACGCGTCGCAGGGCCGGCGGCGGCCGGTGCAGCACCATCCGCCGTCCGTCCCCCAGTTCCTGGGCGACGGCGGCCAGCACCCCGACGCCCGCGACATCGACGAACGTCACGGCGGACAACTCCAGGTAGTACACATCCCCGTCCTCGCGCACGGCCTGCTTCAGCGCACGTTCCCACACTTCGTGCGTCGCCAGGCCCACTTCTCCCGACACGCGCAGCCCACTGCGCGTGGTCAGCGGTGACACCGTCAGCTCAGGCGCCACCGCAACGACCCCGGACGGTGCCCGGTACCGGATTCCCACACCGTCTCCCCACTCTTCCCGGACGGAACGCACATACCCACGCCGCTCCCTGACAATCCGAAGAAGGTGTGTAGCCCACCGTACGGTGGGCAGGCGAACCTTCAGCACCCCCTCGCCCGCCGAAAACCGGTCCGGTGATGAGGGGGCAGGCTACGCCATGAAGACCGTCCGTGAACTACAAGGCGGGGACATGACCTCAGCGGCACACACACCTCTCGAGGGGCGAGCGGACGCTCTCTTCATCGAGAGTCGCGTGGACGCGGGCCGAGCCGTGCTCACTCCACGAGGAGAACTGGTCCGCGGGTGCGCGGACGTCCTGGCCGGGAAACTGGCCGAGTTGCCGGCCGGCGTCGGCCTGGTGGAGCTGGACATGACCGGGGTGGTCTTCATGGACACCGCGGGACTGCAGTTCCTGGAGACACTCGGCGACTACGCCGAGCTGCACGGTGTTCCGGTGGCGACCGCGAACTGGGACGGTCAGCCGCGCCGCATCCTGGAACTGGCCGGCCTGGACACCACCGACCCGCTGCACGCCACGCGCGCCACCACATCGCACCCCTCGTCCTCGTCGGCGGTGGCTCTGGAGCGCGCCGAGCAGCTACGGCTGCTGAAGGAAGAGGTCGAGCAGCTGCGCCAGGCGATCGCCTCCCGCCCGGTGATCGACCAGGCCCGGGGCATCCTCATGGCCACCCAGGGCTGCACGTCCGAGGAGGCGTGGACGATCCTGCGGCAGACCTCCCAGCTGTCCAACACCAAACTCCGCACGGTCGCCGCGGCGGTCACGGCCAGCACCGCAAGCGACGGCGCACCGCCCCCCGCGGAAGTCCGCGCGGCCTTACAAACGGCGATCGCCCGCCGCGGCCACTGAGTCCGAGCTCGGGCTCGGTGGCCGCGTCGTTCCCGGCGCCGCCGACGGGATCAGTACGGCAGCAGCCGCCCGGAAGGCGTCCTGCGGTCGATCTTCATGTCGCGTGGAGCGGCGGGCCTACGGCTGACACGCACGCGGATCTGACGGTTCATGACGCCCTCCTCAAGCCTTCGACGGGGACGGGGTGTGCCACCCCGCACCCGATGCGACCAGCCTCGTCCTCGCCGAGGCGAGGGGAATCGTGCCCGTGGAGGCAGGCCGGCGGTGCTTCGTCTTCGATCCCATTGCCCCCGGCATACCCCTCGCGCCCCCGGCTGACTCCTGTCCCGTCGGACGCTCCGGCCGGAGGGCGAGAGACGTTACGCGCCGGAAACCTTGACGCGCACGGAGCCGGATGCCACGATTCCGGCGCCACGATGTTTACGTAAACACCGATCGTTTGTTCGAGCATGTTTACGCAAACACCGCAGCGCCATCGACGGCCGCTCCCCTACGCGCAGACTCCCCTCACGCGCCGAGCCGCCATCTCCTGAAAGGGCAAGCTGATGCGCAAGACCCCTGGCAGAACCCGCACCCCCCGGCTGCGTGCCGTCTTCGTGGCCGTCGCGATCGCCGCGGTCAGCGGCACCACCCTGGCCGGCAGCCCCGCCTCCGCCGCCACGCCGCGCCTGGACCCGACCCAGTTCAAGGGCGTCAACTGGGCCGACCCGCGCGACAACTACGCCGACGACCCGGTCGTCCTGTCCGGCCTGTCGCTCTCCGACAGCTACAAGCAGACGTACGCGAAGGCGACCCGGATCATCGCGGCGTTCCGCGCCAACCTCGGCGCCAACACCGTGCGGCTGCCGATCAACCCGTACACGGTCAACGGCTCCTACTGGAAGTCGTACCGCGGGGTCATCGACGCGGCCTCCGACCAGGGCTTCAAGGTCGTCGTGTCCTACTGGGAGGGCACCGGCGCGCAGAAGGACGGCTTCATCGACGACGAGGCCACCTACTGGCCCATGTGGAAGACCGTGGTCAACGCCTACAAGAACGACCGGCGCGTCTACTTCGAGCCGATGAACGAGCCGCACGGCTACACCGACGCCCAGTGGGCCGACATGGCCGCGAAGTGGCTCGCGACCTACCCGTCGGTCCCGCGCGACCGGGTCTTCGTCAGCGGCGCCGGCTACAACGACCACGTCACCTCGGTCTGCGCCGACCCCCGCCTCAAGGGCACCTACCTGTCCCTGCACCACTACGGGTTCTGGAAGGACTACGCCACCTACGACCAGTGGGTGGACGACCTCAAGGTGCGCATCGGCGACTGCGCGAACCGGACCGTGGCGGACGAGTTCGGCGCCCCGATGACCACGGGCCTCGACTACAACAAGCCGGACCCCTCCAACAACTTCGTCAACTACGTCCAGGCCGTCACCGACACCTTCCGCGAGCTCAAGATGGGCTCCGTGTACTGGCCGGGCCTGCGGACCGACGACACGTACTCCCTGCAGACCCTCACCGGTCCCGCCGACCGCCCCTGGCTCGCCACCACCAACCAGTCCGGCGCCGACCGTCTGGCCTGGGCGTGGGGACGCGGCAAGCCCGTCCAGCCCTGACCGGACCCGACCGGGCCGCGCGAACTGGAGAGGCCCCACCCCGGAACAGGGGGTGGGGCCTCTCCCCTGTCCGCAGGGCGGGCGACCTCTCGCTCAGACCCTGGCCGGAGCCGGTCCGACCAGCTCGGACAGGACGTCGTCCATGGTCACGAAGCCGAGGACCGCGCCGGACTCGCCGGTGACCGCGGCCAGGTGGCTGCCGTCGGCGCGCAGGGCGGTGAGGGTGTCGTCCAGCGGGGTGTCGATGCGGACCCGGGTGACCGGGTGCGGGGCGGTGCGCGGGAACGGCCGGTCCCGGTCGGTGACGCCGAGGGTGTCCTTGATGTGGAGGTAGCCGAGCAGGGTGTTGCCGGGGCCGGTGACGGGGAAGCGGGAGTAGCCGGCGTCGGCCGCGGTCCGCTCCAGCTCGGCGGGGGTGACGGTGTGGCCGACGGTGCGCATCCGCTGCGCGGGGACGAGGATCTCGCCCACCGGGCGGGTGCCCAGTTCCAGGGCGTCGCGCAGCCGTTCGCCGTCGGCCTGGCTGAGCAGTCCGGCCTCGCTGGAGTCGACGACCATGCGGGCGAGCTGGTCGTCGGTGAAGACGGACTCCACCTCGTCCTTCGGCTCGACCCGCAGCAGCCCCAGCAGCGAGTTGGCGAAGGCGTTGATGCCGAAGACGACGGGCTTCAGGGCCCGGGTGAGGGCCACCAGGGGCGGCCCGAGCAGCAGCGCGGTGGGGACGGGCGCGGCCAGCGCGATGTTCTTCGGGATCATCTCGCCGATCAGCATGTGCAGATACGTCGCCACGGTGAGCGCGATGACGAACGCGATCGGATGCACCAGGCCGTCCGGAACGCGGGCCGCCTCGAAGCCGGGTTCCAGCAGGTGCGCGATGGCCGGTTCGGCGACCGCGCCCAGCACCAACGAGGAGACGGTGATGCCGAGTTGGGCGGTTGCCATCATCGCGGAGATGTGCTGAAGACCCCACAGGGTCATCCGGGCCCGCTTGTTCCCCTCCTGGGCGCGCGGTTCGATCTGGCCGCGGCGTACGGAGATCATGGCGAACTCGGCGCCCACGAAGAAGGCGTTGGTCAGCAGTGTCAGGGCGCCGACGGCGAGTTGCAGGACGGTCATCGGGACTCCTCCCCCACCTGGGCCGGCACCCGGGCCGGTTCGACGATGCGGATCCGGTCCGCGCGATGGTGTTCGACGCCCAGGACGTCGAGCTGCCAGCCGCCGAGGTCGACGGTGTCCCCCTTGACCGGGATGCGGGCGAGGCGGGTGGCGATGAGCCCGGCCACGGTCTCGTACGGCCCGTCGGGCGCGGTCAGTCCTATGCCGGTGAGCTGGTCGAGGCGGACGCCGCCGTCCGCCTCCCACACCGCCCGGCCGTCCGCCGTGGCGACGGTCGGGAGCAGGTCGGGGATCTCCAGCGGGTCGTGTTCGTCGCGGACCTCGCCGACGACCTCCTCGACGATGTCCTCCATGGTCGCCACGCCCGCGGTGCCGCCGTACTCGTCGATGACGACGGCCATGGTGCGCATCGCCCGCAGCCGCTCAAGGAGCCGGTCGGCGGGCAGGCTGTCGGGCACCAGCAGGGGCTCGGTGGCGAGGTCCGTGACCGGGGTGACGGCGCGCTCGTCCGGTTCCAGGGCGAGGACGTCGCGGATGTGGACGGTGCCGACGACGTCGTCCAGGGTGTCGCGGTAGACCGGGAAGCGGGACAGGCCGGTGGCGTGGGTGAGGTTGGCGGCGTCGGCGGCCGTGGCGTGGGCTTCGAGTGCCTTGACGTCGACGCGCGGGGTCATCACGTTCTGCGCGGTCAGCTCGCCCAGGTGCAGGGTGCGGACGAACAGCTCGGCGGCGTCCGCCTCCAGGGCGCCCTCGGCGGCCGAGTGCCGGGCCAGCGCGACGAGTTCCTCGGGGCCGCGCGCGGAGGCCAGCTCCTCGGCGGGCTCCAGGCCGAAGCGTCGTACGAACAGGTTCGCGGTGTTGTTCAGGTGCCGGATGAACGGGCCGAAGGCGGCGGTGAAGCCGCGCTGCGGTCCGGCGACCACCTTGGCGACGGGCAGCGGCCGGGAGATCGCCCAGTTCTTCGGCACCAGCTCGCCCACCACCATCAGCACCACGGTGGACAGGGCCACGCCCAGCACGCTCGCCACCGACGAGGCGGCGCCGCCCAGGCCGAGCGCCGCCAGCGGGCCGCGCAGCAGCGCCGCCAGCGACGGCTCGGCGAGCATGCCGATGACCAGCGAGGTGACGGTGATGCCGAGTTGGGCGCCGGAGAGCTGGACGGTCAGCCGGCGTACGGCCTTCAACGCGCCCTCGGCGCCACGCTCACCCGCCTCGACGGCCCGCTCCAGGTCACCGCGTTCCAGGGTGGTCAGGGAGAACTCGGCCGCGACGAACACCGCGCAGGCCAGCGTGAGCAGGAGGGCCAACAGGAGCAGCAGGATCTCGGTCACCGTGCCACCCCCGATTCCTCAGTGACCGCGGGACGCGGCCGACGGGGTGTGGCACGGCTGGTACTGGGAGGCTCACCCATTGCGGTACTACGGCTCCTTCTCGGTACGAC
This sequence comes from Streptomyces sp. NPDC005263, assembly GCF_042872365.1. Classification (NCBI taxonomy): domain Bacteria; kingdom Bacillati; phylum Actinomycetota; class Actinomycetes; order Kitasatosporales; family Streptomycetaceae; genus Streptomyces; species Streptomyces sp. NPDC005263. The sequence goes on along the minus strand of NZ_JBIAKJ010000002.1, from coordinate 719,335 downwards.
ACTCGGTACGACGTCGATGCGATGTCGGTACGACGTTCGCACCCATGGTAAAGGATGAGCAAAGCCCCCTGGGGGAGTCCCGCGGCGGTCCTCAGCCCGGGGTGACGCGGCCGCGCCAGGAACCGGACTCGCCGCCGCGCGCCTCGATGTACTCCTTGAAGCGCCGCATGTCGCCCTTGACCTGCCGATCCATCACTCCGAGCAGGTCAGCGGCCTTCTCCGCCGGTCCGCTCGTCTCGATGTCCATGATGAGTTCCACGCGGGTGTGCAGGTTGTCCACGCTCTGGAAGCGCACCATGCCCATCTGCTTGACGTCGCCGCCGGTCGTGCGCCAGGCGATCTTCTCGTCCGCGAGCTGGTCCACGATCTCCGTGTCGAACTCGCGCCGCACGCCGCCGACCTTGGTGGTCCAGTGGTTGTGGGTGTCGTCGAGCTGACGCACCTCTTCGACGCCGTCCATGAACTTCGGGAACTCCGCGAACTGGGTCCACTGGTTGTACGCGGTACGGATCGGGACGGCGACCTCGACCGCTTCCTTCACTGTGCTCATGGTTTCGCCTTCCTCGGATCGTGACGGGCCCGGACAGCGGACCCGTCGATGGGGGGCCATGGACGGTGAGCCGAGTACCCCGGATCGGCGCACCCCCTGCACCACGCGTCCATCCGGAGTGGTTTGGGGCGTTGTGGCGGCGCTCGGAGTGGTATCGGGCGATCCGGTGGGTAATCTCGCGCTGCCACCGGCCTGATCACCTCCCCGCGGACCCGGCAGGCACAGCCGACACAGCCGACACCACCGACACAGCCGACTCAGGAGAACTGCCATCACCGAGCAGAAGCCCGGAGAGGCTGGGACCGCTCCGGGAAACCAGCCGCAGGAGGCCGACCAGTTGCGGAACATGCTGCGCCGGCCCGAGTACCGGCGGGCGTTGGTGTTCTGCGGCTTGATCGGGATCCCGGTGTCGTTGCTCGCGTTCTGGTTCCTCGTCCTGCTCCATGAGCTGGAGAACCTGATCTGGGTGGACTGGCCGCACGATCTCGGGTGGACGGATCCGCCGTGGTGGTGGCCCCTTCCCCTGGCGGTGGTGTCAGGTGCCGTCGTCGCCCTGGTCGTGCTGCGCTTCCCGGGCCGAGGAGGACACATTCCGGCGGCCGGCCTGCACTCCGGCGGGGCGTCGAAAGCCGCTGTCCCCGGCGTGGCCGTCGCCGCGCTGGCCAGCCTGCCGCTGGGCGCCGTACTCGGACCCGAGGCGCCTCTGATCGCGCTCGGCGGTGGTCTGGCGCTGGTCTTCCGGGACCTCGTACGCGCTCCGGCGACCGAGGCGAGCACGGCGCTGCTCGGGGCCGCCGGGGCCGCGGCAGCCATCTCCGCGATCTTCGGGAGTCCGCTGGTGGCGGCCGTGATCCTCATGGAGGTGGCCGGAGTAGGCGGGCCGCAGCTGTTCGCGGTGATGCTTCCCGCGCTGCTGTCCAGCGGGATCGGCGCCATCGTGTTCACGGGCTTCGGCCACTGGACCGGGCTGAAGACCGGGAGCCTCGACATCGGGCTGCCCCCTCCGCCCCTGCTCGACACCGGGGCCGTGGTGTGGTCGGCGCTGATGGCGCTCGTCATCGGGGCGGCCGTCCACTGGATCATGGTGGGCGGACGGATCACGGCGCGTTTCGTGTCGGTGCGTCCGCTGCCCAACACGGTGCTCTGCGCGCTCGGCGCGGCGGGCTGCGCGGCGCTCTACGCCGTCGTCACCGGCCGTTCGCCGGCCGAGGTCTCCCTGTCCGGCCAGACCACCCTGGACCAACTCGCCGAGGACCCCCATGCGTGGTCGGTCGGCGCTCTGGTGGCGGTGCTGGCGTTCAAGGGCGTCGGGTACACGCTGTGCCTGGGAAGCCTTCGCGGCGGTCCGACCTTCCCCTCCCTGTTCCTGGGCGGAGCGGTCGGTGTGCTGCTGTCCCCGCTGCCGGGGCTGGGTGTCGTGGCGGGGATGGCGGCGGGGATGGCGTCGGCGTGCGCCGCCGCGCTGCGGCTGCCCGTCAGCACGGTGGTGCTGGTCGTCCTCATGGTGGGCAACTCGGAGACGGTGCCGGTGATCGTGCTGGCCACGGTGGTGTCGTTCGTGACCACGGAGTTACTGCCGCAGGGGCCGGGAATCCCTGAGTTCAGGCCGCGTCCCGGTCGAGAGCGTCGTCCAGCGTCGTAGCGGCCATGATGAGGGAGAGGTGGGTGAAGGCCTGCGGGAAGTTGCCCAGTTGCTCCCCACTGGGGCCGATCTCCTCGGCGAACAGGCCGACGTGGTTGGCGTACGTCTGCATCTTCTCGAAGGTGTAGCGGGCCTGCGTGAGGCGTCCCGCGCGGGCGAGGGCGTCGACGTACAGGAACGTGCACAGGCTGAAGGTGCCTTCGGAGCCGCGCAGTCCGTCCGGGGAGGCCTCGGGGTCGTAGCGGTAGACCAGGCTGTCGGAGACGAGGACGCGGTCCATGGCGTCGAGGGTGTTGAGCCAGCCGGGGCTGCGCGGGGACAGGAATCCGACGCGGGGCGCGAGCAGCAGCGAGGCGTCCAGGACGTTGCCGCCGTAGTGCTGGACCAGGGCCTGCTCCTTGTCGTTCCAGCCGCGCTCCATGACCTGTTCGAGGATGGCGTCCCGGGCCCGGGTCCACAGCGCGGTGTCGGCGGGCCTGCTGAACTCGTGGGCCAGTTTGAGACCGCGGTCGAAGGCGGCCCAGCACATCACCCGGCTGTAGGTGAAGTCCTTGCGTCCGCCCCGGGTCTCCCAGATGCCCTCGTCGGGCCGGTCCCAGGAGTCGGCGAGCCAGTCCAGGGTGGCGGCCAGGCCCTTCCACCCGTGGTAGCCCGCCTGTTCGCCGACCTGGCGGCCCTCGGCCAGCGCGTAGAGGGCCTCGCCGTAGATGTCGAGCTGCAGCTGGTCCGAGGCCGCGTTGCCGGCCCGGACCGGGGAGGAGCCCCGGTAGCCCTCGAAGTGGTCCAGGATCTCCTCGGTCAGATGGGGGTCGCCGTCGACCCGGTACATGATCTGGAGGGGTTCGCCGTCCGGTCCGTCGTGGGCGGCCAGGCGGTCGCCGAGCCAGTGGGTGAAGCGGGTCGCCTCCTCCACGAAGCCGAGGTCGAGCAGGGCCCGCACCGACAGGGAGCCGTCCCGCACCCAGGTGTACCGGTAGTCCCAGTTGCGCTCACCGCCGACCTGCTCCGGCAGTCCCATGGTGGCGGCGGCGACCGGCGCGCCCGTCGGCGCGTAGGTGAGGAGTTTGAGGGTGATGGCCGAGCGGTGCACGATCTCCGTCCAGCGGCCGCGGTAGCGTGAGACGCGCACCCACCTGTGCCAGAAGTCGATGTCCTTCCAGAGCTCCTCGGTGATCTGCTCGGTGGTGGGCGGCGGTGGCGCCTCGCCGCCCGGCGCGCAGACGGTGAACACCACGGCCGTCGACTCCCCGCCGTTCAGGGTGATGGTGCCCCGGACGTCCTGCCCGTCCCGTTCGAACGGGATGCCGCCCTGGAGGTAGGCGGTCGCTCCGGGCGCCCGGAACGTCGCGGTGCGGGGGGTCAGGTCCAGTTCGTGGGCCGCGCGCGCGTAGTCGAACCGCGGCCGGCATTCGAGGCGGAAGCGTACGGTGCCGCGTACCGCGCGTACGACGCGCACCAGGCGGTGCCGGTCGGTCGCGGTCGGGCCCGGCTGGACCGGCATGTGGTCGATGATCTCGCCGACTCCGTCGGGTGACATGAAGCGGGTCACCACGGCGGCGGAGTCCGGGTAGTAGAGCTGCCTCCAGGTCCCCTCGGGGTGGTCCGGGGCGAGGCGGAAGTAGCCGCCGCCGTCGTGGTCGAGCAGGGCGGCGAAGACACTGGGTGAGTCGAAGCGCGGCGCCGCGAACCAGTCGATCACGCCCTGGGACGTCACGAGAGCGGCGGTCTGCAGGTCCCCGACGAGCCCGTGGTCGGCGATGGGCGGGTAGCGGTCCATGTCGGTCTCCCTTTCCCGGGTGCTTCAGCCGCTGTCCGCCCGGCGGGGGGGGGGCGGCGTCGACGCGTACCTCGTGGCCCTTCTCGGGTCAGCGCAGTCGCTCCGCGATGTGGTCGCCGACGCGCAGGGCGTTGGCGATGGCGGTCAGCGACGGGTTGACCGCCGCGATGCTCGGGAAGAAGCTCGTGTCGACGACATAGAGGTTGTCGAGGTCGTGGGCCTTGCAGGTGACGTCGAGAGCGGAGCTTTCGGGGTCGTGGCCGAAGCGGACCGTGCCCGCCTGATGCGCGGTGGCACCGATGGGCATCCCCTTGTGCAGGTAGATGCTGTGCGACAGGAGATGGTGCTCGTGCATGCCCAAGTGGCCGAGCATGTCCTGCAGTTTGTGCCGCAGGCGTGTCAGCCCGGCGGTGTTGTTCTTCTCGTCGAGGGCCAGATGGATGCCACCGTCCCGGTCCAGGGTGACGCGATTGTCGGCGAGCGGCAGGTCCTCACCGCACAGCCAGAAGTCGACCGCGTGGTGGGCGAGCACCTCGAACGGCATGTCGGGGGCCACCGTCCCGGCCCAGCGGGGTGCCTCGCCGTGGATCTGCTCGGAGTCGGACTTGCCGAGCATCTGGATGCCGCCGAGGGGGTAGTCCCAGTCGTCGGATCCCAGGTACCAGTCGTGCAGCGCCAGGGTCTTCTGGAACCGGGTGTCGTTCGGTTCCCTGGACACGGCCATCAGGGCCAGGTTGTTGTGCCGCATGTAGTGCCGGCCCACCACGTCCGAGCTGTTGGCCAGGCCCCGGGGATGCCGTTCGCCCGCCGAACGCAGCAGCAGGGCGGCGGAGTTGACGGCGCCGCAGGCGACCACCACGATGTCGGCGCTGAACTCCACGGTGGCGGGGTCGCCGTCCCCCACGGTCGCGACGACCGAGGTGACACTGTGGCCGGTCGGGTCCGTGTCGAGGCGCCGCACGTCCGCGTGGGTGAGCATCTCGACGTTGGGGTGTTCGAGGGCGGGGTCGACGCAGATGACCTGCGCGTCGGACTTCGCGCCGACCAGGCAGGGGAAGCCGTCGACGCGGTCGCAGCGTATGCAGGCGCTGGTGTGGGTGGCCCGGCCCCGGTCGTCCTGGGTGAGGTTGACCCCGATGGGGAGGTGGAAGGGGTGCAGGCCCCGCTTCTCCAAGTCGTGGCTGAGTTGCTGGATCCGCGGCTCGTGCTGGACCGGCGGGTGGGCGTACTGGGCGCTGGTGGGGCCCTCGGTCGGGTCCTCGCCGTGCCGGCCGTGGACGAGGTAGAGGTGCTCGGCCTGCGTGTAGTACGGCTCCAGTTCCTCGTAGCTCAGTGGCCAGGCGGGGGACACACCGTCGTGGTGGCGCAGTTCGCCGAAGTCCTCGGGGCGCATCCGGAAGAGCGCGGCGCCGTAGAACTTGGTGTTGCCGCCCACGTAGTAATTGACCTCTGGCGGGAACTCTTTTCCGTCCTTGTCGTACCAGAACTCCGGGGCGCGGTATTTGCCCTTGACGAAGACCGCGTCGGATTCCCAGTTGTCGCGTTCGCGGGGCAGATAGTCACCGCGTTCGAGAAGGAGGATCCGTTTTCCGGTGGGTGCCAGCCGGTGGGCGAGGGTGCCGCCGCCGGCACCGGTGCCGATAACGATGACGTCGTAGTGCAGTGCGTCGGTCATGCCGGCCACCGTCCTCGGAACGTGCTCCGGTCCTGCCGTTGAATCCGTTGAATCCGTTGAATCCGTTGAAAAGGGGTTGAAAATCCAGAAAGCCTGAAAGGGTCGAGAAGATTGAAATGGGCGCATCAGGCCCGATCCCCAACGTATCCCCGGGCGCTGGTTCCGGCGAGTTGGGCTGTTCGGGTGGCCGACCGGGTGGCCGAGTGGCCGGGTGTCACAGGATCGCGAGGGGGTTGACCGGGGAGCCGGTCGCCTTGGGCAGGCGGAGCGGCGCGATCACGCAGAGGAAGGACCAGCGGCCTGCCTCGGCGCAGAGCGGCGCGAGGTCCTCGAACCGCAGGTAGTCCAGCAGATGCAGTCCCATCGCGTGCACGGCGAGCACATGCACCGGGAACGCGACCCCCGGTACCGCGCTGGGTGCCGTGTCGTTGTTGCCGTCGCCGCCGAGCACGGCCACCTGCCGTTCGGCCAGGAACTCCAGGGCGGTCGGATGGAGTCCGGCCCGCGCGCCGGCGACGTCCCAGGGCCCCAGTTCCTCCCGCCGTCGGCGGTGTCCGACCCGTACCAGGAGGATGTCGCCCCGGCCGACCCGGACCCCCTGCCGCGCCTCCGCGGCGACGAGGTCCTCGGTCTTCACGGGTGTTCCGGGTTCGAGCCAGGGAACACCGTGCAGCCGGGGGATGTCGAGGAGGACCCCGCGCCCGACGATGCCGTCACTCGCCAGGTCGACGGAGAGGGCACTCGCGCCGTCCGGCGACAGCGCGTCCGCCGCCGGCAGGCCGCCGTGCAGGGTGCCGTCGTAGACGACGTGGCACAGCGCGTCGAGGTGACTGTCCACATCGCCGTGGACATTCATGGCGAACCGGTCCCGGGCGAATTCCAGGCCCCTGGAACCGGGATGCCCGTCAGCCGGAGCGGTGAGCCGGTGCCGGGCCGGGTCGGCGTTGTCGGGGCCGCCACGGGTGTCGACGGGCGCGGCGAGCGACACCGTACGTCCCGTCCGCACCTCGCGGACGGCCGCCAGCACCTGTTCCCCGGTGATCCTGGCCAGGGCGCCGCGGCGCGAGGCACCGCCGGGGGCCTTGGCGCGCAGATGACGGTGGAGGTGCCGGAAGTCGGCCTCGCTCAGCTCGCTGGGCGACCACATGCCCCCACCCTGCGGCAGTCGCCGGGTCCTCGCACGCCGAGTTGCCGGGTCCGGGGGCCGCCTCGTTAATGGATGGGCGACTGCCGGGGCGACCGGCCGGCGCACCGCACCGATCCGCGGAGGTCCGGATGGACATGATCCATGTCCGGGCGGTGTGCCCGCCGGACCTCACGGACCGCGCCATGGCCCTGTTGGGTGCCGAGCCGTGCGTCCTGAACCTGCTCCTGCACACGGGCACCGTACGCAATCCCGACGGTGACGCGATCGAGTGCGACGTGCTGACCGGAGCCGCGAACGAGGTGCTGGGCGGGCTGCGGGACCTCGGGCTGGAACACCGTGGCTCCGTCGTCCTCGATCCGGTGGACACGGTGTTCTCCGAGCGTGCGGCCCGGACCGGGGCCGAGGAGCTCGGGGCCCGGTTGCGTGCGCCCGTGTGGGAGCAGGTGGAGGCCCGGATCCGGTCCGGGGGCAGATACCCCCCGAGCTTCTATCTCTTCCTGGTCATCGCCGGGCTCATCGGCGCGGTGGGCATCATCACCAACTCGCAGATCCTCATCGTCGCGGCCATGGTGGTCGGACCGGAGTACGGGGCCATCACCAGCATCGCGCTCGGTATCGACCAGCGCGCCTGGCCGAGTGTCCGGCAGGGCCTCATGGCACTGCTGGTGGGGTTCTCGCTGGCCGTCGCCGCGACCTTCCTCTTCGCTCTCCTCGTGCGGGGTTTCGGACTCCAGCCGGAGGCCTTCGAACTGGGGCTGAGGCCCGTCTCGAATCTGATCAACACCCCGAACTTCTTCTCCGCCGTGGTGGCGGTGCTGGCGGGGATCGTCGGCATCGTCTCGCTGGCCGAGGCCCGCACGAGCGCGCTGCTCGGCGTCTTCATCTCGGTGACGACCATTCCGGCGGCGGCCGACATCGGGGTCTCGGTGGCGTTCGCCAGCTGGGACGAGGCCCGGGGTTCGCTGCTCCAACTGCTGCTCAACATCGTCGTACTGATCCTGGTCGGCACCGGCACGCTCAGGTGCCAGCGGGCGATCTGGCGCCGGGTGAGCGCACGCCGGCAGGGGCGCGCGGTCAGGCGGTCGGCGTAGCGGCGGACGGCTGGTCGGGGGTGTCGTCGCTGTCCAGGAACTCGCGGATCGCGAAGGCGACCAGCACGATCACCAGCGTCCACACCACGACCGCCACGGTCGGGTAGGTCCAGGTGAACAGCACGATCGCGGCGACCACCAGGATCACGCCGCCGATCCACTGCTTGTAGCGGTGGACGAACCGGCCGACCGGGCCCAGCCTCAATCCCGCCGACACGGAGACGTCGCGTAGGGCGCCGACGGACTTGCGGCAGCCCGTACGGGTGAGGACGGCGCCCCGGGACGGGCCGACCAGGAAGGCGCCCGCGGCCGTCACCAGAGCCACCGCGGCCACCACTCGTACGCCCGCGCGCAGGAACTTCACCAGCGCGTCGTACACCGCGCCGGCGGCGGCCTCGGACGTCCCGGCGGGCAGATGGTCGAGGTAGACGGACCGCAGGACGCTGAGGGTGATGCCCAGCACCAGCATCGCGGCGAACACCGCCAGGGCGGCCCCGATCAGGGCCCGGCGGCGGTGCACGGCCAGGTAGACGCCCGCGGCGGCGATCAGTACGGCGATGAGGGGCAGCCAGCTGCCGACGATCTCCAGCACCCTCAGGTACCACTTGATCTCGCCGACGTCCTTCGAGGCGAAAACCACGAACTCGGTGTGCACGGCCGGGATGGCGGCTGCCGGTGCGAACCCGGCGCTGACCAGCCGGTCCTTGACCTCGGCGACGATCGGTCCGACGTCGATGGCGACCTTGCCGTTCTCGACGGACACCACGGAGTCGGACTCGCCGGTGAGGGCCTCGTCGAGCGCGCTGTGGGCCCTGCGGTTCGCGTCCACCCAGAGGGTGTCGAAGGCGTTGCTGGAGACCACCCGCTCGACGGTGTCGCTGACCAGGCTCGTCAGTCCGCTGGTGATCGGGCCCTTCAGGTTGCCCAACAGGGCGGCGGCCTTCGGCGGGGCGCCCTGCTGGGACGCCAGCTTCTCCAGCTCCTTGACCAGTGCCTCCACGTCGATCTGCGCCAGGACCGCCGTGGTGACCCGGTTGGTGACCGCCTTCTGCACGTCCGGGTTGCTCGCCAGCGGCCCGACGGTGGCGACGTAGCGGTCGGTGTCCCGCACGATGCTGTTCGCCCAGACCGCGACGACGGCCAGCAGTGACAGCAGCGCGGCGAGGAGGATCAGCAGGGCGGACCCCGTCGACCGGAACCAGTGGTGCCGCGTGGCCGGCGCCCGCTCGGTGCTCTCCAGGGCCCACACCCGGTGCCGCAGCTCGTCCAGCTCGTCCGGCCCGTCGCGCTTCCGCGCCGAGCCGGACGGCCGGTCGCCGGGCGGGCCCTCGGGGGGCTCGTCCGGGCCCGGTGGGGGTGTGCTGCTCATGGTCACAGGAGACCCGCGCGGATCCGGCCCCGCGACCTGGCCGGGCCTTTCGGGTCGGTCTTTCGGGTCGGTCCTCCGGGTCGGTCACCGCACTGAGGTGCGGCGGCTCGCGTCCGGTGATGCAATGGAATTCTGAGGCAGGGGGATTTTCATGTCATGACCGCCGAGGGGTGACGCTGTGAGCGATGCCGTGAACGATGCCGTGAACGATGAGACCGCCGCAATGGGACCGATCGACTACCTGGTCGTCGAATTTCCCGGCAACCGGATGACCGGCGAGGGATTTCCGCTCCTGGTCGACCTGGTGGACCGCGGCCTCATTCGGATCCTCGATCTGCTGTTCGTCAGAAAGGAGCAGGACGGATCCGTGGTCGGCCTGGAGATCGCCGATCTCACCGGCGACGGCGCTCTGGACCTGGCCGTCTTCGAGGGCGCCCGGTCCGGCCTGCTGGGCCAGGACGACATCGAGGAGGCGGCGGCCGCCCTGGAACCCGGCAACTCCGCCGGGATCCTGGTCTACGAGAACCTGTGGGCCGCGCCCTTCGCCACCGCCCTGCGCCACGGCGGCGCGCAACTTGTCGCCTCCGGGCGCATCCCGGTACCGGCCGTCCTGGCCGCGCTGGACGCCACGGATCCGGGTCAGCCGCGGGCGTAGTGGGCAACCACCGGCGCGGGTGTGGTGGCGCCACCGGGAACGTCCGCGTCTCTACTCCCCAGGCTGGTGGTGCGGCGGTGCCAGGGTGCGTAGGACGTCGAACTCGTTGCCCTCGGGGTCGGCCATGACCACCTAGTTCCGGTCTGAGCCCTGGCCCACATTGATCGTGACGGCACCGAGGCCGAGCAGCGTGGTCACCGCAAGGCCCTTGCTCCTACCCCCGACAACCACGCCTGAAGGCAACGATTCTCACCAGCCCTCCCGAAACTTCTCTCATTCTTCGGCCTCATTTTTTGCGCCGACGCGCGACAAACGACGATGATTGCCACCACGGTCATGGATCCGAGAAATACGAACAGTTCCCAACCTTCGGGTATCCAGGACCCCTCTCCATAACCGTCTGCTAGCTGCCACAATTTACCTGCACCTACCTGTCCGAGTCCGCTCGCCCCTCTCCTCAGGGGCGGCAGACGCAGCGCTGCAATCGCCCGGTACGAGGGAGATGCGGTGGGCCTCACCCCATGTTGGCTTTGAGGCCCACCACTATCGTGTCTCGGTCGCACCAATATTGAGGGAACGACCGCGCCTCTACTTCCCGGACTGCCGGTTCCCGGGGGTGACCCTGCCATGTCTTGTGCAGACAGGGGTAGTTGCGTTTCATGACCCAGACGAAGTCTCTGAAGTACGTCTTCATCGCGCTCGGTCTGTACATAGTCGGCGTGCTGTATCTGCGGCTTGGCTTAAATCACCCTCTGGGCAAGGCGATGCTGCTGTCCCTGCTCTGCGCGCCGGTGATTCTGCTGTGGTGGTGGGTGGTCGGGCATATGCGGGCCAGAGCGTTTCGGGCTGGTGAGCGATACAGGCAGAAGCATGAGTAGCGTGTCAGGCGAGCGCCACCAACGTGACCGCCCCCGCTGCGAGGCCCGAGGTTTCGCGGACGAAACCGGTGGTGTTCCCAGGGAGGCGATAATTTGGGCGCCTTGTCAAATTTCAGACGAAGCGCCCAAATGCGGGCGGTAAATTTATCCTAGCTTGACCACCCGGCGGCGTACACGATCCCCAAAATCAACATCGCCGCACCAACAAGACGAAATGCAAGCGAGTTCGACGCTTCAAAGCGACGCCCTGGCCGTGAGCCAACTTCTCTCCCGAACCGTGGCCCCAGAAGCGCAATGGCAACGCCCATAACCGCGATGATGATTCCGACTAGAATGCGCATACAGCCGTCTCCCTGCGAGATTTATTTGCGGCGGCGGCTTCTCGCGTAGAGAACAAATGCACCGATACCGAACAGGACAACCATTCCAATTGCAAGGAAAGGTGACCAGGACGGCCCATCTGGGCGGTTGTTCGCAAGAAACAATAGTGGGGTCACTGCGCCCTCCGTCTATTTTTCACCATGTGTACTTTGCCGATGCAGAGCATTTGCCCGAGCTTCCTCCCGTTCCTACTCCCTCGGATCCGTCCGTGGCAACGGAGAGTTCCGCCGGGCCGACGCCACAAGACACCTCGCCTGTCCAGCCGCTGTCTGCAGAGCCAGACGCCAAGCTGGCATCGGCACTGAGTCCGGGAGTGCCGGCGCCGAACTGCACATACGGGTGCAGGCTTCCGTCTTCATTGATGCTTACTCCGCCGCCGATGCACAGCCAGAAGCATCCCTCTCCACCTATGTCAAAAGACAGAAGACCGCTCTGATCGCTGTGGTTGATGGGGTCTCCGGCCGCATAGGCGTAGAGGTTGCTCTCCTTGCCCGACGGGTCGTGCTGGGTGAAGCGGCCGAGTTGGGGGTCGTAGCGGGCACCCGTCTTGCACAAGCCCGACGGGTCGAGGTAGGTGCCGGTGTAGCGGTAGGGCTGGTCGGTGCCGGTGGTGGTGCGGGCCTCGCCGTAGGGGCCGTAGCTGTAGGTGGCGGTGCGCTTGCCGCCGGCGTCGACGAGGTCGATGACGCTGCCCTGGACGTCGGTGAGCTAGTACTGGCTTGCCCCGCCGGAGGTCATGGCGGTCAAGGTGCCCGAAGGTTCGCGGACGAAACCGGTGGCGTTCTCACGCGTCGTCCCGGTCGCAGCGGTGGTGAACGTCAAGCTACCGTGCGTGAGGGAGTCATTGTTGTTCGATCCTTCGTAGGTGTACGCCGAAGCGCTGCCGGAGCCGTCAGGGCGGGTGTTCGCAAGTACTCCCGATGTGGCACTAGCGGAATTGGCGTCGGACACCAGTCATCGCCTTCGGCCGTGCGGCTGAACACTCAGAGCTTGAGAGCCGGGTCCGGACCGGCGGTGAACCGTGCCAAGACCCGGCGGGGAGCCGAGAGAAGACAGGCGCTACCTCTTACGCGCCTTACTCACCAGGAAGGCCCCCCGACAATCACGACAAGGATGATTGCGATGATCCAGAAGCTAGGGGTTCCCTGCCCTGCTCCCTTAGCTCCTATTCTCACGAGTGGCCCCGCCATCAATTGAGGACGCTGCTGGCAGCCTTCTCACCGAACTCACCGGCTGCGTACCCAACTCCGAAGCAGGTGGCGCCGACCGCCAGTCCGCCCACTCCTGCGGTCGGTGCGCTGACGGCGGCGGCTACCGCTCCGCAGCCGGCCTCCGCGGTGGCGTCGGCCGCCATTCCGACTCCCGTGGCGAGAGCGTCCGTGTAGTTGCTCGTCGATGTCCTTGGCCATGCTCCCTATGTCATAGATGTCGAATCCCTTGCCCACCGCGTCGAAGAAGGACAACCCTTGCGGGTCGACGTTGTTGGTGGGGTCGCCGGCGGCGTAGGCGTAGAGGTTGCTCTCCTTGCCGGAGGGGTCGGGCTGGGTGAAGCGGCCGAGTTGGGGGTCGTATTGACTTGCTCCTCGGGCTGAAGCCCGAGGATTCTGGCCTTGCCGACCGTTTCTGTGCCGCTACGCGGCACGGGGTTGGGTCGGGAATCCGTGGCTTCCTGTTTCTTCGCGCTGTGCCGGGATTGCTCCTGGTCTTACCGGCGCTCCGCAGGCCGTCACCGCCAGTCCGGCGGCCGTCTTCACGTTGATCGCGGCGTTGGTGTCCCGGTCGTGGACGGTGCCGCAGGCGCTACAGGTCCATTCCCGGACGTTCAGGGGTTTGGGCCCGTCCTTGATCCCACAGGTGGAGCAGGTCTGGGAGGTCGACTCGAACCGGCCGATCTTCACCAGGGTGCGTCCGTACCGCTCCGCCTTGTACTGGAGCATGCTGATGAACGATGACCATCCGGCGTCGTGCACGGACTTGGCCAGCCTGGTGCGGGCCAGTGCCGCCACCGACAGGTCCTCCACGGCGATCCCTTGGTTCTCGGTAATCAGCTTCGTGGAGAGCTGGTGGTGGAACTCGCGGCGTGCGTCAGCGACTTTGGCGTGGGCGCGGGCGACCTTGAGGCGGGCCTTGGCCCGGTTCTTGGATCCCTTCTGTTTGCGGGACAGATCCTGCTGGGCCTTCTTCAGTTTCTTCTCCGCGCGCCGAAGGAAGCGGGGGGAGTCGATCTTCGTGCCGTCGGAGAGGACCGCGAAGTGGGTGAGGCCGAGATCGATACCGATGCTGCCGTCGGTCTCCGACATCCGGGCCGCGTCGGCGGCAGGGTCGGTGTCGATGACGAAGGAGGCAAAAAACCGGCCTGCGGCGTCTTTGATGACGGTGACGGAGGTGGGGGTGGCGGGCAGGGTGCGGGACCATTTCACCTTCACCGCGCCGATCTTCGGCAGGTTCAGACGGCCGCTGTCGGTGATGTTCCAGCGGGCGTTGGCGGTGAACCGGATCGACTGCCGGGCGTCCTTGCGGGACTTGAACCGGGGCCGGCTCATTCTCGGGCCCTTCCGCGCACCCTTGAGGGAGGCGAAGAAGTTGCGGTACGCCCTCTCGGCGTCCCGCAGGGACTGCTGCAGGACGACGGCCGACACCTCACCCAGCCAGGACCGTTCCGGCGTCCGTTTCGCTTCTGTGATCAGGCAGGTGGACAGCTGCCCGGCCGTCGGGAACGGCCGCCCGGCCTTACGGGCGTCCTCGCGGGCACGCACGGCGTCGTTGAACACGACGCGGGCACACCCGAACGCCCTGGCCAGCGCGGCCTGCTGAGCGGCGTCGGGGTACACGCGGAAGGCGTACCGGAGCTGCATGACCATCACACTAGGTAAGTCGAACCCACGTCGTCACCGGGAACATGTGCACGATCCGTCACCGTCACGAAGCGCGCCGCGTCCGGCTCCGCCGGAACGAGACCGCGACACTCCGCGTCGCAGCCACACGATTCGCTTCACCCCCGGCCTGAAGGCGGAGCACTGCGAATGATGTCCGGTAGCGGAAGGCGGTGGTGGCACCGGTTCCGGCGGTCTTGTCGACGACGCGGGTGATCGAGGCGAGCCGGTTGGTGTCCCAGGTGAAGCGGGTCTCGCGGCCCTCTGGGGTGGTCACCTTCGTCATGCGGTGCGAGGTGTCGTAGTCGAAGACGGTGGTCTTGCCGTCGGTGTCGGTGAACGTCTTCAGATCGTCCCCGGACCCACGTGTAGGTGGCGGACCGGCCGGTGTTGTCGGTGATTTGGTGATCTGCTTGCCGTCGTTGGCGAAGGTCAGGGTGCGGCCGGAGGCGGCGGTGACCTTCGAGGTGAACGCGCCGGAGTAGGCGATGGTGGTGGCGTTGCCGTTCTTGCCTCCAGTACTGACTTGCCTCACATGAATGCTCGCGTAACCCCTGGGCACACGAGGTTGTTTGATCGGCCGCTCAGCGGGACGGGTGCTCGCCGGAGCGGCCGACGGCGGCCCGGACGCGGGTGAGCTGCGTCGGGAGGTCGGCGGTGGCGTCCAGGGTCATGCCGGGCTCGTCCGGTTCCAGGGGCTCCAGCGTGTCGAACTGCGAGTCGACCAGCCGCGCGGGCATGAAGTGACCGGTGCGCCGGGAGACCCGGTGCCACGCCGTGTCCCGGTCCAGGGCCAGGTACAGGCACCACAGCCGGGAGCGGGCGGCCGCGCGAAGCCGGTCGCGGTAGACGCGTCTGAGGGCCGAACAGGCGACCACCAGACCTTCGCCGGCCTCGACGGAGTGACGGATACGGTCGGCGAGGGCACGCAACCAGGGCCCGCGGTCGGCGTCGTCCAGTGGCTGACCGGCGCTCATCTTGGCGACGTTCGCGGCGGGGTGGAAGTCGTCGCCCTCGACGAACGGCAGTCCGAGCAGCTCGGCGACGGCCTTGCCGACGGTGGTCTTCCCGGAACCGGACACGCCCAGGACCAGCACGATCGGCGGGCCTTGGCCGTCCCTGGCCCCGGTCACCGGCTCTCGGGTTCCCGGCCGGCCGACGTCTGCCGCAGATCCGCCTCGGCCAGGGGCTCCAGGATCCCGCGGGTGTCCAGCCGGTAGAGCAGGATCAGCGGGGGCCCGACGAGCAGCACCGCGACCAGGGTGACCAGCATCAGCCAGCGCAAGGTCGTCGACGCGCCGGCCGCCTCGGACACGGTCAGCGAGGTGGGGATGAGATAGGGCCGCTGGGCGAGCCCCCACGCCACGACGACGAGAGCCACACTGCCGACCGCGGTGTACCGGGCCCACCCGGCCACCCCCCGGTACAGCAGCCCCGCGGTGACCACCGCGCAGGCGGCGGCGGCCAGGACGAGGGCGAGACCGCTTCCGCTGGTCAGCCCGTCGTAGACGTACCGCGCGTCGTCGTGGGTCACGGCGAGGCCGACGAGTGCCAGTACGGCGATGACGACGAGGCTGCACCAGGCCCGCAGCCGGAAGTAGCCGACGAGGTCGGCGGCGTCGAAGCGGCGGGCGTCGGCACTGAGGAACACCGCTCCGAGGAACGCGGTCGCGGCGATGGTCAGCAGCCCGGCGATCACGGAGGTCCCGTTGGACCAGGCGTCGGCGGACGCCTTGGTGCCGGGAGTCACCCGGCCGGTCGCGAGTCCCCCGACCGCCGCTCCGAGGAAGAAGGGTGTCAGCAGCGAGGAGACGGCGAACAAGGCGCCATAGATCCTGCGCCGGGCGAGACGGCTGGTGGGTTTGCGCAGAGCGAAGCCGGCGCCGCGCAGGACGAGTCCCACGGCCGCGAGCGCCAGCGGCAGCCACATGGCCGTGAAGACCGTCTGGAACAGCACCGGGAAGCCGGTCCACATGATGACCAGGACGAAGATGAGCCAGACGTTGTTGGTCTCCCACACCGGCGCCATGGCGTGGTCGATGAGCCACCGGGGCCGTCTGCCGCGTTCGGCGCCGCCCGCGAAGAGGTCCCAGAACCCGGCGCCGTAGTCCGTGCCGCCGGCGCAGGCGTAGGCGGCCACCGCGGCCAGCAGCACCCACGCGACGACGTCCGCGATCATCGGCGCCCCTCCTCCCCGCCGGTCGTGGACAACGGGCGGGGCCCGTAGGGCGTGTCGCCCTCCAGGTCCTCGGTGGCGGCTCCGCGGAGGGCGTCCTCGTCGGCCCGCCGCCATCGGCTGCTCATCTTCAGCAGGATGGTCAGGAAGGAACCGAGGACGAGTACGTAGACCACCACGACGACGCCGAACATCGCCCACAGGGACCCCGCCCGGGTGTCCGTCACCGCCTCCGAGACCCGCATGTGCTGGTAGACGATCCAGGGCTGGCGGCCCACCTCGGTGGTGATCCAGCCGCACTCCACGGTCAGCAGACAGGCGGCCCCGGCGAGTGCGGCGCACCGGAAGAACCACGGCGACCTGGGCAGGTCATGGCGACGCAGCCTGCACCAGCCGTACCAGAGCGCGAGCAGCACGAGCAGGCTTCCGATGCTCACCATGATGTCGAACGCCCAGTGCGCGATGGTGGCCTGAGTCGCCGTCGGGCGGTCGCTCGCGGGGACCGACGTCAGTCCGGTCACCTTGGTGCCGGGGCTGAACCCCGCGAGGATCGAGTCCAGTTGGGGGATTCTGATCCCGCCGGAGATCGAACCGTCGGAGTGCAGGCGCCCGAACAGGTACTCCGGCACATGGGTGTCGGTCTTCCAGACGATCTCGGTGGCCGCGAACTTGACGGGCTGCTTGTGGAAGACGGAGCGGGCGATCGAGTCGCCGAGCACGAACTGCACGGGCGTGAGAATCGCGGCGACCGAGAACGGCACGGTGAAGCCGAGCCGGTGGTAACGGTCCCGGCGGCCCCGCAGCCAGCCGACCGCGTACACCCCGGCGACCACGTACCCGGCGGTCAGGACCACGCCGACCACGAAGTGCCAGTACTCCGGTCCGAACATCGGCGTGAAGACCGCCTGCCGCACGTCGACGTCCACGGGGTTGCCGAACCGGTCGAGCGTGAAGCCGCGCGGGGTGTTCATCCAGGCGTTCGCGGCCAGGATGCCGAAAGCGCCCATGAGGGCGGCGAGCGGCAGGGGCGCTCCGAGCCAGAAGTGCGTCCACGGCTTGAGCCGCCGCCAGCCGTACAGGTAGATCGCGATGAGGATCGCCTCGAGGAAGAACGCCCACGCCTCGATTCCGAAGCCGAGGCCGAAGACGTCGCCCCACCGGCCCATCATGCCCGGCCACAGCAGACCGAACTCGAAGGAGAGCACCGTGCCGGTGACGATCCCGATGGCGAACTGGACGGCCATCACCGCCGACCAGCGCCGGGCGAGCAGGAGGGCCACGGCGTCGCCTTGGCGCAGTCCGCGGTAGTGCATCAGGAGGGTGATGGCGGGCAGGGCCACACCGAACGGCACGAGCAGGATGTGGGAGCCCAGGGTGAAGGCCATCAGCTCCCGGGCGGGCAGGAGCTGGGCGGGGCCGTCCGCCAGGAAGTGGTCGATCGCGCTGTTCACATGGGCCTCGGGGCTCGAACCGGATGGCTGCGGGCGGCGGGGAAGCGGGGGTCAGCCACCCGTGGCGAACCCGGGGAACAGCGTCATGCCGCCGTCCACGTAGAGCGTGGTCCCCACGACGTAGTCGAAGAGGTCGGACGCCAGTGCGGCGACCGCGTTCGCGATGTCGTCGGGGTCGCCGACACGGCGGTAGGGCACCAGTCGCAGCAGGTCGGCCTCGGCCTCGGGGGTGTCCCAGGCGCTGCGGTTGATGGGGGTGCGGATCGCCCCGGGGGCGACGGCGTTGACCCGGATCCCGTGCGGCGCGAGTTCCTGGGCGAGGGTCGTCATCAGCATCTGCACGCCGCCCTTGGACGCCGCGTAGTTCGCGTGGCCCGCCCAGGGAATGATCTGGTGGACCGAACTCATGCAGATGATCTTCCCCGCGGACCGGGAGACCTCCGGGACGACACCGCGCCGCATGAACTCCTTGGCGGCCTCGCGGGCGCACAGGAACTGTCCGGTCAGATTGACGTCCAGCACCTTGTGCCACTGGTCCACGGTCATCTCGGTGATGGCGGCGTCGCGCTGGAGCCCCGCGTTGGCCACCATGACGTCGATGGTCCCGAACTCCTTGACCATCCGGGACACCATGTCGACGACCTGGTCCTCCTGTGACACGTCCGCCTCGTGTGCGTAGGCACGGACACCGAAGGCCTCGATCTCGCGCACCACCTCTTCCGCGGCGTCCCGCCCTGCCACGTAATTCACCACCACATCGGCGCCGACCCGTCCGAGACCGATCGCGGTGGCTTTTCCGATACCGGAATTCGCACCCGTCACCAGTGCCTTCTGGCCCTTGAGGAGCTGGAACGCGGGGGGCTGCCGACCGTCACTGCCGCTGGTTTCCACTCGTGTCTCCCTGTGAGTGCCGATGCGGACATCGCGGAACTCGTGGAGAACTCGGATCCGCCCGACCACGAAAACACAGGTGAGTCAGTACGGCATGGTGGCGCGTCCTCGGTCAGTCACTCGGGGTGCCGTCCCGCGCCGAACGGCGCAATCCCCGTACGACGGATTCACAACGGCGCGGTCGAACAGGGCGGGCCCTAATCGAGGCGAGTCTCCCGGCCCGTTCCGCGTGGTCCGATGCACAGCGCCCAGATGACGAAGGCGTCCAGGGCGATCAGCACGATGGACCACACGGGCTGGTACGGCAGCCACATGAAGTTGGCGATCATCGCCAGGCCTGCCAGGGCGATTCCGACCACCCGTGCCCACGTCCGCCCACCGAACACGGCGACACCGGCGAGAAGCACCAGGACGCCGAGGACGAGGTGGATCCAGCCCCAGCTCGTCAGGTTGAAGTTGTAGGCGTAGTCGTTGGTGAGAACGAAAACGTCGTTGTCATGGGCTATGGCGGCAATTCCCTGGAATATCGCCATGACCCCACTGAAGATCATCATGACCCCGGCGAAGGCGGTCCAGCCGGCCACCCACGCCCCTTCAGTGCTACTGCCGGCACCGCCACGGTGCATTCCGGTCGTGGTCATTTCGGGCTCCTCCCACATAGACCCAGCCGATCGCGCCACTGTGGTTTCTGTAGCGGCCGACGGCCCACACATCAGCTTGGCACGAGAATCGCGGCCCGGCAGAACACCGACAATTACGCGGGACAGCTCCGGGGCCGAGGTGCGGGGAAAGTCCCCCGGTGATGCAATGGGAGGGTCCGGTGTGCCCGGGAATTGCGGGTCGTGTCGGAGAGCTGTTTGTCTCTCGCGCCTTTCCGACCCCCTCTCCCGGCACCCGCTCCCCGCTCTCCCGCGAGAAAGGAAACCGCCGTGCCAGGTCTGATCCGCGGGGTCGCCCGCACAGCCGTGGTGGCCGGTACAGCGACCGCCGTGTCCAACCGGGTGTCCCGCCGCCAGCAGGGTCGATGGGCCGAGCAGGCCTCCCAAGAGGCCCCGCAGCAGCAGGTGCGGTACTCCGAGCCCGCTGCCGCCCCGCCGTCCGACGACATGAGCAGCAAGATCGATCAGCTGAAGCAACTCGGTGAGCTCAAGTCTCAGGGGGTCCTCACCGAGGCCGAGTTCGAGACCCAGAAGAGCCGGATCCTCAGCTCCTGACGCGGCTGACGAAGCTCCTGACGCGGCTGCCGACCGGCGCGGTGCGGAACGTGCCCGCCGGGCGTGCTTCACGCCAGGCCGTTGACCAGCCCGGTGAACAGGGAGGGCAGGCGTACGGCGGCGGGGACGATCAGATGGGCGGCCCCGGGGCGGGCGCGCAGGCGTACCAGGGTCTCGGTGAGCAGGCGGTGCCGCCGTGAGGCCCGGCGCCAGGCGTGTTCGTACGCCAGGGGCCGGTCCTCGCGCACGCAGCGGACGAGCTGGGCGGCGCCGGTCAGGGCCAGGGAGATGCCTTCGCCGGTGAGAGCGTCGACGTAGCCCGCGGCATCACCGACCAGCAGGACCCGTCCGGTCACCCGGACGCGGACCCGTTGCCGCAGCGGTCCGGCGCCGCGTACGGCCGTGGAGGCGCCCGTGGGCAGGCGGGCGGCCAGCGAGGGGAAACTCGTGAGCTGCATGTCGAACGGTGCCCGTTCCCCGGTCAGGATGGCCACGCCGAGCAGCTGCGGCCCCAGCGGGGTGACGTAGGCCTCGGCTCGCGCGGACCAGTGCACCTCGACGTGGTCGGTCCAGGGCCGGAGGGCGAAGTGTCTGCGCAGCCCGTAGCGGGGTGGGCGCGGGTCGGGCAGGCCCAGGCCGAGGTGTCGGCGGAGGGGCGAGTGCAGGCCGTCGGCGGCGGCGAGGTAGCGGGCCCTCAGCCCGGCCGCGGTGACGTGGTCGGCGTGCTGCCGGACCGTCGCCGCGTCGATCTTGACCGGGTGCACGGGGACGCCCAGCTCCGCCGCCCGCCGGGCCAGCGCCGCGTGCAGGTCCGTCCGCCGCACGCCCAGGCCCGGTCCGTGCCGGAAGCCGGCCTCGGCGTGCCCGGCGTCTCCCTCGGCGGTGAGGTACCGGATGCCGCGCAGCGGGTGCCCGGGCGGGGCGACGCCCAGGTCGGCGAGGGCCCGCACCGCGCCCGGCATCAGCCCTTCGCCGCAGGCCTTGTCGACCGGCGTCGGCCGGGGTTCGGCGACGGCCACGTCGAGTCCGGCGCGGGCGGCGTGGATCGCGGTGGCGAGTCCGGCGGGGCCACCGCCGACGATCAGCAGGTCGAGCACGTCGGGTCCGTGCAGGCCGTGGCGGCCGCGGATGGGGCGGACTGTGCCAGGGCCGCGTTCTCGCAGCGCAGCCGGACGGCCAGGAGGGGCAGGTTGAGCAGGGTGAAGGCGGTGGCGGTCAGCCAGGCCCCGTGGACCAGCGGCAGGGCGAGTCCCTCCACGACCACGGCGACGTAGTTGGGGTGGCGCAGCAGCCGGTAGGGTCCGGCGCTGACCAGCGGCAGGCCGGGCACGACGATGACGCGGGTGTTCCAGCGCGGCCCGAGGGTGCTGATGCACCACCAGCGCAGTGCCTGCGCGCCGAGCGTGAGCGCCAGCATCGGCCAGCCAAGGAGCGGCTGGAAGGGCACCGGGGCGAGCTGGGTCTCGGCGAGGCAGCCGACCAGCAGTCCGGTGTGCAGGGCGACCATCACCGGGTAGTGGCCGTCCCCGTACGCCACGCCGCCGCGCGCGCGGCTCCAGGAGGCGTTGCGGCGTGCGACGACGAGTTCGGCGATCCGCTCGGCGGCCACCAGCAGGATCAGCACGGTGTAAGCGGTCATCCCTCACCTACCAGCGCAGGAGCACGAGTTCGGAACTGATGCCCGGCCCGAGCGCCACCATCAGGCCGGGGCTGCCGGGCGGGGGCGGGCGCCGGTCCAGGGTGTCGCGCAGGATGTGCAGGACGGAGGCGGAGGAGAGGTTGCCGACCTCGGCGAGGGAGCGCCAGGCCGGCTCCATCGCGTCGGTGCCGAGGCCGAGTGTCTCCTGGAGCGCCTCCAGCACCTTGGGGCCCCCGGGGTGGCAGACCCAGCCGGTGATGTCGTCGGGCTTGAGATCGTGCCCGGACAGGAAGGAGCGCACCTCCTCGCCCACGTGGAGCCGGACCAGTTCCGGCAGTTCGGCGCCGAGGACGATCCCGAAGCCGCCGTCGCGGATGTCCCAGCCGAGGGCGCCCTCGGTGCCGGGGTACAGGCGGCTGCGGGTGGCCACCACCTCGGGTCCGGCGTACTCCTGGTGGCGGGGGTGGTTTTGGCCGACGGCGACCAGGGCTGCGGCCCCGTCACCGAAGAGCGCACCGGCCACCATGCTCTGCGTGGAGATGTCACCGCGCTGCAGGGTGAGGGAGCACAACTCGACCGAGAGCAGCACCGCGACCTGGTCCGGGTGGCCCCGCAGGTAGTCGTGGACCCGGGCCAGCCCGGCGGCTCCGGCCGCGCAGCCCAGGCCGAACACCGGCACGCGCTTCACGTCGGGCCGCAGCCCCAGGCGCCCGGCCAGTCTGGCCTCCAGTGACGGGGCCGCGATTCCGGTGACCGAGGTGGCGAAGACGAGGTCCACGTCGTGCGGGCTCAGTCCGGCCTGGTCCAGCGCGGTTCGCAGGGCCTGCTCGCCGAGCCGCAGGCCCTCCTCGATGAACAGGTCGTTGGCCTGGCCGAAGCCGTCCAGCTGGGCGTACCGCTCCAGGGGCAGGGCGAGATGCCGGGTGCGGACACCGGCCGCGGCGTGCAGGCGGTCCAGCATGCCCCGGTCGCGCTCCGGGGCGCCGGCTCCGGGACGGCGCATCGCCGCGAACGCGTCGGTGATCTCGCGCTGGTGGTAGCGGTGGGCCGGGAGCACTCCGTCAACAGCGGCGATACGCGTCATCC
Organism: Streptomyces sp. NPDC005263; assembly: GCF_042872365.1. NCBI lineage: Bacteria > Bacillati > Actinomycetota > Actinomycetes > Kitasatosporales > Streptomycetaceae > Streptomyces > Streptomyces sp. NPDC005263. The sequence goes on along the minus strand of NZ_JBIAKJ010000002.1, from coordinate 696,840 downwards.
GGCAAGAATAAAGATGACCATGAGGAATCCTCGCTTAGTTCACATCACCGGCATTTCGCGTGTGTGGCGACGGAGGGTGCGAGCCCGCCGGGCCTAGCATGCGGGCGTGCGCAGCGTCGGAGTTCCCGCGACGACCCCGGCCCGGGCGGAGCCCCGCCGCCGCGGGCCCGGGCTCGCGCTCGGGCTGCTGTCGGCCGCTCATCCCGCACCCTCGGCGGCGGTGACCGTGGTGGTCACCGCGCTGGCCGCCGCGTCCGGGCGGGGCGGCGCGGGTACGGCGCTGATCGCGGCGGCGGTGCTCACCGGGCAGCTGTCGGTGGGCTGGAGCAACGACCTGATCGACGCCGACCGGGACCTGGCCGCGACCCGTCGCGACAAGCCACTGGCGAGTGGCGTGGTCTCCGCGTGGGCGGTGACCATCGCGGCGGGCTGCGCCCTCGCGGCCTGTGTGCCGCTCTCCCTCGCGAACGGGTGGCAGGCGGGAAGCGCGCATCTGGTCGGCGTCGCCGCGGCCTGGGGCTACAACCTCGGCGCCAAGCGCACTCTCTGGTCGTGGCTGCCGTACGCGGTCGCCTTCGGTCTGCTGCCCGCGTTCGTCACCCTCTCGCTGCCGGGGGCCCCGTGGCCGCACTGGTGGGCGTCGGCCGGCGCCGCGCTGCTGGGGGTGGGCGCCCACGCCGCGAACGTCCTGCCGGACATCGACGACGACCTCGCGGCGGGCATCCGCGGCCTGCCGCAACGCGGTGGCCACCGCGGCGCGCGGACACTGGCGGCGGCGGCCCTGGCCGCGGGGTCGGCCGTGCTGGTCCTCGGCCCCGCGGGACCCGTGGGCATCCCCGCGCGAGCCGGGCTCGCGGTGACCTGCGCGCTCTCGCTCACCGTCGCCCTGTGGCCGGCCGGGCGGAGCCGGGCCCCCTTCCTCATCTGCCTGGGCCTGGCCGCCGGCGATGTCGCCCTTCTGCTGCTCCGCGGCGCGCGTCTGGCGTAGGCGTGCCGGGAAGTCGCCGTCGTGCGCGTCGGCGGACGGCGAGGATCAGCCCCGCCGCGGCGGTGAGCGCGGCCACCCCCTCGGCGACCGCGGACGCGGTCTTCTCCGGGTACCAGAGGGGCTCGTACATGTCGGGCAGCGGTCCCAGGGGGCCGACGTCGACGTACTGGTAGAGCAGCACCGCGCCGAGACCGGCGGCGGCGACCAGCAGCGCGTACGCCCATACGAGGGGCCGGGTGCCGAAGAGGACCAGTAGCAGGGCGGCCAGTGCCGCGGCGCCGGCCTCGACGCGGAACAGGTCGCCCTGGCCGACCGTCCGGCTGACCGGGTCGTAGGTCGCGGCGAGGTCGGCGTGCACATAGGCGTCCACTGCGAGACCGGCTGCGGTGAGCAGGCGAAGCAGCCACAGGCAGATGTTCAAGGCGGGGGTCCGACGCAGCTGGGGCGAGGTGTCCGTGTGGGGTCCGAGGGCTGTCATCGACGCCTCCTCCGCTGTCCGGGCCCCCTATCAGGGGTACGTGTCAGGACACCTGGCTGTTCATCGATATGTCGACCTTTTTGAGTGGGGCGGCCGCCTCGCTTTTCGAGCAGGTCCCGTTCACCGGGGCCGTAGCTCCACGAGGAGCCGACCCGAGCTGGTGACGACGTCCATGCGGGCGATGTCCCGCACGCCCACCGAGGACGATCCCGGGACACTGACCGCGGAGGCATAGCCGGACGTCCAGCTGGCGGCCGTCTCGGTGTGACCGTCGCGGGCGTGCACCACCACGCGGCAGTCGGCCGGGGGCAGCCCCGACAGACGGAGCCGGATCGACGTGCCGGTCAGGTCCGGGGTGAGCGCGGCGGACGCGGTGACGTGGGTGGTCGGGTCGACGGTGGAGACCGTGACCGCCGACGGGACCGCCGCGGGGTGCGGGTCCTGCGTACCCAGGTAGACGCCGACGCCCGAAGCGGCGGCCGCGACCGCGAGCGCGCAGGCGATCAGGGCCCGGCGGACCCTCGCGCGCCGCACCACGCGGGACACGGCCCGAGCCGTACCGATCCGCTCGGGCACCGCGACCGGGGTGTAGCGGTCCGCGGCAGTGCGGGCCGCGGAGTCACCGGCCGGACCGGTCGACGAGGCGGCCTGCGCGGCGCGCTCCGCCCTCCGCAGTTCCTCGTCGCGCAGCGGTTGCAGGAGCCCGACCAGCGGCGCCAGTTCCATCAGCTCGGCGCGGCAGTCCGCGCAGTGGGCCACATGGCGCTCCACCGCCGCGCGTTCCGCCTGCTCCAGGGCCCCCAGCAGGTAGGCGCCGAGAGCGAGGTTCTCGCGACACGCCATCGCGTCGTCACCTCACCTCCGCCCCCTACCGGATGACAGCCCCACCGGACCGAATGACAGCCCTACCGAACCGAATGACAGCCCCACCGAATGACAGCCCAAGTTGAACAAACTAGGACTAACCAACGTATCTGACTACAGACTCACCCAATGGTGGGCCGGTGGACCAGCCCTACCGCACCCTCGCGGCAGGGGGTTCCAGCGGAAAGAAGGACGTCATGAACCGCGCCGCCATCATCGCCGTGACCGCGACCGCCCTCGCGGCCTTCGCCGCCGGATGCGGAAGCTCCTACAGCGGCAGCTCATCGGCTCCGTCCAGCAGCTCGGCACCCGCCACCAGCGGATCCGTCGCCCTGCGGGCACACAGCTCCCCCCTCGGCCCGATCCTCGTCGACGGATCCGGCCGGACCCTGTACCTGTTCGAGGCCGACAGCGGTACCACCTCGCACTGCTACGGCACCTGCGCCCATGCCTGGCCGCCCGACACCACCAGCGGACACCCCAGCGCCCACGGCCTGCACGCCGCCATGGTCGGCACCGCCCCCCGGAGCGACCACACCACCCAGGTCACCTACAACGGGCACCCCCTCTACCGCTTCGCCCAGGACGAGAAGCCCGGCGACCTCGAGGGCCAGGGCAGCACGGCCTTCGGCGGCGCCTGGTACGTGGTCAGCCCCGGCGGCACCCCGATCACCGGCACCGCACCGAGCACGTCCCCGAGTGACTCGGGAGGCAACGGCTACTGACCGCCGCGATCGAGTCGCTGTTCGCCCTACGCGGGGGAGGTGAGAGCACGTCACCCGAAGACGTAGGGCTGGGCCGTCTCGTGCGCAGCGACGGAACAGACCCTGTCGGCCTGAGCGCGATGCAATCTTCTGTTGAATTCTGTCTGAACCATTGTCCGACTGCGTGAGCCCCTGTAGCACTGTGCGCGGAGCTGTTCCCTCCATTCCCCTTGCATCACCGGGAGAGCGCATGTCCCAAGCCCCATGGAGTCGTGCAACCAGACTGGGCAGCGTGGTCTTCGCCGCCGTCCTGCTGATGTCGGCCACGGCCAGAGCCGGGGCCGACGAGGCACCCGCCGCAGACACCACCGCCGCCACCACCGTCACTGTGGACGACTCCGTCCAGGGCAGCGGCCGGGACCAGTTCGACTACCACGGTTCCGGCTGGGGTCACGCGAGCGGCGAGGGCGCGCCCGCCAACCCCTATGAGGGCACGAACAGTTGGACCGAGACCACCGGCGACTCGGTCGACTTCGCCTTCACCGGCACCCAGCTCACCTTCCACGCGATCACCGACCCCGGTCATGGCATCGCCGCCGTCTCCGTCGACGGCGGCACCCCCGTCGACGTCGACCTCTACAGCGCCGCCCGCACCGGGGACGCCGCCGTGTGGACCAGCCCCACGCTGTCCGACGGCCCGCACACCTTCACGCTCACCTCGACCGGCCGCAAGAACGCCGCCTCCAGTGGCACCGCGGTGACCGTCGACCGGGTCGACTTCGTCGGTGAGGCACCCGTTCCCGGCGACACCGACATCGCGGTGGACGGCGCCGGCACCGGCCGCACCTTCGACGGCATCGGCGCCATCAGCGGCGGCGGAGGCAACTCCCGGCTGCTCATCAACTACCCCGAGCCGCAGCGCAGCCGCATCCTGGACTACCTCTTCAAGCCGGGCTACGGCGCCGCCCTGCAGATGCTCAAGGTGGAGATCGGCGGCGACACCAACTCCACCGACGGGTCCGAGCCCAGCATCGAGCACACCAAGGGGACCGTGCACTGCGACAGCGGCTACGAGTGGTGGCTGATGGAGCAGGCCAAGAAGCGCAACCCGCACATCAAGCTGTACGGCCTGGCCTGGGGCGCCCCCGGCTGGATCGGCAACACCTCCAACTCCGCGGGCGGCGGCGACTTCTGGTCCCAGGACATGATCGACTACCTGACCAGCTGGCTGGGCTGCGCCCGCCAGCACGGCCTGGACATCGACTACCTGGGCGGCTGGAACGAACGCGGCTACGACATCCCCTGGTACGAGAAGCTGCACGCGACCCTCGCCGCCAAGCATCTCCCGGTGCGGATCGTCGGGGCCGACTCGGGCCTGGACGTCGCGGACGACATCGTCAACGACCAGGACTTCGCCAAGGCGGTCGACGTCGTCGGCGTCCACTACCCCTGTGAGGGCGGCGACGGCGGCAGCGCCAACACCTGCCCCAGCTCGGCCAACGCCCAGGCCACCGGCAAACCCCTGTGGGCCAGCGAGAACGGCTCCCTGGACGAGAACACCGGCGCCGGCGCCCTGATCCGCTCCATCACCCGCGGCTACCTCGACGGCAAGTTCACCGCGTACCTCAACTGGCCGCTGCTGGCCGCGATCTACCCCAACCTGCCGTACGACACGGTCGGCCTCGCGGTGGCGAACCAGCCGTGGTCCGGGGCGTACGACCTCGGCACCAGCCTCTGGACGACGGCCCAGGTCACCCAAGTCACCAAGCCGGGCTGGACGTTCGTCGACAAGGCGAGCGGATACCTCGGCGGGGACCGGGTCAACGGCAGCTACGTCACCCTGAAGGCGCCGGACAACTCGGCGTACAGCACCATCCTGGAGACCTCCACCGCGAGCAGCGCCCAGACCGCCGACTTCACGGTCAGCGGCGGACTGCCGACCGGCACGGTGCACATCTGGGCCACCGACCTGACGTCCGGCAACACCTCCGGCGGTTTCGTGCACACCGATGACGTGACCCCCCAGGACGGGCACTTCTCGGTCACCCTCAAGCCCGGATACGTCTACTCCCTGACCACCACCACCGGCCAGGGCAAGGGCACCGCCGTCAGTCCGCCGAAGGGTCACCTCGCACTCCCCTACAAGGACTCCTTCGAGCAGAACACCCCCGGGCGGGAGGCGAAGTACCTGTCCGACATGCAGGGTTCCTTCGAGACCGCGCCGTGCGGGGGCGGACGCTCCGGCCAGTGCGTGCGGCAGATGGCCGCACAGCAGCCCATCGAGTGGCAGGACGACAGCGACGCGTTCGCGCTCCTCGGCGACACCGACTGGAAGAACTACACGGTCAGTTCGGACGTCTACCTGGAGCAGCCCGGCACGGTCGAGCTCCTCGGCCGGGCGGGCGAACAGCAGCGGCCGCAGTCCCACCAGGCGGGCTACTTCCTGCGGGTCTCCGACACCGGTAAGTGGTCGATCGTCAAGAGCGACACCAGTGGCCGGCTGACCACCCTCGCCGACGGCACCACCCGGGCCCTCGGCACCAAGCACTGGCACACCCTGGGCCTGAGTTTCAGCGGCACCACGATCACCGCGAGCGTCGACGGCAAGCCGGTCGGCGCGGTGGACGACTCCGCGTACGCCTCCGGGCAGGTCGGCATCGGCGTGGTCGGCTACCAGACCGACGAGTTCGACAACCTCAGCGTCACCCCCGTGAAGCAGGCCGCCCCTGCCCCGGCGACCCTCGCCGCGGACCTGCCGGCGACGATCCACCGAGGCGAGTCGGCGACCCTCAAGACCACGTTCTCCGTCCCCTCGTCGGGCGACGCGGCCACCGGCATCACCCTGCGGCCCGGCGCTCCCGACGGCTGGACGGTCGCCGCCACCACACCGGTGACCTTCTCGAAGGTCACCCCGGGGCACTCGGTCACGGCGAGCTGGACGGTCACCGCGCCCACGGCCCCCGCCACCCCGGTGTCCGAGACCTTCACACCGCTCGCCACCTACGTCCGCGACGGGGTGCAGCACTGGACGTACGGCACCGCCAAGACCGAGGTGCCGATCCCGCCGCCCACCGGGAGTCCCTATCTGAGCGACCTGTCGTTCGTCTCCAGCAGCAACGGCTGGGGCCCGGTGGAACGGGACACCTCCAACGGTGAGCAGGCGGCAGGCGACGGACTGCCGATCACGATCCGCGGCACCGTCCACGACAAGGGCCTCGGCACGCACGCCAACAGCGACGTGGCGTTCTTCCTCGGCGGCAACTGCAGCAAGTTCACCGCCACCGTCGGCATCGACGACGAGGTCGCCCCGTACGGCTCGGTCACCTTCTCGGTGACCGCGGACGGCCGGACCCTGACCACGACCCCCGTCCTCACCGGCACCTCACAGCCCCTGTCGCTGGACGTCGACGTGTCAGGTGCCCAGCAGCTGGACCTCGCGGTCTCGGACAGCGGCGACGGCAACGCCCACGACCACGCGGACTGGGCCGACGCCCGGCTCACCTGCACGGGATAGGGAGGAGCGGAACGACCCCGAGCGGGCGGCGGCCGTCACGGCGCCGCCCGTTCGGCATGTGTCGGGTCGGCGGGACTGTCGGCGCGCGTTCAGTGGGGAGGCATGGGCCGGACCGTGAGGATCTGCTGGGCGTGTCCGACCGGGCCGTTGACGTCGTGCAGGACGGTGCTGGTGAGGCCTTGGCCGGTGGGGCCGAAGGTGACCGTGGTGTCCAGGCCTGTCCACCGGCCCTCGGGCTGGCGGTGGAGGTGCAGAGTCAGGTCGACGTTGGGGAACATCCAGGCGGTGGGCGGCTGTCGTGCGGCGATGCCGTTGGCGGTGTCGACGAGGGCGACGTAGGACGCGAGTGGACTGGCGCACTCGCCGGCGACGAGGTCGAAGCGGGTGGAGACCCAGGCGGTCGTTCGGCCGGGCTGGGGCGGTGCGAGCGGGCGGACGTCCAGAGAGGCGATGTACCCGCCGGGCCACACCTGCGTCATCGGCCACGGAGTGAGCGCCTCGGGACCGCCGAGCCGGTCGTCGGGGCCGCCGGCGACGGTGGCGGTGTCGAGGGTGGCGAGGAGCCAGGCGCGGGCCCGGACCACCGGGCGGCCGGCTATGAGCACCACGGCTTCGAGCAACTCGATGGTGCGGCCGGGGCGGACACTCTCCACCCGGATCTCACACTCGTCGAGGGCGAGACGGCCCAGGATGTCGTAGCTGATCCGGGCCAGGGCCAGGCCGTTGCCCGGCCGCGCGGCCAGATGACGGTCGATGGCGTGGACGACGAGGCCGCCGAGCGGGCTGAAGTGCTGTTCGTCCGGGTCCCAGGCGCCGCCCGCGTGGACCGTCGGCTTGTAGTGGTGCTCGTCGACGCGCTCGTAGTAGCTGCCGGAGGCGGGTTGGGTGCCGGTGTTCAACGGACGTTTCTCCTCGGGTGGATCGCAAGGTTGATCACAGTGTGTTGAGCAGGACGACGTAGAGGGCGGTGCCGATGCCCACGCTGAGGATCGTGCGGCGGCCGAAGGCCAGATGGACGCCGATCGTGACGGCGACCGCGAGCAGCGCGTATCCCGTTCCGTGCGGGTCGGTCGTGATCGTGCCGCGCAGGGCTGTCAGGGCCAGGATCGCGAGGATGCCGACGGGCATCCACACCGACAGCTGCCGCACGATCGCCGAGCCGCGCAGGGTGCGCAGGACCACGAACGGCAGGGCGCGCAGGGCCAGGGTGATCGTGAAGACGATGGCCAGGACGGCGATGAGGTACGAGGTGCTAGGCACCGGCGGCCTCCTTGGCGGGGCGGGTGGCGGTGAGCGCGTGGCGCACCAGGAGCAGGCCGACGAACAGCAACATCGCGGTGAACAGGGCGAGGCCCGGGGTCAGCACCAGTGCGACCGCGGCACTGGCGCCGGCGAGCAGGGCGGACGGGAGTTCGCGGCGCGAGCGGAACGCGTCCAGGGTGAGCACGGTGAACAGGGCGCACAGGGCGAACTCCAGGCCCTTGACCGGAGCGGGCAGCGCGGCGCCGAGTGCGACGCCGACCAGGCCGCCGCCGACCCAGTAGGTCTCGCAGGCGATCTGCATCGCCAGCAGCCGGGGCGCCGAGCGTTCCGCCTCGGGCAGGGAGGCGTTGACGGCGTATGCCTCGTCGATCATCGCGTAGACCGCGTACGCCTTCGCGACCGGGTGCTTGACCAGGTGGAGGGGGAAGGAGAAGGCGTAGAAGACGTGCCGGAAGTTGACCACGAGGACCGTCAGTGCGACGGCGGCCAGCGGTGTGACGGTGGCCGTCATGCCCACCAGCAGCAGTTCCAGGGAGCCGGCGAACGCGGCCAGGGACAGGGCGGGAGCGAGCCACCAGGGCAGCCCGGCCTGGATGATCAGCAGGCCCAGGGCGATGCCCAGGGGGAAGATCCCGAGTCCGGCGGAGAAGGAGTCCCGGACTCCGGCGGCGATCCGCTGCCGCCGGTCGGCCGGAGGCGGAGCGGCTTCCGCTGCCGCTGTGCGGGCGGGAACGTCGTGTTGCATCTGCTTATCGTCCCGGAAATCGCCCGCCATATGGTTGCGAAGATTGCTCATCTCCGGGTTCGGAGTGCAATCTTCTCCCATGGATGCGATCGATCTGGCAATTATCGCCGAGTTGGAGCGGGACGGGCGGCTGACCAACGTCGAGTTGGCGCAGCGGGTCGGGCTCACGACCGGGCCGTGCCTGCGGCGTGTCCAGCGTCTGGAGGCCGACGGCGTCATCCGCGGCTACCGGGCCGTCGTCGACCCCGCGGCCGTGGGCCGCTCCTTCGAGGTGCTCATCGACCTCAGCCTCGAAACCCAGGACGCGGACACGGTGGAGCACTTCGAACAGACCCTGGCGCAGGCCGACGAAGTCATCGAGCTGCGCAGGCTGTTCGGCAGCCCGGACTACTTCGTACGCGTCGCGGTCGCCGACCTGGCCGCGTACGAGACCTTCCTCAGCCGGCACGTCATGACCATCCCGCGGATCAAGAACGTCACCTCGCACTTCACGATGAAGACGGTGAAGGGCTGAACGGGTGGAACAACGGCCTGCGTAATTCGACCTGACTCACGGCATCCGCACTTTGCTCAATTCTGGTTCGCCGCTGGCCCATTCGTGCACGTCGATTTGCCGACGCCTTACCCGGCAAAGGGTTTGAGGGGCGGTGCCGTGCCCGCACGCGCGCGGCATATAAGCAGGTCATCGGCGTGACAGCGGCCGGATCGCCTCCCGTTCCATCAACGTTCAATCGGGCGTTCCTGCTTGCCCTCCAAGAAATCCCTAAGGTCCCTGAAGGCTTCGAAAGTAGGGACCCATGGACAGACCCCTTTCCGTCCGGGCGCGCGGGATCACCAAGTGCTTCGGCGACGTCGTCGCACTCGACGGCATCGATCTGGATGTGACGCAGGGCCAGATTCACGGCTTGGTCGGACCGAACGGCGCGGGCAAGACGACACTGCTCGGCCTCCTGCTGGGCCTGGCCGTCGCCGACAGCGGACGGCTGGAGATCCTGGGTACGCCGGTCGGACGGGCGCTCGCCGCTCCCGACGGTGTCGCCGGCTTCGTGGACGGACCCGGTCTCTACCCCTCGCTCACCGCCCGGCAGAACCTGGCCGCGCTGGCCCATCTGCGCGGTGGGGACGGGCGTACCGCGGGAATCGACGACGTGCTCGACCAGGTCGGGCTCACCGATGTCGCCGACGACCGGGTCCGCGGTTTCTCCCTCGGCATGCGTCAGCGGCTCGGGCTCGCCGCCGCCCTGCTCACCAGGCCCCGGCTGCTCGTGCTCGACGAACCGTCCAACGGCCTCGACCCGGTCGGCAAGAGGCACGTCCACGGTGTCCTCGACCGGCTCGCGGCGGACGGAACCAGCGTGGTGCTCTCCAGCCACCGCATGGACGACCTCGAGGCGCTCTGCTCGGAGGTCACCATCCTCGCCACCGGACGGGTCGTCTTCTCCGGCCCGCTGGGCAAGCTGGCCGCCGAGAACCGTGAACTCGACTACCGGTTGCTCACCTCCGACGCGCGGGCCGCCCGCGAGGAGGCCGCCGACACCGCCGGGATCCACGTCGTCGACGGCGCCGGGGCACGACCCGCCACCGGCGAGGGGCTCGTCGTCCGCGCGCTGGTGCCCGCTCTCGACGACCTGGTGCGGCGGCTCGTGCACGCGGGCGTCGCGGTGCGCGAACTCACCCCCGTGGTGTCGCCGCTCGAAGCCGCGTTCCTCGCCCTCACCGAGCAGCAGGAGTCGGACGGATGACCGCGACCACCGTCGACGACCGCGCCACCGACGCCGGTACCGGTGCCAGTGCTCGCACCGGCCGCGCCTCCGTGCTCCGCGGCTACCGCTTCGAGCTGGTCAAGCTCGTGTCCCAATGGCGGATCCGGCTGCTCGTCCTCGCCTGCTGGATCGCCCCGGCGCTCTTCGTCGCCGCGGTGAGCCGGCAGAGCACGCTCCCCTCCGACACCCTCTTCGGTCGCTGGATGCACGCCACGGGGTGGGCCGGACCGCTGGTGATGCTCGGTTTCGCGGGCACCTGGGCGCTCCCGCTGCTGGTGTCGGTGGTCGCGGGCGACGTGTTCGCCTCCGAGGACCGGCTCGGCACCTGGCGCCATCTGCTCGTGGCGGTCAGGTCGCCCCAACGCATCTTCGTGGCGAAGACGCTGGCCAGCCTCAGCGTCATCCTGCTGCTGGTGGCGGGGCTGGCCTGCTCCAGTGCGCTCGGCGGGGTCGTGGCGGTCGGCGACCATCCGCTGGTCGGCCTCGACGGTCACCTGCTGGCGCCCGCGGACGCCGCCGGGAAGGTCCTCCTCGCCTGGGTCTGTGTGCTCGCGCCCACCCTGGCTCTCGCCGCGATCGGACTGCTCGGGTCGGTCTCGCTGGGCCGGTCACCGATGGGACTGCTGCTGCCGGCGCTCGTCGCGCTGGCGATGCAGGTCGCCCAGATGCTGCCGCTGCCCGTCGCCGTACGCCTCGCCCTGCCCAGCTACGCCTTCATCGCCTGGAACGGCCTGTTCACCAGCCCGGCGCAGGTCGGCCCGCTGTTGATCGGCATCGTTGTCAGCCTGGTGTGGGCCGTGCTCGCGACCGCGCTGGCCTACGTCCTGTTCCTGCGGCGCGACTTCACCAACCTGACCTACGACGGCTCCGGGCGCCGCGCGATCACCACCGGACTGCTGCCGCTGGTCGCGCTGGTCGCCCTCACGGTCACGGTCGTCGCCGTGTCGACTCCGTCCGTGGGTTCCGGGATCGGGCAGGCCAAGGTGCAGCGGTCGGTCGCCACGGCGTTCGCCCACCTCTACCGCCTGCAGACCGAGCAGCTCCGCCGCCCGGCCGTCACCGAGGCCCAACTGCGGGCCTCCGCGGCGTGCGACAAGAGCGCCGGCCACGTCACCGCCGAGGGACCGGGCAACGACTGGCGCTGCGTCGTCTCCTGGCACCTCCCCGGCGTCGAGGCCGTCGGTACGGCCGTCTACCAGCTCGACGTCACCTCCGACGGGCGGTTCGTCGCCGACGGCGACGGACCGAAGGAAGTGAACGGCTACTTCCTGGTGCGGACCCCGGTCGGGGACGCACCGAACCCGCTGTGGCAGTTCGACGGCAACGTCGACCTGCTGTCCACCACCCCGAAGGGATAACCCCATGCAGGTAAGACGCCGCCGCAGGCGCGTTGAGGAGAAACGTTCCGGCTTTCTCCTCGGACGCCTCGGCCGCCGTACCCCCCTGCTGACGGCCGGCACCACCGCCGTCGCCCTCCTCGCCGCCGGCACCGCTTTCGCCCAGACCCACCAGTTCGGCACCGACCAGGTCGGGCAGGACACCGATCAGGGCCAGGTCATCTCCAGCGACCAGTACATCGCCCCGTACGGTGACCGCCTCGTCATCAACAACGGCAAGATCATGTCGTCCTCGGTGAGCCCCGACGGGACCCATCTCGCGGCCTCGGTCACGGACGGCGGGAGCGCGCTGTCCATCGTCGACCTGAAGACCTGGAAGGTGCAGCAACTCGTCGGCAGCTCCGCGTCGTCGACCCCGCGCATCAGCGGCAACGCCGTGGGCCAGGAAGGCCCCACGTACTCCCCCGACGGTTCGCAGCTGTGGCTGGGCCAGACCGACGGCTACACCAAGTTCACGGTGAACCCGGACGGCAGTGTCGCCAGTCCGACGTTCGTCGGCATCCCGGCGGACGGGGACAAGCACGCTCTGGTGGGCGAGGCGGTGTTCTCCCCCGACGGTTCCACCGTGTACTCCGCGGTCAACGGCCAGAACCGCGTGGTCGCCATCGACGCGGCGAGCGGCACCATCAAGCAGAGCTGGGCCGTGGGCAACGCCCCGCGCGACCTGGTCAAGGTCGGCGACAAGCTCTACGTCAGCAACGAGGGCGGGCGCCCGGCGAAGCCCGGCGACACCACCATCAACTCGTACGGCACCCAGGTACCGGCCGACCCGAAGACGGCGGCCACCACCACCGGCACGGTCAGTGTCATCGACCTGGCCCACCCGGCCGGCTCGGTCGGAAGCATCAACGTCGGTCTGCACCCGACCGCGCTGTACGCCAAGAAGAACGCGCTGTTCGTCACCAACACGGCCACCAACGACGTGTCGGTCATCAACACGGCGAACGACAAGGTCGTGCAGACCATCGCGACGCAGCCGTGGCCTCAGGCGTCGGTGGGCTACGAGCCGGACGCGGTGACGCTCACCGACGACGGTCACCTGCTGGTGACGCTGGGCCGCGCCAACGCGGTCGCCGTCTACCGGTACAAGAGCCCGCAGGAGCCGGTGAGCTACGTCGGGCTGCTCCCGACGGACTACTTCCCGGCGGAGATCGCCACCGTCGGCAACCAGGTGGTCGTCTCCAACACCCGCGGCATCGACGCCCGCCGCCCCACCACCAGCGCCGGGCACGGCACCCACGACACGACGTCGAGCCTGGAGCGGTTCACGCTGCCGAGCGACAACGTCGTCAAGTCCCAGACGGCCAAGGTCTTCCAGCAGAACGGCTGGACGGCCGGCTCGGTGACGCAGACCAAGGGCGCGAGCCACGCGCAGCCGGTGGCCGTCCCGCAGCGGCTCGGCGACCCGTCGACGATCAAGCACGTCTTCCTGATCGTCAAGGAGAACCGGACCTACGACCAGGTCTACGGTGACATCCCGAAGGGCAACGGCGACCCGTCGCTGGCGGAGTTCGGCGAGAACGTGACGCCGAACCAGCACGCGCTGGCCGAGCAGTTCGGGCTGTACGACAACACGTACGACATCGGCACGAACTCCGCCGAGGGCCACAACTGGCTGATGCAGGCCGACGACCCGGAGTACACCGAGTCCTCGGCCGGTGAGTACCAGCGCAGTTACGACACCGAGGACGACGCCCTCGGCCACCAGCGGACCGGTTTCCTGTGGACCGGCGCGCAGGCGGCCGGCAAGTCCGTGCGGGACTTCGGTGAGTTCCAGCAGTTCCTGACCAAGCCGACGGACGCGAGCTGGCAGAACCTGTACTGCGACTCCAAGAACATGGCGGCGACCGGGCAGGACACCGCCTACCCGCTGAACTCGTCCTCGCCGATCCCGTCGCTCAACAGCGTGTCGGTGCCCGGCTTCCCGAAGTTCGACACCAGCGTCCCGGACGTCTACCGGGAGCAGATCTGGAAGCAGGACTTCGAGAAGAACGGTCCGGCGAACCTGAACATGTTCTGGCTCTCCAGCGACCACACCGGCGGCCCGGCCAGCGCGCCCGCCCAGGTCGCCGACAACGACCTCGCCACCGGCCGGATCGTCGACGAGATCTCGCACAGCAAGTACTGGAAGGACTCGGCGATCTTCGTCGTCGAGGACGACTCCCAGGCCGGCCTCGACCACGTCGACGGCCACCGTGCCCCGATCCAGATCATCAGCCCCTGGGCCCAGCACGGCACCGTCGACAACCACTACTACTCGCAGATCACGATGATCCGGACCATCGAGCAGATCCTCGGGATCCACCCGATGAACCAGAAGGACAGCGCGGCCAGCCCGATGCGTGGGGCGTTCACCTCGCGCCCGGTCTACACGCCGTTCAAGGCGCTGCCCAACCGGACCCCGCTGACCGACGGCCTGAAGACCCCGCCCACCTGCGGCGTAGACACCCCGGCACCGCAGGACCCGAGCGCGGCGGCCGTGCCGTCGGCGAAGGTGCCGGCGGACGAGCAGTCGCTCGCCGCGCAGTGGGACACCTGGAAGTCGAAGCAGCGGCTGACCGGCCCTAACGCCGGGCCCGACTACGCCAACCCCGCGCAGATGAACCACCTCACGTGGTACCAGACGCACAACTGGAAGAAGCCGTACCCGGGCGAGGACAAGATCTTCGCGCCGAAGGACGTGCCCGGCGCCTTCCTCCCCTCGTCGGAGTCCGACGGCTGAGCAGGCTGACCGCCAAGGGGCCCCTGGTCTGCGTCACCGCAGGCCAGGGGCCCGTCGGCTGCTCACCCCGTTTCCCTCGGGCCCCGGGAGTCCGCCACGGACATCCAGTAAAATCTATGACAAACACACCACACGCTTCCGACGGAACGGACAGCGCCATGACCGCATCAGCCGGCGCCATACGGCAGTACCGCCCCGTCCAGTCCGGCGCTCCGGACACGGACTCGAAGGACCAGGGCGCCCGCGCGGCGGCGGACGCGGCCGTCGCCCACAACTCCCTGGTGCTCGACATATGCGGCAAGAAGCTGGAACTGCCGCCGCCGGACCACCTCGCGTTCATCGCGGGGCTGGGCGTGCTCACCGCGCTGGAGGTCATGGAATGGCCGGTGGCCCTCGCCATAGCCGTCGGCCACAAGCTCGCCCACAGCCATCACGGCCGCGCGCTGCGCGAGTTCGGTGACGCGCTGGAAGAGGCCTGAGCGATCAGAACCAGGCGCGCACCCTGCTGACCGGCGCGGGCAGGAACAGGGAGCTCACGGTCGCCGCCGCGGCTGCGGACAGGGCGATGGCCCAGGCGACGGGGCCGAGGGGCGTGCAGCCGAAGAAGTGGCTGAGTCCGGGGGTCTGGACGACGAAGGCCAGGGCGGCCAGGGAGCCGAGCGCGGAGACGAGGATCGCCCGGCTGCGGCCGCCGGCCAGGAGCGTCTGTCCGAGTTGCGAGCCCACAAGCGCGACCAGGGCGACCGTGCGTGCGCGGGCCGCGCGCCCGGTGAGCCGTCCGGCGAGCCAGCCGGTGGTCGCGCCGAGGGTGGTGGCCACCGCCCGTACGACGGTCTCCTCGGTGAGTGCCGTGCCCAGGGACGACTCGGGGCCTTCGTGGAGCAACCGCGCCGCCGTCTCGGGGCGGGGTGGGCGCAGCGCGACAGCGATGGCCGGGGCCAGGTCCGTGAAGAGGTTGACCAGCAGCAGCTGGCGGGCGGTCAACGGCGAGGTGCCGGTGGCGGCCGCCCCGAGGACGGTGAAGGCGATCTCGCCGAGATTGCCGCCGACGAGGATCGCGAGGGCCTGCCGTACCGAGGCCCACATGGCGCGGCCCTCCACGAGGGTGGCGAGGACCGTTTCCAGCCGGTCGTCGGTCACGACGAGGTCGGCGGCCGCGCGTGCGGCCGGTGTGGCGCGGGTACCGAACGCGATGCCGATATCGGCGAGCCGGATGGCGGGGGCGTCGTTGGCGCCGTCGCCGGTCATGGCCACGGTCCGGCCGAGGCGCTGGAACGCCTGCACCACCCGGACCTTGTGGACGGGCGTGCCGCGGGCGACGACGCCCACCTCGGGCAGGAGTGCGTCGAGGGCACGGTCGTCGAGGGCGTCGAGTTCGGCGCCCGTCACCACCCGCCGCCCGTCCAGGACACCGAGGTCGGCGGCCATGGCCGCGGCCGTCCCGGGATGGTCGCCGGTGATCATGACGATGTGCATTCCGGCGTCGGCCAGTTGCCGCACCGCGTCGGCGGCGGTGGGGCGCACCCGGTCGGCGAACGCGAGGAAGCCGAGGAAGTCCAGTCCGGTGACGGCTTCCTCGGTGAGCTCGCCGTCGAAGCCGTCGTCGGTCCGGCGCTCCGCGACCGCCAGGATCCGGTGTCCCTGGGCTGCCAGGTCCTCACCGGCCGCCAGGATGCCGTCCCGGCCCGCCCGGTCCAGGGCCTGTCCGCCGCGGGTGGCACACCGGCCCGCCACCTCTTCCGGTGCCCCCTTCACCGACAGCAGCCAGCTGCCGCCGGCGCGGCCCCGGACCGCGTGGAAGCCGCGGCTGGGCTCGAAGGGGAGCTCGGCGGTACGCCGCCAGCCCGGCGCGCCGTTCGCGCGGTCCACGCCGGCCTCCCGCGCGCCGTCGACCACCGCGCTGTCCGTGGCGTGGGCGAGTCCGTGGCCGCCGTCCGCGCGCGGCGTGGCCCGCAGGGCGGCGGCGAGTACGGCGCGCTGGGGCGCCGCCAGCTGTTCGAGGGGGCGGCTGTCGCCGTCCGAGGAGACGCCGACGAGGGAGATCCTGCCGTACGTGAGGGTGCCGGTCTTGTCGAAGCACAGCACATCCGTGCGGCCTGCCGCCTCGATGGTCCGCGGGTCGCGTACCAGGGCGCCCTGGGTGGAGAGCCTGCGGGCGGCGGCGAGTTGGGCCGCGGAGACGAGGAACGGCAGCCCTTCGGGAACGCTGGCCACCGCCAGGCCGACGCCGGTGCCGATCGTGTCCCGTGCGGGGCGCCCGCGCAGCAGGCCGGCGGCCATCACCGCCGCGGCCGAACCGAGGGCCACCGGCAGCGTGGGGCGGGTGATCCGGGCCAGCCGCCGCTCGACGCCGACCGCCGGCGTGGAGCCCCGGCCGGCCACCGCGGCACGGCCCGCCTCGGTGTCCGTGCCGGTCGCGACGACCACGGCGCGGGCCCGTCCGGCGGCCACGGTGGTGCCCTCGTAGACCATGGACGTACGGTCCGTCAGGTCCGACGCCAGGACGGGGGCTACGTCCTTGGCCACCGGCATCGACTCGCCGGTCAGTGCCGACTCGTCGGCCTCGAAGTGGTGCGCCTCCAGCAGGCGGCAGTCCGCGGGGACGACGTCGCCGGTGGTGAGGGCCACCACGTCCCCCACGACCAGTTCCTCGGCCGGGACGGTGGTTTCCGCGCCGTCCCGCACCGCCCGGGCCATGACGGACGACTCACGGCGCAGCCTGGCCACCGCCTGGTCGGTCGAATGCCGCTGGAAGCCTCCGATCAGCCCGGACAGGGCCGTGACGCCGACGATGAGGGCGGCGTCGAGGACGGCTCCCACCGCCGCCGACAGGGCCGCCCCGGCACCGAGGATCGGGGTGAGCGGGTTGGCCATCTCGGTGAGATAGGCCCTGGCCAGTGACGAGGTCTGTACTCCTTCGCCCGGGGCGGTGACGCGCGTCCGGGCCTCCGCGGCGGTCAGGCCGCCCTCCTCGCCACTGGTTCTGTCGAGCACCGAGGACGGGTCCATCGCGTGCCAGGGGTACCGGCGCGCAGCCCGCGGCAGGGGGCCGCGCAACACGCGCAGCGCCGACCAGACGCCGGTCGCGGTGCCGAGCGCGGCGGACGCGTTGACCACCATCATGCTGCGGGCCGCCGGGCGCCGTGGCCGTCCGGCCAGCGCCGCCGTCGCGCCGACGACCGCCGACGCCTGCGCGAGCCGGACCCCGCGGTGCGCCGCGTCCCGCGCCGCACGGCATGCCTCCACGATGACGACGGCCGCCGCCGCATCGGGTGCGACGTACAGGTCAGCACCCCAGGGCGGCGTGCCGTCCGGGCCGGTGACACCCACCGCGACATCGGCGGCCCGTAGCGCGCCGCGATGTCGTGAGACCAGCAGGACGCCGGTCCCGTCCCGCTGCAGGGCGCGTACGGATCCGGGCAGCCGGTCGCCTCCGTCCAGCACCCCGTCGGCCTCTCCTACCGCCGCGTCCGCCGTGTGCCGGCCCGCGACGAGGACGGCGAGTCCGGCTCGGCGGGCCGCCGGGACGAAGGCGCTCGCGGCATCGTGGAACTCCGGCACCACACCGGCCAGGGCCACCACGCGGTGGTCCTTCGCCAGGCCGAGCACGAGGTGTGCGCCGCCCAGCCGGAGCCGGTCGCCGGCCGACGAGACGGCGGAGTCGTGCGGGGACAGGTCGTCGAGCGGGCCCAGCACCCAGGGGCCGTCCCGGCGCACGCGGTCCGGGTCACCGGCGTCGAAGAGCCGGTGCGCGGTCGCCGCGAGTTCTCCCGCCGACGCGCCGCCGTTGTCGTTGTCGTCGTTGTTGTCGTCGAGGGAGACGAGATCGGCGAGGAGGTACCGTCCGGTCGCCAGGACATCCGTGTCGAGGAGCAGGGCGCCGATCCGGTCGAGCCCGCGCAGTGCGGCGGGCCGTGCGACGACGGTGCCGCGGCGGGCCAGGCCCCGGCCCAGGGCACAGGCGAAACCCTCGCGGGCCAGTGACGGCGCCTTGGGGATCGCCGCCAGCGCCCCGCTCGCCGCCCGCACGGGGTGCCTCGTCACGAGGAGCAGTCCGGCGAGGGTCGCCGCTGCCACGCCGGCCGCCTGATCCGCGTAGCGTTCGACCGGGCTGTCCTTCAGGGGCACCTCGCGTGCCGGTGCCGAAGCCGGGGCGCCGGTGGAGGCCGCCGCTCGTGCGGTTCCCGTGAGGCGGGGCTCGGCCGCGGCCCAGACGGCACGCTCCGCGTCCGCTTCGAGCACCCGCAGAGCGTTGCGGACGGCGTCCACACCGCTTCCGAGGAATCCGCCCGAGCCGACGTTTCCCACGACCGCCAGCCCGCCGATGAGCGCACTGGCGTTCCGGGCACCCACCGCGTTCTCCACCAGGCGGCGCAGCCGGGGCTGGGTGTCGATCAGGGGAGCCAGCGACGCGACGCCGGCCGGGATGGGGGTGCGACGGGCAAGCGTCAGCGCGGTGGCCACGGGGACGACGGACGCGTGCAGGGCGACGGCCCACGCCGCCCGCCGGAGAGGCCCACCGGACAGCGGGTGCTCGGGCAGCGGCCCGTCCAGGCCGAGTTCCGCCTCCACCGCCTCCACCGCGCCGGTCAGCGCCCGCACGGTCTCCTCGGCGTCGGGCGCGCCCTCGGTGCCGACGACGGCGTGCTCCAAGACGGTGTTCGTCACCACCCAGCGCACGCACCCAAGGGCCGCGAGCCGCTGCTCGACCTCCCGCGCCACCCGCTCCGCGTCGACGTCGCCGCGCTCCCCCAGCCCCCGGACGGCGATGTGCGCCCGCTCGTCGAAGAAACGGACACGGCGCTCGGTGCCC
Source organism: Streptomyces sp. NPDC005263 (assembly GCF_042872365.1). Lineage (NCBI taxonomy): Bacteria > Bacillati > Actinomycetota > Actinomycetes > Kitasatosporales > Streptomycetaceae > Streptomyces > Streptomyces sp. NPDC005263. Next base: position 677,589 of record NZ_JBIAKJ010000002.1, on the reverse strand, counting down.
ACGAGCGCACCGGCCGCGGACGAGGCGACAGCACGCAACAGTCCGCTTCCCGGAATCCGCACCGTGTGTCACCCGCTTCCCAGCGTCACGCTGTCCATCGATCTGCTTCAGAACCCCCAATACTGCCCTAAACGCGGCAATATTGAATAAAAGGCGCCTATTCGCCTTACCCCGAACAGGAGGAGGTCATGTCATGCGTGGAGCGCCAGAGACAGCGCAGGACACCGACCGGGCTGCCACGCAGCAGGAACCATCGCCCACGAAGACCACCGGGGGAACGCAGGTCCACGAAGGGCGTACCGGCCTGATCATGCACACCTACAACGCCCCGGTGCCCGTCCCGTACCTCACCCCGAAGGACCTGGCCACCGACGTCCGCACCATGACGTCCCGGCTGCGTGACGCACCCGCGACGCCGATGACCAAGAACGTCGCCTTCTACGGCGGGCTGGGCGCGCTCACCGTGGCAGGGGCCCTCGAATGGCCGGTCGCCCTCGCGGTGGCCGGAGCGACCTGGCTGCTGCGGGAAAAGGGAAGGGAAGCACAGACGCAGCGCGCGGAGTCCCAGGAAGACCGCGGTTCCGAACCGGCCGAGGCCGCCAGGCAGAGCGCCTGACGGCACCCGGGCCGCGTGCCGCCGTACGCGGCCCTACGTCCGTTCGTCCCGGTCCGGGCGTACCAGCAGGCCCCGTTCCAGGGCCACGACCACCGCGTGCGTACGGTCGCTGACGTCGAGCTTGGCGAAGACGCGCAGGAGGTGCGTCTTCACCGTGGCCTCCCCGATGACCAGGCGCTTGCCGATGTCGGCGTTGGACAGGCCGTCGGCGACCGCGTTCAGGACGTCCAGTTCCCGGCCGGTCAGGGACACCGGGGCGGGCCGCCGTATGCGGGCGACGAGGCGTTCGGCCACCTTGGGGGCGAGCACCGTCTCACCCCGGGCCGCGGACCTGATGGCGTCGACGAGTTGCTCGCGCGTGGTGTCCTTGAGGAGGTAGCCGACGGCGCCGGCCTCGACGGCGCGCTCGATCTCCACATCCGTGTCGTACGTGGTGAGGATCAGCACCCGGGTCCGCGCCGGGCCGGCGACGATCTCAGCGGTCGCGGCGACGCCGTCGAGGACGGGCATCCGCAGGTCGATGAGGGCCAGGTCGGGGGCGAGGGTTTCGACGAGTTCGACGGCCTCCCTGCCGTTGCCCGCCTCTCCGACGATGGCGACGCCGGGCTCGTCCGCCAGGAGGGCGACCACGCCCGCGCGCATCACCGTGTGGTCGTCCACCACGATCACGCGGATTCTGTCCTGCTCCGCCACGGCCGTCTCATCGGCCGCGGCCTGTCGGGTCACGTCTGCCATGTCAGTCCTGACTGTTTGTGGGGATCATGGCGAGGACGCGGGTTCCGTCCCCGACGGAGCTGGTGACGGCCAGCTCACCGTCGAGTTCGGCCAGCCGTTTGCGCATTCCGACGAGGCCGAAGCCGTGGGCTTCGTCGACCACGAAGCCCCGGCCGTCGTCGGTGATTTCCAGTTCGATGCCGTGCGGATACCGGGCCAGGACGACCCCCACCGTGGTGGCGGCCGCGTGTTTGCGCACATTGGCGAGGGATTCCTGGGTGCAGCGCAGCAGCGCGATGCGGGTCGTCTGGTCGCAGTCGACGTCCGCCAGTTCGGTGGCGACGGTCAGTCCGGTGTCCTCGGCGAACCGTTCCAGGGTCCGGCGCAGGGTCGCGGCCACCGAGCCCGCCGCGACGCCGCCCTGCGGCGCTGATCCGACGAGCGCCCGTGCCTCGGCGAAGTTCTCCCGGGCGGTCTGCGCGATGGACAGCAGCTGCCGGTCGCACTTTTCGGGGTCGGTGGCGACGGCGGAGCGGGCCGCCTCCGCGAGAACGATGATGGAGGCGAACCCCTGGGCGAGGGTGTCGTGGATCTCACGGGCGATGCGTTCCCGTTCGGCCACCGCCCCCTGCCGCTGGTGGGCCTCCACCAACTCCCGCTGTGTCGCCTCCAGTTCGGCGGCCAGCTGCTCGGTGCGTGCGTTGCTGAGTCCGATGAAGCGATACAGCCACAGGCCGAGGGCGACTCCCGCCCCGTAGGCGACGACCGTGGACACGGTGTTCCCGGTGAGGAACTGAGGGCTCCAGCCCTGTCGCAGGGTGCCGCCGACCACGGTGGTCACCGCACCGAGGCCGCTGAGGACGATCGAGGGACGCGGGCCGCGTACGAAGGTCCAGAAGTGCGGAAGGGAGACGACGTAGAACGCGGCGGCACCTCCCAGCAGGTAGGAGATGCCTCCCATGACGAGCGACAGCAGGACGAGGAACACCGCGGGGCGCAGCACCGGGTTGCGCGGCAGGGTGAGGACGACGGCGTAGCACAGGGCGATCAGCGTCAGCAGGCCCCACGACCAGTACCGCTTCGCCTCCCCCGCGTCCAGTACGGCGACCGCCGTGGGCAGCAGGCCGAGAAGGACCCAGGAGACGGTGTTCCAGAGACGGAACGTATCCGAGGTGCCCAACGGGCCTGCGAAGTAACGGTCGTTGGGCTGCGGCCGCTCAGTCATTGGCTCAGCTTACTTTTTGCAGGGGACGGGAGGCCGGAATCCGGCTCCGGGCCCGGCGGACGCCGCGTGACGGCCACCAGTTGGCCTCACCGAGCAGCAGCATCAGCGCGGGCAGGATCAGCATCCGGATGACGAACGCGTCGAGCAGTACGGCGACCGCCAGGCTGAAGCCGATCTGCTTCATCTCGATCAGGTGCAGGGCGGCGAAGCTGGCGAACACCGTCACCATCACGACCGCGGCGCTGGTGACCACGCCGGCCGAGCTGCCGATACCGTCGATCACGGCCTTGCGGGTGGGTACGCCGTTCATGGCGGCCTCCCTCACCCGGCTGATCACGAACACCTGGTAGTCCATGGACAGTCCGAAGAGGATGACGAACAGGAACAGCGGGACGCGGGAACCGATCGAGCCGGTGGAGTCGAAGTCGAGCAGCCCCTCGGCCCATGTGTGCTGGAAGCAGAGGACCAGCACGCCGAGCGAGGCGGCGGCCGAGAGCAGGTTGAGCAGGATGCCGACCAGGCCGAGGACCAGCGAGCGGAACGCCCACACCGTCATGGCGAAGGTGACCAGCAGCAGGGCCCCGATGATCAGCGGCAGCTTCTGCCGCTGGTGCGTGGGGTAGTCGGTGTAGCGGGCGACGTCCCCGGTCACCGCGGTCTCGGCGCCGGCCACCTTGCCGACGGTCCGGGGTACGAACGTGTCGCGGATGTCGTGGAGGGACGACTGGGCCTGGTCGGTGCTCACGTAGTACGGCACCTGAAGCTGGAGCATGCTGATCCGCCGGTCCGGCGAGGTGGACAGCTGGGAGGTTCCGCTCAGCCGCGGGTCGTCGTCGACGTCCGCCGCGAGTTCACGCAGGGCGGCGGTCACCTCGGGCGAGCGGTCGGCGTCCGCGCGTACGACGATCTGGTGCATGGACTTCAGCTCGGGGAACGCCGCGTTGAGACGGTCATAGGTCTGCATGGCGACGATGGAGCGCGAGTGCGTCTCACGGCCCATGTCGGTCAGCTTCAGGCCGAACACCGGGGCGGCCAGGGCGAGCATGACGAGGACGGTGCCGGTGAGGGCGGCGGCGGGGTGCTTGCTGACGGGGCGCAGTACCGCGGTGGTGAGGCGGCCGGGGCCGGTCTTGGGCTGCTTCTCGGGCCGTGCGGACCGGCCGCGCCTGGCCGCACGCGCCTCCCGCCGCACCGCGCGGCGCTCCGCCCGCCGGCCGAGCGTGGCCAGCAGCGCGGGCAGTACGGTCAGCGAGCTGAGCACGGCGACCAGGGTGACGACGATCGCGCCGGTGGCGATGGAGGAGAAGATCACGTCGTCCGCGAGGAACAGGGTGGCGCTGGAGACGGCGACGGCGAGGCCGGAGAGCACGACCGCGCGTCCCGAGGTGGCGGCGGCCAGCTCGACGACGGCCTGCGGGCTGAGCCGGCCGCCCGATGCGGCCCGCTCCTCCCGTTCCCGTTTGAGGTAGAAGAGGGTGTAGTCGACACCGACAGCCAGACCGATCAGCAGGATCACGTTGGTGCCGACGCCCGCGTCCGGGAAGACGTGCGAGGCCAGCATCGACAGGCCGATGGCCGCGGCGATCGAGGTGAGCGCGAGCAGCAGCGGTACGAGCGCCATCACGACGGAGCTGAAGACCAGCAGCAGGGTGACCAGGGTGACCGGCAGCGCGATCATCTCCGTACGGGACAGGTCGTCACCGCGCAGCTTGTCGACGCCCTTGCCGATGGAGGGGGATCCGGTCTCCTCCACCCGCAGTCCCGGGTTGGCCTTCCGCACCGCTTCGGTCTGCGCGAGCAGCGCGTCGACGTGCTTCTTGCCCTCCAGCTCCGGGCCCTTCATGGTGACGTCGACCCGTACAGCGGTGTTGTTCGCCGCCCGCACCGGGGTGGCCACCGAGCGCACCTCGGGAAGCCCGCGCATCCGGTCGGCGACGTCCCGGGCGGCGGCTTCGGCGGCGTTCAGGTCGAGGCGTCCGGTGCCGGGCCGCGCGGTGATCAGGACGCGTTCGACGGGGCGCTGCTGCAGTCCGCCCTCGGCGGCCATCGCCTCCGCCCGGCCCGCCTCGCCGATCCGGAAGTCCTCCGTGGTGGCCGGGTTTCCGCCGACGGTGATGCCCACTCCTAAGCAGAGAACCACGAAAAGGAGCCAGCAGACGATCGCGCGCCACGGGTGTCCGGCGCTCCAACGAGCCATGCGTACAGGGAGATTCCTCATGTCGTCCATGCTGGTCGCCGGGGGGTTCGCGCCGACAGCCTCGTCAGGTTGAACCTCGGGTCCACCGACTGGTGGACCCCGCCCCCGCGCCGGACGACCCGTTCCTCCGGCAGGCGATCTGGACCAGGACCTCGAGGATTCAGCCGGCCAGGTGGGTCAGGTGGGTCAGGTGGGTCACCACCGAGCGCATCGCCCGGCGCAGGGCCGGGCGGATCTCCTCCGGATCATCGAGGGTCTCGAATCCGTGGTGGCCGTTCGGGACGTCGACCAGTTCCAGGTTTGCCCCGGAGGCTGCGGCCGCGGACACGAACGCCTCCACGGTGGCGGCGATCTCGGGTGTCTCTCGTCCCGCGCGGAGCAGGACGACGGGCAGAGCGCCCGCGTGCGCGACCGCTTGGGCCGGGTGGAAACGGTCGCCGGTCAGCCCCCAGTTGGGCAGCGGCGCCAGGACCGGGTAGGAGGCGGCCAGGCAGCGCAGCCAGGTCGGGGGCTTGGTCAGCCAGTCCGCGGTGAGCAGGCCGCCACCGGAGAAGAACCACAGGGCGATCCGGTCGGCGTCCACCCGGGGATCGGCTCGGACCAGTTCCACTGCGGCGGTGACGTCCGCCGCGGCACGCTCGTAGTCGGCGATGTCGTGCAGGCGGTGGTCGAGGGTCACGCCGACCATGCCCTCGGCGGCCGCCAGGCGGGCGTACCCCATCAGGGTCGGCCAGTCGCGCGGGGTCGGCCGGGCGCCGGCGGGCACCGGGCCGCCGTGGACGATGACCACGGCCGGTCGGGGGCCCTCGGCGTCGGGGACGTACAGGTCGACATGGCCCCTGCGGTCCCGGGGCAGCTCGGGCACGTCCAGCGGGAAGGGGCGCAGATGGGCGGGCGGTTCGCCGGCGCCGACGGGTCGCAGGCGGCGCCCCTCGCCGGCCGCGGCCCGCAGCAGGACGTCGGCCAGTTCGGCGGGGCGGGACAGCATCGGCCAGTGCCCCGTGGGCAGTTCGAAGAAGGTGACCTGAGGGTCGGTCAGGGGAGCCAGCGCGGGGTCGCCGAGGTCGACGAGCTGTTGCAGCAGGTCAATGCCGACGCCGTTACCGGTGCACAGCACCCCGGTGGTGGGAACCGCGGCCACCGCTCCGGTCAGCCGCAGCGGCTGGAGCAGGGTGCCCATCGGCTGCGGCGCGGCAAGGGCGGTCAGCCGGTCCAGTGCCGCGTCCGCGACACCGGCGGTACTGCCCCAGCGCTGCCACTCGTCGCGGCCGGGCGGCGCCAACTCCCCCTCGACCTCGCCGCGTTGGGCCAGCTCGGCCAGCTGGGCGCGCAGGGCCTGGTCCGGTACGGCGGCCAGGGCCGGGACGCCGTTCTGCGGCATCCCGCAGTCCAGGTACACGACGCGGGCAACGCGCTGTGGCCGCCGGTCGGCGGCGCCGACCACCGGATGGATGCCGTAGTCGTGACCGACGAGCACGATGTCCCGGCCGGACGCCTCGTCCACCGCGTCGATCACCGCGGTCACGTCCGCGATGTGCGTCTCCAGATCGACGCGGGCGGAGGCGGCGGGCCGTTGCGCGTCGACCCCGGTGAGCGGGACCGGGTGCACCTCGCTGCCGGTCGCGGCCAGCCGCGCGGCCGTCTCCTGCCAGACATGGGTGCCGGTGAACACGCCTGCCACCACGATGAACACGGTCATGGCACTCTCCTCGGGTCCGTCACATGGCGTCGCGCCGGTCGCGTACGCCGTGGTCCGCGGACCGGGGGTTCCCCCGGTCCGTGCGCCGGTACCGTAGGAACTCCCCCAGAGGGAGGTTCAACTGTCCACGTCGCACGAGGTGTTCTGGAGCATCGGCGAACTCGCCGAGCGCGCGGGTGTCACCGTGAAGACCGTCCGTTTCTACTCCGACCGGGGCCTGCTGCCCGAGGCCTCCCGCAGCGGCGGCGGGCACCGCCGGTACGGCCCCGAGGCGCTGGAGCGGCTGCGGCTGATCCGTTCCCTGCGCGCCCTCGACCTGCCGCTGCCCGAGGTACGCCGGGTCCTGGAGGACGAGGGCGCGGCGGGCGGGGTCCTGGAGGACGCCGTAGCGAGCCGCCTGCGTGAACTGGGCAGCGAGCTGAGGGCGTTGCGCTGGCGGGAGGCGTCACTGCGGCTGGTGCGGGAGTGCCCGCCCGCGGAGTTGGCGGAACGGCTGCGGCTGATCGGCGCGGTGAGCGTCCCGCCGAGCACGGCACCGCTGGCCCGGTTCTGGCGTGCCTGGCTGCCGCCGCGGATGCCGGCCCGGGCGACGGCCGCGTTTCTGGAGGTGGCCGTTCCGCAGCTGCCCGACGAGCCGGCCCCGGCTCAGGTGCTCGCCTTCGCCCGGCTGCACGCGATGACGACGGCCCCCTGCCCAGGCGGCCGTCAGCCGCAGCCGGAGGTGCACCGGGCGGCCGGGGCCCACGGGGCGGGCGCGCTGTACACGGGCCTCGCCGAGGCGTACGAGCTCGCCGGACGGCAGCCGCGCGGGGCTCCACACCTGGGCGAGGCGCTGGACGCCTACGTGGCGGCGTACGCGAGCGCGTACGGCAGCAGGGACACCCGGGAGTTCCGCCGCCTGCTGGCCAAGCGGCTCGCGGCCGGTCCGCGTCTGGACCGGTACTGGGACCTGATGGCGGTGGTGCTCACGCCGCCGGGCGCCCGACCGGAGCCGACCCCGGGCGTCACGGACGACTGGCTGCGCGCGGCTCTGGAACGGGACAACGCGGGAGCGGCGTAGCTCGCAGGGAAGAGGGCCCCGACGCCGGACCAGTCACGCCCCACGACGTGCGGCCATCAACGCACTGGACCGTCAACGCCCGGTCAGACAAGGGCCGTTGTCGACGGCCTCGCGATCACGCCGTGCCGGGGACACCCAGCTCCGCGAGCAGGCCGCGCACCCGCTGCTCGATCTGGTCCCGGATCGGCCGGACGGCGTCCACACCCTGGCCCGCGGGGTCGTCGAGCTGCCAGTCCAGGTACCGCTTGCCGGGGAAGACCGGGCAGGTGTCGCCGCAGCCCATGGTGATCACGACGTCGGACGCCTGGACCGCTTCGACGGTGAGGACCTTGGGGATCTCGGAGGAGATGTCGATACCGACCTCGTTCATCGCCTCGACGACGGCCGGGTTCACCGCGTCGGCGGGAGCCGAACCGGCCGAGCGCACGTCGACCTGGTCGTCGGCGAGGTAGGTGAGGAAGGCGGCGGCCATCTGGGAGCGGCCTGCGTTGTGAACGCAGACGAACAGCACGGACGGGCGCGGTGCGGAACGGCTCATGGCAGGTGTCCTTGCGGGTGGTGGGAGGTCATGGGGAGATGGGTTCCGGCGCCGCGGGCGGGACGACGACGGCGTCTACTTCGGCCGGTGAGGGGCGGCCGTACACCGCGGCCACGGCACCCAACCCGAGCACGACGCCGACCAGTTGGGCCGCGATGAACGGGGCGACGGAAGCGGGAGCGATCCCGGCGAAGGTGTCGGTGAAGGCTCGGCCGACCGTCACCGCGGGGTTCGCGAACGAGGTGGAGGAGGTGAACCAGTAGGCCGCCCCGATGTAGGAGGCCACCGCGGCGGGAACGAGCGAGGCGCTCCGCGCGGTGGTGCCGGCCGTGCGCTCCAGTCCGAAGATCAGCAGGACCAGCCCCGCCGTGGCGACGGCCTCGGCCAGCCACAGGTTGCCCGCGGATCGGTCGTGAGTGGAGAACGTCACCAGCGGCCGGGCGAACATCGCGTCGGCCAGGAGCGTGCCGCCGATCGCGCCGCCGAACTGGGCGGACACATACGCGGCGACCTCGCGCGGGGTCGGGCCGGTGCCGCGGCGACGACCGGTGTACCAGGCGGCGAGGGTGACGGCGGGGTTGAAGTGCGCGCCGGAGACCGGCCCCAGCAAGGTGATCAGCACGCCGAGGCCGAAGACGGTGGCCAGGGAGTTGGCGAGCAACTGCACGCCCACGTCGTGCGACAGCTCGGCGGCCTGGATCCCGGAGCCCACGACGACCGCCGTCAGCAGCCCGGTCCCGAGGGCTTCGGCGGCGACACGGCGGCTCAGGGACACGCTCACGCGGTCGCCCCGGTGGTCTGCGGGGTGCGCAGGAAGGCGGCGAGCTGGTCCAGGACGCCGGGCAGCACCCAGTAGTACACCCAGGTCCCGCGGCGTTCGCAGTCGATGAGTCCGGCCTGCCGCAGAAGCTTGAGGTGGTGGGAGATCGTCGGCTGGGACAGGTCGAACGCGGGCGTCATCTCACACACACAGACCTCGCCGCCGTCCCGCGAGGCGATCATCGACAGCAGGCGCAACCGGACCGGGTCCCCGAGGGCCTTGAACACCTTCGCCAGCTCGACCGCTCGCTCGTCGCCCAGCGGCGCGGCAGTCAGACCCGGGCAGCAAGCTGCCTCCTGGCCGATCACCTCAAGCTCTTGTTTCGACATGCCTCTATGTTGACGTTTTTCGATTCAAGGCGCAAGGTTGAATCAAAGAATGTCAATACAGGCCGTTCCGGGGCGCCACCACGCCCCCTCATCCAGGAGTGAGCCATGACGGATCCATCCACCGACCTGCGTGAAACCGTCCGTCTGCGGTACGCCGCGGCCGCCGTGAAGGTCACCGAGGGCGGTACCGCGTGTTGCGGGCCCGAGCCGGTCGAGGTCGATGAGAACTTCGGCTCCACCCTCTACGCGGGTGACGAGCGCGACACCCTGCCCGCCGAGGCCGTCGCCGCCTCCCTCGGCTGCGGCAACCCGACCGCCGTCGCCGAACTGCGCGAGGGCGAGCGCGTCCTCGACCTCGGCTCCGGCGGCGGGATCGACGTCCTGCTGTCCGCCCGCCGCGTCGGCCCGACGGGGAAGGCGTACGGGCTGGACATGACCGAGGAGATGCTCGCCCTGGCCCTGGCCAACGCCGGGAAGGCGGGCGCGAGCAACGTCGAGTTCCTCAAGGGCACCATCGAGATGATCCCGCTGCCCGCGAACACCATCGACGTGGTGATCTCCAACTGTGTGATCAACCTGTCCGTCGACAAGCCCGCTGTCTTCGCCGAGACCTTCCGCGTACTGAGGCCCGGAGGCCGCATCGGCGTCTCCGACGTCGTCGCCGACGACACCCTCACCCCCGAGCAGCGTGCCGAGCGCGGCGACCACGTCGGCTGCATCGCCGGTGCGCTGTCCTTCGCCGAGTACCGGGAGGGCCTGGAGAGCGCCGGGTTCACCGACGTCGAGATCACCCCGACCCACCCGGTCGCCGACCGCATGCATTCCGCGATCGTCCGTGCCACCAAGCCGTTGCACTCCGGGGAACCGGCCCCGAGCGCGGCATCGGCCGGCGCCTGCTGCGGCGTCGACGCCTGCTGCGCTCCGGCGGGGACCGCGGTCCACCCCGCCTGACGTCACCGAGGCCAGTGTCCTCATGCGGCGACGGCAGCCGGGCAGCTCTCGAGTTCCTCGGCCTCGTCGAGGAGCGCGATCAATGTGGCCCGGGCCCGTGCCACTCGGGAGCGGATCGTGCCCACCGGGCAGCCGCCGGCCTCGGCGGCTGCCTCGTAGGACAGCCCGGCCAGCTGGGTGAGGACGAAGGCCTCGCGGCGCTCGGCGGGCAGTGCGTCGAGCAGGTCGAGCAGCGCCACACCGTCGTCGAAGCCGGGCAGACCGCTCGGCTGAGCCCGCTCGGCCCAGACCGTCCAGTCGTCCACGTCGGCCGACCGTGGCCGGGAGGCGGCGTACCGCAGGCTGTCGACGACCGTGCGGCGCGCGATGGACAGCAGCCAGGTACGTGCCGACGAACGCCCCTCGAACCGGTGCAGGCTGCCGAGCGCCCGCAGGAACGTGTCCTGCGCGAGGTCGTCGGCGAGTTGCCGGTCGGCGGAGAGGTGCCTGACGTAGCGGAGGACGTCGGCATGCAGGGCCCGCACGAAGCGGTCGACGGCGTCCGGATCGCCGGTCCGGGCGGCCAACGCCCAGGCGGTGGCAGGGTCTTGGGACTCCGCCGTCATGGCGGGCTGCTCGGCCGTGGCAGGTGCCGCCGGACGTTTGGGGCGCGGCACGGGCAGGACAGGAGTGATCACCTGAGGTCCTTCTCGGGTGGCCGGGACCGATCCGGCAACGCGGCGCACGCGCCCGGACATTGCGGACGCGAGGTGTGCCGATACGAAGGTCCCGGGACGGGAGTGGGAAGAGCCGTACGGCGTGCACGACCCGTGCCCGAGGCGTCGGCGTCCGCAGTCGCGGCGCCCTTGGGACGGCCTCGGGAAACCAGCTGTCTCAGACGACAGCGATCCCGGCCGGAGGCCCCCGAGAGATGATCGTGTGCGCGAGCGCCAGCCACGGCACACGCTCCGCACGCTCACGCGTCGGCCGCAGACTGGGCCGGCGTGGTGGGACGAAGAGGGCGGTGAGGGGCAGCCGCAGCGGAGCGGCGAGCCACCCGGCGACGGCCCGCAGGACACGGAACGCGGCCCGCTCCCCGTACGCCAGCCACAGACCGGTCAGCACGGCGGCCAGCGAGTGGGCCGCAAGCATGCCGAACGACGACATACCGCTGGTGCCGTGGGTCATGTGGCCGAGAGGCTCGGCGTGCGCCGCGTGACCCATGGGCATGGACCCCATGGCGCCCATGCCCATGGAATCCATGGAGCCCCTGTCGGATCCGAGCCCGGATCCGAGCCCGGACCCAGATACGGCCGACTGGCCCCAGGAGAAGGCCGAGTGAAGTGCCCCTTGCGCGACGGCAACGGCGCCGACCACCAGCGGCAGTCCGCGCTCCCGGCCCGCCAGGCACCAGCCGGCACCGCTCGTGGCGACGAATCCGGCGGCCATCGTCCACCACGGCACGGTGGAGGCCGACATCAGCGCGTGCCCCAGAGCAGCGAGCAGCACACAGACGGCCGCGAACACCCCGGCACGTATCGTGCGCGCACGCCACCCAGCAGTCATGACGGCCTCATCCTCGCATCCGAGCGCCGCTCGTCAAGGGTGGGTACGCGCAGGAACCGGGTCCGCCACTCATCCCGAAGAGGGTGAGACAGACCACAGCACCTCGGCGGAACTCGACGGGCCGTCCGCCCGACTCCTACGGATGAGGCGTCATGTGAAACCGCCATGCCCGGTATTAACAGCGGTACGCCGACGGCGACTTCGAGCGAGCCGACGAGCCCGGGCCGCAAGACCGTGCCCTCACCGCATGCTCACAGCAGGTTCGCGTTCACCAGGGGATGACGCCGTCGTCCTCGAAGAACGCACCACTCGGGCCGTCGTCGGGCAGTGTGGCGAGCCGGATCGCCGTGGCCGCGCCCTGCTCAGGAGTACGGGGTCCGTAAAAGCCGTTGAAGTCGGTCGCGACCAGGCCCGGGCAGGCGGCGTTGATCAGGATGTTCGTCCCGGCGAACTGCCGGGCGTACTGCACGGTGACGGCGTTGAGGAAGGACTTCGACGGCGCGTAGGCCGCCATGACGGGGCCGATCTCGATGTCGGGGTCCGCCTGCCGGGTCAGGGAGCCCACGGAACTGGAGACGTTCACGATGCGCGGCGAGGTCGAGCGCCGCAGCAGCGGCAGCATCGCGTTGGTCACCCGGACGACACCGAGGACGTTGGTCTCCACGACCGTGCGGACCAGGTCGAGGTCGAGCGTGGTCGGGTCCTGCTCCCACCCCGGTCCCGTTTCTCCTGAGATTCCGGCGTTGTTGACCAGGACGTCCAGGCGCCCGGCCCGCCGTTCGATCAGTTCCGCGACATCGGTGACGCTCTGATCGCCGGTCACATCCAGCGGCACCCCGAACGCGTCCACCCCGGCGGCGCGCAGTTTCTCGACGGCGGTCTCGCGCCGGGCCTCGTCGCGGGCTCCCACGCCCACGCGGTACCCGAGGGCGCCCAGCCCGTTCGCGATCTCGTACCCGATCCCCTTGTTCGCGCCGGTCACCAGCGCGGTCTTCGTTTCGCTCATGCCGCTGATGTTCGCCCGCGGACGAGCGGCGCATCCAACACCGATTCGGTGCTCTGTCATACCCGGCGGGTATCACCGACGTACGCTGTGGCGATGGACACCTTGGAGACCCGCGAGCTGCGGTACTTCATGGCCGTAGCGGAGGAACTGCACTTCGGTCGCGCCGCCGAGCGCCTCGGCATGGCCCAGCCGCCGCTGTCCCGGGCGATCCAGCAGCTCGAACGGCGCCTCGGTGTCTCGCTGCTGACACGTAACCGCCGCGGCGTCCTGCTGACCGGCGCCGGAGAGGTACTGCTGCACGAGGGCCGCGCCGCCCTCGACGCGACCACCGCCGCGGCCCGCCGCACCCGTCGCGCCGGTGGCGCCGACGCCCCGGGCGGCCCCCGCAACCGCCTGGTGCTGGCGGTGAAGGCCGCCGCGTCCCACGAGCTGCTGCAGAAGCTCCTCGACGCCTACGCGGCCGCGCCCGACGCCGCCGAGCTCGAGGTGTTGCCGAGCGGCATGTGCGAGCAGGGTGAGATGCTGCGCGACGGCCGCGCCGACGCGGCGCTGATGCACACGCCGTTCAACTCCCTCGCCGGGTTCGACAGCGAGGAACTGATGACCGAGGGTCAGATCGCCGTCCTGCCCGCCGGGCACCCCCTCGCCGCACGCCGGACTCTGTCCATGGCCGACGTCAGCGACATCCCCGGCCTTCCGCCCGCCCGCTGGCCCAGCGGCCACGGCACCTACCCGCCCGGCCCGGGCCCCGAGATCCACGACCAGACGCAGCTGGCGCACCTGATCGCCCTCGGCCGCACCATGGCCGTCTTCCCGGACTCCGCCCGTGCCTGGCTGTGGGCCGAGCACGCCGCCGTCCCCCTGACCGACGCACCCCCCGTCGTCACCCACATCGCCTGGCCCGCACACAGCCGCTCCCATGTCCTCGCCGGGCTGATCCGCACGGCCACTCAGCTGTGAACCTCCCGTCCTACGAAGCTCCCCCACAACAGGCCCGGGCTCGCGCTCTCCTGCAAGAGCCACGGCGCTTGTACTGGTCGGCCGTGCGTTCCGGCCGCGTTTCCGTACAGGTGCCGTGGCTGTGGCGTCGGGTTCGGCCTGCTGGTCAGTGGTCGAGGAGGGCGATGCGGATGGCTCGTTCGACGTGGGCGGCGGTGTTGGCGTGGCCTGCGGCGTTGGGGTGGACCAGGGTGACACGCTTGTGGATGAGACCGCAGTTCAGCAGGGTGCCGGGGAGCTTGGCGGGCCAGTAGTCCTCGGCGTCGCCGCAGATTCCCTCGACCCACTTGGTGCCCGCGGGCTGGCAGGCGTCGTGGCCCACGCTGGAGGAGTAGACGTCGACGTACTGGTCACCGAAGAACGACGTGACCCGCTGAATCGTGCTGTTCAGCCGCTTGAGGACGTCGTCACGGAGCCAGTCGACGTCGGCGTGCTTGATCGAGCCCAGCTCGGTGAGGGCGAGGCGGTTGCAGGCGCTGCTCTCCTCCGGCAGGACGGCCGGATAGCCGACGGTGATCACCTTGGCGTTGGGCGCGGCCTCGTGCACCTTGGCCAGCATGTGGATGTACTCGTCCTGGACCCTGGCGAGCTTGTGGTTGATGCTCTCCTCCCCCTCGGGAGGACTGGTGTAGTGCTCGCGGCAGGACTTGCCGGGCGTCGCGCCCAGTTCGAGGCACTTGAGGAGCATGCCGCCGAACGGCAGGCTGTTGCCGCCGACGCCGACGGTGACGACGTCGGTCTTGTCGTCGAGCTTCGCTCGCTGGACCTGCGGGTCCACTGCGGGCCAGCCTCCGGCGGGGGGCTGGACCGGGCTGATCGGCGTCTGCTTGGCGTCGGCGATGTCGGCGATGGTGGCGTTGCCGCAGCTGACGTTGGTCAGATGGACGTACTTGCCCGGCGGGAACGCGTCGAGCTCCCGGTCGACAACGCCGGGGTAGGCGTCGGTGGTGCGGTCGCAGCCGTCCCGCGACGCGTCGCCGAGCGGGGGCTGCGGGTCCCCGACGAACACGCCGGCGGTGTACGAGTCACCCAGCGCGGCCCACTCGTACTGATCAGCCGCACCGGCGGAGCCCGAGGGCACAAGCGCGGACACCGCCAGCGTGAGTCCCACGGCCAGTGCTCTCGTTCGCAGGCGGGAGACAGGGTTCCGCACGGCTCCCCCAGGAGGGGCCGGAAGAGCCGTCGAGACGAGGGCTGCCAGTCGGCCCATGGACGTTGAACGCATCCGCGCTCTCCATTCACTCAAAGTAGCCACGCGGCTACACAGTGAAGTTATGCGAGAGTATGCGCTCCCCGGACGGGTGCGCCGGGTAAACCACCCGAGCGTATTGTGCTGAGGCTCCGGGCCACGGCGAGTGCGCCGGGTGGCCAACCTCCGACCGAGTGTCAGTGCCCCCTGGCACGATCACGCGCATGAGATCGATCAGCGAGCAACTCGTCTACGACACAGCCCAGAAGCACGGCGTCCCGAACACGGTCGCAGCCGAGCTGCTCGCCCACTCCCGCCCGTGCGTCTACTTGCTCTCCCTCGACGAACTGTCCCCGGCCCAACGGGAATCCGCCCGCCCGGCCGCCCGCACGGGCGGGCTGCCCTCGCTCCCGGACGACGTCGACTGGCCCGACGGCAGGGAACCCCTCGTCCTGACCGTCGACTGCGCGGCCCTGCCGCACGACGTCCTGGACATCGAGCTCCCCACCGACGGCCACCTGCTCTTCTTCTCCGAGATCGAGTACGAGCCGGAGTCCTCCGCGGTGCTCCACGTGCCCGCCGGAGCACAGACCACCGAGCGCCCCTCGGCCTACGACCTCGGCGGGGAAACCGCGCATGTCAAGGTCTACGAACCGCAGACCCTCTACCCCGTCGCCGGACTGACCCTGCACCACGACTGGTCCTACGCCCCCGCGAGACGCGCCTTCCTGAACGACGGCAACGGCAACGGCAACGAAGAAATACTGGACGAGTTCGAGGGCGCCGTTCTCGAACTGGCCGCCGGGGGCGCCAAGTTCGGCGTGTGCGCCCAGCTCGGCGGCTTCTCCGACCCTTACGACATGCCCCCCGACGAGGGTGACCTCGTCCTCTTCGCCCAGATCGCCGGCCAGGCGATCGACTACAACGTCTACACCCTGAACCTGATCACAGGCACCAGGCAGGACATCACCGCGCGCCGCTACACGGCGTTGGAACACACACAGCAGTGCTGATCAGCACAAGGCGGTGGCCTCCGCCGGCATGACGACGTGAGGTGCCGTAGATGACGTTCAAGCAGGCAGGCCGCCGGCGAAAGCAGCGATGGCGTCAGCGAGGGCATGGGGGCCGGTGAGGAAGGCGTCGTGGGCTTCGCCGGGGATCTCGACGAGGCGGGCGTCGGGCAGGGCCTGGTGCAGGCGGCGGGAGACATCGGTCAGCCAGCGGGGGCTGAGTTCGCCGGTCACCAGGAGCGTCGGGACGTCGAGGGCGGCGAAGCGGGTGAGGTCATCGCCGAAGCTGTCCATCGCGCGCATCTCGCGGGCCCACGTCGGAGTCATGGACGCGCGGATGGCCCAGAACGGGGTCTGGCGGAACTCCTCGATGGCCTCGTCCGGAAACTTCAGGAAGTTCCGCAGCCCGAGGGTGAGGGCCTGGTCGAGGTCGCCGGCCTGGACGGCCTCCTCGAAGGGGGCGAGTGCGTGGCCGCCGACGGGGCCGGCCAGCGGGATCGGGGGCTCGTAGAGGATGAACGCCGCCGGGGGCTGGTGCAGGGCGTGGGCGAGGGTGACCAGTCCGCCGTAGGAGTGGCCGAGCAGGATCGCGTCGGGCCCGGCGAGGTCGAGGACGGCGGCGATGTCGTCGGCCTCCCGCTGGATGGTGTGCTCGCCGTTGTCCCCACTGGCACCCCGGCCACGGCGGTCGATCGCGTAGGTGGTGAAGCGCGGGGCCAACAGGTCGGCGAGGACCTGCCAGTCCTGGGCGGCGTTGAGGGCACCCGGTGAGACAACCAGGGGGCGGCCCTGGCCGGTGATCGTGACGGCGATCTTCGTGCCGTCGGTGGAGGTTACGTGGGCGCGGCGGGGAGCAGGGGCGGTCATGGTCTCTTCTTCCTTGTGGTCGCGTCTTCTTGCTTGTGTCGCGCTCTCGAGGAGGAGTGCGGCGCGGCGGCCATCCCGACCGGGGCGGCTCTGCAGGCGGCACGGAGGGCATTCACCGTAACATCGAATCAATGTACACATCGTTTCGATGTGAGACCCTGGAGTCATGCTTGAACTCGCGATTCTCGGCTTCCTCGCCGAGGGCCCCCTGCCCGGTCACGAGCTGCGCCGCCGCATCACGCACCTGACCGGCTACAGCCGTCCGGTCAGCGACGGCACCCTCTACCCGGCGATCAACCGGCTGACGAAGGCCGGGCTGATCGAACGGCGCCCTGCCATCGAGGCGGGCGGCGGCCGTTACGTGCTGAACCTGACCACGGCCGGACGCGAGGACATGCTGCGGCGGCTGCGGGAACCGGCCGAGCACGAGGTCACCGACTTCTCCCGCTGGTTCACGATCCTGGCGTTCCTCTCCCTGCTGCCCGACAGCGCCGAGCAACACGCCGTGCTCCGACGCCGCCTGGACTTCCTGGAGGCCCCCGCCAGCTTCTTCTACGACGGCGACGCGCCGCTGCGCGCCGAGCAGGTCACCGACCCTTACCGGCGCGGCATGCTGCTCACCGCCCGCGCCATCAGCCGCGCCGAGCGCGCCTGGCTCCACGAGGTCCTGAACGGCGACGGCATCCGAGGGACGGACGAGCAGCCCCGCCCCCAGACCCACACCCGTGACCGGAAGGACTGAACATGCTTGCGTCCTGGTACGACCAGCAGGGCCCTGCCTCCGAGGTGCTCCAGCTCGGGGAGGTGCCCGACCCCACCCCCTGCCCCGGTGAGGTCCGGGTCCGCGTCACCGTCTCCGGCGCCAACCCCGGCGACACCAAGAAGCGGCGCGGCTGGACCGGCTCGGCCATGCCCTATCCGCGGGTGATCCCGCACAGCGACGCCGCCGGCATCATCGATGCCGTCGGCGACGGTGTCGACGCGCGCCGCGTCGGGCAGCGCGTGTGGGTGTACGGCGCCCAGTCCTACCGCCCCTTCGGTACCGCCGCCCAGTACACCGTCGTCCCCGGCGACCTCGCCGTCCCGCTGCCCGACCACCTGCCCGACGACCTCGGCGCGAGCCTGGGCATCCCCGGCATCACCGCGCACCGCACCGTCTTCGCCGACGGCCCCGTCGACGGCCAACTCGTGCTCGTCAACGGCGTCCTCGGCGGAGTCGGCTCGCTGGCCGCCCAGCTCGCCCGCTGGGGCGGGGCCACGGTCATCGGCACCGTCCGACGCGGCACCGACCTGGACCGGATCGATTCCGCGGTCGTCTCCCACGCCGTCGCCCTCGACTCAGGAGACCCGGCCGCCGCGATCCGCGCCCACGCACCCGACGGCGTGGACCGGATCGTCGAGGTCGCCCTGTCCGACAACGCCGACCTGGACGACGCCGTCGCCGCCAACGGCGCCGTCATCGCCGCGTACGCCACCCGCGACGACCGCACCGAGATCCCCTTCTGGACCCTGCTGTTCAACAACGTCACCCTGCGGCTGTTCGGCAGCGACGACTTCCCCGACCAGGCCAAGCGCCAGGCCGCCCGGGATCTCACCGCCGCGGCAGCCGTCGGCGCCCTCACCGTCGATGTCGGCGACCGCTTCCCGCTCACCGACATCGCCCAGGCCCACGACCGCATCGACGCCGGCGGCCGCGGCCGCGTCCTGATCGACATCCCCCAGTAGAGACTGGCGGGCGGCTTCTCGAAAGTGAACACGGACCTGGCCCTGCACGATGTCGCGGGCGAGACGAAACCTGAGAAGGGCCGGTCCGGAGCGCACGCTCCGGACCGGCCCTGAGGGGCGTGTCAGCCGGCGGCGGGCACCGGCTCACGGTCCGCCCCGGTCGCCGCCTTCAGGTCGGCGTCCTCGACCGCCTCGGGTTTCGCGTCGGGCGTCGGTTCTACCTGCGGCTCGGGGGCGTGGTCGATCTCGGGAGCGGAGGTGTACGGGAGTTCGCCGCGGAGGACGGCCTTGGCACGCTCCTCGTCCAGCTGTCCCTCCCACTTGGCCACCGCGAGCGTGGCGACGCTGTTGCCGACCACACTGGTCAGGGCGCGGGCCTCGGACATGAAGCGGTCGATGCCGAAGATCAGGGCGAGGGCGGCGACGGGCACGTGCGGTACGGCGCTGAGGGTGGCCGCCAGGGCGATGAAGCCGGAGCCGGTGACGCCTGCGGCACCCTTGGACGTGAGCAGCATGACGGCGAGCATGGACAACTGCTGGGTGAGGCTGAGGTCGATGCCGAGGGCCTGGGCGAGGAAGACCGAGCCCATGGTCAGGTAGATGGCGGTGCCGTCGAGGTTGAAGGAGTACCCGGCAGGCAGCGTGATCCCGACGACCGGCTTCGAGGCGCCCGCGTGCTGAAGCTTGGCCATCAGACGCGGCAGCACCGGCTCCGAGGACGAGGTGCCCAGGACGATCAGCAGCTCCTCCTTGATGTAGCGGAGGAAAGGCAGCAGGCGCAGGCCGTTGACGCGCATCACTGTGCCCAGCACGACCAGGACGAAGAAGAGGGCGGTGAGCCAGAAGGAGCCGACCAGCAGGAAGAGGTGGCGCAGGGTGTCAAGGCCGTAGTTGCCGATGGTGAAGGCCATGGAGCCGAAGGCACCGATCGGGGCCAGCCGCATGATCCAGCGGATGAGCGTGAACAGGACCTTGGAGAGCTTCTCGATGCCCTGGGTGATCCCCGCCCCCGCCTCGCCGGCGGCGTTCAGGCCGAAGCCGAACAGCACCGAGATCAGCAGCACGGGCAGGATTTCGTGGCCGGTCAGCGCGCTGGGCAGGGTGTCCGGGATCATGGCGAGCAGGAACGCGGAGAGGCTCTCGTGGCTCGCGGTCGCCTCCGGCGGCAGCCCCTCGGTCGACAGGGTCGAGGGATCGACGTGCAGCCCGCTGCCGGGCTGGACGACGTTCACGACGACCAGACCGATCACCATGGCGACGGTCGTCAGGACCTCGAAGTAGACCAGCGCCTTGAGACTGACCCGGCCGACGGCGCGGGCGTTGCCCATGGAGGCGATGCCGTGGACGACGGTACAGAAGATGACGGGCGCGATCATCATGCGGACCAGCGCGATGAACCCGTCGCCCAGGGGTTTGAGCTCGGCTCCGAACGACGGCCACAGCCAGCCGACGGCGGCCCCGGCCAGGACGCCGATCAGGCACTGGACGTAGAGCAGGGACAGCAGCCTGCGCAGGCGGCTCGGCGGAGCGTTGACGGTACCCGGGGCAGCGTCGTTGCGGCTCATGCGGGGCGTCCTTCCAGGACGGGAACGAGGAGTTCGGCTCGGGCGATGCGGCGGGCGGCGCGGTGCAGCAGCACCGTGGGGGACGCACCCTTGGCCGCGGGGACGGCTCGGGCGGTGATGACACCGGCCGGGGTGCCCAGGCGCAGCGTCCCTTCGGCGGTCTGCCGGGCGACGCGGTGGGCAAGAGTGCCGGGGGTGGCGGCTGCGGTGGCCAGGGCGACAGCCGAGGTGAGACCGATCGCCGGGTGGGGCGCGTGCATGGAGACCATGCGGACGGCCAGGTCGTACTCGTCCTGTTGGACGAGGGTGCCATCGGTGGTGCGGTAGGCGACAGGACGGGCGACCACTCCTACCTTCGGGACGGCGTGGCTGACGGGGTCGCTCTCCTGGGCCAGGCCCATGGCCAGGGCGGCCTGTCGGCGCAGCACGGTCAGGGCGGGCACCGCCGCGGCGAACTCGGCGAGGGACTCGGTGCCGTCGAGTCCGAACGCCTTGGCCTCGAACAGGGCCGCCGGGGCGCCGGCGTCGACCAGGGACGCCTCGACGGTGCCGGTGGGCCCGATCAGGGTGTCCAGGGCGTGACCGGTCGGCAGGGCACGGCCCGTCGACGTACCGGCCGGGTCCTCGAAGCCGAGCAGCACCGGCACGCCCAGCGCGGCGGTACCCGGCACCCGGGCCGTCCCCGCGTCGGGGGCAGCACACCCCGGCGTGGGGATGGTGCCGCTGAGCCTGGCGCCGGTGTTGACGTTGACCATCCGCACCGTCGTGGAGTCCGACGTGACCGGCACCAGGCCGTTGTGGACGGCGTACAGGGCGACGGCGGTGGCGCAGTTGCCGCAGTTACTCGTCCACTCCACCCGCTCGTCACCGATGCCGACCTGCGCGAAGGCGTACTCGACGTCGACACCCGGCTTCGTCGAGGTTCGCACGATCGCCGCCTTCGAGGTGGTGGAGGAGGCACCGCCGACGCCGTCGATCTGGCGGGGGTCAGCGGCGTTGTAAGCGGCGAGCAGCAGGGTGTCGGCGTCCACACCGGTCGCCACCACGTCGTGGTGGTCGAAGATCCAGCACTTGCTGGTACCTCCGCGGATCATCTCGCCCTGCAGACGCAACACAACAGACTCCTCGTGGGAACCCCGCCGGCACTTCCGTGCGGGGTTCGATCCACAGTGGGCGCGGACAGCGTGAAGTACAATCTCGGAAATCTGCATGGGTATTAAGTTGAAGTGAACGCTGGAGGTGACGGAATGCTCGACGTCCGACGCATCCTGCTCTTTACCGAGGTCGCCCGACGGGGCTCGGTCACGGCGACCGCACGCGCCCTCAACTACACGCCGTCAGCGGTGTCGCAGCAGGTCAGCCGCCTGGAGTCGGAGGCCGGACAACCGCTCCTCGAGCGTCATGCGCGGGGCGTCACACTCACCGACGCGGGACGCGCGCTGGCCGAGCGGGGAGAGCGGATCGAGCGCGAACTGACGGCCGCGGAGAACGAACTCGCCGACTTCGCGGGACTGCGGGCCGGCACGCTCCGGGTCGGAACCTTCCCCACCGTCGGCGCCTCCCTCCTCCCCCGGGCCGTGATCGCCTTCCGCCAGACGCATCCCGACGTGCGGCTGACGGTGCGCAGCGCCCGTATCGCGGGGCTGTGGGCGATGCTGGAGAACCGCGAGATCGAGATGTCCCTGATGTGGGATTACGGCTGGAACCGCATCGACCGCGAGGACATCGTCGTCACCTCGCTCGTCGACGACCCTCCGGCACTCCTCGTCGGCGAGGACCACCCCCTCGCCGGCCGCTCTTCGGCCGCGCTCACCGATGTCGCCGACGACGCCTGGATCACCCGTGCCGACCACCACCCGGTGGCCGAGGCCCTCACCCGCAGTTGCCGCGCGGCCGGTTTCGAGCCGCAGATCGCCTATGAGGCCCACGACTACCAGGAGGCCCAGGCCATGGTCGCCGCCGGAATCGGCGTCGCCCTCGCCCCGACCCTGGCCCTGGAGGGCATCCGAGGAGGCGTCAGCGTCCTGCCGCTCCTGCCCCCCGCCCCGGTGCGCCGCATCCTCTTGGTACGCATGAGCGACCACGCCCTGACCCCGGCCGCCGAAGCCTTCGCAGGCTTCCTGCGCGACAGCGCGGCGGCCGCCGGAAGGCGATGAAGCGCCGCGTTCACCCACGAGCAACGGCCGACGATGACGAGTCCTTCGAGGATCTTGGCGACCCTTGTCGATCAGGGGTCCCCCTCGCCGACGTCGAACCTGCGCACCTCATTGGGTATACGCGGGCCCCACTTGGTGAGAAGCGCCGTGACCTCCGGTGTGGCCACGTGCCGATCGTCGCCGCAATCCGGGCAGCTGTACGACATCTGTGGCCGCATCATGCGCACCTTCGACCCTGACGGCCCATACCCGCGCACGCGTCCGTATTAGCGCGAAGAGGTTGGACTATCCGTTGTGTGCTTCGAGCTCGGTCGCCAGCGTCTGTTGGGTGGCCGCCCATGTCGCGAGGAGCGCCAGATTGTCAGCGGTCGGTGTGCCCGCGGGTGCGGTGTAGACGTTGAGGTGCAGGCCGGGTTCGGCGGGCAGTTCCAGGGACTCGACGTCCAAGTCGAGCCGGCCCACGATCGGATGGTGCACCCGCTTGCGGCCGGACCGGTGCAGCCGCACGTCCTGAGATGCCCACCGCTGCCGAAACAGCTCACTGCACGTCGACAGTTCGCCGACCAGGGTGATCAGCTCCTCGTCGTGCGGATTGCGGCCGGCTTCCATGCGCAGCTTCGCGGCCGCGGCACCGGCAACGTGGTCGTAGTCGACAAAGAAATCTCTGGCCGCCTCGGGGTTCAGATAGACGAACCGCGCTGTGTTCGCGGGCCGTCGCGGGTCGGCCAGCACCGGTGAATACAGCGCGCGAGCGAGTTGATTCATGGCGAGCACGTCGTAACGGCCGTTACCGATCCAGGCCGGCGCATCGGAGATCGCGTCGAGCACCTGCTGCAGCGTCGAGCGCACCGTCACGGCAGGCCTGCGCCGGCGTGGGCTGCTGGGCCCCCTGGATCGGCGCGCGAGGTGGAACAGGTGGTCGCGCTCGGCCTCGTCGAGTTGCAAGGCAGAGGCCAACGCGTCGAGCACGCCATCGGAGGCACCGGCGAGGCTGCCGCGCTCCATGCGCACGTAGTAGTCGACGGATACCCCCGCCAGGAGCGCGACCTCCTCGCGGCGCAGACCTTTGACCCGACGGTTGCCGCCGTAAGCGGGCAGGCCCGCCTGCTCGGGTGCGATGCGGGCGCGACGTGAGCTGAGAAACTCCCGGATCTCGGTGCGTAGATCCATCGCGGTTATCTCCTCACCGTAAGCCCGTCCCGCAGCCTAATGGATATTTGTTGCGGTCGTTGCGGTGCCGCCGTCCACCGGGATGATGGCGCCCGTGAGGTAGGACCCAGCCCGGCTGGCGAGAAACACGGCGGCACCCGCCATGTCGTCGTCGCGGCCGACCCGGCGCAGAGGGGCCGCCGCAGCGATCGTGTCCCCCATGGCATCGAGAGTGGTCGCCATCATCTGCGACGGGAACACTCCCGGCGCTACCGCGTTCACCGTGATGTGCTGTGGGCCCAGCTCTCTGGCAAGCACCCTGGTGAGCTGATGGAGTGCCGCTTTGCTGCTGGCGTACGAGTAGTTGGGCGACGGGGCGACGTGGATGGCGGCGATGCTGCCGATGTTGATGATCCGTGCGGGATCATCGGCGGTGCCCGCCTTACGAAGTGCCGGGAGCAGTGCCTGCACCAGCCAGAACGGCGACTTGAGGTTGAGGTCGAGCACTGTATCCCAGGCCTCGTCCGGGAACGTCTCCAGCGGCTCGCGCCACATCGCTCCCGCGTTGTTGACAAGGATGTCCAGGCGTTCCGAGTCGGCCTGGACCAGATCAGCGAGGCGCTGACACTCGTCGCGCCTGGACAGGTCGGCGGGGATTGCTTGAACGTCGCCGAATTCGGACAGTAGATGCTGTGCCTCCGCACACGCGTCTGCCTTGCGTGAGCTGATGACCACGCGGGCGCCTGCCTGAAGAAGGCCGCGCGCAATCATCATCCCAATACCCCGGGTGCCGCCAGTGACAAGGGCGCACTTCCCACCCAGATCGAAAAGTTCTGCGTGAGTGGTGAATTGGTTGGTGAATTGGCTGTCCGCCATTGATATCCGTTCCCTCTGCCGTGGAAGAACGCGCCGGCACGGTCGCGCAATTAGGGGGGCTGAATTGAACTGATGGGAGATAAAGCCGCAGTGCGTGTTCATGTTGACAGGCGTTGTGCACGTCCGGGAGACCCTGGCGATACAGGTACTGCGAGAGCCCCCCTTGCCTGGTGCGCCGGCCGCAGATCCACCGGCTTGACACCTGTCTCGACCCTGGCCCAAAGATTGGCGTGTTCACGGCGATACGAGTGAGGTGTCAGCGCTCAATACTGCGGTCTGGACCAGCCGGGCGTGCCGGCCGGTCGGCACTCGACAGCGGCGCGCCGGGCCGAGCCGTCGCGCCCACACATCCCGAGGAGACTCTCGTATGAGCGGATTACGGATGACCGGACGCCTCAGATCGCTGGCCCTCGTCATGGCCGCAGGCGCACTCATGGTCGGCGGCCTGTCCAGTACAGCGGCGTACGCGTCGGAAGCCGCCCCGCTGAGCGCCGAACCGCAGATCGGCATCCAGTTCAACCCCGACGGCACCGGTCAGTGTGAAGGCAGGACCGGGGAGCAGTGGGCCACCTCGCCGAACTGGACGGAGGCCATCCGCCTCGACACCGACAACCGTCCCGGCGGCTGTCAGCTGGCGTTCGGCGTCACCGATCCGGACGGCACCCTCGCGGGCTCCTCCATCAGCTATCGACTCACCCGCAGTACCGGCGGTGTCAACCAGTGCGGGCCCAACCTGGATCCCAACCCGGTGCCGATGCTGCCGATCCCGGCGTTCGGCACACCGGTCAGGGTCGACACCGACAGCCAGCCCGGCTGGTGCGACCTCACTTTCACCGTGACGGGCAGGATCGTCCTCGACGTTCAGCTCTATGCCGACGGTGAGGCGGCCCAGTGCGCGGACTCCTCACCCGTGACCCACTCGGCCTTCGCCGGCACTCCCGTCACCGTGAAGATCGACACCGATAACCGTCCGGGCGGCTGCCAGCTCCTGCTGCGCCTGCGGCACTTCTGACACCCCGTACACCCGGTTCCGTACCACGTCTGCGGTGCGGTGCCCCTCCGGGACTCACGTGCCGGGCCGCACGCCCCGTCGCGGTCCGGCACCTGTGCGGGGCCTGAATACGCCCTGGTCAGCAGAACTCCTGAGGGCCGGGTCCCCGGGACGGCCGCGGCGTTCGCACGGTGGCCGACTGGGCGTCACGATGTGACGTCCACCAGGACCTTGCCGACCGCACCGCTCTCCACCGCTCGGTGCGCGTCGGCGGTGCGGTCGAGGGGAAAGCGGATCAGCGGCAGGCCGTGCTCCTCGCCGACCGGCAGCGCGCCGCCGCGGACGGCCGTGGCGACGTCCTCGACGGCCGCGGCGCGTGCCTCCGGTCCGGCCGTGTAGAGGACCAGGAACTGGAAGCGAATGTTCAGCACCATGCTCTGCAGCACCTGCAGTTCGACCGGCTTGCCACCGTCGTTGGCGTAGGTCGAGATCGTGCCGCGTGCCCGCAGCACGGCCAGGTCCAGTGCGAGGTTCGCGCCCAGCGCCACCTCGGCGACGATGTCGACGCCGCCCGGGGCGATCTTGCGGATCTCGGCGGCCGGGTCACCCTCGCGATAGTTGATCACGTGGTGGGCCCCGGCGGCGGTGGCCGGCCGGGCTTTCTCCGGGCCGCTGATCGTGCTGATCACGGTGGCGCCGGCCCATCGGGCGAGCTGGATCACCGCGTGCAGGGTGCGTCACACACGAACAGGCCCGGTCGTGACGACGGGGCCTGTTCGCGACGGGCTTGCCAGACCGACGACAGCCGGTCGGTGCGCGGGCTCTGCCTCGGCTGGATGCCGTACAGGCCACCGGGCGCGGCCCTTTGGATGTGCGGTGTCAGCGGGAGTGGCCGAGTTGGGTGAGGGCCAGGTCGAGCATGTCGGCGAAGAAGTCGGCTGCGGTGGTGTCGATGCACAGCGGTGGCTTGATCTTGAGGATGTTGAGGTGGTCCCCGGTGGGCTGGACGATCACGCCGAGGTCGAGCATGCGGTCGCAGAGTTCGGCGGTCTCTTCCGTGGCGGGTTCCAGGCCGACGCGGTCCCGGACGAGTTCGAGGCCGAGGTAGAGGCCCGAGCCGTGGACGGCGCCGATGATGCCGTAGCGGTCGGCCAGTGCCTCGAGCCGGTCTTTCAGATGGCCGCCGACGCGCGCCGCGTTGCCCTGGAGGTCCTCGTCGCGCAGGGTGTCCAGGACGGTGAGGCCCACGATGCTGGAGACGGGGCTGCCGCCGGTGGAGGAGAAGAAGTAGCCCTGGTCGCGGTACCGGTCCGCGACCGCCTTGGACGTGATGACGGCGCCGAGGGGGTGTCCGTTGCCCATGGCCTTGGCGACACAGACGATGTCGGGGACGACCTGCTGCTGCTCGAAGCCCCAGAACCAGTGTCCCAGGCGGCCGTATCCGACCTGGACCTCGTCGGCGACGGCGAGGCCGCCGTGACGCCGTACCGCCGCGTACACCTGGGCGAGGTAGCCGTCGGGAAGGGCGACTCCTCCGGCGTTGCCGTAGAAGGTCTCGCCGATGAACGCTCCCGCCGGGCGGCCGGCGGCGGCCAGTTCGTCGATCACCGCGACGGCCTCGGGTGCGTAGCGCACGGCATCCGGCCCGCGGTGGCGGCCGCGGTAGCAGTTGGGCGAGTCCACGGTGTGCACCCAACTCGGGCGGGTGGCCAGGGCGTTCGGGTTGTCCTGGAGCGAGGTGGAGACAGCGTCGGAGGCGTACGTCCAGCCGTGGTACGCCTCGCGCAGCGCGACGACGTCGGGTCGGCCGGAGGCCCCGATGGCCAGGCGAAGGCCCAGATCCACCGCTTCCGAACCGGAGTTGACGAGGAACACCGTGTCCAGAGGATCGGGGAGGAGGGCGGCGAGGCGCTCGGTGAACTCCACGACTGAGGCGTAGTGGAAGCGCGAGTTGGTGTTGAGCCGCCGCAACTGCCGGGCCACCGCCTGCTCGATGCGGGGGTGGGCGTGGCCCAGTGGGATGACGTTGTTGACGATGTCGAGGTACGACCGGCCGTCGGTGGACAGCAGGTGGTGGCGCCAACCACGTTCGATCCGCGGGGGGTTGGCGTAGTAGTGCTCCTGCACGGTGGCGAACGCTGCGGCACGCCGGTCGAGCAGGTCCCTCTCGTGCGTGCGGTCGGAGTCGGCCGGGAGGCCGAGGAGCGGGGCGGGGTCGGCGGTGAGCGCGAGCCAGCCGGCGGCGTACTCGGGACGGACCAGGCGCGGGGCGGCGGGGCCGTCGGCGTCGTGCAGCGCGACGTGGACCGGGGCACCGGAGCCGAGGTGGGCGATGTCCTCGCCGGCCCGCACCGTCGCACCGGGGGTGACCAGGGGCTGGACCGCGCGGGGGAAGGACAACGACAGCACCTGCGCGCCGTAGGTGAGTTCCACGAGGCCCGGCGCCGCGGCGAGAACCTTCCCCGCGGCGGGCACCTGCAGCACGGCATCCCGGCCGAGCCAGAGGTCGACTCCGGTGGGCACCGTGGCGGTGGACACCGCCGACAGCGCCGGTGTCCGGGTGAGTCGCGCATGGGCGTACCGGGTGGCTGCGGCGGCCGCTCCGTCCGCGAGCGCGGAGGTCACCAGCCGGGCCTCGGTGCCGGTGTCCGTCCACGCTCCGTGGTCCATGGAATCGGCGTCGGTGGACAGGTCGAGGAGGGTGATGTCGTCGGCGACGAGGCCCCGCAGGAGGGGGCACACCGGCGCATCGGCCCGCGCGGTCCGGGCAGGCAGGTCGGCCATGCCGGTCGCGTCCCTGATGAGGCGGACCATCACCGGCAGGGGCAGCCAGGTGGCCTGTTCGAATATGCGCCATTCGCGGTCGAGGGCGGCCTTGGCGTAGACGTTGTCCTCGTCGACGGCGGCCTGGTGCCGCCCGCTGACCACCAGGACGGCGGCGCGCAGGACCACGAGCGGCCACACCGCCTCGGCCTCCTCGGGGGAGAGCGGCCGAACGGCGTGGAAGGCGCGGACGGCCGGCAGCACGTGGTGAGGCTCGACACCGTCGTGGTGGAGCATCGAGGACAGGGACACGGCGAGTTCGCCGACCGCCCAGCTCGTGGTCACGTCACCGAAGTCGATGATCCCGTCCGGCATGGGCGGACGGCTGTCGGGACGGCGGATCAGATTGTCGTCGGTGAGGTCCAGGTGCACGGCCTGCGACGGCAGCGTGGCGGCGAGCTTGTGGACCTGCGCCCAGGCCTCGGCGGTCGCGGTCCGGACGGCGGTGCGCCGGTCGGGTTCGGCGATGTGCCCGGCGAGCTTGGCGACGACGCGATCGGCGTGCTGCGGGTCCCACTGGAGCACGCGGTCGAGGCCCGGATGCCGGAAGTCGCGCAGGGCGGTGCTGACCTTCGCGACGAGCGTGCCCATGCCCGCCACGGTGCCGGGAGACAGGTGCCGTGGTCCCGAGAGCGTGCCGCCGGGCAGGTGGCGCAGCAGGCGCGCGACGGCCGGACCGCTGTCGGTGTCCACCGTCGTGCGCAGCGGGGAGCCGTCAGGGCGGCGCAGGACCGTGGCGATGCGCAGTTCCGGGCAGGCCGAGGCGATCAGGTCGGCTGCCGCGTCCTGGGCGTCGATCTCCACCGCGCCGAAGGCGGGGTTGGAGATCTTCAGCACCGCCTCGGGCGTCCCGTCGCCGGCGTGCAACAGGAAGTTGGCGTCCTGCTGGCTGCCCAGCGCCTGCGCGCGAGCGGTGATGCCGAGGTGTTCGGCAGCGATGAGCTCAGCCTCGGCCGGCGCCATGCGGGGTGCGGGAAGGGCGTCCTCGGTGAAGAAGTCGATCGTGCGGTACTCGTCGGGCGGCATGCGGGGCTCCTCGGCCGGTGCGGGCGAACAGGGCTCGGACACTCGGACGCCTCAGTCGACGTGCCACAGGAAGCGGTGCGTGTGAATCCCGAAGTAGGGGAAGTTCTCCACAGATGTGACGCCCTCGACGGGCCGCACGACGTCGTTGATGAAGTCCAGAAGATCCCGAGGCTGAGGGCACACCACCTCCGCGAACAGGTCGAAGCCGCCGGCCGTCAGAACCGTGTACACGACCTCGTCGTGCTGGGACAGTTCATCGGCGACCGCCCGGGGATCGCCGTCGATGCGCAAGCCCAGGAGCGCCATCGCCTGCTGGCCCATGGTCATCGGGTCGGTCACTCCGACGACCTGGACCGCCTTGGTGTCGATCAGCCGCTGCAGCCGGAGCCTCGCGGCCGAGGGTGACAGACCCACCTTCGGACCCAGATCGGCATAAGGGATCCGGCCGTCGACCTGCAGCTCCCGCAGGATGGCCCGGTCGATGTCGTCCATGCGGCGGCACCTCTCTCCTGCGTGAACGGCAGGCATTGCGCTTGTCCCAAGCACAGCGCCGGATCTCTGTGCTCGATTCAAGCGTGGAGACGATGGAATCGATCGAATCAGGATCCCGCTCGACCATGAGTGACCCTCACAGACTGTGACGTTCAGAGGAGATACAGGCGGTTGAGGGAGACGGACTCGGCCGGTTCGGAGCGCAGCGGCTCCCCGTCGAGCGTGACCAGTCCCGTGCGCTGGTCCACATCGACCGCTCCGGTACGGGAGTTGAGGCGCAGGTCGGGAGGCCCGATGCCGCGCGTGCCCCGTACGGCGACCCTGCGGCGCCGGGTCGGCATCAAGTCGTTGCCCTGGTCGAGGGCCGCCTGGGCGACGAAGGCGACCGAGATGTCAGCGGGCGTGGCGCCGCGGGCCACGAACTGCGGGCCGAGGACGAGGGGTTCGCAGGTGTCGGTGGCGGCGTCCGGGTCACCGACCACGCCGTACGCCGGGAAGCCCGCCTTGAGCACCAGCTGCGGCTTGGCGCCGAAGTACTCCGGCCGCCACGGCACGATGTCGGCGAGCTTTCCGACCTCGATCGACCCCACCTCGCGGGCGAGGCCGTGCGCGATGGCCGGGTTGATCGTCAGCTTGGCCAGGTACCGCAGGACACGCTCGTTGTCGTGGTCGTCGGGAGCGCCGAACTCGGCCTTCGTCTTCCCGGCCAACGCGAACGTACGGCGGACGGTCTCGCCGGCCCGCCCCATCCCCTGCGCGTCCGACGAGGTGACGCCGATCGCGCCGAGGTCGTGCAGCACGTCCTCGGCGCCCATGGTCCCGGCGCGGATGCGGTCGCGGGCCAGGGCGGCGTCACCGGGAAAGTCGGGCTTGAGGCCATGCGCGGAGACGATCATGTCGTAGTGCTCGGCGACAGCGTCCCGGCCGAAGGGGAGGGTGGGGTTGGTGGAGGAGCCGATGACGTTCGGGACGCCGGCCATCTTCAGCACGTTCGGCACGTGTCCACCGCCGCAGCCCTCGATGTGGAAGGCGTGGACGGTCCGGCCCTCCAGCACGCGCAGGGTGTCCTCGACCGACAGGCACTCGTTCAACCCGTCGCTGTGCAGGGCCACTTGGATGTCGTGTTCCTCGGCGACACGCAAGGCGGTGTCCAGGGCGCGGGTGTGGGCGCCCATGTCCTCGTGCACCTTGAAGCCGGACGCGCCGCCCTCGGCGAGCATGCCGACGACGAGGATGATGCCCTGGATCACCGGATAGTCCTTGTAGATGATCGCCTGGACGACCTCGGTGCCGAGCCCCAACGCCTCCCCTCGGACGGACGGCGCGCGCACGCCGCCGCAGCCTGCGCCTCTTCACCGGTGACAAGGAGACAGACCAGCCTATGCGACCCGGCTTTGCGGGGGGCGCCCTGGCCAGGGCTCCGCGGTGGCCCTCCCGCCTCGGCCGTCCCTGCGGTCACGGTCCCGCAGGGGACGGGAGGCCCGGGTCGACGTGCCGCCGCGGCCGACGTCAGCCCTTCGCCGCGGCCTTCCTGATCGCTTCGCGGATCCGGGAGTAGGTACCGCAGCGGCACACGTTCTCGATGCCGTCGATGTCCGCGTCCGTCGGCCGGGGCGTCTTCTTCAGAAGGGCCGCGGCGGCCATGATCTGGCCCGGCTGACAGAAGCCGCACTGCGCGACGTCGCAGTCGAGCCACGCCTGCTGCACGGGGTGCAGCCGGTCGCCGTCGGCCAGGCCTTCGATGGTGGTGACCTCACGGCCCGCGCAGTCCGCGACCCGCACCACACAGGGCTGGATCTCCTCGCCGTCGAGGTGGCTCGTACAGGCACGGCAGACGCCCACGCCGCAGCCGTACTTGGGTCCCGTGACGTCGAGCATGTCGCGCAGGACCCAGAGCATCGGCATGTCGGACGGGGCCTCGACAGTGACCGGCTTCCCGTTGAGGACGAAGGAGTAGGACGGCATCAGCACCTTCTCTGAGGTCGGGTCAGAAGTTGAGCGGGAAGCGGCGGGGCCTGGAACCGGTCGCCCGGGCATAGGCGTTGGCGACGGCGCCGGCCGCGGCCGGGACGCCGAGTTCGCCCGCCCCGCCCGGTTCCCGCCGGGAGGGCATGATGTGCGCCTCGAAGCGCAACGGGGCGTGCCGCTGGCGGGCGTAGTGGAAGTCGGCGTAGCTGCTCTCGCGGACGGCGCCCCGGTCGATGTGCAGTCCGGCCCGAAGGACGGTGGAGATGCCGTCGATCGCGGTGCCCATGAGCTGGGCCTCGAGGCCGCGCGGATTGACGGCCGTCCCGACGTCGGCCGCCATCACCACCTTGGTCACCCGAGGGTTCTTCGGGTCGGTGGCGTCGATCTCGACCAGGCAGGCCACGCAGGAGCCGTACTCCTCGTGGACGGCGACGCCCTGTGCCCGGCCGGCCGGCAGGGACCGGCCCCAGCCACCGGCGTCCGCGACCTTGTCGAGCACGGCTTTGACGGCCTTGCTCCTCAGTGTGGTGCGCCGGAAGGCGACCGGGTCCTTCCCCAGGCTCCTCGCGACCTCGTCGACGACGATCTCCTCCGCGGTCCGCATCGTCCCCGAGTCCACCGACCGCCAGGCGCCGAGGGGTATCGCCAGTTCGACCGATCCGGAGTCCCCGGACACACGGCCGAAGTTGTACAGGCCGCTGTCGCTGGGCAGCGGACCGGAAGCAGGTGCGACGGCCGGCGTCACCCTGTTGCCGGCGTGCCCCTGAGCGGAAAGGCCCCGCCCTTGGTGCGACTCGCTCACCGAGGCCATCGCGTGGGCGAACGCCACCACCCTGCCCTGTTTGTGGCTGGCCCGGATCCGGTGGTGGCTGGCCGGGCGCATCCGGCCGTGCCGGATGTCGTCGGCACGGCTCCACATCAGCTTGACCGGCCGGCCCGCCGCCTTCGAGATGAGGGCCGCCTCGATCGCGGCGTCGTGGTTCAGCCGCCGGCCGAAGGAGCCGCCGCCTCGGACGACGTGGACCTTCACCTTCGAAGCGGGCAGCCCGACCGCCGAGGCAATGCTCTCGCGCGCGTCCATCGGCGTCTGCGAGGAGAACCAGATCTCGGCGTGACCGGCACGCACGTCCGCCACCGCGGTCAGCACCTCCATGGGGGCGTGACTGACGAAGGCGAACTCGAACTCGCCCTCCGTCTGCACCGATCCGCGCGGCGGGTTGCCGAGTCGCGGGACGGCGGCGCGCAGCCGCGAGCGGATCGCGGCGTCGGAGAGCGCCACGAGCGGACCCGGCGCCCAGGTGATCCGCAGGGCGTCCCTCGCCTGGAAGGCGTGGTGGAAGGACTCCGCCACCACGGCGACGCCGCCGGCGATCCTTACGACGGCATAAACGCCCGGCATCGCGCGTGCGGCCCGGGAGTCGACCGAGACGAGCTTCCCGCCCAGCGTCGGCGGCCGGGCCACCACGGTCGGCTTGGCTCCGGCCACCGCCAGGTCCCCGGCGTACTCGGCCCTGCCGGTGACGATGTCCCGGGCGTCGATCCGGGTCGTCGGCCGCCCGATCACCCGGTGCCGGGAGGCGGGCTTGGGTCTGCTCGACACGGACGGCCGGGTGATCCGGGCGGCGCTCGCGGTCAGTGAACCGAAGGTGGCCGCACGCCCGTCCGGCGCGACCACCTTCGTGTCGCGGGTGTGCAGGGAGCGCGCGGGGAGGTTCCAGCGCCGGGCCGCCGCGGTCACCAGCTTGGCCCGCGCCAGGGCGGCCAGCTCACGGGCCGGACCGTACAGCGACGTCACCGAGCTCGAGCCGCCCGTGAACTGGTTGCCCTTGGCACGGGCGTCGGCGAGCGGGATGTCGACGTCGGCGAGCCGGGCGTCCAGCTCCTCGGCGATCATCATGGCCACCGCGGTGGTGACGCCCTGGCCGACCTCGACGCGCGGCAGTCGTACGACGACCCTGTTGGCTTCGGTGACTTCGAGGACCAGCATCTCCTCGTCGGCGCCGGTCACCAGGACGTCGGACGGCCGGCGCGTCGCGGTCGCGGTGGGCTCGACGCCTTCCGCCGGCCCCGCGTCACAACCGAGCGGCG
Source organism: Streptomyces sp. NPDC005263 (assembly GCF_042872365.1). Taxonomy (NCBI): domain Bacteria; kingdom Bacillati; phylum Actinomycetota; class Actinomycetes; order Kitasatosporales; family Streptomycetaceae; genus Streptomyces; species Streptomyces sp. NPDC005263. Next base: position 643,965 of record NZ_JBIAKJ010000002.1, on the reverse strand, counting down.
CGGCGACGGTCAGCGTGGATGCCGCGAGCGAGTAGACCACGAACTTTCTGCGGGACCACTGACGGGCCAAGGAACGCTCCTCTCCGAGTATCCCGGCGGTTCGACTGGTATGAGGGAGCAGCGCTCTTCGGGGTTGCCTGCGGCAGCCGAGCCGGCTGGATGTGTTCCGTCCGGTGGTCGCCGGAGCACCCGCCGCCGCCTTCCACGGCCGCAACAAGCAGGCTCGTACGTCCCGCTGGCCGGGGACTGGCGCGGTGGCGGCTCCGTTTCCAGTCCCCGCCTCGTCAGGAGTGCTGTGTGCCCGGCATCGTCTCCCAGAACGCGCACTGGTGTTCCGTCGAGTACTGGTCGTCGTCGATCAGGGCACTCCTGCCCCCAGCCCGCAGCGACAGCATCAGGCCCTTGTCCTTGTGATAGCCGGGCCAGACCGTCTGCCGGGCGACGGCCGGCCGGCCGGTCTTCGTGAACGCGCCCCAGTACCGCGTCATCTCGCGGGCGAGTCGGCGTTCGTCGGCGTTGAACAGCGGGGCGATGGGTGTGCCGTTGTGGAAGCTGGGCCAGATGTAGGCGAGCTCCGCGGCGTGGCCGGCCCCCCATACGTAGCCGGGGATCTGCGTCAGGCCAGGGCCGGTCCGGTGGTTGAACTCGTACGCGTAGGTGCGGGTGTACCGCGCGAAGGTCCGGGCGAGCGAGCGGAGCCCGCATCCGCCGATCCCCGAGATCATCCCCGAGTCGGTCATGATCCCGCCGACGAGATACGCCGCGGTGTACCGGTCGGACGTTTCAGGCCAGGGGTAACGGGCGAGGACCTCGTCGGCGCGGGCGCCGGCGACGCCCTGGACGAAGGAGAGGTAGGCCTCCTTGCCTGCACCTATGTAACCCGCGGCGAAGGTGCGGCCCTCGTCACGCGTGGCACCGACGACCACGGGCACACGAACGAACCTCCCGCTGTCCAGCGCCTCGCTGGCTCCGGTCGGGAACGTCGGGGTCCCGTCCACGAATCCGGCCGAGAAGGTCCGGCTCGCGTCGAGGAGCGTACCCACCGAAGCCGACCGCAGACAGCCGAGGACGGCCGCCTGAGCCGTGCCCTCGCAGCCCGCCTGCCGGGCGAACGCCGTCCCGACGGCCTCCGCCCGGGCCTGCGGCCCGCTGGTACAGGAGCCGCTCTGGATCATGGCGCGGGCGAACAGGCCGCGTGAGCCGGGCGACACCAGATGACCGCAGACGGACCAACCGCCCGCGGACTCGCCGTCGATGGTGACCTCACGGGGGTTCCCGCCGAAGGCGGCGATGTTGCGCTGCACCCAGCGCAGCGCGGCCTGCTGGTCCATGAACCCGTAGTTGCCGCTCTCACCGCCCTCTTCGGTGAGAGCGGGCAGGCCGAGGAAGCCGAAGGCGCCGAGTCGGTAGTTGAGCGAGACGCCGATGACCCCCGTCTCCTTGACGAGCTTCGACTCGTCGTTCTGCGAGCCGCTGCCGTTGGTCAGGCCACCGCCGTGGATGAAGACGTGCACCGGAAGGCGGGCGCCGGCCCGCACGCCCGACGGCCGCCACACGTTGACGTCGAGGCAGTCCTCGGTCTCGCTGCGTGGTCCGTTGCCACTGGGCAGTACGGGGCAGGGATTGCCGAAGTCGGCCGCCTCCCGAACGCCGGTCCACCGCGCCGCTGGCCGCGGCGGCTTCCAGCGCAGGGAGCCGGTGGGCGCCGCCGCGTAGGGGATGCCGAGAAACCTCTCGACGCCCTTCGAGGTGGCGCCGCGCACAGCGCCCTTGTCGGTGGGCACCACGGTCGGCGCACTCGCGGACGCCGTCGCGGGCAGCAGCCCGACGACGGCGAGGGACATGGCTAACGCGCCGCCCAGGACAGTACGGATTCTGCTGGCAGTCATGAATGGGAACCTCTCTGCTCGGGTGCCGACGGCGGCCGTGCGGCCGACGCCCTTGGGGGGGGAGGGAACCAGGCCGGGGCCGGGCCGGCATCAGATCGCCCGCTGAGCCGCCGATGAGCGCCGCCGGCGCGGGAAGCAGGACCAGAGCGACCAGTACCGAGGCGCGTTCGGTCATGGTGAGCAGCGGGAGGACGGCGATCGTGACGAAGCCCAGGGCTGCCGGCATGCGGCGCTCGCTTTCTCGGGGACGGCCCTCGGCGGCGATGGGCGGGGCTGGGCGGGGAGACGCCGGCCAAGGTGTTACGCGAGAGTTTCGGAGCATCCATGGATCGGCGTCCAGCATCGAACCGAGATCTGTCCATGCGATAAGCGCATCAGTTCAAGCGGGGGTCCATGGCCGGTCGAGCTCAGGGCGGGGGCGGAGGCAACGCCGCTTCTCTTGACCCTCCCTCTTGACACCCGTTCTTACCCCATCTAACTTTTCGCCGAATTCACGAACGATGTACGAGATTTCGAACAAGGCGCGCCCTCGCCGGATCCTTCCGCCTCGCCCCCACACCCCCTCCAGAGGGGCGAAACACAGTTGTCTCTGTCATGAGCATTACTCCCGCATCTGCCGTTATGGAACAGCTCGTCCGCCGGCTCCAGTTGGCCAGGTGCCTGACACTCCGCTTTCATCCCGCCCCGGCACCCGCAGAAAACAGGGAACCCACATGGCAAGAGTGCTCACCCGGTTCGCGGCGACATTGGTCGCCGTCGGCCTCTACTTCACCTCCCAATCCCTGATCACACCTCAGGAAGCCGCCGCCGCCGACCCCGGCTACCTGATGGTGCACTTCACCGGAGAGGGGTCGACCAACCAGCAGATGTACCTCTCGCACAGCACGGACGGCGTGCACTGGAACGACCTCAACGGCGGCGGCATGGTCCTGCGCTCCACGGTCGGCACGAAGGGCGTGCGCGACCCCGCGTTCGTGAGATCCCCCGACGGCAGCAAGTACTGGATCATCGCGACCGACCTGTGCATCAACTGCGGGCAGGACTGGCCGGGGTCCATCAACAACGGCAGCCGCAACCTCGTGGTGTGGGAGTCGACGGACCTGGTCAACTGGTCGCAGCCGCGGCTGCTGAACGTCGCCGGCGCCATCCCCGACGGGCGCAACGCGTGGGCGCCGGAGGCGATCTGGGACCCGGCCAGCAACGACTACGTCCTGTACTGGGCGACGAACGTGCCCCTCAACGGCGCAACGAAGCACCGCATCTACTACGCCCACACCAGCGACTTCCGCACCATCACCACCCCGCAGACCTACATCGAGCGCCCCGGCACCCAGGAAATCATCGACACCCAGATCATCGAGGTGCCACCGGGCGTCGGCGACTACCGCTACGTACGGGCCTCCGGCGACGGGCAGATCACGCTCGAAGGCAGCAACTCGATCCTGGGGACGTGGACCGACCTCGGCAACCTCTCCGGCATCGGTTTGACCGGGTCGATGGTCGAGGGCCCGATGTGGATGAAGTTCAACGGCACCGACAAGTGGGCCCTCTACCTCGACCAGTACGCCAGCAGCGGCGGCTACATGCCGGTCCTGACGACCGACCCGTCCGACCCCGCCGCCTACCAGAAGCAGGCGTCGACCAGTTACAACATGGGCGGCACGAAGAAGCGCCACGGCTGGATCATGAACCTGACGGCCGCCGAGGAGAGCCGCGTGCTTGCCCGCTGGCCCAATACCGCGGCCAACCGGATCCAGTCGTACAACTTCCAGGACCGATACGTGCACCACACCGACTTCGACGTGCGCATCGACCCTGACGTCAGCCCCGTTCAGGACTCCCAGTTCCGGCTGCGGCCCGGCCTGGCAGGCTCCGGCACCGTCTCCTTCGAGTCGGTGAACATGCCCGGGTACTTCCTGCGGCACTCCAACTACGACTTCCAGCTGGTCCACAACGACGGCAGCAGCCAGTTCGCCCAGGACGCCACCTTCCGCCAGGTGGCCGGACTCGCCGACTCCACCTGGTCGTCGTTCCAGTCGATCAACTACCCCGACCGCTACATCCGCCACTACGCCTACGAGCTGCGACTCGACCCGATCACTACCGCGACGGCACGCGGCGACGCCACCTTCCGCGTGACGAACTGACCTGAAACCGGGGTGCCGACGCCTCCACGGGAGAGCGCCGGCATCCCCTTCAAAGTCAAGCTCACGGCAGCACCCGCTCGTTGTCCATGTGCGCGAGGGCGCGCTCCAGCCAGGCCACCAGGTCACCCTCGACTTCGGCGCGGTTGGTCTCGTTGAACAGCTCGTGCCGTGCTTCGGGGTATATGCGGTCGCTTTCGGGTCGACCCGGGCCCCTGGCGCGGTGTGGCAGCAGGCCGACGCGCAGCGGCTGCCGTTCCCGGACGGAGGCCTCGACCTGGTGGTCTGCCAGTTCGGCGTGATGTTCTTTCCCGACCGCATCGAGACCTTCACCGAGGTCCGCGGGGTGCTGGCCCCGGGCGGCCGGTTCCTGTTCAACACCTGGGGCCCGCTCGGGACGCACGCCTTCGAAGTCGCGCTGCAGGCCGGGCTGGAGCGGGCCTTCCCGGTCGAGCCGCCACGGTTCTTCCAGACGGTTCCGCACGGCTATGCCGACCCCGCTGTCGTGACCGCTGATCTGGCGGCCGCCGGGTTCGCTGTCGAGGACGAGGAGGAGCTGACGCTTCAGGGCCGGGCCGCGTCGACCGCCGACCTTGCCACTGGGTACCTCACCGGGACTCCGGTGCGCGCGGCCGTTGAGGAGCGCGGCGGCGGACCGGCCGTCCGGACCACCGTCATCGAAGAGATGACGGCCCGTCTGGGCGCGGGGCCGGTCACCGCCCCCATGACGGCGTACGTCTTCCGTGCCGCGGCCTGAACGCAGGACGCGCCCGCGCAGAGGATGAGCCGCTGCCCCTCATCGTCATCGATCTCCCGGACATGTACGCGGACAGGATGTGGGGTTGGTCCTCGGTCGCTGTTGCCACCAGCGGACGAGCGCCCGACGAGGCACATGGCTCCTTGCCCGTGGGGAGAGCGGCAAGCGGTCACGCGGTGAACGTCGCCACCAACCAGCCGTCGGCGCCGCCCGGCCGGGCGGAGAAGCGGCGCAGTCCCCCGTTCCCGTCGATCCAGTAGAGGGTGCGGCCAGGTGTGGAGCGCACCGCACCAGGGGCGGTGCTGGATGGGCCTGCGAAGACCGTGACGGGGACGCCGTCCACTCTCTCCTGGCTGAGACGGCGTGCGCCGCTGTGGAGCAGCAGTTGGGCGTTGTCGGGCCGGTCGGCGGCCAGGTTGAGCAGCAAGAGCAGACTGGTGTCCATGGGGGAGGCGTGGGCGGTGAGCGCGCGCTGGGTCCAGCCGTCGCGGGGTGGGTGCGTGGGGAGGGGGCCGGTCCAGTCGTACTGGACCGAGACGGTGGTGCGGTCCCAGCGCAGCAGGTGGCGTCCGTGTTCCAGTACGCCGCCGTTGCCTTGGAGGACGGCGAGCCCGGTCCCGTGGCGCCAGTCGAGGCGGCCGGTGAGCTGGGCGGAGTGTCCCTGGAACGGGATGTCGGCCGTGACCTGGGTGGAGCCGCGCCGGTAGTTGGTGAACCGGGTCAGGGCGAGCAGTTCGGCCTGAGGGGTGGTCAGGGCGGGGTCGGTCGTCGCGGAGACGGGGGCGGGGGCGGGGGCGGGGGGCTTGTCGTCGGTGCAGGCTGTGCCGCCGAGCAGGACCACGAGGGTGAGCGCGACACCCCGGGCGGAAACGGCTCGCGGAGCGTGTCGGCGTGGAAGTCTCATCGGGCGGTCGCGTCGTGGCGGGGACGTGTGGCGAGCAGGTCCGGGGCGGGGAGGGGTACGCGGCCGGTTCGGACATCGCCGGGCAGATGAAGGGCGGGGGTGGGGGATGCGGTGCGCGCGTGCGGGAGTTGTGGCTGGGCGGGGGGCGGGGCCACGTCCAGGAAGGCGATTCCGGCTGGTGGCGGTGCGGTGCGGGTGGAAGGCGCCGTTGCGGAGGTCCGGCTGTTTCCAGCGGGGCAGGGCGCGGTGCGGGTGAGGTCTTCCGGGAGGGTGCGGTGGAGGGTGTTGCCATGCAGGCAGTTTCCCTGGCCGGGGGCGCGGGCGGAGGCCTGGTAGGTGATGTCGACCGCGTTGGCGGACAGGGTGTTGTCCTTCAGTCTGTTGCCCAGGGGAGGCACGTCCTCGTGCGAGGTGAGCACGATGCCGGCGCGTGAGTTCCCGGTGACGCGGTTGCGGAGAAGCGTGTTGTGCTGCCCGCCGGCGATGCCGATGCCGATCCCGAAGCCGCCGTCGGCCTGCTCGGGTGTGTCGGGGGCGTTGTTGTCGGAGACAAGGTTGCCGGCGACCACGCCGCCGGTTTGTGGTACGTAGGCTTCCTGGTAGTCGGTGTCGACGGTCATGCCGACCCGGTTGCGGGTGAAGCGGTTGCGCAGCACCCAGATGGGTCCGCTGGCGTTGGTGCCTTCGTAGCCGATGGCGTTGCGGTCGGCGATGTTGTCCTGGACGAGGATGTGGCAGGGCTTGCACTGGCCCACGTAGAGGCCTGAGTCGGCGCTGCCGGAGGCGTAGTTGCGCTCGAGCACCCCGTGCTGGGCGTTGAAGGCGTAGATGCCGTAGAGGCCGTTGGCGTGGGCGGTGACGTAGCGGACGCGGAAGCCGTCGAGGGGAGGGAAGCGGGCCGGGTCGAGGGGCTGGTAGCCGTCGCTGCCGCGGGCGAGTCCGCCGTCGGCGTCGCTCATGCCGGTGACCAGAACTCCGTTGAGGAGGTGGTTGCGGACGGTGAGGTTCTCCACGGAGACGCCGGCGGCGGTGACGACGATGCCGTTGGAGCGTCGGCCCTGGCCGTCGATGACGACGCGGTTGCGGTCGGTGCCCCGGAGCACCACGCGGTCGGTGCGCACCTGGACGCTCTCGTGGTACACGCCGGGTGAGACGAGTACCAGGTCGCCGGGGCGGGCCAGCGTGAGGGCGGCGCTGATGGTGGCCGCCTGGGCCGGCACGCGGATGGTGGCGGGCCGGGCCGTGCGGGCAGAGGCGTGACCGTCGTCGGTGGTGGACGGCCCCGAGCAGCCGCCGCACAGGAGCACGGCAGCCAGCGCGCCGGCCAACGTCGCGGCACGCCAACGGCCGTGCGCCCGGCGGGCGATGAGCGGCATCATGTGCGGTTTCTTCCGATCCGTATGGGCAGCAGCTTTAGCTTAAAGTGCTCGAATGACCACGGAAAGTACTCGGTTGGGTGAATCAGGTACACAGGAGCGGCTGTCGCGACGCCGGGCGCTGGTGAGGGGTACGGCGGCCACGGTGGCTGCCGGGATCACCGGATACGCGGTCGGTGCGCGGGGACGGCCGGCCCCTTCCCCGGACGACGCCTCTCCGGCGTCTTCCGCGCCGGAGAGGGTGACCGTGTCCGCTCGGGGCAGTCGCCAGGCCGGGGTGGACCGTCCGGTGCAGCCCCAGCAGCACGTGGCCCTGTCGGTGTACGACCTGCCCGCGGCCGCACACCCGAACACGCTCAGTGTGCGCCGGAACGGGAGGCTGCTCGCCGAACTCGGCACACGCGTCCTGACGCTCACCACACACGGCGGCGATGCCACCCTCGGCGGCTTCCCGCCAGGGGACCTCACGGTCACCGTCGGGGTGGGCCCGCGCGTCGTGACCGCCGTGGACAGCCGCCTGCCCGGAGCCCGTGAACTCCCCCGTTTCGCCCGGGAAGAGATGCCGGACTCGGCCCGGGGCGGCGACCTGATGGTCCAGGTCTGCGCGTCCGACCCGCAGGTGGTGACGCTGGCCGACGGCGCCCTGAGAGCCTGGCTTCAGGAGCACTCGGCGGTGCCGGGCTGGGCCCAGCAGGGTTTCCGGCCCCCCGCCCGGCCCGGACCTGCCGAGCAGCGGGTACCGATGCGCAACCTGCTGGGCTTCCTGGACGGGATGGTGGTGCCGCGCACCCCTGCGGAGCTGGAGCGAGAGGTGTGGCTTCCCGGCCCGGCCCGGGTACGGGGCGGCACGGTCGCGGTGGTGCGGCGCCTGCGGCTGGACGTGGCACGCTTCCTCGCCGAGGACCTCGCGGACCAGGAGCGGACCATCGGTCGGCGCCGCGAGGACGGTGCGCCGCTCAGCGGCGGCGGCCCGGACACGCCCATGGATCTGGGAGCGAAGTCCGCGCAAGGCCGGTACCTGGTTCCGGCCATGGCGCACGCGCGGCGTGCCCACCCGAACGGCACGGGCAGCGGGCTGATGCTGCGGCGTGGCTACAGCTACGCCAACGGGCCGGAGGACCGCGGCCTGCTGTTCATCTGCTTCCAGCGTGAACTGCGCACCTTCGTGGCGACGCAGCAGCGCCTGGACGACGGCGACGACCTGTCCGCCTTCGCCACAGCCACCGCCTCCGGCACCTTTCTCGTCCTGCCGGGCTTCTCGGCCGAACGTCCGCTCGGTGCGCCACTGTTCTCCTGAACCGGGTGAGAAACAGGAGGATCCGGGCCGCCGTACGGGCGCGGCCCGGATCCTCCCAGGTGGCTCGGCGGCTGTCAGGTGCCTGCCCACATCCCGGCGTCGAGGTCATGGTCGACCGAGCCGGGCGGACCGGTCGTCACCCTCGCGACGGCCGTCGGGGCTTGTTCGTCGCCGCCGGCCGGCTCGGCGTCCGAGTTGGTCGCCGGGTTACTGCCCGTGGTGCGCGTCCACATCAGGTCGGCGATGGTGATGCCGCCCGGCAGGTTGCTGGTGTCGGCGGTGGACTTGTCGAACTCCACCGTGTAGTCGGTGTTCGGCAGGAGCCCGTCGCGGTGGTCGAAGTAGTACTCGCCCTTGGCGTCGGTCTTCTTCGTCGCGACGACCCGCCCGGTCGAGTCCTTGAGGGTGACGGTCACACCCTCGATGCCGAGGGTTTCGTCGTACCTGGCGTTCTGGGTGCCGCCGCCGTCGTCCAGCCAGACCCGGTTGCCGATCTGCACCGGCGGGTCATCACACAGCAGTTCCAGGTCGCCCAGGCCATTGGCCTTGCCGAAGCCGCCGTCGGTGGCGTAGACGACCCCGAACCCGTCCCGGGTCGCGTCACGGTGGCCCGTCGTGCGGTCGAACCACCCGGTCCCGCCGGAGTTGATGGTTCGATACGGGTCCAGGAAGGTGCTGGCGATCGTGTCCTGCTGCATCGGCAGCGCGAGCGCGCCCCACGCCGTCTCGCGATGGCCGGTCCCGGTGTAGTAGGTGTCGCCGGTGAACCACTCGTTGCCGCCGCGGGGACGGGGGCAGTCGGCGCTGCCCTCCCAGTGGTAGGTGCTGTCGGACTTGCGGCAGACCTTGATGATGTCGCCGCCGGTGACGGTGCTCTCCACGGGGCCGCTGGGGTTGGCGTTGGGAATCACCAGCCCGGACTGGTCGCCGAACCGGTCGCGGAAGCCCAGGACCAGGCCGCCGTCACGCTCGATCTCGATGTCGCTGAGCATCGGCTGCGGGTAGGTCACGTTCCCCATGGGGAACTGGGCCAGGTTGTCCCGCGTCCACGGCTTCCAGTCGCCCGGCGTGGGATCGTTCGCCGGGTCGCGGGGGAAGTTCAGTGGTTCGTCGACGATGGGCGCGGCGCCGAACGTGGCAGTGGCCGGGTTGTACGTCCACACCACCGCCCGCAGCTTGGTGACATCCTGTGTGCTCTCGGCGGAGCAGACGCCGCCCACGTACACCACACCGTCACGCACACCCAGCCCCATCGGCCGCCAGTCACCAGGAGGAGAGCAGGCGGAATCCGGGATCTGGACGGGAGCGCGCTTGGGTGCGCCGGCGGTGGCCTGCGTCGCGTCGTAGGTGTAGAGATTGCCGTCGTTCATGTTGACGACGTACAGCTCCGAGCCGTCCGAGGAGATCTCGATGTCGCCGAGGGACTCCTTGCCGGGCCGGTTGGAGAACGGGGCGTCCACCCGGTTGCCCTGGTTGTGGGCGGTGGTTCCCGCGTTCGGCACCGTCGCGAACACGCTGGTGGCGCCGGTGGTCCGGTCGGTCACGTAGATCGCACCCTGGCCGCCGGGTCCGTACTCGGTGTGGCGTTTGGCGTAGGCACCGGAGAAGAGCCGCTTGTCCTTCTTGCGGTAGGCCAGCCCGTACAAAGCGCCGGTGTCCGTGACCGTGGCGATCGTCGTCGGGTTCGTCGTGCTGCCCTGGGTGTCACCGCGGGAGTTGTACGGGAAGGTGACGAGCGTCTTCTGGCCCGGCTTGGTCGCCGCCTGCTGGCAGGCCGTGACCAGGGTCGGGTTGTCCTGGCAGTAGTCCTCGGGATTCCACACGGCCAGGTTGAGCGTGGCGTCCTGTCCCTCTTCCATGTCCACGAAGTTCAGGTGGGAGGACAGTCCCGTGCCGGCGAACGCCGGTTGCAGGAACCCCTGGCCGGTGGCTTGGTTGTACTTGTTCGGCCAGTCGATCAGCTCGACCTTGTACTTGCCCCTGGAGCGTCTCCAGGTGTCGAAGTCGATCGTGATGGTCCCGTCGGGACCGACCGGATAGGTCCGCGTCTCCCCTGAATGGTCGCTCGTGACGCGAATGGTCGCGCCGGCCAAGGCGGTCTGGATCTGCGGGTTGAGAGTGCCCTTCGCGGCGAACTCCCTTAACACATTGACCGTCAGCTTGCCCTCGCCCGGTTGGGCGGAGGCCGGCGTGGCGGGGGCCAGCATGAGCCCGGCACAGCTCAGTGCCAACACCGCCCGCCAGGCTGTTCGTCTGATCACGTAATCCCCATCTCTGCCTCGAACTCGCCATGGAGTGGGTCCCTGAGCGACTTCCGCTCGGAGCACCGGGTGTTCAGTGGCCTTCGGCAGGACAGGCGCAGGTCAGGCCTCGGATTCCAGGCCGGTTATTAGCCCCAGGACAACGCGACCACCCTCGCCCCACCACAGCCGCACCACTAGCTCAGAGTAACAACTAGAACACTGACAGTGACTATCGGCCGAATGGGTGACCCCCTGCCCGCTGACGGGGGGCAGCAGCCCGGCACCTTGGGGATCACGCGCCTCCGCCGCGCGCGCCGCCGAACCCGGTCGCACACCCGTACCCCTGTAGATTCGCCGCACGACCTGAGGAGATCCGCGATGTCCGACCGCCGCACAGTTCTGTTCGTGACCGACCTCGCCTACCAAGCCCGGGGCCGGCGCTACTGCGACGAGGACATCTACCTGACCTCCCGACTGCGGGACGCCTTCGACATCGCCCTGTGCCACCCGCTGGACGCCGCCTCACTGATGGACGCCTTCGACGGAGTAGTGGTCCGTAACAGCGGACCTGTACTGCACTACCAGAAGGAGTACGACGCTTTCCGGGAACAGGCCACAGCCCGCGGCACCCGGATCTACAACCCGCTGTCCGGCCGGGGCGACATGGCCGGTAAGCAGTACCTGCTGGACCTGACCGCCGCCGGATTCCCGGTCATCCCCACCATCGACCGGCCCGAGGACCTGCAACTGCTGCCCGAGGTCGGCCAGTACGCGGTCAAGCCGAAGGCAGGCGCGGACTCCATCGGCCTGACCTTCGTACCCGGGAAGCAACTGGACGACCTCGCCTACGGCGACATCCTCGTCCAACCGCGCGTCGACTTCCGCTACGAGGTGTCCTTCTACTACGTCGACGACGCCTTCCAGTACGCCCTCCACGCCCCCGACCCCGAGCGGCGCTGGGTCCTCGAACTCTACGAGCCCACCGACGCCGACCTCGCCTTCGCCCGGCGCTTCATCGACTGGAACACCCTCGACCACGGCATCCAGCGCGTGGACGCCTGCCGCACCCAGGACGACGAACTGCTCCTCGTCGAACTGGAGGACCTCAACCCGTACTTGTCCCTGGACCTGATCCCCGAACGGACCCGTGACTCGTTCGTGGAGAGCATGACGTCGTCCCTCCACCGGTTCCTGGACAGCCGCATGGGATGACGCCCTGACCGACGAGGACAAGCGGGACCTGACCGGCCGCGGCCTGAACTCCAGCGCCCACTTGCGGCTCAGCCGCGTGGCCCCGCGCCGTGCAGGAGGGTGTCGATGACGAGCGTGGCCAGTGCGTCCGGGTCCTGTGCGGCAGGGCCCTGCTCCGCGCCGGGTCTGTTGATGGCCTCACTGAGGAGGGCGTAGTACACCTGCTTCGTCCACTCCAGGTCGGCATCCGGGGCGAGCAGCCCCTCGCGCCGCGCCCGATTCATGAGATGGACGGTGTGGGTGTCGATCTCGTCCCAGAGGGCGGCTGCGGCGGGGGTGTGAGCCGTGGCGTGATTGAGGGTGAAGCGCCAGGTGTTCTTGACCCGCAGGACGTTCGCCGTCACTCGGTACAGCGCCACCAGTGCGGGAGCGGCGTCCGGCCGGGCTTCCTCGATGGCGTCGATGAGCTGCTGCTTCGCGGAGACTGCGAGCGCCTCCAGCAGGGCCTGCCGGTTCGCGAACCGGCGGTGAACGGTGATCCTGGTCAGCCCCGCCGCCTCGGCGACCTGCTCCATGGAGGCGCCGGCGTCCTGGGCGAACACCTGCTCCGCCGCCTCCAGAATCGCGCGCACACTGCGCTCGGCATCCGCCCGCAGCGCTCGGCCCATGTCTGCCTCCTGTCTGGTTCGCCAACCCGGTCCCTCGTACAGGATACGTGAGTGCTACCAGTACCCGATTAATTGATACTTTGCTGTTGCTGTTAAGCGAGAAGCTGATACATTGGTGAAGCTGATTGAGGCTCGCTAGCCACCGGCACCGCGATCCCTCCCTCACCGCAAGGACGACGTCAACCCGACGTCAACCCCAGCAGTCAGGAGCCCCCAATGGCGACAACACGACCGGTAGCCCTCGTGACAGGCGCGTCCTCCGGCATCGGAAGAGCAGCCGCCCTCGCGCTGGCCGCGGCAGGCCACGAGGTGATCGGCACCAGCCGCAACACCGCGCACGTCACCCCGCTCACGGGCGTGACCTTCCTCGACCTCGACGTCACCAGCGACGCGTCGGTGACCGCGGCGGTCGGAGAGGTGATCGACCGGTTCGGACGCATCGACGTCCTGGTCAACAACGCCGGCATCGGCTCTGCGGGCGCGGCGGAGGAAAGCTCCGCCCGGCAGGCCCAAGGCCTCTTCGACATCAACGTCCTCGGCGTCATCCGCATGACCAACGCCGTCCTGCCCCACATGCGCGCCGGGCGCAGAGGACGCGTCATCAACATCTCGTCCATCGTCGGGTTCATGCCGCAGCCCTACATGGCCGTCTACGCCGCTTCCAAGCACGCCGTCGAGGGCTACTCCGAGTCCGTCGACCACGAGGTCCGCGAGCACGGCGTGCGGGTCCTGCTCGTCGAACCCGCCTGGACCAGCACCGCGTTCGACGCGGCCAGCGTCCGCCCCGACCAGCCCCTGGACGTGTACGCCCACCAGCGCCACGTCTTCGAGGAGTACATGGCCCAGGCCGTCAGGGACGGCGACGACCCCTCCGTCGTCGCCAAGAAGATCGTCGCGGCGGCGACCGATTCCAAGCCCAAGCTGCGCTACACCGCCGGCGCCATCACCGGACGCGTCCGCACCATGCGCCGCATGGTCCCCTCCCGCATGTTCGACCAGCAGCTGCGCAAGCTCAACCGCCTGCCCGCCGCCTGACGTTCGGCACCCGCCTCCAGAAACAACGACAGGAAAGCGAGGCTCTACATGAGCACCTATCAGGCAGACGCTGCCGAGGACCTCACCGTCGACGGTCCCTCCGCGACCTTCACCTACCGGCGCCTCGGCCCGACCGGCGGCACCCCGCTGGTCCTTCTGAACCGGGTCCGGGGAACCCTCGACTGGTGGGACCCGGAGCTCCTGGACCACCTGGCCGCCGAGCACGACGTGATCGTGTTCGACAACGTCGGCACCGGCTACACCACCGGCACCCCGCGCGACTCCATCGAGTCACTCGCCGACGGCACCGTCGAGTTCATCGAGGCCCTCGGCCTCACGCAGGTCGACCTGCTCGGCTGGACGCTGGGCGGCACCGTCGCCCAGGACATCGCCCGACGACGGCCCGACCTGGTGCGCAGGCTGGTCGTGGCGGCCGCCAACCCCGGCGGCACGGTACCCGGCGCGCCCGACCCCGACCCGAAGGTACGGGCCACCATGACCAAGCCCGAGGTCACGGGGGACGACCTGGTGTTCCTGTTCTTCCCGGAGACGGAGACGGGACGCGCCGCCGGTCACGCCCACCTCGCCAGGGTGGCCACCCGGCTGGCCACCGGGCTCCCGGAGGTGTCCGAGGCGGCGACCATGGGCCAGATCTCCGCGATCGCGAAGGACGCGGCGATTCCCTTCGAGCAGGTGCGAGCGGACCTGGCGACCATCCGCCAGCCCGTCCTGTACGCGACCGGCATGCAGGACGTGATGATCACCCCCCTGGCCTCCTACACCGCCGTGCAGCACCTGCCCCACGCCACTCTCGTCGCCTACAGCGACGCCGGCCACGCCTTCCTCTTCCAGCACGCCAAGGACTTCGCCGCCCAGGTGACGGCCTTCCTCGCCGACTGACCACTGAACGAAGCCCGACATCACGGGAGTCGGAACGCCTCCCCGAACGAGGAGCCCATCGTGGAGTCGACCAGCGATCCGGCGCGCCGCGAGGTCACGCCGCTGGAGTTGTTCTTCGACCTTGTCTACGTCTTCGCGATCGGCCAGCTGTCGCATCAGCTGCTGGCACACCCGACGTGGACCGGCGCCGCCCAGACCCTCGTCCTCTACCTCGCGGTCTACGCGGCGTGGGCGTACACCGCGTGGGCGGTCACCCTCGTCCCGGCCGAGGACCCGCGGACCCGGCGGATGCTGCTGGCGGTCACGCTCGTCGGGCTGTTCATGAACGCCGCGATCCCGCGAGCCTTCGGTGACGCCGGGTGGGTCTTCGTCGTCACGTTCCTGCTGATTCACCTCGGCCGGACGGTATGGCTGCTCGGGGTGGGCCTCGACGAGGTCAACCAGGAGCATTTCGTTCGCGTGCTGGTCTGGTTCGTCGCGGCCGCGCCCCTGTGGCTGACCGGCGCGGCGGTCGACGGCGGCGCGCGGCTGGCATGGTGGGCCGCGGCGCTGACGATCGAGTTGGCGGGCACCTGGACGGCACATCCGCTGCCCGGCCGCCGTCTGCAGTCGCGGCAGGTCGGCTTCGCCGGTGGGCACCTGCTGGAGCGCGGACGCCTGTTCGTGATCATCGCGTTGGGTGAGACGGTCATGACCACCGGCACCGCGCTCACCGCGGCCCCGTACGAGCCGATGACCCTGCTGACCAGCGGTGTGGCACTCACCGGCACGGTCGCGCTGTTCTGGCTGTTCTTCAGCCGCTCCGAGCGCGTCGTACGCCACTTCCAGAGGACCGAGGACCCGATGCGGGCCGCACGCAGCGGCGTCATCAGCCTCATGGCCTCGGTAGCCGGGTTGATCGCCGTGGCCGTGGCCGATGAACGCGTCATCGCCCATCCCCTGGAACACGCCGGTATCACCACGAACTTGCTGTTGTTCGGCGGGCCGGCCCTCTACCTCGTCCCGCAGGCATGGCACGGGGCAACCCTGTTCGACGACCTGCTCTGGTCACGGCTGCTCGCGCTGTCCGCTCTGGTCATCGGCTGCGCCGCCACGACGACGGCCCCGGCGTACCTGTCGGCCGTCATCGCCGCCGCGACCGTCGTCGCCCTGGCCGTGTTCGAAGAGCGCCGGTCGGCGCGGGACGCGCGTGCGACGCCCATCCCCTCAGGCCCCCTGGTCGCCGACAGGAACACCTGACCTACGGCGCCCGCGGGGCGGCCTGCCCGTCGGCGGGGAACATCGGCAGGCCGTTCGGTGAGACCGGCCGTGCCAGGTCAAGAACTTGAGCTGAACGGGGCAGGCTGACAGAAGTACCGCCTTCTGCCGCAGGGCGTCGTCCTCGTCTCAGGTGACGAACTGCCAGGGCTCCCCGGACGGCGCGTTGGACTGGCAACCTCCGCCCCATCGCCGCGCGGATGTTCGCGTCCCGCTCGCCGATCCTCCAGGTCGCGGTCATGGCCTCTGGGTGGCCCGGTGCACGAAAGCGGGCGGGAGGTTCGCCCACACCGCCTTCGAGCGCTCGAGCCGGTCGAAGCGGCAGGCGAGTTCGGCGGTGAAGTGACGGGCGGGCGGGGTCCAGGCCGCGTGCAGATAGGCGAAGGTGGTGAACTGGCCGCCGGGCGCGAGGACTTCGGCCACGGCGTCCAGGATGTGCCCGCGCCGGTCCTGCGGCATGACCGTCCACGGCAGCCCGGAGACCACGGCGTCGACCGGTTCGCCGACCACGGCGGCCAGGTCGGCGGCCGTGTCCTGGACCACGGTCAGCCGAGTGTCGCGCCGAGTGGCCGACAGCCGGGCCGCGAGCACCGGGTTGAGCTCGACCGCGACGAGCCGTGCGTCGGGTGCGAGCCGGGCGAGGATCGCGTCGGTGAACACCCCGGTCCCCGGGCCGAGTTCGGCGACGAGTCGGGCCCGCTCCAAGCCGATGCCCTCGGTCATCGCGTACGCCAGCCGCCGTGAGCTGGCCGCCACGGCACCGGTCATGAGGGGCCGTCTGAGGAACTCGGTGGTGATCGCCATGCCGGCCATGCTGGAAGCGCCCGGGGTGGCCGCACGTCGTATCCCCGGCCGGTGTCCGTACGACTGCGGGAGGACCCCGTGACGCCCGCCAGGACGATGCCGGGGAGCGGGCCCCGGCCGTAGCGTGAGGCGGTGCAACGGCTGATCGAGACCCTGCCACGCCTGCGGCGTGGACATCCGTGGCTGACGGACCTGCTGCTGGTCGTGCTGGTGGCCGTGCCCCCGGGGATCCGCCCGCAGCCGGGCTGGCGCCCCGTCTGGGTACAGGCGGTCGTGTACGTGGCGCTGGTGCTGCCCCTGCTGTGGCGCCGCCACCGGCCGGTGCTGGTCGCGGCCCTGGTGACGGCCGCGTTCTGGGCGCAGTACCTCGGACAGGTGTGGGGACAGGAACCGGGACGCGGTGCCGTCGCCCTGGCCGCGGTCCTGGCCACCCTCACGGTACGCGGCCTGCGCCGCGCCGCCGCGGCGACGGTGATCTGTACCGCCGGCTGCGTAGCGCTGTGGATCCCCGCCTGGCAACGGGACTACGGAGGCCCGGGCGCCCGCGGCGCCTGGCTCACCCCGCTCGCGGTGGGGCTCCTGCTGGCCGGAGCCTGGGTGTTCGGCGAGTACGTCCGTGCCCGGCACGCCTATGCCGCCGAGTTCGAGCGGCGGGCCGCGCTCGCCGAATCGGAGCGACTCGCCCTGGCCCGGGTCGCCGTCGCCGAGGAACGGGCGCGCATCGCCCGCGAGATCCACGACGTCCTCGCGCACAGCGTGAGCGTGATGGTGCTGAACGCCGAGGGCGGCAGGCTGATGCGGCACGCCGACCCCACGGTCGTCGACCGCACCCTCGGCGTCATCAGCGCGACCGGCCGCGAGGCCCTGGACGAACTGCGCCGGCTGCTGGACGTGCTGCGCACCCCCGACACGGACGTCCCCACCGGTGGCCCGGGCCCCGGCCTCGATGACGGTCGGGCCGCCGAGTCCCTCGCGGCCGATCTTCGGCGGCTGGTCGGGCGCCTCAACACGAACGGCACGCGCGCCCGGCTGGACCTGCGTGGAGAGCGGGTCGGCCTCCCGGCGGATCTCACCGCGCAGACGTACCGCATCGTGCAGGAGGCGCTCACCAACATCGTCAAGCACGCGCCGCCGAACGCCACGATCCTCGTACGGGTCGACACCGGTTCCGACGGGCCCGGGCGGCTGGTCCGCGTCCGGGTCGAGAACTCGGCCGGAGCCGGACGGGGAACCGTCCCGGAGCACCCCGCCCCACCGCTCTCCTCCGGTCACGGACTCACCGGCATGCGCGAACGCACCGCCCTGTACGGCGGGAGCGTCGACGCCGGACCCACACCCGACGGGGGCTACCGGGTCACCGCGACCCTGCGTCCCACTCGGCCCGAGTCCAGCGCGGCGACCCCGTGACCGGCCCGACCCCGACCCCGACTCCCGCTCCGGCATCGTCCCGGGTGCTGATCTGCGACGACCAGGAACTGATCCGGATGGGACTGCGCATGGTCGTCGACAGCCAGCCCGACCTCACCGTGGTGGGCGAGGCCGCCGACGGCCACGCGGCGATCACGGGCGTGGCCGCCCTGGAACCGGACCTCGTCCTGATGGACGTACGCATGCCCGGTCTGGACGGGCTGGCCGCGACCGAACACCTCTGCGCGCAGCCCCATGGGCCCAAGATCCTCGTCGTCACCACCTTCGACCTCGACGAGTACGCCTACGCGGCCCTGCGGGCCGGTGCGAACGGCTTCCTCGTCAAGGACGCCCCCGCCGAGGAGATCCTGGTGACCGTCCGGGCGGTGCTGCGGGGCGACGTCATGGTGGCTCCCTCACTCACCCGGCGCCTGGTCGAACGCTTCGTCCGGGACTCCCCCGCGCCCGTGCCGGCCCAGCGCAGCCGCCTGGCCGCGCTCACCGACCGGGAACGGGAAGTCCTCGCCCTGGTCGCCCGGGGGCTGGCCAACGGCGAGATCGCCGGCCGTCTCTTCGTCGGGGAGACGACCGTCAAGACCCACCTCGGCCGCATCCTGACCAAACTCGGCCTCCGCGACCGCGTCCACGCGGTGATCTTCGCCTACGAGAGCGGGCTGATACGGGCCGGGGACTGAACAGCGACGGGCAGAGCGCCAGGCCGCCCATGTCGCCGTGGTTCCCGAACTACTGTTGGTGGGTCCCGCGTTCCTGCCCTGCGCCAGGGTCCAGCAGCCGGCGGGTGGCCGGCGCGCCGACCCGGCAGACGATGCCGTGCAGCGTCGGCGCGGAAGTCCCGCCCTCCGCGTCAGGACACCGTGGCGGACCGGGTGTCAGAGGGGCACAGGGCGGCGGTCATCAGGGCGAGGGCCGCAGGGTCGGCGCCGGCGTCGGTGCCCCAGTCGGTCCAGTCCACGGTGACCTGGCGGGTGCCGTCGAGCGTGTGGAAGGAGATGGTGCGGTAGCCGGGGGTGCCGCCGCCGTGGCCCACGATCGTGCCGCAGGGGAGCGTGGCGATCTCCAGGCCCAGGCCCCAGCCGCCGCCGCTGGGGTCGGCGGTCATCTCGCGCAGCTCGGCCGGGCGCAGGAGACCGCCGCCGAGCAGGGTGCGGAAGAAGCGGTCGAGGTCGGCGGTGGTGGAGATGACCTCGCCCGCGGCGCCGGCGACGGACATGTTGACGGTGGTGTAGTCGACCGCGACGAGTGTCCCGTCCGCTTTCTCCACCGGTTCGTAGCCGTGGGAGTGGGGCCCGGTGATGAAGGGAGAGGAGCCCGGCAGACGGGTGTCCCGGAGTCCGAGGGGCCGGATGACGCGCTGGTCGATCTCGGTGCGGTACGAACGGCCGGTGACCTTTTCGACGATCATGCCGAGCACGATGTAGTCCGTGTTGGAGTAGTGGTGATCGGTGCCCGGCGGGAACAGCAGAGGGCGGTCCCGGTCGCCGTCCTTGACGGCCCGTCGGACCAGCTCGGCCGGGGTCCAGGTGTGGAAGCGGTCACGCGGGGCGTCGCCGTCGAGCAGGCCGTCGGTGTACTCGGGCAGGCCGCTGGCGTGCTGGAGCAGGTCCCGGACCGTGATCCGGTCGCCTCCGGGGGCGGGGACGAGTCCGGGGAGCCACCGCTCGGCGGTGTCGGACAGGCGCAGTCGCCCCTCGCCCACCAGTTGGAGCACCACGGTGGCGGTGAACGTCTTGGTGACGCTTCCGGCGCGGAATCGGCCGTCGCCGGGGGCCGGTTGCCGGCCGCCGATCCTGGACTTGCCGCTGCTGCCGCGCCATACGGCGTCGCCCTGCCGGACCTCGGCGACCGCGCCGATCGCTCCGGTTGCCGTCACCCGGTCCAGCGCCGCCCGCAACGCGGTTCCGTCCGGCACCACGGCAGGTGGTGCGGCGACCGCGCCGCCCGCCGTGGAAACCAGCGCGCACGCCGTCAGCATCGCCAATGTCCCTAATCGTGAGCCCCTCATGGTTCTCCCTCCCTCGCTGTTCCCTGAGATCTCCGTCGGCGTGGACGATGGTGCCCGTCCACGCCGGTACGACGAATCCACCCGGGGGACGAGGGGATTTCCCCGAACAACGGTCCGGCCACCCCGAGGCCGGGATCAGGGGTCCCCCTGGCTTCGCCGTTTCGGTCGGGCACGGCGGCAGCCGGGTTAGCCTGCCGGAATGGGGAGCGTCGAGCGGTCGCCCGTCGTCGGTGTGGTGCGGTGAACGGCTTCGCGGGGCACGTGTGGGTCCTCGCCCTCGTCGCGGCGGTGTGCGCGCTGATCACGGTCCATCTGCTGGCCGTACGCAGGACCGCGGGTTCGTCCCTCACGGGAGCCGTCGTGCTCACGCTGGCCGTCGCCGCGATCCCCGCCGTACGCGGTGAACCGCCGCACTATGTGGCAGGGGTCGCGCTGACGGCCGGTGGGGTGGTGGCGGTCGTCTGGGCGACGGGCCGCTCCCGCCGGTACCGGTCGGCCCGCCGGTCCGCGCGGGCGGACTACGAGGCCGGTACGGCGGCGGTCCCGCTGTTCGCGGCGCTGGCGGAACGGGACCGGCTGGCGGCGGAGCTGCACGACGTGGCCGCGCATCGGCTGACCGGGATCGTGGTGGCCGCGGGCGCCGCGCTCAGGCTCGCCGACCGGGAACGGACCGGTGACGCGCTGCGCCACGCCGACGAGGCGGGCCGGGAGGCCGTCCGCGAACTGGAGCGCCTCACCGGGCTGGACGCGACCGCGGCCGGCTTCACCGAGGTCGACGCGCTGGCCGCCGCGCACGCGGTGGACTACCGGCGCACGGTCGGCAAGGCACCGGCGGGCAGCACGGAAGCGGCGTACCGGGTCGTCCGGGAGGCCTTGACCAACGCGGCCCGGTACGCCGCGGGCGCGACCGTGCGCGTCCGGATCGAGCCGACGGACGACCGGGACGAGCCCGTACGGGCCGGCGGCGATCACCTGTTCGTCGTCACCGTCACGGACGACGGCGGTACGGCCGTCGAGCCGGGCCTCGGGACCGGGCGCGGTCTCGCGGGACTGGCGGCCACGGTCACCGCGACGGGCGGGACGTTCCGCGCCGGACCTCATGGTGAGGGAGCGGGCTGGAGCGTGCGGGCCGCGCTGCCGGCGGCGACGGTTCTTCCCCTCCGCCGGTGGCCTCTGTGGCGTGGGACGGCCGCGCTCGACTACGCGCTGGTGGCCCTGGCGATCGCGCTGTCGCTCGGTGCGAGCCTGCTGTCGGCCGACGTACCGGCTCCGTTCGGCGGCCTGCTGCCCGCACTGGTGACCGTCGTGCTGTCGGGGCTGCACGCCGTGCCGCTGGCCTGGCGCTCACGGGCGCCCGGCCGCGCGCTCACGGCGGTGCTGTCGGCGCTGCTGCTGTGGTGGGCCTGCGACCGGGCGGGCTGGACCCAGCCGCCGGTGAGCGACATCTTCCTGGTGTACGGGTGGGTCGAGCTGACGCTCGTCCACAGCGTCGGAGTGCGTCTGCCGTGGCGCCGAGGCCTGTGCGCGCCGCTCGCCGTGGCCGCCGTGGGCGGGCTCGCGCTGGCAAGCGGCAGCGGCATCACCGGCAGCCGGACGGCGGCCTGGGCCGTACTGGCGGGCATGCTGGCCCTCCCCGCCCTCGCCGTCTGGTCGTGGGGGCGCCGGACCGCCCGGCGGCATGAGCGGCTGCGGGCCGCGGACGCCCGGCGGCGGGTCCTGCTCGACGGGGACGCCGACGCGGCGGTGTCCGCGCAGCGTCTGCTGTTCGCCACCGCGCTGCGGGACACAGCACTCCGGCACGCGCGGGCGGTCGTCGCCGCAGCGGAGGAAGGGGATCTGCGGGCCGTGCGAGACGAGGCCCGCGCCGGACTGACCGCTCTGCGGGACCTGTTGTCGGGGCTGCGAACAGGGGACGACGCAGGTGACGCGGACGACGCCCCTCCGCCCACCGTCTCGGGGATCACCGCGCTGGCCGCGCGCTACGGCGGCGTCGTCCGGCACGTCGGAGCACGCCGTCCGCTGCCCGCCGCCGTGGAGGTCTTCGCGTACCGGACCGCCTCCGCGCTCATGGCCGTGGGCGTCACCCTCACCGTGCGCACGCTCCCCGACGGCGTGGAGGTCTCCGGTCCGGCACCCGCCGTTCCCGCGGTGGAGCGGCGGCTGCGCGCCCTCGCGGACGCCGCCGGCGGTACCCTCTCGACGACCGGCCGCGGTGCGGTACGCGTGTGGCTTCCGGAGGCGTTCCCATGGCGATCAGAGTGACCGTCGCGGACGACCAGGCCGTCGTACGGGCCGGGATCGCGGCGATCCTCGACGCGGAACCCGACCTGTGCGTCGTCGGGCAGGCCGCGGACGGCGACACGGCGGTCGAACTCGCGCTGTCGGCGCGGCCGGACGTCGCGCTGATGGATGTCCGCATGCCGGGGATCGGCGGGCTCGCGGCGACCGCCGCGATCACCGAACGCAGCCCCGGGACCCGTGTTCTGGTACTCACCACCTTCGGTCTCGACGACTACCTGTTCGCCGCGCTGCGCGCCGGGGCCGCCGGTTTCCTGCTCAAGGACACCGAGCCGGAGCGGGTGATCGACGCGGTACGGGTGGTCCACGGGGGCGCCGCGCTGCTCGATCCGGCGGTGACCCGCAGGCTGATCGACCGGTTCGCGGACGAGCCCGGTCCGCTCGACCCGGCCCGGCTCGACCTGCTCACCCCGCGCGAGACGGAGGTGCTGCGGCAGGTCGCGCGGGGGCTGTCCAACGCGGAGATCGCGGCGGTGCTGGGGGTGAGTCCGCCCACCGTGAAGGACCACGTCTCCGTCCTCCTCGGCAAACTCGGCGTACGCGACCGGGTGCAGGCGACGATCGCCGCGTACGAGACGGGGCTGATCCGGCCCGGCAGCGTGCCGTGAGGTGAATCCGGCACCCCGCCGTGAGGTGGGGGGTGACCCCCGCCGCAGGGCGGCCCTCAGACGCGGCGGGACCGTCCCTGAGCTGGACGGATCGCCCGCGTCGGCTTCCTAGCCTCGAAGACATGTCACGCATACTTCCCCACCGTGCGGCCGGCGGTGTCCTGCTGCTCCTGGCTCTCTTGCTGACCCCCGCCGTGGCGGTGGCCGGTTTCCTCGCCGCGGCGTTCGTCACCGCGAGCGTGCCGGTCCTGGTCATCGTCGGCCTCGTCTGCGGCGCCCTGGCCGGCGGGCTGCTGGGCCGGGCGGCGTTCGCCCTGTTCGGCCTCGCCCGCCGCCCGGCCCTGCGGGCGTCCGCGTTCTTCACGGTCGGCCTGACCGCGGCCGTCGCCGTCCTCGCCGCCGTCACCGTCCTCCATCCGATGCCCACCACGACGGCCGCCCCCGCCCCGCCCGGCGTGCGGTTCTGGGATCTGCCGACCGGTTCACGCATCGCCTACGTCCACGCCCCCGCCACAGGCAAGGCCAGACCGACCCCGGTGATCTTCCTGCACGGCGGTCCGGGCACCCCCGGCGAGGGCGTCCCCACCGGGGGCCGTGAACTCGCGGCGGACGGCTTCGACGTCTACTCCTACGACCAGCTCGGCGCCGGCCGCTCCACCCGGCTGCGGGACGTCACCGGATACACCGTCGCCCGCCAGGTCGCCGACCTGGAAGCGATCCGGCGCACGCTCGGCGCCGACCGGATCATCCTGGTCGGCCAGTCCTGGGGCGGATCGCTCACCGCCCAGTACCTGGCCGCCCATGGCGAGCACGTCGCCAAAGCGGTCTTCACCTCGCCGGGCGCGCTGTGGGGCCGTCAATACCCCGGCCCCAAGGCCGGGGAACCCTGGAGCCGCCTCTCCCCCGCACAGCAGGTACGGCTCGACCGGCTGAACAGCGCACCTCGCGTCATCGCGGCGAGCCTGCTCCTCCAGATCAACCCGGGCGCGGCGCACGCGCTGGTCGGCGACCACGAGGTCGACCACTGGATGCACGAGGTCGCCCTCCAGGGAAAAGACAGCACCTCGTGCGAGGGCGCTTCGCCCACCACGGCGCACGACAACCCTCAGGGCTTCTACAGCAACCAGATGACCGTCAGGGACTTCGAGCAGCTCCCCGACCCCCGGCCCCGTCTGCGCACCCTGCGCGTCCCCTCTCTGATCATGCGAGGGGAGTGCGACTTCATCAAGCCCGCTGTGACCGCCGAGTACCAACACACACTCGCGGGCTCCGAGTTGGTGACCGTCAAAGGAGCCGGACACTCCATCTCGGGCGAACAGCCCGGCCGCTACACCGCACTGCTGCGCACCTTCCTCCTGGACGAACCGCTACCGACGGGCATCGGCTGAGTCCGGTGCCGGATTGTCCAGCCTGCGCGTTCACCGACGCACTGCGCCGGCTGCGGCCACGCGGAGCTGGGCACGATCCCGGACGGGTCGCGACCGGCCGGGGGGTGATGCTCGCCGACGGCGGCGAGGCCATGACCGACCTCGCTGTTCTGCGCGACCAGCCTTCGACCCTCTCGCTTCCACGGCGACGGCCTGACGCCTGCTGTCCGTGCAGGCAAAGTTGACGATCCGACACCCAAAAGGGAACGTTTCCGCAGGTCAGAGACCTGCACAGGTGGGGCGGGTGGGACTCGAACCCACGGCCGACGGATTATGAGTCCGCTGCTCTAACCGGCTGAGCTACCGCCCCATAACGGCGTGTCGCGCACATGTGTGCGCGCCGTCTGCCGCAGCATAGCCGCTCATACGATCTCCTGCTTCGGATGGTCGACTTCGCCCGGCGTGCACGTCCTTGAGGACCGCGCCGCGTCGCGCACGGTTCCGCCGGACATGAAAAAGGACCCCTCCGGGGCCCTCTTCACGCTGCTCTCCCGACTGGACTCGAACCAGTAACCTGCCGGTTAACAGCCGGCTGCTCTGCCAATTGAGCTACGGAAGATCGAAGCTCCCCCGACTGGACTCGAACCAGTAACCTGCCGGTTAACAGCCGGCTGCTCTGCCAATTGAGCTACGGAGGATTGCCTCGTTGCATCGAACGTAACTCCCTGGGTATTCGCCAGGGGGCGGGCGCTCGCTGCGACACATACATTAGCGCAAGCAGGGGGGTGCTCCGCCAATCGGTTCCCCTCCGGCACCGACACCAGGCCTAGGAACACACAAGGGAAGGGTGGCCGCCATGCGCTACCGGCTCACGTTCGTCGTCGGGCTCGCTCTGGGTTACGTCCTGGGCACGAAGGCCGGGCGCGAGCGCTACGAGCAGTTGAAGAAGTCCGCACTCCAGGTCTCGCAGAACCCCGCCGTCCGCAACACCGCCGAGTCCGCCGCACAGCAGGGCCGGCAGTTCGCGGGGAAGGCGTACCACGTGGTGAGCGACAAGGTCGGCGACCGGGTTCCGGACTCGGTGGCACAGCGGGTGCGATCCCTGCGCGAACGCAACGCGGACGGCTCCGGCGCGGACGACTGGGGTACCAGCAGCACCTGAGGAACACCCGTGGAACGGGTCCACCCCTGCGGCCCGGCAGCGACAGCGCTCACAGTGCGGCAGAATTTTGGCCATGGGGATAGTCGCCGGGTTGGACAGTTCACCCGATTTCACTCGTATCGTCGTCTGCGACACGGACACCGGTGCCGTGCTCAGGCAGGGGTATGCGCCGCATCCGGTGGAGAACGCCGAGGGCGGAGGGCGGCCTGCCGACGTCGATCCGCAGGCCTGGCTGCTGTCCCTCGGTGAAGCCGCCGGTGGCGGTCTCCTGGAAGGCGTGCAGGCCATCGGCGTGTCCGCGCAGCAGAACGCCGTGGTGCCGCTGGACTCCCAGGGCAACACGGTGCGGCCGGCGATGGTCGGCGGGGACAAGCGGGCGCAGGTCGCGGCGGCCGATCTGATCGACGCGCTCGGCGGACGCGAGGCGTGGGCACAGGCGGTGGGCTGTGTTCCGCAGGCCGCGCAGCCGGTGACCAAGCTGCGCTGGCTGAACAGGACCGAGCCGGACAACGCCAGACGCTGCGCCGTCCTCCTGCAGGCGCACGACTGGCTGGTGTGGCAGCTGCTCGGCCGGCCGGTGCGCAGGACCACCGACCGGGGCGGTGCCTCCGGTACCGGGTACTGGTCGGCGGCCACCGGCGGCTACCGGCCCGACCTGGTCGAGCTGGCGCTCGGCCACCAGGCGATGCTGCCCGAGGTGATCGGTCCCGCCGACGCGGCCGGTACGACACCGGAGGGGCTGCTGATCTCCGCCGGGACCGGGGAGACCATGGCCGCCGCCTTCGGGCTGGGCCTGGGGTTCGGGGACGCCGTGGTGTCGCTGGGGGCTTCCGGGTCCGTGATGGCCGTCCACCCCGAGGCGCTCGTCGACAACACCGGGATGATCACCTCCCTGGCCGACGCGACCGGCATGCACCTGCCCGTCGTCACCACCCTGAACGCCGTACGGACCCTGCGCGGGGCCGCCGAGATGCTCGGGGTCTCCGACCTGGAGAGCCTGTCGGATCTGGCGATGAAGTCGACTCCGGGGGCCCACGGGCTGGTGCTGCTGCCCTATCTGGAGGGTGAGCGCACCCCGAACCTGCCGCACGCCGCCGGGACGCTGTCGGGCCTCAGGCGCGAGTCGATGAAGCCGGAGCATCTGGCGCGGGCCGCGTTCGAGGGCATGCTGTGCGGACTCGCGGACGCGCTCGACGTGCTGCGCGGCCGTGGTGTGGAGGTGCGGCGGATCTTCCTGCTCGGGCAGGCCGCCGAGCTGTCCGCCGTGCAGGCCTCGGCGCCCGCCCTGTTCGGGACGCAGGTCGTGGTGCCGCAGCCCGCCGACTACGCGGCGATCGGTGCCGCCCGGCAGGCCGCCTGGTCGCTCGGGGTGTCGCAGGGCACGCTCGATCCGCGCACCCCGCCGGCCTGGCAGGGCGCGGCCGCGCAGGTGCTGGACCCCGGTGAGGAACTGGCGGTGGGGCAGGCGGTGCGGCAGCAGTTCGTGTCGGTGCGGGAGCAGACGCATCCGGGGGTCTTCCGGACATAGGACCCTTCAGATGGGTCTCCAGGACCCTTCAGAGGGTCTCCGCGGCCTCCGAGATCCATCGGACGCGCCGTGGCGGAAGGTAAGAAACCGGTAGGAGGAGCCCCCGTAGAGCCGAACGGGACACCACGTCGGCTTAATTCGGTTGAGGTAACGCGGGTGGAGTGTCCGACGATAGGGGCCAGGGGCAACCAAACCATCGCCGCCCCACCGTCGACTCCGAGAGACACAGCGTGCTCATACGACTTCTGCGGGCCCATCTCAGGCCCTACAGAAAACCCATCACCTTGCTGGTGCTGCTGCAGTTCCTGCAGACCTGCGCCACCCTCTACCTGCCCACGCTGAACGCGGACATCATCGACGACGGCGTGGTGAAGGGCGACACCGGCTACATCCTGTCCTTCGGCGCCCTGATGATCGGCGTCTCGCTGGTGCAGGTCGTGTGCAACATCGGTGCCGTGTACTACGGCGCCCGGACCGCCTCCGCGATGGGCCGGGACGTCCGGGCCGCCGTCTTCGACCGGGTGCAGTCCTTCTCGGCCCGCGAGGTCGGCCAGTTCGGCGCGCCCTCGCTGATCACCCGTACGACCAATGACGTGCAGCAGGTCCAGATGCTGGCCCTGATGACGTTCACGCTGATGGTGTCGGCGCCCATCATGTGCGTGGGCGGGATCGTGCTGGCGCTCGGTCTGGACGTACCGCTGTCCGGGGTGCTGGTAGCGGTCGTACCGGTGATGGGCATCAGTGTGACGCTGATCATCCGCAAGCTGCGCCCGCTGTTCCGATCCATGCAGGTGCGTCTGGACACGGTGAACCGGGTGCTGCGCGAGCAGATCACCGGCAACCGGGTCATCCGCGCGTTCGTGCGGGACGAGTACGAGCAGCAGCGCTTCCGGAAGGCCAACACCGACCTGACCGAGATGTCGTTGGGTACCGGCCGCCTGCTGGCGCTGATGTTCCCCATCGTGATGACGGTGGTGAACCTCTCGTCGATCGCCGTGGTGTGGTTCGGCGCGCACCGCATCGACAGCGGCGCCATGCAGATCGGCGATCTGACCGCGTTCCTCTCCTACCTGATGCAGATCGTGATGTCCGTGATGATGGCCACCTTCATGTTCAT
The DNA here is from genome assembly GCF_042872365.1 of Streptomyces sp. NPDC005263. Lineage (NCBI taxonomy): Bacteria > Bacillati > Actinomycetota > Actinomycetes > Kitasatosporales > Streptomycetaceae > Streptomyces > Streptomyces sp. NPDC005263. The sequence goes on along the minus strand of NZ_JBIAKJ010000002.1, from coordinate 615,990 downwards.
GATGGTGCCGCGCGCGGAGGTGTGCGCCGAACGCATCGCGGAGGTCCTGGACACCTCGTCCAGCGTGGTGCCGCCGAAGGCCCCGGTCAGGGAACTGCGCCGGCACGGCCATCTGGAGATCCGCGGCGCGGGCTTCCACTACCCGGGGGCCGAGGAGCCGGTGCTCAAGTCGATCGACCTGGTGGCGCTGCCCGGTGAGACGACCGCCGTGATCGGCTCCACCGGCAGCGGCAAGTCCACGCTGCTGGGGCTGGTACCGAGGCTGTTCGACGCGACCGACGGGGAGGTGCTCGTCGACGGGGTGAGCGTGGCGGCCATCGAGCCGCGGCTGCTGGCGAAGACGGTCGGGATGGTGCCGCAGAAGCCGTACCTGTTCGGCGGCACGGTGGCCACGAACCTGCGCTACGGCCATCCGGACGCCACCGACGAGGAACTGTGGCACGCGCTGGAGGTGGCGCAGGCCAAGAGCTTCGTCGAGCGGCTGGAGGGCGGGCTGGACGCGCCGATCGCGCAGGGCGGGACCAATGTCTCCGGCGGTCAGCGGCAGCGGCTCGCGATCGCCCGCACCCTGGTGCAACGGCCGGAGATCTACCTCTTCGACGACTCCTTCTCCGCGCTCGACTACGCCACCGACGCGGCTCTGCGGGCGGCTCTCGCCCGGGAGACCGCCGAGGCGACCGTGGTGATCGTCGCCCAGCGGGTGGCGACCATCCGGGACGCCGACCGGATCGTCGTCCTCGACGAGGGCCGGGTCGTCGGCACCGGCACCCACCACGAACTGATGGCGGACAACGAGACCTACCGGGAGATCGTGCTCTCCCAACTGACGGAAGCGGAGGCTGCCTGATGGCGGGGGCGGCGACACGGATGATGGCGGGGGCGGGTCCCGACCAGCACTCGATGGACTTCAAGGGGTCGGGCAAACGGCTGATCGGCCAGTTCAAGCCCGAACGGCTGACGATCTACGCGCTGCTGATGTGCGTGGTGGTCAGCGTCGGCCTGTCGGTGGTGGGGCCGAAGATCCTCGGCAAGGCCACCGACCTGGTCTTCTCGGGCATCATCGGGCGGCAGATGCCGGCCGGGGCCACCAAGGAGGAGGTCCTTCGGTCCATGCGGGAGCGGGGCGAGGGCTCCGTCGCCGACATGCTCCGCAGCACCGACTTCACCCCCGGCAAGGGCATCGACTTCGGTGCCGTCGGGGAGGTGCTGCTGATCGCGCTGACCGTGTTCGTCATCGCCGGTCTGCTGATGGCGGTGGCCACCCGGCTGGTGAACCGGGCGGTCAACCGGACCATGTACCGGATGCGCGAGGACGTGCAGACGAAGCTGTCGCGGCTGCCGCTGTCGTACTTCGACAAGCGGCAGCGCGGTGAGGTGCTCAGCCGGGCCACCAACGACATCGACAACATCGGGCAGACGCTCCAACAGTCGATGGGCCAGCTGATCAACTCGGTGCTCACCATCATCGGCGTGCTGGTGATGATGTTCTGGGTGTCGTGGCTGCTGGCGCTGGTCGCGCTGGTCACCGTGCCGCTGTCGTTCGTGGTGGCCACCCGGGTGGGCAAGCGGTCGCAGCCGCACTTCGTGCAGCAGTGGCGCACCACCGGCAAGCTCAACGCGCACATCGAGGAGATGTACACCGGGCACACCCTGGTGAAGGTGTTCGGGCGACAGGACGAGTCGGCCGAGCGGTTCGCCGAGCAGAACGACGCGTTGTACGAGGCCGGGTTCAAGGCGCAGTTCAACAGCGGGGTCATGCAGCCGCTGATGATGTTCGTGTCCAACCTGAACTATGTGCTGGTCGCGGTCGTCGGCGGGCTGCGGGTCGCCACCGGCACGCTGTCCATCGGTGACGTGCAGGCCTTCATCCAGTACTCGCGGCAGTTCTCGATGCCGCTGACGCAGGTCGCGTCGATGGCGAACCTGGTGCAGTCGGGTGTCGCCTCCGCCGAGCGGGTCTTCGAACTCCTGGACGCGGAGGAGCAGGACGCGGAGCCGGTGCCGGGCGTGCGGCCGGAGGAACTGCGCGGTCGGGTGGCGCTGGAGCACGTGTCGTTCCGGTACGCCCCCGAGAAGCCGCTCATCGAGGATCTGTCGCTGACGGTGGAGCCCGGACACACGGTCGCGATCGTGGGGCCGACGGGAGCGGGCAAGACCACGCTGGTCAACCTGCTCATGCGGTTCTACGACGTCTCCGGCGGGCGGATCACCCTCGACGGCGTCGACATCGCGAGGATGTCCCGGGACGAACTGCGCGCCGGGATCGGGATGGTGCTCCAGGACACCTGGCTGTTCGGCGGCACGATCGCCGAGAACATCGCGTACGGCGCCTCGCGGGAGGTCACCCGCGGGGAGGTCGAGGAGGCGGCGCGGGCGGCCCACGCGGACCGGTTCGTGCGGACGCTGCCCGACGGCTACGACACCGTGATCGACGACGAGGGCAGCGGGGTCAGCGCCGGTGAGAAGCAGCTCATCACCATCGCGCGGGCGTTCCTGTCCGACCCGGTGATCCTGGTCCTCGACGAGGCGACGAGTTCCGTCGACACCCGCACCGAGGTGCTGATCCAGAAGGCGATGGCGAAACTGGCGCACGGGCGTACGTCGTTCGTGATCGCGCACCGGCTGTCGACGATCCGGGACGCGGACACGATCCTGGTGATGGAGAACGGGGCGATCGTCGAGCAGGGCGCGCACACGGATCTGCTGGCGGCGGACGGGGCGTATGCGCGGTTGTACAAGGCGCAGTTCGCGCAGGCGGTGGCCGAGGTGGACTAGCGTTTTCGCCCCCGCCGCCCCTACCCGTCCCGTACCTGGGGGCTCTGCCCCCAGGCCCCCGCTCCTCAAACGCCGGAGGGGCTGGGGAAAGCCGGAGGGGCTGGGGAAACGGGGCGGCATCGCCCGCCCCGGTCCGGGTGGGCCGGTTCCTCAGTCCAGGTAGCCCCGGAGTTGGTCGGCGAAAGCGTGGTCGCGGAGTTTGTTGAGGGTCTTCGACTCGATCTGGCGGATGCGTTCGCGGGTCACGCCGAAGATGCGGCCTATCTCCTCCAGCGTGCGCGGGCGGCCGTCCGCCAGGCCGTAGCGGAGTTGGACGACCTTGCGTTCGCGTTCGCCGAGGGTGGAGAGGACCGCCTCCAGGTGCACGCGGAGCAGCAGGAACGCCGCCGACTCGACCGGGCTGGTGGCGTCGCCGTCCTCGATGAGGTCGCCGAGGGCGACGTCGTCCTCCTCGCCGACCGGGGCGTGCAGGGAGACCGGCTCCTGGGCCAGCCGCAGGACCTCGCTGACGCGTTCCGGCGCCAGGTCGAGGTGGTGGGCGACTTCCTCCGGCGTCGGTTCGTAGCCCCGTTCCTGGAGCATCCGGCGCTGGACGCGGACCACCCGGTTGATCAGCTCGACCACATGGACCGGGACGCGGATGGTGCGGGCCTGGTCGGCGAGGGCGCGGGACATGGCCTGGCGAATCCACCAGGTGGCGTACGTGGAGAACTTGTAGCCGCGGGCGTAGTCGAACTTCTCGACCGCCCGGATCAGGCCCAGGTTTCCCTCCTGGACCAGGTCGAGCATGGTCAGACCGCGGCCGACGTAGCGTTTGGCGACCGAGACGACCAGCCGCAGGTTCGCCTCGATCAGTCGTCGTTTGGCCATCCGGCCCAGGACGACGAGCCGGTCCAGGTCGAGGGCGAGTTCGCTGTCCAGGTTGGGGGTGGTGCTGAGTTTCTCCTCGGCGAACAGACCGGCCTCGACCTTGCGGGCGAGGTCGACCTCCTCCGCCGCGGTGAGCAGCGGGATGCGTCCGATCTCGCGCAGGTACTGGCGGAACAGGTCCGAGGAGGGCGCGCCGGTGTCGGCCTTGGCGCGGGTCGGTTCGGGGGGTTCGACGGGTTCCGGTTCGGGGGCCTCGGCGTTCTCGACCGCGTCCGGGGGTGGTTCCTCCAGCTCGGCCGGGGTCTCCGGCTCCGCCTCGGGATGGTGCACGGCACGGCTCTGCGGGGGGACCGCGGCGAGGACGTCGGTCTCGGGGTCCGGTTCCGTGTCGTCAGTACCGATGTCGGTCTGGGTGAGGGTCTGGGTCTGCACGGGGGCGACCTCCAGGATGATCGCTGCTGAGGTGTGCGGCAGCGGTACTTCGGGGGCGGAGTCGACGGCCTCGCCGCTGTCCGTCCCGTACGCGATGAGCGCGACCACGGGGGTGTGGGATCCGCTGGGAACGGATCGGTCGCGCTCCGAGGACTCAGGCACCGCAACCCAGTGTGGAGTACGACACATCGCCGCCACGAGGGGCGTGCGGTGACTTTTTGAGTCCGGCCCGTGACCGCGCGGTGACCCGGCCCGAGCGGTTTCCTCAGAGCGCCGCGGCTCCGTGCTCGCGTAGTGCCTGGTCGTACTGCTGGAGCACCCACAACTCGTTCTGCACGGCGGCCGACTGGGCCGGATCGCCGCCCGCCGCCAGCCGGGCCATCTGGGACTGGACGTCCCGGATCCGGCGCTCCACGGCGCGACGGCGGACGGTGACCAGCACCATGCCCGCGTACACCTCGTCCACCGTGCGCCGCATGATGGGCTCGACGGCCAGCTCGGTGACCATCGCGCGGACGGCGTCGTCCGGGGCTGTCCCACGGACCCGGACCAGGTACTCCTGGGGGTCCGGTACGCCGAACTCGACACCGCCCGATTCCATGATCGCCTCGCGTACCGCCGCGTAGGGCGCGGCGGTGAACTCGTCGATGCCGTAGGCGTCGAAGGCGGGTGAGACCAGGTCCGGGCGCTGGAGGGCGAGTTTGAGCAGTTCCCGCTCGGTGGCGTAGACCGGGTTGCGCAGGTTCAGGGCGGCGCCGTACGGGGCGGGGCGGGCGGCGGCCTCGTACTGCTGCTGCCCCGGGCCGCGGGTCGGCGCGGGGCCCCGGCCGCCTCGGTCGCGGGCCCAACGGGCCAGCTGCGCCACGCGTTTGACCACGAACTGGGTGTCGAGGATGCCGAGCATGCCGGCCAGCTGGACGGCGACCTCGTGCTGGGCGCCGCTGTTCTTGATGCGGGCGACGATGGGGGCGGCCTCGTCCAGCGCGGCGGCCCGGCCGGCCGGTGTGTCCAGGTCGTAGCGGACGACGATCTGGCGCAGCGCGAACTCGAAGAGCGGGGTGCGGGGTTCCACCAGGTCGGCGACCGCCTCGTCGCCCTTGGCGAGGCGCAGCTCGCAGGGGTCCATGTTGTCGGGGGCGATCGCGATGTACGTCTCGGCGGCGAACTTCTGGTCGTCCTCGAAGGCGCGCAGGGCGGCCTTCTGGCCGGCCGCGTCGCCGTCGAAGGTGAAGATCACGCGGGCCGAGCCGTTGTCCATCAGGAGCCGGCGCAGGATCTTGATGTGGTCGCCGCCGAAGGCGGTGCCGCAGGTCGCGATCGCCGTGGTCACTCCCGCCAGGTGGCAGGCCATGACGTCGGTGTAGCCCTCGACCACCACCGCGCGGCTGGACTTGGCGATGTCCTTCTTCGCCAGGTCGATGCCGTACAGCACCTGGGACTTCCGGTAGATCGCGGTGTCGGGCGTGTTGAGGTATTTGGGGCCGTTGTCCGCCTCGTACAGCTTGCGGGCGCCGAAGCCGACGACCTCGCCGCCGATGTCGCGGATCGGCCACATCAGCCGGCCGCGGAAGCGGTCGATGGGGCCGCGGCGGCCCTCCTGGGAGAGGCCGGAGAGCACGAGCTCCTTGTCGGTGAAGCCCTTGCCGCGGAGGTGGCGGGTGAGATGGTCCCAGCCCTGGGGGCTGTAGCCGACGGAGAAGTGCTCCGCGGCGGCCTGGTCGAAGCCGCGCTCGGCGAGGAAGGCGCGGCCGGTGTCGGCCTCCGGGCTGGTGGCCAGCTGCTCCATGTACCACTGGGCGGCGATCTTGTGGGCCTCGACCAGGCGGATCCGCTCACCGCGCTGGTGGGCGGGGTTGTAGCCGCCCTCCTCGTAGCGCAGGGTGATGCCGGCCTGGGCGGCGAGGCGCTCGACGGCCTCGGAGAAGGAGAGGTGGTCGACCTTCATCACGAACGTGATGGTGTCGCCGCCCTCCTGGCAGCCGAAGCAGTGGAAGAAACCCTTGCTGGGGCTGACCTGGAAGGACGGCGACTTCTCGTCGTGGAAGGGGCACAGGCCCTTGAGGTTTCCGCCGCCCGCGTTGCGCAGTTGGAGGTACTCGGACACCACGGCGTCGATCGGGACCGCGTCCCGTACCGCCTTCACGTCCTCGTCGTTGATCCGTCCAGCCACGCATGGATTCTACGGGGATGGGGTGACAGTCGATCGCCCCGTCGGTTCACGGGACCAGACGGTCCAGCGGGACGTGCGGGTCCGCCAGCGCCTCGGTGTCCACCTGTGCCTTGGAGCGGATGAGCTGCTGGATCGGCTCTGTGACGTCCCACACGTTCACGTTCATCCCGGCCAGCACCCGGTTCTCCTTCACCCAGAACGCGATGAACTCACGTTTGCCCGCGTCCCCCCGGATCACCACTTCGTCGTAGGACCCCGGGGGCGCCCAGCCGGAGTACTCCATGCCCATGTCGTACTGGTCGGAGAAGAAGTAGGGCACCCGGTCGTAGGTGACGTCCCGGCCGAGCATCGCGCGGGCCGCCGCCGGGCCGCCGTTGAGGGCGTTCGCCCAGTGTTCGACGCGCAGCCGGGTGTCGAAGAGGGAGTGGTGGAACGAGGCCACGTCACCGGCCGCGTAGATGTCGGGGTCGGAGGTGCGCAGCCGGGCGTCGACCGCGATGCCGCCGCCGTCGGCGCGGACGGCCAGCTCCAGTCCCGCCGCCTCCGCGAGTGCGGTGCGCGGGGCCGCGCCGACCGCGGCGAGGACGTCGTGCGCGGGGTGCTCCTCGCCGTCGTCGGTGCGGACGGCCAGCACCATGCCGTCCTGGCCGACGATCTCGGTGAGCCGGGCGCCGAAGTGGAAGCGGACGCCGTGCTCGCGGTGCAGTTCGGCGAAGAGGTTGCCGAGCTCGGGGCCGAGGACGCCGTGCAGCGGGGTCGCCCCGGGTTCGACGACGGTGACCTCGGCGCCGTACTCCCGGGCCGCCGCCGCGACCTCCATGCCGATCCAGCCAGCGCCCGCGATCACGAGGTGGCCGTTGTCCCGGCCCAGGGCGGCCAGGACGCCCTTGAGGCGTTCGGCGTGGGCGAGACGGCGCAGGTGGTGGACGCCCGCGAGGTCGGTGCCGGGGACGTCCAGGCGGCGGGGTTCGGCACCGGTGGCGAGGAGCAGCTTGTCGTAGCGCGCGAGCGTGCCGTCCTCGCCGAAGCGGACCGTCTTGGCCTTACGGTCGATGGCGTCCACGGTCTGGCCGAGGTGCAGCTCGATGTCGTTGCGCGCGTACCAGGCCGGTTCGTGCACGAAGACGCTGCCGCGTTCCTCCTTGCCGAGCAGGTAGCCCTTGGACAGCGGCGGGCGCTCGTAGGGGTGGTCGCGTTCGTCGCAGATCAGTATCACGCGGCCGGTGAAGCCCTCCGCTCGGAGCGTCTCGGCCGCCTTGGCGCCGGCCAGTCCGCCTCCGACGATGACGAATGTCTGATCCGCGTCGACCACTTGTTGCCTCCTCATAAGCGTGCCGCCACATGCGAGCGTCCCGCACGGAGTGTGATGCGGGAAGAGGGAGTGACCCGATCAGGCCACGGAGGGTCACATTCGGGCACGCGTCATGTCACCCCTGTCGCTTCAGCATCACAGATGCCCGGTCAGACGGGCGTGAAGCGAACGGGCTGACGCGTCGGTCAGGGAGGCGATCTGATCGACGATCACCCGCTTGCGCGCACGGTCGTCCGCTGCCTGGTCGAACAGGGCCCGGAACTGCGGGTCGAGCCCGTCGGGGGCGCGGGCGGTGAGCGCCTCGGCGAGTTCGGCGACCACGATCCGCTGGTCGGCACGGAGCCGCTCCTGTTCGGCGCGCTGCATGACGTACCGGTCGGCGACCGCCTTGAGGACGGCGCACTCCAGGCGGGTCTCGCGCGGTACGACGAGTTCGGCGCCGTATCTCGTCAGCCGGCCGGTGCCGTACGCGGCGCGGGTGGCGGTCTCGGCGGCGAGGCAGAAGCGGCCGATGAGCTGGCTGGTGGCGTCCTTGAGGCGGGCCTGGGCGACGGCCGAACCGTCGTAGCCGTGCGGCCACCACTCCTGGTCGAGGAGCCGGTCGAGGGCGGCGGCGAGTTCGGCGTGGTCGGTGTCCGCGGCCACGTACCGGCCGACGGCGACCGCGAAGACCGCGCGGCGTTCCGGTTCGGCGTGCAGCAGGTCGGGGTCGATGTGGCCGGCGTGCAGGCCGTCCTCGACGTCGTGCACGGAGTACGCCACGTCGTCCGCCCAGTCCATGACCTGGGCCTCGAAGGTGGTACGAGTGCCGGGGGCGCCCTCACGGACCCAGTCGAACACCGGCCGGTCGTCCTCGTAGACGCCGAACTTCGGGGACCGGGGGTCGGTGGGGTGGGCGCCTCGGGGCCACGGGTACTTGGTGGCGGCGTCCAGGGCGGCGCGGGTGAGGTTGAGGCCGACGGAGCCCTCGGCGACGAAGCGTTTGGGTTCGATGCGGGTGAGGAGCCTGAGCGACTGGGCATTGCCCTCGAAGCCGCCGCAGTCGTCGGCGAACTCGTTGAGGGCCTGTTCGCCGTTGTGGCCGAACGGGGGGTGGCCCAGGTCGTGGGAGAGGCAGGCCGCTTCGACCAGGTCGGGATCGCAGCCGAGGGCCGCGCCCAGTTCCCGGCCCACCTGCGCGCATTCCAGGGAGTGGGTGAGGCGGGTGCGGGGGCTGGCGTCCCAGGCGGGGGTCCGGGTCCCTGGTGTGACCACCTGGGTCTTTCCGGCGAGTCGTCTGAGGGCGGACGAGTGCAGGATGCGGGCGCGGTCGCGTTGGAAGGCGGTGCGGCCGGGGCGTTTGTCTGGTTCCGCGGCCCAGCGGGCGACTGACGTCGGGTCGTAGCCGGGGGGTGGGGTGTGGGGGTGCTCGGGTGCGGTGCCTTCCATGTCTTGACAGTAAGCGCAGGTGCTGACAATCGGGGGTGCCTATGCGTCTGCCGGGTTCCGGTTGTGCGGCGGGTGCGGGTCCAATGTGGTTGTTCGCGCAGTTCCCCGCGCCCCTAGGTGGGTGTGCTCGTCCGGGGTTTCAGGGCGCCGCCCGTGCGCGTCCGATGTGGTGGTTCGCGCCCCGCGGCGGAGCCGCATATCGATACAGCCCCGCGCCCCTAGGTGGGTGTGCTCGTCCGGGGTTTCAGGCTGACGCCAGTGGTCAGCGTCGGGGGCCTACGCGTCTGCCTGGTTCCGGTGTGGGGCGGGTGCGGGTGCGATGTGGTTGGTCGCGCAGTTCCCCGCGCCCCTACGTGGGTGTGCTCGTCCGGGGTTTCAGGGCGACGCCAGCTCTGGGTGGGCGCGCTTATCCGGGGTTTCAGGCTGACGCCAGTGCGGGTTCCGGGATGGTCTGTGTGGCGAGGGACTGGTCGTAGCGGTGGAGGAGGAGGCGGGCTAGGGCGGGGTGGGTGGCGAGGGGGGCGGAGGCGATCCAGGGGGCCTTGTCCGCGCACTGGGTGGCGAAGAGGCCGGGGGCCGTGAAGTAGGAGGCCACGGCGACCCGGTGGCGGCCTCGGGCGGCCAGCGCGCGGACGGCCGTCTCGATGGTGGGCTTGGCCGCTGAGGCATACGCGGGGATCACCGGGACGCCCAGGCGTTCGGCGAGGAGGTGCGCCGTGCGGCCCGTGTCGGCGGCCGCGTCGGGGTCGCGGGAACCGGCCGCCGCGAGGACCACCGCGCTGGTGCGGCGGGTCGCCTCGTCCACGGGGGTGCGCCAGCCGGCCTCGACGAGGCGGTCGTACAGGGCGTCCACGAGCAGCGGGTGCGGGCCGAGCGGGGCGGCCACGCGGGTGCGTGCCGGGGCTGCGGCGGCCATCTCGGGGATGTCCCGCTTGACGTGGTAGCCGCGGCTGAGGAGCAGCGGTACGAGGACGGCGTCGCCGGTGCCCAGGGAGGCGAGCGTGTCGGGGAGCAGGGGCGCGTTCAGCTCGATGTGGCCGAGGCGCACGGGCAGGCCGGGGCGCAGCTCGCGGACCTGGTCGAGGAGTGTGTGGACGGTCCTCAGGGTGCGCGGATCGCGGCTGCCGTGGGCCACGACGACGAGCGCGGGCGGCTCGGGGTGGCGTCGGCCGTCGAGGGCGACGAGGCCGAGCCGGGTGGCGAGCCGGCTGCTGATCGGGTTCATGTGGTGCGCCGTGCTGTCGAGGGTCGTGGACCCGTCGCGAAGAGTTTCCGACTTGCGCATCGCCGTCATGTGTCGATGGTGACGGCGGGAGGTTGCCTTCCCGTTGCACGGGAATGACGGGTGTTTTCCGGCGGTTCACGGTGGGGTGCCAGGGCACTGTGAGGTGCCGTGACCTGCGGTTCCATCTCCCCAGGTGAAGCTGATCACAGGGTGGCCGACGAACCGGGAGGCCTTGGCGGTCGTCTCTGACTGCCGAAGGACCGACCGGGGAGGGACCGTCGATGCGTCCGCCGAAGCTCCGAAGACCCCTGCGAAGACTCCTGCGGCGACCCCGTCTGCCGCGTACCCGCGCCGGGCAGCGGCGGCTGGTGCAGGCCGTGATGGCGGGGTGCGTGCTGGCCCTGCTGCCGGCCACCTGGCTGTACGTCTCGACGGACGGCCGGCTGCGCACCACGGCCGACGCGCCCCGCACCGAGGTCGCCGTCGTCTTCGGCGCCGGTCTGTGGGACGGCGAGCCGTCGCCGTACCTCGCCCACCGGCTGGACGCGGCGGCGCGGCTGTACCGGGAGGGCCGGATCGAGGTGGTCCTGGTCACCGGCGACAACAGCCGTGAGGACTACGACGAGCCCGACGCCATGCGCGCCTATCTGACACGGCACGGCGTCCCGGACACGCGGATCGTGAGCGACTACGCGGGCTTCGACACCTGGGACTCCTGCGTCCGCGCGAAGAAGATCTTCGGCGTCGACAGGGCCGTGCTGATCAGCCAGGACTTCCACATCCGACGGGCGCTCGCCCTGTGCCGGGCGGCGGGTGTCACGTCCTACGGTGTCGGCGTCGCCGCCAAGCACGATGTGACCTGGTACTACGGGGGCGTCCGGGAGATCCTCGCGGCGGGCAAGGCCGCCCTGGACGTGGTGTTCGAGCCGGATCCGCGGTTCCTCGGGCCGAAGGAACCCGGCGTCGGCCGGGCGTTGGCGGCGGCGCGCCGCGGGAGCGGGAGCGGGGGCGGAGCCTCACTTCCCGCCCCCGCGGGCGCCGTCACCGGCCGGTGAAGCGAGGGGCTCGTTTCTCCAGGAACGCGCCCATGCCCTCCTTCTGGTCCTCGGTCGCGAACAGGGCGTGGAAGACCCGCCGTTCGTAGCGGATGCCGTCGCGCAGCCCGCTCTCCAGGGCGCGGTCGACGCAGTCGCGGGCCGCCCTGACCGCGGTACGGCTGTACGAGGCGATCGTCGCGGCGGCGGCCAGGGCCTCCGGGAGGACCCGCGCGTCGGGCACGACCCGGGAGACCAGACCGGCCGACTCCGCCTCCCGGGCGTCCATCGTGCGGCCGGTGAGGACCAGGTCCATCGCCCTGGCCCGGCCGATCAGCCGGGTCAGGCGCTGGGTGCCGCCGATGCCGGGGATCACGCCCAGCCTGATCTCGGGCTGGCCGAAGACCGCCGACTCCCCCGCGATCACGAGGTCGCACATCATCGCCAGCTCACAACCGCCGCCCAGAGCGGGCCCGTTGACGGCGGCGATCTTCGGCGTGCGCAGGTCCGCGAACTCCTCCCAGGCGCCGAAGTAGTCCTCCGCCACCATCTCCGGGGCGGTCTTCGGCGCCATCTCCCTGATGTCGGCGCCGGCCGCGAAGATCTGCTCCGAGCCGGTGACGACCAGGCAGCCGACCTCGGGGTCCGTGTCCAACGGGCGCAGGACGTCGAGGAGTTCGGCGAGGAGTTCGCCGCTGAGCGCGTTGCGGACGTGCGGGCGGTGCAGCCGTACGGTGACCACGCGGTCGTGGCGTTCGACTTTGACGGTGTTCATCGGTTTCCCCTTTCCGGGGTTCGGGGTTCGGGGCTCCGGGGTTATGGGATTCCGGGCCGGTCTACGAGTCCCAGATCGCGCCGTACGCCGGTATCCCGCGTCGCTCCAGGCCGTGCACCACCTGCCAGGTCAGTTTCTTGTTGGAGATGCAGATCACCGCCTCGGCGCCGAAGTCGCGGTACGTCTCGTAGGCGAGGCGGACCATGTCGGGCTTGCCGTGCCGGGAGGTGTCCCAGACGAGGGCGTGCGGCTGGGCGGCGAGGATCTCGTCGACGAGGGCGTCGCCGTAGGTCGTGCGGGGGTCGCGGGTCGCCCAGACCAGGCGGGAGGGGACCTCGGCGGCCAGCAGGTGGGGCAGGCAGGGGCCGATGCCGCTGCCCGTGGCCACGTAGACCACCTTGGTGAACAGCGTCTCGATGTTGGCGACCCCGGCCGTGGTGATGCCCTTCACCCATACCCGTGCGGGCATGTCGTCGATGAACGAGCCCGTCCAGTCGCCGGCCCGCGAGATGGTGAGCCGGAAGCCGGACTCGCCGGGCGAGGGGACGTTGGCGAAGGAGTGCCACTCCGTCAACGGGCTGCGGCTGACGGCGGTGGAGGAGCCGGCGAAGGGTGTCTCGCCGTAGTCGAAGCGGGCCAGGGCGACGTGCGGCGAGGGCCGTTCGACGCGCACGTCGACCTTGCGCAGCCGCAGCCAGGGCAGGGCGACGCTGAAGGTGACGACGGCGAGGACGGCGAGCGGCACCGGGCCCGGGGTGGACAGCAGGGTGTGCGTCCAGAAGAGGACGAGGGCCGTCCAGCCGCCGAAGCGGTGGATCTTCTCGAACAGGTCGTGGTGACGGGAGCGGAAGGGCGGCAGGGCCGTGGCCACGATGACGGCCAGCAGGGCGACCAGGGTCCAACTGACGGCGATCAGCAGGCCGTTGTCGCCGTCCGTCGTCACCGCGACCGCCAGGGCCAGGAACCAGCCCGCCCCGGCCAGCGCCCCGCCCACGTGGAGGCCACCGAAGTGGTAGACCTTTCCCAGCGTCCAGCGGATCCGCAGCGGCCAGTTGGTCGGCGGCCGGGTGGCCAGCCGGAAGAGCGCGTTGACGACGTACTGCTGGCGGATCACCACCGCGAGGGCGAGGTTGGCGAGCGAGGCGTGCCCGAGGGTCGGTGTGCTGAGTGGCCGGCCGGCGTACAGGAACACCAGGTTGACCAGGATCACCAGTGCCGCCAGCCGGTTGTGGTGCATCAGGCGGGGGTGCTTGAGCAGGCGGCGGTGGGCGGGCAGCAGCGGCGGCAGGTCGACGGTCTCCCGACGAAGTGACGTGGTCATCGGGCCGCCGCCGTACGCCGCTCGACCAGCCGCAGCAGGGCCGGTTTGTCGATCTTGCCGCGGTCGGTCTCGGGGAGGCAGGCGAGCGGCAGGATCTCGGCGGGGACGCAGTAGTACGGGAGGGCGGCGGCGACCGCGCGGCGGGCCGCGTCCGAATCGACGTCCGCCGGGCAGACGAACGACACAAGGCGGCGCGCGTCCTGCTTCAGTGTCACGGCGCGCACGCAGCCCTGCACGGACTCCAGCACCGAGGAGACGGAGTCGAGTTCGACGCGGAAGCCCCGCACCTTGACCTGGTCGTCGGTGCGGCCGAGGTGTTCGAGGGCACCGCCCGGGGTCCAGCGGCCGAGGTCGCGGGTGCGGAACATCCGGCGCTCGCCGCCGAGGAAGGGGTCGGGGGCGTACCGCTCGCGGTTGAGCGCGTCGTCGCCGAGGTAGCCGGCCGAGACGCAGTCACCGCCCGCCCACATCTCGCCGACCTCGCCGATGGGCAGGGGGCGGCGGTCGGCGTCGAGGACGTACACCGTGTTGTTGGGGGTCGGACGGCCGATGGTCAGCAGAGGGGCGGCCGGATCGTGGCGGCTCATGGTGTTGACGATCGTCGTCTCGGTCGGTCCGCAGCAGTTGAAGAAGGCCGCCCGCCGGGCCCAGCGGTCGGCCAGCGGGCGCGGGCAGGGCTCCCCGGCGACCGCGACCGTGCGCACCCGTGGGCAGCTCGCGGGGTCGACGCCGGACAGCACGGTCGGGGTGGCGATCAGCACGGTGGCGGTCCGGGCGGTGGCCGCGATGTCCTTGCCGCGGATCACGAGGGTGCCGCCGTGGGCGAGGCAGCCGAGGATCTCCCAGGCGGCCATGTCGAAGGCGATGTTCAGCAGCTGCGCCACGCGGTCACCTGGGCGGATGCCGAGGCCGCCGGGCTCGGTGAACAGGATGTTGGCGACGTTGCGGTGGGTGACCTTGACGCCGTTGGGGCGGCCGGTGGTGCCGGAGGTGAACAGGACGTAGCAGCCGTCGTCGGGGCGGACCGCGGGGCGGGGAGCACGGGGCTCGCCGGGCTCGGCGCGGCGCCGGGGGGCGGGGAGGTGCGGCAGCGGCTCGTCGAGCGCGATCAGGCGGTGGCCGGGCGGCCGGGGTACGCGGTGGGCGTGTTCCGTGAGGGTGAGGACCACTCTGGTGCGGGCGGCCCGGACGACGTGGGCGAGCTGGGCCGGGGGTGCCAGGGCGATGTCCTGGGGGACGTAGGCGGCGCCCGCCTTCAGGATGCCGAGCAGGCCCACGAGCATCGGGATCGAGCGGCGTACGAAGAGTCCGACGTGGTCGCCGGGGCGGACGCCCTCGCGGGTGAGGCGGGCGGCGACGGCGTCCGCGTCCCGGTCGAGCTCTCCGTAGGTGATCGTCGCGCCGAGGTGTTCGGCGGCCACGGCGTGGGGCCTGGCCAGGGCCTGGCGTTCGACCGCATGGTGGATCAGGGGGTCCGGCACGGGGACGGCGGGGCCGTGGCCGTAGAGCCGGAAAAGGCGCTGGTCGCGGGGTGTCAAGTGGCGCAGGGGCATGGTTGGGGGACCTCCTGGCTGGCTGACTTGCTGGCTGTTTCGAGTGACGGTCGGCCACACGCGGGTGAAGCCGCGCATGGGTGCAGCCGAGATCAAGCGGCTGGGCCCGGGTGTCGAACGCCGTGCGGAGTCGCGCGCGAAATCCAGACTGCGACCGCTGCGCTTCAACCCTCAACAAGGCATGACCGGACACACATGCGGTGAAATGAGCCACATCCGCCGACTTTCGCAACAGAGGCAACTTCCGTATCGGGCTGCGACGACTCGGGGGTGGGCCGCTGTGCGCCTCACGGCGCCCGGAGGCGGGCGGGGAGGTCGCCGTCCCGGCCGCGTAACACGGTGCCGCCCGGCGCGTAACACGTCGGAAGCACGCTGAGTGGCATGGAGAACTCCGTGACGCCCACGCACTGCCCGTACTGCGCCCTGCAGTGCGGGATGAACCTGACGCCCACGCCGGACGGGACCGTCGAGGTCGGCGAGCGGACGGATTTCCCGGTGAACCGGGGGGCGCTGTGCGGCAAGGGCCGTACCGCGCCCGCGGTGCTGGCGTCGGCCGTGCGTCTGACCACCCCGTTGGTGCGCTCGGCGGGCACGCTCGTGCCCGCCACCTGGGACGAGGCGCTGGACCGGATCGCCGAGGGCCTGTCCCGCACGCGTACGGAACATGGCCCGGACGCGTGCGGGGTCTTCGGCGGGGGCGGCCTGACGAACGAGAAGGCGTACACGCTCGGCAAGTTCGCGCGGGTGGTGCTCGGCACCTCCCAGATCGACTACAACGGCCGCTTCTGCATGTCGTCGGCGGCGGCCGCGGGGATCAAGGCGTTCGGGCTGGACCGCGGGCTGCCCTTCCCGCTGGAGGACATCCCGCGGACGGGGTGCGTGATCCTGGTCGGCTCCAACCTCGCCGAGACCATGCCGCCGTCCCTGAGGTTCTTCACCGAGCTGCGGGAGAACGGCGGCACCCTGATCGTCATCGACCCGCGCCGCACGAGGACCGCCGAGCAGGCCGACCTGCATCTGGCGCCCCGGCCGGGCACGGATCTGGCGCTGGCGCTGGGGCTGTTGCACCTGATCGTCGCCGAGGGACGGGTCGACGAGGCGTACGTCGCCGAGCGCACGGCCGGCTGGGAGGACGCCCGCGCGGCGGCGATGGCCCACTGGCCGGAGTACGTGGAACGGATCACGGGGGTGTCCGTTCCGCAACTCCGGGAAGCGGTACGGATGTTCTGCGAGCCGGAGAACGCGATGGTGCTCACCGCGCGCGGGCCCGAGCAGCAGTCCAAGGGCACGGACACGGTGGGCGCGTGGATCAACCTGTGCCTGGCGACCGGCCGTGCGGGGCGTCCGCTGTCCGGGTACGGCTGCCTGACCGGGCAGGGCAACGGGCAGGGCGGGCGCGAACACGGCCAGAAGGCCGACCAGTTGCCCGGCTACCGCAAGCTGGACGATCCGGCGGCGCGGCGGCATGTCGCCGAGGTGTGGGGCGTGGACCCCGACTCGCTGCCCGGGCCCGGGCGCAGCGCCTACGAACTGCTGGACGCGCTCGGCACCGACATCAAGTCACTGCTGCTGATGGCGTCGAACCCGGTGGTGTCGGCGCCGCGCGCCGCGCACATCGAGGAGCGGCTGCGGTCGCTGGACTTCCTCGCCGTCTGTGACGTGGTGCTCTCGGAGACCGCCGAGCTCGCGGACGTCGTCCTGCCGGTCACCCAGTGGGCGGAGGAGACGGGCACCACCACCAACCTGGAGGGCAGGGTGCTGCTGCGCCGGCAGGCGATCACCCCGCCGGAGAACATCCGCAGCGATCTGCGGGTCATGCACGAACTGGCCGCACGTCTCGGCGTGGAGAAGGGCTTCCCGACCGACCCCGAGGAGGTCTTCGAGGAGCTGCGTCGGGCCAGCGCGGGCGGACCCGCGGACTACTCCGGGATCACCTATCGCCGACTGGTGGAGGAGAACGGCGTGTTCTGGCCGTGTCCGGCGGCGGACGGGGACGGGGCGCGGGGCGGTGACGCGGGCAGGGACGCGGGCACAGCCGGAAGCGTGGGTGGGGCGTCGGGCGACGACGCCGCCGCCGGGCCGCATCCCGGCACCCCCCGTCTCTTCCTCGACCGTTTCGCCACCGCTGACGGCCGGGCCCGTTTCGTCGCCGTCTCGCATCGGGCGATCGCCGAGGAACCCGACGCCGAGTACCCGGTGCTGCTGACGACCGGGCGGGTCGTGGCCCAGTACCAGTCCGGCGCCCAGACCCGCCGCGTCGACGAGCTGAACGCCGCCGCGCCCGGTCCGTTCGTCGAACTGCATCCCCGGCTCGCGGAGCGGCTCGGTGCGGCCGAGGGCGACCCGGTGGCCGTGGTGTCCCGACGGGGCCGTGCCGTGGCGCCGGCTCGCATCACCACCGCGATCCGCCCGGACACCGTGTTCATGCCCTTCCACTGGCCCGGCGAGGGCCGCGCCAACACCCTCACCAACCCGGCACTCGACCCGACGTCACGCATGCCGGAGTTCAAGGCGTGCGCGGTGCGGCTGGAGACGGTGGAGTCGTAGGCCGCCGGGCGGGCGCGTCCGGGCGGGGCGGGGCGGGGCGGCGGGGCTCCGGCTCACCGTGCCGACCAGTCGCCGACTCCCTATGGGCTCACCGTGCCGACCAGTCGCCGCTCCCGATGGGCTTCCCGCCGGCGCGCAGACGGGCGGCCACCCAGGGCGCCGCGACGTACACCCATGCCCGTACGGTCCGCCCGTCGCCGTCGAGGATCACCTCGCGCTCCACGCGTGCGTAGAGGCTGCGCGGATCCCCCGGCACGTACTCCTCCAGCCGGTCCAGCGCGACCAGCAACTCCCCGTACACCTCGGGCAGCGCGGTGACGACCTCGCCGTGCACCACTCCCCCGCGGTCCTCCACGGCGTACGGATAGCCGGGCCCCTCGTACAGCACCGCGCCGTCGAGCCGGCCCGGCTCCTCGGAGCGGGTGCGGCCGCGCAGGAAGAGGTCGTGGTTGGGCTCGCCGGGGCGGAGGGTCCCGTAGACGAAGAAGGGCAGTTCCCGGTCGGTCACAGAAACGATTCTCACTCCTCACACACCTCCCCATCGGCGCCATAGACATGGCATGTCTACGGCGCCTTAAATCTTGATCAAGATCTGCGAAGCCCCCACGTCCTGCGCCCCCACCCTCCGCGCTCTCACGCCCCTCCGCGCTCTCACGTCATGCGCCACCCCACGTTCCGCGCGCCCCCCTTCACGCCCTCACGCCCTCTCAGGCGCCTTTCCGAGGAGACCGATGAGCCGGATACGGCCGTACGCCCGAGGTTCCCGTCGTCTCGCCACCGTCGGCGCAGCCGCCACCACCGCCACCTTGCTGGCCGCCGCACTCAGCCCCGCCGCCGACGCGGCCGACCGGCCGACCCGGGCCACCGCGATCGAGAACGCGGCGTCGGTGCTCGCGGACCGGGCCGCGGCGCTGGGTCTGAGCGACGCGCAGGCCACGACCGTCCGGGACGTCGTGGTGGACGCGGACGGCACGCAACACGTCCGCTACGACCGTACGTACCACCAACTGCCCGTTCTCGGCGGCGACTTCGTGGTGCACCTGGCCCCCGACGGCAGCTACCGCGGCGCCAGCCTCGCCACCAAGGGCGTGATCTCGCTCGCGAGTGTCACACCGAAGCTGTCCGCGCCGAAGGCCGCCGACCTCGCGGTGAACGCGCTGCGCTCCGTCAACCTCGGCGAGACCCTGCGCCGGATCACCGCCAAGTCGCAGCTGGTGGTCGACACCCTGCACGGCACCCCGAAGCTGGCCTGGCGGACGAACGCCGTCGCGCAGGACTCCCTCGGCAACCCCGCCGCGCGGACGGTCCTGACGGACGCCGGTGACGGATCCCAGATCGACGCCTGGAGCACCATCGAGACGGCGTCGGGCGACGGCAAGTCCCTGTACGGCGGCACGGTTCCGCTGGAGACGACGCTGTCGGGATCGACGTTCCAGCTGAAGGACACCACGCGCGGGAACACGTACACCGGTGACGCCGCGAACCAGACCGACCTGTGCGTCCTGACCATCTGCCCGAGCCCGGCGCCCTCGAAGGTCTTCATCGACCCGGACAACCACTGGGGCACGGGCACCTCCGCCGACCGCGCCTCGGCCGCGGTGGACGCGCAGTACGGCACGGACGAGACCTGGGACTACTACAAGGACGTCCACGGCCGCAACGGCATCGCGGGCGACGGCAAGGGCTCGTACAACCGGGTGCACTACGGCGACAACTACAACAACGCCTTCTGGGACGACAGTTGCTTCTGCATGACGTACGGCGACGGTGACGGGAAGGCGTTCGGTCCGCTGGTGTCCCTGGACGTGGCCGGCCACGAGATGTCCCACGGTGTGACGTCGAAGACGGCGGCGCTGGCGTACTCGGGCGAGTCGGGCGGCCTGAACGAGGCCACCTCCGACATCTTCGGCACCCTGGTGGAGTTCCACGCCGACAACCCCTCCGACCCGGGCGACTACCTGATCGGCGAGAAGGTGGTCCGCTCCGGCTTCGGCCGGGACGCCCTGCGCCGCATGGACAAGCCGTCCAAGGACGGCAAGTCGGCCGACTACTGGAGCAGTTCGCTCGGCGACCTCGACGTCCACTACTCGTCCGGGGTCGCGAACCACTTCGCGTACCTGCTGGCCGAGGGAAGCGGCGCCAAGACCATCAACGGTGTCAGCTACGACTCCCCCACCCACGACGGCAAGGCAGTGAAGGGGATCGGCCGGGACAAGCTGGGCGCGATCTGGTACCGGGCGCTGACGGTCTACATGACGTCCTCGACGAACTACGCGGCCGCCCGCACGGCGACCCTGAACGCGGCGAAGGACCTCTACGGGGCCGGCAGCACCGAGTACGACGCGGTGGGCGCGGCGTGGAGCGCGGTCAATGTGAAGTGATGGATGTGACTGTGGGTGCGTGACGGACGGCTGCCCCGGCCTCAGGGCCGGGGCAGCCGTCCGTCACCCGTTCACCCCCTTCCCCCTCCGCCCATCGGAGCGTCTTCCCTCGCGCCTCCTCCAGACGCCGGTGACCAGCCGAAACGCCAGGTGCTTCAGGTCTGGGCGGCTCCTTTTCGGCACCCATTCATCCTATTTCTGACGATCCCTCAGGGAGCGGTTCGGGCTCGGTGCCACTTACCTCGGAAGGGCAGTCCCACCGAAACCGCTCGAGGGAGCACCGATGCGATGCACCGCCCGCCCGCTGACCGCTGCCGCGCTCGCCGTGGCCGCCGCGGGCCTCACCGCCGTACCCGCGTACGGCGGTGACACCACCGGACTGGAGGTGTCACCGTCCTCGGTCGTGCCGGGCGGGGAGGCCACCGTGACCTCGGCGGCCTGCGGGGACATCAACACGGCGGCGGGCGACGCGGGAGCCGTGGGCGCCGGTGTGTTCACCATGGCGCCCAGCGCCCGCGAGGGGGAGGGCGAGGCGCTCGGGCGGTTCCGGGTGCCGCCGAGCGCGCAGCCGGGGACCTACGAGATCGTCGCGACCTGCGCGGTGAGCGGGCGGCGGGTGACCGGTGACCTGGTCGTCACGCTGACGTCCCAGCGCGAGCAGGTGTATCCGCGAGGGAGTGTGAAGACGGGGGTCGGCGGCGCACTTGGCCCCGATCCCGTGCAGACCGCGGCCGGCGTGGCGGCTCTCGCCGTCGCCGCCGC
Source organism: Streptomyces sp. NPDC005263 (assembly GCF_042872365.1). Taxonomy (NCBI): domain Bacteria; kingdom Bacillati; phylum Actinomycetota; class Actinomycetes; order Kitasatosporales; family Streptomycetaceae; genus Streptomyces; species Streptomyces sp. NPDC005263. Next base: position 595,405 of record NZ_JBIAKJ010000002.1, on the reverse strand, counting down.
GGGCGGTACCTGGCTCCTGCATCGCCGGGCGAGAGGCGACGGGATCTGACGGACACCCTCCGCCGTCCGTCCGCCGGTACCGCGTGTCCCCTCCCCCTCCGGGTCCGTCGCCCCTCGCGGCCCGGAGGGGGAGGGGACCCCCAGCAATGGGCCCCGGCAGGAGGGAAGGGGCCCCGGCCAGGAGAGAGGTCGAGCGCATGCGCAGGGTCCAGAACGCCACCATATCGGCCGTCACCGCGGCGGCCCTCTGCACCGGGGCCTGGCTGCTGCGCAGCGGCGCCGAGACACACGCCCCGCCGCAGCCGTCCGCCGCGCAGGCGCACGCGGGCCGCGACGCCGGGCAGGGCACCCGGCGGTCCGCGGCGCCGGGCGCGCCCGCGCTGCCGCCCTCCCCGCCCGACCGGATCCGCATCCCCTCGATCCGGGTGAACGCGCCCTTGACGGGCCTCGGTCTCACCCCGGCCGGCCGACTCGACGTCCCGCCCGCCGCGCGCAAGAACCTGGCCGGCTGGTACGAGGCCGGCACCACCCCCGGGGACACGGGCACCGCGATCGTCGCCGGGCACGTCGACAACGCCGACGGTCCCGCGGTGTTCTACGACCTCGGCGCGCTGAAGAAGGGCGCCACCGTCGAGGTGGACCGGCGTGACGGCACGGTCGCCGTCTTCACGGTGGACGCGGTGGAGGCCTACCAGGCGAGGAACTTCCCGGACAAGAAGGTGTACGGCGCCGCCGCGCGGCCCGAGCTGCGGGTGATCACCTGCGGTGGCGGCTACTCACGGAGCACCGGTTATCAGGGGAACGTCGTCGTCTTCGCGCACCTCACGGGCAGCCGCTGAGCCCGCCAGCACGTTCACCCGCCCCCAGGCGCCCAGCGGCCCCAGTGCCTCATTCAGGGAGATGCCCAGGGGCGTGAGCGAGTACTCCACACGCGGCGGTACCTCGTCGTACGCCTCCCGGTGCACGACGCCGTCCGCCTCCAGCTCCCGCAGCTGCGCCGCGAGCACCTTCTCCGTCACGCCGGGCAGCTCTCTGCGCAGCTCGCCGAAGCGGCACGGTCTGACGTCAAGCGCCCACAGGATGAGCACCTTCCACTTGCCGCCGATCACATCCATCGCCGCGTCGATCCCGCAGACGTACGCCCCCGGCCGCCGTACGGTCGTCATGCCGCCCCTCCCCCGCCTGGACTCTTTCCCGGTGGTAACCACCCACTCGGAAGTACGTACTTGAGCGGGCCGTTGCCCTGCGACGAGCCTAATCGCCATGACTGACAACGCGGTTGCCCCGCGCACACCTTCCTCCTCGGCTCCCCTCACGCTCCTCGGCACCGGCGCGATGGGCTCCGCCCTCGCCCGCGCCTGGCTCGCCGCCGGCCACCCCGTGACCGTCTGGAACCGCACCCCCGCCCGCGCCGAGGCGCTGGCCGCCGAGGGCGCGACCGTCGCGCCGAACGCCGCCGCCGCGGTGGCCGCGAACCGGCTGGTGGTGGTCTGTCTCCTCGACGACGGGTCCGTCGGCGAGGCCCTCGACGGGGCCGACCTCACGGGCCGGGACCTGGTGGACGTGACCACCGGGACGCCCGCCGAGGGGCGGGACCGGGCCGCCTGGGCCGAGGCGCGCGGGGCCCGTTTCCTGGACGGCGGGATCATGGCCGTACCGCCGATGATCGGAGCCGCGGACTCCGGGGCGTACGTCTTCTACAGCGGGTGTGCCGCGCTCTTCGAGGAGCACCGGGACACCCTCGCCGTCCCCGCCCAGGCCAGGTACACCGGCGCGGACCCGGGGTTCGCCGCGCTGCACGACGTGGCGCTGCTGAGCGCGATGAGCGGGATGTTCGCCGGCGTCACACACGCCTTCGCGCTGATCCGCCGGGAGGACATCGCCCCGAAGGACTTCGCGCCGCTGCTCGTGTCGTGGCTCACCGCGATGGCGCCCATGGCGTACGGGGTGGCCGAGCGGCTGGAGGCCGGTGACTACACCAAGGACGTCGTCTCCGACCTCGCCATGCAGGTCACCGGCAACGCGACCCTGCTGCGCACGGCCGAGGAGCAGGGCGTGAGCGCCGAGCTGCTGACGCCGTACCTGGCGCTGATGGAGCGGCGCCTGACGGCGGGTCAGGGTCACGGTGCCGAGGACACCACGGGCTTGGTCGATCTGCTCCTGACCTCCGGTGAGCGACGGGAGCTTTCCTAGAAGGGCGAGCGAGGGGGTGCTGTGCGGGTGGGGTGTGCGGGGGGGGGCGCGGACCTCACAGCGCTCCCCTCGCGCCCGTCCCGAACCCTCACAGCGCACCCCCCAGGCCCGTCCCGAACCCTCACACCCGCCTCGCGTCCCCGCTGAGGGCAGCGTTCCCCGCGGGAAACAGACGTGATGCGATCGGGTAACACCCACACCGCACGCTCCTAGACATGACCTCGAATACGCGTGTGGTGGTGATCGGCGCCGGCCTCGCGGGCGTCCGTCTCGCCCGGCGGCTCGGTGAGCTGGGCACACCCGTGACGCTCGTCGGCGACGAGGAGCACCGCCCGTACAACCGGGTGCTCCTCGCCGAAGTGCTGGCCGGGCGCTACAGCCCCGAGGTGATCGCCCTCCCGGCGCCCGCCGACCTGGTCCGGGCCCAGGTCACCGGCATCGACCGGGACGGACGGACCGTGGAGTGCGCGGACGGTTCGAAGATCGCATACGACACCCTGGTCCTGGCCACCGGCTCCAACCCGGTGCTCCCGCCGCTGCGCGGCCTGTTCACCCCCGACCACGTGCTCCCCGAGGGCGTCCACGCCTTCCGCACCATGGACGACTGCCTGGGCCTGTCCAAGGCGGTCCGGCCGGGTGCGAAGGCGGTCGTCATCGGCGGCGGCCTCCTCGGGGTCTCGGCGGCCCGCGCGCTCGCGCTGCGCGGCGCCCAGGTCGTCCTCGCCCAGCAGTCCGAGCGGCTCATGGAGCGCCAGCTCGACCCGTCGGCCTCCAAGCTCGTCCGCCGGCACCTCAAGGACCTCGGCGTCGAGATCCACACCGAGTGCCGGGTGCGGGACGTGCGCTGCGTCGGCGGCGTGGTCCGCTCGGTCGAGATGGCCGACGGTTACACCCTCGACGCCGACCTGGTGGTCCTGGCCTGCGGGGTCCACCCGCGGGTGGGTCTCGCCCAGGCCGCGGGCCTGGACGTGCGCAAGGGGATCGTCGTGGACGACGAACTGCGTACGTCCGACCCGCACATCCGGGCCGTCGGCGACTGCGTCCAGCACGACGGCACCGTGTACGGGCTGGCCACTCCGGCCCTCGAACAGGCCGACATCCTCGCCGAGTTGCTCGCGGGCGAGGCGGGCGCGGCAGGCGGGGCGGGCGGCGCGGGCGACCTCGGCGCCCGCTACACCGGCACCCGCTCACTCACCCGGCTCACCCTCGCCGGACAGAGCGCCTTCGACCTCGCCGCGTTCGGCGAGACGGAGGCCCTTCCCGGCGACGACGTGGTCCAGCTCGCCGACGCCACCCGAGGCACCTACCGCAAGGTCGTCGTCCGCGACGACCGCCTGGTCGGCGGGGTCCTCGTCGGCGAACTCGGCACCGTCGGCGCGCTCGCGCGCGCCTGGGAGGGAGCAGAGCCGCTCCCGTCCGACGGCGGCCCCCTGCTCCACCTGCTCACCAACGACGGAGGCTCCTGATGACCGCCACCCTGGGGGGCACCCCCACGATCGTGCTCGTCGGCCACGGCATGGTCGGCCAGCGCTTCCTCGAAGCGCTCGCCGCACGCGGCCTGACCGCCACGCACCGCGTGGTCGTGCTGTGCGAGGAGCCGCGCCCCGCGTACGACCGGGTCGCGCTCACCTCGTACTTCTCCGGCAAGTCGCCCGAGGACCTCTCCATGACCGACATGGAGTTCATCGAGGACCACGGCATCGAGCTGTACGTCGGCGACCCGGCGGAGACGATCGACCGTGAGGCGCGCCGGGTGACCGCCCGCTCGGGCCTGGTCGTCGACTACGACGTCCTGGTGCTCGCCACCGGCTCGTACCCCTTCGTCCCGCCCGTCCCCAACAAGGACGCCGAGGGCTGCTTCGTCTACCGCACGATCGAGGACCTCCTGGCGATCGAGGAGTACGCGAAGACGCGGACGACCGGTGCGGTGGTCGGCGGCGGCCTGCTCGGACTCGAGGCGGCCGGTGCGCTGAAGGGCCTCGGGCTCACCTCCCACATCGTGGAGTTCGCGCCCCGCCTGATGCCGGTCCAGGTCGACGAGGGCGGTGGCGCGGCGCTGCTGCGCACCATCGAGGACATGGGCCTGTCGGTCCACACGGGCGTCGGCACGCAGGAGATCGTGGTCGACGAGTCCGGCGCGGTCACCGGCATGAAGCTGTCCGACGGCTCCGAACTCGCCACCGACCTGGTGGTGTTCTCCGCCGGTGTCCGCCCCCGCGACCAGCTGGCCCGCGACTGCGGTCTGACGGTCGGCGAGCGCGGCGGCATCACCGTCGACGAGCAGTGCCGCACCGTCTCCGACCCGCACGTGTTCGCGATCGGCGAGTGCGCGCTGGCCTCCGACGGCCGGGTGTACGGCCTGGTGGCCCCCGGTTACGAGCAGGCCGAGGCGGCGGCCGCGACGATCGCCGAGGACGAGACTGAGCAGTTGACGTTCACCGGCGCCGACCTGTCCACCAAGCTGAAGCTGCTCGGCGTGGACGTGGCGTCCTTCGGTGACGCGCACGGCACGGCCGAGGACTGCCTGGACGTCGTCTACTCCGACTCCCGCTCGGGCCTGTACAAGAAGCTGGTCATCGGCCGCGACGGCACGCTGCTCGGCGGCATCCTGGTCGGCGACGCGGAGGCGTACGGCACCCTGCGCGCCTTCACCGGCTCCGTGCCGCCCGTCTCCCCCGAGGCGCTGGTGCTGCCGGCCGGCGCCGGGGCGCCGACCCAGCTCGGCCCGACCGCGCTGCCGGACGAGGCGATCATCTGCTCCTGCAACAACGTCACCAAGGGCACGATCCGCGGCGCGGTCACCGAGCACAGCTGCACCACGGTGCCCGAGGTGAAGAAGTGCACCAAGGCCGGCACCACCTGCGGCAGTTGCGTCAAGGTCCTCGGCCAGCTGGTCAACGCCGAACTCGAGGCAGGCGGCATCGAGGTCGACAAGGGCCTGTGCGGCTGCTTCGCGCAGACCCGCGAGGAGCTGTACGAGATCGTCCTCGCCCTGCGCATCAACACCTACCAGGACCTGCTGGACCGCTACGGCCGTGACGGCGCCCGGGGCGGTGACGGATGCGACGTCTGCAAGCCCGCGGTCGGCTCGATCATCGCCTCCCTCGCCCCGACCATCGGCGCGAGCGGCTATGTCCTCGACGGCGAGCAGGCGGCGCTCCAGGAGACCAACGACCACTTCCTCGCCAACCTCCAGAAGAACGGCTCGTACTCGGTCGTCCCCCGCATCCCCGGCGGTGAGATCACCCCCGAGGGCCTGATCGTGATCGGTGAGATCGCCCGCGACTTCGGCCTCTACACGAAGATCACCGGCGGTCAGCGGATCGACATGTTCGGCGCCCGCGTCGAACAACTCCCCCTGATCTGGACCCGGTTGGTGGACGCCGGTTTCGAGTCCGGGCACGCCTACGGCAAGTCCCTGCGCACCGTGAAGTCCTGCGTCGGCCAGACCTGGTGCCGCTACGGCGTCCAGGACTCGGTGCGCATGGCGATCGACCTGGAGCTGCGCTACCGGGGCCTGCGCTCCCCGCACAAGCTGAAGTCGGCGGTGTCGGGCTGCGCCCGGGAGTGCGCGGAGGCCCAGTCGAAGGACTTCGGCGTCATCGCCACCGCGGGCGGCTGGAACCTGTACGTGGGCGGCAACGGCGGCGCCACCCCGCGCCACGCGGACCTGCTCGCGCAGGACCTCTCGGACGCCGAACTGATCCGTCTGATCGACCGGTTCCTGATGTTCTACATCCGCACCGCCGACCGTCTGGAGCGCACCTCGACCTGGCTGGAGCGGATCCCGGGCGGCCTGGACCACGTGCGGGACGTGGTCGTGGAGGACTCCCTCGGCATCTGCGAGGAGCTGGAGTCGCTGATGACGGACCACGTCGCGCACTACGCCGACGAGTGGGCGACGACCATCAACGACCCCGAGAAGCTGTCGCGGTTCGTCTCCTTCGTGAACGCCCCCGACACCCCCGACCCGGTCGTCGGCTTCATCCCGGAGCGCGACCAGATCAAGCCCGACCTGCCGCTGCTGTCCATCGGCATGCGGCCCACCGACAACCCGGCCGACGTCCTGGAAGGAAGCGCCCAGCGATGACCCTGGCACCCGAGACGACCGACCTGAAGGTCCAACTCCAACTGGACGCGGGCGACGACGCCTGGTTCACCGTCTGCGACCTGGGCGCGCTGCTACCGGGCCGCGGGGTGGCGGCACTGCTCCCCGACGGCCACCAGGCCGCCCTCTTCCGCGACCGCGCGGGCCGGCTGTACGCCATCGACAACCGCGACCCGTTCGGCGGCGCGGCGGTCCTCTCCCGCGGCCTGACCGGCACCCACCAGGGACGACCGTTCGTCGCCTCCCCCCTCCTGAAGCAGCGCTTCGACCTGGAGACCGGGGTGTGCCTGGACGACGAGACGGTACGCGTCGCGACGTACGAGGTGCGGGTCTCCTAGCCGGAGCGGCAGCCCGAGCCGGAGCCGCCTGATCGATAATGGTCGGCGGCCATCGGACCGGCACGGGGGGTAACGCCGTTGTGGCACTGCACTTCACCTGGACACTGAGCTCCGGCGGAGCCTCGTGTGAGCTCGCCGACGGGATCTCGGCGAAGTCGTTCACCTTCGACTACCTCACCGACGCCCTCGCCGACCTCCTGTTCGGCATGACGGCCCTCTACGGCCCGTGGCGCACGGAGAGGTTCTTCTTCGACGCCGTGTCGACGGAGATCCGCTGGGTCCTGGGTCACCCGGACGAGACGACCGTGGTGCTGTCGGTCTACCTGCTCGAGGACCTGGCCGTGAGCCTGGGCCTCCCGGATTCGGCGGGCGAGTTGGCGTGGCGGTCCACGCATCCCCGGGCCGAGCTGACCCATGCGGTCCTGCGGGCGGCCGAGGGGGTCCTGGAGCGGCACGGCGAGGACGGCTACCGCGAGCTGTGGCAGGAGCACCCGTTCCCGATGGCGGCGTTACAGGACCTGCGGCGGCTGCACACCACGCACGACGCCTGCGCCGGGCACCCCGCCCCCGCCCGGCCCGTCAGGCCTTCAGCGCCTCGTACGTCACCCCCGTGAGCTGCTCGGAAGCACCCCACAGCAGCTCACCCGCACGATCGTCGAGGGTCCACGGAGCCCGCCAGGACCGTCCCGGGGCCCCGCGCCACATCGCGAGGGACGGTCCGGTGAACGAGTCGGGGCGCACGTCGGGCGCGGTCGCCGCGTAGAGCGTGGGGAGCGCGCCCGCCTCCGCGGACTGGGCGAAGTACCGGTTGCCGATCCGCATGAACCGTTCGCTGCCCTTGCGGCCGGACACCCGGGGCGCCGCGCTCTGGAGGTTGGTGTCCGCGTACCCGGGGTGGGCCGCCGCCGCGACCACGTCACAACCGTGAGCGGCCAGCCTGCGCGCCAACTCGTGGGTGAACAGCAGGTTGGCGGTCTTGGAGCGGGCGTAGGCCGTCCACCGCCGGTAGCGGCGCTCGCTGTTGAGGTCGGTGATGTCGATATTGGACAGCGCGTGGGCCACGCTCGCGACGGTCACCACCCGCGCGCCCCGGGTGCCGAGCAGGCTGGGCAGCAGCCGCCCGGTGAGCGCGAAGTGGCCCAGGTGGTTCACACCGAACTGCGTCTCGAACCCGTCGGCCGTCGTCGCGTACGGCAGCGCCATCACGCCCGCGTTGTTGACGAGCAGGTCGAGCCGGTCGTAAGAGAAGGCGTCCGCGAACTCCCGTACGGAGGTCAGGTCCGCCAGGTCCAGACGGACCACCTCCGCCCGCGCGCCCGGTACTTCGGCGGCCAGCCGGCCGGCCGCCTCGGCGCCCCGGGCCTCGCTGCGGCACGCCAGCACCACCCGGGCGCCCCGGCGGGCCAGCTCCCGAGCGGTGACGTACCCGATGCCGCTGTTGGCTCCGGTGACGACGGCGACCCGGCCGCTCTGGTCCGGGACGTCCTTGGCGCTCCAGCCGGACATGACCGACCTCCCTCGGCTGAACGGATGAGTTCAGCCTACGAGCGGGGAGCGCCCGCGTAATCGTCCGGGAGGGGACGGGTGTCCAGGTAGAACCATTCGGCACCGGGGCCCGGGCCCACGTCGGGGCTCGGGGCGAAGGCCGCGCCATGGTGATCGTGGGTGGGGGTGGGCGCCGGGGGTCGTACGGGTGCCTGCTGCTCGACGGGGTCGGGAGTGGCCTGGGCTGCCGCCGGACCCGGCATCAGCAGTTCCACCCGCACACCGCTCCCCCGCTGCTGCGTGGTGAACTCCTCGATCTGGCTGCGGCAGGCGTGGTCCAGGTGGGTGACGCCGGTCAGGTCGAGGCGGATCCTCGGTTTGCCGGAGGCCGCCGCGGCCTCCAGGGCCTCGATGACCTTCGGCAGGCGCAGGAAGGTCGCGTTGCCGGCCATGACGACCTTGGCGGTGTCGTCCGCGACGTGCTGCCGGATCACGGTCTGCGACATCCTGAGCGCGGCCAGCACGATCCCCGCGGCGAGCCCGACCAGTACGCCCTCCAGCAGCGCGGTGGCCACGATGACCAGCGTGGTGAGGGTCATCACCGCGAACTCGCCGCGGTCCTGGCGCCACATCTTCGGGAACTCCGCCGGCCCGAACAGTTTCCAGCCGCTGTGCACCAGCACGCCGGCCAGCACCGAGATCGGGATCAGCGCGAGCACCTGCGGCAGCAGCATCGCGAAGGCGAGCAGCCACAGCCCGTGCAGCGTCCGGGACAGCCGGGTCTTCGCGCCCGCCTGGACGTTGGCCGAACTGCGGGCGACCACGGCCGTGATGGGGAGCGCGCCCAGGACACCGGCGACGGTGTTCCCGGCGCCCTGGGCGATGAGCTCGGTGTTGTAGCGGGTACGCGGGCCGCTGTGCATACGGTCCACCGCGGCCGCCGTGAACAGGCTCTCCGCGGAGGCGATCACCGTGAAGGTGAGGACGGACGTGATGATCGCCCCGTCCGTGAGCCGCGCGAACTGCTCGGCGCCCGGCACCTGCACGGACGCGAGCAGATTGCCGACCTGGAGGGTCTTCACGTCCACCCCGGGCAGCGCCGCGACCGCGATACCGATGCCGACGGCGACCAGCGCGGCCGGGATCTTCTTCGCCGGTCCGGGCACCTTCTTCCACACGAAGCTCAACACGATGGTGACGACGCCGAGCAGCGTGGCGATCATCGCCTGCCGGTCGGTCAGGATGTCCGCGACCAGCCCGGGGATCCCGGCCATGTTCTCGATCGGGACGCCGGGCGCCTTGCTGTCGGCCATCGGGTAGGCCTGGCTGAACATCAGCGGCAGTCCGATGCCGGCCAGCATGCCCTGGACCACGGCGAGGGAGATCGCCTGGAACATCCGGCCGAGCCGGACCAGCCCGAGGACGATCTGCAGGATCCCGGCGCACAGCACGATCACCCCGAGCATGGCCACGCCGTGCTCCCCGACGGTCTCCGCGACCAGCGCGGCGAGTCCGGCGGCGGGCCCGCTGACCTGGAGCGTGCTGCCCCGCACCGCCCCGACCACCAGCCCGCCGATCACTCCGGAGATGATCCCCAGCTCGGGCGGCACCCCGGAGGCGACGGCCACGCCGATGCACAGCGGCAGCGCGACCAGGAAGACGACGAGGGAGGCGGTGATCTCGGTGCCGAGGTCGGCCTTGGGGCCCTTGCCGAGGCGGGACACCGGCACCTCCGCGTCCGGATCCGCTGCTGCCGCCGCCTCCGTCGCCGTCGCCGTCGCCGTCGGCTTCGTCATGTCCGTCGCGTGTGTCGCGGTCATCGCGTTCGCCGCGTTCCTGGTCGCGGTCGTCGGCCCGCCCCACGTCCGGCCCCGCGCGTGCGCCCCGCTCATCCGGCGTGCACCCGGAAGCGGCCGTCGTCGTCGAGTTCGTACACCCGACCGGTGTCGATCTCGTAGTACCAGCCGTGCAGCCGCAGCCGGTCCTCCTCCATCCGCTGCCGCACGATCGGGTAAGTACGCACCGCGGCCAGCTGGTTGACGACGTTGCGCTGCGCCACGTCCGACAGGGAAGGGGCCGGGGAGGTCGCCGAGGTGCCGGACGTGCCGGTGAGCACCCCGGCCAGCTCCGGGCGGGCCAGGTCGAGCCAGGCGTCCACGCCCGGCAGCGCGGTCAGGTCGTCGCCGGACTTCAGCGCGCCCATCGCCCCGCAGTGTGAGTGACCACACACGACGATGTCCTGAACCCCGAGCACCTCCAGCGCGTACTCGATGGTGGCGGCCTCACCCGACGCCCCCGGCCGCCCGTACGACGGGACGATATTGCCCGCGTTCCGCAGCTCGAATATCTCACCGGGCCGGGCGCCGGTTATGAGTGCGGGTATCACCCGCGAGTCCGAGCAGGTAATGAAGAGTGCCTCGGGATATTGCCCGTCGGCCAGTTTCCGGTATTCTCCGCGCTCACTTTCGACCCGCTGTGTGAATGTGCGGGCGCGATCCAACAGTGCCTTCAACTCAGCCGCCTCATCAGGGAGTTCGTTCCGGTCACCACACCGTAGGGGAGCCCACACCAGCGGAAGGTTAAGTGAACCCCAGAGCCCGGACAGGAATTGAACATTCTTTGTCGGGGCGCGCACGGGGACTGTCGTCTTGTAGCGTGTCGGTGCCAGGATGCGAATTGCGGATACGGGCTGCCTGGATTCACACCGATTCACGTATTCATGGAGAGACGGGGCGCATGGGCCTACGAGTGCTGCTCATCGAGGACGACGAGACGATCGCCGAACCACTCGCCGAAGGGCTCGGACACTTCGGGCTGACGGTCGATCACGTGGCCACCGGCACCGACGGCCTGAGAGGTCCGTACGGCGATGTCGTCCTGCTCGACCTGGGACTGCCGGACATGGACGGCATCGACGTCTGCCGGGGCATCCGCCAGGTCTCCGACGTTCCCATCCTCATCCTCAGCGCGCGCGGAGAGGAGGCCGACCGCGTGCTGGGCCTGGAGCTGGGCGCCGACGACTATCTGGCGAAACCTTTCAGCGTACGGGAGTTGGTGGCACGGGTAAGAGCGGTGACGCGACGGACCCAGTGGGCGGCGCACGGCACAGGAGCAACGCACGGCATGGCAGCGCCGCACGGCATGGCAGCGGCGCAGGGCATGGCAGCGGCGCAGGGAGCGCCCAAGCCGACGCCGTCCGGACCGGAACCGATGTCGGCGCCGGTCGCGGCGTCGTCGTCGGACGAACCCGGCCCGCTGGTCGTCGACCGCCGCACCCGGCAGGTCTGGGTCGGCGAGGTGCCCCTCTCGCTCACCCCGAAGGAGTTCGACCTGCTGGCGCTGCTCACCGAGGACCCGGGCGCGGTCTGCTCCCGGCAGCAGATCCTGGACCGGGTGTGGGACCCGCACTACGAGGGCCCCACGAAGACACTGGACGTCCATGTCGCCGCCCTGCGAAGGAAGTTGGGCCACCCAGCTTGGATCCAGACCCTGCGCGGGGTCGGCTTCCGACTGGCGGTGCACACCGGGCCGAACGACGCCGCGCGCCCAGGGCCGGGTGAGGGCGTGCACGGCGGTCCGTTCGAGGGCCCGCACACCGGCCCTTACACCGGCCCGGACGAGGCCCCGCACAGCCGGCCCTACGACGGTTCGCACCACCCCCGGCCCTACGACGGCTCACACGACCCCCGGTCTTACGACGGCCGGCACGTCCGTCCCGCCGAAGGATCACGCTCCAGGTCCGCCGAAGGCCCGCGCCGCCGGCCGACCGTGGGCCCGCACTCCAGTTGGGACGCGCGGCCGTGACCCGCCGACTGCTGGTCAGCTATCTCAGCCTGGCGGCGCTCGTCCTGCTGTGCCTGGAGATCCCGCTCGGCTTCGTGTACTCGCGCGGTGAGCGGGAGCGGGTGATCACCGCGGCGAAGGACGAGGCCGAGTCGGTCTCGGCGTACGCGGCCCTGTCCCTGGCCGCCGGGCGGGCCCAGCAGGACCTGCCCGGCCGGGTGGTGCACTGTGCCACCCGGATCGGCGGGAAGGTGGTGGTCGTCGATGGCACCGGCGCCCCCCTGGCCACCTCGCACCCGCTCACCGCCCAGGCCTCGCACGCGCTGGCCTCCCGCCCGGGCATCGCGGCGGCGCTGCGCGGCACGTCCACGGTGGACGTCCGCACCTCCACCATCGGTGGGGTGCAGTACCTGTCGGTCGCCGCGCCCGTCGGCCACAGTGTCCAGCCGCAGGGCGCCGTGTGGCTCACGGTGCCGACCCGGACGGTGCACGAACGCGTCCACCACATCTGGCTGTTGCTCGCCCTCGGCGGTCTCGGCGTCCTCACCGCGGTCACCTTCGCCGCGTTCGCGATCGCCCGCTGGACCGGACGCCCGATCCGCGAACTTGAGCGCGCCACGCACGAGTTGGCGTTCGGGGGCCGCGCGGCCCCGGTGACGGTGACGGTGACCAAGGGCCCGCCCGAGGTCCGCAGCCTGGCCGCCGCCTTCAACCGTACGGCGGCCCGCCTCGCCCATCTCCTGGACTCCCAGCACGCGTTCGCGGGCGAGGCCTCGCACCAGCTCAAGACGCCCCTCGCGGCACTGCGGCTGCGCCTGGAGAACCTGGAGCCGAACATCTTGGACCGTGGCCGCTCCAGCCTCACCGCCGCCGTCACCGAGACGGACCGCCTGGCCCGGATGGTCGAGGGCCTGCTGGCGATGGCCAGACTGGAGGAGGACGCGGCGACGCCGGGGCCGGTCGACATCGGCGCGGTCTGCGCGGAACGCCACCGCACCTGGGCGCCGCTCTTCGCCCGACAGGGCGTCTCCCTGGTGCTGTTCGCGGGCGGCGAGGGCTCGGTCCTCGCACTGCCGGGGTCCCTCGAGCAGATCCTCGACAACCTGCTCTCCAACGCGTTGCGGGCCTCCCCGCCCGCCACCACGGTGACCATCGAACTGCGTCGCCACGCCCCGTCCCGGCGCGCGCTGCGCGACGCCCGCCCGTCCTGGGTCGACCTGCACGTCGCCGACGAGGGCCCGGGCATGACGGAGGAGCAACGCGCCCGCGCCTTCGACCGGTTCTGGCGCGCGCCGGGCGCCCCCAAGGGCGGCACGGGCCTCGGCCTCGCCCTGGTCCAACGGCTCGCCCACGCCAGCGGCGGCGAGGCGAGCCTGCGCACCGCCGGCACCGGCGGCCTGGACGTGGTGATCCGCCTCCCGTCCGCACAGCCGTCTTCGGGGGGTCACACCACGGGCCGAACGGGCCCGCGCCGCCGGGAGCCCGCACCACTGCTCGGCCGGGAGCCGTCGGTGAGCCGGGAGCCGTCGGTGACCGGTGGCGGCCAGGTGAGCCGCTCATGACGCCACGTCAAGAAGCACCCCGGACCCCCGCACACTTCACCAGCCGGCGTCACGCTCATCCCCTCACAAGACGGGCGATCCGGACTGCGACCTCGCCACCCCTTGGATACTGCTGCCGGATGGCGCCGGCCTATGTGCGGGCCTGCGGCGGTGACAGGGCGCAGTGGGAGGCCCGGTGGAAGGAGGCGGTGGAATTTCGCCGTGCCGGTTCAGCGGCGGTCTGTGGCTCGTGGATGTCCCGTGCCTGCGAAGGTGATCCAGCAGGTGTCACGGGCTGTGTCCAGGAGGTACCAGATGCGGCCTCCGCCGGTCACCTCGATCTGCCACTGCTCGCAGGGTCTGTCCGCCGTGGGTGCCGTGCGCCAGGCTGCCCTTGAGCCGGTGGTGCCGGGCGTCTCGTTGACCGGCCCGGGGTCGGTGCGCATGGTGGTCCAGGCGCGGTAGGTGTTCTCCCGGGCCTGTTGGGCGAGACTGTCCCAGCCTTTGGCCGAGGCCGCGTCGGCGAAGCGAACTTGAGGGGTACGGACGGCGACGGACCTGGCGGGCATTCGACAGGCTCAACGCCGAAAGGGCGGCACCCCCGCACAAGGGTGCCGCCCTCTCTTCACGATCCGGAACCGCCGCCGCGGTCGGTGAGGGTCGGGTGACCGGCGGCGGTTCCGGGGTTCAGTGGCCGTAACGGCCTACGGGCCTACCGGTGGTCGCTCCCCGTGGAATTGGACGCCGCCCGCCCCGCCTCAAGTCGGGCCACCGGGATCCGGAACGGGGAGCAGGAGACGTAGTCCAGGCCCACCTCGTGGAAGAAGTGGACCGACTCGGGGTCGCCGCCGTGTTCGCCGCAGACGCCGAGCTTCAGGTCGGGGCGGGTCGCGCGGCCCGCCTCGGACGCCAGCTTCACCAGGGAACCGACCCCGTCCTTGTCGATCGTCTCGAACGGGGAGACTCCGAAGATGCCCTTCTCCAGGTACGCCGTGAAGAACGAGGCCTCGACGTCGTCCCGGCTGAAGCCCCACACCGTCTGGGTCAGGTCGTTCGTGCCGAAGGAGAAGAACTCCGCCGCCTCCGCGATCTGACCGGCGGTCAGCGCGGCCCGCGGGAGTTCGATCATCGTGCCGATGGCCAGCTTCAGGTTGGTGCCCGTCGCCGCCTCGACCTCCGCGACGACCTGGTCCGCCTCCTCGCGGACGATCTCCAGCTCCTGGACCGTGCCCACCAGCGGGATCATGATCTCGGCGCGCGGGTCGCCCTTCGCCGCCTTGCGTTCCGCCGCCGCCTCCGCGATCGCGCGGACCTGCATCGTGAACAGGCCCGGGATGACCAGGCCGAGGCGTACGCCCCGCAGGCCCAGCATCGGGTTCTGCTCGTGCAGGCGGTGCACGGCCTGGAGCAGGCGCAGTTCGTTCTCGTGCGGCTCCTGGCGGGACTCCGCCAGGGCGACACGGACCGAGAGTTCGGTGATGTCGGGGAGGAACTCGTGCAGCGGGGGGTCCAGCAGACGGATCGTCACCGGCAGGCCGTCCATCGCGGAGAACAGCTCCACGAAGTCCTGCTTCTGGAGGGGCAGCAGCGCCTTGAGGGACTCCTCGCGCTCCACCTCCGTGTCGGCCAGGATGAGGCGCTCGACCAGTTCACGGCGGTCGCCGAGGAACATGTGCTCCGTACGGCACAGCCCGATCCCCTGGGCGCCGAAGCGCCGCGCCCGCAGCGCGTCCTCGGCGTTGTCCGCGTTGGCGCGCACCCGCAGGCGCCGCTTGCGGTCGGCGAACGCCATGATCCGGTGCACGGCCTCGACCAGTTCGTCGGCGTCGTTGGCGCCGGCGTGCATCCGGCCCTCGAAGTACTCGACGACCGGAGACGGCACCACCGGAACCTCACCCAGGTACACCTTGCCGCTGGACCCGTCGATGGAGATGAGGTCACCCTCCTCCACCACGTGGCCGCCCGGCACCGTCATCCGGCGGCGCTTGGTGTCGACCTCGAGCTCCTCCGCGCCGCACACACACGTCTTGCCCATGCCGCGGGCGACCACGGCCGCGTGGGACGTCTTGCCGCCGCGGGAGGTCAGGATGCCCTCGGCCGCGATCATGCCGTCGAGGTCGTCGGGGTTCGTCTCACGGCGGACCAGGATGACCTTCTCGCCGGAACGGGACCACTTCACGGCGGTGTACGAGTCGAAGACCGCCTTGCCGACCGCCGCGCCCGGCGACGCCGCGATGCCCCGGCCGACCTGCTGGACCTTCGCGTCCTCGTCGAAGCGGGGGAACATCAGCTGCGCGAGCTGGGCGCCGGTCACCCGCTGAAGCGCCTCGGCCTCGTCGATGAGGCCCTGGTCGACGAGCTGCGTGGCGATACGGAAGGCGGCGCCCGCGGTGCGCTTGCCGACGCGCGTCTGGAGCATCCACAGCTGACCGCGCTCGATGGTGAACTCGATGTCGCAGAGGTCCTTGTAGTGGTTCTCCAGGGTCTCCATGATCTGCATCAGCTGGTCGTACGACTTCTTGTCGATCGTCTCCAGCTCCGCGAGCGGCACCGTGTTGCGGATGCCGGCCACCACGTCCTCGCCCTGGGCGTTCTGCAGGTAGTCGCCGTAGACGCCCTGGTGTCCGGAGGCGGGGTCGCGGGTGAAGGCGACGCCCGTGCCCGAGTCGGGGCCCAGGTTGCCGAAGACCATCGAGCAGACGTTGACGGCCGTGCCGAGGTCGCCCGGGATGCGCTCCTGGCGGCGGTAGAGCTTCGCGCGGTCGGTGTTCCAGGAGTCGAAGACCGCGTGGATGGCGAGGTCCATCTGCTCCCGGGGGTCCTGCGGGAACTCCCGGCCGGCCTCGGCCTTGACGATCTTCTTGAACTTGCTGACGAGCTTCTTGAGGTCGGCGGCCTCCAGCTCGGTGTCGACCGTGACCTTCTTGGCCGTCTTCGCCGCCTCCAGCGCGTCCTCGAAGAGGTCACCCTCGACGCCGAGGACGGTCTTGCCGAACATCTGGATGAGGCGACGGTAGGAGTCCCAGGCGAAACGGTCGTCACCGGCCTGCTTGGCCAGGCCCTGCACCGACTTGTCGGAGAGCCCGATGTTGAGGACGGTGTCCATCATTCCGGGCATCGAGAACTTCGCGCCGGAGCGGACCGAGACCAGCAGCGGGTCGTCGGCCTGGCCCAGCTTCTTGCCCATGCGCTGCTCCAGCGCGTCGAGGTGCGCACTGACCTCGTCACGCAGTGCCGCCGGCTCCACGCCGCTGTCCAGGTAGACCTTGCAGGCCTCGGTGGTGATCGTGAAGCCCGGAGGTACCGGGAGACCCAGGTTGGTCATCTCGGCGAGGTTGGCGCCCTTGCCACCGAGGAGGTCCTTGAGGTCCTTGTTGCCCTCGGTGAAGTCGTAAACGAACTTCACGCCCTCAACGCTCGCGGCCGGCTCGGCTCCATGAAGATCTTTGTTTTCCGACACGGGTCTCGACTCCTCGAGGACGCGGTGGCTGCCCTGACGGCCAGGAACATACCCAGATCGAAGGCGCCTGGGTACGTCCACTTGCGCGTCATACGCCTGTAACCACTCGTCCGCCACCGGATCGAAAGTCAAAGCTTGGCAAGCGGAGACAGGATCATGTTTTCACTTCTTGAAGGCAGGGGGACTCAGGCAGTCGCCATACCGCTCATCTGAGCGGCTTCGAGCCCGTCTGATTTCGATCGATGAACGATCAAGCCGTGGCACTGAGTGCCACAGTTTGGAGAAGTGCAGTCGATCACGAGCTGCTCATCTGAGCGTAAGCCTTATCAAGGGTGGCGATAATCACGCTGTCACAGACGCCGGGATTTCACCATGCGGACATGTATCCGGACCGAAACACCGCCGGAAACGAGGTGGTCACACGCCCAACGCCAGCAGTCGTTCCTCCACCCGATCCGGCGCGTACAGGTGCTCCACCACCATCGCCCCCGCACCGATCAGCGCCGCCCGCTCCCCGAGCCGCGAGGTGACGACGTCCAGATGAGCGGTGGAGCGCGGCAGCGCCCGCTGATACAGCAGCTCCCGCACGCCCGTGAGGAAGGCAGTTCCGGCCAAATCCCCCGCGATCATCAAAACCCCCGGATTGAGGAGGGTGACGACGGTCGCCAGGACGTCCCCGACCTGTCGGCCCGCGTCCCGCGCGAGCGCCGCCGCCCCGGGGTGTCCGGACGCCAGCAGGTCCCGCACATCCGAGCCGGACGCCGCCGGCACGCCGGTCTCCGCCAGCCGCCGGGCCACGGCACCGCCACTGGCGACGGCGGCGAGACAGCCGTAGGAACCGCAGCGGCACAGCGCGTCCGCGCCGGCCGGGACCCGGATGTGGCCGAGGTCGCCGGCGCCTCCGTCGATGCCCCGGTAGACCGAGCCGTCGACCACGACTCCGGCGCCTATCCCAGTCGAGACCTTGACCAGTACGAACGCCGAACAGTCGGGGTACGCGGTGCGCTGTTCGCCGTACGCCATCAGGTTGGCGTCATTGTCGACGAGCACCGGCACCGCACCCACGCCCGTGTGCTCGGTGAAGGCCCTCGCCAGGCGGCCACGTATGTCATAGCCGTCCCATCCCGGCATGATCGGCGGCTGCACGACCCGGCCTGTGCCGGTGTCGACGGGGCCCGGCACCGCGAGGCCGATGCCGCAGACGTCGCCCGCTCGGCGGCCCGCCTTCTCCAGGAGTTCGGCGAACCAGTGGCCCAGCTCGCCGAACACCGCCTCGGGGCCGTCCCCGATGACCAGCGTGCCGGCCTGTTCCGCCAGGATCTCGCCGGTCAGCGACAGGACGGCGGAGCGTGCGTGCCGGGTGTCCAGGTCAGCTGCGAGTACGACGGCGTGGGAGTCGTCGAACTCCAGGGTGATGGAGGGCCGGCCGCCGAGCGGTGAGTCGACCGGGCCGCCGGCGCCCTCGCGCAGCCAGCCCGCGCGGAAGAGACGGTCAAGACGCTGGCCCACGGTGGCTCGTGAGAGACCGGTGGCCCGCTGGAGCGCACCGCGGGTCGTCGCCCGGCCACTGCGTACCAGTGCCAGCAGCTCTCCGGCGCCGAACTGACCTCGACCAGTCATGTACACCCCCTTGTGTTTCTCAATCTTGCGTTACATATTGAGTTTTGCGTGTTAAATAGACGTAACCCTACGGTAGTCACAGCCGAACTGGTCGGTCGACCTTACGTCTTCGGGGAGCCCCGAGTGGATCGCAGTACCCAGCTCATCGCGCGCCCGGCGAAGCCCGCCGTTGTATACGATCCGACCCCCAGGAGAAAGTCGCTGCATGTCAGGGCCGCCCGGGTGCTGGAGTGCAACTGGACGGGCCGGTCCACGGTGCCCTCCCACTCCCTGTACCCGCACCAGTGGTCCTGGGACTCCGCGTTCATCGCGATCGGGCTGCGCCATCTGTCACCGCTGCGGGCGCAGACGGAGCTGGAGACACTGCTCGACGCCCAGTGGGACGACGGCCGGGTGCCGCACATCGTCTTCAACCCCTCCGTACCGCTGGACGCGTACTTCCCGAGCCCCGACTTCTGGCGCTCCTCGACCGCCGGGCGAGCCGCGGGCGCCCCGCGCACCGTACAGACCTCCGGCATCGTGCAGCCACCGGTGCACGCGCTGGCGGCCTGGCTGGTGCACCGCGCCGACCCAGGGCTGTCCCGGGCCCGCGGCTTCCTCGCCCGGATGTATCCCCGGCTGGCGGCCTGGCACCGGTATCTGCTGCACCGGCGGGACCTGGGCGGGGGCTCTCTCGCGTCCGTCGTGCACCCCTGGGAACAGGGTATGGACAACAGCCCCTGCTGGGACGCCCCGCTGAGCCGGATTGCACCCGCCCCGGCCCGCTCCTTCCGGCGCGCGGACCTCGACCACGGGGCGGCGGAGGACCGGCCGACGGACCTGGACTACGGGCGGTACGTGCGGCTGGCGGCCGACTACCGGGATCGCGGGTACCGGGACGGGCCGGGCGAGGGCCGTGGGACAGGGACCCGCGGGAATCATGGGGCCGGTGCGAGTGGGGGCCACGGGGTCGACGCAGCCGGCGGCCATGGGGTCGACGCAGCCGGGGGCCATGGGGCCGACGGCGGCGAGTTCGCGGTCGAGGACCCCGCATTCAACGCCCTGCTCATCGCCTCCGAGCACGCGCTCGCCCGGATCGCGCGGGAACTGGGCGCGAACGGTACGGCCCGGCACGCGCACGCGGAACGTCTGACGGCGGCGCTCGTCGAGCGGCTGTGGGACCCGGCGGCCGGGATGTTCTTGTGCCGGGACCTGCGGGGCGGAAAGCGGCCGGGCGGGGAGCTGATCCCCGAGCGCAGCGTCTCCGGACTGGTCCCACTGCTGCTGCCGGGCCTGCCCCGGGAGATCACGACGGCACTGGTCCGCACCCTGAGCGGACCGCACTTCGGCCTCGGCGACACGACCCACCTGGTCCCGAGCTACGACCTGCTCGGCGAGTCCTTCGACCCGCACCGCTACTGGCGCGGACCGGCCTGGTTCAACACGAGCTGGCTGGTGGAGCGCGGGCTGCGCACACACGGCGAGCGGGCGCACGCCGACGCGCTGCGGGCGACGACCCTGGAGTTCGCCGAGGCCACCGACTTCGCGGAGTACGTCGACCCGTACACCGGCGAGGCCTGCGGGGCGACCGGCTTCAGCTGGACCGCCGCGCTCGCGCTCGACCTCTTGCACAGCGATGCCGCGGACACCGCGGAAGCCGCAGCCGCCGCGGCCACCGCCGACACCGCGGATGCTTCAGTCACCCCATTCACCACAGAGACCGCGAGCGCCGCCTCAGTCACCACAGGCACTTCAGAGACCGCGGTCACCACCGCGACCACCAAGACCCCAGACACCGCAGCGATCGCAGACACCCACGTCACAGCAGACGCAAAAGCCACAGTCATGGCAGGCACCACAGTCACGGCAGACCAGGGAGGGGACCGGGGATGACGGACCGGCATCATCTGCTCGTGCACGGCGGGACGTTCGCCGCCGTCGGCGACGGAGGGGACATCAGCGGCCATCGGGGCGGCGGTTCCCCGGACGGATTGTTCGTGCGCGACGCCCGGCACCTGAGCCGGTGGCAGCTCACCGTCGACGGCGCGGTGCCCGAGGCGCTGTCGCCGGTCGCCGACGGGGACACCGCGCGCTGTGTGCTGGTGCCGCGCGGCGGTCGCGATGAGCCGCCCGCATGCACGCTCTTCCGCGAACAGGCCGTCGCGGACGGCGCGTTCGTCGAGTCGCTGCGGGTGACCAGCAACCGTCCGACACCGACGACGGTCCGCCTCGCGGTCACCGCGGACGCCGACTTCACCGACCAGTTCGAACTGCGCTCCGACCACCGCACGTACGCCAAGATCGGCGCCACCCGTTCCCGCCAGATCCTCGACGACGGCGTGGAGTTCGCCTACCAGCGCGGCGCCTGGCGTTCCTGTACGACGGTGACGGCCGAACCGGCACCGGACGGCGTCGAGGAGACCGGCACCGGAGCCCGTCGCCTGTTGTGGACTCTGGACCTGGAGCCGCACGGTTCGGCGGAGCTGACGCTGCGCGTGATGGCCCGCCCGCACGGGGACAGGGTGGCCCGGCGGGTGCCGCGCTCCCCGGCCGCCGTGAACGATCAACTCCTTTCCCTGGAGGGCGAGTTCGCGGAAGGCGTGGCCTTCCCGACGGGCTGGCCGGAGCTGGCCGCGGCCTGTGCGCGCGGTCTCGCGGACCTCGCCTCGCTCCAGGTACCGGCGACCGGCCCGGACGGTGAAAAACTGCGGGTACCGGCGGCGGGGGCACCCTGGTACCTGGCCCTGCTGGGCCGGGACGCCCTGCTGACGTCCCTGTTCGCGCTCCCCTACCGGCCGCACCTCGCCGCCGCGACGCTGCCCGCGCTCGCGGCGACCCAGGCCACCGAGACCCACCCGGAGTCGGTCGCCCAGCCCGGCAAGATCGTGCACGAGGTCCGGCACGGGGAGCTGGCGCACTTCGGGCAGGTGCCGTACGGCCGTTACTACGGCTCGGTGGACGCGACCCCGCTGTTCCTCGTCCTACTCGGCGCGTATGTCGAGCACACAGGGGACACGGCCCTCGCCCGCCGTCTGGAGCCGCACGCCCGCGCGGCGATCGGCTGGATGCTGGACCACGGCGGACTGGCCACGCGCGGCTACCTGGTCTACCGCGCCGACCAGGGCGGCCTCGCCAACCAGAACTGGAAGGACTCCCCCGGCGCCATCTGCTCGGCCGACGGCACCCGCGCCGGCGGCCCCGTGATGGCGGCGGGCGCCCAGGGATACGCGTACGACGCCTTGCTGCGCACGGCGTCGGTGGCACGCGCGGTATGGCAGGACGAGACGTACGCGGCGCTCCTGGAACAGGCGGCCGCCGATCTGCGGGACCGCTTCCAGCGGGACTTCTGGATGCCGGAGCGTTCCTTTCCCGCCCTCGCGCTGGACGGGGAGGGCCGCCAGGTGACCGCGCTCGCCTCGGACGCCGGGCATCTGCTCTGGTCGGGGCTGCTGGACAAGGAGTACGGCGAGGAGGTCGGCCGACGGCTGCTGGACCCGGACTTCTTCTCGGGCTGGGGCGTCCGCACCCTCGCCGCGGGACAACCGGCCTATCACCCCCTCAGCTACCACCGCGGTTCGGTCTGGCCGCACGACAACGCGCTGATCGCCCTGGGGCTTGCCCGGTACGGCCTGCACGACGAGGCCCGCTCGATCGCCCACGGCCTGGTCGACGCGGCGACGGCGACCGGCCACCGTCTCCCGGAGGTCCTCGCGGGCTACGGCCGCGACACCCACTCGGAGCCGGTCCCGTATCCGCACGCGTGTGCACGGGAATCCCGTTCGGCGGCGGCACCGCTGGCGCTGCTCACGGCGGTCGGGGGCGCCTGACGCGCCGGTTGGGGAGTGGTTTGCCCGGTGTTTGCCGAGCAGTAGGCAAAAGGGCTGAACAGCGGACGGAGGCGAACCGTACGGAAATGCGGTGGGTCCGGTCCCCCTCGGACCAGCTCCACCACTCCGCCGGGCTTCGTACGGAAGGACCTTCGGGTGCCTGTCTTCGCGCGCTTTCGCCAACCGCCCGCCACGGTCGACGACCCGTCCTCCGTCCCGCCCGCGAACGAGGAGGCGACAGAGGCGACGGCCGAAACGGCACCGGACGAGGCCACGCCGGAGCAGGCCGAACCGGAGCAGGCCGCGCCGGAGAAGGCCGGAGCTGACCAGGCCGTACCGGACGAGGCCACGCAGGAGAAGGCCGAACCGGAGCAGCCCGGAGCGGACCAGGCCGTACCGGAGCAGGCCGGAGCTGACGAGGTCGTACCGGAGCAGGCCGGAGCTGACGAGGCGGGGCCCGGCGGAGCCGCTCCCGCTGCCGGGGGCGACAATCCCGGCAGCGACAAGGGCACCCCTCTCGGAGGCCGCCTCGCGCACTGGCGTGCCTGGCGCGACCGACACCCCACCGCCGCCCTCGTCCTGCACTGGTCGACCACCGTGCTCGCCGCCGTCCTGGTGTTCGCGGGGCTGGTCATGCCGAACCGGGTCGCCGCGCTGCAGCCCAACCGGTTCACACGGCTGCCCGCGGAGGCGATCGTGGCCGCGGTCGTGATGCTCGCCCTGCCGCGGCGGCCGCGGGTGATCCTGGCGGCGGTCTCCGGGACGGTGCTGGGTGCGCTGACGATCGTGAACGTCCTCGACATGGGGTTCACCGAGTACCTGGGCCGGGCCTTCAACCTCGTTCTGGACTGGGGTCTGCTGGACGACGCCCAGTCCTACCTCGCTGACTCGATGGGCCGGGCAACGGCCGTCGGTGCCGCCGCCGGCGCCGTCGTCCTCGTCGTGCTGCTGCTGGTCCTGATGGCCCTGGCGACGGTCCGGCTGAGCAACCTGCTCGCGTCCAACACCCGTACCGCCACCCGGGCCACCCTGATCGCCGGCACCGTGTGGATCACCTGCTCCACCCTCGGCCTCCAGGTCGACGGCATGCCGATCGCCTCCGACCGGGCGGCCGGCGCCCTGAAGGTGCAGGCGCATCGGGTCGTCGACACCGTGCGCGACGAGGCCGCGTTCCGGAAGGAGGCCAAGGCCGACCAGTTCGGCGACACGCCCGCCGACCAGCTGGTGCCCGACCTGCGCGGCAAGGACATGATCTTCACCTTCATCGAGAGCTACGGCCGCAGCGCGATCGAGGACCCGGGCATCGCGCCCGGCGTCGACAAGACGCTCGACGCCAGTACCGCGTCGCTGGCGAAGGCCGGCTTCCACGCCAGGAGCGGCTGGCTGACCTCGGCGACGTACGGCGGCAGCAGCTGGCTCGGCCACTCCACCACCCTGTCCGGCCTGTGGGTCGACAACCAGCAGCGCTACCGCACGGTGATGTCCAGCGACCACCTCAGCCTCACCAAGGCGTTCAAGAAGACCGGCGACTGGGACACCGTCGGCGTGATGCCCGGAGTCCAGAAGGGCTGGCCGGAACAGAGTTTCTACGGCCTCGACAAGGTCTACAACGCCTTCCAGATGGGCTACAAGGGCCCCAAGTTCAGCTGGTCGACGATGCCCGACCAGTACGCGCTGGAGGCGTTCCAGCGCCTGGAGCACGGCAAGAAGCGCGACAAGCCGCTGATGTCGGAGATCATCCTGACCTCCAGCCACCAGCCCTGGTCCCCGATCCCGAAGATGGTCGGCTGGGACGAACTCGGCGACGGCTCGGTGTTCGGGCCGATCCAGAAGGCCGGCACCAACCCGTCGGACATCATCACCGACAGCACCCGCTCACAGCAGGAGTACGGCAAGTCGATCCAGTACTCCGTCACCAGCCTCACCCAGTGGCTGGAGCGCTACGGCACCGACGACACCGTCCTCGTCTTCCTCGGCGACCACCAGCCGATCGCCCGGGTCAGCGGCAACCACGCCAGCCGTGACGTGCCCGTCTCGATCGTCGCCAAGGACCCCAAGGTCCTCGACAAGATCGCCGGATGGAACTGGACCAAGGGCCTGAAGCCCGCCAGGAACGCGCCAGTGTGGAAGATGAGTTCGTTCCGCGACCGCTTCCTGACGGCGTACGGCTCGACCCCCCATCCGTCCGAGGACTGACCGCTCCCGGGGCAGAGGCCGGCGGCGGTTCAGCCCCCGGAGGTGTCCAGTTCGGCGTCCTCGCCGATGCCCGCGCAGTCGTACGGGTCCTTCAGCCAGCCGTCCGGCAGCACCACCCGGTTGTTGCCGGACGTACGGCCGCGGGGCCCGTCGGCACCGAGGGGCCAGGCCTGGTCGAGGTCCAACTCGTCCAGCCCGGACCGCAGTTCGGCCAGCGACGAGGTGATCGCGAGCCGCTTGCGCATCTCGGAACCGACCGCGAAGCCCTTCAGGTACCAGGCGACGTGCTTGCGGAAGTCGATGACCCCGCGGGCCTCGTCGCCGATCCACTCACCGAGCAGCGTGGCGTGCCGGACCATGATGTCGGCGACCTCGCGGAGGGAGGGCCGCGCACCGCCTCCGCCGGTGTCCGAGGCACCGGCCTCCGTACGTCCCTCGAAGGCCGCGACCAGGTCCGCGAACAGCCACGGCCGGCCGAGACACCCGCGCCCCACGACCACGCCGTCACAGCCGGTCTCCCGCACCATCCGCAGCGCGTCCTCGGCCGACCAGATGTCGCCGTTGCCGAGCACGGGGATCTCCGGGACGTGCTCCTTGAGGCGGGCGATGGCGTCCCAGTCGGCGGTGCCGCCGTAGTGCTGGGCGGCGGTGCGGCCGTGCAGCGCGATGGCGGTGACACCCTCCTCGACGGCGATACGGCCGGCGTCGAGGTAGGTGATGTGGTCGTCGTCGATGCCCTTGCGCATCTTCATCGTGACGGGCAGGTCACCCGCTCCGCTGACCGCCTCCCGCAGGATCGAGCGCAGCAGGTGGCGCTTGTACGGGAGGGCCGAGCCGCCGCCCTTCCTGGTCACCTTGGGGACCGGGCAGCCGAAGTTCAGGTCGATGTGGTCGGCGAGGCCCTCCTCCGCGATCATGCGGACGGCCTTGCCAACGGTCGCCGGGTCGACGCCGTACAGCTGGATCGAGCGGGGCTTCTCGCTCTCGTCGAAGTGGATCAGCTGCATGGTCTTCTCGTTGCGCTCGACCAGCGCCCGGGTCGTGATCATCTCGCTCACGAACAGGCCCTTGCCGCCACTGAACTCCCTGCACAGGGTGCGGAAGGGCGCGTTGGTGATCCCGGCCATGGGGGCGAGGACGACAGGCGGCTGGACGGCGTGCGGGCCGATCCGCAGGGCAGTGCTGTTCGTGGGCGCGATCGTGGGCATTCCCCCATTGTCACGCACGCCCGGGGGTGACCCGACGACGACCAGGCAACAGTCGTTAGTTAGACGCACTATCGAAGCAGGCGTACGCTGGGGCGCATGCCCGAGCTCAGCCACCGCCGACGCATGCTGGTGCTCGCGATCTGCTGTATGAGCCTGCTGATCGTGAGCCTCGACAACACCGTCCTGAATGTCGCCCTGCCCTCCGTGCAAAGGGACCTGCACGCGAGCACGGCAGGTCTGCAGTGGACCATCGACGCCTACACCCTGGTGCTCGCCTCGCTGCTGATGCTGGCCGGTTCCACCGCCGACCGGCTGGGCCGCAAGCGGGTCTTCATGGCGGGGCTGGTCGTCTTCACCGTCGGCTCGGCGCTGTGCTCCGTCGCGCCGAACCTCGACGCGCTGATCGCCTTCCGCATGGTTCAGGCGGTCGGTGGGTCGATGCTGAACCCGGTCGCCATGTCGATCATCACCAACACCTTCACCGACCCGCGCGAGCGGGCGCGGGCGATCGGCGTGTGGGGCGCGGTGGTCGGTATCTCCATGGCCGCCGGGCCGCTGGTCGGCGGGCTGCTGGTGGAGTCGGTCGGCTGGCGCTCGATCTTCTGGATCAACCTGCCGGTGGGCCTGGCCGCCTTCCTCCTCACCCTCCGCTACGTCCCCGAGTCCCGTGCCCCGAAGGCCCGTCGCCCCGACCCGGTCGGCCAGGTCCTGGTGATCGCGCTGTTCGGCGCGCTGACGTACGCGATCATCGAGGCGCCGAACGCGGGCCTGGTCTCGGTGCTGCCGTTCGGCGTGGTCGCGCTGGCCGCGCTCGCGGGTCTGCTCTGGTACGAACCCCGGCGGGACGAGCCCCTGATCGACCTGCGGTTCTTCCGGTCGGCCCCGTTCAGCGGCGCCACGGTGATAGCGGTCAGCGGGTTCGCCGCGCTCGGCGGGTTCCTTTTCCTGTCGACGCTGTACCTGCAGAACGTACGGGGCCTCGACGCCCTGCACGCGGGTCTGTGGATGCTGCCCATGGCCCTGCCGACTCTCCTGTGCGCACCGCTGTCGGGGCGCCTGCTCGGGAGCCTCGGGCCGCGCGTGCCGCTGCTGATCGCGGGGGTCGCGATGACCGCGAGCAGTGTGCTGTTCGCCGCGTTCGAGGCCGAGACGTCGAACGTCACGCTGTTCGTCGGGTACGTACTGTTCGGTATCGGCTTCGGGTTCCTCAACGCGCCGATCACCAACACGGCCGTCTCGGGGATGCCGCGCGCCCAGGCCGGGGTGGCCGCGGCGGTCGCGTCCACCAGCCGGCAGCTGGGGCAGACGCTGGGGGTCGCGGTGATCGGGGCGCTGCTGGCGGCGAGGGTCGGTTCCTCGTCGTACCGGGAGGTGTTCGTGTCCGCCGCGGAGCCGGGGTGGTGGGTGCTCACCGGATGCGGGTTCGCCGTGCTGGTGGTGGGGGCGCTGACCAGTGGGCGGTGGGCCCGCGGCACCGCCGAACGGACGGCCGAGCGGCTGTCGTCCACGGAGGTACGTCAGGCCGCGGGGGTCGGCGCGCAGGTGCGGTGAGCGGGTGAGCGTGCAGGGGCGGGGCCCGTGGGGGCAGGGGCGAGGTCCGGGAGTCAGCCGCGAGGCGCCACGGCCTCGCCCTCCGGCTCCCGCGCCGCCCCTTCCCCTTCCCCTTCCCCTTCCCCTTGCCGTTCCCGTTCCCGTTCCCGTTCCCGTTCCCGTTCCCGCGCGATCGTGTGCAGGCGCTCCAGTCGCCGCCGTGAGTCCTCGTCCGAGGGCACGTACGTCACCATGCGCGGGCCTCCCTCCGGCCCCAGCCACAGGTCGGTGTGGTCGACGGCGACACGGCCGACGTAGCGGTTGAGGAACTCCTTGCGCCGCACCCGGTGGGTGCCGACCTCGTGCCGCTCCCAGGCCTCGCGGAAGTCCGGGGACTCCGTGCTCAGCCGCTTCAGCAGCATCTTCCAGGCGGGCTCGGCGAGGTGCCCGGCCATCGCCGCACGGAACCGGGCCGCCATCAGCCGCTGGGTCTGCTCCAGGTGCACGATCGAGGAGCGCCATTCCGCGTTCGTGTAGCAGAGGATCATGCAGTTGCGGTCCTCCGGCGGCACCGCGTCGAGGTCGCACAGCAGCAGCCCGTAGGTGCGGTTGTAGGCGAGGATGTCGTACCGGCTGTTCTGCACACAGGCCGCCACCGGCTCCAACTGCTCCAGAATCGCCCGCTGCGCGGGGGTGACCGGGGAGCAGACGGTGGCCGGCGTCGGGTCCACGGCTCCCGCGAGCTGGAAGAGGTGGGCGCGTTCGCTGGGGTCGAGCAGCAGGGTGCGGGCGAGCGCGTCCAGGACCTGGACGGAGACCTGGATGTCCCGGGCCTGTTCGAGCCAGGTGTACCAGGTGACGCCGACCGCTGAGAGATGGGCGACCTCCTCACGGCGCAGACCCGGGGTACGGCGTCGGCTGCCCCGGGGCAGGCCGACCCGCTCGGGCGCGATGTGCTCGCGGCGGTGGCGCAGGAACGCGGCGAGTTCGTGCCGCCGGATCTCCGACACGGCGGTACCGCGCGGGACTTGGAGTGCCGTTTCCTGGACCGTGGTCGTCATGTCCACCAGACTGCACCTCACCGGACCCTGTTTCCAGGTGGTTCTGCTACCAGGATAAGGAGACTCTGGTACCTGTCTCGGAGCGGTCGCAGGCTGAGGGGCGTGACCGAAACCATCCCATCGCACCAGGTCCGCTCCCCCTCCGTGGCACCACCCGCGCTCGGCGGACTCGGACTCTTCACCGTGCTGCTGGCCGCGGCACTGCCCCTCATCGACTTCTTCATCGTCAACGTCGCCCTGCCCACGATCGCCGCGGACCTCTCGGCGGGCGAGTCGGTCCTCGAGCTCGTGGTCTCCGGGTACGGCCTCGCGTACGCCGTCCTGCTCGTCCTCGGGGGCCGCCTCGGCGACCTGTATGGGCGGCGGCGGTTCTTCATCGGCGGCATGGCCGCCTTCGGCCTGACCTCCCTGGCCTGCGGGCTCGCGCCCACCGCCTGGACCCTGGTGGTGGCCCGGATCGCCCAGGGCGCGGCGTCGGCCGCGATGCTGCCGCAGGTGCTCGCCACCATCCAGGCGGCCACCGTGGGCGCCCGCCGCGCCAAGGCGATGGGCCTGTACGGCGCCACGGCGGGCCTGTCCATGGTGCTCGGCCAGATCCTGGGCGGCGTCCTGGTGGCCGCGACGCCGCTGTCGTTCCTCTTCGGCGCGGGCGGCGGCTGGCGGGCGGTGTTCCTGGTGAACGTGCCGGTCGTCCTCGTCGGTCTGGTCCTGGCGGCCCGCACGGTCCCGGAGACCCGGGCGCGGCGTCCGGAGCCGGTGGACGTCCCGGGCACCGTCCTGCTGGCCGCCGCTCTCCTCACGTTGCTGGCCCCGCTGACCGAGGGCCGGGCGGCGGGCTGGCCGCTGTGGACGTGGCTGTCGCTGGCGGCGTTCCCGTTCGTGGCCGCCGCCTTCTACACGGTGGAGCGCAGGGCCGACCGACTGGGCCGTACGCCGCTGGTGCCGCCGAGTCTGTTCGCGCTGGTGTCGCTGCGACGCGGACTGGTGATGATCCTGCCGTTCTCCGTCGGGTTCAGCGGCTTCATGTTCGTCATCGCGGTGGCCCTGCAACAGGGCGCGGGCCTCAGCCCCGTGCGGGCGGGGCTGGCACTGGCCCCGTTGGCGGTGACGTTCCTGTTCACCTCGATCGCCGGACCACGTCTCATCGCCCGGTACGGCACCCGCGTGGTGACCGCGGGCGCCCTGCTCCAGGCAGTGGGCGTGGGCCTGATCGCGCTGGCCGCCTGGCGTTCCTGGCCGGACCTCGGCCTGGTGGCCCTGCTGCCGGGCGGCGCGATCGCGGGCGTGGGTCAGGCCCTGCAACTCCCGGTGCTCTTCCGGATCGTGCTGTCCGAGGTGCCGCCCGCTCGGGCCGGCGTGGGGAGCGGCGTGATGACCACCGCCCAGCAGTCCGCTTTGGCGCTCGGCGTCGCCACCCTCGGCACGCTGTTCCTCTCCCTCGTCCCGGGCCTGGGTATGCGTGACGCCCTGGTCGTCACGCTTCTCGTGCAGCTGGCGGCGATCGCGCTGACCGGTCTGCTGAGCCTGCGCCTGCCGAGGACGATCGACTGAGGACCATCGACTGAGGACCGGAAGCCGGGGTTCAGAACACGGGTTGGCGAAGCCGCGGTGAAGGATCCCCCGTTGATGTTGGTCTTGCTGCACACTCCTTGCTGCGTCAACCGAGTTACCGGGCCCGGCCTCTGGAGGCGGCATGCTGGAGAGCAACATAAGCAAGGTGAGCCGCTGGGACCAGCACGGGCGCGAACACGTCGTGCGGGTGCGGCGGGCGGGAATTCAGCGGACGATCAGCTGTGACACCTGCGGCTGGCGGCAGTCGGCGCAGTTCCTGCCCTGGCTGAAGGCGCAGGAGCATCTCGCTCAGGCCCACCAGGCGACGGTGGATCCGGCGGCGACCTGACATCCCGGGCCGACTCCGACGATGTCGGGGTCCGCGCCGATGACTTTTCGCCGCGAGGGAGGTCGTACGTACGACGGTCCCCCGAACCGGAAGGCCCAGCGATGAGCGAGCTGCACACGACCCTGAAACGGCACGTGGACGACGGAACGGTACCCGGCGCCGTCGGGATGGTGGCACGCGGCGACGACGTCGAGGTGGTGGCCGTCGGTGGCGTGGACCTCGAGGGCACCGCTCCGATGGCCCGGGACTCGATCTTCCGGATCGCCTCGATCACCAAACCGATCACGGCGGCGGCCGTGCTGATGCTGGTGGAGGACGGGCTGTTCGGGATCGACGACCCGGTCGAGGAGTGGCTGCCGGAGCTGTCGAAACCGGTCGTGGTGCGGACCCCGGACGCCCCCGTGGACGACGTGGTTCCCGCGGCCCGCCCGATCACGGTCGAGGACCTGCTCAGCTCCCGCACCGGCTGGGGCTTCCCGTCCGACTTCTCGCTGCCCGCGGTCCATGCGCTGTTCGACGTGCAGCGGGACGGTCGCGACCTGAGCGCCTACCCGGATCCGGACACCTGGCTGGCCGAGCTGGCCCGGCTGCCGCTGCTGTACCAGCCGGGCGAGGCGTGGCTGTACGGCACCTCCTCCGACCTGCAGGGCATCCTGGTCGCCCGTGCGTCGGGGCGCTCGCTCCCGGAGTTCCTGGCGGAACGGATCTTCGAGCCGCTCGGCATGAAGGACACGGCGTTCGAGGTGCCGGCCGCGAAACGGCACCGCTTCACGAGCTACTACGGCGTCGACGCGACCGGCGTTCCACAGCTCCTGGACGCCCCGGACGGCGGCTGGAGCGCGATCCCGGCGTTCCCGTCCGGCCAAGGGGGTCTGGCCGGCACCGCCGACGACTGGCTGGCCTTCGCCCGGATGCTGCTCGCCGGCGGCACGGCGAACGGGCGCCGGCTCCTGTCCGCCACCTCGGTGAGCCGCATGACCACCAACCACCTCACCGCGCGGCAACGGGAGCTCGGCGCCCTCTTCATGGAGGACCAGGGCTGGGGCTACGGCGGTTCGGTCGACGTAAGTCCGGTCGCCCCCTGGAACGTCCCCGGCCGCTACGGCTGGGTCGGCGGCACCGGGACCACGGCCCACATCGTCCCGCCCACCGGCACGGTCACCATCCTGCTGACCCAGCTGGGCATGCGGGGACCGACCCCGACGGACCTGATGCGGGACTTCTGGCGGGCCGCGGCGGGTTAGGGCCGGTTGCGAAACCAGCCTGTCGACGGTCAGCCGCCGTACGCCAGCCTCGCCCCCAGCACCACGAAGGACCCCGCGAAGCTCCGCCGCAGCCAGGTCATCACGCGCGGACGGGAGATCACGTGACGGCGCACGGACGCCGCGAGCAGCCCGAACGCGACGAACACGACGAACGTCACCAGCATGAACACCCCGCCCAGCATCAGCATCCGGCCCATCGCGTACGGCTCGTCGGCGCTGACGAACTGGGGCAGGAAGGCGAGGAAGAAGATCGTCACCTTGGGGTTGAGGACGTTGATCAGTACCGCCCGGACGATCACTTCGCCGGTGCCGGACGGCTGGGCGCTCTGGTCGAGGTCGATCGCGCGCTGGTCGCGCAGCATGGCCCACGCCATGTACAGCAGGTACACCACACCGGCGTACCTCAGGATCTGGAACGCGGTCGTGCTCGCGTGCAGGACGGCCGCGAGGCCGGTGACCGTGGCCAGCACGTGCGGCACGATCGCCAGTGTGCAGCCGAAGGCGGCGACGGCACTCGCGCGGCGGCCGCGGGAGAGCCCGGCGGCCAGGGTGAAGACGAGCCCGGTACCGGGCGTCACGACGACGACAAGGGTGGTCAGCAGGAACGCGATGCTCATGCGTTCACCCTGGACATGCGTCGGCCCTTGATACAGGTCCACAGGGGCACCCGTATCAAGGGCCAATCAAGCAGTGGACGTCCTAGCAGCCGATCAGGCGGCTCGCCAGGTAGCCCTCGATCTGGTCCAGCGACACCCGCTCCTGCTTCATCGAGTCACGCTCGCGGACGGTGACCGCGTTGTCGTCCAGGGTGTCGAAGTCGACGGTCACGCAGAACGGCGTGCCGATCTCGTCCTGGCGACGGTAGCGGCGGCCGATGGCGCCGGCGTCGTCGAAGTCGATGTTCCAGTTCTGCCGCAGCGCCTGGGCGAGGCCCTTGGCCTTCGGGGACAGCTCCGGGTTGCGGGACAGCGGCAGCACCGCGACCTTCACCGGGGACAGCCGCGGGTCGAGGCGCAGCACCGTGCGCTTCTCCAGCTTGCCCTTGGCGTTGGGCGCCTCGTCCTCGATGTACGCGTCGAGCAGGAACGCCAGCATCGCGCGGCCGACACCGGCCGCGGGCTCGATGACGTACGGCGTCCAGCGCTCGCCGGCCTCCTGGTCGAAGTAGGACAGGTCCTGGCCGGAGGCCTTGGAGTGGGCGCCGAGGTCGTAGTCGGTGCGGTTGGCCACGCCCTCCAGCTCACCCCACTCGTTGCCGCCGAACTGGAAGCGGTACTCGATGTCTGCGGTGCGCTTGGAGTAGTGGGAGAGCTTCTCCTTCGGGTGCTCGAACCACCGCATGTTCTCCTCGCGCAGGCCCAGGCCGGTGTACCAGTTCCAGCGCTGCTCCATCCAGTACTCCTGCCACGTCTCGTCCTCGCCCGGCTTGACGAAGAACTCCATCTCCATCTGCTCGAACTCGCGGGTGCGGAAGATGAAGTTGCCGGGCGTGATCTCGTTGCGGAAGGACTTGCCCATCTGCGCGATGCCGAACGGCGGCTTGCGGCGCGACGTGGTCTGCACCTGGGCGAAGTTGGTGAAGATGCCCTGCGCGGTCTCGGGACGCAGGTAGGCGACGGAGCCGCTGTCCTGGGTGGGGCCGAGGTGGGTGGAGAGCAGACCCGAGAACTGCTTGGGCTCGGTGAACTGGCCCTTGTTGCCGCAGTTGGGGCAGTTCACGTCCGCGAGGCCGTTCTCCGGCGGACGGTTGTGCTTGGCCTCGTAGGCCTCTTCCAGGTGGTCCGCGCGGAACCGCTTGTGACAGGAGGTGCACTCGGTGAGCGGGTCCGTGAAGGTGGCGACGTGACCGGATGCCTGCCAGACCTCGGGGGCCAGGATCACGGACGAGTCGATACCGACGACGTCCTCGCGCGACGTCACCATGTAGCGCCACCACTGGCGCTTGAGGTTCTCCTTGAGCTCGACACCCAGCGGCCCGTAGTCCCAGGCGGCGCGCTGTCCGCCGTAGATCTCACTGCAGGGGAATACGAAGCCACGGCGCTTGCTCAGGCTGACGATGGTGTCGATCTTGTCGGCGGCCACGGTGCTCTCTTCATTACGACGACGGGCGACAAAGCTAGATGCTTCAGAACGTGCTTCGGAGCATTGCTTCTCGGCGAATGCTTCAGGTTACCGGCGAGGGCTCCCCTCCAATCAAATCGGTCCCGGCTCCGGCCTCCGACAGCTTCCTTCCGGCCGACTTGTTGACAATCATTTCCAGGTTAGTTGAAAATGACTGTCATGAACGTACGACGTCGTCTCATACCCACGGCCGCCGTGACCGCTGTCACCGCGCTGGGTCTCGGCACCCTCTCCGCCTGCTCCACCGACAGCGCCGCCGCGGGCAACACGGACAAGTTCGACGTCGTCGCGTCGTTCTACCCGTTGGCGTTCCTCGCCCAGGAGATCGGCGGGGACCATGTGCACATCACCGACCTCACCAAGCCCGGCCAGGAGCCGCACGACCTGGAGATCAGCGCCATGCAGACCGCGCAGCTCCAGGAGTCCGACGCGGTGCTCTACCTCAAGAACCTCCAGCCCGCCGTCGACGACGCGGTGGCCCAGTCCGAGATCAAGACCAAGATCGACGCGACCTCCCTCACCACCCTGGAGAAACACGGCAACGAGGTCGGAGGCCACGCGGCCGAGCACGACGACCACGCCGACGAGGAACTGGCCGGCCTCGACCCCCACATCTGGCTCGACCCGGTGCGCTACGCCCAGGTCGCCGCGGGCGTCGGCAAGGCCTTCGAGAAGGCCGACCCGGACCACGCGGCCGACTACAAGAAGAACACCGCCGCCCTGGTCACGAAGCTGAACGCCCTGAACACCCGGTTCAAGGACGGCCTGACGAACACGAAGACCAAGGTCTTCATCACCACGCACGCCGCCTTCGGCTACCTCGCCGAGCGCTACGGCCTGACCGAGGAGGCCATCAGCGGCCTCGACCCCGAGTCGGAGCCCAGCGCGAACCGGGTCAAGAACCTTGAGAAGATGGCGAAGGCCGACGGCGTCTCCACGATCTTCTACGAGACGCTCGTCAGCGACAAGACCGCGAAGACCATCGCCGCCGACTCGCACCTCAGGACCGATGTCCTCGACCCGATCGAGGGCATCACGTCCAAGTCGAAGGGCGACGACTACTTCCAGGTGATGGAGTCCAACCTCAAGGCGCTGCGGACCGCACTGGGCGCCCGATGACCCCTACGGAGGACCTCGTGAGCGAGCCCGTCGTGTCCCTGCGCGGCGTCCGTGCCGAGCTGGGCTCGCGCCCCGTCCTGCGCGGCATCGACCTCACCGTGGACCGCGGTGAGGTGGTCGCGCTGCTCGGCGCCAACGGCTCCGGCAAGTCGACCGCGATCCGCACCGTCATCGGCCAGGTGCCGCTCGCCGGTGGCGAGATCAGGCTGTTCGGCACCCCGCGCCGCGACTTCCGGGACTGGGCGCGGGTCGGCTACGTACCGCAGCGCACCACCGCCGCGGGCGGCGTGCCCGCCACGGTCACCGAGATCGTCTCCTCCGGCCGGCTGTCCCGGGCCCGTTTCGGGGTGCTGCGCAAGGCCGACCACGCGGCCGTACGCCGGGCCCTGGACCTGGTCGGCATGGCCGACCGCGCCAAGGACTCCGTGAACGCCCTGTCCGGTGGCCAGCACCAGCGGGTGCTGATCGCCCGCGCCCTCGCCGCCGAACCCGAACTGCTGATCATGGACGAGCCGATGGCGGGCGTGGACCTGGCCAGCCAGGAGGTCCTCGCCGAGACGCTGCGCGACCAGGTGGCGTCCGGTACGACCGTGCTGCTGGTCCTCCACGAACTGGGCCCCCTGGAGCCCCTCATCGACCGGGCCGTCGTCCTGCGCGACGGCTGCGTGACACACGACGGCCCGCCCCCGCAGGCCCTCGGCCAGCACGCCCTGCCGGGCCACGACCACGTACACCCGCACGCGGCTCACGACGCCGAACCCATCCGGACGGGACTGCTGAGCTGATGGACCTCCTGAACTACGCCTTCATGCAGCGGGCCCTGCTCGCCGCCGTCCTGGTGGGCATCACCGCCCCCGCGGTCGGCATCTACCTCGTCCAGCGCCGCCAGGCCCTCATGGGCGACGGCATCGGCCACGTCGCCATGACCGGCGTCGGCCTCGGCTTCCTGCTGTCCACCTCCCCGGTGTGGATGGCGATGGCGGTCTCCGTCCTCGGCACCGTGGTGATGGAGCTGATCCGCTGGTACGGCAAGACCCGCGGTGACATCGCCCTCGCCATGCTCTTCTACGGCGGTATGGCCGCCGGCGTCATGTTCACCAACCTCGCGCCGGGCGGCTCCAACGCGAACCTGATGTCGTACCTGTTCGGCTCCCTGTCGACGGTGAGCCCGGCGGACGTGACCGCGATCTGCTGGCTCGCGGCGTTCGTGCTCCTGATCACGGTGGGCCTGCGCCGCCAGCTGTTCGCGGTCAGCCAGGACGAGGAGTTCGCGCGGGTCACCGGTCTTCCGGTGCGCGCGCTGAACCTGCTGACGGCGATCACCGCGGCGGTCACGGTGACGGTCGCCATGCGGGTCGTGGGCCTGCTGCTGGTGTCGGCGCTGATGGTGGTGCCGGTGGCGGCGGCCCAGCAGCTCACCCGCAGCTTCGCGGCGACCTTCGCGGTCGCCGTCGCCATCGGCGTGAGCGTCACGATCGGCGGCACCGTCACGTCGTACTACCAGGACGTACCGCCCGGCGCGACGATCGTGCTGCTGACCATCGGGGCGTTCATCGCGCTGACCGTGCTGGCGACCCCGCTGGCCCGGCGCCGCGCGCGGGCCCTCGCCGCCCGGCAGCCCGCCGGGGACCCGGCGGAGTGCGTGATTCCGGCCAGTCGTGAGCCCGACGGGAAGGTCGGCGTCTGACCGGTGACAGGCCGGGCTGGCACAATGGCCCGGCAGGCGCAGACGTGAGGAGGCAACCGGTGACGACCGCTGGACCGCCAGTGAAGGGCCGCGCGACCCGGCAGCGGGCCGCCGTGGCGGCGGCGCTCGACGAGGTCGACGAGTTCCGCAGTGCGCAGGACCTCCACGACATGCTCAAGCACAAGGGCGACTCCGTCGGGCTGACCACGGTCTACCGCACGCTCCAGTCGCTCGCCGACGCCGGCGAGGTCGACGTCCTGCGCACCTCCGACGGCGAGTCCGTCTACCGCCGCTGCTCCACCGGCGAGCACCACCACCACCTGGTCTGCCGGGTCTGCGGCAAGGCCGTCGAGGTCGAGGGCCCGGCGGTGGAGAAGTGGGCGGACGCCATCGCCTCCGAACACGGCTTCGTGAACGTGGCCCACACGGTGGAGATCTTCGGCACCTGCGAGGAGTGCGCTGCCGCTTAGCTGCGGGCAGTCGTGCCGCTGGGGCGGCACGGGTGGGCGCGGCGGCACCCCGCGGCGCCGGGCTGCGCACCCACCCCCCAGCAGCGACATCGGGCGCCTGTCAGGCCTCCTCCTGCTTGCCCTCCATGGCCAGCAGCTCCTCGTTCGGGATAGCACCACCGAAGCGCCGGTCGCGGGAGGCGAACTCCACGCACGCCCGCCACAGGTCCCGCCGGTCGAAATCCGGCCACAGCACGTTCTGGAAGACCATCTCGGCGTAAGCGCTCTGCCAGAGAAGGTAGTTGGAGGTGCGCTGCTCGCCGCTGGGCCGCAGGAACAGGTCCACGTCCGGCATGTCCGGGTAGTACAGGTACTTCTGGATCGTCTTCTCGGAGACCTTCGCCGGGTCGAGCCGCCCGGCCTTCACGTCCTCCGCGATGGCCTGCATGGCGTCCGCGAGCTCGGCCCGGCCGCCGTAGTTCATGCAGAAGTACAAGGTCAGCTTGTCGTTGTCCTTGGTCTGCTCCTGGGCGACCTGGAGCTCCTTGGCGACGGACTTCCACAGCCGGGGCATCCGCCCCACCCAGCGCACCCGGATCCCGAGTGCGTCGAGCTGGTCCCGGGTCTTGCGGATGAAGTCCCGGTTGAAGTTCATCAGGAAGCGCACCTCGTCGGGCGAGCGCTTCCAGTTCTCCGTGGAGAAGGCGTACAGCGAGATGCTCCCGACGCCCATCTCGATCGCGCCCTGCAGCACGTCCAGCACCCGCTCGGCACCGACCTTGTGGCCCTCGGTGCGGGGCAGTCCGCGTTCCTTCGCCCAGCGTCCGTTGCCGTCCATGACGATCGCCACATGCTTCGCGACCAGCTCGCCCGGGAGCTTCGGCGGACGGGCTCCGGACGGGTGCGGTTCCGGCGTCTTGTACTCGCGGCGCTGGCGCCCCAGGATCCCGCGTACGGCCATGTGCTTCTCGTCTCCCTCTGACTGCTTTCGGCGCTTACTTTTCCACGTACCGCAGCGAGCGCAGCCCGCGCTCCAGATGCCAGTGCAGATAGGCGGACACCAGCCCGCTCCCCTCCCGCACGTGCCGCGGCTCGCACGCGTCCGCGGTCTCCCAGTCTCCCGTAAGCAGCGCCCCGAGGAGTTCCAGGGTCTGCGGCGACGGTACGACGCTCCCGGGCACCCGGCAGTCCACGCAGACCGACCCTCCGGACGCGACCGAGAAGAACCGGTTCGGCCCGGGCATGCCGCACTTCGCGCAGTCGCTGAAGGTGGGCGCGTACCCGTTGACGGCGAGCGAGCGCAGCAGGAACGCGTCCAGGACCAGGTGCGGGGCGTGCTCGCCGCGGGCGAGTGTCCGCAGCGCCCCGACCAGCAGCAGGTACTGCTGCACCGCCGGCTCGCCCTCGTGGTCGGTGAACCGCTCGGCGGTCTCCAGCATGGCCGTCCCGGCGGTGTACCGCGTGTAGTCCGCGACGATCCCGCCCCCGTACGGCGCGATGGTCTCGCTCTGGGTGCACAGGGGCAGCCCGCGCCCGATCAGTTCGCTGCCCCGCGCGAAGAACTGCACGTCGACATGGGAGAAGGGCTCAAGCCGCGCCCCGAACTTCGACTTGGTCCTGCGGACCCCCCGCGCCACGGCCCGTACCCGTCCGTGACCACGCGTGAGCAGGGTGATGATCCGGTCCGCCTCACCCAGCTTCTGGGTGCGCAGCACGATGCCATCGTCGCGGAACAGACTCATGGGCCCATTCTCGCCTACGGCGAGCGGGCGCCGTGTTGCGAGTCGGCAGCGGATACCCCGGCGACGCCGCACGGCGACCGTGCCGCCCGCCGCGGAGCGGCCGATGTCGCCGCGGCGTCGCGGCACCGGGACGCCCGCGTACTGGTGCTTCGACCAAGGGATGACCGACGCCCCACGTCAGGCACCCGAGGTCCGGCTCAGCCTTCCGTGACGATGCGGCGGGCCGCCTCCGCCTTTTCGTGATGGGCCGTGCGCAGGTCCTCCAGGGCCTCGGAGTTCTTCTTGATGTCCGCCTTCTGGATGTCGGTCTCCGCCTTGAACCAGATGGCGAGAAGGCCGGTCTCCTCCTTGCAGCGCACGTCCGCGGTCGCGGTCTGCTTCTCCTTCGCGGAGATCTCGTCCCCCTGGAACGCGGCGAGGTTCAGCGGGTCCATCGGAGAGGAATACCGGAATCCGGCACTCCGCATACACCCGGACCATTTCCGGAATCCTTCCCTCACCGCCGGGTCCGCGAGGGAGTCCTGGTAGCTCTCGTTGGCGATGCGGCTCGCGACCGCCGCGCCGGCCGGATCGTCGTACTCCTTGGAGAGCTTGGAGACCGACTGGCCGAAGCAGCCGTCGTCCGGTACCTCTTTCCCCTTGTACGTGAGCCTTTCGCCGCTGCCCTGCGGCACGCCCCGATTGCCGTAGAACACCGTGAGGTCGTCCTTGGAGAGGCGTGGCCCTTCGGGTAGTTGGGCGGCGTCCCGGTTCGGGTGGTAGCCGAAGCGTGCCGCCTCGCTCGCGCTCGACAGCCCATAGCGGCGGTCGGCGGGCCGGGGGGCGTCCGGGGCCTGCTCCGGCGGCTCGTAGGCGATGCCGTACGTCTTCAGGCAGCGCCGCGTCAGGACGTGCTGGGCCGACTCGATCACGGTGTTCTCGGCGACCGAGTAGCTGTAGCGGGCCATCGGCAGGCGGTTGGCGTACGTGACCAGCCGTTCTGTCGTCGGACCGCCGGACGCGGTAGGGGTGTTGGCCGCCCCGGCCGGGCCGCCGCCCTCGCCCGAACCGCTCCCGGAGGAGCAGCCGAGCAGGGCGGCGGCCAGGGCCAGGCAGACGGGTGCCAGGCGTCGCACGCGGATCAGAACTTGTAGCAGTCGCCGTCGTAACGGCCGTACCCGAAGGACGCGTTGTTGTTGTACGTCTTCTGGAGGCGTCCGCCGGGGCCGTTGTCGGTGCTCTTGAACGCCGGGATGGCGTCGCAGGCGCCCGCGAGGTTGCTGTTGTAGTAGATGACCAGGTTGTACGGCGCCAGGTTTGCCGCGGAGGCGGCGTTGTTCTTGACGGCCTGGCCCTTTCCGGCCCCCTCACCCAGGAAGGTGTAGCCGTTCAGGCTGTAGTGGTCGAAGCCCCGGAACACGGTTCTCGAGCCCGCCGTACCGCTGTTGTAGTAGAAGACCATGCAGTAGGTCTCGGAGTCGGGACACGTGAGCGAGGCAGAGGCCTGGGACTGCGGGGCCGTACCGAGCACGAGGCCCGCGGTGGCGGCGGCGGTGAGGCCGAAAGCGGCGAACTTGCGGCGCATACGCATGACGAATCTCCTGTGCTGGTCGGACACGGATGATGCGGCGCGCGAGTTCCTCGCCGCGAAAGCGCTTGATCGTAACAACCCTTGATTCGTACGGGAATTGGCTTTTTTTGACGCTGTTTTCCGGAGGAATTCATTCCGGCCGAATCATCACGTTTGGAGCCGTCGGCGGGCACCGGTGCGTCACGGTCGAGAGCCACCCACCGCGGCCGAGCGCCGCGTCACGCGTACCGGAACGTCCTGGGCAGGCGCCGCATTTCGATGGCTGAGGCGCGGTCGTTCCAGGCGGACGGCCTGGGCCTGGCGAGCGGTTCGACGGGGAGCGACTCGACGGGGAGTGGTGCGGCCGCGGCCCGGGCCTGGAACACCGCGATGACGGCGGCCAGTTCTTCGGCGGTGGGTCGCCCGCGCAGAACGGTGACGAGGGGCTGGGACATGGTGGGCTCCTTGCAGGGGACGTGGAGGTCGCCTCGCGATGGGCTGGGGCAGAAGCGGCGCCCGGGCCGGGTCCAGCGACCCAGGCGACCTCTAGAGCGGGACGTTGCCGTGTTTCCTGCCCGGCCGCGTCTCGCGCTTGGTGCGCACGGCTCGCAGGCCTCGGACGATGTGCTGCCTGGTCCGGGACGGGATGATCACGGCGTCCACGCAGCCGTGCTCGCACGCCGCGTCGGGGTCGAGGAAGGTGTCCTCGGGGCCGAGCCGTGGTCCGGGCACCGCGATGCGAGCCGTGGGCCAGGCGAGGCTGAGGTCGGCGCCGAGGTGTCGGGAGCCCATGACGTCGTAGGCGCCGCCGTGGGCCTTGCGGGTGAGGACGGTGATCAGGGGCACGGTGGCCTCGGCATAGGCGTAGGTCAGCTTGGCGCTGCGACGGACGAGGCCGTTCCACTCCTGGTCGGTGCCGGGACGGAAGCCGGGCACATCGACGAAGGTCAGGACCGGCACGTTGAAGGCGTCGCAGGTGCGGATGAAGCGCGCGGCCTTCTCGCAGGCGTCGATGTCCAGGCAACCGCCGTGGCGCAGCGGCTGGTTGGCGACGACGCCGACGGGGTGACCCTCGACACGTCCGAAGCCGGTGATGATGTTGGGGGCGAAGAGCGGCTGGGTCTCCAGGAACTCGTCGTCGTCCAGGGCGCTTTCGACGACCTGGAGCATGTCGTAGGGCTGGTTGGCCGTGTCGGGAACGACCGAGTCCAGCCGCGGCCGCAGCTCCGCGTCGACATCGTCCGTACGGCTCTCCGGGTCGGCTGGGGGATCCTCCAGGTTGTTGGAGGGGAGGTAGGACAGCAGCTCCTTGACGTACTCGATGGCGTCGTTCGTGTCGTGCGCCAGGTGGTGTGCGATGCCGGACACGGTGCTGAGGGTCCTGGCACCGCCGAGCTCTTCGAGGCCGACGCGTTCCCCGGTGGCCGCCTCGACGGCCTCGGGTCCGGTCAGGGACAGGTACGACGCCTGGTCGCTCGTCACCACGAAGTCGCTGATCGCCGAGGCCTGCGCCGCGCGATCCGCATGCCCCACGACCAGGGCGATCTGGGGGACGACTCCGGAGGCGAGCACGGTACGGCGGACGATCTCCGCCTGGACGCCCACCGCGCCAGCGCCCACGTCGGCGTCGGCGTCGGCGTCGGCGTCGGCGTCGGCGTCGGAGCCATGGATGGAGACGAGCGGGCATCCGGTCTTCAGGGCGAGGTCCATCACCTTGGTGATCTTCGCGCCGGAGAACTCGTCGAGGACGGTTCCGACAGCGGCCGCGTCCTCCGAGAAGACGGCGACCGGTCGCCCGTCGACCGTGCCGTAACCGGT
The DNA here is from genome assembly GCF_042872365.1 of Streptomyces sp. NPDC005263. NCBI lineage: Bacteria > Bacillati > Actinomycetota > Actinomycetes > Kitasatosporales > Streptomycetaceae > Streptomyces > Streptomyces sp. NPDC005263. Next base: position 553,426 of record NZ_JBIAKJ010000002.1, on the reverse strand, counting down.
GACGACACTGTCGGGGCGGCGACGTGCCACGGCGTCCAACTCGACGAAGGAGCCTTCATCGAGCAGCAACTCGACCCGCTCGCGGGCGCTGCCGGCTTCGGTGTCCACGGTCATCCGCATGTTCCTGTCCTTGAGAGTGCCCTAGAGCCTAGAGATTGTTGAACGATCCTTCAATGGCCGGGCATCGATCGGGCGTCAGCCGCATCCCCCTCGGGTCGCACGGCCGACTTCTTTCAGGCAGGGGGATTGACGGAGACCTCAGGCAGGGGTATCAATTTGTGAGGATTGTTGAACGATTCTCTTGGTGGATACAGATAGGCGGAGGCCGCGACGCGGCTGGGACTACCTCCTGGCCCCGTCCGGCCGATGTCCTCCGGTTTCACTCCTCCGCTCCCGTGGGGTAAAGATGTCTCCCTTCCCTGCACCTCGGACGACAGCGGCCGCCGTGGGTGTCGACACCATGGATCGTGCGAGGTGGATCCTTCCCCCGGTCCCCGAATCCGCCCGGTCGGCCCGCCGGCAGGTCTCGGCGCAGCTGACCGACTGGGGCTTGCCCCAGGTGGTCGATGACGCGACGCTGGTCGTCTCCGAACTCGTCACGAACGCGGTCTGCCACGGGTCGGGTCCCGTCTGGCACGCACTGCGGCGCGTACCGGGCGACGGCGCCGCCGATGTGGTGCGCCTCGAGGTCGGCGACCACGGGCGGGGCTGGGGCGACACCCCCGCACCGCGCACATCCACGGACGGCCTGAACTGCGGGGGTCGCGGCCTGCCGCTGGTCGAGGCGCTGTCCTCGCACTGGGGCGCCCGGCGCCTGCCGCACGGCTTCGTGGTGTGGGTCGAGATGTCCGGCCGCCCCCTGACCGTCACGCCCGGTACGCCAGGCACGCCCGGCACGAAACCTCCACGCAGAAAATCACCCCATTCCTCTTGAGGGATCGTTGAACAATCCCTAAGTTGTTCCCCACATCGAGACCGGCCCGCGTGCATGGCCGGTCTCCCCAGAGGCTGGAGACACGGGATGGACCGACCCATCACCAGCCACCTCCGCTCTCTTCCCTCCTCCCGGTGAGGTCTCCATGACAACCACACCCACCAGCTCCCCAGCCGTCGCCGAGGACGCGACCGGCCGCTTCGCCTGGTACCGGTCGTTCTCCCCGCAGGGGCGTCGCGCCTTCAAGGGAGCGTTCGGCGGGTACGCCCTCGACGCCTACGACTTCCAGGTGCTCCCGCTCAGCATGGTGGCCCTGTCGGCCTACTTCAGCCTCACCACGGCGCAGACGGGCCTGCTGACCACGGTCACGCTGCTGGTGTCCGCGCTCGGCGGCATTCTGGCGGGCCTGCTGATCGACCGGGTCGGCCGAGTGAAGACGCTCATGATCACGGTGGCCACCTACGCGGTCTTCACCGTGCTGTGCGGCTTCGCCGTCAACTACCCGATGCTGCTGGTGTCCCGGGCTTTCCAGGGCCTGGGTTTCGGTGGTGAATGGGCGGCCGGGGCCGTCCTGGTGGCCGAGTACGCCAAGTCCCGCTACCGCGGCAAGGTACTGGCGTTCATCCAGAGTTCCTGGGCGGTCGGCTGGGGCCTCGCCGTGATCGTGTCGACGGTCGTGATGGACAACCTCGACCCCTCCATCAGCTGGCGGGTGATGTTCTGGACAGGCGCCCTGCCCGCGCTGCTGCTGGTGTACGTGCGCCGCAACATCAAGGACGCCCCCGAGGTGACCGAGCGGCTGGCGAGCAAGGAACCGCGGGTCCCGCTGTCGTCGATCTTCCAGGGCAGCCTCGCCCGCAAGACGCTCTTCGCGACGATCCTCGCCACCGGTGTGCAGGGCGGCTACTACACCATCGCCACCTGGCTGCCCACCTACCTCAAGGTCGAGCGCGGCCTCACCGTGGTCGGCACCGGCGGCTACCTCTTCATGCTCATCAGCGGCGCCTTCCTGGGCTACCTCGCCGCCGGCTACATCACCGACGCGCTCGGCCGCAAGAAGACCTTCGCCCTGTTCGCGGTGCTCAGCGCCGCCCTGCTGCTGACCTACATCAACATCCCGCAGGGCGCCAACACCACGCTGCTCTTCCTCGGCTTCCCCCTGGGATTCTGCGCCTCCGCCATATTCTCCGGGTTCGGCGCCTTCCTGGCCGAGCTGTACCCGGGCGCGGTCCGGGGCACCGGCCAGAGCTTCACGTACAACGTCGGCCGCGCCCTCGGCGCCTTCTTCCCCACCGCGGTCGGCTTCACCGCGGGCAGCGCGGGCGTCGGCGGCGCCCTGATCTACGGGGTCATCGGCTACGGCGTCGCCCTGGTCGCCCTCCTGGGGCTGCCGGAGACCCGCGGCACCGAACTCACCTGAGGTGCCCGGAGTGCGTCCGGACGAGTTCCTGCTCGGCGTCGTCGAGGTAGTCGGCGAGCAGGAGCTCCGCCTTCACGGTGGCGCCGGCCCGCAGGGCCGCGAGGATGTCCCGGTTGCGCGCCAGGTAGGGCTCGTGGAACCCCCGCAGACCGCCCATCGCGTGGAAGGCCAGGCGCAGTTCGGCCAGCACCCCACGCATCAGTTCGTTCAGGCGGACGCTGTGACCGAGGGCCACCACCGCGCCGTGGAAATGGGTGTTGGCGGTACCGACCTGGAGCCAGTCGCCTTCCTCGGCCGCCTGTCCGGCCTCGGCGACCGCGACCTCGGCCCCGGCCAGATCGTAGGGCGGGTTGCCCAGGTGGCGGACCACCGAGCACTCGATGAGCCGGCGCACCTGGTAGATGTCGCTGATGTCCTGGACGGTGAGCTTCCGGACGAAGACCCCGCGGTTGAGTTCGTGGACCAGCAGCTTCTCGTGCGTGAGCAGCCGGAACGCCTCTCGGAGGGTGTTGCGCGAGATCCCGAGCGCTTTGCCGATGGTGTCCTCGGAGAGCTTGCTGCCCGGCGCGAGATGACCCTCCGAGATGCGGGTGCGCAGGATGTCGGCGACCCGCTCGGCGGTACTGGAGCGCCCCAGCAGGACGCGATCCGCCACCAGCACGGCCGGATCCAGTTCGGCAGCCATCTTCTCGGTCCTCCCCGTCACCAAGCTCCGGGGGCCAGTCAACCGAAAACTCGGGGATGAAACAACACGGCCCTTGTCGGATTGTTCAACAATACTCTAGCCTGAGGTCGTGGACGGGTATCTCGTCCTTGGCTTCCTCTGTCGAAAGGAAACGCCGGTGGAAACCGTTGTCCAGCCCTCAGCCCTCAGCCCCGCTCGGGCCCGGGACCTGTTCCGAAGCGGCACGAGTCGGCCGACCACCGGCTGGTGCGGGGGTTTCACCCAGGCGAATCTGATCACGGTGCCCGCCGACTGGGCCTACGACGTGCTGCTGTTCTGCCAGCGCAACCCCAAGCCCTGTCCGGTGCTCGACGTCACGGACCCCGGCTCGTGGTCCACGTCACTCGCCCCGGGCGCCGACCTGCGGACCGACGTGCCGCGCTACCGGGTCTGGGAGCACGGCCGGCTGGTCGACGAGCCGACCGACGTCGTCGGTCACTGGCGCGAGGACCTGGTCACGTTCCTGATCGGATGCAGCTTCACCTTCGAGACCGCCCTGGCCGAGGCGGGCGTACCACTGCGCCACGTCGACCAGGGACGCAACGTCGCGATGTACCGAAGCTCCCGCGCCTGCCGGCCGGCGGGGCGGCTGCACGGCCCCATGGTCGTGTCGATGCGCCAGATCCCGGCCGGCCTGGTGGACAGGGCGGCCCGGGTCAGCGAGCGGATGCCGGCGGTGCACGGCGGGCCGGTGCACACCGGGGATCCCACGATCCTCGGCATCAAGGACCTCACCCGTCCCGACTACGGCGACCCGGTGGAGGCCGAGGCCGGTGACGTCCCGGTCTTCTGGGCCTGCGGCGTCACCCCGCAGGCCGCCCTGATGGCGTCGCGGCCGCCCTTCGCCCTCACCCACGCGCCCGGATACATGCTGATCACGGACGCGCGGGACAGCGACTACCGCGTCGGGTGACGGGGGCCGAGTGATGGGTAGGGGACATGTGCGGTCGCGAGGAGAACAGGCACCAGGGATGACAGACGTCGTGATGGATCTCAACGCGGATCTCGCGGAGGGCTACGGACGGTGGGTCCTCACCGACGACGAGGCCATGCTGGAGCTGGTGACCAGCGCCAATGTGGCCTGCGGCTTCCACGCGGGCGATCCCGGCATCATGCGCCGGGTCTGTGACACGGCCGTCGAGCGGGGAGTGCGGATCGGAGCCCAGGTCTCCTACCGGGACCTGGCCGGTTTCGGGCGCCGGGCCATGGACGTCCCCGCCGACGAACTGGCCGACGAGATCACCTACCAGATCGGCGCCCTCCAGGTGTTCGCCCGCGCCGCCGGGGCGGACGTCGCCTACGTCAAGCCGCACGGGGCGCTGTACAACCGGGTGGTCTCCGACCCCGAACAGGCCGCCGCCGTCGCGGCGGGCACCAGGCACGCCGACTCCGGGCTGGCCGTGCTGTGTCTGCCCGACTCGGCCATGCACCGAGCGGCCGCCGAAGAAGGGCTGGCCGTGGTCGGCGAGGCCTTCGCGGACCGCGCCTACACCGCGGCGGGCACCCTGGTCCCGCGCGGCGTACCGGGCGCCGTGCTCAGTGACCCCGCTCAGGTGGTCCGGCAGGCGGTCTCACTGGCCCGTGACGGCCACACCACCGCACTCACCGGTGAGCGGGTACAGATCCGAGCGAGGTCGCTGTGCCTGCACGGCGACACCCCCGGGGCGGTCGACCTCGCGCTGCGGGTCCGCACGGCACTGCGGGACGCGGGAGTCGCTCTGGAGGCGTTCGTATGAGGCTGCTGCCGGTCGGGCAGGACTCGCTGCTCGTCGATCTGGACGGACCGGACGAGGCGCAGGCCTGGCACGCCGAACTGCTGCGCCGCATCGGCGCGGGCGCCCTGGCGCCGGTGCGGGAGATCGTGCCGGGCGAGAAGACCGTACTGCTGTACGGGGTGCGCGATCTGCCCGCTTTCCAGGCGGAGTTGCGCCACTGGTCCGCACCCCCGCCGGCGGCCGACAGCGGCGAGCTGGTGGAGATACCCGTCCGGTACGACGGGGCCGACCTGGGCCTGGTCGCCGAGCTGTGGGGCATCAGCGCGGACGAGGTGGTGCGGGTGCACAGCGGCGCCGAACACCGGGTGGCGTTCTGCGGTTTCGCCCCGGGATTCGCGTACATGACGGGTCTGGGCGAGCCGTACGTCGTGCCGCGCCGGGCCGAGCCGCGCACCTCGGTGCCGGCCGGGTCGGTGGCCCTGGCCGGCCACTACACCGGCATCTACCCCCGGAGTTCGCCGGGCGGATGGCAGTTGATCGGCCGGACCTCGGTGACGCTGTGGGACCTGGAGCGGCAGCCGGCGGCCCTGCTCGTCCCCGGCACCCGGGTGCGTTTCGTGCCTCTCACCGAGGAGGTGGACGCATGAGTGACGGCAAGGTCGACGTGGTGCGGGCCGGCGCGCTGACCACCGTCCAGGACCAGGGACGGTTCGGCCACGCGGCTCTCGGCGTACCCCGCTCCGGCGCCCTGGACCAGCCGTCCCACCGCCTGGCGAACCGGCTGGTGGGCAACCCCGCCGACGCCGCCACCCTGGAGACCACCCTGACCGGCGTGGCCGTACGCGCCACCCGGCCGGTGACCGTGGCCGTCACCGGGGCGCCCGCCCCGGTACGCGTCGACGGCCGGCCGGCCGCCTGGGGCAGCCCCGTCCGCCTGCCGGCCGGGGCGGTGCTCGACGTCGGCACCGCCACCGTCGGGCTGCGCTGCTACCTCGCCCTGAGCGGAGGCGTCGCCGTACCCCCGGTCCTCGGCAGCCGCTCCACCGACCTGCTGTCCGGGCTGGGCCCCGCCCCCCTCAAGGACGGTGACATCCTGCCGCTGGGCGAACCGGCCGGCGCGGGCCCGCCCCCGCACCACCTGGCCCTGTGGGACGGGCCCCCGCGTGAACTGGTGCTCCCGGTGCTGCTCGGCCCGCGCGACGACTGGTTCACCGCCGCCGCGGTGCGCACCCTGGCGGCGGGCCGCTTCTCGGTGTCTCCCCGCAGCAACCGCGTCGCGCTGCGGATGAACGGCCCCGCCCTGGAACGAGCGGTGGACGGTGAACTCCGCAGCGAGGGCATGGTGCTCGGCGCGGTCCAGGTGCCGCCCGACGGCAAGCCCGTGCTCTTCCTCGCCGACTCCCCCACCACCGGCGGATACCCCGTCATCGGCGTGGTGCCGGAGACCCATCTGTCCGCCGCGGCCCAGGCCCCGCCGGGCCTCCCCGTCCGCTTCGTACCGCTACGCAACGGCGCGCCGCGTGCGAGGCACCGGCACAGCTAGCCCTTCCGGAACCGTCGGACATAACGCGCCTGCCACGGCGTCTCCACCGCGTGCCGGTCGTAGTGCTCGCGGACGTAGGCGACGGCCTGCTCCGGCGGTACGCCGTCCAGGACCGCGAGACACGCCAGCGCCGTCCCCGTACGCCCACGGCCGCCGCCGCAGGCGAGTTCGACGCGCTCGTCGGCGGCCCGCGCCCAGGCCTCGGTGAGCATCGCGTGGGCGGCGTCCCGGTCCGCCGGCAGCCGGAAGTCGGGCCAGCGGATCCAGCGGGACTCCCAGGCGACCTCGGGCGGCTGCTTGCCGAGGAGGTAGACGCCGTACGACGGTGTCGGCGCGCCCGGGTCGAGCGGACGCCGCAGGCCCCGGCCCCGCACCAGCCGCCCGGACGGCAACCGCAGTACACCGGGGGCCCGTTCGCCCCACGGCTCCCGGTCCTGTCGGCTGTCCCCGCCCGCTTCGCTCGTCACGGCAACCATTCGAACCCGGTATCGGATCCCGGGCAACCGAATCCGCCGCATCGGTGGTCTGGAGGGCGAGGGGAGGGTGCTTGATGCAGGCCGAACAAGAGGAACGGTTCCAGGAATTCGTCAGAGCGCGGTGGTCCCGTCTGGTACGGACCGCCTATCTGCTGACCGGCGACGCGCACCACGCGGAGGATCTGACGCAGACGGCGCTGGCGAAGGTGTACCGCTCCTGGCGGCGCGTGTCGCGCAGTGACAATCCGGACGCGTACGTCCGGCGGGTGCTCGTCAACTGCAACAGCGACCGGTTCCGCAAACGGCGGGTCGCGGAGGCACTGACGGCGGCGCCGCCGGAGGTGGCGGCGAGCGACGCGATCTCGTACGCCGACGAGCGCAGCGCTCTGCTCGGCGCGCTGGCCGGGCTGCCGCCCCAGCAGCGGGCGGTGATCGTCCTGCGGTACTGGGAGGACATGTCGGGGGCGGAGGTCGCCGAGGTCCTCGGCTGCTCCACCGGCACGGTGAAGAGCCAGGCGTCCAAGGGACTGGCGAAGTTGCGTACGTATCCGGGGCTCGCGCAGGTCATGGACGGCCCCGGCCGCGGCCGCACCGGCAAGGAAGAGACGCCGTCCCGGCAGGGAGGTACCAGGTGAACGACGACCAGTGGCGCGGACAGGACGGCGAGGGGGGCGCCGACGCGGACCCCGGCGGGGACTTCGAGGAACAGGTGCGTGAGCTGCTCGCCGAGGACGCCTACACGATCCGGCCGTCGCCGGCCCCGTACCCCGCGATCCGCCGCCGGGGGGTGGTCGAACGGCGGCGCCGGGTGGCGGCGGCCGGGGCGGTGCTGGTGACGTTGGCCGCGGTGCCGGTGGGCGCGTACGCGCTGGGCGCACCGGGCGGGGACTCCCGGACGGCGGCTTCGAAGCCGCCGGCGAGTGCCACCCGCGCCGCGACACCGACGCCGTCGCCCTCGCCGACCGCGACCGGGCCCGCGGGGCCCGCCACGCCGGGGCAGCTGCTCGACGGGATCACGCTGGCGCGGGCCTCGAAGGGGCTGGAGAAGTGTCTGGCCGACGACCGCAAGTACGCCTCCGGCCGGACGGATGACCCGGACCTGGGCGAGGCCGACCGTTACCGGATCATCCTGGCGATGAACAGCACCGGCGACTCCAACGCGCCCGGCGACGGCATGTTCGTCGTCGCCGTGCGGGACAAGCCGACGCCGATCCGGCTGATCTGCGACATCAAGCCCGACGAGGACGCGGGGATCAACACCAGCGGCGATGACCGGCTGCCGGACTCCCCGCCCGTGCTGGCCGACATCAACGGCGGCAAGCTGTACCAGCAGTCGTTCATCGACAAGGGCGCCTGGAAGCTGCCGTTCCGCTGGGGTGTGATCGGCACCGTCGAGCCGTCCGTGGCCAAGGTGACCGTCTCCTACGGCGGTGTCACCAGCGACGCCGCCCTCGACCACGGCTGGTTCGTCGCCTCCGGCACCCTGAACCAGCAGGTCACCCTCGCACCCCGCATCAAGGGCTACGACGCCGCCGGCACGCTGGTCTACGACTCCGACAAGGACACGTCGTACGAGAAGACCCTCCCGTAAGGCCGAAGCTCCGGGGGCGCCGCACAGGGGTCGGCGCCCCCGAAGCCGGTCGGGCCGGGCACCGTCGACCCGTCACACGCTCCCCGCGACCGTCTACGACGGCGTTCGGGCCGCCGCCAGCAGTCGGGTCACGTCGTCCGCGCAGATGGTCAGCGCGGTTCCCACGGTGGTGAGGGCGTCGCGTTCGGCGGGGGTGTAGGGGCCGTCGGCGAGCGCGATACGAGCGCCCTGGACCAGGATCGATTCACGGCCGGCCGGGGCGAGGTGCGGCGCCAGGGGGTCGAGGGCCTCGTGGAGTTCTATGGCGAGGCCCGTTCCGCAGGGGCGGTCGTAGAACCGGCCGGTGTCGGCGGCGAGGGCCTCGACCAGGGCCTCCAACTGGTCCTCGGTGCAGTCGTCGAAGCCGGCTGCCCGGACCGTCGCGGCGGCCGTCTCCAGGGACGTGCGGGAGCAGGTGCCGCCCGCGGCGAGTACCGCGAGGGCGACGGTGTGGACGGCGTCGCGGAGCATCGCGGAGAAGCGGGTGGTGGTCGGATGGTCGAGGACCTCGGTGCCGAAGTGGTCGCGGCAGGCGGCGCACTCGACGACCGGGCCGGTCTCGCCGCGCGGGACGAGCGGCATACCGAGGAGGGTGAAACGGCGGCGCCCGGTCAGCCGCTGGTAGTTGCGGTCGCCGCCGCAGCCGGGGCAGAAGAATTCACCGTCGCCGACGGTCGTCCACGCGGTACGGGTGCCCAGGAGGCGCGCAGGCCTGGCGGCAGAGCCGGTTCGTCCCCGTCCTGGCAGCACGTCGCACCTCCGTAACCCCGCGGCAACATCGCCGCGCTTGCGTGATGTTAGCCACATCCGTGAGGTGGAGTCAGTACCCCGGAGGAGACCTTTCCGTGACCTCCACAGGGATTGGCCGGTATACGACGGGGCCCCGCCCGCCGTACAACAGGCGAACGGGGCCCTAAACCGCTGGTGAGGCTGATCAGCGCGCCGCGCGGTTGACGGCGGAGACGACCGCCTTCAGCGACGCACGTGTCGTGTTCGCATCGATGCCGATTCCCCAGATGACCTTGCCGTCGATCGCGCATTCGATGTACGAGGCGGCCTGCGCGGAGGCGCCCTCGCTCATCGTGTGCTCCTGGTAGTCCAGCAGGCGGGCGTCGATCCCGATGCCCTGCAGCGCGTGGAAGAACGCGGAGATCGGACCGTTGCCGGTGCCGACCAGCGTGGTCTCGGCGCCGTCCACCACGGCCTCGACGGTGAGGGTGTCCACGCCGTCCTTGTCCGTCGTCGACTGCCCGTTGGTGACCTGGATGCGGCCCCACGGGTTCTCGGGGTTGGGCAGGTACTCGTCCTGGAAGGTCGCCCAGATGGCGCTGCCGGTGACCTCGCCGCCCTCGGCGTCCGTCTTCGCCTGGATGAGCTTGGAGAACTCGATCTGCATCCGGCGCGGCAGGTCCAGCTTGTGGTCGTTCTTCAGGACGTAGGCGATACCGCCCTTGCCGGACTGCGAGTTGACCCGGATGACGGCCTCGTAGGAACGGCCGACGTCCTTCGGGTCGATCGGCAGGTACGGCACGGCCCACTCGATGTCGTCGACGGTGACGCCCTTCGCGGCCGCGTCGGCCTCCATGGCGTCGAAGCCCTTCTTGATGGCGTCCTGGTGGGAGCCGGAGAAGGACGTGTAGACCAGGTCGCCCACGTACGGGTGGCGCGGATGGACCTCCATCTGGTTGCAGTACTCCCACGTACGACGGATCTCGTCGATGTCGGAGAAGTCGATCTGCGGGTCGACGCCCTGCGAGAACAGGTTCATGCCCAGGGTGACCAGGTCGACGTTGCCGGTGCGCTCGCCCTGCCCGAACAGGCAGCCCTCGACCCGGTCGGCGCCGGCCATCAGCGCCAGCTCGGCGGCGGCGACGGCGGTCCCCCGGTCGTTGTGCGGGTGGACCGAGACGCAGACGTGCTCGCGGCGGGAGAGGTTGCGGCTCATCCACTCGAAGCGGTCCGCGTGCGTGGACGGCGTCGAGCGCTCCACGGTGGCGGGCAGGTTGAGGATGATCTCGCGGCCCGGGCCGGGCTGCCAGACGTCCATGACCGCCTCGCAGACCTCCAGCGCGAAGTCCAGCTCGGTGTCGGTGAAGATCTCCGGGCTGTACTGGTAGCCGAACTCGGTCTCCGCGCCCAGCAGTTTCTCCGCGTACTCCATGACCAGCCGCGTGCCGTCGACGGCGATCTGCTTGATCTCGTCCTTCGAGCCGCGGAAGACGACCCGGCGGAAGACGGGGGCGGTGGCGTTGTACAGGTGGACCGTGGCGCGCTTGGCGCCCTTCAGGGACTCCACGGTCCGCTCGATCAGGTCCTCGCGGGCCTGGGTCAGTACGGAGATGGTGACGTCGTCGGGGATGGCTCCGGGCTCCTCGACGATGGAGCGTACGAAGTCGAAGTCGGTCTGACCGGAGGCCGGGAAGCCGACCTCGATCTCCTTGTAGCCCATCGTGACCAGCTGGTCGAACATCCGGCGCTTGCGCTCGGGCGACATCGGGTCGATCAGGGCCTGGTTGCCGTCACGCAGGTCGGTGGAGAGCCAGCGGGGGGCGACGGTGATCCGGTTGTTGGGCCAGGTGCGGTCGGGAATGTCGACCTGGTCGTACTGGCCGTACTTGTGGATCGGCATGGAGGTGGGCTGCTGGCGGTTCGCCATGATGCGGGGGCTCCTCGAAGGCGGGTCCTGAAGGACGGCCGACGGCGCAACGCCAAAACTCCGCGGGGAGGGGGTCGGCCTCGGTTACAGGCCCTCGCCGCGGCAGCTAAGGAGAAGCAGCCCGAAACGCATGATGCGAAGCATGCTAGCCGAGACACCCCGGGCGCGGCGGGCCCGTATCAGTATGCGGGATCGCCCCCACAAGAAGGGGCCTATGGGGCAAAAAGTGCGCTATACCACTTCGCCACTCCCCGTGAACTCCACTGTCCGTACATTTCACCAATCATGGTTGCGGGTAGTGACAGTGGCGTGACCCAGTGCAAGGGTGCCCGACATGACCACCAACGGGGGCTTCGAGCCCGTCTTCTGCACCATCGTCCCACCCCACCTCCTCGACAAGCTCGCCCGCAGCGAGGACCCGGCCCTGTCCGGCCCCGCCCGGCGGACCCTGGTCCGGGACGCCCAGGAACGCGGCCGCCGCCGGGTGAGCGCCGAGTTCGGCCTGGCCGCCACGCCGACCACGAAGGCACCGGCGGACCAGCCGCTGCGCACCCTCTACGACGCCGGGCACAAGACCGACCTGCCCGGCGCCGAAGTGCGCGCGGAGGGCTCGGAGCCGGGCCAGGACGCCACGGTCAACCGGGCCTACTCCGGCCTCGGCGCCACCTTCGACCTCTACCTCAAGGCCTACGGGCGTCACTCGATCGACGGCGACGGCCTGCCCCTGAACGCGACCGTCCACTACGACGAGAACTACAACAACGCCTTCTGGAACGGCGAGCAGATGGTGTTCGGCGACGGTGACGGCGAGATCTTCCTCGACTTCACCATCCCGATCGACGTCATCGGCCACGAGCTGACGCACGGCGTCACCCAGTACACGGCGAACCTCACGTACTTCGGGCAGCCGGGCGCCCTCAACGAGTCGATGTCCGACGTCTTCGGCTCGCTCATCAAGCAGTACGCCCTCGGCCAGACCGCCGCCGAGGCCGACTGGCTGATCGGCTCGGGCCTGCTCGCCCCGAGCGTCACCGGAAAGGCCCTGCGCTCCATGAAGGAACCGGGCAGCGCCTACGACGACGACGTCCTCGGCAAGGACCCGCAGCCCGGGACCATGGACGACTACGTCCGCACCGGCCGCGACAACGGAGGCGTCCACATCAACTCCGGCATCCCCAACCACGCGTTCTACCTGGCCGCCACCGCGCTCGGCGGCTACGCCTGGGAGAAGGCGGGACAGATCTGGTACGACGCCCTGACCGGCGGCGAGCTCACGGAGCGGGCGTTCTTCGGCGACTTCGCCAAGCTGACCGTCAAGGCCGCCCGGGAGCGCTTCGGTGACGGCGGCGATGAATTCCAGGCGGTGGAGAAGGCCTGGGAGCAGGTCGGGGTGCGCATTCTCTGACTCCGTACTAGACAGGAACCATGCGTATTCAGGTACGGCGCACGGGCGGGTTCGCGGGCATCGAGCGGCACGCCGAGGTGGACACCTCGGGGCGGCCCGATGCCCACGAATGGCACACCCTCGCCGAGAAGGCACTCGCCGAGGGGCGGGGCACGCCTCCGATCGGGGTGCCGGACGGCTTCCGCTACCAGATCACCGTGGACGCCAGGACGGTGTACGCGGCCGATCCCCGGCTCACCGACGAGCAGCGCAAGCTGATCTCCCGAGTACTCAAAGAAGGCGCGTAACTCGTTTGTCGCGCCTGCCCGTTGACTTCCCTACCCGCCAGTACCGATGATCCGGCGCATGGCGACGAACCCGATACCCCAGTTCCCGGACGGCTTCCTGTGGGGCGTCTCGACCTCGGCCCACCAGATCGAGGGAGCGGCGGACCGGCGCGAGCCGTCCGTCTGGGACGCCTTCTCGGCCGAGCCGGGCCGGGTGAAGGACGGCTCAACCGCGGCGGTGGCCTGCGACCACTACCACCGCCACGGCGAGGACGTGGCCCTGCTGGCCGCCCTGGGCGTGGACGCGTACCGCTTCTCCGTCTCCTGGCCGCGGGTGCGCGCCGAGGGCGGCCTGGACTTCTACGACCGCCTGGTCGACGAGCTGTGCGCGGCGGACGTCCGCCCGGTCCCGACCCTCTTCCACTGGGACCTGCCGCTGGCGCTCCAGGAGGCGGGCGGCTGGCTGGAACGGGACACGGCGTCGCGTTTCGCCGAGTACGTGTCGGTCGTCGCCGACCGGCTCGGTGACCGCGTGCGGAAGTGGATCACGATCAACGAGCCTGCCGAGCACACGCTGTTCGGCCACGCGCTGGGCGCGCACGCGCCGGGCAAGCGCCTGATGTTCGACGCGCTGCCGGCCGCCCACCACCAGTTGCTGGCCCACGGCCTGGCCGTACGGGCGCTGCGCGCGGCCGGCGCCACGGACATCGGGATCGCCAACTCGCACGGGCCGACGTGGCCGGCCTCACCGGAGCAGCCCGACCTCGACGCGGCGGGCTTCTACGACCTCCTGCTCAACCGCCTGTTCGCGGACCCGGTCCTGCTCGGCGAATACCCGGAGGGCCTCGGCGAGTTGATGCCGGGCGACGTGGCAGCCGACCTCAAGATCATCGGGGAGCCTCTCGACTGGTACGGCGTCAACTACTACGCGCCGACTCGGGTGGGTGCCCCGCAGGGCGCGGACATCGAGTTCGGCGGGCTGACGATCCCCGCCGAACTCCCCTTCTCGGTGCGGGAGATCGAGGGCGTCCCGGTCACGGACTTCGGCTGGCCGGTGGTCCCTTCGGGCCTGACCGAGCTGCTCACCGCTTTCCACGAGCGCTACGGCGACCGGCTCCCCCCGGTCGTCATCACCGAGAACGGCTGCTCGTACGAGGGCGTGGACGACCAGGCCCGGATCACCTACCTCGACGGCCACATCCGTGCGCTGCACGAGGCGTCGCGGGCGGGTGTGGATGTCCGCGGCTACTTCGTGTGGTCCCTGCTGGACAACTTCGAGTGGGCGGAGGGGTTCGCACGGCGGTTCGGACTGGTCCACGTGGACTTCGAGACGCTCGCACGGACCCCCAAGTCGTCGTACGGGTGGTTCAAGGAGCTGCTGCGGGCGCAGCACGCCGACTGAACCGGGGTCCCGGTCCGTCCCGACCGTCCGGACTCCTCCTCGCCCCTTTCTCCCCCCTGCGGGGGACGCGTCCCCCGCCCGCGGGGGATCTCCTCCGGCCGTCGGGCGGCTGTACTGAGGCGGTCGGTGAGAGACGGTGAAAAGGGGTCGCGATGCGAACGGGAAACAGACGTCCATGGACGGCAGCGGTGGCTGTGGTGGCCGGGGTTCTCGCCCTGACGGGAGCCGCGCCCGCGGCGCCGACGACAGCACTCGCGGCGGGGACGACCGACGGGGCGGGGTCCCGTCAGGGCGACATACTCGACGCCCTGCACTCGCTCCCCGGCCTGCGGGTGATCGAGGAGCGGCCGGCTGCGGACCCGGGGTACCGCTTCTTCGTCCTTGGCCTGCGCCAGCCGGTCGATCACGCACATCCGTCGGCAGGCACCTTCGAGCAGCGCCTGACCCTGCTCCACAGGTCGGCGGACCGGCCCACGGTGCTGTTCACGACGGGCTACGACCTGCCGCTGTCACCGCGCCGGGCCGAGCCGACCGTGCTGCTCGACGGCAACCAGATCGGAGTCGAGCACCGCTTCTTCGGCACCTCCCGGCCGGCGACCGAGGACTGGTCGCGGCTGACCGTCCGGCAGGCCGCCGACGACCACCACCGTGTCGTGCGGCTGTTCAGGCAGCTGTATCGCGGGGTGTGGATCTCGACGGGCGGCAGCAAGGGAGGGATGACCTCCGTCTACCACCGCCGGTTCCACCCGGACGACGTGGACGGCACCGTCGCGTACTCGGCCCCGAACAACGTCGACGACCGTGACGACTCCGCCTATCTCCGGTTCCTGGAGACCGTCGGCACGGCCTCATGCCGCGAGGCCCTGGCGGCGGCGCAGCGGCAGGCACTCCTGCGCCGGGACGAGATGGTCGCCCGCTACGAGGCCTGGGCGGCGTCCACGGGCGACACGTTCCGGATCGTGGGCGGCGCCGACAAGGCCTTCGAGACGGCGGTGCTGCGCGCTCCGCTGATGTTCTGGCAGAACCACGGGTCCGCGGACTGCGCCTCGGTGCCCGCCCCGGACGCGTCGACCGACGAGCTCTACGCCTGGCTGGACTCCACCGCGGTACTCCCGGTCTACGCCGACCAGGTCGCACGGGACTACATTCCGTACTTCTACCAACTGGGCACACAGCTGGGGTACCTTGCCGTCCCCACCGGTCACCTGAAGGGCCTGTTGCGCTATGCGGACGCCATCGAGCCGCGCAACTTCGTGCCCCGTGACATCCCGCTGCGCTTCGACCGCGGCGCGATGCCCGACATCGACCGCTGGGTCCGCCGGGAGGGCAGCCGCCTCCTCTTCGTCGACGGCGCCCAGGACCCCGCAGTGGCCGAGCCCTTCCGCCCGGGCCGCGGCACCGACTCCCGCCGCTACCTGGCTCCCGGCACCGACCACCACACCACCATCGCGGCCCTCACCCCCAAAGACCGAGCGGAGGCAACGGCAACGCTCCTGCGCTGGGCGGGTGAACGCCGGGACCTGTCCTAGAAGCCGAGCTTGCGCAGCTGTCGTGGGTCCCGTTGCCAGTCCTTCGCGACCTTCACGTGGAGGTCGAGGAAGACCGGCGTCCCCAGCAGCGCCTCGATCTGCTTGCGTGACTTGATGCCGACGTCCTTCAGCCGCTTGCCCTTGGGGCCGATGATGATGCCCTTCTGGCTGGGCCGCTCGATGTAGACGAAGGCGTGGATGTCGAGGAGGGGCTTGTCGGCGGGACGGTCCTCCCGGGGGAGCATCTCCTCCACGACGACGGCGATGGAGTGCGGAAGCTCGTCGCGCACACCCTCCAGCGCGGCCTCACGGATCAGCTCCGCGATCATGACCTGCTCGGGCTCGTCGGTGAGGTCGCCCTCGGGGTAGAGCGCCGGGCCCTCGGGCAGCATCGGGATCAGCAGGTCCGCCAGCAGGTCGACCTGCTTGTTCGCGGTCGCCGACACCGGGACGATCTCGGCCCACTCGATGCCCAGCTCCTTGCCGAGCTGGTCGACCGCGATCAGCTGCTCGGCCAGCGTCTTGGAGTCGACGAGGTCCGTCTTCGTGATGATCGCGACCTTCGGGGACTTCTTGATCCCCGCCAGTTCCTTCGCGATGAAGCGGTCACCGGGACCGAGTTTCTCGTTCGCCGGCAGACAGAAACCGATCACGTCGACCTCGGCCCAGGTGGTCCGTACGACGTCGTTCAGTCGCTCACCGAGCAGCGTGCGCGGCTTGTGCAGCCCGGGGGTGTCCACCAGGATCAGCTGGGCGTCGGGCCGGTGCACGATCCCCCGTACCGTGTGCCGCGTCGTCTGCGGCTGGTTCGCGGTGATCGCCACCTTCTGCCCGACCAGAGCGTTCGTGAGGGTGGACTTGCCCGCGTTGGGGCGGCCCACGAAGCAGGCGAAGCCGGCGCGGTGGGGTGCGGCCGACGACGCCGACGGCTCGGATGACTGACTGCGAACGCTCATGGCGCCCATTCTCCCTGATCCAATGAGCCCCGCCGCACAAGCGTCCGCCCCCAGCCCTCCCCGTGAGCTTCCCGAAACCCCCACGCAACGAAACGCGCCGGAAACACACCCGTGCACAACCCGAAACGCGGGCCGGTGACTCTCTGACGAGCCCCCACACCGTTGGAGACGACCGTGATCCTCGCCGTGCCCCTGGCCGCAGAGCGCATCGACACCGGCGACACCGCCTGGCTGCTCGCCGCCACCGCCCTCGTCCTGCTGATGACCCCGGGCCTGGCCCTGTTCTACGGCGGCATGGTCCGCACCAAGAGCGTCCTCAACATGCTGATGATGAGCTTCGTGTCGATCGCCCTGGTCACGGTGGTGTGGCTGGCCGCCGGATACTCCCTCACGTTCGGGGACGACATCGGCGGCGGGCTCATCGGCGGTCTGGAGCACGCCGGGATGTCCGGCCTCGGCCCCGACAGCGTCCACGGCACCGTCCCCACCCTCCTCTTCGCGACCTTCCAGCTCACCTTCGCGATCATCACGGCCGCCCTGGTGAGCGGCGCGATCGCGGACCGCGCGAAGTTCGGCGCGTGGCTGCTGTTCGTGCCCGTCTGGGCGTTGCTCGTATACGTTCCGGTCGCCCACTGGGTCTGGGGCCCGGGCGGCTGGATCCTCGACCGGCTCGGCGCCCTGGACTTCGCGGGCGGTTTGCCCGTGGAGATCGTCTCCGGTGCCTCCGGCCTCGCGTTGTGCCTGGTCCTCGGCCCGCGACTGGGTTTCAAGAAGGACGCGATGCGCCCGCACAACCTGCCCATGGTGATGCTGGGCGCGGGTCTGCTCTGGTTCGGCTGGTTCGGCTTCAACGCCGGTTCGGCCCTCGGCGCGAACGGCCTGGCCGCGGCCGCGTTCCTGAACACCCTCGCGGCCGGTTGTACGGGCTTGCTCGGCTGGCTCTTCGTGGAGCAGAAGCGCGACGGCCACCCGACCACCCTGGGCTCCGCCTCCGGCGCGGTCGCGGGCCTGGTCGCGATCACCCCGTCCTGCGGTTCCGTCTCCCTGCTCGGCGCCCTGGTCGTCGGTCTCGCCGCGGGCACGGTCTGCTCGTACGCGGTGGGCTGGAAGTTCAGGCTGAACTACGACGACTCCCTGGACGTCGTCGGCGTCCACCTGGTCGGCGGGGTCATCGGCACCCTCCTCATCGGGGTCTTCGCCATCGAGTCGATGACCGGCGGGCCCGAGGGGCTCCTCTACGGCGGGGGCCTGGCGCAGCTCGGCAAGCAGCTGGTGGCCGTGCTCGCCGTGGGGACGTACGCCTTCGTCGTGACGTACGGCATCGGCAAGCTGATCGACAAGACGGTGGGCCTGCGCGCGAGCGAGGAGCAGGAGTACACCGGTCTGGACCTTACGGTGCACGCCGAGAGCGCATACGATCACGGCGTCCTGGGCCACGGAGCCCCGGTCACCGCGTCCGTCCTTCCCTCCGCGCAGAAGGTCAAGCCCCAGGCATGAAGCTCATCACCGCGATCGTCAAGCCGTACCGTCTCGACGAGGTCAAGACCGCCCTCCAGGAGCTCGGCGTGCACGGTCTGACCGTGACCGAGGCCAGTGGCTACGGCCGTCAGCGCGGCCACACCGAGGTCTACCGGGGCGCCGAGTACCAGGTCGACCTGGTCCCCAAGGTCCGGATCGAGGTCGTCGTCGGGGACGCCGACTCGGATGCCGTCATCGACGCGATCGTCAAGGCCGCGCAGACGGGGAAGATCGGGGACGGGAAGGTGTGGGCGGTGCCGGTGGAGACGGTCGTCCGGGTACGGACGGGCGAGCGCGGTCCCGACGCGCTCTGACCAGCAGGACGGCTCCCACCACCGAGGCCACGGCCAGTACCGCCGCCACCAGCCACGGCAGCGCGAAGAAGGACGCGTTCGCCGACTCGCGGGTGTGCTGCGCGCTCGCTGTGAGCGTCACGTCGCCCCAGTCGAGCTGGGGCGCGCCGCGCCAGGGTTCGCTGAGCCGTACGCGCTGACCGGGCAGCAGCTCGGCGGGGATCCGGTCCAGGTCGCGGGTGAGCAGCGTGCGCCCGAACAGGCCCCGCGCGCGCAGCTCCACCTTGGGGTCGAGGGTGACGTTGCCGGTGTTGTGGAGGGTGTAGGAGACCGTGGCGGTGCTGTCGCCGAGACCGGGAACGAGCGGCTGGTCGTGGGTGACCCGGACGTCCTCGACGGCGATCGCGGGGAGCGTGGGCCCGCCGACCCGCAGATAGATCCGGGAGCCGACGGCCCGTTGCACGCCGAGCGCGAGGGAGCCGTCGCCGTTGTCGACCCGCTCGTCGAGTGCGACCAACGCGCCCGGGTGGTCGCCGGGTTCGGCGCCCTCCGGCACGTTCAGGGTGAACGGCACGGTGACCTTGCCGTGCGCGGGGACGGTGACCCGGGTGCGGGCGGGCTTCGCCCACGCGCCCACCCCGCGCTGCTTCTCCTGCCGCGTCCGTACGGCGAAACCGCCGTCGCGGGCGGTGTTGTAGGCATCGGCGGCGTAGAGGCGGAAGGTCAGCGGGCGGCCGGTCTTGTTGGCGACGACGACCTTGTCCCGCAGGCTCGTACCGGGGTCGGCGGAGAGGTAGAAGTACGGGCGCTCGGCGATCTGTGAGGAGGCTGGGAAGACCGACCAGCTGCCGTTGTCGGCGCTGTGGGCGGGCCCGGCTGTCATGGCCAGGAGCAGCAGGCCCAGGAGGAGGACGGAGAACTTGCGCATGGGTGCGGCCCCCGCGGTCGTGGACGGAGGCGACGGGCGGGTGCGGGCGCCCGTGCCGTCGGACTCGGGGCCTGTCGTTTGGATCAGGCCGCAGGAAACTGACGGTGCTGGTCGATGCCGGTGAGCGGGGTCTGGCGCGTGCAGCTGCAAGGCGGAGGAGGGCGTCGATGCGGAGCATCGGCAACCGACGACAACGCGGCAGATGGGCGTGCCAGACCCCGCGTCTGCGGCTTGATCCAAACGACAGGCCCTAGGTGAGCGTGAGCGTGAGGACAGCGGAGTAGGAGCCCGCGGGGGTGAACGCCGGGACGTCCAGGGAGAGTCCGGCATCCACGGAGAACTCACCGCCGGTGAGCGTGCCGTCCGGGGCCGACGCCAGGGTCGCTCCCGAGCTGCCCACCGTGCCGGCCGAGCCCGCCTTGCAGGTGCTGGGGCTGCCGGCCTTGGTCTCGCAGGCCGGGGTCCAGCTCAGCTTCCCGGCGTCGATCTTGGCGCTGGGACCGGTGAACTTGGCGTTGGTGAAGTCGGTGACCTTGCCGGTCAGGGACCAGCCCGCGGGTCCGCCGCGGAAGTCGCGGACGGTCACCTTGTTGAGGGAACCGGTGGACGCCCCGCCCTTGCCGAAGTCGACCGCCGACAGCGCGACGGCGTTGCCGGCCTGGGTCATGGACAGTGTCCCCGCCTTCACCGTGGTCGTCAGTTTCTGGCTGCCGTCGGGCGTGGGTGGTGTGGTGCCGCCCACGGCGTAGGCCGCGGGACCTGCGCCCTTCTTCTCGTCCCAGGAGGCGCCCTCGTACGCCACGATCCCGGTCGTCGTCTTGTCGTTGACGACGAGCGGTCCGCTGAAGGTGCCCTTGGCGTCCGCGGTCACGGTCGCGGTGTCCTTGGTCTGCTTGTCCCCGGAGCGTCCGGCCAGGGTGACGGTCGCGCCGGGCGTGAAGCCGGTGCCGTTGACGGTGACGCTGTCACCCGCGTTCCCGGAGGCCGAACCCAGCGTGATGGCACGCTGGTTGACGGGGGTCGAGTCCGTCGCGGTGACGGTCTCGGAGACCGGCGCGGGCGGAGTGATCACCGTGCACGGGGTGTCCAGCTCCATGATGTAGCTGGTGTGGATGTTGTAGTCGCCCGGCGAGAGCGTGATCGCACCGGGCTGGGTGACCTTGAAGGTGCCGGTCATGGAGAACGACGGGAAGGCGCCCTTGCCGGGCACCGGTTCGTTCTTCTTCGGCCCCGCGACCGTCACGTCCCCGGTCTGCGCGCCACCGAGGGTGACCTTGCCGGTCGGGGTCATGATGTCGGCCGGCAGGGCGAGCTCGGTGGGGTTGCTGGCGGCCGCGGTGACCACGGTGTACGTGACGGTGACCGTGTCGCCGACCTTGGGGGTGGTGGTGTCCACCGAGACATTTCCGGTGGTGGTGCCGTCGATCGGCGGGATGCCCGCGATCGCGGGTGGTATGCAGTGCGTGGCGAAGTCCACGTTCGTACCCGCCGCACCTGCCGGGCAGGCCAACGCCCCGCCCGCGGTGACCGCGACCGCGGTCACCGCGAGCAGCGACGCCCAACGGCGCCGGCGTGGTCTTCGGAGTGTCGGACCCATGCGTGCCCCCTCCTGAGGGATGCGGGCGCAGCGTCTCTTCTGCGCCGACAGGGGGCCATTGACCTGGAGGCCGCGCGAGAAGTCAATGCAGATGCCGCAGAGAACTGACGAACCATCAGTTCTCTGCGGCATCCGGAACAGATCACTCAGGAGAGCGCTCGGCCGTCCGGCCGTCCGGGAGCCCGGCCGGACCTCGGCCGGACCCTCAGTCGAACACGAACGGGCCCGGCGACTGCTTCGCGCTCGCCGTACAGGTGACGGAGATACCGAAGATGGTCATCTGCAGCGAGCCGCCGTAGAACTCCAGACTGTCGCCGGAGGCCACGGTGCCACTGAGCGGCCCGACGGTGACCGGGTCCTGGGCGGCCATGGCCGGGTTCTTCTTCCCGCTGAAGACGACGGTGCCGCCGCTCGCCCTCACCATGGTGAGCTTGGAGGTGATGGAGTCCGCCGCCAGTGCGAGCGGGGTCTTGATGGCGGTGGACGAGAGGGTGATGGTGGCCGCGGTGCCGTTCTGCGTCGCGGTCAGGGTGGCCGCCCCGCCGCCGAACAGTCCGCAACTGGCGTTGATCGTCGCCGTCGTCGGGGTGACGGCGGCCGCGGTGGGCGCGAACGCCAGGCCGGTGACCGCGAGGGCCCCGACCAGTACTGCCGCACCCGTGGTTGTGCGCTTGCCTCTCATGGGGATGAGCTCCCTTCGTGTTCTCTGGGAGTGCGCGTTGACGGCCGTCGGCTTTGGCAGTGGGTGCGGTCAGCTGCGGCGGCTCGAATCTGACGGGCCGTCAGGGGATACGTTCATTGATGCGCGGTTGGCAAGGGCTTGCAAGGCCGATTTCCGGCCTACTCGCGGGGCACCGGCCGGCGATACAGGCAGCAGCATGAACAGCCGCGCGGGACGGGGGGGCGTTGAGCCGCGATGTCATCGCGGCTCATAGCGCGAGGACCCCTCAGCCCGCCGACGCCGTCAGCCGCACGGCACCGTCGGGTCCCGCCACCAGAACCGGCGTGCCGACGCCGCCCAGGTCCCGCACCGCCGCGAGGTCCGCCGCGGAGGCCGTCTCCGCCTCCGTGACCACCGCCGCCGCCTCCAACGACTTCGCCCCGGACGCCACCGCCATCGCCACGGCCGTCTGCAGCGCGCTGAGCTTCAGCGAGTCCAGGGCCACGGTCCCGGCCACATACGTACGTCCCGTCTCGTCCCGCACGGCCGCCCCCTCGGGCACACCGTTGCGGGCCCGCGCCGAACGGGCCAGGGTGACGATCTTGCGGTCTTCGGGGTCAAGCGCGCTGTCAGTCATGAACTGAGCATACGAAGAGCGGCCGGGCCGTCGTCGGACCAGGTCTCATGGACGGTCCAGCCGAAGCCGCTGCGCCCGCGGCAACCCCGCCACCACCAGGTCGTAGGAGTCCTCGACGAGCTCCCGGACCAGCCCGTCCGGCAGGTCGCCGTCCGCCGTCACCGTGTTCCAGTGCCGCTTGTTCATGTGGTAGCCGGGGACGATCAGTCCGGGGTGTTCGCCGCGCAGCCGGATCGCGTCCTCCGGGTCGCACTTGAGGTTGACCGTGAGGGGGCGGGCGTCCAGCGTGGTCAGGGCGAAGAGTTTGCCCAGCACCTTGAAGACGGAGATCTCCGGCCGGAACGGGAACTCCTCCACGGCCTCGTTGAAGGACAGGCAGAACGCGCGCAGCTCCTGGGGCGTCACTCCGGTTTCGTCTCCTCGTCATCCGGCTTCTCCGCCGGGCTCACCGGCTCCACCAGCACCGTCACGATCTTGTTCCGGCGTCCGGCCGCCGCCTCCGCCGTCAGCCGCAGCTCACGCCCGTCGGGCAGTTCCACGACCGACGAGGCCCCGGCGATGGGCACGCGGCCCAGGGCCTTCGCGAGCAGGCCGCCGACGGTCTCCACGTCCTCGTCGTCGTACTCCTCAAGCCCGTACAGCTCGCCGAGGTCGGTGATGTCTAGGCGGGCGGTGACCCGGTGGCGGTCGTCGCCGAGGTCCTCGACGGGCGGGAGTTCGCGGTCGTACTCGTCGGTGATCTCCCCGACGATCTCCTCGAGGATGTCCTCGATGGTGACGATGCCGGCGGTGCCGCCGTACTCGTCGATGACCACGGCCACGTGGTTGCGGTCCTGCTGCATCTCGCGCAGCAGGTCACCGGCGTTCTTGGTGTCGGGGACGAAAGCCGCCGGACGCATCGCCGTCGACACCAGCTCGCTCTCCGCGTCCCGGTTGATGTGCGTCTTGCGGGCCAGGTCCTTCAGGTACACGATCCCGACGATGTCGTCCTCGTTCTCGCCGGTGACCGGGATGCGCGAGAAGCCCGACCTGAGCGCCAGGGTCAGCGCCTGACGGATCGTCTTGTAGCGCTCGATGACGACGAGGTCGGTCCTCGGGACCATGACCTCCCGTACGAGCGTGTCGCCCAGCTCGAAGACCGAGTGCACCATGCGGCGCTCCTCGTCCTCGATCAGCGACTCCTTCTCCGCGAGGTCGACCAGCGCGCGCAGCTCCGCCTCGGAGGCGAAGGGGCCGCGCCGGAAGCCCTTGCCGGGAGTGAGCGCGTTGCCGATGAGGATGAGGAGGGACGGGACGGGGCCCATGATCCTCGCCAGCGGCAGCAGGATGTACGCCGCCGCCGTCGCCGTGTTCAGCGGGTGCTGGCGGCCGATGGTGCGCGGGGAGACGCCGACGGCGACGTACGACACGAGGACCATCACCCCGATCGCGACCAGGAGCGCCTCGGTGGTGCCGTCGAACTGCCGCAGACAGGCGTAGGTGACGAGCGCGGCGGCCGCCATCTCGCAGGCGACCCGCACCAGCAGCGCCACGTTGAGGTAGCGGGTCGGGTCGGCGGCGATCTGGGCGAGCTTCGCGCTGCCGCGTCGGCCGGTCCGTACGGCCTCCTCCGCCCGGAAGCTGGAGACGCGGGCCAGGCCCGCCTCCGCGCAGGCGGCGAGCCAGGCGACGACGACCAGGGCGATGGCGCCGGAGACGAGGGCGGGGCTCATGAGACGGTCGGGGCGGGGGACGGACCGGTCAGGCCCTTCTCCGCGCGCCAGCCGTCCACGATGGCCGCCTGCAGGCCGAACATCTCGGCCTTCTCGTCGGGCTCCTCGTGGTCGTAGCCCAGCAGGTGCAGCACTCCGTGGACGGTGAGCAGTTGCAGCTCCTCGTCCATGGAGTGCTGCGTCTCGGCTTCCTCGCCCTGCCTCTTGGCGACCTCGGGGCACAGCACGATGTCGCCGAGGAGGCCCTGCGGGGGTTCGTCGTCGTCCTTCGACGGCGGACGCAGTTCGTCCATCGGGAAGGACATGACGTCGGTGGGCCCCGGCAGGTCCATCCACTGGATGTGCAACTGCTCCATGGCGTCCGCGTCCACGACGATCACCGAGAGTTCGGAGAGCGGGTGGATGCGCATCCGGGCGAGCGAGTAGCGGGCGATGTCGAGGATCGCCTGCTCGTCGACCTCGGTTCCGGACTCGTTGTTGACGTCGATCGACATGGTCGCGCTGGTCTACTTCCGCTTGTCACGGGCGCCCTTGTGGGTGCCGTTCTCCGTACCGTTCTGGCTGTCGTACTTCTCGTACGCGTCGACGATACGGCCGACCAGCTTGTGCCGTACGACGTCGTGGGAGGTGAGCCGCGAGAAGTGCACGTCGTCGAGGCCTTCGAGGATGTCCTGAACCTGACGCAGACCGGACTTCGTACCGCTGGGCAGGTCCACCTGGGTCACGTCACCCGTGATCACGATCTTCGAGTCGAAGCCGAGCCGGGTGAGGAACATCTTCATCTGTTCGGGGCTGGTGTTCTGGGCCTCGTCCAGGATGATGAAGGCGTCGTTGAGGGTGCGACCACGCATGTACGCCAGCGGCGCGACCTCGATCGTCCCCGCCGCCATCAGCCGCGGGATCGAGTCCGGGTCGAGCATGTCGTGCAGCGCGTCGTACAGCGGGCGCAGATACGGGTCGATCTTCTCGTAGAGCGTGCCCGGGAGGAATCCGAGCCGCTCCCCCGCCTCCACCGCGGGGCGGGTCAGGATGATGCGGTTGACCTGCTTGGACTGCAGGGCCTGCACCGCCTTGGCCATGGCGAGGTAGGTCTTGCCGGTGCCGGCGGGGCCGATGCCGAAGACGATCGTGTGCTTGTCGATCGCGTCGACGTACCGTTTCTGGTTGAGGGTCTTGGGGCGGATCGTGCGGCCACGCGAGGAGAGGATGTTCTGCGTGAGCACCTCGGCCGGTGTCTCCTGGCCCTCGCTCTCGCCGTTCTCACTGGCTCTGAGCATGGCGATCGAGCGTTCCACTGCGTCCTCCGTCATCGGCTGTCCGGTGCGGAGCACCAGCATCATCTCGTCGAACAGGCGCTGGATGAGCGCGACTTCGGCGGCCGCGCCGACCGCGCTGATCTCGTTGCCCCGGACGTGGATGTCGGCGGCCGGGAAGGCCTTCTCGATCACGCGCAGCAAGGAGTCGCCGGAACCCAGCACGGTCACCATGGGGTGCTGGGCGGGGACGGTGAACTGCGCTTTGGCCTGCCCCTGCGCGGGTGTGTGAGCTGTGGGTGTCTGAGTCATGGGCCGGCGCTGTAGGCCTGCGGTTCCTCCTCGTCACGGCCGCGTAGCTGAGAGCGGCCTCGCGATACCAAGGGTACGACGGTGCACTGACAACGCCGTAGGGCTTTTCACCGTCCCCGCCGGGAGCCTGGGGGCGACGGCGGCGAGGACGCTCACGTCGAGCGGCCGAACCCGATCGTCGGCACCGCCCGCCGCAACGGCCACGGCCGCCCGGCCTGCTGTGGCACCAGCCCGGCCAGGAACCCGTAGCGCCGCAGCGCCGTCGGCTCCTGCCCTTGCACCGACTGCACCTTCCGCCACCACGCGCCGATCTCGGACCAGCCCGGGGCCGACAACGAGCCCCCGAACTCCTGCACGGACAACGCGGCCGTGAGACCGCCGAACGCCAGCCGGTCGGCGAGCGGCCACCCCGCCAGCGTGCCGGTGACGAAGCCCGCCACGAAGACGTCCCCCGCACCGGTCGGATCGAGTGCCTCCACCTCGATGGCCGGGACCTCCGCCGTCTCCCCCGTCCGCCGGTCCACCGCGTACGCGCCGTCCGCACCGAGGGTGACCACGGCGAGCGGTACGTGAGCGGTGAGCGCGTGCGCCGCGGCCCGGGGGCAGTCGGTGCCGGTGTACCGCATCGCCTCCTGCGCGTTCGGCAGGAACGCCTCGCAGTGTTCGAGGTCGGCGAGCCCCGCCAGATCCCAGGCCCCGGTGTCGTCCCAGCCGACGTCGGCGAAGATCCGGGTGCCCTTGCCCGCGGCCTGCGCGATCCAGGGAGCGCGGGTGCCGGGCGTGAGGGAGGCGATGGCGGCACGCGCGCGGGGCGGGCAGTCCGGCGCGGGCTCCTCAGGGGGCGGCTCGTGGCCGTGGGAGACCATGGTGCGCTCGCCCTCGTACGCCATGGAGACGGTGACCGGGGAGTGCCAGCCGGGGGCCGTGCGGGAGGGGGTGAGGTCGATGCCCTCGCCCTGCTCCAGGGTGTCCCAGCAGTACTCGCCGTAGTGGTCGTCGCCGAACGCGGCCGCCAGCGAGGTGCGCAGGCCGAGCCTGGCCAGCGCGGTCGCCATGTTCGCCACGCCGCCGGGGCTCGACCCCATGCCGCGGGCCCAGGACTCCGTCCCGCGCACCGGGGCGGAGTCGAGCCCGGTGAAGATGATGTCGAGGAACACCGGGCCGGTGAGGTAGACGTCCCAGGGCGGGTCGTCCGGCCTGCGCAGGGCGGCCAGCGGGTCGACCCTGGGCTGGTCGCGGTGGTCCTCTCCGATGGACGCGGTGGACGCGATCACGGTGCGCTCCCTGACGAGGTACGGATCAGGCCAGTCTGCACCACGCCACCGACAACCACGCAGGTGTCACACCGGACCCGGGCGGCAGATCGCGTCAGGCCCGCCGTCCGACGCCCCTGAACCGGCCCCGACGGGCTCCTCGCCGGCCCCGTCGCGCCCGTCCGCCCCCGCGGCCGCTACCAGCGCGGCACCGGCGGCGTGGCCCACTCCGGGTCGGCGATGCGCATCGCCGCCGCGTCGTCGCGCTCTCGCAGTGAGCCGTCGTCGTCGAACCACCGTCGGTGCAGGACCGCGAGCTTGTCGCGGTCGAGTTCGACGCCGAGGCCGGGCGCGTCCGACACGGTGACCCTGCCGTTCTCGAAGGTCAGCCGTTCGGTGAGGACGTCCTCCGACTGCCAGGGGTAGTGCGAGTCGCAGGCGTGGTGGAGGTTCGGGACGGTGGACGCCACATGGGTCATGGCGGCCAGCGAGATGCCCAGGTGGGTGTTGGAGTGCATGGACACCCCGACCCCGAACGTGCGGCAGATCGCGGCGAGTTGCTGCGTGTTGCGCAGCCCGCCCCAGTAGTGGTGGTCGGAGAGCACCACCTGGACGGCGTCCCGGGTGAACGCCTCCTTGATCTCGGCGAAGGTCGTCACGCACATGTTGGTGGCGAGCGGCAGGCCCGCCCGTCGCTCACCATCACCCTCGCCCGAGTCGCCTCGCGCCGCCTCTCGCAGCCGCGCGGCCACCTCGGCCATGGCCGGCGTGCCGAGGGTGGGGTCCTCCAGGTACTCCAGGACGTCCCCGAGTTCCTCGGCGACCTTCAGCGAAGTCTCCACGCTCCAGGCGCCGTTGGGGTCCAGGCGGAGGGGGTGCCCGGGGAACGCCTCGGCCAGGGCGCGGACGGCCGCGATCTCCTCGTCCGGCGGGAAGACGCCCCCCTTGAGCTTGAAGGAGGTGAAGCCGTACCGCTCGGTGAACCTCCGGGCCTGCTCGACGACGCCGGCCGGGTCGACGGCGGCACCCCAGTCGTCCTTCTCGGCGGCCACGCCCTGCGGATGGTCGGCCCACCGGTAGAAGAGGTACGCGCTGTACTCGACGGTGTCCCGGAGCTTGCCGCCGAGCAGGGCGTGCACGGGCTGGCCGAGGGACTTGCCGAGGGCGTCGAGGCAGGCGACCTCGAAGCCGGAGACGACGGACAGGCGGAGTTTGTCGGCGGTCTGGACGCCCCGCAGTCCACCGACGTCGACCTGCCCGGTGACGCGGGCCCCGTCGACGGCCACCTCGTCGGCGACGGTGAACAGGCCGTTCAGATCACTGACCTGACGGCCGATCAGTTTGGTGGCGAACGGCCGCGCCAGCTCCAGGTACTTCGTGTCGCCGTAGGTCTCGCCGACACCGGTGATCCCGTCCGCCGTCACGATCTCCACGATCAGCCGGGGGGTGTACGGCTGGTGCACGCCCTGGGTGTTCAGCAGCGGCGGATCGGCGACCAGGATCGGCGTCAGCCGTACCTCGGTGATGGTGAGATCGCGGGTCACAGGGCGGCTCCTACGAGGTCGGGTCCGGTGGTCGGGAGCGGTTCGAGGTCGGTCAGTCGTCGACGTCCGAGGGATCCGTGAGCGGTGACCGTGCCATCTCCCCATGTAGACGTTATCCATGTATGAAGATGAAGGTTAGATACGCGAACGAAACCCGTCAATGCTCCGGTCACTCCCGCTTACGATCGACCCATGTCAGAGACAGCCGGCGTCCGTGAGGTGAAGTCGGCCGCGCGCACGGTCGAGCTGCTCGAACTGCTCGCCGCCCGCGGTGACCGGCCGGCGCGCCTCCAGGAGCTCGCGGACGCCCTGGAGGTACCCCGCAGCTCGATGTACGCGCTGCTCAAGACCCTGATCTCACGCGGCTGGGTGCGCACGGACGCCACCGGCTCCCTCTACGGCATCGGCATCCACGCCCTGCTCACCGGCACCAGCTACCTCGACTCCGACCCGCGGGTGCGTGTGGTGCGGCCGTATCTCGACGAGGCGTCCCAGGCGCTGGGCGAGACGATCCACCTGGGGCGCCTCGACGGGCGAGGGGTGACCTATCTGGCGACGCGCGAGTCGCACGAGTACCTGCGGACCATCAGCCGGGTCGGGCGTCGGCTGCCGGCTCACGCGGGCGCGCTGGGCAAGGCCCTGCTGGCCGAACGGGACGACGCCGAGCTGCCCGAGGGTCCCTACGAGGCACTCACCCCGAACTCGCACACCGACCGGTCGTCCCTGCTGGCGGACCTCGCCGCCGTGCGGTCCCGGGGCTACTCCGTGGACCGCGAGGAGGGCGTGCTCGGCATCGTCGGCTTCGGCTTCGCCCTGCGGTACGACTCCCCCGCCCAGGACGCCGTCAGCTGCTCGGTGCCGGTGGCCCGGCTGACGCCGGAGCACGAGGCGCGGATCGTCACGGTGATGCGGGAGATCCGGGCCGGGATCGAGGCAGCGGCCCCGGGCGCGGGAGGCGCTCCGCACTGGCGATAGCCGCGGGATCCGACCCTCGGCCACCTGGAAAAAGTCGCTCGTCTACCCGACCTCACACACCACAAACGCAACGTGCGCCACATCACACCTCCCGCGTTTCTTCTCGCGACTAGGTGCTTGATACAAATTGGCCGCGCGTTCCTGTCCGTCGACGGCCTGCGCCCCACCCCCTTCTGAGCCGCTTCTTTCGCATGCCCTGGGAACGCCCGTGTTCGCCCGCACCACCACGCCCTGGCCCCTCGTCGCCCTTTTCACGGCCGGGTACCTCGCCCCCTACCTCCTCCCCACCACCGTCGGCAGGCTGGACTCCGGTCTTCCGCTGTCCGCCACGCAGGCGGGCGCCGTCGGCAGTGCCCTGCTGCTGAGTTCGGCCTCGGCGGGCTTCGTGCTCGCCTCCCGGGTCGAGCGGATCGGCGCCCGGGCGCTGGCCCGCCTCGGACTCACGCTGGCCGTCCTCGGCTACGGCACCGCCGCCCTCACCTCGTCCGTCCCCGCGGTCGTCGCCGGCGCCGTGCTGGGCGGCTTCGGATCCGGTACGGCCACCACGGTCGCCGCCACCGGAATCGCCGCCCAGCGGGACCCGCACCGCATCACCACCCTGGGTCTGCTGAGCGTCTCCGCACTCGCGGGCGTGGTCTACCTGACGGTGCCGCACCTCGGCCCCGGGCACGGGCAGCCGCCCGCCGCGATCGCCCTCACCGCGCTCGCGGTCTGGCCGGTGACCGGCCGCCTCCCGGAACGTACGACCGCGACCCGGCAGGCCCGCAGCCCGCAGGAAGCGCTGCCCCACCTCCGCGCCGGGCTGGTCCTGGCCGCCGCGCTGCTCCTGTGGTCCCTCGCGCAGAACTCCCTGTGGGGCGTCAGCGGCCGCATAGGTCTCACCCAGGCGGGTCTGTCCGAAGCCACCGTCGGCGCCGTCTTCGCCGTGGCGCTGGGCGCCGGGCTCCTGGGAGTCCTGGGCGCGGGCGCGCTCGGGCCGCGGCTGGGCCGGGCCCTGCCGGTCGGCGTGGGCACCGCCCTCATCGCGGGCTGCATCGCCCTCAGCGCCTCCGCCACCGACCTGACCGGCTTCGCGACCGGCGAGATCGCCTGGAACACGCTCTACCCGATCGTCCTGTCGTACGTGCTCGGCCTCGCCGCCTCCCTCGACCCGCGCGGGCGTTGGGCGGTGCTGGTCGGTTCCGCGTCCTCGCTCGGCACCGCGGCGGGCCCGCTGGCCGGCAGCCTGCTGTCCGCGCGGGCCGGTTTCCCGGCGATGGGCGTGATCCTCGGCCTCGGGCTGCTCGTCATCACCGTCCCGTTGACCGCCGTGGCCCTGCACACCACCGGGCGCCCGCTGCTGTCCCGCGCGGTGCGTCGCCGGGGCGGCACGCCGACCGTCGTGGTCGCCGCGTCGACCGGCACCCCGGCGGACGCGCTCGCCCAGGTCGTTCCCGAGCAGCCGGTCGCGGAGATCCCGGTCGTGGAGATCCCGATCGACACCCCGGCCGCTCCCGCCCGGCAGTCCTATGACACGGCGGGCCCCCGGCAGGCCTCGGGGCCCCCGGGAGCCTGACGCCACCGAGGCCCACCGGGCCTGCCCCGGACGGCGGCTACGAGAACTGGTACGCCTCCACCTCGGCCAGGTAGCGCGCCCGCCGCTCCTCGTCGTGTTCCAGGAAGGACGCGACGAAGGAGTTGCGGGCCAGCTCCCGCAGCCGGTCCTCGCTCAGGCCCAGCGTCCGGCGTACGGCGTCGAAGTTGTCGCCGGCGTAACCGCCGAAGTAGGCCGGGTCGTCGGAGTTGACCGTGCACAGCAGCCCGGCCTCCAGCATCGCCGGCAGCGGGTGCTCGGCGAGGACGTCCACGGCCCGCAGCCGGACGTTGGACAGCGGGCACAGGGTCAGCGGGATCCGGTCGCGGACCAGGCGGGCGACCAGCTCCTCGTCCTCCATGCACCGCAGCCCGTGGTCGATCCGCTCCACGCCGAGCACGTCCAGGGCCTCGATGATGTACTCCGGCGGCCCCTCCTCACCGGCGTGCGCCACCCGCCGCAGACCGAGGGCGGCGGCGGCCTCGTACACCTCGCGGAACTTCACCGGCGGATGCCCGACCTCGGCGGAGTCGAGCCCGATGCCGACGATCCGGTCGAGGTGGGGCTTGGCGGCCTCCAGGGTGCGCAGCGCCGACTCGGCGGACTCGTCCCGCAGGAAGCACATGATCAGCTGCGTGGACACGCCGTGGTTCGCCTCGCTGCCGCTCAGCGCTCGCCACAGCCCCTCGACGACCGTGTCCATGGAGACGCCGCGCGCGAGATGCGCTTGCGGGTCGAAGAAGATCTCCGCATGTCGGACGCCCTGCGCGGCGGCGCGGGCGAGATAGGCGTTGGTGAGGTCCTCGAAGTCCCGCTCGGTGCGCAGGACGGCCATGAGTTCGTAGTACAGGTTCAGGAAGGACTGGAGGTCCTCGAACTGGTACGCCTCGCGCAGCGCGGCCGTGTCGGCGTACGGCAGCTCGACACCGTTGCGCGCGGCCAGCTCGAAAGCCAGCTCCGGCTCCAGGGTGCCTTCGATATGGAGGTGCAGTTCTGCTTTGGGGAGGGACATCAAAGCATCGTACGGCTGGTTTATCGCCGTTTCGGAACTGGGACGCGCTGGAGGTCGTGAGCGACGGTCAGCTCGCCCTCGAAGCCGGCGGCCCGGGCCTGCCGTTCGAACTCCTCCGGATCGGCGTACCGCTGGCTGAAGTGCGTGAGCACCAGGTGGCGTACCCCCGCGTCCCGCGCGACCCGGGCCGCCTGACCGGCCGTCAGATGACCGTGGTCGACGGCCAGTCGCTCGTCCTCGTCGAGGAAGGTCGACTCGATGACGAGCAGGTCGCAGCCCTCGGCCAGCGCGTGGACGCCGTCACAGAGCCGGGTGTCCATGATGAACGCGAACCGCTGCCCGCGCCGCGTCTCGCTGACGTCGTCGAGGCTGACGCCGTCGAGAGAGCCGTCACGTTGCAGGCGGCCGACGTCGGGGCCCTTGATGCCGTGCGCGGCGAGCCGGTCGGGCAGCATGCGGCGGCCGTCGGGCTCGACGAGGCGGTAGCCGTACGACTCGACGGGGTGGGAGAGCTTGCGGGCCTGAAGGGTGTAGCCGCCGGTCGTCGCGATCACGCCGTCGGCCGCGACCGGCGCCTCGACGATCTCGACCGTCTCCCGGTAGGCGGTGGCGTACCGCAGCCGGTCGAAGAACCGTTGCCCGGAGCGCGGGTAGTGGGCGGTGACCTCGTGCGGGACCTGGTCGAGGTTGATCCGCTGGATGACCCCGGCGAGGCCCAGCGAGTGGTCGCCGTGGAAGTGCGTGACGCAGATCCGGTTCAGGTCGTGCGCGGCGACCCCGGCGCGCAGCATCTGGCGCTGGGTGCCCTCGCCGGGATCGAAGAGGATCCCCTCGCCGTCCCAGCGCAGCAGGTAGCCGTTGTGGTTGCGGTGCCGGGTCGGGACCTGGCTGGCGGTGCCGAGAACCACCAACTCACGTACGGACACGACGACTCACCCGGGGGGCCACTGCATGCCGCGACCGCCGATGACGTGCGCGTGGGCGTGCCAGACGGTCTGGCCGGCGCCGCTGCCGGTGTTGAAGACGGTGCGGTAGCTCTCCAGCTTCTCCTCGTCGGCGACGGCCTT
Source organism: Streptomyces sp. NPDC005263 (assembly GCF_042872365.1). Taxonomy (NCBI): domain Bacteria; kingdom Bacillati; phylum Actinomycetota; class Actinomycetes; order Kitasatosporales; family Streptomycetaceae; genus Streptomyces; species Streptomyces sp. NPDC005263. Next base: position 520,435 of record NZ_JBIAKJ010000002.1, on the reverse strand, counting down.
CGTCTCGCGCAGGACGGCGGCGGCGAGTTCCGGGGCCTCGGTGGCGAGCGCGGCGGCGTCCACGTGGTGGGCCTTCGGGATCACCAGGATGTGGGTGGGTGCCTGGGGGTTGATGTCCCGGAACGCGACGGTCGTGTCGGTCTCACGGACGATCGTCGCCGGGATCTGACCCGCGACGATCTTGCAGAACAGGCAGTCGTCCTGCGGTTCCCCTGCCATGGTCCCTCCGGGGGTTGAGCGGGATTGATCTCGTGGGGCATCGTATCGTCGCCGGGTGCGGGTGGTCTGTGGCTGGTCGCGCCGTTCCCCGCGCCCCTTTAGGTGGGCAGACTCGGCGGTGTTTTAGCCGGGCTGTTCTCCAATGCCTCCAATGCCAGCCTCACCGCCTCGTCGAGCTGCACATCGCGCCCGGCCGCGTAGTCCTGGGGGCGTTGTACGACCTCGATGTCGGGGTCGACGCCGTGGTTCTCCACGCCCCATTCGTAGTTCTCCAGCCAGAACGCGTACTTCGGCTGGGTGATGAGCGTGCCGTCGACCAGGCGGTAGCGGCTGTCGATCCCGATCACGCCGCCCCAGGTGCGGGTACCGACCACGGGCCCGATGCCCAGCGCCTTGATCGCCGCGTTGACGATGTCCCCGTCGGAGCCGGAGAACTCGTTGGCGACGGCGACGATCGGCCCGCGGGGCGCGTCCTGCGGGTAGCTGTACGGCCGCATCCCGCGCGGCACCGCCCAGCCGACGATCCGCCGGGCAAGTTTCTCGACGACGAGTTGGGAGGTGTGCCCTCCCCGGTTGTCACGGACGTCGACGACCAGGCCCTCGCGGGCGACCTCGACCCGCAGGTCGCGGTGGATCTGGGCCCAGCCGGGCGCCTGCATGTCGGGGACGTGCAGGTATCCGAGGCGGCCGGCGGACTTCTCGTGCACGTACGCCCGCCGGTCCGCGACCCACGCCTGGTACCGCAGGGGTTCCTCGTCGGCGACCGGGACGACGACCGCGTGCCGTACCTCGCCGCCGCCGGACGGCGAGATGGTCAGCTCGACCGGCTGGCCCGCCGTACCGACGAGGAGCGGGCCGGGCCCGGTCACCGGGTCGACCGGGACGCCCCCCACCGCGACGATCGCGTCCCCCGCGCGCACCGCGACGCCGGGCGCGGCGAGCGGGGAGCGGGCGCCGGGATCGGAGGTCTCGGTCGGCAGGATGCGGTCGATGCGCCACCGCGCCGACCCGTCGGGGCCGTCCTGGTGACGGGAGATGTCCGCGCCCAGCAGCCCCTGGCGGGGCCCGCCGCCGTGGCCGCCGCGCGGCATGACGTAGGCGTGCGAGGTGCCGAGTTCGCCCTGGACCTCCCAGAGCAGGTCGACCAGGTCGTCATGGGTGGCGACCCGGTCCAGGACGGGGCGGTAGCGGTCGAGGACGCCGGCCCAGTCGACGCCGCTCATGTCCGCGCGCCAGAAGTGGTCCCGCATGACCCGGCCGGTCTCGTCGTACATCTGCCGCCACTCGGCGGACGGGTCGACGAGTTGCCGGATCCGGGTGAGGTCGACGGTGATGTTGGTGTCGCTGTCGTCGTCGTTGGAGGCGCGCCGGTCGCTGGGGACGACCTTCAGGCGATCGCCCGTCCAGAGCAGGACCCGCTTGCCGTCGCCGCTGACCGCGAAGTGGTCGACGTCGGCGGCGAGATGCTCGATGCGCTGCTGGGCGAGGTCGTAGCGCTCCAGCTCGGTGTGCGGGTCCGGGTCGTCGGGGGTGGCCCGGGAGGAGCCGAGCACTCCGCGTACCGGGTGCCGCAGCCACAGCAGCCCGTCTTTCGCGGCCCGCAGGTTGGAGTAGCGGGCCGCCTCGACGGGGAACGGCACGATCCGGTCGGCCAGGCCCTCCAGGTCGATCCGGGTGGCCGGGGTGCCCTCGCTCTCCGGGGTCTCGTCCTTGTCCGGGGCCTCGAAGGGGCGGCCGTGCCGCTGCGGGCCGAACGGCGAGGGCGTGGTCGCCGCCAGGGTGATCAGGTGCGGGCGGTCACCGACCACGAAGGCCAGGTCGAAGACGTGCTCGTCGTAGACCGGGTCGAAGGAGCGGTTGGACAGGAAGGCGAGGTGTCTGCCGTCGAGGGTGAAGGCCGGGGAGTAGTCCTGGAAGCGCAGCGGGGTCGCCTCGGTGACCGACAGGTCGGTGGTGTTGGCGAGCCGCAGCTGACGCAGCGGGCGCGGGCCGGGGTGCGACCAGGCGAGCCAGCTGGAGTCGGGTGAGAAGACCAGGCCGGAGACGTCCCCGTCCTCGCTGCGGTCGACCTCGCGGACCTCGCCGGTCTCCCGCTCGACGAGCAGCACACGTCCGTCGTGGGCGGCGACGGCGGCCCGGCTGCCGTCGGGTGCCATCGCGAGCCCGAGGACGCGGCCGAGCTGTCCGGCGGCGAGACGGCGGGGGGTCGCGCCGGGGGCGAGGCCGGTGGCGGGCGCGAACTCCAGGGCGTCGTCGCCCTCCGCGTCCGTCACCCACACCACCCATTCCTCGCCGTCCGCGCGGAAGGTGCGCGGCAGCCGGGCCCGTACGCCGGGCTCGGCGGCGAGCGCGCGGGTGGGGCCGGAGCGGTGGGTGACCCAGTGCACGGCACCGCGGACGCCGATCGCGCTGCCGCGGGCGGTGTGGTCGGGGGCGCCGGAGCCGAACCAGCGGGCGGCGTTCACCTGGAACGGCTGCCGGTCGACGCGCTGACCGCCGAGGCGGATGTCGAGCCGACGCGGTTCGGCGCCGTCGAGGTCGTCGAGGATCCACAGCTCCCCGGCACTGGCGTACACGACCCGGTTGCCGTCGCCGGCCGCGTGCCGGGCGTAGAAGCCGTCGAGAGGAGAGTGCCGTCGCAGGTCGGAGCCGTCGGGGAGGGAGGAGTACAGCGCGCCGACGCCCTCGTGGTCGGACAGGAAGGCGATCCGCTCCCCCGCCCACACCGGGTACTCGAGGTTCCCGTCCAGCTCTTCGTGCAGCCGTACGAACTCGCCGTCGCCGTCCCGGTCGATCCACAGCTTGCCCGCCGTGCCGCCCCGGTAGCGCTTCCACCAGGCCGCCTCGCGTCCCATGGGTGAGGACACCACGACCGTGCCCGAATCCCCGTGGGCGACGTCGCCGACGAGGCCGTACGGCAGTCGGGCGGCCGGTCCGCCGTCGAGCGGGACGGCGTGCGCCCACTTGCGGCGCAGGTTCGCCTGGCCGTGTGTGGTGACCGCGAGGACCTGGCCGTCGGGGGTCCAGCCGCGTACCTGGGTCTGCCAACTGCCCCAGTGGGTGAGGCGCTTGCCGGGGCCGCCGTCGACCGGGGCGATGTGCACCTCGGGGGCGCCGTCGCGGGTGCTGGTCCAGGCGACGGTGGTGCCGTCGGGGGAGATCCTGGGGTGGGTCACCGGCACGTTGTCGGCGCTCACCCGCCAGGCCCGGCCGCCGTCGAGCGGGGCGAGCCACACGTCGTCCTCGGCGGTGAAGGCGACCGACTCGCCGTGCAGATGCGGATACCGGAAGTACGCGGGAGACGGCGACGTCGCTGGCTGTGTCACCCGATCACCCTATGCACGCACGTCGCCCGAGACCAGGGGTTTCGATCACTTGGCCAACCGCCGGGGCCGGAAGATCACTTGCCCTCGACGGGTCGGCAGGAGGGGTCGACCTGGCACCAGACGGTCCTGGTGACGGTCACCGTGACGGTGGGCCCGGGCTGCCCGGGCCGGTTGACGGGCGGGGTGGTCTTCGACTCGCAGTTGCCGAGCCCGTTGACGTGGAACCACTGCCTGCCGTCGATCTTGGCGGTCAGGTCCCCGCGCACACAGGCGCCGCTGACGGCACGCGTGATGCTGCCGGTGACGGTGATGTCCTTGCCGTCGTCCGTCTCGCCCTTGCAGTCGACGGAGGCGACGGTGTGCTCGCTCGCGCTCGGGCTCGGGCTCGCCCCGTCGTCGTACGAGGCCGTGCAGTTCAGCCACCGTACGTCGGCCTTCTGCCGCTCCAGCTCGGCCGTCACGGTCTGATCCGTCGTGTAGGCCACGGTCGCGGTGTTCAGCCCGCCCGGCTCACAGGCCACGGCTCCGCCCACGGCGACCATCGCGAGCCCCGCCACGGCCACCACCCGCTGTCCGCGTGGCCGACGCCAAGTCCGTCTCAACGCCCCCATGAAGGGCAGCCTGCCACCGTCCGGCCCACGACGGTAGAGCGCATACGGCCACTCACGCGCCCCGGAGCGCGGGCCCCGTCAGACGCGCAGCAGCAGCCACTCCTGAAGCTCCACCAGGTTGCCCTCGGGGTCCTTGAGGTGGGCGACGCGCATCCGGTCAGTCATGGGGGCCGGGCCGTGCAGCAGGCAGGCCCCGCGCCCGGTGACCTGCTCGCAGTAGGCGTCGAGGTCGTCGACGCGCAGGACGACCAGGGAGCGGTGACCGGCGGCCGGTTCGCCGAGTTCGCCGAGGATCTCGGCCATCATGGCGCGGTCCTGGAGGGCGATACCGGCCGCGCCGGTGGCGGCGCTGAACTTCTCGTACGGCCCGTCCGCCGCCCCCGACTGGGGCTTCAGGCCGAGGACCTCGTCGTAGAAGCGGTAGCAGGCGGCGAAGTCGGAGACGAGGAGCCGTACCTGTGCGAGTTCCACCGTGTTCCCCTTGTCGGTCAGGGTCGGTCAGGGTCGTTCAGGACCATCGGCCGGTGCGGCCGAGGAGCAGCGCGGTCGCGGCCGTGCCCGCGGTCGAGGTACGCAGCACGGTACGGCCCAGCCGGTACGCCTTGGCGCCCGCCTCGGCGAAGAGCGCCAACTCCTCAGGGGTGACGCCTCCTTCGGGGCCGACGACCAGCACGATCTCGCCGTCGGCGGGGAGTTCGGCGGTTGCCAGCGCCGCACTGGCGTAGACGCGGTCCTCGTGCAGGACGGCGGCGAAGTCGGCCTCGGCGAGAAGTGCCGCGACCTGCTTGGTCGTCGCCGCTTCCGCGACCTCGGGGAAGCGGACCCGGCGGGACTGCTTGCCGGCCTCGCGGGCGGTGGCACGCCACTTGGCGAGCGCCTTCGCACCGCGGTCGCCCTTCCACTGCGTGATGCACCGGGACGCGGCCCACGGCACGATCGCGTCGACACCGGTCTCGGTCATCGTCTCGACGGCCAACTCGCCCCGGTCGCCCTTGGGCAGCGCCTGGACGACGGTGATGCGCGGCTGCTCCTGCGGCTCCTCCAGGACGCTCTCCAGGCCGCAGACGACCAGCCGGTCCTTGCCCTCCGCGGCCTTGACGACACCCTCGATCCAGCGCCCGCGCCCGTCCGTGAGGACGACGTCCTCGCCGGGCCGCAGACGCTTCACGGAGACGGCGTGCCGTCCCTCCGGGCCGTCGAGGACGAGCTCCCCGCCGCAGAAGTCAGGGAGTTCGAGCGGGTCGACCACGAAGACCGGCGCGGTCATCAGACGTCACCCGTGGGCGGGCAGGACGACAACGCCGTCTTCGCGGCGGCCAGTTCGGCCACCAGCACCTCGACCAGCTGCCCCGCGGGCAGTTCGCGGGCCATCCGGTGGCCCTGTCCCGCCCACAGCGCCATGCCCTGCGCGTCGCCCGCCTTGGCGGCCGCCTTGCGCAGCGGCGAGGTGAGGTGGTGGATCTCCGGGTAGGCGGCGGGCGCGTACGGGCCGTGCTCGCGCAGGAAGCGGTTGACCAGGCCGCGGGCCGGTCGGCCGGAGAAGGCGCGGGTCAGCTCCGTGCGGACGAACAGGGGGTTGGTCAGCGCGTGCTTGTGGACGGCGTTCGCGCCGGACTCGGCGGTGGCGAGGAACGCCGTGCCGAGCTGGGCCGCGGACGCGCCCGCGGCGAGTACGGCGGCGATCTGGCTGCCGCGCATGATGCCGCCGGCGGCGACGATCGGGATCCGTACCGTCTCGCGGATCTGGGCGACCAGCGACAGCAGCCCGATGCCCGAGCCGTCGGTCTCGGGGATGTCCCGGTGGGTGCCCTGGTGGCCGCCCGCCTCCACGCCCTGCGCGATCACCGCGTCGGCGCCGGCCCGTTCCACGGCGAGGGCCTCCTCGGCGGTGGTCGCGGTGACGAGGGTGAGGGTGCCGGCCCGGCGCAGCGAGTCCAGGACGTCCGGCTGGGGGACGCCGAAGTGGAAGGAGACCACGGGTACCGGATTGTCGAGCAGCACCGCGAGTTTGGCTTCGTAGCCGTCGTCGCGGCCGCTGTCCTTGTCGCCGAGCTCAGTCTCGTACCAGGCGGCCTCGCCGGCCAGCTGGTGCGTGTAGACGTCGACCGCGGCGGGGTCCGCGTACTCCGGCTGCGGCAGGAAGAGGTTCACTCCGAACGGGCGGGTGGTGAGGCTCCGCAGCTGCTTGATCTCCTGGTACAGGCCGTCGGCCGTCTTGTACCCGGCAGCGAGGAACCCGAGCCCGCCGGCCTCGCACACGGCGGCGGCGAGCGTCGGTACGGAGACGCCGCCCGCCATGGGGGCCTGCACGATCGGGTACGGGAAGAGATCGGTCAGTGCGGAGGACATGACGGCATGTTGTCACGTCCTCCGAACAAGTCCGAATCCGGCCTTCCGCCCGGCACGGGCCGCCGGTGACTCCGAACGGCAGGGCCCCAAGCGGTGCCCCAAGGGCCCCTCAGAGGTGCCCTTGACGCCCTTCGGACCCTGCCCGGTGGCGGGCCGCCTCAGCGACCGTTGAACGCGTCCTTCAGCCGGGAGAACAACCCCTGCTGCCCCGGCTGGAACTGGCCCTGCGGCCGCTCCTCGCCCCTCAGCTTGGCGAGCTCGCGCAGCAGCCGTTCCTGTTCGGGGTCGAGCTTGGACGGGGTCTGCACCTCGACGTGCACGATCAGGTCGCCGCGACCGCCGCCGCGCAGGTGCGTGACACCGCGGGCGTGCAGCGGGATCGACTGGCCGGACTGGGTGCCGGGCCGGATGTCGACCTCCTCCAGACCGTCCAGTGTCTCCAGCGGGACCTTGGTGCCCAGGGAGGCCGCGGTCATCGGGAGGGTGACCGTGCAGTGCAGGTCGTCGCCCCGGCGCTGGAACTGCGAGTGCGGCAGCTCGTGGATCTCGACGTAGAGGTCACCGGCGGGACCGCCGCCGGGCCCGACCTCGCCCTCGCCCGCGAGCTGGATCCGGGTGCCGTTGTCGACACCGGCGGGGATCTTGACCGTCAGCGTGCGACGGGAGCGCACCCGGCCGTCACCGGCGCACTCCGGGCACGGCGTCGGGACGACCGTGCCGAAGCCCTGACACTGCGGGCAGGGCCGCGAGGTCATGACCTGGCCGAGGAAGGACCGCGTCACCTGCGACACCTCACCGCGGCCGCGGCACATGTCACACGTCTGCGCGGTCGTGCCCGGCGCCGCGCCCTCACCACTGCAGGTGGTGCAGACGATCGCCGTGTCGACCTGGATGTCCTTCGTGGTGCCGAAGGCGGCCTCGTCCAGCTCGATCTCCAGCCGGATCATCGCGTCCTGGCCGCGCCGGGTCCGCGAGCGCGGGCCGCGCTGCGACGCCGTGCCGAAGAACGCGTCCATGATGTCCGAGAAGTTGCCGAAGCCGCCGGCTCCGAAACCGCCCGCGCCGCCGCCGCCCGCCTGCGAGAGCGGGTCGCCGCCGAGGTCGTAGACCTGCTTCTTCTGCGGGTCCGACAGCACCTCGTAAGCGGCGTTGATCTCCTTGAACCGCTCCTGGGTCTTCGGATCGGGGTTGACGTCCGGGTGCAGCTCGCGTGCGAGCCGCCGGAAGGCCTTCTTGATCTCGTCCTGCGACGCGTCGCGGCGCACGCCTAGAACGGCGTAGTAGTCCGTGGCCACTTACGACTCCGCCAGGATCTGTCCGACGTACCGTGCCACTGCGCGTACCGCTCCCATCGTTCCCGGGTAATCCATGCGGGTCGGTCCGACCACGCCGAGCTTGGCGACTGCCTCGCCGCCCGAACCGTAACCGACCGAGACCACAGAAGTAGAGTTGAGTCCCTCATAGGCGTTCTCATGACCGATCCGTACGGTCATGCCCGAATCCCCTGCCTCGCCCAGCAACTTGAGAAGCACGACCTGCTCCTCCAGCGCCTCCAGGACGGGCCGGATCGTGAGGGGAAAGTCATGTCCGAAGCGGGTCAGATTGGCGGTGCCGCCGATCATCAGCCGCTCCTCGTTCTCCTCGACGAGCGTCTCCAGGAGGGTGGAGAGCACCGTCGCGACCGTGCCGCGGTCCTCGATGTCGAAGGCCTCCGGCAGGTCTTCCACCAGCTGCGGGACGTCGGTGAAACGACGGCCCGCGATCCGGCTGTTGAGCCGCGCCCGCAGATCCGCGAGCGGACTCTCGCCGAACGGTGCCGGGCAGTCGACCATCCGCTGTTCGACCCGCCCGGTGTCCGTGATCAGCACGAGCATCACGCGCGCGGGGGCGAGTGACAGCAGCTCGACGTGGCGCACGGTCGAACGGGTCAGCGAGGGGTACTGCACGACGGCGACCTGCCGGGTCAGCTGCGCGAGCAGCCGCACGGTCCGCGCCACGACGTCGTCGAGGTCGACGGCGCCGTCGAGGAAGTTCTGGATGGCGCGCCGCTCGGGCCCGGTCATCGGCTTGACGCCGGCCAGCTTGTCGACGAACAGCCGGTACCCCTTGTCGGTGGGGATCCGCCCGGCGCTGGTGTGCGGCTGGGCGATGAACCCCTCGTCCTCCAGGGCGGCCATGTCGTTGCGGACCGTCGCCGGGGAGACGCCGAGGTTGTGCCGCTCGGTGAGCGCCTTGGACCCGACGGGCTCCTCGGTACCGACGTAGTCCTGGACGATGGCGCGCAGCACCTGGAGCCTGCGTTCACTCAGCATCCGCGCTCACCTCCAGAAGTCGTCCCCCAGTCCCCTGGGTGCCTGGCCTGGCACTCGTCATATCCGAGTGCCAGCGTTCCCCGGCCCAGTGTACGGCCGTGGGGTACGCCCCGGGCAAGGCCGGTCCCACGAGGCCGTGCCCCGGCGTGCCGCTCCGGCTAGCGTCGCGGTATGAGCGTGACTTGGGAAGAGCTGGGATGGGAGCGGGTTTCGGCCGGGGTCGGGCGCTGTCGGCTGCCCGGCTGGGACTGCACGGTGGGGCTGGTCGTCGGCGAGGGCCGGGCCCTCGTGATCGACGCCGGGTCGAGTCTGCAGGAGGGTGCGCGGCTGCGGGCGGCGGCGGAGGAGCTCGCCGGTCATCGTGTGACTCATCTCGCGCTCACCCACCCCCACTTCGATCACGTCTTCGGCACCGCGGCGTTCGCGGGGGCGGAGGTGTTCGGCGCGGTGGGCATCGACACGGTGCTCGGCGGGCGGGCCGCGCGGGAGGAGCTGCGGACGGACGCGGTGCGCAACGGTCTGGCTCAGGCCCTGGCGGACGAGGCGGTCGACGCCCTGGTGGTGCCGCGGCACCGGGTCTCCGGCGAGTGGACCCTCGATCTGGGGGGCGGTCGGCAGGTCCTGCTGGCGAACGTGGGGCCCGGCCACAGCGCCCACGACCTCGCCGTCCTGGTGCCGGGCTCGCCCGAGGTGGTCTTCTGCGGCGACCTGGTCGAGGAGTCCGGCGAGCCCCAGGCGGGCCCGGACGCCGTACCGTCACGCTGGCCGGCCGCGCTGGACCGGCTGCTGGAGCTGGGCGGCGAGGACGCGCGGTACGTGCCCGGTCACGGAGCGGTCGTGGACGCGGGGTTCGTACGGGCCCAGCGGGACGCGCTGGCGGAGCGCTTCGGCGTGTCGCGGTGACCTGTACGGCCGGGCGGCCCGGTCTTCTCCTATCGTCATCCGAATGCGCCAGTACTCTCCGGACCTGACCCCGCCGTGGAAGAAGCCCCAGCCCGCACCGGAGGTCCCGGCGGAGCCCGGCCTGGTGGTCGAGGAACCGGGGTCGGGTTTCTGCGGTGCGGTGATCCGCTGCGAGGCGGGCACGGTCACCCTGGAGGACCGCTTCGGCAAGCACCGGGTCTTCCCGATGGAGCCCCGGGGCTTCCTCCTGGAGGGCCGGGTGGTCACCCTGGTCCGGCCGACCGGGCAGGCTCCGGTACGTCCCTCCCGTACCGCGTCCGGTTCGGTCGCCGTCCCCGCAGCACGCGCCCGCGTGGCCCGCGCCGGGCGCATCTATGTCGAGGGCCGGCACGACGCCGAGCTGGTCGAGAAGGTCTGGGGCGACGACCTGCGCGTCGAGGGCGTGGTCGTCGAATACCTGGAGGGCGTGGACGACCTCCCGTCCATCGTGGCGGACTTCGCGCCGGGCCCCGACGCCCGTCTGGGCATCCTGGTGGACCATCTGGTCCCCGGCACCAAGGAGTGGCGCATCGCCCAGGCGGTGACCAGCGAGCACGCCCTAGTGGTGGGCCACCCGTACATCGACATCTGGGAAGCGGTGAAGCCGTCGTCCCTGGGAATCCCCGGCTGGCCCCGCGTACCACGCGGCCAGGACTGGAAGACCGGGGTGTGCCGGTCCCTGGGCTGGCCGGAGAACACGGGCGCGGTGTGGCAGGCGATCCTGAAGCGGGTGGGGTCCTACCGGGACCTGGAGCCGGAACTGCTCGGGCGCGTGGAGGAACTGATCGACTTCGTCACGGCCCCGGGTGAGGACTGAGCGGCCTCGGCCGTGCGGCGCGCTTTTCAGCCCGTCCGGGCCCTTCCAGCCCGTCCGGCGTTTGAGGACGAGGCCCCTTCAGGGCCGAACCGGGGGTCTGGGGGCGGCAGCCCCCAGGGACGGGACGGGCAGGGGCGGCGGGGGCGAGAAAACCTGACCCCGCCCTCCCCCGGCGACCCCACCCTCAGTCCACCAGATCCCGCACCACCGCATCCGCCAACAACCGCCCCCGCAACGTCAGCACCGCCCGCCCCGCGCCATACGGCCCCTCCTCGAGAAGCCCATCCCCCAGTGCCCGGCGCGACGCCTCGAGCCCAGCCGCACGCAGCAGATCCAGCGGCACCCCCTCCACCAGCCGCAGCTCCAGCAGAACCCGCTCCACCCGCCGGTCCTCCTGAGACAGCAGCTCGCGCCCGGCCCCCGGCGACCGCCCCGCCGCCAACGCCCCCGCGTACGCCCCCGGGTGCTTGACGTTCCACCAGCGCACACCGCCCACATGGCTGTGCGCGCCCGGACCCGCGCCCCACCAGTCGGCGCCGCGCCAATACAGCTCGTTGTGACGGCAGCGGCCCGCCTCCGAGGTGGCCCAGTTGGAGACCTCGTACCAGTCGAAGCCCGCCGCCGACAGGGTCTCCTCCGCGATCAGATAGCGGTCGGCGTGGACGTCGTCGTCGGTCATCGGGACCTCGCCCCGGCGGATCCGGCGCGCGAGCTGAGTGCCCTCCTCGACGATCAGCGCGTACGCCGAGACGTGGTCGGGGCCGGCGCCGAGGGCCGCCGCCAGGGAGGCCCGCCAGTCGTCGTCGGACTCGCCCGGGGTGCCGTAGATCAGGTCGAGGTTCACATGCTCGAAGCCAGCCGCGCGGGCCTCGGCGACGCAGGCCTCCGGGCGGCCCGGTGTGTGCGTGCGGTCCAGGACCTTCAGTACGTGCTGACGCGCGCTCTGCATACCGAAGGAGATCCGGTTGAAGCCGCCTTCCCGGAGGGTCGCCAGATAGCTCGGGTCGACCGACTCCGGGTTCGCCTCCGTGGTGATCTCCGCGTCGGCCGCGAGACCGAACTCGTCGCGGATCGCGCCCAGCATCCGCACCAGGTCGTCCGCGGCCAGCAGCGTGGGCGTACCACCGCCGACGAAGACCGTGCGGACCTCGCGCGGGTCGTCGCCGAGGACCTTGCGGGCCAGCCGGATCTCGTCGGTCAGGGTGTCCGCGTAGTTGTCGCGGGAGGCGAGGACGCCGCCGGTGCCGCGCAGCTCGGTCGCCGTGTACGTGTTGAAGTCGCAGTAGCCGCAGCGGGTCGCGCAGTACGGGACGTGCAGATAGAACCCGAGGGGACGGTCGGCCGCCCCGGCGAGCGCGGACGCGGGCAGCGCGCCGTCGTCGGGCACGGGCTCGCCGTCGGGGAGTGCGGAAGGCATGTCCCCCATTGTCCCGCACCGGAGGGAGTACCCACTCCCTCCTCCAGACCGGCACGGCCCCTACCTCCCTACCTCCCTGCTTGCCTACTCCGCCTGCAGGACCAGCAACGCCAGATCGTCCTCCGGCGGACGCGGTCCGAACTCGTGGACCAGCCGCGTGATGCGCTCCGCGATCTGCTCCGCGTCGAGCCCCGTGCATCCGGCCAGCGCCTCCGCCAGCCCGTCCTCGTCGTCGAACTGGCGTGAGCCGCTGCGCCGCTCGGTCACCCCGTCCGTCACGCACAGCAGGCTGTCACCGGACCGCAGCTCGAAGGTCTCGCTGGTGTACGTGGCGTCCTCGATGACCCCGAGGAGGGTCTGCGGACGCGCGGCCGTGCGGACCTCGCCGCCCGCGCCGAGCAGCAGCGGCAGCGGGTGTCCGGCGGAGGCGAGGGTGCAGCGCACTCCGCCCCGGAACGGGGCCAGCTCGCCGTAGAGCAGGGACAGGAACCGGGTCTGCGGGCCGTCGCCGGGACCGGGCGGCCGGCCCCCCGCCGAGGCCAGCGCGCGGGCCGCCGCGTCCGCGGCCTCCGTCGCGTCGTCGAGGAGCAGCTGGTTGAGCCGGTCCAGGACGTCGGCCACCCGGTAGCCCTCCCGGGCCAGCAGCCGCAGCCAGGGACGCGCGAGGCCGATGACCACGGCGGCTTCGGGCCCCTTGCCCTGGACATCCCCGACGGCGAAGCACCAGCGTCCGTCGCCGGCCGGGAAGAGGTCGTAGAAGTCGCCGCTGGGCCCGCCCTTGTCGCACGGCTCGTACACCAGGGCGCTGCGCATCCCCGGTATCTCGGCGACCGAGCCGGGCAGCAGGCCGCGCTGCAACACGGCGCTGATGGTGGCCTGCCGGGCGTACTGGCGGGCCGCGCCGACGGCGAGGGCGACGCGGCGGCTGAGGTCCTCGACGAGCCCGGTGATCTCGTCGGGGAAGCTCAGCAGTCCGGCCCGGCCGATGGCCAGGGTGCCGAGCGGACGGCCGCCCGCGGTCAGGCGGTAGGCGAGCGCGGAGCCGTCCGGCCCGAGCGCCTGGGCGGGCCAGGGGAAGGGGACGGGGCCGGAGCGGGCCGGGTCGGGCGGTTGCGGCGGTTCCTTCTCCAGGGCCTGCCGGAGCTCCTCGATCCGGTTCTCGCTGCCGTGCCACACCCGGGCCAGCTGCGGCCCGGCGCCCGCGGTGCCGTCGGCCGTCCAGCCGGCCCGGGCGGTGACCTCGTCCTCCAGCCACACCGCGCACCAGTCGGCCAGTCGCGGCACGATCAGCTGTCCGGCGAGCGCGGCCACCAGGTTCTCGTCGAGCTGCCCGGCGAGCAGGTCGGAGGCCTCGGCGAGGAAGGACAGCGCGCCCCCGCCCAGCCAGTCCCGTTCCCGCTCGGTGCGCTGCGGGTCGGGGGCGAGTATCCCGGCGACATGCAGTCCGCGCTCCCCCGCGTACGGGGCGCTCTCCTCGCCGGACGGGGCGGCGTGCGCGGGCAGCCGCGCCCACACCGTCTTGGCGCCCGTGCGGTAGGTGACGCCCCAGGACTCGGCGAGCGCGGCCACCAGCCGCAGCCCGCGGCCGTGCTCCGGTGTCTCGTACGACGGCTCGGCGTCCCGTGGGGCGCGCGAGGGGTGGCGGTCCAGGACCTCGACGACGAGGGCGCCCGTCTCGGCCTCCAGCCGGCAGGTGACCTCGACGTCGGTGCCGGCGTGCACCACGGCGTTGGTGACGAGTTCGCTGACGACGACCACCGCGTCGCCGGCCTGCTGGTCGCTGAGGTGCTCGGTACCCGGCAGCTCACCCTCGCCCCATTCGGTGAGCGCGGCGCGTAACAGCGCGCGGGCGGCACCCGGGGCGAGCGGGCTGCCGGGCAGGGTGGCGTGTGCCTGTGGCGTCTGGGCGCGTGCGGGCGTGCGGCCGGTGGCCGGAGACGCGTCCATGGCCGGAGTCGCGTCGGTCGCGGGAGACGCGTCCATGGTCGGAGTCGAGTCGCCGGCCGGTTGCGCTTCGGTGCGCGAAGGCGCGTCGGTGGCCGGATGCGCCCCGGCGCGCGGGGGCGCATCAGTGGCCGGTTGTGCCTCGGCGCGCGGGGGCGCGTCGGGGCGCCCGCGCGGGGGCGCGTCGGGGCGCCCGCGTGGGGGCGCTACGGCGTGCCGAGGTTCCTCGGCACGCGGGTACGTGCCCCTGGGCACAGGCGCGTCAGAGGCGCGGGAAACGGTCTCCCGGTGCGTCGGAATGGCCCCCATGGGCAGCTCCCCGAACGGTTCGGACGAATACACCTCAGTCGATGCGGACAGAGTGACAGACTGACCACGCCCATAAGCGCCGAGTTACCGAAGTGGGCCGCCATGAGTGAGAACAGTGCTACGCGTGTGCTCGACAACGGACACGAAGATGGCCGGATTCGAGCATCGGATCTGCGCCCGCTGCTCGCCGCGATGACCGCGGCCCGGGACGGGGACTTCGCCAAGGTGCCGGAGTCGGGGCCCGGCCCGGTGGCCGAGCTGACCGCCCTCTTCAACCAGATCATGGACCGCAGCACCCACTTCAACACCGAAGTGCAGCGCGTGAAACGGGAGTTGGTCCGGCACGGCCGACTCGACGAACGGCTCGGCGCGAGCCCGGGCCAGGGTTCCTGGACCTCCCGGGTCAACGACGTCAACCAGATACTCGACGCCCTGGTGGCCCCGGCGGCGAACGCGGCCCGGGTGCTGGACGCGGTGGCCGGCGGCGACCTGACCCAGCGGGTCGATCTGCACGACGGCAGCAGGCAGTTGCGCGGCGACCTGCGCCGGCTGGGTCAGGCCGTGAACAAGATGGTGGACCAGCTCTCCCTGTTCACCGGCGAGGTGACCCGGGTCGCCCGCGAGGTCGGCACCGAGGGACGGCTCGGCGGCCGGGCCAAGGTGACGGGTCTGTCCGGCAGTTGGCGGGATGTGACCGAGGCGGTCAACACGATGGCGTCCCGGCTGACGGCCCAGGTCCGCGACATCGCGCTGGTGACCACGGCGGTGGCCCGCGGCGACCTGACCCGCACGGTCACCGTCGAGGCGACGGGTGAGCTGCTCGAACTGAAGCTGACCGTGAACACGATGGTCGACCAGCTCTCCGCCTTCGCCGACGAGGTCACCCGGGTCGCCCGCGAGGTCGGCACCGAGGGGCAGCTGGGCGGCCGGGCCCAGGTGCGGGGCGTGTCCGGCGTCTGGAAGGACCTCACCGACAACGTCAACTTCATGGCGTCGAACCTGACATCCCAGGTCCGCAACATCGCCCAGGTCACCACCGCCGTCGCCAACGGCGACCTGAGCCAGAAGATCACGGTCGACGCGCAGGGCGAGATCCTGGAGCTGAAGTCGACGATCAACACGATGGTCGACCAGCTCTCCGCCTTCGCCGACGAGGTCACCCGCGTCGCCCGCGAGGTCGGCACCGAAGGAAACCTCGGCGGCCGGGCCCAGGTGAGAGGCGTGTCCGGCGTCTGGAAGGACCTCACCGACAACGTCAACTACATGGCCGACAACCTGACGTCCCAGGTCCGCAACATCGCCCTGGTGTCGACCGCCGTCGCGCAGGGCGACCTCGGCAAGAAGATCACGGTGGAGGCGAAGGGCGAGATCCTGGAGCTGAAGTCGACGATCAACACGATGGTCGACCAGCTCTCCGCCTTCGCCGACGAGGTCACCCGCGTCGCCCGCGAAGTCGGCACCGAAGGAAACCTCGGCGGTCAGGCCCAGGTGAGAGGCGTATCCGGCGTCTGGAAGGACCTCACCGACAACGTCAACTCGATGGCCGTGAACCTGACCTCGCAGGTCCGCAACATCGCCCAGGTCACCACCGCCGTCGCCAACGGCGACCTCTCCAAGACGATCACCGTCGACGCCCGCGGCGAGATCCTCGAACTGAAGGACACCGTCAACACGATGGTGGAGCAGCTACGGGCCTTCGCCGACGAGGTGACCCGGGTGGCCCGCGAGGTCGGCACCGACGGCCGGCTCGGCGGTCGCGCCCAGGTGCTGGGCGTCTCGGGCGTCTGGCGGGACCTGACCGACAACGTCAACTACATGGCGGACAACCTGACCTCGCAGGTCCGCAACATCGCCCAGGTGGCGACCGCCGTCGCACAGGGCGACCTGTCGAAGAAGATCGACGTGGACGCCCGCGGCGAGATCCTCGAACTGAAGACCACCATCAACACGATG
This sequence comes from Streptomyces sp. NPDC005263, assembly GCF_042872365.1. Lineage (NCBI taxonomy): Bacteria > Bacillati > Actinomycetota > Actinomycetes > Kitasatosporales > Streptomycetaceae > Streptomyces > Streptomyces sp. NPDC005263. The sequence goes on along the minus strand of NZ_JBIAKJ010000002.1, from coordinate 504,236 downwards.
GTCGACACCCTGTCCTCCTTCTCCTCCGAGGTCACCCGGGTCGCCCGCGAGGTCGGCTCCGAGGGCCAACTCGGCGGACAGGCCCGGGTGGAGGGCGTCTACGGCACCTGGAAGCGCCTCACGACCAACGTGAACGAACTCGCGCTGAACCTCACCACCCAGGTCCGCGCGATCGCCGAGGTGGCCTCCGCGGTGGCCCAGGGCGACATGTCGCGCTCGATCACCGTGGAGACGCAGGGCGAGGTCACCGAGCTCAAGGACAACATCAACCTGATGGTGGCCAACCTCCGCGAGACGACCCGGGCGAAGGACTGGCTGGAGTCCAACCTGGCCCGCCTGGCCGCGCTGATGCAGGGGCACCGGGACCTGATGGAGGTCGCCGACCTGATCCTGCGTGAACTGACCCCGCTGGTGAACGCCCAGTACGGGGCGTTCTTCCTGGCCGACCCGGACGAGGACGGCACCTCACTGCGCACCACCGTGCCCGCGAAGGGGCTGGCGTTCATCGCCGGGTACGGGGCCGCCCAGGAGGCCACCGTGGAGACCGGCGGGCTCCCCGTGCACGGCCTGGTCCGCCAGGCGGCCCGGGAGAAGAAACGGATCCTGGTGGAGGAGGCACCGCCGGACTACATCAAGATCAACAGCGGGCTCGGGGAAGCCGCCCCGACGAGCGTGGTCATCATCCCGATCCTCTTCGAGGACAAACTGCTCGGCGTGATCGAGCTGGCCTCCTTCTCCCGCTTCTCCGACGTGCACCTGGCGTTCTTCGACCAGTTCGTGAACACCATCGGCGTCGCCATCAACACGATCATCGCCAACTCCCGTACCGAGTCCCTGCTCGGCGAGTCCCAGCGGCTGGCCAGGCAGCTCCAGGAGCGCTCGGACGAACTGCAGGAACAGCAGGCGGAGTTGCGGCGCTCGAACGCCGAACTGGAGGAGAAGGCGGCCCTGCTGGCCACGTCCTCCCAGTACAAGTCGGAGTTCCTGGCGAACATGTCGCACGAGCTGCGCACGCCACTGAACTCGCTGCTGATCCTGGCCCGGCTGCTCTCCGACAACCCGGACGGCCATCTCTCCGACCAGGAAGTGCAGTTCGCGACGACGATCCACCGCTCGGGTTCGGACCTCCTCCAGCTGATCAACGACATCCTCGACCTCTCGAAGATCGAGGCGGGCCGGATGGACGTACGGCCCAAACGGCTCCCGCTCATCAAGCTGCTGGACTACGTCCACGCGACCTTCCGCCCGCTCACCATCGACCGGGGGCTCGCCTTCGAGGTGGCGGTCGGCGAGGACGTACCACGCGAGATGTACTCCGACGAGCAGCGTCTCCAGCAGATCCTGCGCAACCTGCTCTCCAACGCGATCAAGTTCACCGCGACGGGCCGGGTCGAGCTGCGCGTGAACCGGGTGAAGGACCCCGAGCACCGCTATCTCCAGGGCAGCGACGAGGTGATCGCCTTCGCGGTGTCCGACACCGGCATCGGCATCGCCGCCGAGAAACTCCCGGTGATCTTCGAGGCGTTCCAGCAGGCCGACGGCACGACCAACCGCAAGTACGGGGGCACCGGCCTCGGGCTGTCCATCAGCCGCGAGATCGCGGGCCTCCTTGGCGGCCGTATCGTCGCCGAGAGCGAACCCGGTCAGGGGTCCACCTTCACGCTGTACGTCCCGGTCGTCAGCCCCGGCCACCCGGCGACCGGCCCGGTGCCCGAGGACCGTACGCCGCCGGTGTCGCTGGAAGTGCCGACCGAGCCCTACGCCGCCGTTCACGACGCGGACGACTCCTGGCCCGCGCCCACCAAGCTGGAGGCGTGGAAGTGGGGGCGGGCCGGTCAGGTCCTGCCCGGACGCCGGGTGCTGATCGTCGACGACGACATCCGCAACGTCTTCGCCCTCACCCATGTCCTGGGCCGGGTCGGCATGCCGGTCCTGTACGCGGAGAACGGCCGCGAGGGCATCGAGACACTGGAGCGCAACCCGGACGTCGAACTCGTCCTGATGGACATCATGATGCCGGAGATGGACGGCTACGAGACCATCGCCGCCATCCGCCGCGCCCCGCGCTGGGCGGGCCTGCCCATCGTCGCCCTCACCGCGAAGGTGATGCCGGGAGACCGTGAGAAGTCCATCGCCCGGGGCGCCAACGACTACGTACCGAAGCCGGTGGACGTCGATCAGCTGCTGACCGTCGTGTGCGCGCTCCTGGACCCCGAGAGCGTGGACGAGGCGCGGCCCGCCGACGCCGGGGAGACCGCGGTCGCGCACCCGGACGACTGACCGAGTGGGCGCGGGGCCCAGCTCCATGGGGCTGGGCCGCGTCGGTGCGCGGCCCCTCCCCTCCTCCGAGGCCCTACGCCTCCCGCGTGCCCGCGTACATCTCGTCGATCAGGTGCTTGTACTCCCGCTCGACGACCGGCCGCTTCAGCTTCAGGCTCGGCGTGATCTCCCCGTGCTCCACATCGAGATCCCTGGGCAGCAGCCGGAACTTCTTGATCGTCTGCCACCGCTGGAGCCCCGCGTTGAGCTCCTTCACGTATCCCTCGACCATCGAGACCGTCGCCGGCGCGGCGACCACGTCCGCGTACGACTTGCCCTCCAGCCCGTTCTCCTTCGCCCAGTCGAGGATCGAGACCTCGTCAAGGGCGATGAGCGCCGTGCAGAAGTTCCGGTCGGCCCCGTGCACCAGGATGTTGGACACGTACGGGCACACCGCCTTGAACTGCCCCTCGACCTCCGCGGGCGCGATGTACTTGCCGCCGGACGTCTTGATGAGGTCCTTCTTGCGGTCGGTGATCTTCAGGTACCCGTCGGGCGACAGTTCGCCGATGTCACCGGTGTGGAACCAGCCGTCCGACTCCAGCACCTCGACGGTCTTCTCGGGCAGCCCGTGGTAGCCCTCCATGATGCCCGGCCCGCGCAGCAGGATCTCGCCGTCGTCCGCGATGCGCACCTCCGTGCCGGGCAGCGGCTTGCCGACCGTGCCGGTGCGGTACGCCTCGCCGGGGTTCACGAAGGAGGCCGCGGAGGACTCGGTGAGCCCGTAGCCCTCCAGAATGTGGATGCCCGCGCCGGCGAAGAAGTAGCCGATCTCGGGCGCCAGGGCAGCGCTGCCCGACACGCACGCCCGCAGGTTCCCGCCGAACGCCTCTCGGATCTTCGCGAAGACGAGCGCGTCGGCGACCTTGTGCTTGGCTCCGAGTCCGAAGGAAACGGACGGCGATCCGGTGCGCCGGTAGTTGTCCTGCGCGGCCTTGGCGTACTCACGGGCGACCTCGGAGGCCCACTGGAAGATCTTGTACTTGGCGCCGCCGCCCGCCCGGGCCTTCGCGGCGATCCCGTTGTAGACCTTCTCGAAGATGCGCGGCACGGCCGCCATGTACGTCGGCTGCACGACCGGCAGATTCTCGATGATCTTGTCGACCCGGCCGTCGACGGCGGTGACGTGCCCGACCTCGATCTGGCCGGAGGTGAGCACCTTGCCGAAGACGTGCGCCAGCGGCAGCCACAGGTACTGCACGTCCTCGGCGCTGATCAGCCCGGTCGCGGCGATCGCCTTCGCCATGTACGCCCAGTTGTCGTGCGGCAGGCGCACGCCCTTGGGGCGGCCGGTGGTTCCGGAGGTGTAGATGAGGGTGGCGAGCTGGTCCTTGGTGATCGCCCCGACCCGCTCCTTGATCAGGTCGGGGTCCTTCTCCAGCCGGGCGGCGCCGCGCTTCTCCAGCTCGTCGAGGGTGAGGATCCAGTCGGCGGTCTCGACTCCGGCGGGATCGATGACGACCACATGGGTGAGGTCGGGCAGCTCGGCCCGCTTCTCGACCGCCTTGGCGAGCTGGGCGGCGTTCTCGGCGATCAGCACCCGGCTGTCGGAGTCGGACAGGATGAACGCGGACTCGTCGGCGTTGGTCTGCGGGTAGACGGTGGTCGTGGCGGCGCCGGCGCACATGATGCCGAGGTCGACCAGGATCCACTCGAACCGGGTGGAGGAGGCGAGCGCCACGCGCTGCTCGGGCTGGACGCCCAGCTCGATCAGACCGGCCGCGACCGCGTAGACCCGCTCGGCGGCCTGCGCCCAGCTCAGCGACTTCCACTCGTCCGGGCCCTCACCGGAGGCAGGGGGTACCGGATAGCGGTACGCCTCGGCGTCCGGGGTGGCCGCCACGCGCTCCAGGAAGAGGTTCGCCACGCTCGGCGGTCGGTTCTCGATCAGGGTCTGTGTGTCGCTCACGACATCCTCCGGGGCCCGCGACAGCGCGGCTGGCTCAGTGCGGCTGGGGTCATTGCGGCTTGGGTCTTTGCGGCGGGGCTTGCGGCTGTTCTCATCCGCGAGCCGTTGTTTAACTCGCGAGTAACCATCGAGCAGAGATCAGGGTAAGGCGCGACCGGCCGGTGCGTAAGGGGCGACGGCCTGTCACTTCCTACAGAGAGCGACGCTACGCACGCGTAGGGGCCCACCGCGGTGACACGCGGCAGGCCCCTGTTCTCGGGGTGAACGAGGGCTACTTCTTGCCCTTGCCGGAACCCGCGCTGTCGTCGCTGGACAGTACGGCGATGAAGGCCTCCTGCGGAACCTCCACCGAACCCACCATCTTCATCCGCTTCTTGCCTTCCTTCTGCTTCTCCAGCAGCTTCCGCTTACGGGAGATGTCACCGCCGTAGCACTTGGCGAGGACGTCCTTGCGGATGGCGCGGATGGTCTCGCGGGCGATGACCCGGGAGCCGATGGCGGCCTGGATGGGGATCTCGAAGGCCTGGCGCGGGATCAGCTCGCGCAGCTTGGCGACGAGCCGTACGCCGTACGCGTACGCGGCGTCCTTGTGGGTGACGGCGGAGAACGCGTCGACACGGTCGCCGTGCAGCAGGATGTCGACCTTCACCAGCTGGGCGTCCTGCTCGCCGGTGGGCTCGTAGTCCAGGGAGGCGTAACCGCGGGTCTTGGACTTCAGGTTGTCGAAGAAGTCGAAGACGATCTCGGCGAGGGGAAGCGTGTAGCGGATCTCCACGCGGTCCTCGGAGAGGTAGTCCATGCCGAGGAGGGTGCCGCGACGGGTCTGGCAGAGCTCCATGATCGACCCGATGAACTCGCTGGGAGCGAGGATCGTCGCCCTCACGACCGGCTCGAAGACCTTGTCGATCTTGCCCTCGGGGAACTCGCTCGGGTTGGTGACCGTGTGCTCCTTCCCGTCCTCCATGATCACGCGGTAGACCACGTTGGGCGCGGTGGCGATGAGTTCGAGGTTGAACTCGCGCTCCAGGCGCTCACGGATGACGTCGAGGTGCAGCAGACCGAGGAAGCCGACGCGGAAGCCGAAGCCGAGGGCCGCGGAGGTCTCCGGCTCGTAGACCAGGGCGGCATCGTTGAGCTGGAGCTTGTCCAGCGCCTCGCGCAGGTCGGGGTACTCCGAACCGTCCAGCGGGTAGAGGCCGGAGAAGACCATCGGCTTGGGGTCCTTGTACCCGCCGAGGGGCTCGGTGGCGCCCTTCTCCTTGCTGGTGATGGTGTCGCCGACCTTGGACTGACGGACGTCCTTCACGCCGGTGATGATGTAGCCCACCTCACCGACGCCGATGCCGTCGGCGGGTGTCATCTCGGGGGACGAGACGCCGATCTCGAGGAGCTCGTGGGTGGCGCCGGTCGACATCATCTTGATGCGCTCGCGCTTGTTGAGCTGGCCGTCGATGACGCGGACGTAGGTGACCACGCCCCGGTAGGAGTCGTAGACCGAGTCGAAGATCATCGCGCGGGCGGGGGCGTCCTTGACGCCGACCGGGGCCGGGACGTCGCGGACCACCCGGTCAAGGAGCGCGTCCACGCCCAGGCCGGTCTTCGCCGAGACCTTGAGCACGTCCTCCGGCTGGCAGCCGATGAGGTTGGCGAGCTCCTCGGAGAACTTCTCCGGCTGGGCGGCCGGCAGGTCGATCTTGTTCAGTACGGGGATGATCTTGAGGTCGTTCTCCATCGCCAGGTAGAGGTTGGCGAGGGTCTGGGCCTCGATGCCCTGGGCGGCGTCGACGAGGAGCACGGTGCCCTCGCAGGCCGCGAGCGACCGCGAGACCTCGTAGGTGAAGTCGACGTGCCCCGGGGTGTCGATCATGTTGAGGATGTGCGTGTTCTTCTCGTCATGGGTGGGAGCCCACGGCAGACGCACGGCCTGTGACTTGATCGTGATTCCGCGCTCACGCTCGATATCCATGCGGTCGAGGTACTGAGCACGCATCTGCCGTTGCTCGACCACACCGGTCAGCTGGAGCATCCGGTCGGCGAGCGTGGACTTGCCGTGGTCGATGTGCGCGATGATGCAGAAGTTGCGGATCTGAGCCGGGGCGGTACGGCTCGGCTCGGGCACATGGCTAGGGATCGCGGGCACGCAGGGTCCTGATTCTTGAGGCGTCCGCAGTGTCTGCGGTCTCGGGTCGGATCGATACGTAGCCTCCATGGTCCCACGGGCCGGGCGATGCGATCGGTTTGGGCCACTCGGAGGGCCACTGGTACTCTGAGTGGCTGTGCCTCATGCCCTCTCAGCAGGAGGCACGTCATCAAGAAATCACCGGCGCGTGGAGCGGACCGCAAACGGTCCTCGTTCTCGCGTGCCTGAACCTGTAGAGGCTCATTCGTGGCGAACATCAAGTCCCAGATCAAGCGGATCAAGACCAACGAGAAGGCGCGGCTGCGCAACAAGGCCGTCAAGTCCTCCCTGAAGACCGCGATCCGCAAGGCCCGTGAGGCCGCTGCCGCGGGTGACGCGGAGAAGGCCACCGAGTACCAGCGCGCTGCCGCGCGTCAGCTCGACAAGGCCGTCTCCAAGGGCGTCATCCACAAGAACCAGGCCGCCAACAAGAAGTCGGCGCTTGCTTCGAAGGTCGCGTCCCTCAAGGGCTGAACCCTTCTGATCTGACCGCCGGAGGGAATCGAGCGGGCCCTCTCTCATCCGCTCCCGTCCGGCACTCCGAGTCTGCACGCGGCCTGCGTTCGCCACGCGGGTGCGGGCTCATCTTCTGTCACCGGGGCCCCGCGCCTCGCCCTTCCCCAGGGCGAGCCGGGGCCTCAGGTGTACCTCCGCGGCGTGCTCGCTGTCCGTCACGACCAGAACGCGTTGCCCGCCTCGATGTCCTCGACGCACTCGTCGAGGTCGGTGATCCTGTCTCCGACGATCCGGAAGACGATGCCTCCCTTCTCGTCTATGTGCTTGTCGCCCCGGTCGGCGGTGAAGCGGTGCACGGACACGGCGTGCCCGCGGCCATCGACGAAGATGTTCTGCAGCTCGACGCGGAAGGTCCCGCCCGTCTCCGAGTAGAGCCGGCCGTAGTATCCGTCGAAGATCGAGTCGAGGCCCTTGAAGTCCCCCGAGAGCGAGTGGGAGCCGGGTACGTGGTGCGTGCAGTCCCCGGTCATCAGGCCGCGCAGGGTGTCCATGTCCCCGCGCTGGAAAGCTTCGTAGCCCTGGCGGACGAGCATGGCGTGCGGGTGTTCAGCCACGGCGATCGCCACCTTTCCTGATACGGCGATGGCTGATACGCACGATTCTCCTCCCCTGGGAGGGAAGGGCTACTGGATCACGCCCGTCCCCTGGAGCGCGCGGCCCGTGCGATCGCCACCACGGCCTTCTCCAGGGCGTACTCGGGGTCGTCGCCGCCGCCCTTCACTCCCGCGTCCGCCTCGGCGACGGCCCGGAGCGCGACGGAGACACCGTCCGGCGTCCACCCCCGCATCTGTTGACGTACCCGGTCGATCTTCCACGGTGGCATGCCCAGCTCCCGCGCCAGATCGGCCGGCCGGCCGCCACGCGCCGACGACAGCTTCCCGATCGCCCGCACACCCTGCGCCAACGCACTGGTGATCAGCACCGGCGCCACGCCCGTGGCCAGCGACCACCGCAGCGCCTCCAGCGCCTCCGCGGCCCTGCCCTCCACCGCCCGGTCGGCGACCGTGAAGCTGGATGCCTCGGCCCGCCCGGTGTAGTACCGCCCGACGACCGCCTCGTCGATGGTGCCCTCGACATCCGCGACCAGCTGGGACACGGCGGACGCCAGCTCCCTGAGGTCGCTGCCGATGGCGTCCACCAGCGACTGACAGGCCTCAGGGGTGGCCGAGCGCCCGGCCGCCCGGAACTCCCCCCGCACGAAGGCCAGCCGATCCGCCGGCTTGGTCATCTTCGGGCACGCCACCTCTCGCGCCCCCGCCTTGCGCGCGGCGTCCAACAGCCCCTTGCCCTTGGCTCCGCCCGCGTGCAGCAGCACGAGGGTGATCTCCTCGGCGGGCGCCCCGAGATACGCCTTCACGTCCTTGACCGTGTCGGCCGAAAGATCCTGCGCATCGCGTACGACGACGACCTTCCGCTCCGCGAAGAGCGACGGGCTGGTCAGCTCCGCCAGCGTCCCGGGCTGCAACTGGTCCGGGGTCAGGTCGCGTACGTCCGTGTCGGCGTCGGCGGCCCTGGCAGCAGCCACCACCTCCCGCACGGCTCGGTCGAGCAGGAGGTCCTCCTGGCCCACGGCCAGGGTCACCGGGGCGAGGGAGTCGTCATTCGCAGTCTTTCTGGCCATCGCGTAAAGCATCGCACGGGGCACTGACAACGAGCCCCGACGACAGCGAGCTCCGACAGCGGACGTGCCGTCCTGCCCACCCGGCGGCCCGGCTCACCGCGCCCCCGCGCCGGGCGGCGCCCCTAGGGCTCCTCACGCCACCCGTCCCACTCCCCCGCGAACGCGTCCAGTTCCCCGGGGTCCAGCCGCTCTTCCTCGTCCCGCAGGACCACGAGCCACTGCGCGTCCTCGGCGTCGTCCTCACCGGCCAGCGCGTCCCGGACGAGTCGCGGCTCCTCGACAACCCCGAACCGCTCCCCGAGCGCCCCCGCCACCTCCTCCGCGGCATCACGGTCGGGCAGCACCAGCACATGTCTCACATCACTCACGCCGCCATTCTCCGGCACCGCACCCGCACCAAGGCATCCCCGTGGGGCACCACACCGGGAGCCCGGTCCCGCAGCGCCCCGACGTCAGCCCTTGGGCACGATCTGCACATCCAGCTCGATGCGAATACTCGGCCCCACCACCGCGATCCCCCGCGCCAGCATCGTCTGCCAGCTCACGGTGAAGTCGTCCCGGTGCAACTCGGTCGTGGCCCGGCACGCCGCCCGCGCCTCACCCTCCATTCCGTTCCCGAGCCCGAGGTACTCCGTGTCGAGCGTGACCGTGCGCGTCACCCCGTGCAGCGATAACGCCCCCGTGACCGCCCACCGGTTGCCACCCTTGTGCACGAACCGCTCGCTGTAGAACTCCAGCGTCGGAAACCGCCGTACGTCCAGGAAGTCCGCCGACCGCAGATGGTCGTCCCGCATCCGCACGTTCGTGTCGATGGACGCCGCGTCGATCACCACGTGCATCGCCGACCGCTCCATCCGGTCATCGATGCGTACCGCCCCCGCGAAGGAGTTGAACCGCCCGTGGACGCGGGCCATCCCGATGTGCCGTGCGGTGAAGCCGATCGAGGAGTGCGACAGCTCGATCTCCCAGTCACCCGGCCTCGGCAGTTCCAGCGGCTGGGCGACCTGAAGGGTCACATCACCGAGCGAGGCGAGCGCGTTCTCACCCACCATCGCGGTGGCCCGATACGGCGTGTACCCGTCGGCCGACACGGCGAGCCGGTACTCCCCCGCCGGCACCGTGGTCATGAACGACCCGTAGGGATCCGTCCCTCCGCTGACCACCTTGCGCCCCATGGCGTCGCTGACCGCGAACTCGGCGTGCGCCAGCGGCTCGTTCACCGGGTCCAGCACCCGGCAGCTGAGCACCCCGGCACTCGGCGGGGTCTGCAGCGCCATCAACGGACTCGACCGTTGCACCCGGTTCGTACGGTTTCCCAGCCAGCGGCCGATCATGTTCGACGTCCCTGCGACTTGACATCACTGTTGCCGAAGATGCATTCGACCACTGATGAGGTATTCGAGGCAACAGGGATCACATCGCGGGAAACCGAACCGTCTGGCCCGTATTAGCCGCTCCGGTTGGGATTTCGCACAGTCGGCACGCGGTCCAGCTCGATACCGAAGCGTTCCCGGTACACGTCCAGCACCTCCTCGCCCGTTTCGAGCTCCCGTTCCTCCCGCGCCCCTTCCGGTCCCGTCACCTTGAGAGTGCGCCCGCTGAGCGTGATCCTCCCGCCGTCCTCCGTCACCCGTGAGCAGACCAGTGACTGCGTGAAGTGCGAGGCCGGTGAGGTGCTGTGCCACCAGGCTCCGGCCACGAAGTCACCGAGCACCCGGGGCCGTGTCTCCAGCCGGTACTGGGCCCTGCCGTCGACCACCACATCAAGGTCCGCCGCGTTCCCCCCGCCTCTCTGGGGCGCCTCGACGATCCGGAACCTGCCGCCGGGATCCTCCTGCTCCTCCCGCGCCTCGAACGCCAGCGGATAGTGGCTGTGCGCCCCGAACCCCACGTCGGCCAGCCACTCGCTCCCGTCCACCGCCCTCACCCGCAGGGCGAGATGGTCGTACGGAATCCCGAGCCGCCCCTCGTCCCCGTGCACCCGCGCCGCGAGCAAGCTGACATCGAAGCCGAGGGCGGTGAGCAACGACCCGAACGCGCCGTTCAGTTCGTAACAGAACCCGCCCCTGCGCGCGCCCACCACCTTGTCCAACAGTCGCTTCTCCGCCAGCACGATCTCCTCGCCGAGGTGGACCGACAGGTTCTCGAAGGGCACCGTCTGCAGATGGCGCAGTTGCACCTCACGCAGGACGTCAACGGTGGGCCGCGCCGGCCGCTCGACGCCGATGCGGCGGAGATAGGCATCGACCTGTGTGGAATCCATGGCCTCAGTCTCGCGCCACCCTGAGTTGTCCGCCGCCCGTGCCCTCACCTCCCACTACCGCGACCGCTCCGTCCCGGTCGGTGCGCAGCACCGTCGCGCCCCCGGCCCGCAGCGCCTCGACCGTGCCGGGAGCCGGGTGGCCGTACGGGTTGTCGGCACCGCAGCTGATGAGCGCCAGGCGTGGGGCCACCCGGCGTATCAGGTCCGGGTCCTGGTAGGCCGAGCCGTGGTGGGCAACCTTGAGCACGTCCACCCCAGCCAGCGCCACGCCCGCCGGTGACCGCAACAGGGCCCGCTGGGCCGGGGGTTCGAGGTCTCCGAGCAGCAGGAACCTCAGCCCCGCCGACCGGACCAGCAGAGTGACACTGGCGTCGTTCGGTCCCTCCGGTTCCGGTGCCGGGCGCGGGGGCGGCCACAGCACCTCCCAGGACAGCTGACCCGTACGCAGTCGCTCTCCGGCAAGGGCAGGCGTCAGGGGAATGTGCCGGTCCGCCGCCGCCCTGCGTACGAACTCGGCCTGGTCCACCGGCTCCTCATAGCCCGTCGTGGCGATCGCGCCCACCGAACGTCCACGCAGCACCCCGGGCAGCCCCGCCACATGGTCCGCGTGGAAGTGGGTCAGCACCACGAGCGGCACCCTGGTGATGCCGAGCGCCCGCAGACAGTGGTCGACCAGCGCCGGGTCGGGCCCGGCGTCCACCACCACCCCGGTGCCTCCGCCCGCTGCGAGCACCGTCGCGTCGCCCTGTCCGACATCGCACATCGCCAGCCGCCAGCCCGGTGGCGGCCAGCCCGTGATCACCCTGGTCAGCGGCGGTGGCTGCACCACCACCAGCACGAGCAGCAGCCCGCACGCCCCGCACAGCCAGGGGTGTCCGACCAGCCGACGGCCGAGCAGCAGGACGACCACGGTGACGAGGAGGAGCAGTGCCGCCCCGGCCCAGGTGCCGGGCCAGTCCACTCCCCCGCCGGGCAGCGACGCCCCGGCGCGGGCGATCCCGGCGATCCACTCCGCGGGCCAACTCGCGCACCAGGCAAGCCCCTTGGCCACCGGCATCGCCAACGGTGCCGTGGCCAGCGCCGCGAAGCCCAGCACCGTGGCGGGCGCCACCGCGAACTCCACCAGGAGGTTGCACGGCACCGCCACCAGACTCACCCGCGCCGACAGCACCGCCACGACGGGTGCGCACAGGGCCTGTGCGGCAGCCGCGGCGGCCAGTGCCTCCGCCAGCCGCGGCGGCACCCGGCGCGCCCGCAGCGCGCGGCTCCAACGCGGCGCGAGCGTGAGCAGGGCTCCGGTGGCCAGGACGGAGAGCAGGAAGCCGTAGCTGCGGGCCAGCCAGGGGTCGTAGAACACCAGGAGCAGTACGGCCGTCGCCAGTGCCGGGATCAGCGATCTGCGGCGTCCGGTGGCGAGCGCGACCAGGGTGACTGCCCCGCAGGCCGCCGCCCGCAGCACACTCGGGTCCGGTCGGCACACCACGACGAACCCGAGGGTGAGCCCGCCGCCGGCCAGCGCGGTCGTCCGCAGCGACATCCCGAGCCGGGGCGCGAGCCCGCGCCGTTCGACGAGTCGGGCCAGCCCGGGCGGCCCCACGAGCAGGGCCAGGATGATGGTGAGGTTGCTGCCCGAGACGGCGAGCGTGTGCGCCAGGTCGGTCTCCTTGAAGGCTTCGTCCAGCTCCGGAGTGATCCGCGCGGTGTCCCCGACCACCAGCCCGGGCAGCAGCGCCCGCGCGTCCCCCGACAGCCCGTCCGTGGCCTCCCTCAGCCCGGCCCGCAGCCGGCCCGCGAACCGCTGCGGCGCCGACGGCTCGCCCACCACGTCCGGTGCCGCCCGGCCCCGTACCCGCAGCACGGCCGCGACCCGGTCGCCACCCAGCATGGCGGGCGCCAGCCGCGCGGTCACCCGCAGCCGCGTGGAGGGCAGCAGCCCGAGCCAGGGCGACCGTCCCGGCCCCTCGACGCCGGGAGACGGGCCCGCCGTCGCTCTTTCCGCGGCGGCACGCGGTCCCCAGGGCATCCCATCCGCGGTGCGCGAACTGGTCCTCGGGGCAGCCGCGTCGACGAACACCAGCACCGGCGCGCGAGTCGTCACCGATGTACCGTCCGGCGTCTCGACGCGTCGTACATCGGCGTTGATCAGCACGGACGCCGGTGCCGCGTGGTCCCCCTTGATCCGGGTCCGGGTGAGCCGGGGATCGGAGGTCACCTGAACCTCCGCGGTCACCGTGGCGTACTGCCGCGCCAGCGCCGGAACCGGCCCCCGGCGAAGATCGGCCCCGTGGAGCCCGGCGGAGGCCGCGGCCGCCGCGACACAGAGCAACACGGCGGCGACCGAGACGCGCGCCCAGGTCCCCCGCGCGGGACGAGCGGGACCAGTACGCACCCGCGCGGACACCAGGAGGACACCGGCTGCGGCAAGGCATACGGCCACCAGGCCGATCACCCGGCCCGGCGACGCGCTCAGGGTCAGCGAGGCCGTCGCCCAGGCCGCGAGTGCGGGCGGTACCAGCCGTAGGTCCGTCGGTCCTTCCTGCCGTGGGTAGGCGGCTCCGAGCCGTTTCCCCGAGGTGGCGTGGACGGCGTGACGGAGCGGGGCGGTGGCGGGTTCGGGCGCGGTGTGGGGCGTGCGCCTGGTCGGTGTACTCATGGCCGTACGAGATTCCGTAGGTCGGCGAAGCGGCGGTCGCCGATGCCGTTGACCTCGCGCAACTCGTCCACCGAACGGAAGCCGCCGTGCTGGGTGCGGTAGTCGATGATGTGCTGGGCCAGCACCGGGCCCACGCCGGGCAGGGTGTCGAGTTGCTCCACGGTTGCCGTGTTGAGGAGGACGGGGGCCGCCGCCCCCGCGGTGCCCGCCATGGTGCCGCCCGCACCGCCGACCGCGGGAGCGCCCCCCGAGCCGGGCACCGCGGGGGCGGCGGTGCCCCCGACGATCACTTGTTCTCCGTCCACCAGGAAGCGGGCGCGGTTGAGGCCGTCGGTGTTCGTCCCCGGCCGCACCCCACCGGCCGCGCGCAACGCGTCAGCGACCCGTGAACCGGTCGGCAGACTGTGGATTCCGGGCTCGCGCACCTTGCCACCGACGTCCACGACGATCTCCGCGGCTGCGGTGCCCGCGGCGCTCGGCGCACCGGCTGGCGCCGCGGGCACCGACTCCTCGCCCGGCTCCCCCGCACCGTACGGCTGGACCGCCCGCACCACCTCGGGCGCGCCGACGGGTTCGGTCCGGCCCGCCCAGAAGTGCTGCACGGCGAACGCGCCGGCGACGACGAGCAACACCGTCAGCGCGAGCACACCCCGCCACTCCAGACCACATCGCGTCTGCAGCCACACCGGCATCCGCTCCCGCAGAGCCAAACCGAGCCGCGCCCGCCGCCCGCCCGTAGCCGACCCCGACCGGTCGCTGAACCCCACGTCCGTGTCGTCCTCGGCGAAGAAACCTCCCGGGGGCAGGCGGTCGGGGAGCGCCACACCGCCCCAGGCCATGCGGTCACCGGACGCCACCGCTCCTACGACCGCGCTGGAGGACCGTAATCCGCCACCGCTGATGCCGGTGCCGTCGGGGGCGTCGGTGCCGTCAGCGCCGTCAGCGCCGTCACTGACATCGGGAACCCGCTCCTCCCCGCCCGGCGGCCCCTTCCCCGACTCCCGCCATTCCCCGGCGCGTTCGGAGAACAGGGCCTCCGCCCTGCGGCGGAGCTCGTCGGCGGACGCGTGCCGGGGTCGGGCGGCGCGGCCGCGCGTGGGTGGACGGCGGTGACGGGTGCGGGTCGTGCCCCGTGGGGAGGTACGGGTCCGGCCGTCGGAGGTGGGCCCGCGCCCCGGGCCACTGGTCGCGGTACCTGTGCGTGAACGTGATCGAAGTGCCATGTGCCGAGGATCCGACACCTCGCCGCCATCGCGATGATCTTGGTCATTTTCCGTGGACTGCCACCCGGTTGTGGATAACTCCGCCACCCACAGGAGTGAGCGCCCCCCTCGGCACGCGGTGGCCTACACCAGGCCCGGTCTCAACGTGGTGAGACCACAACCCCCAGCAATCCGGGCCCCGTGTGCGCCCCGATCACCGCCCCGACCTCGCTCACATGCAGGTCGGCGAGGGCCGGCAGCCGTGCCCGCAGCCGGTCCGCGAGGGCAGTCGCCCGGTCCGGGGCGGCGAGATGGTGAACGGCGATGTCGACCTGCGCGCTGCCGGCCCGGTCGGCCGCGATCTCCTCCAGCCGGGCGATGGCCTTCGACGCCGTCCGCACCTTCTCCAAGGGCTCGATCCGGCCGCCGCGCAGCTGCAGCAACGGCTTCACCGCGAGCGCCGACCCGAAGAGGGCCTGCGCGGCACCGATCCGGCCGCCGCGGCGCAGAAAGTCGAGGGTGTCGACGTAGAAATACGCGGATGTGCCCGCCGCCCGTTTCTCCGCCGCCGTGACGGCCTCGTCCACCGTGCCCCCGGACTCCGCCGCCTCGGCCGCGGCGAGCGCGCAGAACCCGAGGGCCATAGCGACCATGCCGGTGTCCACCACCCGCACGGGCACCGGCGCTTCGCGCGCCGCGACCACCGCCGCGTCGTGTGTGCCGGAGAGTTCGGCGGACAGGTGGAGGGAGACGATGCCGGTGGCGCCGGACTCGGCGACCTTGCGGTAGGTCTCCGCGAACACCTGAGGGCTGGGCCGCGACGTGGTGACGGGCCGTCGCTTCTGGAGGGCCTGGGCCAGGGAGCGGGTCGAGATCTCGGTGCCCTCTTCGAGAGCCTGGTCGCCGAGGACCACGGTCAGGGGGACCGCGGTGATGCCGTGCCGCTCCATCGTCCGTTGCGGCAGGTAGGCCGTTGAATCGGTGACGATCGCGACATGGCGGGACATGAGCTGGAGGTTACCTGCCGTAGCGCGCACGCGGCAGCCCGGCCCCTCTCACCTGGGCATCCGTGTCCGGATCAAGTCGTGCTCTCGGGGCGGGCCTTCTTCTGCCAGGGGTAGGTGGGCCGCGGGCCCGGCGGGGTGATCGCGGGCCGATCCGGCTCCTCGGCTGCGCGGGCGCGGGAGGTCTCGGGCCAGGTCTGCTGTGCCGTGGCGCCCTCGGCGGGCTGGGCCTCGGGCCACGGAGGCGACGGTGTGGTGGCCGTGGGTTCCGTGGTCGTCCAGTGCCGCAGCGCGCCGGCCTCCACGTCGATCTGCGTACTCAGCGAGTCCAGGTCGTCGTCGGCGAAGCGGTGGGCGCGGTCGCGGGTGGCCCAGCGCAGTGAGTCCGCCGACTTGATGATGCGCTCGGTGCGATCGCGCAGCCCGGGCAGCCGTTCGGCGAGCGTGGTCCGGTCGGGCTCGGACTCCAGGCGCCTGAGTTCGCGGTCCAGTTCGTGTCCGTGCACGCTGAGCCGCTCGAAGAGGCCGAGGGACTCCTTGAGTGACTCGTCCTCGATCACTCCCACGCGCAGCGCCTCCTGGGTGGCGCGCATCGACGTGCGCAGCTTCAGCCGCAGCTGGGCGATCTCGCCCGCCGGGCCGATCTGCGTGAAGGACTTGGCGCGCAGTGTGGTGTCCTCGACCGTGCGGCGGGCCTGCGTGATGGTGCGGTCCACTCCGCGCTTGGCGGCACCGACCACCTTGACGGTGGCGTAGACGCCGAGCACCACGAAGAGCACGAAGAGCAGGGCGATGACTGCGATCACTGCTTCCACAAGCTCCTCCTCGACCGGCTTCGGCGCACTCCACGCCTCTCCTCAACGGTAAACGCAACAGGCAGGCCCGGAGTTCCAGAAAAACCCCGAACCTGCCCGTAGGGGACGACCCCTATGCCTTCACACCGGTCACGCCCACCACGACCGAGACGACCGCCTACGCCGGGACGATGTTCACCAGCTTCGGCGCCCGCACGATCACCTTGCGGATCCCCGCCCCGTCCAGCGCCGCGACGACCTTGTCGTCGGCCAGCGCGACCTTCTCCAGCTCGTCGTCGGAGATGGACGGCGAGACCTCCAGGCGGGCCTTGACCTTGCCCTTGACCTGGACCACGCAGGTCACGGTCTCGTCCACGACGTACGCCGGGTCGGCGACCGGGAAGTCCCGGTGCACGACCGAGTCGGTGTGGCCCAGCTTGCGCCACAGTTCCTCGGCGATGTGCGGGGCCAGCGGCGCGACCAGCAGCACCAGCGGCTCGGCGACGGACCGCGGCAGCGCCCGGCCCGCCTTGGTCAGGTGGTTGTTCAGCTCGGTGACCTTGGCGATGGCGGTGTTGAACCGCAGGCCCTCCAGGTCCTGACGCACCCCGTCGATCGCCTTGTGCAGGGCACGCAGGGTGTCCTCGTCGGCCTCGGCGTCCACGACGGTCAGCTCACCGGTCGCCTCGTCGACGATGTTGCGCCACAGCCGCTGCAGCAGCCGGAACTGGCCCACCACCGCGCGGGTGTCCCACGGCCGGGACACGTCCAGCGGGCCCATCGCCATCTCGTACAGACGCAGCGTGTCGGCGCCGTACTCGGTGCAGATCTCGTCCGGAGTGACCGCGTTCTTCAGGGACTTGCCCATCTTGCCCAGCAGCCGGGAGACCTTCTCGCCCTGGTAGTAGTAGGCGCCGTCGCGCTCCTCCACCTCGGCGGCCGGCACCGCGATGCCACGGCTGTCGCGGTAGACGTAGGCCTGGATCATGCCCTGGTTGAACAGCTTGTGAAACGGCTCGACCGAGGACACGTGCCCCAGGTCGAACAGGACCTTGGACCAGAAGCGCGCGTACAGCAGGTGCAGCACGGCGTGCTCGGCACCGCCGACGTACAGGTCGACACCGCCGTGCGGCTGACCCTCGCGCGGGCCCATCCAGTACTGCTCGATCTCCGGGTCGACCAGCTTCTGGTCGTTGTGCGGGTCCAGGTAGCGCAGCTCGTACCAGCAGGAACCGGCCCAGTTGGGCATGGTGTTGGTCTCGCGACGGTACGCGCGCGGGCCCCGTCCGTCGCCCAGGTCCAAGGTGACCTCGACCCAGTCCTCGTTGCGGGACAGCGGGGTCTCGGGCTGGGTGTCGGCGTCGTCCGGGTCGAAGGTGCGCGGCGAGTAGTCCTCGACCTCCGGCAGCTCCAGCGGCAGCATCGACTCGGGCAGGGAGTGGGCGATGCCCTCCTCGTCGTAGACGATCGGGAAGGGCTCGCCCCAGTAGCGCTGCCGGCTGAACAGCCAGTCACGCAGCCGGAAGTTGACGGTGCCCTCGCCGATGCCCTTGCTCTCCAGCCACTGGGTGATGCGCGCCTTGGCGTCGGCGACGCCCAGGCCGTCCAGCGAGATCTCGGCGTTGGAGGAGTTGATGAGCTCCGCGTCGTGCGCCGAGAAGGCCTGCTCCCAGGTCGACGTGTCGGTGCCCCGGCCGTCGGTCGGCTCGACGATGCAGGGGATCGGCAGCTCGAAGGCGCGGGCGAACTCGAAGTCGCGCTGGTCACCGGCCGGGACGGCCATGATCGCGCCTGTGCCGTAGCCCATCAGCACGTAGTCGGCGATGAAGACGGGGATCCGGTCGCCGTTGACCGGGTTGGTCGCGTACGCGCCGATGAAGACGCCGGTCTTGTCCTTGGCCTCGGCCTGCCGCTCGACGTCGGACTTCGAGGCGGCCTGCGCGCGGTACGCGGCGACGGCCTCGGCCGGGCTCGCGTGGCCGCCGGTCCACACCTCGTGGGTGCCCTCGGGCCAGGCGTCCGGGGTGAACTTCTCGACCAGCGGGTGCTCGGGGGCCAGCACCATGTAGCTCGCGCCGAACAGGGTGTCCGGGCGGGTGGTGAAGACCGTGATGCGCTCGCCGTCGATCGGGAAGTCGACACGGGCGCCCTCGGAGCGGCCGATCCAGTTGCGCTGCTGCAGCTTGATGGCCTCGGGCCAGTCCAGCGCCTCCAGGTCGTCCAGCAGCCGGTCGGCGTACGCGGTGATCCGCATGTTCCACTGGCGCAGCTTGGCCTTGAAGACCGGGTAGTTGCCGCGCTCGGAGCGGCCGTCGGCGGTGACCTCCTCGTTGGCCAGTACGGTGCCCAGGCCGGGGCACCAGTTGACCGGCGCGTCGGAGGCGTAGGCCAGGCGGTACTCGCCCAGGACGTCGGCGCGCTCGGCGGCGCTCAGCTCGCCCCACGCGCGCGTGTGCCCCGGTACGGGACGCTCACCGGACTCGAAGAGGGCGATCAGCTCGGAGATCGGGCGGGCCTGGTTCGCCTCGTCGTCGTACCAGGAGTTGAAGATCTGTACGAAGATCCACTGGGTCCACTTGTAGTAGTCCGGGTCGATCGTGGCGAACGACCGGCGCTTGTCGTGGCCCAGGCCCAGCCGGCGCAGCTGGGACTTCATGTTTTCGATGTTGGCCTCGGTGGACACGCGCGGGTGCGTGCCGGTCTGCACGGCGTACTGCTCGGCGGGCAGGCCGAAGGCGTCGAAGCCCAGGGTGTGCAGGACGTTGTGGCCGGTCATGCGCTGGAAACGCGCGAAGACGTCGGTGGCGATGTAGCCCAGGGGGTGCCCGACGTGCAGGCCCGCACCGGACGGATACGGGAACATGTCCATGACGAACTTCTTGGGCCTGGCGGCCAGCGCGGCGTCCCCGGCCAGGTCACCCGTCGGGTTCGGCGCCGCGTAGGTGCCCTCGGCGTCCCAGAAGTCCTGCCAGCGCGCCTCGATGTCGGCCGCCATGGCAGCCGTGTAGCGGTGCGGCGCGGCCACCTCGGCGGCGACAGCGGGGTTCGTCTCGCTCATGATCCTCAAAGCTCCATCGATCGTCTCTGCCGGCGGCTGCGACATCCAAGAAACGAAAAATCCCCTCACACAGGAGGGGACGCCGCGCCGATGCCGACCACGGTCTCTCACCGGCGGTCGGGACTGATCAGCGCGGCCCGCTAAGCAGAAGGCGTACGGCACGCATGCGGTTAGGGTACCGCAGCCCTTGAGCACGACGCGACGCGCTTACGTATGCCTTATGGGCACCGACTGCCGCCCCGCGCACCACACCGGGCACGACCGGTCACACTGGACCACAACTGAATCACAGTCAGAAGTTACTTCGCGTAACAGCCGCAAAGGGACAGCACAACGGCCACATCGTCATTTGATAACAACGCAATAACTCAAACCTCGTACCGATCGGTATGGCGCCACTTAAAGTGCGGCAGCGGGACCGCTTTCCCGAAACTGCTCGGAGTTGCCCCCATGAACCCTCGTCGTAGTAACAGCTCGCTTCCCCAGTCCGGCCGGTCGGCCTATGGGGTGGCGTCGGCTGTCGTCCTGCTCCTCATACCCGTAGTCGTGCTGGTCGGAGGTGAACGGGTCCGCGACTTCCTCAACTTCGGCGCGGGCGTACTGTCCCTCGTGTCGCTCAGCTGTTCGGTG
The DNA here is from genome assembly GCF_042872365.1 of Streptomyces sp. NPDC005263. Classification (NCBI taxonomy): domain Bacteria; kingdom Bacillati; phylum Actinomycetota; class Actinomycetes; order Kitasatosporales; family Streptomycetaceae; genus Streptomyces; species Streptomyces sp. NPDC005263. The sequence goes on along the minus strand of NZ_JBIAKJ010000002.1, from coordinate 484,088 downwards.
ATCTGGGGCCTGGTCGCCCAGGACCGGATCTTCCTGCACACGCGCCAGCGGATCATCGGACAGGCGGTCCACCGGACGACCGCGGTCGCCTCGATCGCGTTCCTGCTGCTGCACATCAGCACGAAGATCGCGCTCGATCACACCCAGCTGATCGCCGCCATCATCCCCTTCTCGCTCGGCGTCTCCGGAGTCGAGGGCCTGATCGGTCTCGGCTCGGTGGCCGGCCTGCTCATGATCTTCGTGGGCATCACCGGCGTCCTGCGCAGCAGGTTCGCCTCCCCCGCCCCGGTGGCCGCCCGCTGGCGGGCCATGCACATGCTGGCCTACCCGGCCTGGTGCGCGGCACTGATCCACGGCCTGTACGCGGGCCGCACGGCCAAGCCGATCTTCGTGATCCTCTACGGCCTCTCGGTGCTCGGCGTCACCGCCGCCCTCGCCCTGCGCGCGGCCCCGCGCCCGTTCAAGCGCAGGATCGCCGACCAGATCGGCGCGATCATGGGGACCGCGGAGCGGCCGGGCCGCGACGAGCTGGACGCGAGCCGGGCCCGGAGGGCGGCGGAGTCCACCGGGACCCTGTCGGGAGGCTCGTTGCCGGGCTACGAGAACGCGCGTGGGACACGCTCCCAGACCCGCGCGACCCCCGCGTACGAGGCCCCCGCGGCGCCGGAGCCCGCGAACGGGTTCGCCGCCGCCTACCGCGCCGTCTCCACGCCCCGGAAGGCGGGTCAGCAGTTCGCGGCCGACCAGACCGCGCGGATGGACCTGCCGATGGACATGCAGCCCACCGAGGCGATCCCGCGGACGGACGGCGGCGGCAGTACGTCGGGCAGCTGGCCCATCCCGTCCCCGCCGCCGGTCGGCGAGGCGCCCCCGTCGGCCTACGACCCGCTGAACGACACGGGATACAACATCCCGGCCTATGGCAATCCGGGCGCATCCGGTTATGGGTCAAGTGATGTGTACGACACCACTGAGACAAACAACCTCTACGGCGCGTACTACCCGGACGACACGTACAACCAGAGCGGTCCCGCCGAACCATCGCCCGGTGCTGGGCAAGACTTCGACGCACCGGGTGCGGGCGAACCTTGGAACATGCCTTCCGGAGGCTATAGGTGAACGAGGCCCTGCCCGACGTCCCAGAAGTCCGCGTGGTCGGCCTTCCCCAGCTCACGTCTGGCTTCGACCTTGTCGAGCGACTCGATCTGCCCATGCACCTGAAGGTGCACGGCCCCCTCGAACCGATGGGCGGAGAGAAGCTCGCGCAGCTCTCCGAGCGCATCAACCTGAAGGGCCGCGGCGGCGCGGGCTTCCCCTTCCACAAGAAGCTGCGCTCGGTGGCCGACGCGGCGATCAAGCGCGGCGTACGGCCGGTCGTCGTCGTCAACGGCAGCGAGGACGAGCCGGCCTGCCGCAAGGACACGGTGCTGATCAACCGTGCCCCGCACCTGATCCTGGACGGCGCGCTGCTGGTCGCGGAGGCGCTGGGTGCCCGCACGCTCGTGGTGGGGGTCACCCGCGAATCGACCCAGCGCTCCATGGAGGCCGCGCTCGCCGAACGCGGCCTCAGCAACAGCCGCAGATCGGCGCTGCGCGCGAGCGTGCAGCGCAATCCGGTGCGCATGGTCACCGGCGCCGCCGCGTCGCTGATCCGCTCCATCGACGGCGGCCCGGCGATCCCGCCCGGCCGCAAGGTCAGCGCCTCGCAGAACGGCGTCGGCGGCGCACCGACACTGCTGTCGAACGCGGAGACGTTCGCCCAGCTCGCGATCGGCGCCCGCATCGGCCCCGAGCGCTACGGCAACACCGGTCTGTACGACGAGCCCGGCACCGTCATGCTCACGGTCTCCGGCGCGGTCGCCCGCCCCATGGTGATCGAGGTCCCCACCGGTGTGCCGCTGCGCTACGTCCTGCAGCTCGCCGGTGCCCCGCCGGTTCCGCAGGGCGTGCTGACCGGCGGCTACCACGGGAAGTGGATCGACTCGGCGACGGTCAACGAGGCGATCGTCTCCCGCAACTCCCTGGACGCGGTGGGCGGTGCGCTCGGCGCCGGCGCGATCCTGCCGATCAGTCAGGAGACCTGTCCGCTCGGCGAGTCGCTGCGCGTCGCGCAGTGGCTGGCCGAGGAGAGCGCGGGCCAGTGCGGCCCCTGCTACCTCGGTCTGCCGGCCGCCGCACGCGGCATGGAGGACATCATCAACGGTGGCGGTCCGGCCGCCCTGGAGGCCCTCAAGCAGGTCGCCAAGAACGTGAAGCGGCGCGGCGCGTGTTCGCACCCCGACGGCTCCGCGATGTTCCTGGAGTCGACCATCAAGGCGTTCACGGACGACCTGGCCGCCCACGTCCTCGGCAACGGCTGCGGACGGCCCGTGGAGGGCGTTCTGCCGCTCTTCGAGGGCGGCAAGATGCCTACGGGCATCCCGGGCGGCGGCGAGGCCGAGGAGAACGGCCCCAGCCGCCAGAAGATCTACGTCGACTGGACGCTGTGCCGGGGCCACGGTCTGTGCGCGGACATCCTCCCCGAGGTCTTCGAACTGGGCGCCGACGGCTTCCCGACCGTCGCGCAGGCCCAAGTGCCGCGCTACGCCGAGGCGAAGGCACTCCGGGCGGTCCGCCGCTGCCCCGCCCTCGCCCTGCGCATCGAGGAGGACAACCGCGCCCAGGGCGGGACCCGCAACAACCTGCCGGTCCTCTCCCAGGGCCGCGGCCGCCGAGCCCTGGGCCGCTGAGCACGAGGGCACGGAGCGCACACAACCCAGAGCGCGAAAAAGGGCCGCCTCCCAAAGAGGCGGCCCTTCAACTTCGGCCGTCCGGTGCGGGCTTGCTCGGCACGACCTCGCGAAAACAATGAGGGCGACCCGTTCCGCGTTGTCCGCGGACGCAGGTCGCCCTCTCGTTTGTGGAGCTAAGGAGAATTGAACTCCTGACCTCCTGCATGCCATGCAGGCGCTCTACCAACTGAGCTATAGCCCCTCGTGGTCACGCGGTGAAGCCGCAGATTGACCGCGCCGCCCGGTTTCCCTGGCGACGACGCCAACATTACCGGCCCACCGGGTGAGCACCAAATCGTTTCCGTTCTGTCCCGTTTCGGCGGCTGATGTCCGCTTACGCGGTGACGAACGAATAGAACCGTTTGAGCGTGCAGTGCTCTTCGAGGAGCCGGCCGTAGATCGGCTCCCCCTCCAGTTCGCGGTACGTCTCGATCGGGTCGCCTTTTATGATCAGCGCCCGCGCGCATTCCTCGCACCAGTACTGGTACTCGGGGTTGACCGGTTCCATGTCCCGGACAATGGGCGTACCACTGCCACACCAGTCGCACTTTCGCCTGTGTGCACCCATCGATCAGCTCCAGCTGTGGCCGCAGGCCGTGCACACGTAGGAAACTCCCCCGTTGTCGCCGAGGACCTGTGCCACATGAACGGAACCGCAGGAAGGGCAGCTGAGACGGATGACCGTATCCTGTGTCGCCGCTGCATCAAGGAGGTGGCCGACCTCCTTGAGGATGCTCGCAGGCATCACTGCTCCCTCCCGTAGGGCCGCGCTCCCTTCCGGCCGTTTGATTCTGCCACGGCCGGGCCAATACGGTCAGCGACGCCTCAGTACCATTCCGGACACGGCACCCACCGCGGCCGTCCCGGCCAGCGCGAACACGCACGTGGAAAGCGCCTCCGCAGAGGTATACGCCCCGGAGGCCGCGAGTGACTCAAGCCGGTTCAAGAACAGTGTGCCGAAGACCGCGACTCCGGTCAGTTGGCCGAGTTGTGTGACGGTCGCGAGCAGACCGCTGGCGTCCGCCGCGTCCTCGGGCGCCACCGTGGCCAGCGCGCGGGTGAGCGTCGGACTGAAGGCGAGCGCGAGCCCGGCCCCCACGCCGGCGTACGCGACGTACAGCAGCGCACCGCCGTCGTCGCCGCCCCGCAGGCCCAGGCCCACGCCGACGACGGCCAGCGCGGTGATCACGAATCCGGCCGGGGTCAGCGCGCGCTGCCAGGACGCGGGCCAGTTGCGCCAGGTCAGACCGACCAGACCGAAGACGGCCGCGGTCGGCACGAAGGTGAGGCCCGCTCGCAGCGCGCTGTAGCCGAGGCCGCCCTGCACATGCAGGGTGAGAGCGAACAGGAATCCGCCGTTGACGGCCATCACCGCCAGGATCCGGAACACGGCCAGGCCCATGCCCGGGTGGCGCAGCACCCGGGGGGCGATCAGCGGGGCTCCGCCGCGCCGGGCCAACCGCGACTCGTAGCCGCAGAACAACCCGAACAGCAGTGCGCTCGTCGCCAGCGACAGCCAGGACCACAGCGGCCAGTCCTGTTCCTGCCCGAGCACCAGCGGCACGGTGAAAAGTGACACGGCCGCCCCCAGCAGTACGAGTCCGGGCAGGTCGAGACCACGCGTCGGTTGCCGTCCCGCCGTGCCGTCCCCGGGCAGCAGGACACGGCCGCCGACCACCAGCAAGGCAAGCCCCACGGGCACGTTCACGAGGAACACCGGCCGCCAGCCGGTGCCGAACAGGTCGGCGCTGACCAGGACTCCGCCGACGACCTGCCCGGCGGCGGCGCCGACGGCGAGGACCGCCGCATAGGCGCCGAGCGCCCTGGCCCTTGCCTCGCCGGTGAAGTGACGCTGGATCAGGCTGAGAACCTGCGGGATCATCACCGCCGACCCGGCACCCTGCACCAGCCGGAAGACGATCAGTTCGGTCGAGCCCTGCGCCAGACCGCAGGCGAGCGAGGCCGCGGTGAAGAGGGCGAGGCCGGCGAGATGGACCCGGCCGTGGCCGAACCGGGCGCCGAGCCTGGCGCCGGTGATCAGCAGTACGGAGTAGGTGATGGCGTACCCGGCGATCACCAGCTGCAGTTGGCCGCCCGATGCCCGCAGGTCGGTACCGATGGTGGGCGCCGCGACGTTCACGATGAACACGTCGAGCAACGCCATGAACTGGGCCGCGAGGACGAGCGCGAGCAGCGACCGGGGTCGATTGTCAGTGCCGGACGCTTTACTGATGGCACGGCTTGGAACGGGTGCGGGAATCGGCCCCGTCCTGGGAGTTGTCGTCATGCCGTTGAGCCTGGCGACCTTCGAGTACGGGTGCCGAGAGCCCGCGGATGCTGGTACTGACAGCACCTGGCAGGGGACAAGTCGGGAATCGACCATGGGGGACGTGACGATGGGGACCGCACAACGCCGACGACCGGAGCTGGCCGCCTTCCTGCGCAGCAGGCGGGCCCGCGTGACCCCGCGGGACGTGGGCATGGCGCCGGGCTTCAGGCGCCGCACACCGGGGCTGCGCCGCGAGGAGGTCGCCCAGCTCTCGGGCGTGGGGGTCACCTGGTACACCTGGCTGGAACAGGGGCGCCCCATCAACGCGTCCGCGCAGGTGCTGGACGCCGTGGCGCGCACCCTGCGGCTCGACGCCGCGGAGCGCGAGCATCTCTACCACCTCGCCGAGGTCCCGTGGACGCCGTCTCCGGAGGCCCTCGTACAGACCGTAGGCCCGGAGATCCAGGGCATCATCGACGCCCTCGAACCGCGCCCGGCGGTGGTCTACAACTCGCGGTACGACATCCTCGCCGCCAACCGCGTCTACCGCGCCCTGTTCTACACGGAGCCGGTCCCGACCGACGCCACTCCCAACGCCCTGTGGTGGCTGTTCACGGCGCCGGAGGAGGAATGCCCGCTGAAGTTCCGGGACGAGGAACTGCCGGTGATGGTGGCGACCCTGCGCGCCGCGTACGGGCTGCACGCCGGGGAGCCGGTCTGGGAGAGCTTCATACGCCGGCTGTCGGCGGCCAGTCCCCTCTTCGCCCGGTTGTGGGAGAGCGGCGACGTGGCGGAGCCGGGGAGACGGGTGAAGGTCTTCCGGCACGCGGAGGTGGGCGAGCTTCGGATGACGTCGGTGTCGCTGTCGGTCAACGGCACGCCCGAGTGCCGGGTCGTGGTCTACGCACCGGACGACGAGGAGACGGAGCAGCGCACGGCTCTGCTGAGGGAGCGGTGTGAGTGGCTGGTGCCGCCGGACATGAAAAATCCCGCCCTCTGAGGGGCGGGATCTTCATCAAGTGATCTTTGACAACTCAACAGAGTGTCGATCTGTGGAGCTAAGGAGAATTGAACTCCTGACCTCCTGCATGCCATGCAGGCGCTCTACCAACTGAGCTATAGCCCCTTGCGCCACGCGACCGAGCCGCATGGTGTCTCGCCCCGCTCAGCGGGGCGAACAAGAAGAACTTTAGCCTGCGACCTGCCGGAAAGTGAAATCCGGGTTCCTGGGCCCGTGGGGGCCGCGTCCCGGGGACCGGCGGGCCGCTCAGTCGTCGTCGCCGAGCACCGGCTCCGGGAGGGTGCCGGCGTTGTGTTCGAGCAGACGCCAGCCGCGAGCGCCCTCGCCGAGGACGGACCAGCAGCAGTTGGAGAGTCCGCCGAGGCTCTCCCAGTGGTGGGCCTCCAGGCCGAGGAGACGTCCGATCGTGGTGCGGATCGTGCCACCGTGGCTGACCACGACCAGCGTGCCGTTCTCGGGCAGCTTCTCGGCGTGCCGCAGCACGACGGGGGCGGCCCGGTCGGCGACCTCGGACTCCAGTTCGCCTCCGCCGCGGCGCACCGCCTCACCGCGCTTCCACCCGGCGTACTCATCGCCGTACCGGGCGATGATCTCCTCGTGCGTCAGGCCCTGCCAGGCGCCCGCGTAGGTCTCGCGCAGGCCCTCGTCATGGATCACGTCGAGGCCGGTGAGATCGGCGAGCTCGGCGGCCGTGTGCGCGGCCCGCTGGAGGTCGGAGGCGACGATCGCGTCGGGCCTGAGGGAGGCGAGCAGCCGGGCTGCGCGGCGGGCCTGGTCGACGCCGGTCTCGGTGAGCTCGACGTCCGTGGTGCCCTGGAAGCGGCGCTCCACGTTCCACGAGGTCTGGCCGTGCCGCCAGAGGATGACACGGCGGCCCCGGCCCGGCTTGCGTCCCGCGTCGGCGACCGAGGACGCGCTCACCGCTGGTCTCCGAAGCCGGCGCCGTCCTCCTCGGCCTGCAGCTTGGCGTGCTCCTCGGCCTTGCCGCGGGTGGCCGTGGCATCGGCGGGCAGTTCGATCTCGGGGCAGTCCTTCCACAGCCGTTCCAGGGCGTAGAAGACCCGCTCCTCGCTGTGCTGGACGTGCACGACGATGTCGATGTAGTCGAGCAGGATCCAGCGGGCCTCGCGGTCGCCCTCGCGGCGTACCGGCTTGACGCCGAGCTCCTTCTGCAGCCGTTCCTCGATCTCGTCGACGATGGACTTGACCTGGCGGTCGTTGGGTGCGGAGGCCAGCAGGAAGGCGTCCGTGATCGACAGCACGTCGCTGACGTCGTAGGCGATCACATCGTGGGCGAGCTTGTCGGCGGCCGCCTGGGCGGCGGTGGTGATGAGCTCAAGGGAGCGGTCAGTCGCGGTCACTACAAGGCTTTCGGTCGGCGGGCGATTGACACCAAGGGTCTCACGGCCGGACGAGGGCACCCCACGTGATGGTCGCCGCACGTGGGGTGCCGCCCTTCGCCGCTAGGGGGTGTCCGCAAAGTCCCGCCTGCCCCGCGACGCCCGGCACGCACTCTCGCCGCACCGGGCGAACACCCGAGTACGACCAGTACGCGGGCGTCCACCCGGCACGCCGAGAGCACGCACCGGACGCCGCAGGGCCCGCCCTTCGGGCGGACGACGCGACTTTGCGGACACCCCCTAGGAGGACGTCGGCTTGTAGTCCTGGCCGAGGACCACGGCGACGTCGCCCGAGGAGACCGTGCCCTTGCCGACGGAGCCGGCGGGCAGACCCAGGGTCTTGGCGACCTCGACGGCGTTCTCCTTGTCGGCGGCGTCGGCGTAGACGACCTTGGACGTGGCCTGGGCGGTGGAGGCCTTGCCGCCCCCCAGGAAGGTGAAGCCGCCGTTGAGGAGGACGACACGGGCCTTCTCGGTGTTGTCCGTGACGCCGGTGGCGTTCTGGACGAAGACACTGACGGCCGCGTCCTTGTCGGGGCTCTTCGCGGTGCCGCCGAGGACGTCCTTGACGACGCTCGCGCTCGCGTCGGCGTTCAGGGTGCCGTCGTTCTGGACGGGCATCAGGGTCGTCCGGTAGTCGCCGCCCTTGGCGAGGTCGGCGAGCTTGGCGAGGAAGGTGCCGAGGTCACTGTCCGTCAGCGACGGGTCGAGGATCTGCGCGAGTGTCTGCACGGTGGTGGTCGCGGCGGTGGGGTCGGAGGAGAGCTTGCGCAGCACCGCCTGCATGACCTGCCCGAACCGTTCCAGCTGGGCGTTCTGGGCCTCTCCGGGGGCGCGGTAGGTGGCGTAGGCGACGGCCGCCTTGCCGCTGAGCGTCTGGGCCTTGCCCTTGCTCACCAGGGGTGCCTCGCCCTTGTTCTTGGCCTCCGGGTCGCGCACCTCGGCGTTGGTGTCCACGTCGATGTTCCCGACGAGGTCGACGAGGTTCTGCAGGTAGGGGGTGTCCAGACGCCAGGTGCCCTGGATGTCCGTGCCGAGGACGGTGTCGAGGGCGTCGCGGGTGCCGGAGGAGCCGTCGTCGTCGACCGACTTCGCGAGGGTGGTCGTGGTGCCGTCGTCGTCCGTCACGACGAGGGAGTTGGGCAGCAGGACGGTGGTGCCCCGTTTGGTGGTGGTGTTGTCGACGAGCAGGACCGTGGAGGTGCCGCCCTTCGCGGTGTTGTGCAGATGCACGACGATCACGTCGCGTTTCTGGGCGCTCGCGGGCGTAGCGGTGCCGGCCTTGCTCTCGGACGACGACGAGAGTCCGGGCAGCTTCCCGGCGTATCCGAGGTAGCCGACGCCACCGACCGCGGCCAGCCCCAGGACCACGACGAGGGCGATGAGTCGGCTGCGGGCGCGGCGCTTGGCCTCCTCACGGCGTTCGGTGCGGTTCTCGGTGAAGTTCAGCCAGTCGATGACGTCCTCGGAGTCGCCGTCGGGCTCCTCCACGAACGCGAACTGCTCGGTGTGGTAGTCGCCTTCGTCCCCGTCGGCGGACACCCGGCCGGGGCCGGCGCGACGGTCGCCGTCGGCTCCGGCGCGCTGGTCGGGCCCAGGGGCCACCGGTTCCTGGGCCGGTCCTGCCTGCTGCGGGATGTAGGCGGTCTGTTCGGCGACTCGGGGCTGCTGGCCTGAGGTGGCGCTCTGGCCGTAGGGGTCGTACGAGGGCGCCGGGCCGCCGCCGTGCTGGGTACCGGTGGCGTAGGGGTCGTAGGGCGGCATGGGCGCCTGCCCGCCGGTGTCGTAGGGGTCGTACCCCGGGGCCTGCTGCCCTCCGTTGGCGTACGGGTCGTATCCGTAGCCCTGTTGCGCGTACGGGTCGTACGGCTGCCGGGCGTCCTGCTGGGACTGCTGCGGAGCCTGTGCGGGCCGGCCCTGGTGGGGCTGGGTCTGTTGGTACACGGGTTGGCCGTACTCGTCGTAGCCGACGAGTTGGTACTGGTCGTCGCCGTACCCCGCGTCGTATCGGTCGTTCACCGGTGCCCCTCTCGGCTCACTCGCCGCGGTACAGCTCGCGCTTGTCGATGTAGCGCACGACTCCGTCCGGCACCAGATACCAGACGGGGTCGCCGTTGGCGACTCTCGCTCGGCAGTCGGTGGAGGAGATCGCGAGGGCGGGCACCTCGACCAGCGAGACACCGCCTTCGGGGAGGCCGGGGTCGGACAGGACGTGGCCCGGCCGGGTGACCCCGATGAAGTGCGCCAGGGAGAACAGTTCCGCCACGTCCCGCCAGGTCAGGATCTGGCCGAGGGCGTCGGCGCCGGTGATGAAGAAGAGGTCCGTGTCGGGGTTGAGCGCCTTCAGGTCGCGCAGGGTGTCCGTGGTGTAGGTCGGACCGCCACGGTCGATGTCGATGCGGCTGACCGAGAACTGAGGGTTCTCCGCGGTCGCGATGACCGTCATCAGATAGCGGTCCTCGGCCGCGGAGACCTTGCGGTGGCTCTTCTGCCAGGGCTGGCCGGTCGGGACGAACACGACCTCGTCCAGATGGAACTGGGCGGCGACCTCGCTGGCCGCGACGAGGTGCCCGTGGTGGATCGGGTCGAACGTTCCGCCCATCACGCCGAGACGCCGCTTGCCCGGGTTCGACGGGCCGTTGCCCGGCCCGACCGGCAGTCGCTTGCCGCCGCCGCTCGCCGGACCGCCCCCGAGGGTGTTCCGCGGGCCGTGCGCGGCAGCTCTCGTCCGTCCGTCAGCGGTGTCGCTCGTGGCGTTCCCGGCGGCGTCGTGCCGACGGTCGTCGGTCGTGTTGTCGACCGGACCGTCCTGCGCGCCGTTCGGCATGTCGTTCGCCGGACCGGTCGGCATGTCCTGCTCTCCCATGCGTGCAGACCCTACCGGCCCGGCCTGAGGGCCCCGGCCGACAGCTCCCCGGGGGCGGCCCGGTAAGCGGTGCCCGCCGGACTCGTGCCGGATACCGGCCGGGCCTTCGCCCGACTCAGCGGTCGCGGTTGAAACGGGTGGTGATCCACAGCAGAAGCAGCAGGACGAGGAGGGCGCCGCCTCCGGTCACCAGCGGGTTGAGGCTCTCGTGGTTGCCACCACGCTCCTCGCCCTCGGCGGCAAAGGTGACCAACTGGGCAGCGGTGCTGTGGAAGCTCATCTTCGGCAGAACCTATCCGATGGAGGTCCCCCCGCTCGAGCGAAGTCGAGAGTGGGGGAGGGCGGGATAAAGATGTCAGCCCATCGTAAGCGGGCGACGCCAGAGCCATCACGGCGGCTCCGCGTCGGGGAACCTTCGCGCCGCCTCAGTCGTCCTTCCGCTTGTACCCCCGCAGCAGGAACCACGCGGTCAGCGCACACCCCAGCATCATCACGACCAGGACGATCCGGAGCAGATCCCCGGAGCCTTGCTGCTCGGCGGCGTTCGCGGCCTCGCCGAACCAGGCGGCCGCGGGGTTGTGCTCCATGGCGTGGAACTCCTTCGCTGTAGTGCCCGTCCACGGTAGCGCCGCCTAGGCTGGGCTCTGCTTCGGGGGCGCAAAGGGCCGCACAAGGGTCCGCAAAGGGCCACTCACACGCACTGGGGGGACTGCATGTCCGACGGGCACGAGCAGAACGGCCACGAGAACGTACCGAGCAGGCAGCGCAGGCGCTTCCCGGGGATCTCCTCGCGTGCGTACGAACACCCCGCCGACCGCTCCGCCCTGGTGGCGCTGCGCAAGCTGAGCGGTTTCGACACGGTCTTCAAGGCGCTCAGCGGTCTGCTGCCCGAGCGCAGCCTGCGCCTGCTGTTCCTGTCCGACTCGGTGCGTGTGTCCGACGAGCAGTTCGCGCACCTCAACGTCATGCTGCGGGACGCCTGTTACATCCTGGACCTGGAGAAGGTCCCGCCGATGTACGTCAACCAGGACCCGCAGCCGAACGCGATGTGCATCGGCCTGGACGAGCCGATCATCGTCGTCACCACGGGCCTCGTCGAGCTGCTGGACGAGGAGGAGATGCGGGCGGTCGTCGGACACGAGGTGGGGCACGCGCTGTCCGGCCACTCCGTCTACCGGACCATCCTGCTGTTCCTGACCAGCCTCGCCCTCCGGGTCGCCTGGATCCCGCTCGGGAACCTCGCGATCATGGCGATCGTGACCGCGCTGCGCGAGTGGTTCCGCAAGTCGGAGCTGTCCGCGGACCGCGCCGGTCTGCTGGTCGGCCAGGACCTCAGGGCCTCCATGCGCGGCCTGATGAAGCTCGCCGGCGGCAACCATCTGCACGAGATGAACGTGGACTCGTTCCTGAAGCAGGCCGACGAGTACGAGGCCGGGGGCGACCTGCGGGACTCCGTGCTGAAGATCCTCAATGTGCTGCCGCGTACCCACCCGTTCACCACCGTCCGGGCGGCCGAGCTGAAGAAGTGGTCCGAGTCCCGCGACTTCCAGCGGCTCATGGACGGCCACTACCCGCGGCGCAGTGAGGACAAGGACACCTCGGTCACGGACTCGTTCCGCGAGTCGGCGGCGAGCTACGCGAGCAACGTCAAGGGCTCCAAGGACCCGCTGATGAAGCTGGTCAGCGACATAGCCGGCGGGGCGGGAGACCTGGGCGGCCGGGTGCGGCGCGGCTTCGGCGGCTTCGCGAGCCCGGCCCCGAAGGATCAGCCGGACGACCAGCCCCCGACCGACCAGCCCCCGACGGACACCCCGCCGCGCGGCGACGACTGAGGTACGGCCGCAAAGGCCCGCGGTGCTGCCATCCGGGGCTTGTGGGCGCCGCCCGCCCCCGTACCCCCGAGGGGTTCACACCTTCGGTTGTGCGCTGGTCGCCAGGGACCCGCACAGCGCCGGGGCGCTGCCCGTCGCGTAGGGGTCCGTACCGGCCGGGCCGCCCGCCTTCGCGGTCTGGCCCGCGAGCAGCGGACGCAGGCGGTTCGTGGAGTCCTCGGCGCAGGACAGCGGCCCGGCCTGTACGTAGGAGACGACGAGCTGGGCGGTGTGCAGCCGCAGGTCCTCGCGGTCGAAGCGGAAGTGCAGCTCACGCCGGACGGTGAACAGCGAGGCCTCCGCCCCGGCGGCGGCACCGGCGGGGCGCAGCGCGTAGACGAAGGTGTGGTCCGCGGTGACCTCCAGCGTGGCGGAGTCGGTCTCGGCGGCCTGCAGGGAGCCCTGGACGCGAATCCTCCGGTCGGCCAGCTCGGCAGCGGCGGAGTCGAAGCGAACCAGCCATCCGGTGGGCGCGTGCCTGCCGTCGGCGGTGGGCTGGGCGAAACTCTGGTCGAACTGGTCGAGTTGGTCGGTGTCCAGCAGGACGCGCACGGGGCGGACCTGCTCGCCGGTGAGGATGCCCGGGTCGAGCGAGGAGCGGACCAAGTAGTCCTTGGCGGTGGTCAGGGCGGTCACCACCTGGCTGTCGGAGAAGTGCGCGGTGCGACGCGAGGCCGGCAGCGGGATCCCCTCGGCGCCGACGCGGTACTGCGCGGCGGGGCTGTGCGCGTACAGGTACTCGGGGTCGGTGTGTCCGGGCACCTTGCCCTGCGGGGCGAGCGGGATCACGGTCATGCGCAGGGGCTCGACGGGCTGCCGGGCGGCTGGACTCTGGTAGGGATGGCGGACGCCCATGTAGATCGCGGTGCCGAAGGCGAGAGCGATCAGCAGGACCAGGACCAGGGCCTGCCGGGAGAGCCCGCGGCGCAGGGGCGGCCTACGGCGTACGGCGGGCGCGTGGTCGGCGATGCGTTCCTGGGCGGAGAACTCCTGGAGGCGGGCAGCCCGAACAAACGATTCGTCGAAGACGACGGACCGGTACTCGTCCTCGCCACCTCCGGGGCTGCCCTCGGGTGCACCGTCAGGTGGTTCTCCAGGCCCTCCCATACCTTCAGAGTAGGTCGCCGGAAGGTCAGGTAAACGCCCTGGTACACGACAACTTCTGACAGGTTCTCACCGGGAAGCGGCCAGGACCGGCCGGTGGGCGCTCAGGGCGTGCGCGGTTCGGCGGGCACGGCGGGCCGGGAGTAGTCGGCGGATGCGGACGGTGCCGCCGCGGTGCCCTGCTCCAGCCCGGTCGACGCTGGTGCCGGGACCTGGTCCCGGCCGCCGGAGGAGGCACTCCGGTAGACCGCCGCGAAGGCCAGTGCCACCATGCCGATCCCCATCACGATCGCGAGCAGCCAAGCGATGGGGCGGTGCCAGCGGACCTGTTTGCCGTACGTCCCGGAGGTGCCGTAGCGGCCTTCGAGGATGTCGCTGTCGTCCAGGTCGTCGAGGTCCGGATCATGACCGAAACCGCTGGGGTCGTCGGGGCCGAACCCGTCCTCGTAGCGCTCGCCCCTGCCGAGGGCCGCTCGGCGGGCCTCGGCCTCGGATGCCTCCGCTCTCGCCTGCGCGGCGGCCAGGAGGCGCTCCACGGCGGTCGGCTCGTGCACCACGGCCGCCCGTACGAAGGCCTCGTCGAAGACCACGGAGGCGAACTCTTCGTCCGACACCCCGCGGTCGTGGTCGTCGTCGGGCTCCCAGCCGTCAGGGAACGGCGAACCCCCCACGTCCTCCGGCACGGATCCAGAGTAGACCGGAGGGGTCAATTTGGGCAGACGGTATGGAAATTCATCCGGTGGGTGAGACGCCGTTCCCGCGGCACCGGCATATGCGCACGGCGCATGCCATACGCATATGCCCTTCAATGCCGACCCCTGCGCGCCTCAGCGCCGCACGTGCCCGTCCCCGGTGACGATGTACTTCGTGCTGGTCAGCTCCGGCAGACCCATCGGGCCCCGGGCGTGCAGCTTCTGTGTGGAGATGCCGATCTCCGCGCCGAAGCCGAACTGGCCGCCGTCCGTGAACCGGGTGGAGGCGTTGACCGCGACCGTCGTGGAGTCGACCAACTGGGTGAATCGGCGGGCGGCCTGCTGCGAGGTGGTGACGATGGCCTCGGTGTGGCCGGAGGTCCACAGCCGGATGTGCTCGACGGCCTTGTCCAGGGAGTCCACCACCGCGGCGGCGATGTCGTAGGACAGGTACTCCGTCTCCCAGTCCTCCGGGGTGGCCTCGACGACCGTCGCCTTGGAGTCCTTGGCGTACGCCAGCACCCGCTCGTCGGCGTGCACCGTCACGCCCGCCTCGGCGAGGGCGTCCAGGGCCCGGGGCAGGAACGCGGGGGCGATGTCCTGGTGCACGAGGAGGGTCTCGGCGGCGTTGCAGACGCTGACCCGGTGCGCCTTGGAGTTGATCAGGATGTCGATCGCCATGTCGAGGTCGGCGTGCGCGTCGACGTAGACGTGGCAGTTGCCGGTGCCGGTCTCGATGACCGGGACGGTGGACTCGGCGACCACGGTCCGGATCAGCGAGGCTCCACCCCGCGGGATCAGCACGTCCACCAGGCCACGGGCGCGCATCAGCTCGCGCACGCTCTCGCGGCTCTCGCCCGGCACCAGTTGCACCGCGTCGGCGGGCAGCCCGGCCCCGCCCACGGCGTCCCGGACCACCTTCACCAGGGCGCTGTTCGACTCGTACGCCGAGGCCGAGCCACGCAGCAGGACCGCGTTGCCCGACTTCAGGCAGAGGGCGGCGGCGTCGACGGTGACGTTCGGACGGGCCTCGTAGATGATCCCGACGACGCCGAGGGGCACCCGGACCTGGCGCAGGTCGATCCCGTTGGGGAGGGTCGAGCCGCGTACGACCTCGCCGACCGGGTCGGGCAGCGCGACCACGTCCCGCACGTCCGAGGCGATGGCCCGCACCCGCTCCGGGGTCAGGGTCAGGCGGTCGATGATCGCTTCGCTGGTGCCGGCCTCTCGGGCCTTGGCGATGTCCCGGGCGTTGGCCTCGACGATCTCGCTCGTACGGACCTCCAGCGCGTCCGCGACGGCGAGCAGCGCGTCGTCCTTCTCGCCCCGCGGGAGCGGCGCGAGGTCGGCGGCGGCGGCTTTGGCCCGGTAGGCGGCCCGGGTGACCGGGGACATGGAGTCGTACGGCGAGAGCGTGGTCATGGGGAAAGCGTAGTGCGCCGGACGGGTGCGTTCACCGCTCATCCCACCCCCCGAGACAAGCCCCGCAGACCTCGCAGACCCCTCGAAACGGGTGCGCCCCGGGGGACGCGACCGTCAGTCCGTGGAGCACGCCGGTCAGAAGGGGTGAACGCCCACCGGTGTCGCCGGCGCCGGACCGTACCCCTTGGAGATGCGCTGGTGGTAGGTCTGGCGGTCGATGACCTCCAAGCCGACGATCTCCCACGGCGGGAGCCCCGCGGTCTGCCGGTGCTCACCCCACAGCCGCAGGGCGACGGCCGCCGCGTCGTGCAGGTCGCGGGCCTCCTCCCAGTACCGGATCTCGGCGTGGTCGTTCGCGTATCTGCTGGTCAGAAGGAAGGGGTGGTCGTGGGCGAGCTGTTCGAGGGCACGCCGTACCTCGGTGATCGGTGCCTCGCCGCCGGAGACGCTCAAGGTGACGTGCCACAGACGCGGCAGGTCCTCGGGATCGCCCTCGTAGCGGGCGTCGGTCGCGACGCTCGTCAGGGCACGCTCATCGCCGACCACGCGCGCGGACGTGCCCGCGGCGCCACCGCCGCGGGACGCCGCTGCCCCTGTCCCAGGGCGCACTCGTCTCACGACGGCCTCCTTTACGCACGGAACGACCCGGGGGTCGGTCGGCTTGTGTCCCTGAGTCAAAGTTGAGCAGGCCGCAAGGGCTCGCGTGGCGGTTTTGCGGAACGTCCACCTCAGGGCGACGACCTTCCCGGGTCGTTCACCCCGTTTTCGGGTGCGGTGATCAGGGGTGCAGGATCACCAGGTCGTCCCGGTGGACGACTTCGCGCTCGTACGCCGGACCCAGCTCGCGGGCGAGTTCCCGGGTCGAGCGGCCGATCAGCCGGGGGATCTCCCTGGCGTCGAAGTTGACGAGCCCGCGGGCCACCGCGTGACCCTCGCCGTCCCGCAGTTCGACGGGGTCTCCGGCGGTGAACTCGCCCTCGACGGACGCGATGCCGGCCGGCAGCAGCGACGTGCGCCGGTCGACGACCGCCGACACGGCGCCGTCGTCCAGGACCAGCGCGCCCTGCGGGGTGGACGCGTGCTGAAGCCACAGCAGCCGGTCCGCGGAGCGCTTGCCGGCCGGGTGGAAGTAGGTGCCGGTGTCACCGCCGGACAGCGCGTCGGCCGCGTGGACGGCGCTGGTGAGGACCACCGGGATGCCGGCCGCGGCCGCGATCCGGGCGGCCTCGACCTTGGTGACCATGCCGCCGGTGCCGACGCCGGCCTTTCCGGCGCTGCCGATGTCCACTCCGGCCAGGTCGGCGGGCCCCCGCACCTCCGCTATCCGCGAGGTGCCGGGCCTGCTGGGGTCGCCGTCGTACACGCCGTCCACGTCCGAGAGCAGGACCAGCAGGTCGGCG
The DNA here is from genome assembly GCF_042872365.1 of Streptomyces sp. NPDC005263. Taxonomy (NCBI): domain Bacteria; kingdom Bacillati; phylum Actinomycetota; class Actinomycetes; order Kitasatosporales; family Streptomycetaceae; genus Streptomyces; species Streptomyces sp. NPDC005263. The sequence goes on along the minus strand of NZ_JBIAKJ010000002.1, from coordinate 467,272 downwards.
TGGACGAGATGGGCGACGAGGGCGGCGAGCCGGTCGTTGTCGCCGAAGCGGATCTCGTCCGTGGCGACGGTGTCGTTCTCGTTGACGATCGGCAGCGCGCCCATCGCCAGCAATTTGTCGAGCGTGCGGGAGGCGTTGCGGTGGTGGGCGCGGCGGCTCATGTCGTCGCTGGTCAGCAACACCTGGCCGACCCGGACGCCGTAGCGGGCGCAGGAGGCGGTGTAGCGGGCCACCAGCAGCCCCTGGCCGACGCTGGCGGCGGCCTGCTGACGGGCCAGGTCCTTGGGGCGACGGCGCAGGCCCAACGGGGCGAGCCCCGCGGCGATGGCGCCGGAGGAGACCAGGACGATCTCCTTCTCACCCCCGCTGCGGCTCTTGGCCAGGACGTCGACGAGCGCGTCGACCCGGTCGGCGTCCAGTCCGCCGGAGGCGGTGGTCAGCGACGAGGAGCCCACCTTGACGACGATCCTGCGGGCCTCGCTCACGGCCTGCCTTGCCCCTGCCACGTGCTGTCCGTCCCCTCGCGTCACTCCCGGTACCCGCCCGCAATGTACGCGAAGGGGACCCGGTGACGCGCGTCAGTTCCGGTCCCCGGACAGCCGTGCGTGACGCCCCGGTCACCCACCGGGCGGGCCGGGCGGGAACCCCTCGGTCCCGTGGGAGGCGGCGGCCGTCGCCGAGGCGTCCGGTCACGCGCGTGTCGTCCCGTGGTCGACGCGCGTTAACCGGTCGTCCGCCATGCGATGACCTTGGAGTGACCGCAGTGCTCACACGTCTACCCCGTCGACGGCTTTCGGCGAGGACGCGCCGGCGGTGGCCCGCCGTGCGGCTCCCCCGCCGCCAGACCACGGCCAGGGCGCTCACCGCGGCCGTTCTCGTCGCCGCGTTCGCCGCCCAGGCCGCGGCGGCCCTGCGCCCGCACATCCCGCTGCTGCTCGCCGCGACGACCGTCTCACTGGCCGTGGAGGGCGTCCTGTCCCGCTGGCAGCGGGACCTGCTCTCGCTGTTCGCGAAGTCGCACGCGGATCTCACCGTGCGGCACGTGCTGCGCGACCTGCTGCTGGTCGTCGGCCTGCTGCGGGTCGGCGAGCAGGACCGGGAGACGGCGTACGCGCCCCTCATCGCGGGACTGCTCGTCTTCTACGCGCTGCACTGCGCGATCCAGGCGGTCTCCGTACTGGTCCGTCGCACCCGCACCCTGCCCGTCCTCACCCGCAACATCGACGCCCGCGCGCTGCGCCTGACTCCCGCGCCGCCCGCGTTGCTGGGCCGCGCCGGCCACCGGCTGCCCGCCTTCGGCCTCCCGTCGACGGCCGGCCTGCTGGCCACCGCGGCGACCGGCGAGCCGCGCTGTGCGGGCCTGGGTGTCGCCGTGTCCCTGGGGCTCGCGCTGATGGGCCTGTACGAGCTTCTCGTACGGCTGCTGCCGAGCCGCCGTCCGGCGGGCGAGCAGGAGGTCCTCGACTGGTTCGACGCATGGCTGGCGGAGTACCGGCCGACCGTGGGCCTGTACTTCTCCGGCGGGGCGTCCTCGGCGTACCAGGCGAACATGTGGCTGGAACCGCTCGCGAAGCTGGGGGGCCGGCCGCTGATCGTGCTGCGTGAGCGGTTCATGGTGCAGAAGATCGCGGCGACGGACGTGCCGATCGTCTGTCTGCCGAAGGTGTCCACGCTGCTGCGGCTGGAACAGTCGACGCTCCAGGTCCTCATCCACCCGTCGAACTCCGGGAAGACGTCCCAGGTGCTGCGCATCCCCAGCCTCAAGCACACCTTCGTCAACCACGGCGAGAGCGACAAGCTGTCGTCCTGCAACCCGTACGCGAAGGCGTACGACGAGGTGTGGGTGGCGGGGCCGGCGGCGCGTGAACGGTACGCGCAGGCCGAGGTGGGTGTGGAGGACAAGGACGTGGTGGAGATCGGCCGCCCGCAGCTGGACGCCGTACGGCCGTACACGGGCCCGCCCACCGGGACGTACCTGACCGTTCTGTACGCGCCCACCTGGGAGGGCTGGGACGGCAATCCCGGGAACACGTCGGTGATCGCGGCCGGCGAGAACCTCGTACGGGCGCTGCTCGCCGATCCGGGGGTGCGGCTGCTGTACAAGCCGCATCCGCTGACCGGGTCGGTGGACTCGCGGGCGGGCGCGGCGGACCTCAGGATCCGGGAGCTGGTCCGGGCGGCGAACCGGGAGCGGTCGGGTGAGCGGCCGCCCGCCGACGGCGAACTCGCGCGGTACGCCCGGGAGTTGGACCGCCTCACCACCGCCTCCTTCCGGGCCGGTGCCGATCAGGTCGAGCGGATGCTGGCGCAGTCGGTGCCCGAGCCGGGGCGGGCGGAGGCGGTGGCGCGGGCCACGGCGGCCTGGGAGGAGGCGTACTGGGGCTCGCTGCCGGAGTGGGAGCACCAGGTCGTCACGGAGGCACGGCCCGCGCTGTACGCCTGCTTCAACCGGGCCGACCTGCTGGTCAGTGACGTGTCGAGTGTGGTGAGCGACTTCCTGGCGAGCGGGAAGCCGTACGCGGTGGCCAACACCAGCGGTCTGCCGGAGGACGCGTTCCGCAGGGCCTTCCCGACGGCGGGCGCGGCGACCGTGCTGACCCCGGACGCGGCCGGGGTGCCGCGGCTGCTTGCGGCGGTACGGCATCCCGAGCGGGACGAACTGGCGGGCGCCCGAGCCGCGTTGAAGAAGCGGCTGCTGGGCCCGGACGAGCCGACCGCCCAGGCCCGCTTCAACGAGGCGGTACGCGCGCTGTGTTCGGCGGCACGGGACCACCGGGCCCGGATGGCGGAACGCCTGGCCGCGGAGATCCCCGCCCCGCGCAAGGAGGCCGCCACCGGTCAGGCGGCCGCCACGGGTCAGTAGGCCCGCCGGTCGCCTCAGGGGCGCGGGGAACTGCGCGAGCAAGCACGAAGCACCCGCAGCCGCCGACGAAACGGACGACACCCCGCGCCCCCGCCCCTGTGCGCCGCGCCGCCCGCAGGTCACGCCGCGGCGGCTCGTCCGCCTGACGCGCCGGGGCGGGTGGACAGGACCCGGCGGGCCTTGCGGGCCGCGCGGCGCAGGAAGGCGTCGAGCGGGTCCTCCCGGTAGCCCGGGAAGAGACGGGCCTCACGGGCTTCGGCGCGGTACACCGAGTCGGGTATGCCCGCCTGGGCGTCGCGGAAGTAGGGGTAGTCCAGGTAGAGGCGGCGGCCCTTCCTCTCCAGGACCGCGGGGGCCTGCGTCTTGGCGCGGACGAACTTCACGACCTCTTCCAGGAGATCGGGGCGCCCGGCCGCCACCAGGTGCAGTCGCAGCCGCTCATGGACCCTGAGCCGGCGGGCGATGTCGTCGTTCCAGTACGCGTCCATCAGCGGCTTCGCCAGTTCGAACTTGCGGCGCCGCACGTCGTCGCCGTCCTTGAGGAACTGCGGGCCGAACTGCGGCAGCAGCGTGACCAGGAAGGGCCGGACCATGAGCATGTCCCGCTTGGGCCCCGGGGGGAGCAGCTCCGCGAGCAGGGCCATCAGGGCGCGCGCGGAGTCGAAGCGCAGGCTGTACCCCCCGCTCCTGGTCACGTGTTTGCCGTCCGCACGGCCCACCAGGTAGTAGCAGGTGTGGTCGGCGAGCACGGAGACGCCGTCCGCCCGCAGGTACGCCTCCATCGTGAACAGCGCGTCCTCGCCGGTCCACAGCGACTCGTCGAACCGCATGCCGTGACGTTCCAGCAGCTCACGGCGGAACAACTTCTGCGCGCTCAGCGTGAACTTGATGTTGGAGGAGAAGACGTCGGTGCGGCCCACCGTCTCGCCCCACATCGACTTCGGCGCACTGCGGTTGACGCCCTCGACCTTCCCGAGGACGACGTCCGTGCCGTTCTCGTCGGCCATGGCGACCATCCGCTCCAGGGCCTGGGGGCCGAGCCGGTCATCGGCGTCGAGGAAGAAGACGTAGCGCCCGGCCGCCTTGCCGAGACCGACGTTGCGCGGGCCGCTCGGGCCGCCCGAGTTGTCCTGCCGGATCACGGTGACCGGCATCGCGGCGCGGGCCGCGAACTCCTCCAGGTACTCCCCCGTACCGTCCGTCGAACCGTCGTCGACGGCGATGACCTCGATACGCGTCCGGTCGATGGTCTGAGCCTCCACGGACGCCAGGCACTCGACCAGATAGGGCATCGCTTCGTACGCCCCGATGATCACAGTCACATCAGGCTGCGCAACGGTCACTCTTCCCCCTAGTCACGAAAATTTCCCCCGGTATCACCTCAGCGGCAACCTGCTAGACGGACAGCCACAGGAACCGGTTGCTTCCTCACCGGGCGCCCGTGATCCACTTCACAGGGCCTCTCCGAACACCCCTACATACGCGGCAGGGCCCGGTTTTTCGAGGATCACTCCTCGAAAAACCGGGCCCTGTCGTCCGTGACACCGGATCGGCGTCCGTCAGGCGGTCAGACCGTCAGGCAGTCACGCCGTCAGTCGGTCACACCCTCAGGCGGTACACCGTCACGCGATCATGTCGTCCGCCTCGCCGGTCGCCGGCGTCGGCTGGGCGAGCATCGCGTCGGCCAGTCCCTCGTCGGCCCCCGCCGCTCCGGCCGCCCTGCGTGAGTCCTGACCGACGTTGCGTGCCTCGGCCTTGAGCGCGAGGTTCGCCACCGCGGTGTTGAACTGCTCGATGGATGTCGGCTCGTCCGGGCCCAGCAGGTACTGCTTCAGCTCGCTGCGGTCCTCGGCCAGCGGATCAGCCTCGGGGGTGCGGACCGCCTCCAGCAGGTCACCCAGCTCGGCCGCGCTGTTGGACAGGATCACCGCGGCACGCACCGCCGTGTTCTGCCGCTTGAACTCCTCCACGCCCAGCTCGGCGGAGTCCGTGACCGCGTACGGCTTGCCGCTCGCGATGAAGTCGGAGACCACGCTGGAGATGTCGGAGACCATCGCGTCGGAGACGTTGAAGCAGTCGTACAGGCGCGGCTGGGCGCCCGTGATGACCCGGTGCTCCCAGACCGGGAAGGAACGCCAGTAGGCGTCGTTCCACTCGGCCCGCAGCCGGGCGATCTCCTCGTGCTTCTTGACGTCGACCAGACCGTCACGGGTGGCCTCGGCCTCGTCGCCCTTCTCGTCCCGGGTGCCGACCAGCTCGGCGATCCGGGCGTCGATCCGGGTCAGGTCCGCCTTGGCCTTGGCCTGGGCGGCCGCGTCGGAGGTGAAGCGCGGGTCCGCGGCCCGGTCGGCGGTGGCCTTCCCGACCAGGGCCTTGATCCGCTGGTGGGCGGCCTTGGCCTGGGCGCTGCGGGTGCCGGTGAACGGGTGCGGCTTGTACAGGACACGGACCGGCGGGTCGGCGTTGATCAGCGTCTTCACGATGTTCTCGCCGGCCAGCAGGATGGAGGTGTTGCCGGGGTTGTCGTCCCAGCCCTCCCAGGTGGGCGCGTACAGGACCGTGGGGAAGCCTCCGTCGGCGGCCTCGCCACCGGGGGCCCCGGCGCCGCCCTGCCAGGTCTGGATCGGCGCCAGCTGCGGGCGGCCGACCTCGACGATGTCGTCGTCGCGGACACCGACGTCGGCGATGGCGTAGCGGTCGCGGCCCGCGCGGCCCGCGGTCCACACCTCGTCGTAGACCTTGCTGAACGGGTTGACGCTGGCCAGCTTGTCGCTGTCGCCGTGGCCGATGAAGACGTGCTTCATCGTGGGGACGCGCAGCATGTGGATGTTCTTGCCGACGTTCGCCGCGTACATCGCGACCCGTACGGTCGCCAGGTCCATGTTCATCAGGTGCACCCCTCCGGGCACGCAGATGACGGGGACCGTGGTGGGCGCCAGGTTCTGCAGGATGGCCCGCTCACGCAGGATGATCAGCGGCGTGGAGTCCAGCTGCTCCATGGTCTCCAGCCACATGTTGACCTGGTAGGCGGAGTCCTTGGAGCCGGAGAAGTACAGCACCGTCTCAGGCCGGTACTCGCGCAGCCAGCCGTCGATCGCGGCCAGGACCTTCTCGGCGTTCGGCGGGACCTTGCGGCCGCGTACGTACGGCATCAGCGCGAGGACGTACACGGTGCCGAGGACCAGCGTGGCGCCGATGCCGATGAAGCCGGCCACGGCCGAGTCCAGCTGCGCTGACACGAGTATGCCGATCACGGCCGCGAGGTCGAGGTGGAGCATCTTCTCGGCGGAGCGGTTCAGCAGGCGCTTCGGCGGGGCGTCCGGGATGCGGATGCGGGCGGCCAGGTCGATGTTGCGGGTGGCCACCGGCATCCGTCGCCGGTTGCGGATCAGCGTCACCAGGGCGCCGTGCGGTGCCTGGAGACCGTAGAACGCGATGAAGCAGGCAGTGGCCCCGTAGAAGACCAGGCTGTCCGAGAGGGCGAGCCGGGCCAGCAGCAGGATCAGCAGGAGTTGCCTGATCAAAAAGCGGATCGACAGCCCCGCGCGCACCTTGCTGAGGCGGTTGATCAGATAGCTGCCCTTGCGGTGCAGATAGTGGTCCGCCAGGTACGTCACGGCGGCCGCGGCCGCGAAGGCGGGAACGCTCGGGACGAGCGCGGCCAGCATGAGTACGGGGTAGCCCGCAATCATGAGGACCGCCGCGGCCAGCTGGGCCGCGCTGCCCACCCGGGCGACGCGAATAGCGGTGGATATCACGGAGAACCTGCTCTGGGAGGGGTGCCGGTTGCCATTGCCGAAAAGGTCCGGAAAACGAATGGTGAAGACTCCGGGATTTTACGGCTCAGGCCCCTGCGAATGCGCCGTGAACGGGCAGCCGCAGAGGCCTGAACAACAGAGGACTATTTGCCGTTGATTATGCCATGCCGTCCTGGCGGTCCAGGACACTGGCCAGCGCCGCCTCGAAGCCGGAGGCCTGGCCGGCCGCCGCCGTCGGGTCCTGCTGGCGGACGTCGATGACATGACCGGTCAGCTCGGAGAGCAGCACGTCGAGCGAGGTGCGGGCGACCGCCTCGGAGGACAGCAGGCTGCCCGTCGGCTCCTGGCCGAAGGCCTTGGTGCGCATCGGCGTGGCGGTGCGCTCCGGGTTCACGCAGTTCACCCGGATGCCGTCACCGGCCCACTCGTCGGACAGGGCCTGGGTGAGGTTCACCATGGCGGCCTTGGTCGAGGAGTAGAGGCTGTACTCGGCGCGCCCGCGGGTGTAGCTGCTGGAGGTGTACAGCAGCAGCTGGCCCTTGGTCTCGGCGAGGTACTTGTACGACGACCGGGCGATCTGCACCGGGGCCAGGTAGTTGACCTTCAGCGCTTCCTCGATGGTCGCGTTGTCGGTCTCCGCCAGCTTGCCGATGCGCAGCACACCCGCGGTGTTGACGACGTAGTCGATGCGCCCGGTCTCGCCGTACGCCTTGGACAGCGCGTCGTCGACCTCCTCGGGGTTCTCGACGTGGGTGCCGGTGGTGGAGCGGCCGAGCGCGTACACCTTGGCGCCGTAGGACTCGGCGAGTGCCGCGATGTCCTTGCCGATGCCGTAGGAACCGCCGAAGACGACGACCGTCTTGCCGGTCAGCAGCTCGCGGTAGAGCTCCTCGCCCTTCTGCTCGGGCGTGGCGGTGGAGGCCAGCTGGAACAGCTTGTCGGCGATGAAGACGTCGACCGGCTGGGTGACCTTCATGTTGTACTCGTCGCCCGCCACGACGTGGATCGGCACGTCCGGCAGGTACTTGAGCACGACGGAGCAGTCGTCGGTGGCCTGGAAGTTGGGGTCGCCGGCGGCGACCTCGTAGGCCCGCTTGATCGTGGACAGCTTGAACGCCTGGGGCGTCTGGCCGCGGCGCAGCCGGGAGCGGTCCGGGATCTCGGTGATGAACTCGCCGTCCTCGCCGTGCGTGCGCGTGACGATGATGGTGTCCGCGGACGGGATGGCGACGTCGACGGCCTGGAAACGCTCCAGCGCGACGACGCAGTCGTCGATGACGCGGCGCGACAGCAGGGGGCGTACGGCGTCGTGGAACAGGACGTTGAGGTCCTCGCCGTCCGCCAGCCCCTCGCCCAGGGCGGTGATGGCGCGCTCGGTCGTCTCGTTCCGGGTGGAGCCGCCCTCGATGATCTTCTTGACCTTCTTGAACCCGGCCTTGGCGACGATCTTCTCGATGTCCGGCACATAGCCCGGCGCCATCAGCACGATGATGTCGTCGATCGAGTCGGCCTTCTCGAAGGTCGTCAGGGTGTGCTCGATGACTGCCTTGCCGGCGATCTTCAGCAGCTGCTTGGGAATCGACAGACCCACGCGCTGGCCGGTGCCACCGGCCAGGATCACTGCGGTGGTACGGGGCTTGGCTATGTGCTGTGACACAGGTTGACCTACCTTGGGGCGACAGGGAACGTGGAAATGGTCCCACCCCGGGTTACCGCTGTGCAAGGTGAGCGCCGTTCGCTGCATATGTGCACGCAACCCGACATTCACCTTGACCTGCTGGTGATTGGGTGGGGCCGTTCCGCCGGACGGGTGACGGCCCGGGAATTGCTGTGAGTAACTCCACAGGCGCCAGTCATTGCGGAGCGTAACACCCGTCACCTGGATACCGTCGCAGCTTCGCCGCGCGGCGGTGAGCGCACACCCGAATGGGGTCAGCGATCAGAGGGTTCCCCGAGGAATTCCTTGTCAAGATTTCGCAGCATTTCGGTCTCGGCGAGGTAAGGGAACGGTTCGCCGCACCCTGAACCGGCCTCAGGAGCCTGGGACACGGACGAGTCCCAGGCTCCGGTCAGACCGCTTTCGTGGATCCGGGTCACACCAGACGGACGCCGGGCCTTCCCGCGTCGACCCGCAGCCTGGCCAGCGCGCTGGGCGTGGACTGCGGCGTGAGCACCGTGTCGACGACCCTGACCCGGGCGTCGATGCGGTCGCTGCGGATGTCGAAGAGGTGGTAGCCGCGGTGGGCGTCGAGCAGCTTCCAGTGCGGGTTGTCCGCCATGCGCGGGTCCCACTCCTTGTGGAAGGCCGCCTGGTCCTGGTCGCCGTTGCTGGAGATGGAGGTACCGACGAACTCGGCGCCGACGACCGGGGACTTCGCCGCTGCGTAGTCCTGCTTGAGGTCGCTGATCATCGTCAGATGCCGGTCACCGCTGAGCACGACCGGGTTGCGGACGCCCCTGAACTCCGTCAGCAGGGCGTTGCGTTCGGCCTGGTAGCCGTCCCAGGCGTCGTAGTACCAGAGCTTGCCCTCGCCGATCTGCAGGTCGGTCTCGGCCATCATGATCTGAGAGGCGATCAGGTTCCACCGGGCGGGTGAGCGGCGCAGTCCGTCGAGCAGCCACTGCTTCTGCCGGGCACCCAGCATCGTCAGCTTCGGATCCTGGGCACCGGCCTGGCTGGTCGCCTGGTCGCTGCGGAACTGCCGGGTGTCCAGCACGTTGAGCCGGACCAGGCGGCCGAACTCCAGGCGGCGGTACATCCGGATGTGCGGCCCGTCGGGCACGGCCGTCGCACGCACCGGCATGTGCTCGTAGAACGCCTGGTAGGCGGCGGTGAGCCGGGCCACGAACGCGTCGTGCGTCTGCTTGTCCGGGTCCTGCGGGATCTCGCCGGCGAAGTCGTTGTCGACCTCGTGGTCGTCGAAGGTGACCACGAAGGGCGCGTTGGCGTGCATCTTCGCGAGGTCGGGGTCGCTGCGGTACTGGGCGTACCGGTTGCGGTACTGGGTGAGGCTGTACGGCTCACCGGAGCCCTCGTGCCGCCGTACGGCCGTCGCCGAGGGCGCCGACTCGTAGATGTAGTCGCCGACGAACAGGACGACGTCGGGGTCCTGGGCCAGCATGTCGGCGTACGGCGTGAAGTAGCCGTGCTGCCAGTTCTGGCAGGACGCGAGCGCGACCCGCAGGCTGCCGCCGGAGTTGGTCGCGGCGGGGGCGGTGCGGGTGCGGCCGGTGCTCGAGAGCTGGCCGGCGGCGCGGAAGCGGTACCAGTACGCCCGGCCCGCACGCAGCCCCCGTACATCGACGTGAACGCTGTGCCCGTACGTGGGCTGGGCCTGAGCGGTGCCCCGGCGTACGACCTTCCGGAAGCGCTCGTCCTCGGCGACCTCCCACTGCACGGGCACGGTGGCGTCCGGCATGCCGCCGCCGTTCAGCGGGTCGGGAGCGAGCCGTGTCCAGATCACCACGGCGTCCGGCAGCGGGTCGCCGGAGGCGACACCGAGACTGAACACACCGTCAGGGAGCTTGGCCTCGGCCGCGCGGGCGGTCCCCGGCAGCCAGAGCTGGGCGGAGGCCGCGGCGCCGAGTACGGCGGCGCCACCGGTCAGGAATCTGCGTCGGTCGGGCGATACTGCTCCGGTCATCGGGCGAACTCCCCTGCCTCGCTTGCCTCTTGGACCTTTGGAAACTCGCCCGCCGGGCGGTCCGCTCGCTGAACACAACCCTTCGCGTACATGACATATAAGATGACAACAGAAGACCCGTTGCGACAGTGGGACCACACGGTGAACGTTAGTTGGTCGCAACGGGTCTTACGAGTCGTCAGTTGACGTTTCGTCGGCTTTGTTCAGCCGACGGGTATATCCGGTTCGTCTGACTTGATCGGCCGTCCGGGTGCCGCGTCGGCGGCGGCCCGCACGTCGGGTGCTCCGCTCAGTAGGCGAACCCCGAGCCGAGCCGTGCCTTCGCCGCGACGGTGCCGAGGGTGCCGGCGCCGAAGGTGAACGAGTTCGTCGCCGTGATGCCGGACGCCGTCGACCTGAACACCCACACCGATCCGGCGTTCGCGTTCTCGCCGGTGGCGCCGACCGCGAGTTCGGCGCGGCCGTCGTGGTTGGCGTCCAGGAGACGGGTGCTCCAGCCGAAGAGGTCGTTGTTCTCCGCCGTGCCGGGCACCCCGTCGGTGTCCTGGCTGAAGGACTGGGCGCCGGTGCCGGTCAGGCCCGATGCGCCACCGCGCAGCACGACCACGCTGCCGGCCTCGGTCACCCCGTCGAAGTCCTCTCCGGGCACGCCCGCCGCTACGTCCGCGTAGCCGTCGCCGTTGACGTCGGCGACCGACACGTCTGCGCCGAAGGTGTCGCCCTGCTCGGCGGCGCCCGGGACGCCGGCGCTGTCCTGGTTGAGGTAGGTCACCTTCGCGCCGGCGGGACCGCTCGCGCCGCCGGGCACGACGGCGATACGGCCGCCCTTGGGGATCGGCGTCATGAGGTCGCTGTCGTAACCGTCCCTGCGGCCCACCACGATGTCGTCGTAGCCGTCCGCGTTCACGTCGCCCAGGTCGAGGGACTCGCCGCCCTGCAGCCGCTGCCCGTTGGCGCCGGCGACCCACACGCCCTGCTTGAGGCCGTCCGGGGTGCCCTGCCAGTAGGTGATGCGGCGGGCGTCGCCCTCGTCGCCGTCGTGCATGGTCCCGACGACGTCGTCGACGCCGTCGCCGTTCACGTCACCGGCGGCCAGGTCCAGGAAGCGCGGGTCGGAGTCGTCGGTGACGACCTGCTCGCCGCCGTTGGTGGCGCCGTCCCGCCCGAACGGCCCCTTGACCACACGGAGTTTGTAGTTGCCCTCGACGGCCACCAGGTCCGCCGCCCCGTCACCGTCGATGTCGCCGACCGTGAGCGCGCCGTGCGAGCCGAGTTCGGCCCACGAACCGCCGTCGTCGCGGCCGGTGGCCAGCGAGGAGCTCGCCGAGAGCCCCTGGGCGCCGCCCCATATGACCTGCACATAGCCGGAGTTGTCGCCCCCGGCCACGGTGTCCTCGCCGCCCACGCCGACGACCAGGTCCGCGTAGCCGTCCTGGTCCAGGTCGTCGGTGGCGAGCGCGCCGGCGAACTGGTCGTCCGTCTCCGCGGCGCCCGGGACACCGGCCGTGTTCTGGCTGAACACCTGCTTGGTCGAGGTCTTCAGTCCGTCCGCCGAGCCGTACATCACGGCCACGTACCCGGCCTTGGTCTTGCCGTCGACGGTCGCGTCGGGCGCGGCCACCGCGAGGTCCGCGTAGCCGTCACCGTTGAAGTCGTCCTGCGGCCGGGACACGGAGGCGGCGGTGGAGGTGGCGTCGGCGGCGGAGGCGGTCACCGGGGCGATGACGGCCATGGTGACGGTGACGGCGGCCGCGAGTGCGAGCCCTCCGCCGATCCTGCGCTTGCTCATGGTGCTCCTGTGATCAGGTGGTACGGGTGGGGGGACGCGCGGTAGCCGCCCGGCGGGGTGCGCAAGGAGCAAGCACCGTACGCCGTGGCCCCGGCGGCGGCATCGGAGCGCGGTACCCGGACCGAGCCGGGGTACGCGTTCTCCACGACCGCCGTGACAACCGGCTCCGCCAGACCGTCACCGTCCCGTCGATCACGGCACATCGGCCGCTGGGAGCGGAAACAGGGGCGGGCACATCGACTCCGGCTGTCGGAAGGGCTGCTGACGGCGGAGAGGTTCAAGATCCTCATCCGCACTGCCCAGTACGACGAGCCTGAGCGGCGGTTGGTTGCCCTTCCGTATGCCGAAGCTTTCCCTGGAGTTGACCCACCCTTCCAAGTCGCCCCGAGGCGAGCGCCGCGGCCGGCACCAGTGCCGCGGCGGGGGCGGTTTCCCCTAGAAGGCTTTTTCCCTTAGAACGGCTCGAAGTCGTCGTACTCCTGCGTCGCCTCGTCGCGTTCCGCCTGCTTGTCGCGGCGTCGCTGCGCGGCGGGCCGGGGCTCCTCGAAGCGGTGGTCCTCGCCGCGGCGGCCCAGCATCTCGGCGCCGGACATCATCGTCGGCTCCCAGTCGAAGACGACCGCGTTGTCCTCGGGACCGATCGCGACACCGTCGCCGGACCGGGCGCCCGCCTTCATCAACTCCTCTTCCACACCGAGGCGGTTGAGCCGGTCGGCGAGGTAGCCGACAGCCTCGTCGTTGTTGAAGTCGGTCTGCCGCACCCAGCGTTCGGGCTTCTCGCCCCGCACCCGGAACAGTCCGTCGGCCTCCGGCGTGACGGTGAAGCCGGCGTCGTCCACGGCCTTGGGCCGGATGACGATCCGGGTCGCCTCCTCCTTGGGCTTGGCGGCCCGCGACTTGGCGACCAGCTCGGCCAGCCCGAACGACAGCTCCTTCAGCCCCATGTGTGCCACGGCCGACACCTCGAAGACCCGGTAGCCGCGCGCCTCCAGGTCCGGCCGCACCATCTCGGCGAGGTCCTTGCCGTCCGGTACGTCGATCTTGTTCAGGACGACGATGCGGGGGCGGTTGTCGAGGCCGCCGTACTCACGCAGCTCGGCCTCGATGATGTCCAGGTCGGAGACCGGGTCACGGTCGGACTCCAGGGTCGCCGTGTCCAGTACGTGCACGAGCACGCTGCACCGCTCCACGTGCCGCAGGAACTCCAGGCCGAGTCCCTTGCCCTGGCTGGCGCCCGGGATGAGTCCGGGCACGTCGGCGATCGTGTAGACGGTCGAACCGGCCGTGACGACGCCCAGGTTGGGCACCAGGGTGGTGAACGGGTAGTCCGCGATCTTCGGCTTGGCGGCGCTCAGCACGGAGATGAGGGACGACTTGCCGGCGCTCGGGTAGCCCACCAGCGCCACATCGGCGACCGTCTTCAGCTCCAGGACGATGTCCTGAAGGCCACCCGGCTCGCCGAGCAGCGCGAACCCGGGCGCCTTGCGGCGGGCGGAGGCCAGCGCCGCGTTGCCGAGCCCGCCCCGGCCGCCCTGCGCGGCGACGTACGACGTCCCCTGGCCCACCATGTCGGCGAGCACGTTGCCGGCCTTGTCCAGGACGACGGTGCCGTCCGGGACCGGCAGCACCAGGTCCTGGCCGTCCTTGCCGGAGCGGTTGCCGCCCTCACCGGGCTTGCCGCTGGTGGCCTTGCGGTGCGGGGAGTGGTGGTAGTCGAGCAGCGTGGTGACGGACTGGTCGACGGTGAGGATCACGTCGCCGCCGCGTCCGCCGTTGCCGCCGTCGGGCCCGCCCAGCGGCTTGAACTTCTCACGGTGGACGGAGGCACAGCCGTGGCCTCCGTTACCCGCGGCGACGTGCAGCTCGACGCGGTCCACGAAGGTGGTCATGGGATGTGCCTCCAGTTACGTACGGGATTGTTCTTGGATCAACACGCGAAAGGCGGACCCGCTTCCCGTGGAGGGAAGTGAGGTCCGCCTCGCGAAAGCTTCCGATCAGGCGACCGGAACGATGTTCACGACCTTGCGGCCACGGTGGGTGCCGAACTGCACCGAGCCGGGCAGCAGCGCGAACAGCGTGTCGTCGCCGCCACGGCCGACGCCCGCGCCGGGGTGGAAGTGGGTGCCGCGCTGGCGGACCAGGATCTCACCCGCGTTGACGACCTGACCGCCGAAGCGCTTCACGCCGAGCCGCTGGGCATTCGAGTCGCGACCGTTCCGGGTGGACGATGCGCCCTTCTTGTGTGCCATCTCTCCTCAGTCCCTTACTTCGCAGCCGCGGGGATCTCAGTGACCTTGATCGCCGTGTACTGCTGGCGGTGGCCCTGACGACGGCGGTAGCCGGTCTTGTTCTTGTAGCGAAGGATGTCGATCTTCACACCCTTGTGGTGGTCCACGACCTCGGCCTGGACCTTGATGCCGGCCAGCACCCACGGGTCGCTGGTCACAGCGTCGCCGTCGACAACGAGCAGGGTCGAGAGCTCGACCGTGTCGCCAACCTTGGCAGTGGAAATCTTGTCAACCTCAACGATGTCGCCGACAGCAACCTTGTGCTGGCGACCACCGCTGCGCACGATGGCGTACACGCGGATCTCACTCTCTCGCTCGGGAACGGCACCCCCGCAGTCCAGCCACCCGGCACGCGGACGGCCTCTCCGGAGCACCCAGTGCCCTGGAGGATGAGGTTTACGGGGATGTGGCACGTCTAGGGACACGCCGACGGTCCAGGTTACGGGGCCGTGGCCGAAGGGGTCAAACCAGGTCCGGGTACGGGGCGGGCGGCCGGCCGTACCCGGATGTCCCCGGTTTCAGCCGCCGAGGCTCTCCCGGTAGGCCACGCACTCCTCGTAGGAGGGCAGCAGACCCTGCTCCTGAGCCTGGGCCAGGGTGGGTGCCTGCTCGTCCTTGGCGGAGAGCTGCGGGGTGAGGTCCGCGGGCCAGTCGATGCCGAGGGCCGGGTCCAGCGGGTGGATGCCGTGCTCGCGCTCGGGTGCGTACCCCTCGGAGCAGAGGTAGACCACGGTGGCGTCCTCGGTGAGCGCCATGAAGCCGTGCCCGAGTCCCTCGGAGAGGTAGACCGCGTGGTGGTCCCGGTCGTCCAGGCGGACCGCCTCCCACTGGCCGAAGGTGGGCGAGCCGGTCCGGATGTCCACGATCACGTCGAGCACCGCGCCGCGCACACACTTGACGTACTTGGCCTGGCCGGGCGGCACGTCGGCGAAGTGGATGCCGCGCAGGGTGCCCCGGCTGGAGACTGACATGTTGGCCTGGGCCAGGCTGAACCGGTGGCCGGCCGCCTCGGTGAAGACCGGGGCCTTGAACCACTCGTGGAAGCTGCCCCGGCCGTCGGGGAAGACCTTCGGTTCGTGCACCCAGGCGCCGGAAATCGAAAGAGGTCGCATCTCGGGGTCCTCAGCTCTTCTTCTGCTGGTTGGTCAGGGCACGCTTGAGGCGCCCGGCGGCCCGGCGCCACAACGGACGCGGCGGGGCGGCCTGTTGCACGGCGGGCTTGACCGAGGGGGTGTGCCGGTCGATCACCTCGGCGGTGCCGTCGGCGTCCACCACCACGTCGATCGGGAGCCGGGTCCAGTGTGCCCCGCCCCGGGCGGGCGACGGCACACCGATCCGGACGGCCCAGCGCTGCCCGGTGATCTTCTCCAGTGGCAGCGGGGCGCTCACGGTACGGCCGTCCACCACGGCGTCGGCGGGGAACTTGCCCACGTTCTTGCGCTCGAAGCGCAGCAGCACCGGGTCGGAGGCGCCCGCCGTGACGTGCAGCGGCAGCGGGAGGCGGACGGTGGAGCCGTCGACCACGGCCGCCGCCGGGTTCATCAGGGCCACCGCCTCCCGCTCCAGCTTGGCGGTGTGCTGGTCGACGTCGAGGGAAAGGTTGCCCGGCCCGTCGGTCCAGTACGGCAGGACCAGCCGCCTCGGCTCACCGGTGAGCGCGGCCAGGCGCCCGGCCTCCACGTCCTCGCCCCGCACCGCGCCGATCCGGGTCTCCTTGCTCCAGCCGCAGGATCTGATGCGCAGGTGCAGGTCCCAGATGCCCTTGGCCAGGGGCGCGCCCGCGGCCGCGGTCTCCGGGTCGAGCACGGCGCGTGCGGTGATCTGCTGGCGGAACGAGCCCTGCTCGGCGTCCAGCCGGTGCGGTTCGCTGTCCAGCGGGAGGTAGTACTGGGTGGCGTCGTCGCGGTGCCGGACCACCAGGTCCACACCGCTGCCGCCCACCGGGGCGTCGAGGGTGATGCCCTGACCGGCCAGCGCCTCCAGCGACTTCTCGGAGAGCGGCAGGCCGAGCAGATCGCGGTCGCCGTCCCGGCGGAACGTCATCGGCTTGCCGTCGACCTCGTACTCGGCGCTGAAGCCGATATTCAGCGCGCCGTTCTCCCAGGCCAGGGAGGTCAGGCGGCCGGTGGGTCGGATCCCGGCCTCCCAGCGGGCGAGCGCGCGGACGTCCTGGTAGAGGTCGGCGGCGACCAGACCGGCGACCACCCGCTGGGTGGGGGCGACACAGGCGAACACGCCCGGTCCGAAGCGTTCGGTGACGACGCCGCGGATCTCCCGGTAGAGCTCCTCGGCGTAGTCCTCGGGGAGTTTGAGGAGTCGGTTGCCGCGCAGCCGCTCGACCATCTCGACCCGCAGCCAGCGGCTGTACAGCTTGTCGCGCAGCGGACCGGGCTCGGTGAGTTCCTCGACCACGTCGAGGGCCTCACGGAGGTTGCCGAAGTAGCCGGCCGGGTCGAAGCGCTGGAAGCCGGCGTTGGAGCCGTCGTCGCGGGTGATGTGGTAGTAGCACAGGTAGTCCCCGAGGACGGCGACGCTCTTCGCCCGGAGGTACGCCTCGACGACGAAGACGTGGTCCTCCAGTCGGCGGCGGCCTTCCTTGAAGCGGATGTCGTGCTCGTTCAGGAACTCCCGGCGGAACATCTTGTGCGGGGTGAGGCTGTCGATCAGCGGCGCGTTCTCCACCGTGGCGCGCGGCCGGTTGACCCGGAACAGCTCCTGCGGGACCGGGCGGCCGATGCCCGCCATCTTGCCGACGACCACGTCGGCCTCGTTCGCCGTGCCGTAGTCGTACATCCGCTCCAGGGCCTCGTCGCCGAGCCAGTCGTCGTGGTCGACGAACATCACGTACTCGCCCCGGGCGGCCGCGATGCCGGTGTTGCGGGGGCGGCCGGACCAGCCGGAGGACTCCTGGTGGATGACGTGGAGATGCGGGTGCTCGGCCGCCAGCTGGTCCAGGCGGGCGGGCGTCTCGTCGGTGGAGCCGTCGTCGACGAACAAGACCTCGAACTCGTCGGGGGTGAGGCTCTGACGCAACAGGGACGAGACGCAGTCCTCGACGTACTTGCCGGGGTTGTAGACCGCGATGACGACGCTGACCTTGACCGTCACGCCGGATTCTCCTTCGTCTGGGCCCGGTGGATCTCCGGGAACGCCTCGGTGAGGGCCGCGCGCCAGTCGCGCAGCGGCTCGATCCCGGCCGCGCGGAAGCGGTCGTGGCCGAGGACGCTGTAGGTCGGTCGGGGGGCGGGACGGGTGAATGCC
This sequence comes from Streptomyces sp. NPDC005263, assembly GCF_042872365.1. Lineage (NCBI taxonomy): Bacteria > Bacillati > Actinomycetota > Actinomycetes > Kitasatosporales > Streptomycetaceae > Streptomyces > Streptomyces sp. NPDC005263. Next base: position 449,669 of record NZ_JBIAKJ010000002.1, on the reverse strand, counting down.
TCGCTGGTGGTGGGGCGGACCCGGTCCGGGTCGGTGCCGAGCAGGCGGAAGATCTCCCGGGTGAGGCCGTACCAGGTGGTCTCGCCGGAGCTGGTGCCGTGGTAGATCCCGGCCGGGGCGGTGCCGGCCAGGGCGCCGCGGCCCAGGGCGAGCAGCAGGCCCGCCAGGTCGGCGCTCCAGGTGGGCTGGCCGCGCTGGTCGTCCACGACGTCCACGGTCTCCCGCTCGTCCGCCAGCCGGATCATGGTGCGGACGAAGTTGGGGCCGCCCGCGCCGTACAGCCAGGCGGTGCGGATCACGTGGCCGAGGTCCGGGAGGGTCTTCAGGACGGCCTGCTCGCCGGCGAGCTTGGTGCGGCCGTACGCGCTGCGCGGGGCGGTGGGGGCGTCCTCGGCGTACGGCGTGGTGGCGTCGCCGGCGAAGACGTAGTCGGTGGAGACGTGGAGCAGGACGGAGCCGGTGCGGGCGCAGGCCTGTGCGAGATGGGCCGGGCCGTCGGCGTTGACGCGGTGTGCGTCGTCCTCGCGGGTCTCGACGTCGTCCACGGCGGTCCAGGCCGCGCAGTTGACGACCACGGCGGGGCGGTGACGCTCCAGGGCCCGCTGTACGGCCGCCGGGTCGGTGAGGTCCAGCGCCGCGCGGTCCAGCGCGACGGAGGGCTCGCCCTCGGCGGCCAGCGCGGCCAGCACGTCCTGGCCGAGCATGCCGCCCGCTCCGGTGACCAGCCAGCCGGCCGGGGCGCTTGCCTGTTCCCGTGTCGAGTTCATGCCTCTTCTTCTCTTCTGTTGTGCCGCGACGCTCGCGTGTGCCGCTGAGCGGGAACGGGCCCGGGCGGACCCGGGCCCGTGGAGAGGGCCGACGCGTCAGCTCAGCGCCGCGCGCTCCTTCAGCGGCTCCCACCAGGCCCGGTTGTCGCGGTACCACTGGACCGTCTCGGCCAGGCCCTGTTCGAAGCTCTTGCGGGGCTGGTAGCCGAGTTCCTCGCGGATCTTCGTGCAGTCGACGGAGTAGCGGCGGTCGTGGCCCTTGCGGTCCTCGACGTACTCGACGCTGGTCTCCCAGTCGGCCCCGCACGCCGTCAGCAGCAGCCCGGTGAGCTCCTTGTTGGACAGCTCGGTGCCGCCGCCGATGTTGTAGACCTCGCCCGCACGGCCCTTGGTGCGGACCAGGTCGATGCCCTGGACGTGGTCGTCGATGTGCAGCCAGTCGCGGACGTTGCCGCCGTCGCCGTACAGCGGGACCTTCTTGCCGTCGAGGAGGTTGGTGACGAAGAGCGGGATCACCTTCTCGGGGAAATGGTGGTGCCCGTAGTTGTTGGAGCAGCGGGTGACGCGGACGTCCAGGCCGTGGGTGCGGTGGTACGACAGCGCGATCAGGTCGCTGGAGGCCTTCGCCGAGGAGTAGGGCGAGTTGGGCTCCAGGGGGTGAGTCTCGGGCCAGGAGCCCTCGTCGATCGAGCCGTAGACCTCGTCGGTGGAGATGTGCACGAAGGTCTTGATGCCGGCCCGGTGCGCCGCGTCGATGAGCGTGTGCGTGCCGACCACGTTGGTGCGGACGAACTCCGCGCCCCCGTCGATGGAGCGGTCGACGTGCGACTCGGCGGCGAAGTGCACGACCTCGTCGTGCTCGGCCATCAGCTTGCCGACCAGTTCGGGGTCGCAGATGTCACCCTGCACGAAGGCGAACCCCGGGTGGGCGCGCACCTCGTCGAGGTTGGCCGGGTTGCCCGCGTACGTCAGCTTGTCCAGGACGGTGATCGCGACATCACCGGGGCCCTCGGGGCCGAGCAGCGTACGGACGTAGTGCGATCCGATGAAACCGGCACCGCCGGTCACCAGGATCCGGGTCGGGCGGGTGGAAGGGACCGAAGGGGCCGTCATGAAGAAATCTGCACCTTGCTGTGATCACCGAGCACGAGCCGGTGGGCCTTGGGGTTACGGGGAGCGGGCGTCACCTCGACGTCACGCCCGATGAGCGAGGCCTCCACCCGGCGCACGCCGGTCACGGACGAACCGCGCAGCACGATGGAGTACTCGATTTCGCTGTCCTCGATCCGGCAGTCCTCCGAGACCGAGGTGAAGGGGCCGATGTACGCGTCGTTGACCACCGAGCCGGCACCGATGATCGCGGGTCCGACGATCCGGCTGCCGCTGACCCGGGCGCCCGCCTCGATCCGCACCCGGCCGATGATCTCGCTGCCCTCGTCCGCGGTGCCCTCGTTCAGCGGCTCCACGGTCTCCAGGACGGACCGGTTGACCTCCAGCATGTCGGTGACGTTGCCGGTGTCCTTCCAGTAACCGTGGATGGTGGTGGAGCGGACGTCGCGCCGGGTGTCGATCAGCCACTGAATGGCGTGCGTGATCTCCAGCTCGCCACGCCAGGAGGGCTCGATGGAGCGGACGGCCTCGTGGATCGCCGACGTGAACAGGTAGACGCCGACGAGCGCCAGATCGCTTTTCGGTTGCGTCGGCTTCTCCTCCAGGCCGACCACCCGGCCGTCACCGTCGAGTTCCGCGACCCCGAACGAGGTGGGGTTGGGCACCTTGGTCAGCAGGATCTGCGCCTCGGGCCGCTCGGCCCGGAACTCGTCCACCAGCCCGGTGATGCCACCGACGATGAAGTTGTCGCCGAGGTACATGACGAAGTCGTCCTCGCCGAGGAAGTCCTGCGCGATGAGTACGGCGTGAGCGAGGCCCAGTGGTGCTTCCTGCGGGATGTAGGTGACCTTGATCCCGAAGAGGGAGCCGTCGCCGACCGCCTCACGGATCTCGTCCGCGGTGTCGCCGACGACGATGCCGACCTCACTGATCCCCGCTTCGGCGATCGCTTCGAGGCCGTAGAAGAGAACGGGTTTGTTGGCGACCGGCACCAGTTGTTTGGCCGAGGTGTGGGTGATCGGACGGAGGCGGGTGCCCGCTCCCCCGGAGAGCACGAGAGCCTTCACGTATTGCGCCCCAATACTGTGGCTATACAGGGATTGGAAATCCCAGCTTGTCTTAATTTAACGGCAATCTTGGACCACATCATAACCACGACGGGTTCATGGGTTCACCTTTCATTCATACATTCGGGTGTTGGTTTGATCGCTCGAGAACCGGAATAACGCAATCCGCCCCCGGTCATGGGACCGGGGGCGGATCACATTCTTCTTACGGCCTTCTTACGGCCAGGCGTCAGACCTCGTCGGCAGCGCTCGACACGGACGGGGCCGACTGCTGCTCGGCCGCCACGGTCTTCTTCGACGTCGCCTTCTTCGCGGCCGTCTTGGCGGTGGTGGTCTTCGCCGCCTTCTTGGCCGTCGTCTTCTTGGCGACCGTCTTCTTGGCCGCGGTCTTCTTGGTGGCGGCCTTCTTCGCCGTGGCCTTCTTGGCCGTCTTACGGGCCGTCTTCTTGGCCGGTACGGCTTCCTCGGCAGCGGCTTCCTCGACGCTGCCCTGCGCCTCCGCTTCCGCACCGGCGTCGGTGCCGGTCTCCGCGGCTGCCGGGACGACCACCACGGCCGCCTCGTCGGACGCGGTGGGCGCGGTGGCCTTGCGTACGGCGCGGCGTCGCGGCCGGGCCGGGGCGCCGCTCTCGGCGGGCGCCTCGGCCGCCGCCTCGGACTGCTCGGCGGGCTCGGCGACCGGCTCCTGCGCCTGCGGCGCGGCGACCGGCGCGGTCTCGGCGACCGTCACCACGGCCGCCTCGGCCCCCGCGGGGGAACCGGCCGGCGCGGACACCTTGCGGGTGGCGCGGCGACGGGTACGGCCCTTGGGCGCGGCCTCCTCGGCGGCCGGCGCCTCGACCGGAGCCTCGACGACCGGGTCCTCAGCGGCCGCGGGCACGGCCTGCGCGACGGCGGCCTCCTGCGGCCGCACCGGACGCTCGGCCTCTTCCTCGGCCGTCACGTCCTGAGCCGTCGGAACCTCGGCCCGCACGTCGGCCCTGGCCTCGGCCCGCCGGTCCGCGCGCCGGTCGTCCCGCTTCTCACCGCGCGTCTCGTCACGGTGGTCGCCGCGGTTCTCGCCGCGCTTGTCGTCGCGGTTCGGCGCGCCCGCCGGAGCCGACGCCCGTCGGCTCGCCCGGCGCCGCGTACGGCCCCGGCCGGCCGCGGCCTCCGCCTCGGCGACGCTGCTGTACAGCTCCTCGTCCGGCACGAACTCGGGCTCGGCCAGCGCCACCGGCTCGGCGACCTCCGCGGCCACCTCGGCCTCGGTCTCGCTGTCCTCCAGGACCTCGGCCGTGTCCACGGCCGCGTCGTGCTCGTGGGTGTGCCCGTCACCGCCGCGCCCGCGCTTGCGGCGCTTGCCGCCGCCACCGGCGGAGCTCGGCTGCTCCATGTGCACGATGACACCGCGGCCGTTGCAGTGGACGCAGGTCTCGGAAAACGACTCCAGCAGCCCCTGGCCGACCCGCTTGCGGGTCATCTGCACGAGCCCCAGCGAGGTCACCTCGGCGACCTGGTGCTTCGTACGGTCCCGGCCCAGGCACTCAAGCAGGCGCCGCAGCACCAGGTCCCGGTTGGACTCCAGGACCATGTCGATGAAGTCGATGACGATGATGCCGCCGAGGTCGCGCAGCCTGAGCTGACGCACGATCTCCTCGGCCGCCTCCAGGTTGTTCCTGGTGACCGTCTCCTCGAGGTTGCCGCCCTGCCCGGTGAACTTGCCGGTGTTGACGTCGACGACGATCATCGCCTCGGTCCGGTCGATCACCAGCGAACCGCCGCTGGGCAGGTAGACCTTGCGGTCCAGCGCCTTGGCGAGCTGCTCGTCGATCCGGTAGGTGGCGAAGACGTCGACCTCGGAGGTCCAGCGGGACAGCCGGTCCGCCAGGTCCGGCGCGACGTGCGAGACGTACCCGTGGATGGTCGACCAGGCCTCGTCGCCGCTGACGATGACCTTGGTGAAGTCCTCGTTGAAGATGTCCCGGACGACCCGGACGGTCATGTCCGGCTCGCCGTACAGCAGCGTCGGCGCGTTGCCGCCGTTCTTGGCCTTCTTCTGGATGTCCTCCCACTGCCCCTGCAGCCGCTCGACATCGCGGCGCAGCTCGTCCTCGCTCGCGCCCTCGGCGGCGGTGCGCACGATGACGCCCGCGTCCTCGGGGACGATCTTCTTGAGGATGGTCTTCAGCCGGGCCCGCTCGGTGTCGGGCAGCTTGCGGCTGATGCCGGTCATCGAGCCCTCGGGCACATACACGAGGTAGCGGCCCGGCAGGGAGACCTGGCTGGTCAGACGGGCGCCCTTGTGCCCGATCGGGTCCTTCGTCACCTGGACGAGCACGGACTGACCGGACTTGAGGGCGGCCTCGATACGGCGCGGCCCGTTGGCCATGCCGAGCGCCTCGAAGTTGACCTCACCGGCGTACAGCACCGCGTTGCGGCCCTTGCCGATGTCGATGAAGGCGGCCTCCATCGACGGCAGCACGTTCTGGACCTTGCCCAGGTAGACGTTGCCGACGTACGAGGTGGCCTGCTCCTTGTTGACGTAGTGCTCGACGAGCACGTTGTCTTCCAGGACGCCGATCTGCGTGCGCTCACCGCTCTGCCGGACGACCATCACCCGCTCGACGGCCTCACGGCGGGCCAGGAACTCGGCCTCGGTGATGATCGGGACGCGGCGGCGGCCCTGCTCACGGCCTTCCCGGCGGCGCTGCTTCTTCGCCTCCAGACGGGTCGAGCCCTTGATGGACTGCACCTCGTCGGACGGCTCGGAGGGCTTGCGCGGCTCACGGACCTTGACGACCGTGCGCTCCGGGTCGCCGTCGCCCGGCTCGACGTCGGTGGAGGAGTCACCGGCACGCCGACGGCGACGCCTGCGACGGCGGCTGCTGCTGGAGCCACCGCCCGAGTCCTCGCGGTCCTCGGCGTCCTCGTCGTCGTCCTCGGCCTGCTCGGCGGTGTCCTCGGTGTCCTGTGCGGACTGCTCGCCGGCCTGGTCGTCCGCGTCGGAGTCCTGGCCCTCGCCGGACTCGGCGTCGGCGGAGTCACCCCGACGGCGACGGCGGCCACCCCGGCGGCGACGGCGGCGCGAGCCGGTCTCCTCGCCGTCGTCCCCGTCGACGCCGTCCTCGGCGGACTCCTCGGGCTCGTCCGGCTCCTCCTCCACGGCGGAGTCGGTGGCGGTCCGGTCCTCGGACTCCGACGCGGAGCCGGAGCCCCGGCGGCGACGCCGACGCCGCCCCCCGCTCTGCTCCTCGGTGGACTCGTCGGCGGGCTGCTCGGTGTACTGCTCGCTCTCCTCGGCCGCGTCGGTCTCCACCACGGCGGCCGCTTCGGCGGCGGCCCGCTGCGGGGTCTGGAACTGCGGCTCGGTGAACACGGGCGCCTGGAACACGGCGACGGCCGGGCGCTTGGGTCGACGCGGAGAGTCGTCCTCGGCGTTCTCGGCGGTCCTGCCCGCGGCGGACTGGGCGGGCGCGGCGAACCCGGTCGCGGCCTTGCGGACAGCGCGACGGCGACGACGCGGCGCGGCGTCCTCGACGGGTGCCTCGTCGGCGGCGGGAGCCTGGCTCGCCTCGGCCAGCCCGCTCTCGACGGCGGCGGTCTCCGGCTCGGGCGCGGCGGCACTCGCCGCGGCCGGCTCGGCCTCGGCGCTCTCGGGCGCGGACACCTTGCGGGTGGCCCGCCGACGGGAACGACGCGGAGCGGCCTCCTCGGCCTCGGCGGCGGTGTCGCCGTCCGTCGTCTCCGTGGTCTCTGTCGCCTCCGTCACGTCCGAGAGGTTCACCGGTTCCCCGGCGCTCTCGGCGGTCTCGACGGCCTGCGCCACCTCGGTACTCCCGGCACTGTCGGCGGTCTCGGCCGCCTTCGGCGCCCCGGCGGGCGCGGAAGCCCGACGTGTGGCCCGTCGGCGCGTACGCCCGGCCGGCGCGGCCTCCTCTGCCACGGGCTCCTGGACGACGGTCTCCTCGGCCACGTCCGACGGCGCGGTGTCCTCGGTCACAGCCTCAGTGGCGACCGGCGCCGCCTCGGGCGCGGACACCCGGCGGGTGGCCCGCCGACGGGAACGACGCGGAGCGGCCTCCTCGGCCTCGGCGGCAACCGGGCTCTCCTGCACCGTGTCCTCGGCGGACCCGGCGGTCGCGGGCTGCTCGGCGGTCACGGGTACGACGGTCTCGGCGGCCTCCGCGGACGCGGGCGCCCCGGCGGGCGCCGAGGCCCGGCGCGTGGCACGCCTGCGTGTCCGGGCGGGCGCGGCCTCGGCGGTGCCACCGGCCTCGTCAGCCTCCGTGACGTCAGCCACAGCCGCTGTCTCCTCGGCCTCTGCCGCCTCGGCACCCTCGATGCCCTCGGCGGTCTTCTCGTCCTCGTCGGCCACGAGGTCCTCGGCCTGCGCGGCCGGTACGGCCGGCGCGACGGTCTCCACCGTCGTCTCGGCGGCGCCGACCGGCGGGCCCGCCGGTCGGGAAGCGGCCCGGCGCCGACGACGCGGCGGCAGGGTGTCGCTGGGGGTGTTGGGTTCGGAACCCTCGGTGGGTTCGGTCGGTTCGAGCATGCGGGCTGGTCTCCCGTCAGGCTCCCGGGCGCCGCGCTGGTCCGGCGTCGATCGTGCCGATCGCCGTTGACGTCCGCGGCTCGCGCGATGCGCGGTGCCGCCGTCCGGGGCGCGGGCGCCGCACGGGAGCTCTCTGTGTCCTGTCTCACCGGTTCCGTACGCCGATTGCGTACGGCCTGGCGAAAGTCTTGTGGTCGGTGCGCTGCCCGACCCAGGTGGCTCCCGAGTCCGAGGGCGACGCTACGACGACCGTCCCTACGCGGAACCTTCCTTACGCCGGCGCCGTCGCGGCGGCAGCGGGGGCGGCCGTGGATGGGGCCGTCACTGCCTCGCGGTCAGGCGCGAGCGGGTCGGTCACCGTGCCGGTCTCTTCATCGAACAGCCCCTGCGCCAGCCTGGTCACCGCTGCGGGGACCGGCGGCGCCAGGTCGGCCACGGCGCGAAGACCGGACAGGACGTCGTCGGGTCGTACGGCAGGCGTCACGTGCCGAACAACCAGCCGCAGTATCGCACAGGGCTGGTCGGTAGGCCTATCAGCCTGGGAACTGTGTGTTTCGAGCTGGACCACCGCCGCGCGCGCGTCGAAGGTCCGGACGCCGTTCTTGGTCTTGCGCTGGACCTCGACCGCCTCGGCGGCGTTGAAGTCCGTCACCGCACGCTCGGCCTCGGCCGGGTCCACTCCGTCCAGTCGCAGCTCCCATACGGAAGCCGTGAGCCGGTCGGCGAGTCCCGAGGTCCGGGCCTCGACGGCGTCGATGACATCGAGGCCGGTCGGCATCGACTCGTCGAGCAGAGCTCTGAGTCGCTCCGGGTCACGCGCCTCGGTGAGCGCGATCTCCAGATACTCCGCCTCACTGCCCGTGCCGGTGGGTGCGGCATTGGCGTACGACACCTTCGGATGCGGCGTGAACCCCGCCGAGTACGCCATCGGCACCTCGGCACGGCGCAACGCACGCTCGAAAGCGCGCTGGAAGTCACGGTGGCTGGTGAACCGGAGGCGGCCGCGCTTGGTGTAGCGCAGTCGGATGCGCTGCACCGCGGGTGCGGGCGGCGGGCCTTCGGGCTGTCGCTTGCCCAGTGTCGTTCAGTCCTTCGTGAGAGCGGTCGTACTACTACCAAGAGTACGTGTATCGGCGCCCGTCGGTTCCCGCCGGTCCACCTTCTGTGACTGCCCCGGCTCGCCGAAGAGCATGCGCCGGACGTCGGCGCGGGCCTGTCGTACGGACTCCCGGGCCGCGGCGAGAGCCTGCCGGGTGGCCCGTCCGACGCTGCGGGCGGCCTCGGCTGCGGGCCGCAGGACGAGGTCCCGGACCACGTGTCCGACCGGGGTGAGGACCGTCCGGTACACCCAGCGCACCGGCTCCACGAAGATCCACCGGAGGAGCGTCCCGAGGAACCGGCCGACGGCGAGCGAGATGTGCCCCGCGATCCGCCAGGCGTGCCCCAGGGCGTGGGCCACCTCCCTCCCCACCACGGCGAGCACCCGGCCCACCGGGACCAGGATCCAGCGCCACAGGGCGAGGGCGGGCAGTACGAACAGCACCCGGCCCACCCAGTAGAGAGCCGTCCCCACCCCTGTGACGATCATGCCCAGGGTCCACACCAGTCCCCGCGCACACCAGGCGATCGCATGCCCGACCGGCGTGAGGACCCACGTGTACAGCCACCCGACGGGGACGACGACGAGGTGGCGCACCAGCCAGGCCAGCACACCGAAGATCCCGAGCCCCAGGGCGGCGAGCACCGCGCCGAGCCCCCGCAGCACCCACCTGACGGCGTGCCCCACCGGAGTGAGCAGGCGCGCGTACACCCACGCCAACCCGGCGCCGATGCCTCGCGCGACCCATGCCAGCCCGGCGCCAATCCCCCGCGCGACCCATGCCAGCCCGGCGCCGATCCCCCGCGCGACCCATGCGAGGGCGTGCCCGAGAGGCGTCAGCGCATACCGGTACAGCCACCGGAGCGGCACCACGACGAGCACGTTCCCGAGCCATCCGAGAGCGAGCCCGAGGGGCACGACGACGTACCGCCACAGACCGACGAACGGCCAGACGAACAGGGCCCTGCCGAGCCACGCCAGCGCCCGCCCGAACGGCCTGAGCACGGTGTCCCTCAGGAGGCGCCCGGCAGCGACCAGCGCGTCCCACACCATCCGCACCGGCACCACCAGCACGAGCACCACGATCCGCACAGGGATCCGAATCGCAACGGCGAGACACCCCTCGGGTGTTGCCTGCCGCTGTGGCTGAGCCGGTCGCTTCTCCAGTTCCATGACGGCGTAGACGCCTGAAGTCACCCGTCTGGATCCCGTACCCCCGCGGTCTGCCCCACTCGTTCTCGAAATCCCCACTCCGACCGACAACGGCGGGCACCGGGGCAGGCGTTCGCGTTGCGGGATGCCGCGACCGGGTGAACAGTGGATTCATGGGCCCGGCCGGCAACGGATGAAGCACCCACCACGCGAAGCGCATCTGGAACCATCATGGCCAGAACCTTTCGGCGACGCGCCTTGCACAGCGTCAACGCATCCATCCTGGCAGCGGCGCTCGCATTTCCAGCGGGTCTGACGAGTGCGGTGACAGCGCTTCAGGGCCCCGGCGCGAGCAGGGCGGACTCCCCCGCCGAGACGGCACCGCCGCCGCCTTCCCCCGCGGACACGCCTCCCTCGTCGGAGCCGAGTGGTGAGCCGACGCCCACCGACACCGGGCCCGCACCGAGTGATACCTCGTCGTCGGATCCGGGGTACCCACCGCCCTCTGACCAGTCGTCACAACCGTCGCAGCCCTCAGGTTCAGGTTCGGATTCCGGTTCCGGGGACACAGACCAAGGGACGTCGGACCCTCCCTCGGAGCAAACGGAACAGATCGACGACGTGACGGCGAGTCTGAACGCGATGAAGGACGACCTCCCCGACGAACTCTCGTCGACGGTCGACGAATTGACGGCCACCCTCGAAGCGGTCGCGGACCCGGCGACAACGCCACAGGACCGGCAGGGAGTCATCGAGAGTGCGCGGCAGTTGACCATCGCGCTGAGCACCATCGCTGACGACAGCACCCCCGGCGAACTGCGAAATCAGCTGATCAGGCTCGTGGAGCAGACGTCCGCCACCCTGCAGATGGGCAACGATCCGCAGATGCCTCCCGAGAAGCGGTCCTCGGTCATCCTGGTGGTGAAGCGGATGACGTCCGCGCTGAAACGGATCTGCGACCCCGCGACACCACCGAAGCAGGGGAACCAGCAGATCGCGACCTTCGCAAATGTGAACTTCGCGCTGAGAGAAGCTCCGGGTAAGTCGAAGGTCACTGAGCATGCCGTGTACGTGAGCACCGGGCTGGCCACGGCCGCCGGCTCGAAGACGCCCCCGAAACAGAGCAAACAGCTCACGGTGACCGCGCACCGGCACAGTCAGGCGCTCAGGAAGTTCAGCGACCCCAAGACATCAGCGGCCGGCAAGGCCCAGGCCGAGCAGGACATGGCAGATGAGGGCGCTCGCATGAGCGAGGAGCAGGAGAACACCGCGTCGGCTCAGGACGAGCAGGACGCGTCCCTCACCGAAGAGGCCACCCTGTGCGCCAACGCCGTCTTCGATTCGGTGCCGGATCACAGGCTCGCCGACGGACTGGAGAGCCTGGTTCCCGACAGTTGGGACACCGAAGGAGTCAAGGACTTCTGGAAGGCCGAGCAGGCCAAGAAGCAGGACGAATTCCTCGACGTCATCGCACAATTGCGGAACGACGAGCGCGTCCACGCCCCGGTCGAGATCGCACCGCTGATCACCGAACTCGCCGGACTCCTGCCGAGGGACAGGCTGTTCGCCACTGTCGGCAGCACATCGGCTTCCCAGTGCGAGCAGACGGCTTCCGACCTCGACCAGGACTACGACGTCGAAGTGGGGAACTGGCTCGCGGCGGCCGGCACGGAGTAGCGCGCCCCGTCGTCAGACACCGGACGCCTTAAGCAATTCCGCGAGGGACACCTCTGATCTGAGGGACACATCCGCGGCCCCGTATCTGTCCATCTCCCTCTGTTCTTCTCGCAGGAAACCCTTCCCCCCTCTGAAGTCGTACGGAGAAATGGACGACCTGGGATCGCGCACCGGAGACCAGATCGCCGTCACATAGCGCGGTCTACGCGTCAGATTGACGAGGTTGTTGTTGTGCCGCACCCGTGCGTGGTAAATGACCGTTCGACTGCATCCCTTCGCCGGGTCACAGTAGTACCGCCCAGATTCCTTCCGCCAGGAATAATGAGGAGTTTCGAACTCCTCTACATCAAGCTTTCCTCGGTCCTTCCTCATGTATGAAATCCTCAGATCGACGCTCACCGTGTCGTACCTTGCGTCCTTGGGCAGCTGGAACACATGCTTGAGCGTGTATTCCTGCCCGGCTTCGATCCGGGCGCCGGGACCATAGAAGTGTCCGCTGCTCATCAAGGTGTACCTGAGTTTCCGAACGTAGTTTTCCGCTTCCTCGCTCCGCTTCCCCACGCTGTTCTGCCACTCGAACTCCAGGTCCTTCCTGCCGGGGTACCGTTTGTACAAGGCGCCTCTGGCGCGGACCGCGTAGATGTCATTGATGATGTACACCGGAATCCCTCCGGTGTTCTTCATGTAAAGGGTCAGCGGGACCTGGACGAACGGGACCGAACGATCCAACCGCGACGTCCCGAAATCCGCTTTCAGAGTGAAGTGCATCGGCGCCGTCGCCGGTTGGTACATGGTCGAGTACACCAGGCTGATGCCGGTCAGCAGCGCGGTGACGACCACCCCGGCCGCGAACCTCTTTGGCTGCGGGACTCCCTTCCACGATCTGTTGCGTACAAGAAGACACAGCGCCCAGAAGGACCAGCACCACAGCGGCATGAACACCAGCACATAGGGCGTGAACTCCATCTCCTCGAGCCACATGAACAGCAGGAGACTGTCGGTGGCCAGTGCGATGAGCACGCCGAGCAGGACGATCGCCCCGGAGGCCTGGAACTGCCGCCTCCCCCAGTGGTCGAGAGCGGCGACGGCCGCCACGCCCTGCACCACACCCGACAGGACGAACAGAACCCCGGTGAGACGCTGCCCGAACGTCAGCGCGCCCGAGGCGTCCGGCCACCCGATCACCGCGCTGAGGGCCATGGACGCGATCAACCCGGCCATCATGAGCACCATGACCGCGCGCCTTCGCCACGCACGGTCGGGCCATGTCCCGCTGTCGCCGCCTCTCCAGCACAACGACGCCGGATCCTCCAGATCCATGTCCTGGGGCCATCCGAGGCGTCCGAGGATCTTCCGCAGCTCGTCCGACGACCAGGCGCTGCCCACCGTCTCGCCGCCCACGGTGACCCGACGCAGCCCACGGCTGTCCGGCGCCTCGACCACGACCCACGGGCGGATACTCATGGGACCAGACTCGAACCGGAAACACCCCGGTGCATGCGGGGCTACCCCGTTCGGCGGCGATCGGGCCTGTTCGAACGCGGGACGGCCAGGCAGTATTTGGGTGTCTCGTTCCCGTCGCCCAGAGGATGATCCACGCATGATTACGCTCACCAAGGAAGACGGTCCCGCGGACCTGGACGGCGTGACCCATCTGTCCATCGGGGTCTCCTGGGACCCCACCGCCGGCGCCAGCGGCGGCGTGATGGGCAAGTTCCGTCGCAAGACCGGCACCGACCTCGATCTGATCGCCATCGCCATGCACGACGGGGATCCGGTGCGCCTGGCCGGCCTCGACTCCCTCGACCCCATCGGCAACGGCTCCCTCCTGCACAGCGGCGACAACCAGACCGGCCACGGGGACGGCGACGACGAGACCGTCACGGTCGAGTTCGCGAAGATCCCACCCCACATCAACTCGATCGTGTTCGTCGCCGCCGCCTACAAGAAGGGCAGCTCCTTCCAGAAGGCACGCAACATCAGCTTCAAGGTGTACGACGCGACGGGCGGCAGCACCCAGCAGGTCGCCGACATCTGGCCCAGCATGCTCACCACGGACAACGGCTGCGCCGTAGCCAAGGCGGTCCGCTCCGGCAACACCTGGAAGCTCGAAGTCATCAACGTCACCGGCAAGATCAAACAGGGCGACGAGCTCGCCCTGATGCGCTTCGCCGTGAGCAAGTAGCAGCGGGCGCCCGCGCCACCGAGAAGCAGCCGTGACGAAAAGTGCGGTCCAGCCTGGGGCTGGACCGCACACACCGCAGCCGAGCGGGAGCGGGACACGTCACCCCGGCTGTGGTGGCGCCTTGGCGGTGCGCTTGGCGAGCAGTCCCGTCAGCAGCATGACGGCCAGACCGATCCCCACCCCGCACAGCGTCCACAGCACCCGGTAGCCCTCGGCCGCGTTGTCGGAGGGCTGCGGCAGGTCCACCAGGACGAGGACGCCGGCGGCGATGGCGGCGCTGTAGATCGCGTAGTTCCAGAAGCGGATCCCCGCCCCGTGCATCAGCAGGACGAGCGCGACCACCTCGAGCCCGCGCTCCACCGCGAACAGCCTGAGACCGTTCTCGCTCGCAGGCACCCACAGCAGCAACGCGGCCACGACGGCACCGATCAACGCACCGGCAAGGCGCTGCGCGCTGGCGAGCGCGGCCTGCTCCAGGCTCGGCTTCATCGCGATCATGGCCGCGATCGGCATCCAGTATCCGTGCGACAGGTCCAGTCCGAAGGCCAGCGCGACCGTGCCGGCGATCACCACGGCGCGGATCACCGCGAACAGGATCAGCGGACGGGTCAGCTTCCTTCGCGAAGTGTCACCCGGGAGTTCCGAGAAGGGCTGGCCCTGGTCCGTACGCCCGAGGACGAGCCACCAGAGGAACGTCACCGCGATCCACAGCGCCGCCCCTCCGGTCCAGGAGAGGACCTGAGCCCAGACGTAACTGGTGAGGTGGCCCCCTTTGTGGAGGCTGGACTCGAATCCGACGGCGCCGATGAACCAGACGTTGAGAATCAGGGCGTTGACGAATCTGTGTACCCCGAACGCGGCCGCCAGCCCCGCCGCCAGCGTGACCATGAAGCACGCGAGCACCAGCCACCCCCAGGCGTCCGACCCGATACCGAAGGCCAGCGCGGTCAACCCGGCGCCGATCAGCGCGAGGAGGGAGACATCGAAGGCGCGGTGTCCATAGCTGCCTCCGGGGTCACTCAACGCCGCGAACAGCAGGCCGAACAAAGCGCTGAGCAGGTACACCTCATGCCCGATCGCCCAGAAGACGAACATCGGCACCAGCGCGGCGTCCAGGACCGCCACGGCTCGCGGCCAGTTCAACCCCGCGGGGTTGAGCTCGAACACCTTCGAAGCCCAGGTCATGGCCTTGCTCCGGCGAACGGACTGTCCTTCTCGTTCGGATGCGTCAGCCATGTCCGCCCTCGTTCACCCCACCACGGGGTACGCCGCTACAGGCCCGCATTGTCCGATTTTTGATCGGATCACCGCGGTGCGACCCGCCGTAGGTTCCCCGGCACAGAGCGCGGCCGGTCATGCGTCTGGCCGATCCGGCTTCCCTGATCACGACCTGGACCGCCAGACACGACCGAGCCCCCTCCGGATCACGGAGGGGGCTCAGAAGTCCGGGACGGCACCTCTCAGGCGTGCGTGTGCCCGCTGGTCGCGGCGTCCTTCTTGACCGTCAGGGGCAGCAGCTTCTTGCCCGTCGGCCCGATCTGAATGGACGTGTCCATCTGCGGACACACCCCGCAGTCGAAGCAGGGCGTCCACCGGCAGTCCTCGACCTCTGTCTCGTCGAGGGAGTCCTGCCAGTCCTCCCAGAGCCAGTCCTTGTCGAGGCCGGAGTCGAGGTGGTCCCAGGGGAGGACCTCCTCGTAGGTGCGCTCGCGGGTGGTGTACCAGTCGACGTCGACGCCGAAGGCGGGCAGGGCCTTGTCCGCGCACCGCATCCAGCGGTCGTAGGAGAAGTGCTCGCGCCAGCCGTCGAAGCGGCCGCCGTCCTCGTAGACCGCGCGGATCACGGCGCCGATGCGGCGGTCGCCCCTCGACAGCAGGCCTTCCACGATGCCGGGCTTGCCGTCGTGGTAGCGGAAGCCGATGGAGCGGCCGTACTTCTTGTCGCCGCGGATCTTGTCACGGAGCTTCTCCAGGCGGGCGTCCGTCTCCTCGGCGGAGAGCTGCGGGGCCCACTGGAAGGGGGTGTGCGGCTTGGGGACGAAGCCGCCGATCGACACCGTGCAGCGGATGTCGTTGGCGCCGGAGACCTCGCGGCCCTTCTGGATGACGTTCATCGCCATGTCGGCGATCTGGAGGACGTCCTCGTCGGTCTCGGTCGGCAGGCCGCACATGAAGTACAGCTTCACCTGGCGCCAGCCGTTGCCGTACGCCGTCGCGACGGTCCGGATGAGGTCCTCTTCCGAGACCATCTTGTTGATGACCTTGCGCATCCGCTCGGAGCCGCCCTCGGGGGCGAAGGTCAGACCGGAGCGGCGGCCGTTGCGGGTCAGCTCGTTCGCCAGGTCGACGTTGAACGCGTCCACGCGGGTCGAGGGGAGCGACAGGCCGATCTTGTCCTCGGTGTACCGGTCGGCGAGGCCCTTCGCGATGTCGCCGATCTCCGAGTGGTCCGCCGAGGACAGGGACAGCAGGCCCACCTCCTCGAAGCCCGTCGCCTTCAGGCCCTTGTCCACCATGTCGCCGATGCCGGTGATCGAGCGCTCACGGACCGGGCGAGTGATCATGCCCGCCTGGCAGAAGCGGCAGCCGCGCGTGCAGCCGCGGAAGATCTCCACCGACATGCGCTCGTGGACGGTCTCGGCGAGCGGGACCAGGGGCTGCTTCGGGTAGGGCCACTCGTCCAGGTCCATCACCGTGTGCTTGGACACGCGCCACGGGACGCCCGACTTGTTGGGGACCACGCGGGCGATACGGCCGTCCGCGAGGTACTCGACGTCGTAGAACGCCGGGATGTACACCGAGCCCGTCCGCGCGAGGCGGAAGAGGACCTCCTCGCGGCCGCCGGGGCAGCCCTCCGCCTTCCACTCGCGGATGATCCGCGTCATGTCGAGCACGGCCTGCTCGCCGTCGCCGATGATCGCCGCGTCGATGTAGTCGGCGATCGGCTCGGGGTTGAAGGCGGCGTGGCCGCCGGCCAGCACGATCGGGTCGTCGAGACCGCGGTCCTTGGACTCCAGCGGGATGCCCGCCAGGTCCAGCGCGGCCAGCATGTTGGTGTAGCCCAGCTCCGTGGAGAAGGACAGGCCGAACACGTCGAAGGCCTTCACGGGACGGTGGCTGTCGACCGTGAACTGCGGGACGCGGTGCTCCCGCATCAGCGCCTCCAGGTCCGGCCACACGCTGTAGGTGCGTTCGGCGAGGACGCCCTCCTGCTCGTTCAGGACCTCGTAGAGGATCATGACGCCCTGGTTGGGGAGCCCGACCTCGTACGCGTCCGGGTACATCAGCGCCCAGCGGACGTCGCACGACTCCCATGGTTTGACCGTGGAGTTGAGCTCTCCGCCGACATACTGGATCGGCTTCTGCACGTGCGGGAGCAGAGCTTCGAGCTGCGGGAACACCGACGCAGCGACTTCGGCAGGCATCTCGCGACCTTCGTGAGCGGGACAGGACTGACAGGGGTGACCATCCAGCCTAACGCCCCCACGGCCGCCCTCCGTACGCCCGGAAGATCACGGCCGCGTGCACCGGGAGGATCAGAGCCCGTCCGCCCCGTCCCGGATCCCCGCCCAGAACCCGGGCAGCTCGGCCTCCACCGCCACCGCACGGCTCTCCTCACGCCCGTACAGCAGCCCGTACGTGAACGCGCTCTCCCCCGCCGCGTGCGCGACCGCCGACAGCTCGCGCAAGGCCAGTCGGGCCATCACGCTGTCCTGGTGGTCGCCGAGCAGGCTCTGCAGCGACTTCATGGACTTGACCAGGCCCTTGGCCGGCGCCCCGAGGGCCGGCACGGCCGCCTCCGCCGCGTAACGGGTGCGCTTGGTCTTCTTGCGGGCCTCGTGCACGGCCACGTCCCGGTCGACACCGGGCGGCAGTTCCAGCGCCTGCCCGACGAGCGCCGAGACCTTGCCGAAGTCCTTCCGTACCGCTCGGGCGATCACCTTGCCGGGTTCCTTCCCGGCCGCGTCCAGCAGTGGCGGGTCGGCGACCAGCGCGTCCAGGGTGTCGAGGAGGGCGAGATGGCGCGCGGAGTCCAGGACGCCGATCAGCCGGGCGCGGGCACCGCCGTGGCTCTCGCTCGCCCACCTGCTCAGCCGGGTGGCGACCGGGCCCAGGACCAGGGTGTCGGGCACCTGGTCGAGAGCGGCGGTCAGGCGTTCGGTGAGCACCTCGCGGTCCCGGTCCACGCCCAACTCGCCGGCCAGCCACTTCAACTCCTCGCCGATCGGGTCGGTGACGGCCCGGTCGAGGATCCCGCCGTACGACTTGAGGGTGCCGCGCATGCGGCGGGTGGCGACGCGCATGCTGTGCACGGAGTCGGGGAGGTCCTGGCGGACGGCCGGGTCGAGCGCGACGATCGCGTCCCGCTGGGCGCGGAGGTACACGAGGACGTGGTCGCCGGCGGTCACGGGCTGCTCCTGCGCGGCCCGCGCCTTCTTCGCCGCCTTCTTGCCTGACGCCTTGGGGGCCTTGGGGGCCTCGGAGCTGGACGCCTGCGAGGCGTTGAGGGACTTGGAGGACCGGGAGGACTTGGAGGACGAGCGCTTGGAACCCGTCTCCGACAGCGCCCGGGCCAGCTTCGAGGCGGACGCGGACGGCCGTACCCCCGCCTTCCGCAACCGTTTCTCCACCTTGTCGAGGAAGGCCGGTTCGACCCCGTCGGCGAGTTCCACCTCTATCTCGGTCCACTGGGCCTCGCCGTCGCCGCCGGTCAGCCGCTGGGCGCGGACGGCGTCCACGCTGACCTCGGCCAGCAGCCGGCCCGCCGCGTCGAGCAGGTCGCGCAGGTCCCGGGCCGACCGCAGCCGAACCACGGGGACCAGCTCGGCGTCCCGGACCCGGGAGCGAATCAGCCCGGCGAGGGTGTCGGGGAGGGAGTCGGACAGCGGCGCCTGGATCTCGTCGCGTACGCCCGGGGCCACCGGGAACTTCAGATGCCAGCCCTGGTCCGCGCCTCCCGTGCGGCGGCGCAGGGTGATCGAGGACGCGGCGAGGCGTTCGTCCGCGGTGTCGTAGTAGGTGGCGTCCAGATGCGCGACACCCTTGTCGATCACGGACGCGACCCCGGCGATGCCGGTCAGGTCGGGGAGTCCGCTCTCGTCGGACTCGTACTTCCGCTCGATCTCGCGCTTGGTGTCCGCCATGGCCTGAATCTAGTGGTGGGCGGCGGCTGTGCCCAGCCCGTGGACCTACGCGGACATGGGGCGCTGTACCCGGATCGACTGCAGCAGCCCCACCGCCACCCAGACCGCGAACATCGACGAGCCTCCGTACGACACGAACGGCAGCGGCAGACCGGTGACCGGCATGATGCCGAGGGTCATGCCGATGTTCTCGAAGGACTGGAAGGCGAACCAGGCCACGATGCCGGCGGCGACGATCGTGCCGTACAGCTCGGTCGTCTCGCGCGCGATGCGGCAGGCCCGCCACAGCAGCACGCCCAGCAGGAGGACGATCAGGCCCGCGCCGACGAAGCCCAGCTCCTCCCCCGCCACCGTGAACACGAAGTCCGTCTGCTGCTCGGGCACGAACTGGCCCGTGGTCTGCGAGCCGTGGAACAGCCCGGCGCCCGTCAGACCACCGGAGCCGATCGCGATGCGGGCCTGGTTGGTGTTGTAGCCGACGCCCGCGGGGTCGAGGCTGGGGTTGGCGAAGGCCGCGAACCGGGCGATCTGGTACTCGTCCAGGATGTGCAGCTGCCATACGGCGATCGCGCCCGCCGCACCCGCGCCCAGCAGACCGAACACCCACCGGTTCGACGCGCCGGAGGCAAGCAGCAGGCCCAGCACGATGATGACCATGACCATGACCGACCCGAGGTCGGGCATCAGCATCACGATCAGCATCGGTACGGCGGCCAGGCCGAGTGCCTGGAGGACGGTGCGGTGGTCGGGGTAGGGCTTGTCGCCCGCGTCCACCCGGGCCGCCAGCAGCATCGCCATGCCCAGGATGATCGTGATCTTCACGAACTCGGAGGGCTGGAGCGAGAAGCCACCGCCCAGCACGATCCACGAGTGGGCGCCGTTGACCGTGGAGCCCAGTGGGGTCAGCACCATGAGGATGAGGAACACCGAGGCGCCGTACAGGAGCGGCACGGCCGTGCGCAGGGCGCGGTGGCCGAGCCAGACCGTGCCGAGCATCAGGGCGAAGCCGATGCCGGTGTTCATGATGTGCCGGATCAGGAAGTAGTACGGGTCGCCCTGGTTGATCTCGGTGCGGTTGCGGGTCGCCGAGAAGACCAGGAGCGAGCCGATGCCGGAGAGCGCGAGGGCCGCCAGCAGTATCGGCCAGTCCAGCCGGCGGGCGAGGGAGTCACGGGCGAACACCCGGGCCCAGCCCGCGCGTGCGGGCCCGTAACCGGAGACCTGGAAGCTGTTGACGCCGGTCATGTGAGGATCCTCCGGCTTCCCCTCCTGCGCGACCGTCGCCGGGTGTCCCGGTTGCCGGCCGTCGGCGGGTTCACGGTCGCCGCCTGCTGGGTCTGGTCCTGTTCGGGGGCGCTCTTCTGGCTGGCCCGCTGTTCCTTCGCCGGGTCCTTCCCGATCTTCGGGGACGTGATCGTCCCGTCCGTGCGGACCTTGGGCAGGCCCTTCTGCGGGGTCGGCAGCAGCGCGTTCTTCGGGTTGATCGTGCCGTTGTCGGACACGCCGTACAGCGCGTCGTAGATGTTGCGGACGGCCGGGCCGGAGGCTCCGGAGCCGGTACCACCCTGGGAGATCGTCATGACGACGGAGTAGTCCTTGGTGTACGTGGCGAACCACGACGTCGTCTGCTTGCCGTAGACCTCGGCGGTACCCGTCTTGGCGTGCATGGGGATCTTGTTCTGCGGCCAGCCGACCTGCGCGAACCGCCAGGCGGCGGTTCCCCGGGTGGCGACGCCCGCGAGGGCCTCGTCCATCTTGCTCAGCGTCTGGCGGCTTATCGGCAGCCTGCCGTGCGACTTGGGCTTGATCTCGTGGACGGTCTTGCCGTCGGCGCTGACGACGGCCTTGCCGACGGTCGGGTCGTGCAGGGTGCCGCCGTTGGCGATGGCCGAGTAGATCGTGGCCATCTGGATCGGGGTGACGAGGGTGTCGCCCTGGCCGATGGAGTAGTTGATCTCGTCACCGGCGCGCATCTTGTTGCCTTCGAGGCAGTTCTCGTACGCGATCTTCTGGACGTAGTCGCCGTCCTTCTTCCCCGTCTTGCACCAGACGTCCTTGTTGGCCTTCCAGTAGTTCTCCTTCCACTGGCGGTCGGGGACCCGGCCGGTGACCTCGTTGGGCAGGT
Organism: Streptomyces sp. NPDC005263; assembly: GCF_042872365.1. Classification (NCBI taxonomy): domain Bacteria; kingdom Bacillati; phylum Actinomycetota; class Actinomycetes; order Kitasatosporales; family Streptomycetaceae; genus Streptomyces; species Streptomyces sp. NPDC005263. The sequence continues at coordinate 428,809 of NZ_JBIAKJ010000002.1, read as the reverse complement.
CGATGCCGGTCTCCTTGCCGAGGCCGAACTGGTGGGCGGCCTTGAAGAAGTAGTCCTTGGGCTCGCCCTTCTTCGGGTTGATGCCGCCGTCCTTCTGCCACTGGTTGTGGGCCAGACCGTAGAAGACGGTGTCGCAGGAGACCTCGAGGGCGCGGCCGAGGGAGATCGGGCCGAAGTTCTCCGACTCGAAGTTCTTGAAGACCTGACCGCCGACCGAGTACGAGCTGGTGCACGGGTAGCTGCCGTCGAAGTCGTAGCCGGCCTCGACGGCGCCCGCCGTGGAGATCACCTTGAAGGTGGAGCCCGGCGCGGACTGACCCTGGATCGCCCTGTTGAGCAGCGGGTAGTTGGAGTTCTTGCCGGTGAGTCTGGCGTAGTCCTTGGCGGAGATGCCGCCGACCCAGGCGTTGGGGTCGTAGGTCGGGTTGGACGCCATGGCGACGACGCGGCCGGTCTTGTTCTCCATCACCACGACCGCGCCGGAGTCGGCCTTGTACTTCTCGTTGGTGTTGCGGTCCCACTCCTGGCGGGCCTTCTTCATGGCGTCGTTCAACTCGTACTCGGCGACTCGCTGGACGCGGGCGTCGATGCTGGTGACGAGGTTCTCGCCGGGCCGCGCGGGGTCGGCCTCGGCCTGGCCGATGACCCGGCCGAGGTTGTCGACCTCGTAGCGGGTGACGCCGGCCTTGCCGCGCAGTTCCTTGTCGTACTCGCGCTCCAGGCCGGAGCGGCCGACCTGGTCGGAGCGCAGGAACGGCGAGTCGGTGTCCTGGGCCTTGGTGATCTCCTCGTCGGTGACGGGCGAGAGGTAGCCGAGGACCTGGGCGGTGTTGGCCTCACCGGGGGCGGCGTAGCGGCGCACGGCCTCCGGCTCGGCGGTGATGCCGGGGAAGTCCTCGGCGCGTTCACGGATCTGCAGAGCCTGCTTGGCGGTGGCCTCGTCGGTGATGGGGATCGGCTGGTACGGCGAGCCGTTCCAGCAGGGCTGGGGGGTCTTGGCGTCGCACAGCCGGACCTTGACCATGACCTCCTGGGGCTTCATGCCCAGCACGCCGGCCAGTTTGGTGAGGACGGCCTTGCCGTCGTCCTTCATCTTCAGCAGGTCGGTGCGGGAGGCGGAGACCACCAGCCGGGTCTCGTTGTCGGCCAGGGGCACGCCGCGCGCGTCCAGGATCGAGCCGCGGACCGCGGGCTGCACGACCTGCTGGACGTGGTTGCCGGAGGCCTCCTTGGCGTACGCGTCGCCCTCGCGGATCTGGAGGTACCACAGGCGTCCGCCGAGGGTGCCGAGCAGGGAGAGGACGAGGATCTGGATGACGACGAGCCGGATCTGGACCCGTGGGGTCCGGCCGGTCTCGGGGATGTTGGTCACTGCGGTTGCCGCCCCCTCTCAGTGCGCCGACGTGTGTGCGCGTACGAATGATGAACGACCGACCTGTGAGGCCACGTTCCGCCAGAACTTCCCCGTACGGGTGAACTCCGCCGCCTTCACAGCCGCTTGACCCCCTTGATACGGCCCACCCGCGTGGTGCGGGCCCGGGCTCTGGTCTTCAGGCCACCGAGGGCGCCGCGTTGACCGCCGATCTTGAGACCGGTGCCGGAGGAGAGCCAGCCGGAGGAGATGTCGGCGGTCTTGGCGGCGCCGGTGCTGGTCTCGGACAGCGGGTCGTTCTCGGCGCGCCGGGCCAGGGCCATGATCCCGGGGACCACGAACGGGGCGAGCAGCAGGTCGTACAGGGCGGCCGTGAACAGCAGGCTGGGGAGGCCGACATGGCGGGCGGCGGTGTCGCCGACGAGGGCGCCGACACCGGCGTACAGCAGGGTGGTGCCGATGGCGGCGGCGACCACCACGGCCATGGGACCGGTGGCCGACCTCAGCCGGCCGTTGTCCGGTTTCGCCAGGCCCGCGAGGTAGCCGATGACGCACAGCACGAGGGCGTAGCGGCCGGCCGCGTGGTCGGCGGGCGGGGCGAGGTCGGCGAGCAGACCGGCGCCGAAGCCGACGAGCGCGCCGCCGACGTGGCCGTACACCATGGCGAGGCCCAGGACGGTGAGCAGCAGCAGGTCGGGGACGGCTCCGGGGAGGTGCAGGCGGGCGAGGACGCTCACCTGGACCACCAGGGCGACGACGACCAAGGCGGAGGAGAGCAGGATCCGGTTGACACGCATGGGTTACAGCTCCTACTGCTCAGGCTGGGTCTGGCCGTCGACCTGCGCGTTCGCGGACGGCGTGACGGTCACCGTCACGGTCGGCGTGGGGGTCGGTTTGGGCTTGGCGGGCAGCACCGTGTCGCGCGGGTCCTTCTTCGGGGCCTGGACGACGACGCCGACGACGTCGAGCTTGGTGAAGCTGACGTACGGCGTGACGTAGAGGATGCGGGTGAGACCGCCGCCGGAGGGGTCGACGCGGGAGACCACACCGACCGGGACGCCGGGCACGAAGGGCTTGTCGGACTGCGAGCCGAAGGTGACCAGGCGGTCGCCCTTCTTGATCTCGGCCTTGCTGTTGAGGAGCTCGACGCGCAGCGGGCGGTCGCCCTGCCCGGAGGCGAACCCGAGTTCGTCGCTGGCCTCCATGCGGGTGCCGACGGTGAAGTCGGGGTCGTTGGCGAGCAGGACGGTGGCGGTGTCGGGGCCGACGGTGGTGACGCGTCCGACGAGCCCGTCCCCGTTCAGGACGGTCATGTCGCGTTTGATGCCGTCGTTGGCGCCGACGTCGATGGTGACGGTCCAGGAGAAGCCCTGGGCCGCTCCTATCGCGATGACCTCGGCACCCTTGATGCCGTACTGTCCGGCGCCGCCGAGCTTCAGCATCTTGTCGAGCTGGGTCAGTCGGGAGCGGTTGCGGTCGTCGCTGCCGAGTTTCGCCTTGAGGGCCGCGTTCTCCTTCTCCAGCCCGGCGAGCCGGTCGTGACGTTCACCGGAGTCACGGATGGCCGATACGGCGTTGCCGACCGGGTCGACCGCGGCCGACATGCCGTCCTCGATCGGGCCGAAGACGGTGGCCGCGCCGCGCCGGGCACCGTCGACCGGTGAGTCCTCCCCGCCGCGGATGTCCACCGTGATCAGCGCGAACGCGATGGCGACCAGCAGCACCAGGAGCAGCCGGCTCTCTCGTGTGTCCCTCACGTGCGGCGGCCGTGCCTTCCTCATAGGAATGTGCAGAGGTTCAGGTGTTGAGGTGTTCTGGTGTTGAGATGTTCTGATGTCGATGTGTACGGGGGCTCAGGGGCGAGCTTAGGCCTCCATATCAACGATTCCGCCGCACGAGGTCGATCGTCTCGTACGGCGGAATCGAAGAGTTACGTCATCTGCGCGGCGAGGCGTCGAGCACCTGCTGCAGCGCCTCGAACTCCTCGACGCACTTGCCGGAGCCGAGCGCCACGCTGTCCAGCGGGTCCTCGGCGATGTGGATCGGCATGCCGGTCTCGCGCCGCAGCCGCTCGTCGAGGCCGCGCAGCAGCGCTCCGCCGCCGGTCAGAACGATTCCCCGGTCCATGATGTCGCCGGACAGCTCCGGCGGGCACTTGTCCAGGGTCGTCTTGACCGCGTCGACGATGGCGTTGACGGGTTCCTCGATCGCCTTGCGGACTTCGGCGGCCGAGATGACGACGGTCTTGGGCAGACCGGAGACGAGGTCCCGGCCGCGGATTTCGGTGTGCTCGTCAGCGTCGAGGTCGTACGCCGAACCGATCGTGATCTTGATCTGCTCGGCCGTCCGCTCACCGAGGAGGAGCGAGTACTCCTTCTTGATGTGCTGGATGATCGCGTTGTCCAGTTCGTCGCCCGCGACGCGGATGGACTGAGCGGTGACGATGCCGCCGAGGGAGATGACCGCGACCTCCGTGGTGCCGCCGCCGATGTCCACCACCATGTTGCCCGTGGCCTCGTGGACCGGCAGGCCGGAGCCGATGGCCGCGGCCATGGGCTCCTCGATGATGTGCACCTGACGGGCGCCGGCCTGGGACGACGCCTCGATGACGGCACGGCGCTCGACGCCCGTGATGCCCGAGGGCACACAGACGACGACCCGCGGGCGAGCCAGATACCGCCGCTTGTGGATCTTCAGGATGAAGTAGCGGAGCATGCGCTCGGTGATCTCGAAGTCGGCGATCACGCCGTCCTTCAGCGGACGTACGGCAACGATGTTGCCGGGCGTGCGCCCGATCATCTTCTTCGCTTCGGCGCCGACCGCGAGGATGCCACCGGTGTTGGTGTTGATCGCGACGACGGACGGCTCGTTGAGTACGATCCCGCGACCCCTGACGTACACCAGCGTGTTGGCGGTCCCGAGGTCGACAGCCATGTCACGGCCGATGAACGACATTGAGTTCCCCATCAGGATTCTTCTGGCCTTCCCACGAGCTTTTTGAGGGCTTTTCAGGTCGGCGAGGTGGGCGCAGTGACGTGAAGGCTTCCATCGTAGACGCGCCTTCGCGAACACCGCGGGAGGGTCTCCGCCATTGTCAGCAGATGACGTGTGCGTCCGCTTGTGGAGACGGGCGTTCGGGGAAACCCGTTCCCCCGATCGGCGACGCATATGCCAAGGAGTCCGGGGGCGGTGCCCCCAGACTCCCGTTTTCGGCCGTCGTGGGTGTTACGCGCGGCCGGGGAAGAAGATCTTCACCTCACGGTCGGCGGATTCCTCGGAGTCGGAGGCGTGGATCAGGTTCTCCCGCACGATCACACCGTAGTCGCCGCGGATGGAGCCGGGGGCGGCGGCGATCGGGTCGGTCGGACCGGCCAGCGCCCGCACACCCTCGATGACCCGCTCGCCCTCGACGATCAGCGCCACGACCGGACCGGAGGCCATGAACTCCACCAGCGGCTCGTAGAAGGGCTTGCCCTTGTGCTCGCCGTAGTGCTGCTCCAGGGTGTCCTGGTCCAGGGTGCGCAGTTCCAGCGCGGTGATCTGCCAGCCGGCCTTGCGCTCGATACGGCTGATGATCTCGCCGGTCAGGCCACGACGGACGGCGTCGGGCTTGAGGAGGACGAGGGTGCGCTGGCTCACGGGAAGGCTCCTTCTACGGCCGGTGTGCGGTGGGATGAGGTTACAGGGCGTGTCCGTACGGATGTCACGCAGCGTCAGGTGTGGAGGACCCGGCCTGCTCCGCGAAGCGGGCCTTGGCCTCGTCGATCTTCCTGCCGTAGTGCACGGACGCCCACCACAGGGCCGCGAAGACCGCGCCCATGAAGAACATCGTCGGGACCACGAAACCGGAGGCGATCAGGGCGATCTGCAGGGCCCAGCCGAGGACGACACCGCCGGGGCGGGTCACCATGCCGCACAGCAGCAGGCTCAGGAACATGGCGATGCCGCTGACCGTCCAGACCGTCGACGTGGACAGGTCGGGGTCCTTCATGGCGACCAGGCCGGCGAAGCCGATGACGAAGAACTCGCCGATCAGGGTCGAAGAACAGAGCGTACGCATTCTCGGGTCTCAGCCCTTCCCCAGCAGCAGCCGGGCCTCGCCGACGGTGATGACGGATCCGGTGACGAGCACACCGCCGCCCGCGAACTCGCCCTCCTCCTCGGCCAGCGTGATCGCGGCCTCCAGGGCGTCCGGCAGGCGGGGCTCCACCTGCACGCGCTCCTCGCCGAACACCTCGACGGCGATCGCGGCGAGCTCGTCGGCGTCCATGGCCCGGTGGCTGGAGTTCTGGGTGACGACGACCTCCGCGAAGACCGGCTCGAAGGCCTCCAGCAGTCCGCGCACGTTCTTGTCACTGCTGGTCCCGACCACGCCGATCAGCCGGCTGAAGTCGAAGGCCTCCCCGACCGCCTCGGTGGTGGCGCGGGCGCCGGCCGGATTGTGGGCGGCGTCCAGGACGACGGTCGGGGACCGCCGTACGACCTCCAGCCGTCCCGGTGCGGAGACCGCGGCGAAGGCCTTGCGGACGGTGTCGATGTCGAGCGGCTCGGGCCGCTGGGAGCCGACGCCGAAGAACGCCTCGACGGCGGCGAGCGCGACGGCCGCGTTGTGCGCCTGGTAGGGGCCATGCAGCGGGAGGTACACCTCGGGGTACTCCCCGCCGAGCCCGCGCAGGGTCAGCAGCTGCCCGCCGACGGCGACCTGCCGCGCTACGACCCCGAACTCCAGCCCCTCCCGGGCGACCGTGGCGTCCACCTCGACGGCCTTCTTCAGCAGCACCTGGGCCGCGTCGACCGGTTGCTGCGCCAGGATGACCGTCGCGTCCTGCTTGACGATGCCGGCCTTCTCGGTGGCGATCGCGGCCGGCGTGTCACCGAGCCGGTCGGTGTGGTCGAGGTCGATGGGAGTGACGACGGCGACGTCCCCGTCGATGACGTTGGTGGCGTCCCAGGAGCCGCCCATCCCCACTTCCACCACGGCCACGTCGACGGGCGCGTCCGCGAAGGCGGCGTACGCCATGCCCGTGAGCACCTCGAAGAACGACAGCCGGTACTCCTGCTGGGAGTCGACCATCTCGATGTACGGCTTGATGTCCTGGTACGTCTCGATGAACCGCTCGGCGGAGACCGGCGCACCGTCGAGGCTGATGCGCTCGGTGATCGACTGCACGTGGGGGGAGGTGTAGCGCCCGGTACGCAGTTCGAAGGCGCCGAGCAGGGCCTCGATCATGCGGGCGGTGGAGGTCTTGCCGTTGGTGCCGGTGATGTGGATCGAGGGGTACGCCCGCTGCGGCTCCCCCAGCACGTCCATCAGCGCGGAGATCCGGCTGACCGACGGTTCCAGCTTGGTCTCGCCCCAGCGGGTGGCGAGGTCCGCCTCGACCTCGCGCAGGGCCCTGTCGACCTCCGGGTCCTCGGGCCGCGCGGGCACGTCGGCCTGCGGGGGGCCGCCCTGGGTACGCAGGGTACGGCTGCCGGCCTCGATCAGCGCGAGATCCGGGTCCCGCTCGGTCTCGGCCTCGATGATCTCGTCGAAGGAGCTGTCGTCATGCGGGGGCAGGTCACTCACGAGGGCCAGTCTACGTACCCAGTCCGCGGGCAGTCGTGCCGCTGGGGCGGCACGGGTGGGCGCGGGCGGCACCCCGCGAGCGCCGGGCAGCGCGACCCACTCCCGGCAAGCGAAAACCCCCGGAAGCATTGGGCTCCGGGGGCTTCAGCGAACCCTCAGGCGCGCGGCAGCCGGTCAAGCTGCGCGGCGATCCGGGCGATGTCCTCGTCCGCCTTGGTCAGCCGGGTCCGGATCTTCTCCACGACGTGGTCGGGAGCCTTCGCCAGGAACGCCTCGTTGCCGAGCTTGGCGTTGGCCTGGGCCTTCTCCTTCTCCGCGGCGGCGAGGTCCTTGGCGAGCCGCTTGCGCTCGGCGGCGATGTCGATCGTGCCGGAGAGGTCGAGGGCCACCTCGGCCCCCGCGACCGGCAGGGTCGCCGTGGCGGTGAACGCGTCGCCCTCAGGCTGGAGCCGCAGCAGCTGTCGGATGGCGGCCTCGTGCGGGGCGAGCGCCGTACCGTCCAGCGACAGGCGGGCCGGGACCCGCTGCCCGGGCTGCAGGCCCTGGTCGGCACGGAAGCGGCGGACCTCGGTGATGACCGACTGGAGGGTCTCGATCTCCTTCTCGGCACCCGCGTCACGGAAGCCGCTGTCGGCGGGCCACTCGGCGATGACGAGGGACTCACCGCCGGTCAGCGTGGTCCACAGGGTCTCCGTGACGAAGGGGACGACCGGGTGCAGGAGACGCAGGGTCACGTCCAGGACCTCGCCGAGGACCCGCTTGGAGACCTCGGCGGCCGGGCCGCCGGCCTGGAACGTGGTCTTCGACAGCTCGACGTACCAGTCGAAGACCTCGTCCCACGCGAAGTGGAACAGCGCGTCGGAGAGCTTCGCGAACTGGTAGTCCTCGTAGAACGCGTCGACCTCGGCGACCACCGAGTTGAGGCGGGAGAGGATCCAGCGGTCCGTCGCCGACATCTCGGTCGGCTCAGGCAGCGGGCCGTCCACCGTCGCGCCGTTCATCAGCGCGAAGCGCGTCGCGTTCCAGATCTTGTTGGCGAAGTTGCGGGAGCCCTGGACCCAGTCCTCGCCGATCGGGACGTCGACACCCGGGTTGGCGCCGCGGGCCAGCGTGAACCGGAGGGCGTCGCTGCCGTACTTGTCCATCCAGTCCAGCGGGTTGACGACGTTCCCGAAGGACTTCGACATCTTCTTGCCGTTCTGGTCACGGACCATGCCGTGCAGGGCGATGGTGTGGAACGGCGGGGTGCCGTCCATCGCGTAGAGGCCGAACATCATCATCCGGGCGACCCAGAAGAAGAGGATGTCGTAGCCGGTGACCAGGACGGAGTTCGGGTAGAACTTCGCGAGCGACTCGGTCTGTTCGGGCCAGCCCAGTGTGGAGAAGGGCCACAGACCCGAGGAGAACCAGGTGTCCAGGACGTCGGTGTCCTGACGCCAGCCCTCGCCGGTGGGCGCCTCCTCGTCGGGGCCGACGCAGACGACCTCGCCGTTCGGGCCGTACCAGACCGGGATCCGGTGTCCCCACCACAACTGCCGTGAGATGCACCAGTCGTGCAGGTTGTCGACCCAGTCGAAGTACCGCTTCTCCATCTCCTGCGGATGGATCTTGACCTTGCCGTCACGGACCGCGTCGCCGGCCGCCTTCGCCAGCGGACCGACCTTGACCCACCACTGCATGGACAGCCGCGGCTCGATGGTCGTCTTGCAGCGCGAGCAGTGGCCGACCGAGTGGACGTACGGCCGCTTCTCGGCGACGATCCGGCCCTCGGCGCGCAGCGCGGCGACGATGGCGGAACGTGCCTCCAGCCGGTCCAGGCCCTGGAAGGGGCCGTGGGCGGTGATGACGGCGTGCTCGTCCATGATCGCGATGGCCGGCAGGTCGTGACGCTGGCCGATCTCGAAGTCGTTCGGGTCGTGGGCCGGGGTGACCTTGACGGCACCCGTGCCGAACTCGGGGTCGACGTGCGCGTCGGCGACGACCGGGATGGAACGCTCGGTCAGCGGCAGCTTGATGAGCTTGCCGACCAGGTGCTTGTACCGCTCGTCGTCGGGGTGGACGGCGACGGCCGTGTCACCGAGCATCGTCTCGGCGCGGGTGGTGGCGACGACGATGGTCTCGTCCCCGTCGCCGTACTTCATGGAGACGAGCTCGCCGTCGTCGTCCTGGTACTCCACCTCGATGTCGGAGATGGCGGTCAGGCAGCGGGGGCACCAGTTGATGATGCGCTCGGCGCGGTAGATCAGCTCTTCGTCGTAGAGCCGCTTGAAGATGGTCTGGACGGCCTGGGAGAGACCCTCGTCCATGGTGAACCGCTCACGCGACCACGCGACGCCGTCTCCCAGGCGGCGCATCTGCCCGCCGATCTGACCGCCGGACTCGGCCTTCCACTGCCAGACGCGCTCGACGAACGCCTCCCGGCCGAGGTCGTGCCGCGACTTCCCCTCCTTGCCGAGCTCACGCTCGACGACGTTCTGGGTCGCGATCCCCGCGTGGTCCATGCCGGGTTGCCACAGCGTCTCGTAACCCTGCATCCGCTTGCGGCGGGTCAGGGCGTCGATGAGGGTGTGTTCGAAGGCGTGCCCGAGGTGGAGCGAGCCCGTGACGTTCGGCGGCGGGATGACGATCGTGTACGGAGGCTTGTCGCTCTTCGCGTCGGCCTCGAAGTACCCCCGCTCCACCCAGCGCTCGTACAGCGGCCCCTCTACGTCGGCCGGCGCGTACTGGGTCGGCAGTTCGGTGTCGGGCGCTGGTGGCTGCTGCTGAGCGTTCTCGGTCACGGGCTCAGTTTAGGGGTGTCACCGGGCAGTCCCGAAACGCGTTTGTTCTGTAACGGTGGGGGCCCCGCCGCCGTCCGCCCCTGCCCTCTGGGCCAGGATGTCAGGAACATATAAGCATCTGGAGGGGAACCCAGAAATGAGTCACAACCAGCCGGGCCCGTACGGTGGGCAGCCCCAGCAGCCCGGCCCGTACGGTGGGCAGCCCCCGCAGGGCGGCCCGTACGGCCAGCCGGGTCCCTACGGCCAGCCGCCGCAGGCCCCGCAGCCCGGCTACGGATACCCCCAGCAGACTCCCCCGGCCCAGCCGGGTTACGGCCAGCCCCCGCAGGGCGCTCCGCAGCAGCCCTACGGTCAGCAAGCCCCGTACGGCCAGCAGCCGCAGTACGGGCAGCAGCAGCCGTACGGCCAGGCCCCGTACGGGGCGCCGCAGCCGCCGGCGTCCGGGGGCGGCAAGAAGAAGATGGGGCTCATCATCGGCGCCGTGGCGGTCGTGGCCGCGATCGGCGTGGGGGCGTACTTCGTGATCGGTGGGGGCGGCGGCGGGGGCGGGCTCGAGGACGACGGCCCGCACAAGCTCAGCGCGCCCTCGAAGCTGATGTCCGAGAAGTACACGCGTGCGGGCAACCCGCAGGAGCAGAAGGTGAGTTCGGACGACGCGAAGGACCTCGCCGCGTTCGGGGTGTCCGACGCCACACAGGTCGCGGCCACCTACTCGACCGTGGACATGTCGTCGATCGACACCAGCGACCCCAGCGCGGTGGCGAAGGCGAAAGCCGCCGAGAACGTCGCCTTCTCCGGCTTCTACGGCAAGGTGGCCGACCCCGAGAAGGCCCTGGACGGAACCTTCGCGGAGATGAAGAAGAGCGCCACCTCGGACGGCGACGCCAAGATCGTCGGCGACGCCGAGTCCGTCTCGCCCAGCGGTCTGGACGGCGCCGTGATGAAGTGCCAGAAGATCCAGGGCAAGAGCCGCGTCACCGGCAAGGACCAGACGGTGTACATGTGCATCTGGGCGGACTACAGCACGATGGGCGTGGTCCAGCCGAACACGAGCACCAAGACGTACTCCATGGACGAGTCGGCGCAGATCGCGGCCGACCTCCGTAAGGACGTCCGCGTCAAGAGCTGACCGGCTCCCGGCATGTGAAGAGGGCCCCGCCTGCGCGGGGCCCTCTTCATGTCCGCTGCGTACCGGACTCGGCTACGCCGTCTTCTGCTCGCCCGGACCCCGGCCCCGCGAATCCCGCGGGATCAGCGTCGGGTTGACGTTGGAGAGGACCACGTCGGCGGTGATGACCACGCGGGCCACGTCCTTGCGGGACGGCACCTCGTACATGACGCCCTGGAGGACCTCTTCCATGATGGCGCGCAGGCCTCGCGCGCCGGTCTGGCGGAGGATCGCCTGGTCGGCGATGGCTTCCAGCGCCTCGCGCTCGAAGTCCAGCTCCACACCGTCGAGTTCGAACAGCCGCTCGTACTGCTTGACGAGCGCGTTGCGCGGCTCGACCAGGATCTGGAGCAGCGCCTCGCGGTCCAGGTTGTGGACCGAGGTGATGACGGGCAGCCGGCCGATGAACTCGGGGATCATGCCGAACTTGACCAGGTCCTCGGGCATGACGTCCTCGAACTGGTCCTTGGCCTCGAGCTCCCGCTTGGAGCGGATCGTCGCGCCGAAGCCGATGCCCTTCGCGCCGGCCCGGGACTCGATGAGCTTCTCCAGACCCGAGAAGGCGCCGCCCACGATGAACAGCACGTTCGTCGTGTCGATCTGGATGAACTCCTGGTGCGGGTGCTTGCGGCCGCCCTGCGGCGGAACGGAGGCCGTGGTGCCCTCCAGGATCTTCAGCAGGGCCTGCTGGACGCCCTCGCCCGACACATCGCGGGTGATCGACGGGTTCTCGCTCTTGCGGGCGACCTTGTCGATCTCGTCGATGTAGATGATCCCGGTCTCGGCCTTCTTGACGTCGTAGTCCGCCGCCTGGATCAGCTTGAGCAGGATGTTCTCGACGTCCTCGCCGACATAGCCGGCCTCCGTCAGCGCCGTCGCGTCGGCGATGGCGAACGGGACGTTGAGCATGCGGGCCAGGGTCTGGGCCAGCAGGGTCTTGCCGGAGCCCGTGGGGCCCAGCAGGAGGATGTTGGACTTCGCCAACTCGATGGCGTCGTCGCGGCCTTGGGCACCGCCGTTCTCACCGGCCTGGACCCGCTTGTAGTGGTTGTACACCGCTACCGAGAGCGCCTTCTTGGCCGACTCCTGGCCGACCACGTACCCCTCGAGGAACTCGTAGATCTCGCGGGGCTTCGGGAGTTCCTCCCAGCGGACCTCGCTCGTCTCCGCGAGTTCTTCCTCGATGATCTCGTTGCAGAGGTCGATGCACTCGTCGCAGATGTACACACCGGGCCCTGCGATGAGCTTCTTGACCTGCTTCTGGCTCTTGCCGCAGAACGAGCACTTGAGCAGATCGCCGCCGTCACCGATGCGTGCCACGGTGTGCTTCCCCTTCGCCTGGGAGACGCCTAGGTCCAGCGGCTCCTGGTGCTGCCTTATATCCGACGGTACCTTGCCGAGCCCCCCGTTCGGGCCCCCCTTGGCGCGGTTCACTTTGACGTGGAGCGTGTCACACCGTGCCAAGGGGTGGCAGACGCCACAGCTTCCGTGTCAGCGCACGGACGCGTTGTTCATCTTCCGGGTGGAGATGATCTGGTCGATCAGGCCGTACGCCAGCGCGTCGTCAGCCGTGAGGATCTTGTCGCGCTCGATGTCCTCGCGGATCTTCTCGACCGGCGTGGTGGAGTGCTTGGCCAGCAGGTCTTCCAGCTGGGCGCGCATCCGCAGGATCTCGTTGGCCGCGATCTCGAGGTCGGAGACCTGGCCCCGGCCCGTCTCGCTGTAGGGCTGGTGGATCAGCACCCGGGCGTTCGGCAGCGCCATGCGCTTGCCGGGCGTACCGGCGGCCAGCAGGATGGCGGCGGCCGAGGCGGCCTGGCCCATGCAGACCGTCTGGATGTCCGGCTTCACGAACTGCATCGTGTCGTAAATCGCAGTCAGCGCGGTGAAGGAGCCGCCGGGGCTGTTGATGTAGACCGAGATGTCCCGGTCGGGGTCCATCGACTCCAGGCACAGCAGCTGCGCCATGACGTCGTTGGCGGAGGCGTCGTCGATCTGGACGCCGAGGAAGATCACCCGCTCCTCGAAGAGCTTCGCGTACGGGTCGTACTCGCGGATGCCCTGCGAGGTGCGCTCGACGAACCGGGGGATCACGTAGCGGGACTCGGCCGCGGGGCCCGTGTACTCGGCGCGCGTGCGGTCGTACAGGCCGCTGCCGGGGAAGTCGTTCACTGTCTGTCTCCTAGGGGCTGAGGCGGTCGGCTGGGGGCTTGCTGGGGCCGGTGCGGCCCCATGGGGCGGTCAGGCCCCGGTGCCGCCGCCGCCCGGGATGCCGGCAGCCGTGGTGATGACGTCGTCGATGAGGCCGTACTCCTTGGCCTCATCGGGGTCGAACCAGCGGTCACGGTCCGAGTCGCGGGTGACCTGCTCGACGGTCTGGCCCGTGTGCTGGGCGGTGAGCTCGGCCATGCGCTTCTTGGTGTGCAGCAGCCGCTCGGCGTGGATCTTGATGTCCGACGCGGAGCCCGCGAGACCGGCGGAGGGCTGGTGGATGAGGATCTCGGCATTCGGCAGCGCGAAGCGCTTTCCGGGGGTGCCCGCGCTGAGCAGGAACTGCCCCATGGAGGCGGCGAGGCCCATCGCGATGGTCATCACGTCGTTCTTGATGAACTGCATGGTGTCGTAGATCGCCATACCGGCCGTGATCGAACCGCCGGGGCTGTTGATGTAGAGGTTGATGTCCTTGTCGGGATCGGCCGCGGCAAGGAGCAGCAGCTGCGCGGTGATCTTGTTGGCGATGTCATCGTCGACCGGCTGGCCGAGGAAGATGATCCGCTCGTTGAGCAGCCGGTTGTAGACCTGGTCGCCGAGGCCGCCACCGATGGAAGGCTCGCCGGCGGCTGAGGGCATCAGATTCGTCACGTATCCACCTGCTCGTCTTACGACGGCGCCGGGCCGTCTCACGTTTCCCTGCGGGGCTGGAGCCGTTCGGGGACTCCACTGCCCTCGTATTCATGGACCCTAACGCGCTGGTCCCTTCGGGGAATCCCGGGAAGGCTGGTGTTCGCCGGGGGCGTAGCGTCTGGCCCGCCGGTGGGGCCCGGTGCGGCCTCGTCGGGGAGACGACGCGGTCGTCGGGCCGGGGTCGGTCGGAGCGCCCCTGCGGCGGGGCCGCACATCGATACAGCCCCGCGCGCCTGGCCGGGCTGCCCCTGGCGTAAGGCCCCCTTAAGGCGAAGGGCCCCGGAGCCGATGTGCTCCAGGGCCCCTGCCTACGTCAGAGGTGACGCGGGAATCAGGCCTCGGCCTTCTTCTCGCCCTCGCCCTCGGAGCCGCCCTCGGCCTTCTCCTCGGCCGGGGCGTCCTCGGTGGAGTCGGCGGTGGCCTCGACGGCCTCCGTCTCCTCCTCCTCGTCGTCCAGGTCGACGATCTCGCCGTTGGTGTCCTTGACGGTGGCCTTCTCGACCACGGCGGCCAGGGCCTTGCCGCGGGCGACCTCGCCGACCAGCATCGGAACCTGGCCACCCTCGACGACCGCCTGGGCGAACTGGTCGGGGGACATGCCGGAGGAGGCCGCGCGCCGCATGAGGTGCTCGGTGAGCTCCTCCTGGCTGACGTTGAGCTTCTCCTGCTTGACGAGCTCGTCGAGGACGAACTGGGTCTTGATGCCCTTGACCGCGGCCTCGCGGGTCTCGGCCTCGAACTCCTCGGCGCTCTTGCCCTGGATCTCCAGGTACTTCTCGAGGTCGAGGCCCATCTGGCCGAGCTGGTGGTGCTCCAGGTTGTGCTTGCGGGTGTTGACCTCGTCCTCGAGCAGCTTCTCGGGGACGGGCACCTCGACGAGCTCCAGCAGCTTCTCCAGGACGCGCTCCTGGGCCTGCGTGGCCTGGTCGTACTGCTTCGTGTTCTCGAGGCGCTTGCGGCTGTCCGCGCGGACCTCTTCGAGGGTGTCGAACTCGGAGGCGAGCTGCGCGAACTCGTCGTCCAGCTCAGGCAGTTCGCGCGCGGCGACCTGGGTGACCTTGACGGTGACCTCGGCGTCCTTGCCGGCCGCCGAGCCGCCCTTGAGCTCGGAGGTGAAGGTGGCCTCGCCACCGGCCTCCAGGCCCTTCACGGCGTCGTCGATGCCGTCCAGCAGCTCGCCGGAACCGATGGTGTAGGACACGCCGCTCGCGACGCCGTCCTCCAGCACCTCTCCGTCGACCTTGGCCTCCAGGTCGAGGGTGACGACGTCGCCGTCCTCGGCCGCGCGCTCGACCGGGGAGGTCGACGCGAAGCGCTCACGCAGCTCACTGAGGGCCTTGTCGACGTCCTCGTCGCTGACCTCGACCGCGTCGACCTCGACCTCGATGCCGGAGTAGTCCGGGATCTCCAGGGCAGGGCGGACGTCGACCTCGGCGGTGAAGTTCAGCGTCTCGCCGTCCTTCAGCTCGGTGATGTCGACCTCGGGCTGGCCCAGCACGTTGAGCTCGGCCTCGTTGACCGCTTCGGTGTAGAACTTCGGAAGCGCGTCGTTGACGGCCTCCTCGAGCACGGCGCCACGACCGAACCGCTGGTCGATGACGCGGGCCGGGATCTTGCCCTTGCGGAAGCCCTTCACCGTGACCTGCTGGTTGATCTTCTTGTACGCCGCGTCGAGGCTGTCCTTGAGCTCCTCGAAGGGCACCTCGACAGTGAGCCGAACCCGAGTCGGGTTCAGGGTCTCCACGGCGCTCTTCACGGTTCGGTCTCCTTGTGGCTGACTGCTTGGGTTCTGCCGGGGCCAGAACGGCACCGGCGGATTCGCCGCCCGGAGGACTTCATAAGGAGAGACACACGGGCGACCAGCTTGCATAGTAACGGCAGCGGCGACACGCCCCAAAGGCGATCACGGAACGCGCTCACGGACATGACCGCGCGAGTGGCCGACGACAGGCCGGGGACGGCCGATCAGTGGTCGGGGTGGCGGGATTTGAACCCACGGCCTTCCGCTCCCAAAGCGGACGCGCTACCAAGCTGCGCCACACCCCGTGCTGGTGCGACACGTAGGGTACATGCCCACAGGCAGCATGGCCGCCGCATTAACAGGGTGTGCGTCGAAGGGGTACGACCCGCTACGATGCCTGTGTGCCGCGGTCGCCGACCTGCGGTGCGCGCTGTGCGGGCGTAGCTCAATGGTAGAGCCCTAGTCTTCCAAACTAGCTACGCGGGTTCGATTCCCGTCGCCCGCTCCACATGACGTAGGGCCAGGTCAGAGGATCATTCCTCCACCTGGCCCTCGTCGTTTCCGCGGTCGTCGACAAAGGCCTCCGGCCCATTCCTTGCGAGGAGCGGGCCGGAGGCCTTTGTCGTGCCCTGCGGCGCGGCGTCCGCGGCGTCCACTGTTTCGAGCACGGTTCGACGGCGACCATGAGCGGCCGCGCCTAGAACTGGATCGAGTTGATGGTCTCCGCTATCGAGTTCAGGAACCGCTGGATGTCGTCGGCCATGCCGGTCGAGGCGAGGAAGAAGCCGAACAGCACCGCGACTATGGCGGGGCCGGCCTTGATTGAGCCTCCCCTGATCAACACCACCAAGATGATCGCCAACAGCAGCACCACTGACAGCGAAATGGCCACAACTGATCACACCCTCGATCGGTCCGCTCTCCCGGCCCGGGGGTGCAGCCCCTCACACCCCCGCCAGAACCATCGTGCCACCAACGGGGCCCGCATATGCGGCACGTGACCCAACGTTGGCCAAGGCCGCCCGGGATCTTCCCGTGCCCGTGGGCCCGCAGGGGCTTCACCAGGGGTCTTCGCACAGCAATTCGACGGGGTCTCCCCGCAGGTAATTCAGACTGGATCGTTTCCGTGTCCACACACCGCGTTCGCAGGTGATTCGAATTTCATCCACCGGGAGGCCGGCGACCTACGCGGCATGCCGATAATGCACCATTTAGTATGGATGAATCGTGACAAGTGCGGCACCTATGACGCCCTGGCCTCATATTCAGCGTGTGTCGGTCCTCACGTGGACAGGAATGTCGACTTCCGGAAAACGCGGGTAGGCGAAGCCATTAACCAGGAATGACGTCGGGAATTTTACGAATACGCACAGCCAAGGCTAGGGTGCCTCAGATGTTCCACGCCGCCTCGTCCCCCGCCCGCGCAGCGAGGTCCCTGTGACGAACCCGCTGCGACCGCACGGCCAGAACCGATCTCCACTCCCTCCGGCACAGTCGTCGGCGGACGGAGTGCCGAGCCCGCGCACGCCGCAGGGCCACCGCGAACCGGCCCCGCCCCGGGCCGCCGCCGGTGGCAAGCCCGGAGCCAAGCAACGCGACGCGTTCTTCGACAACGCGAAGTATCTGGCGATCGTGCTGGTCGCCGTGGCCCATTCCTGGGAGCCCCTCAAGGGCGACAGCCGGATCCTGGAGGCCATGTACACGGTCGTGTACTCCTTCCACATGCCGGCGTTCATCATCATCTCCGGGTACTTCTCGCGCAGCTTCGCCATGCGCTCCGATCAGCTCAAACGCCTGATCACCGGCGTGGTGGTGCCGTACGTCGTCTTCGAGACGGCCTACTCCCTGTTCAAGCGCTACTTCGATCACTCGCCGGGCCAGGACATCAGCCTGCTGGACCCCTGGTACCTGACCTGGTTCCTGTGCGCGCTGTTCATCTGGCGGATGACCACGCCGATCTGGAAGATGGTGCGGTGGCCGCTGCCGCTCGCTCTCGGCATCGCCATGCTGGCGTCCGCCTCGCCCGAGATCGGCGACGACCTGGACTTGCAGCGGGTGCTGCAGTTCCTGCCGTTCTTCGTGCTCGGCCTGTGCATGAAGCCCGAGCACTTCAAACTGGTGCGCCGGCGTTCGATGCGGATCGTGTCGGTGCCGGTGGTCGCGGCCGCGCTGGTGGTCGGCTGGTGGGCGGTGCCCCGTATGAACACGTCGTGGTTCTACCACCGTGACGCCGCTCAGGACATGGCCGCGCCCTGGTGGTCCGGACCGGTCATGATCCTCGCGCTGTTCGGCTGCTCGCTGCTGCTGACCGCCTGCTTCTTCGCCTGGGTGCCGGGCCGCCGGATGTGGTTCACGGCACTGGGCGCGGGCACGCTGTACGGCTACCTGCTGCACGGCTTCCTGATCAAGGGCGGCGACTTCTGGGGCTGGTTCGACCACGCCTGGATGGAGCGGCCGCTCGGCGAGATCTTCGTGAGTGTCCTCGCGGCGGCCGTCGTGACCCTGCTGTGCACCGCGCCGGTGCGCCGGGTCTTCCGGTTCGCGATGGAACCGACGATGGACTGGGCCTTCAAGCGGGACGCGGCCGAAGTGGCGCGGGGGCGCGAGAAGAACGACAAGAAGAACGAGACGGGCGTGCGCGAGCGCGAGAAGGTCAGCGCCTAGGCGCGACCACTCGTCACCGGAGCTCACCGCCGTCAGCGACCAGGCCGAGAAGCGCACGCATCCGCGTGTACTTCTCGGTCAGTCGTGTGCGGGTGGGTTCGTCCAGCACCGCGAGGCGGGCCGGGTCCGCGTTGTGGGCCAGGTCCGCCTCCTTCACCAACAGGGCGCCGGGGGTGGCGAGAACGCGCCGGGCGTACGCCTCGGGCGGCTCCGCGGCCCGCTTGGTGACCGCGCGCACGATGTCCTTCGTACGGCGGCTGAGGGCCGCCTCCTCCAGCCATCCGTCGGAGAGCGCGTCGTCCTCGACGCTGTCGTGCAGCCAGGCCGCCGCGATCTGCTCCTCGTCGCCGCCCCGTGCGCGTACCCCTTCCGCGACGGCCCGCAGGTGTTCGGCGTAGGGCCGGCCTGCCTTGTCGCGCTGGCCCGAGTGGGCGGCGCGTGCGATGGCCTCGACCTCTCCCAACGTCAGCGGCTGCGGAGCGGGGATCGAGGGCTGTGGAGTGTCCGTCATGCGTCCAGTGTGTCGGCGCGCAGGGCCGCGCGGGCCGGGAGGGTGGCCGCCGTCAGGCCGAGCAGGACGATCGTGCCGGCGAAGGCGCCGTAGACCAGGGGCGGGATGTACGGTCCCTGGCCGGTCAGCCCCTTCGTCATCGGGATCAGTGTGGCGAGGGCGATCGCCGTGCCGAGGACGATGCCCGCGAGGACGACCAGGAGGGCCTCCCAGCGGACCATGTGCATGACCTGGCGGCGGGTGGAGCCGATCAGGCGCAGCGTGCCGAGTTCGTCGCGGCGGTCGAGCACCGTCATCACCAGGGTGTTGACCGCGGCGACGGCCGCGAACCCGCCGAGGACGGCCGCCATGACCGTGTTCGCCCAGGCGTTGAGCTCCCGGTCCACCGACAGGGCGGCCGTGTGGTCGGCGCGGTCCAGGACCGTGCCGAGGGCGCCCAGACCGGCCGCCGTACCCCCCTTGGTCCACAGCTCGGTGTCGTAGGCGGAGGTGACGTGGGTGGCGAGGTCGGCGCGGCTCATCGTGACCTGGGACAGACCCAGACCCCGTCCGTAGGTCGCCACGATCCGCGGCTCTGCCCTGGTGCCGTCGGGCAGGCGCACCAGGATCCGGTCGCCGACGTCGACGTTCGCGTTGTCGGCCACGGCGGCGTCGACGGCCGCCTCGCCCCGTTTCAGGGACAGTTGGCCACGTCGTACGTCCAGATCCTGTACGGCGGCCAGGTCGCGGGCGGACCCCGTGACGCCCTGCGCGGACACCGCCGTGATCGCACCGCCCGAGGCGGGGACCAGCACCGAGGTCTTCAACAGGCCGACGGCGGCGGTGACTTCGGGGGCGCCGGCGGCCCGTCGTACGGCGTCCGGGGGCAGGCCCGGGTCCGCGGTGACGATGTGGTCGGCGAGGATGCCCGCCTCCTGCTGCCGTGCGGTGACCCGCTCCTCGCTGGTGTGCATGAAGACCAGCACCGAGGAGAAGGCCATGGCGAGGACGATCGGGGTGATCGCGGACGCCAGTCGGCGGGCGTTCGTACGGGAGTTGGCGGCGGCCAGGGCGGCGGGGGCGCCCGCGCCGCGCAGCGGGAGCCCGAACAGGGCCGCGCAGACCCGCGCGACCAGCGGGCCGAGCAGGGCAACCGCCAGCATGAACAGCATCACGATGCCGAGCGCCGCGTTGGCCGCGTCCTCACCGGTCGTCGAGGCGGCCAGGCCCGCGCAGACGAATCCGCCGACCGCGGCGGCGATCCCGAGCGGCATCCGGATCCAGCCCACCCGCAGTCGCTCCACGGCCGCCTCGCCCAGTGCCTGTCCCGGCTTGACGCGGGAGCTGCGATGCGCGGCCGTGTAGCCGGCCAGGAGGGCGGTGACGAGCACGGCGCCGACGGCGACGACCAGTGGGATCCAGGAGACGGACAGTTCGACGGCGTCGGGGATCGCGCCTCTGTCGCGCAGCTGCCCGAACCACCAGCGGGCCAGGGCGATTCCGGGAAGACAGCCGGCCGCGCCCGCGAGCGGGGCGATCAGCAGGGTCTCGGTGGCGATCGTGCGACGGATCTGGCGCGGGGTGGCTCCGACGGCGCGCAGCAGCGCGAACTCGCGGGCGCGCTGGCCGACCGCGAGGGCGACCGTGCCGGCCGCGGTGAACATCGCGACCGCGGTCGCGACGCCGCCGAAGGAGCCGCCGATTCCCATCAGGGTCTCGCGGGCCTCGGCGAGGGTGGGGTCGGCCACGGTGCCCCGGTCGTCGCCGGTGTGGACCTGGGCGCGGTCGCCGAGGGCGTGGGCCACCTGGGCGGCGAGGGTCCGGGCGGTCACCCCGGGCCTGGGCAGTACGGCGACGGCGTCCACGCGGCCGGGGTGGCCGGAGACCCGTAGGGCTTCGGAGTCGGCGAACCAGACGGCGTCCTGGCCGGTGCCGTCGGCGCCGGTGGCGGTGGTGGTGTTGGTGCCGGTGGTGCCGGAGACGCGGTAGGCGCGGGTGCCGTCGGGTGTGGTGAGGGTGATGTGGTCGCCCACCGTGCCGTGCGGGAGGGCCACTTCGCCGGGGTGCGGGGCGCGGCCCTCGGTGAGGTGTTCGCCGGTGAAGACGGTGGAGGAGAAGTTGTGGGCGGTGCGGGCGCCGCGCGGGTCCCGGGCCGGGAAGGTCACGTCGGCGACGGCCGTGCGGGCGCCGGGGGCCGAGGCGGCCTTCGTCACCAGGGAGACGTCGAGGCGGGCGCGGTCCGGGAGTGGCTCGCTGTCCGCGCTGTCGCCGTGGCCGTAGTGGGCCCGCTGGTCGGCGGCGGCCACCACGGGGGCGCCGGCGTAGCGCTGGGGCGGGACGGTGGCACGGGCGCCGGTCTCCAGGAGGACGCCGCAGGCCGAGACGATCGCCGCGGCCAGCACGAGCGCGACCAGCGTGCCGACGAACGCGGCGGGGCGGAACCGGACGGCGGCACGGGCGAGGCCGTTGGGTGCGAACATCACGCCGCCGTTCGGTCGTAGGGCGCCGGGACGGTGAGGGCCGTCATGCGGGCGGCGATCCGGTCCGCCGGGGCGCGGTCGAGGTGGTCGGCGATCTCGCCGTCGGCCAGGAACAGGACCCGGTCCGCCCAGGTGGCGGCCGCCGGGTCGTGGGTGACCATGACGACGGTGGCGCCCTGGGTGTCCACGGCCTGCCGGAGCAGGGCGAGGATCTCGGCGGCCGTCGTGGTGTCCAGGGCACCGGTCGGCTCGTCCGCGAAGATCACGTCGGGGCGGGTGACGAGGGCGCGGGCGATCGCGACGCGCTGCTGCTGTCCGCCGGAGAGCTGGCCGGGGCGTCGGCGGGCCTTGTCGGCGAGACCGACCTGGGCGAGCACCTCGGCGGCGCGGCGACGGTCGGGGCGATGGCCGGCCAACCGCATCGGCAGCACGACGTTCTGCTCGACCGTCAGGGACGGGAGCAGGTTGAAGGCCTGGAAGACGAAGCCGAGGCGGGTGCGGCGCAGCGCGGTGAGCTTGTTCTCGCGCATGCCGGTGATCTGGGTGCCGCCGAGACGGACGGTGCCGGCGGTGGCGCGGTCGAGGCCCGCCGCGCACTGGAGGAACGTGGACTTGCCGGAGCCGGAGGGGCCCATCACGGCGGTGAAGCTGCCGTGCCGGAGGGTGAGGTCGATGCCGCGCAGGGCGTGGACCGCGTTACGTCCGCGGCCGTAGCGCCGGGACACTCCGTGCAGTTCTACGGCCCATTCGCCTGCCATGCGCTTGCCCTCCGGTCGGTCGTCTGTGGAGCATCACGGTGGTGATGTCTCGAACGTACGGACCGGGGAGGGGCGCCCACCATGAGGGCGACCGGCGGACCTGACCTGAGGAAAACCCCACCTTGCGGGCTGAGCCGCAGGTGGGGGCGGGTGTCGGGCGGAGCGGGGGCGTGGGGACCGGGTCAGCGGATGGCCGCCGCCGTCGGTCCCTCGCGGCAGATCAGCAGCAGGGCCCGGTCGTCGTTGACGTCCTTCGCCACCGCTTCGATCAGGTGCCAGGCCGCGCCGTGGAAGCCGCCTGCGACATAGCGGTCGGCCTCGCCGGTGAGGCGGTCGATGCCCTCCACTATGTCGCGGTCGGACGTTTCCACCAGACCGTCGGTGAACAGCATCAACACGTCACCGGGGCGCAGTGAGCCCTTCACGGGGTCGAACTGGGCGCCGTCGTACACACCCAGGAGGGGGCCGTCGGCGGCCTTCTCCTCCCAGCGGCCGCTGCCGGCGCTGAGCTGGAGGCCCGGCGGGTGTCCGGCGGAGTACAACTCGTAGTCGCCGGAGTCCAGATCGAGGACCAGGTGGATGGAGGTGGCGAAGCCCTCGTCCCAGTCCTGGCGGAGGAGGTAGCCGTTCGCCGCGGGCAGGAACGCGTGCGGGGGCAGACTGCCCAGCAGGCCGCCGAACGCGCCCGACAGCAGCAGGGCCCTCGACGCGGCGTCCATGCCCTTGCCGGACACGTCCGTCAGGACGACCTCCAGGGTGCGGTCGCCGTTGGTTCGTGCCGCGACGACGAAGTCACCGGAGAACGACTGGCCGCCCGCCGGGCGCAACGCCATCTCGCGGTGCCAGCCCTGGGGCAGTTGCGGCAGCTTGCTCTGGACCCGGATGCGTTCGCGCAGGTCGAAGAGCATGGTGCCGCCGCGTCTCCAGGGGACGCCCACCCGGCTGCGGAACTGCGCGATCAGCAGTCCGAAGAAACCGCAGGCGGCGACCACCAGGACGATGCCCGGGGTGACCCTGGAGGGGCCCTCGGTGTACGGGCCCAGCTGCACCGACTCCACGATCAGCGCGGTGGCCGCCGCCGCGTACAGGCCGAGCAGGCTCGCCGGGCGCAGCAGCAGGCCGCCCGCGACGATCGGCAGGACCAGCGCGGCCGGGGAGCACCACACCGAGTTCGCGAGTGTGGTGGCCGCGATCACGGGCACGGTCAGCAGCAGGCCTGCCAGGGCGACCCAGTCCGAGCCGTCGCCGCGGAAGTAGTCGACGGCGCTTCTGCGCATGCCGACGCGGACCCGGTGCCACTGCATCTTCAACCGGGCCGTGAACGTCTCGGCTTCTGCGCGCCGTTCTCGTCCTGCTGCCATTAGTTCGGGACCCTATCCATCGGACCAGCTGCTTGGCACGGGAGGTCCCACTTGTCCCCCGTCCGAGGCTCAACTCACAGTGAACTTCACAGAAAGGCTCCGCGTCGCCATCAAGTCGAAATCCCCTGGCCCGTCCCGCAATGCCCTGATAGGCATGGTCCATGGCGACTGACAACGGTACCGGCCAAGGCGATCATGGCACTCACAGCGGGGTGGGCCGCGGGGCCGCGCGCGAATCCGGCCACGGGCCTGACGTGCGGGTACTGCGGCCGGACGAGTGGGACGAGTGGTACGACAACCTGCTCCGCGCCTTCGGCGGAGTCCCCGAGGCGCTCGGGGAGCGGGAGCTGTGGAAGACGCTCACCGAGACGGACCGCTCGATAGGTGCCTGGGACGGGGACGTGTGCGTGGGCACGGCGGGGGCGTTCAGCTTCCGGCTGACCGTGCCGGGCGGTGCCTCGGTGCCCGCCGCGGGCGTGACCATGGTCGGCGTGGCCGCCACGCACCGGCGGCGTGGTGTGCTGCGCTCGATGATGCGGCGCCAGTTGGACGACGTACGGGAATGGGGCTGGCCCCTGGCGGTCCTCACGGCCTCCGAGCCCGCGATCTACGGCCGGTTCGGGTACGCCGCGGCGACGTACTGCGTCAACGTCGAGGTCGACACGGCACGCGTACGACTGTCCGTGCCGCCCGGCACCGATGACGTACGGCTGCGCTACGCCGCACCGGCCGACGTCCTGGACGCGTGCGAGGCGGTGTACGCGCGCCGGGTGCCCGTCCGGCCGGGGATGCTGGCCCGGATGCCCGGATGGAAGCGGGCCGCGGTGGTGGACCCGGAGAGCCGTCGGCAGGGGGCGTCGCCGCTGCAGTGCGTGGTCGCCGAGCGGGGCGGCGAGGTCGTGGGGTACGCGCGTTTCCGGGTCAAGCCGGAGTGGGAGACGGCCGGCCCCAAGGGCGAGGTGCTCCTTCAGGACACCGAGGCGCTGGACGCGGCGGCGCACGCCGCGCTGTGGCGGTTCCTGTTCGAGATCGACCTGACATCGACGCTGAGCGCGCAGGGGCGGCCGCTGGACGAGCCGTGGATGTCCATGGTGAGCGACATCCGGCGGTGCGGGTTGCGGGTGCGGGATTCCCTGTTCGTCCGGCTGGTGGATGTCGGGGCCGCCTTGGAGGCGCGGACGTATCAGGCGCCGGTGGACGTGGTGTTCGAGGTCGAGGACGACTTCTGCCCCTGGAACGCGGGGCGTTGGCGACTGGTCGGCGACGCGAAGGGCTCGTCGTGCGCTCGCACCACGGATCCCGCTGATCTCGCCCTGTCCGTAAGGGAGTTGGGGGCGGCGTATCTCGGGGGCGTGAGCCTGGCCTCGCTGGCGGCGGCCGGGCGGGTGCGGGAGCTGCGGCGGGGCGCGTTGACGGAGGCGGCGGTCGCGTTCGGGTCACCGGTGGCGCCCTGGCTGCCGCACGGGTTCTGATCCCGGTCAGCCCTGCCGCTGGCAGGTAGGGCACCAGAAGAGGTTGCGGGCGGCGAGGTCGGCGGTGCGGATCTCGCCGCCACAGAGGTGGCAGGGCAGGTTGGCCCGGCGGTAGACGTAGACCTCACCGCCGTGGTCGTCGACGCGCGGTGGGCGGCCCATCGCCTCCGGGGTGTGTTCCGGGCGGACGGTGTCGATGCGGTTGTTCCGCACGCCCTCACGCATCAGTTCGACGAGGTCGTTCCAGAGCGCGTCCCACTCGGCCGGGGTGAGGTCCTTGCCGGCGCGGTAGGGGTCGACGCGGTGCCGGAAGAGGACCTCGGCGCGGTAGACGTTGCCCACGCCGGCGACGATCTTCTGGTCCATCAGCAGCGCGGCGATGCTCGTACGGCTGCGGGAGATCCGTCGGTACGCCGCCCCCGGGTCGGCGTCCTCGCGCAGCGGGTCGGGGCCCAGGCGGTCGTGGACCGCGTCCTTCTCGGCGTCCGTGATCAGGGCGCAGGTCGTCGGGCCGCGGAGGTCGACGTACGACGTGCTGTTCGCGAGCCGGAGCCGGACGGTGTCCGTGGGCGGGGGCGCGGGGGCGGCTCCGAAGCCGACCTTGCCGAACAGGCCGAGGTGGATGTGGATCCAGGACTCGGCGAACCCGAGGAAGAGGTGCTTGCCGTGGGCCTCGGTGCGGGTGAGTTCGGTGCCGTCGAGGAGGGCGGCGGAGTCGCTGAACTTGCCCTGGGGGCTGGTCACCCGGGGTGCCGTGCCGGTGAAGGCGGCGGCGTAGTCCTGCGCCAGCCGGTGGATCGTGTGCCCTTCCGGCACGGTGCTGTTCCTTTCCCCGGACCCCTGGGGCGTCGCCCGGACCCCGCCAGGGGCCTTCGCCCCGGGCCCGTGTCCCCTTACTGCTGCGGGTGGTGCGCCGGGATCGGCGGGAGGTCGCCCGTCGTCTCGTACCCGGCCAGCATCTCGATGCGGCGGAGGTGACGCTCGTCGCCGGAGAACGGTGTGTTGAGGAAGGTCTCGACGAACTTCGTCGCCTCGTCCTGCGAGTGCATGCGCGCACCCACCGCCACGACGTTCGCGTCGTTGTGCTGCCGTCCCAGTGACGCGGTCTCCTCGCTCCAGGCCAGCGCCGCGCGCACGCCCTTCACCTTGTTCGCCGCGATCTGCTCGCCGTTGCCGGAGCCGCCGATCACGACGCCGAGGGCGTCCGGGTCCGCGGCCGCCCGCTCGGCGGCACGGAGGCAGAACGGGGGGTAGTCGTCCTGGGCGTCGTAGATGTGCGGACCGCAGTCCACGGGGTCGTGGCCGGCCGCCTTGAGCCAGTCGACGAGGTGGTTCTTGAGTTCGAAGCCCGCATGGTCGGAGCCGAGATACACGCGCATGGGACGAGTGTGACACGGCTGTTTCCGGGCAGCAGCCTCGGGGGCGCATGACGAAAAATCCAGGCAATACCGAGAATCCTCAGGAAAACCTCAAGTAACGATCCGGATTCAAAGGTTCACGAATTCCTTTGCCTCCGATTCACTGGACCGATTCGTTCACCCCGATACACCGTTCGTGTAGGGCACAGCACAACCGGCGCAAAGGAATCCGTTCATGACCTCGCAGCCGACCCTCCCCGAGGCTGATCACGCCCAAGGAGCCCCCGGTGAACCCGGCGGCGGTCTCCAGGCGGGACTCAAGAACCGACATCTGTCGATGATCGCCATCGGTGGCGTCATCGGAGCCGGACTGTTCGTCGGATCCAGTTCCGGTATCGCCACCGCGGGCCCCGGCATCCTGCTGTCGTACGCCCTCGTCGGCACGCTCGTGGTGCTGGTGATGCGGATGCTCGGTGAGATGTCCGCCGCCAATCCGACCTCGGGTTCCTTCTCGGCGCACGCCGACCGGGCGCTGGGGCGCTGGGCCGGGTTCTCCATCGGCTGGCTGTACTGGTTCTTCTGGGTCGTCGTGCTCGCCGTCGAGGCCACCGCCGGGGCCAAGATCCTCGAGGGGTGGATACCCGCCGTACCGCAGTGGGGGTGGGCGCTGATCGTGATGGTGGTGCTGACCGCCACCAACCTGGTGTCGGTGGGTTCCTACGGCGAGTTCGAGTTCTGGTTCGCCGGCATCAAGGTCGTCGCCATCGGCGCGTTCATCGTGGTGGGCGGTCTGGCCGTGTTCGGTGTGCTGCCGGGCGCCGACAGCGACAAGGCCGGGCTGGGCAACCTCACCGACCACGGCGGCTTCCTGCCCAACGGGCCCGGCGCCATCCTCACCGGTGTGCTGCTGGTCGTCTTCTCCTTCATGGGCAGCGAGATCGCCACCCTCGCCGCGGGTGAGTCGGAGGACCCGCAGCGGGCCGTCACCAAGTCCACCAACAGCATCATCTGGCGTATCGGCGTCTTCTACCTCGGCTCGATCTTCGTGGTCGTGACGCTGCTGCCGTGGGACGACAAGTCCATCGCCGAACAGGGCTCCTACGTCGCCGCCCTGGACTCGCTCGGCATCGCGCACGCCGGTCAGATCATGAACTTCATCGTGCTGACCTCGGTGCTGTCCTGTCTCAACTCCGGCCTGTACACGGCCTCCCGCATGGCGTTCTCGCTCGGCGAGCGGGGCGACGCGCCCAAGGCGTTCTCGCGGGTCAACGGCCGGGGCGTGCCGATGGCCGCGATCCTGGCGTCGGTCGTGTTCGGTTTCGTCGCGGTCTTCTTCAACTACCTGTCCCCGGACACGATCTTCCTCTTCCTCGTCAACTCCTCCGGTGCGGTGGCCCTGTTCGTCTGGCTGGTGATCTGCTTCTCGCAGCTGCGCATGCGGAAGATCATCCAGGCCGAGGCGCCGGAGAAGCTGGTCGTGAAGATGTGGCTGTACCCGTATCTGACCTGGGCGTCGGCCGCGCTGATCGTCTTCGTGCTGGGCTACATGCTCACCGACACCGAACACGACGGGCGCGAGACCGTACTGCTGACGCTGGCGGTCGCCGCGGGCGTGCTCGCGATCGCCTTCGCGAAGGAGAAGTTCAAGGGCGAGCGGGCCTTGACGAAGGTCTGACAGCGACGCTGTTCAACTCTGTGCAGAGGGGCCCCGTGGTGTGTCACCACGGGGCCCCTTCGCGCGCGGGGTCTGTCACAGCACCGTGAAGCTGTCCCGCACCCTGCCGTACGTCTTGAGGGCCCGCGTCTCGATGTCCGGCTGGTACCAGGTGTTGATCTGGTACGACTTGCCGCCGGCGGTGAAACCCAGCAGGCGGGCGTGCCAGGGGACGCCCTGGAGGGTGAAGGTGTACTCCCAGACGACGGCCGGGTGGCCGCGGAACGTCGTCTCCTCCAGGCGGATCTTCCGGTAGTTCTGCCCCTGGTGGGCGTTCTGCTCCGAGGTCTCCCAGGTCTCCATCAGATCACCGCGGGCGAGAGCGGACTTGGCGGCCAGTTCCTGTCTGCCGTCCGGGGAGGTGTAGTGCACCTCCGCCCCCGTCTTCACATCCCTGCGCCAGTCCCGCGGCGTGGCCCACGCGAACCCGCCCGCCTCCTGGTGTGCCCCGGGCGGCAGGCTCCGCGGGCGTGACGTGCCGCCGACGGTGGGCGTCGGGCTGTCGCTCGCGGTGGCGGACGGGACCGGCGAGGAGGACGCCACGACGGACGGCGTGGATCCCGCGGTGGTGTCCGGCGGCCCCGAGGTCGCCGCGAGCACGATCGCGACGACCGCACCCGCGGCGACTACCCCTGCGGCGACGACCAGCCCGGCACGACGCCGATCACGCCGACCACGCCGACCACGCCGAGCCACGGCGGACGGGACGGCGGGGCCGGGCGGTTGGGCCGGTGGGACGGCGAGGGGGCGCGGGCCGGTGGCGGTGACGTGGTCGGGGGTGGAGGGGGGTCCGGCGGGTGGACCTGCGGGTGGGACGGTGGGTGGTTCGGCGGCCGGATCTGCCTCGGGCCCCGCTCCCGCTCCCCGTGACACGGCCCCCACGGAGTTGCCTGACGGGGTCTCGGAGCGCGTCTCCGAGCGCCTCTCCGAGGCGGCCTCGGTGGAGGCGTTGGCGGGAGCGGGGACGTCGGGCGTGGAGGTGGCCTCGGCTTCCGGCGCCGGCGTCGGTGCGGGCCGCCTGGGGTCGGGCAGCGTCCGCAGGGAGCGGGTCCTCCCGGGCTCCCGGTCGGGCGGTACGTCCTGGACGGGCACCGCGTCACTGACTTCCGGGACCGCCGGTTCGGGAATCGGCGTTGCCGGTGTCTCCGGGTCGGGAACCGGCTCCGCCGTCGCCTCCCCCGGAACCAGCGGCGCCGGAACCACCTCCGCCGTCGGTGTGGGCGGCGGGAACGCGAGGGGGCGTAGCGACGCCTCCAGGGCCGCCAGGCCTGGGCGGGCCTCCGGCTCCTTGTGCAGCAACGCGGCCAGGATGTCGCGCAACGGTCCGGCTGCCGCGGGCAGTTCGGGCTCCTCGTAGAGGACCGCGTGCAGGGTCGCCAGCGTGGTGTCGCGGGAGAACGGGGAGTGTCCGCCCAATGCCGCGCACAGGGTCGCGCCGAGGGACCACACGTCGGACGGCGGGCCCTGCGGGCGGCCGGAGATCCGCTCGGGGGCCATGTAGTCGGGCGAGCCGACCAGCATGCCGACCATGGTGAGCGCCTTGGCGTCCTGGATCGCGGCGATACCGAAGTCGGTGAGGACGACTCGGGGGTTGTTCGAGAACCGTCCGGGGTGTTCCACCAGGACGTTCCCGGGTTTGATGTCCCGGTGCAGCACGCCCCGTTCGTGGACCTGCCGCAGCGCCTCCACCAGGCCGAGTCCGAGGCGTGCGGTCTCGCGGGGGCCCAGTGGGCCCTCCTCCGCCATGATGCGTTCGAGGGAGCGTCCGGACACCAACTCCATGACGATCCACAGGCGTTCGCCCTCGTCCACGACGTCGTACACGCGCACCACGTTGGGATGGTCGATCCGGGCCGTCGCCCGGGCCTCGCGCAGGGTGCGTTCGCGGCGGGTGCGGGCGTCCTCGGCGTCGAGGCCGTCGATGCGCATCTCCTTCACCGCGACCTGCCGGTCGAGTATGTCGTCGGCGGCTCGCCACACCCGCCCCATTCCCCCCTGGCCAATACTTTCGACCAACCGATAGCGCCCCGCCACCAGTACCCCTGGAACTCCACCGCCGCTCGTATTCCCCGGCAATCCACTGCACCCCCTCAATGCCTTCCGGTCATCGCCTTCCGGTCATTGCCTTCCGGACCGTCCTGACTGACACGCAATGGTCACACTTCGAGCCGTATCAGCATAGTGCGGAGAAATCTTGTGGTACCTCTTCAAGTACTGCGAATTCAGGCGCAGCCAAGGGGGACGAACATGAGTTCTCGTCGTACGACGACCATCGCGGGATCGCTGGTCACGGCATCTTTCTCGGTGGTGATGATCCTTTCCGGAACCGCCGGAGCGGACGACCAGGGGCCCGGAAGCAGCAAGGGGGGAAAGGCCGTTGACGAGGCAGCGGCGGGCGTGAAGCTGACCACGCTGCTGCCCGAGAAGATCTCCGTCGACAACTCGTCGAAAAAAACGGACATCACCGCCACGGTGAAGAACGAGGGGAGTAAGGAAAGCGGCAAGATCCAGCTTTTGGTAGTCGGTTTCGACGGCCTCACGGTCAAGAACGTTCAAGGCTGTTCCCCGATCGCCGAAAAGAATCTTCCGGAGGGTTCGAACAGCGGTTTCTCCTGCCCCATCGACAATCTCGCGGCCGGCGCGTCGAAGTCGTACGCCGTCGACGCCACGTTCGATCTCAAGAAGACCGGGAAGATCTGCCTGCCCGTGCAGAGCGACGGCGGAAAGAAGACGTTCTGGCAGCAGGGCCCGGTTCCGTTCGGTACGACCAACCCGTCACCGAACGCCCCGGCCACGCCACTGCTGCTCGGCACCGACAACCATCCGGTGGCGCCGAACGGTGACGAACTCCCCAGGACCGGTCCGGGTGTTCTGCCGCTGGGCGCGGCGGGCGCGGCCCTGCTGACGGCGGGCGCGGCCGGCCTGTGGTGGTCGCAGCGACGGCCGAGGCAGCGGGAGAGCTGAGGAGACCGGAGCGACGGTCCGTAGCGGTACGAGTGAGGACGTAGGGGGTGACACAGATGGGGGGCATGACCTGACGGTGCGTCTGTCAGGTCATGCCCCCCACCAGTCGGCCGGGTGGCCTCGTGCGTGGGCCGCGCGGTCAGCGCTTGAGGAGCTTCCAGGCGGTGGGCATGACGCCCATCGCCAGGGCCGCCTTCACGGCGTCACCGATCAGGAACGGGGTGAGGCCGGCCGCGATCGCGGCGGACGCGGAGATGTCGGCCGCGTAGGCGAGGTAGGGCACCCCGACGGCGTAGATGATCGCCTCGCCCACCAGCATCGTGCCGGCCATGCGGAGCGTCGAGCGGTCGGCGCCGCGGCGGGCCAGGGCGCCCACGGCGGCGGACGCGAGGATCATGCCGACGATGTAGCCGAAGGAGACGGAGACCCCGGAGGTGCCCTCCGCGAACCACGGCACGCCGGCGAGACCGGCCAGCGCGTACAGGATGAGCGCGGACATGCCCCGGCTCACACCGAGCGTCGTGCCGACCAGCAGGGCGGCGAAGGTCTGGCCGGTCACCGGCACCGGGGAGCCCGGCACCGGCACCGCGATCTGGGCGGCGAGTCCGGTGAGTGCGGCACCGCCGACCACGAGCGCGACATCCCGTACGCGGGAGGCGGGGAGCAGGTCGGCGAGGACCTGCCCGGTGCGGTTGGGGGCGACGGCGGTGCTCATGGGGACTCCGCGAGGGTGTGGACGGCGAGGGACACGGCGACGCTATCCCAGCGCACTGGAGCCGATCACCGTCAGCGCTCGACAAAGGGTTGATCGGGAGCTTGGTGGACTCCGGACAACGGATGGCGGTTACACCGGAGTCGTCGTGATGCTGGTCACTGAGGTGGGGTGGCGTGAGCGACGGGGACGGGCGCACGGCATCTGTAGGGATTCACCAAAGGTCCCGGATCCGTGGACAGCCGCCGTCTCGCCCGTCGGTCGCCGTCTGGGCAGCGGTGGGGCCATTTGCTAGCTTCGAGCGCATGGTTGCCCAGGCCCGGAACTTCTCGTCGCGTCGCTATGTCGACCTGCGACGCGTGGGCACGGCCACCTGTCGCCGCCCCTGAGGCGGGCGGAGCGGCTCCGACGCGCCTCACGCATGAGACGGCGCAGTGTCGGACCCGTTCCCGAGGAAGATCCCCATGCCCCATGCCGTGGCACCACCACTCACCTCCCCCGTGCCCCGCGCCGCCGACAGCGACCGGCGCCGGACCAACGCGAGCGTCGTCCTGCGGTCCGTGCTGGAGCACGGTCCGGTGGCTCGCAGCACCATCTCCCGGCTGACCGGGCTGTCCCCGGCGTCGGTGACCGACCACTGCGCCCGCTTCGCCGGTCTCGGCCTCATCCGCGAGGCCGAACCGCCCCGGAGGTCCAAGGGGTCGGGGCGCCCTCATGTGCCCCTCGACCTGGACGACTCCCGCTTCGTGGTGGGCGCAGTCCATGTGGCCGTGCCCTACACCACGGTCGCGTTGCTCGATCTGCGCGGGCGGGTGGTGGCCGAACGGCAGGTGCGGCACGAGGGCACCGAACCCGGCCGGGTCCTGACACGTGCCGCCGACGCCCTGACGGCCCTGTTGGACGGGGCCCCGGGGTGCCGGCCGCTGGGTGTCGGTTTCGCGACCGGCGGCTGGGTGGACCGGGAGACCGGGACCGTCGTCGACCATCCGCTGCTGGGGTGGCGCGAGGTGCCGGTGCGGGAGGTGATCGCCGCCCGCACCGGGCTGCCGGTCCATGTGGACGGACACGCGCGGGCGTTGGTCAACGCGGAACGGTTGTTCGGGCGGGCGCGCGGCAGCCGGAGTGTGCTGCACCTGTTCGTCGGCCAGGTGGTGGACGCGGCGTTCGCGACCAACGACGAGGTGCACCACGGCCCTCGCTCACAGGCCGGCTCGATCGCCCATCTGCCGTTGGACGGCGGCACGGAGCCGTGTGACTGCGGTCGGACCGGCTGCCTCCAGGCCGAGCTGAGCGAGCTGACGCTGTGCCGGCGGGCCCGTGCGGCGGGCGTCATCACGGGCGCGAACCCGACGCGGGTGATGACGGCGGCGGCGCAGGGCGACCCGGTGGCCGTCCGGCTGCTGGTGGAGCGGGCACGGATGGCGGGCCGGGCGGTGCGGCTGCTGCTCGACGTGCTGAATCCGGAGAGCGTGGTCGTCACCGAGATCGGGGTCATCGGCCGCGAGGACTGTCTTTCCGCCCTGCGTGCGGCGGTCGGCCCCGAGCGGGCGGCGGACGTACGGCCGACGAGTTTCCCGGATTCCGTACTGGCCACGGCGGGCGGAACAGTGGCCCTCGACGTCCTCTACCGGGATCCACTGGGCGCCGCGGCCGGACAGCCGAATTAATTCAGAAACTCCGAATGTTGACAGCCGATACGGAAGCCGAGGATCATCCTATTCATGCTGCTCACGACCTGTCGCACCCTCTGTTGCTGACACGTTGACGCGCCCCGGGCGCCTCCTTCCTCCTGCTTGAATTTCCGTTCCCCGGCCTTCGCCCGGCTGGAATTCCGCAGGTGCTCCTGCCGCTGCGCTCTGCCGCATGCTCTTCCGTGCGTATTTCCTTCCAGCGCACTTCAACGCGACGTCCACGCGACTTCGACGCGACTTCAACGCGCATGTTCGTGCGTGTTTCCGTGCGTGTTTCCATGTGAACTCAGGGAGTTCTCCCATGCCTTCTCCATCCGTGTCCGGTGTCGACCGGCGGCTCTTTCTCTCCTCTCTGCTCGGCGTCACCGCCGCCGCTGCCGGACTGAGCGGGTGCGCCGGAAGCAGTGCCGCGGCCGACGCGTCCGACGCCGACGCGCCTCTCGCCCGCAAGGTCCCCTCGGGCACCAGCCTGAAGATCTCCTCCTACCAGAGCATCCAGCAGGTGCAGTTCAAGCACGCCGGGTTCGGCGAACTACCGTTCAAGGTGAGCAGTTGGGCGAACATCGGCGCCGGCCCCGATGTCATCAACGCCTTCCGCGCGGGATCGCTGGACGTCGCCAACAACGCCGGCATCCCGCCGATCCAGGCGCATTTCCAGGGATACGACGCGAAGATCGTCGCGATCGACATCACCCGGAAACCGAACTACCTCTTCGCCACCAAGCCCGGCAGCGACATCCGCACGGTCGAGGACTTCCGGGGCAAGAAGCTCGCGTTCTCACAGGGACAGGCCCAAGGTGTGGTCCTGCTCAGGGCGTTGAAGAAGGCCGGGCTGGCGTACGACGACGTAAAGCTCGTCCCGTTGACCAGCAACCAGTTCCTCACCGCGCTGCAGTCGGGCCAGGTGGACATCGCGCCGCTCGCCAACCAGCAGTCGCCCGCGTATCTGAAGCAGTACGAGTCCAAGGGCGCCCGGGTCATCACCACCGACGTGGTGGACCTGCTCAACCTGCTCTGGGCGCCGGCCTCGGTGCTGGCCGACTCGGCGAAGGCCGCCGCGATCGCCGCGTACATCCCGTACTGGGCGAAGGGCCAGGTGTGGCAGTACGAGCACCCGGACGTGTGGAACAGGGAGTTCTACGTCAAGACCCAGAACCTGACCCTCGACCAGGCCGAGTCGATCACGTCACTCGCCAACAAGCCGCTGTTCCCGCCCAGTTGGGACGAGGCCATCAAGTGGGAGCAGGAGACCGCCGACCTGCTGGCGGAGGGCGGCTTCGTGAAGAAGTTCGACGTGCGCTCGCTCTTCGACCACCGCTTCGAGGGCATCGCCGCGAAGTCCGTACCGGCCGAGTACCGGAGGTGACCGCCGTGACCACGACCACCACGAGCGCCACCACAGCGACCACGACCACCGCCACAGCAGGCACGGCAGCCACAGCCGCGGTGACCGTACAGGCCGCCGAGGAGCGCCCCCAGGTCCGCAGGCGCCGCCGGCTCTCCCCCGGCAGGCGACTGCCCGCCTCCCGCCTGATCGGCCCGGTCCTCCTCCTCGGCCTGTGGGCCGCCGCCTCCGCCGCCGGCCGCCTCGACCCGGCCGCGATCCCGGCACCCTGGACGGTGCTGGAGACCGGCGTCCACCTGTGGACCGACGGGACGCTGCCGACCGACATCCTGACCTCGCTGCAACGCGCCGGATCCGGGTTCGCGATCGGCCTGACCGCCGGGGTCGCGCTCGCCCTGGCCGCCGGGCTCAGCCGGACCGGCGACGCGCTGATCGACGGGACCGTGCAGCTCAACCGGGCCGTCCCGACGCTGGGTCTGATCCCGCTGTTCATCCTCTGGCTGGGCATCGGCGAGACCTTCAAGATCGCGATCATCGCCATCGTCGTCTACATCCCGATCTACCTCAACACACACGCCGCGCTGTCCGGCATCGACCACCGCTACGTCGAACTCGCCGAGGTACAGGGCCTGTCGAAGCTCGCGTTCGTCCGGCAGATCGTCATCCCCGGCGCCCTGCCCGGGTTCTTCGTCGGGCTCCGCCTCGGGGTGACCGGTTCCTGGCTGGGACTGGTCGTCCTGGAGCAGATCAACGCCACCAGCGGACTCGGCTACCTGATGTTCCAGGCCCAGAACTACGGCCAGACGGACGTCATCCTCGTCGGCCTGGTCATCTACGGCATCTTCGGCCTGGTCTCCGACAGCGCGGTCCGTCTCATCGAACGGAGGGTGCTGTCATGGCGACGCACACTGAGCAGCTGACCCGTCCCGCCGTCCGGCTCCGGGAACTGACACGGTCGTTCGACACCCGGACGGTCCTCGACCACATCGACCTCGACCTGCCCGCCGGACAGTTCACCGCGCTCCTTGGACACAGCGGCTCCGGCAAGAGCACCCTGCTGCGGGCGATCGCGGGCCTGGACCACGAGGTCGTCGGCAGCGGCCGGCTCACCGCGCCGGAACGGGTGTCGGTGGTCTTCCAGGACTCACGGCTGCTGCCCTGGCGGCGGGTGCTGGACAACGTACTGCTGGGGACGGAGGGCAGGGAGGCGGCGGAAAGGGGCCGGGCCGCGCTCGCCGAGGTCGGCCTGGCGGGGCGGGAACGCGCCTGGCCCAGCGAACTGTCCGGCGGGGAGGCCCAGCGCGCCGCCCTGGCCCGTTCCCTGGTGCGGGAGCCCGAACTCCTGCTCGCCGACGAGCCGTTCGGCGCCCTGGACGCGCTCACCCGGATCCGGATGCACGGGCTGCTGAGGGAGCTCTGGGAACGCCACCGGCCCTCCGTGCTGCTCGTCACCCACGACGTGGACGAGGCGATCGTGCTCGCCGACCGGGTGCTCGTGCTCGACCAGGGCCGTATCGGCCTCGACCTGACCATCGACCGCCCGCATCCCCGCTCCTACCGGGATCCGCTGCTGGGCGAGTACCGGGAGCGGCTGCTGGCCGCGCTCGGTGTGACGGAGGACCACCAATGACCACCAGACAGCTGCACCTGAACGCGTTCCTGATGACCACCGGTCACCACGAGGCGTCATGGCGGCTCCCGGAGAGCGACCCGTACGCGCATGTGTCCCTCGCGCACTACGTCCACCTCGCCCGGACCGCCGAACGCGGCACCTTCGACTCCCTCTTCCTGGCCGACGGCCCACAGCTGTGGGGCAGCGTCGCGCAGCGCCCCGCCGGCGCCCTGGAACCGCTCACCCTGCTGACCGCCCTGGCGACGGCCACCGAGCACATCGGCCTGATCGCCACCGCGTCCACCTCCTACAACTCGCCCTACAACCTGGCCCGCAAGTTCGCCTCCCTCGACATCATCAGCGGCGGTCGGGCCGGCTGGAACATCGTCACCACCGCCGGTGAGGAGGCCGCCCGCAACTTCGGTCTGGCCGCCGAGCCCGCCCACGCCGAGCGCTACGCCCGCGCCTCCGAGTTCCTGGACGTGGCCCTCAAGCTCTGGGACAGCTGGGAGGACGACGCGATCATCGCCGACAAGGCGAGGGGTGTCTGGGGCGACGACACGAAGATCCACCCGCCCCGGCACCAGGGGACGTACTTCAGTGTCGAGGGCGCCCTGAACGTGCCGCGCAGCCCGCAGGGTTACCCGCTGCTGGTGCAGGCGGGCTCCTCCGAGGACGGCAAGGCGTTCGCGGCCCGGTACGCGGAGGCGGTGTTCACCGCCCAGCAGACCATCGAGGACGCGCAGGCCTTCTACGCCGACCTCAAGGCCCGGACCGCGCGGACCGGCCGCGACCCCGACCACATCAAGGTGCTGCCCGGCATCGTCCCGGTGATCGGCTCGACCGAGGCGGAGGCCCTGGCGAACGAGCGGCTCCTTGAGGACCACATCGTGTACACGCACGGCGTGGACCGTCTGGAGCGGCTGCTGCACCTGGAGCCGGGAACACTGGAGTTGGACGCCCTGCTGCCGGTCGACCTGCCCCCGGAGAGCGCGATCGAGGGCGCCAAGAGCCGGTACACGCTCATCGTCGAACTGGCCCGGCGGGAACGCCTGACCGTGCGGCAGCTGGTCGGGCGGCTCGGCGGCGGGCGCGGGCATCTCACCTTCGCCGGGACGCCCGAGCAGGTCGCCGACGCGATCGAGACCTGGTTCACGCACGGCGCCGCCGACGGCTTCAACATCATGCCGGCCGTGCTGCCGTCCGGCCTCGACCTCTTCGTCGACCACGTCGTCCCGATCCTGCGCACCCGCGGCCTGCTCCGTGCGGAGTACGGCGGCGGGCCGCGGCAGACCCTGCGGGAGCGCTACGGCCTCCCGCGCCCCGCCAACCAGCACATCACCTCCCGCCGGGAATCCGCCCTCGTCTGAAAGGACCCACCCATGTCCGAGATCCAGATCCGCAAGATCACCGGGAACATCGGTGCCCAGGTGTCGGGCGTCGACATCGCGGGGCCGCTGGACCAGGAGACGGTCACCGCCGTGCGGGAGGCCCTCAACGTCCACAAGGCCCTGGTGTTCGACGAGGTGAACCTGGACGACGAGGGGCAGCAGGCCTTCGTCCGGCACTTCGGCGACCTCACCACCGCCCATCCGACCGTGCCGTCCGTCGCCGGCGTCCCGAACGTCCTGCCCGTCGACAGCGAGCGCGGCCGGGCCGCCAACAACTGGCACACCGACGTCACCTTCGTCCTCAACCCGCCCCAGGCCAGCACCCTGCGCAGCATCACGCTCCCGCCGTACGGCGGCGAGACCCTGATCGCCAACTCGGCGGCGGCCTACCGGCAGTTGCCCTCCTCGCTCCGCCAGTTCGCGGACACGCTGTGGGCGGAGCACACCAACGACTACGACTACGCGGTGCCGGAGGAGGCCGTCGACGAGGACCAGGCCGCCGCCCGCGCCCAGTTCACGTCGATCAAGTTCCGCACGGTCCACCCGGTGGTCCGGGTGCACCCGCTGACCGGTGAACGCGGCCTGTTCATCGGCGGGTTCGCGCAGCGGATCGTGGGCCTGTCGGTCAGCGAGTCCCGCAAGGTCCTCGACCTGTTCCAGTCGTACGTGACCCGGCCGGAGAACATCGTGCGCCACCGCTGGTCGGAGAACCAGCTGGTGCTGTTCGACAACCGGATCACCCAGCACTACGCGGTCGACAACTACGACCACCTGCCGCGCCGCCTGAACCGGGTCACCATCGCCGGTGACGTCCCGGTCGGCATCGAGGGCAAGGAGAGCTACTCCATCGAGGGGGACGCCTCGCACTACACGGCCGTAGCGGCGTAACCACGCTGCGTGCCGGAGGCGTCCGTATGCTGGGCGGTCTCTCCGTGAGAGCGGAGGGGCCGCCCAGACTGTGGGCGTTTTTGCCCATCTCACGCACTGGACGAGCCGCGCCCATGCCCAGCACCACCACCGAGACGTCAGCGCAGCAGGACGGCGCCGCCCTCTCCCACGGCCTCAAGCAGCGCCATCTGTCGATGATCGCCCTCGGCGGGGTCATCGGCGCCGGGCTGTTCGTCGGCTCCGGCGCCGGTATCGCGGCCGCCGGACCCTCGATCGTCGTCGCCTACACCCTCTCCGGCCTCCTGGTGATGCTGGTGATGCGGATGCTGGGGGAGATGTCGGCCGCGTATCCGTCCTCGGGTTCCTTCTCCGCGCACGCGGAACGCGCATTCGGCCCGTGGGCCGGCTTCACGGTGGGCTGGGCCTTCTGGGTCCTGCTCTGCACGGCGGTCGGCCTGGAGGGCATCGGCGCCGCGAAGATCGTCACCGGCTGGCTGCCGGGCACGCCCGAGTGGGCCTGGGTGGCCCTGTTCATGGTCGTGTTCTGCGGGACGAACCTGGCCGCCGTGAAGAACTTCGGCGAGTTCGAGTTCTGGTTCGCGGCGCTGAAGGTCGGCGCGATCAGCCTGTTCCTGGTGCTGGGCGTGCTGGCGATCGTGGGCGTCCTGCCCGGCACGGGCGCCCCGGGCACCGCGAACCTCACCGGCGAGGGCGGTTTCCTCCCGAACGGCGGCGAGGGCCTGGTCGTCGGCCTGCTCGCCTCCGTCTTCGCGTACGGCGGTCTGGAGACGGTCACCATCGCGGCGGCCGAGTCGCAGGACCCGGTGCGCGGGGTGGCGAGCGCGGTCCGTACCGCGATGTGGCGCATCGCGCTGTTCTACATCGGCTCGATGGCGGTCATCGTCACCCTGGTCCCGTGGGGCGCGAAGGAGATCGTCGAGAAGGGCCCGTACATCGCCACCCTCGACCACCTCGGCATCCCGGGCGCGGGCCAGGTGATGAACGTGGTGATCCTGGTGGCCCTCCTGTCGGCGATGAACGCCAACGTCTACGGCGCCTCGCGCATCGCCTACTCCCTGGTCGCGCGCGGCCAGGGCCCGAAGGCGCTGGGCCGGGTGTCCGGCGGGGTCCCCCGGGTCGCGGTCCTCGCGTCCTGCGTCTTCGGTTTCGGCTGCGTGGTGCTGAGCTACTGGCGGCCCGACGACGTCTTCGCATGGCTGCTGAACATGATCGGCGCGGTGATCCTGGTCGTCTGGATCTTCATCGCGGTCTCGCAGCTCAGGCTGCGCCGCCGCCTGGAGCGCGAGGCACCGGAGAAACTCGCCGTCCGGATGTGGGCGTTCCCGGTGCTGACCTGGGTCGCGCTGGCGGGTATGGCGGCGGTGTTCGTCCTGATGGCCCGGGAGCCGGACACCCGGGTGCAACTGTACTCGACGGGCGGGATGACGGCGGTCCTGGCGGCCGCCGGATACGGGTGGCAGAAGGTCCGGACGGCCAGGGCCTGACCCGCCGCACCGACCCGCCCTGACCGGTCCCCCGATAGGCCTCCACGTGATCCACGTGGGGGCCTGTTTTCTTGCCCGCGTCCGGCCTCCTGTTGTTACGCTGTACTTGCAATCATCTTGCAATAAGAACTGTAGAGCGCTGTCCTGCCTCGTGATCGTCTTCTCACCGTCACCTGGCAGGCGGAGAAACGGAAGCCCCGCGAGGACGTGACTCGCGGGGCTTTCCGGTGCGACGCGGGAGCTTCGGGGCTACGGCACATCCGGCTCGCACGGCACGTTGAGTGACAGGAGCGCGGCGGCCCCGTCGCCGTTCATGCGGAGTTCGCTGATCGCCGTGTTGCGCAACCGGGGGAACACCCTGCGGTACTCCCCGGCCGGGATCGACAGCAGGGTGCACAGCACCAGACGGAACAGGGTGTTGTGGGCGACCACGAGGACGCGTTCGCCGGGGTGGGCGGCGGCGATGCGGCGCAGGGCCTCGCACCCGCGGGCGGCGGCCGCTCTCGGATCCTCGGCGGCGGGGAACGGGTTCGCCACCGGGTCGGCGCGGTAGGCCTCCGCTGCGGCCGGGTCCTCGGCCGCGAACTCCGCGAGCGTACGGCCCTCCAGCACCCCGAAGTCGCACTCGCGCAGGCCGGGTTCGCGGTGCGGGGTGAGGTCCAGGGCACGGCAGGCGGGGTCGGCGGTGACGACGGCCCGGGACAGCGGGGACGTCCAGATCGCGTCGACGGGGTGGGCGGCGGCCCAGCGGCCGAGGGCGGCGGCCTGGGCGCGTCCGGTGTCGGTGAGGGACACGTCGCTGATCCCGGCGTAGCGGTTCTCGGCGTGCCAGACGGTCTGCCCGTGCCGGGCCAGCAGCAAGGTCGTACTCATGAGTGAGCAGTATCCCGGTCCAGGCGGGCGAGCGCGTGCGCGGCGACCGCTGCCGGCAGCCAGCCGCGGACGGTCAACTCGTCGACGAGCCGGGCGTACGGCTCGGCGAACAGGGCCGTACGGACGGGGCGGGGCTCGACGACCGTACGGACCCGCACCATGCGTTCGGCGACGTCGGCGAGTCCGGACCCGCCCGTGCCGCCGTGCCGGGCCAGCGCGGCCATTCCCAGCGCGGGCTCGGTCTGCTCCGGCACCCGGGCGGGGCGGCCGAGGATGTCGGCGCGCAGCTGGTTCCAGTACGGGCTGCGGGCGGCGCCGCCGGTGAAGGAGAGCGGCCCGTCGACGGGGGCGCCGAGGTGGTGCAGGTAGTCCAGGCACAGGCGTTCCGCGAAGGCGACGCCCTGGAGCAGCGCCGCCCACAGGTCGGCGTCGTTCTCCGGCTCGCCGAGGACCAGGGCGGTGGCGTCCGGCGCCGCGAAGGGGAACCGCTCGCCCGGCGACACCAGCGGGTAGGTGACCACCCGGGACGGTTCGAAGGCCGCCGCCCGCTCGTCCATGGCGGCCGGGTCGGCGCCCGCGAAGGCCGCCGTGAGCGCGCCGGCGCCCACGCTGGAGGCCCCGCCGGGCAGCCATGTCCCGTCCGGCGCGCGGTGGTTGTAGACCACGCCGGTGGCGTCCCGGACGGGGACGAGCGACGCGCCCTTGAGGACCAGTGTGGTTCCGAGCACCGAGTTCCAGGAGCCGGGCCGCAGCGCGCCCGAGGCGATCTGCGCCGCGCAGCCGTCCGTCATCCCGGCGATCACGGGGGTGCCCGCGGGTACGCCGGTCGCCTCGGCGGCGGCCGGGCAGACCTCGCCCAGGCGGCTTCCGGGGCGCACCACGTCGGGCAGGGCGCCCTCGGGCAGGTCCGGGACGTCCGGCCAGGCGTCGCGGTGCGGGTCGTAGCCGGTCTTGAGGGCGTGGCTGGAGTCGGTCGGCATCGGCCGGCCCACGAGCCGTGCGGTGATCACGTCGGGCTGGTGGGTGATCCGCCTAGCGTCAGAGCCCGTGCCCGGCCCCGACCCCGTGCCCGGCTCCCGCCCGTGCTCCTTCATGAGCCACAGCGCCTTGGGCAACGCCCAGGTGTCCTGCACCGCGACCCCCGCCTCGCGCAACCGGGCCGCCTCCCGCGCCGCCCGCCCGTCGTCGTACATCAGCGCCGGACTCACCGCCCGCCCGGCCCCGTCGGTTAGCAGCACCGTCCCGGACGTCCCGCACACCGCGAGCCCGCCGATCCTCAGGCCCGCCCGCGGATCGAGCGCCGCCCGGGACGCCTCGCACACCGCCCTCCACCAGTCCTCGGGATCCTGTTCGTGCCGTGTCCCGTCCCGCCGTCCCGCCAGCGGAGCCGAGCCGCGCCCGAGGACCGTGCCGTCCGCGGCGACCAGCAGCACCCGGACGCTCTGTGTGCCCAGGTCGATCCCCAGCCAGGCCTCGCCGTCCCCGCCCTCACCCGCCACCCGGGACCTCCCTTCATCGCGACCAGGTCCGTGAAGTTCTCACTGTGCACCGGTATTTCCCGTGCGCGAGGGATTGACGCCCGCCGTCCTTCGTTACACGCTCGAGGCCGACCCGCCCCTCAGGGGACCCTTCACCGTGAGCGCCCAGGACGACTGACCGGGAAGAGCGCGCGATGAGCCACAGCGACTCCAGCGCACCGCGCGGACCCGCGGGCCGCCAGTCCTCCATGGCGGAACAGGTGCCGGCCGAGGGGGCGGCGAGCGCCGCGGAGCTCGCGGAGCGCGTCGGGGTGAGTCTGCGGCCCGAGAGGGCCGCCGTGGCCGAGCGGGCGCTGAAACTCGTCCAGCCCTGCATGGCCGTCCTGCTCGACGACTCCACCTCCGCCCTGGAGGTGGCCCGCGGGCTCCGGCTCGCCGAGGTCACCGGGGCTCCGCGTACCACCAGGAGCAGCGCATCGTGTCCGTGAGCCCCGCGGGACGTCGTCCGCGCGGGGCCAGGCGGTGGACGCGCCGTGCGGCGCCGGTCCCGCGCTCCGGTCGGGTGAACTCCTGGGGCCGCCCGGCCCGTCGGGCCGTGGCGACTGCGCCACCCTGCGGATGATCGCCGGGCTGGAGACGGTGACCGGAGGGACTTGCTGGTGAAAGGCGCGTCGCTGGTCGGCAGGCCCGCCCGGCGGTGCGAAGCCGAGACGGGAGGCACCTGAAATGAGCCGGACACTGCATGTGGTGGCCGCCGGCGACCACTTCGTCCTGCCGGATCTGATCGCGCGGGCGGTGACCGACGAGGTCGGCGAACACCCCGTGAAGGTGAGCGAGTTGAGGCTCGGCTGGCCGCTGGAACCGTTCGGCCCGGTGGCGGAGGTGACGGAGGCGAGCGACGCCGAGGACGAGCTGATCGAGGCGCTGGCCGGGGCGGAGGTGCTGGTCACCCAGATGGGGCCGGTCACCGAACGCGTCCTGGCGGCCGCTCCGGACCTGCGCCTGGTCGTCGTCTGCCGGGGCGGGCCGGTGAACGTGAACCTGGACGCGGCGAAGGCGCACGACGTCCGCGTGTGCTTCGCGCCGGGCCGCAACGCCGCCGCCACCGCCGAGTTCACCGTCGGTCTGCTGCTGGCGGCCCTGCGCCGCATCCCGCAGGCCCACGATCTGCTCGCCCGGCGGGGCAGCTGGGAGGGCGCGACGTACTACACGTACGAGCACAGCGGCCTGGAGCTGGAGGACCTGCCGGTCGGGCTGGTCGGCTACGGGGCGGTCGGCAGCCGGGTCGCCCGGGTGCTGTGTGCCTTCGGCGCGCAGGTGATGGTGTACGACCCCTATGTGCGCGGCGAGATCCACGGACTGCGGGTGACCTCGCTCGACGACCTCCTGGCCCGTTCCCGGGTGGTCACGCTGCACGCCCGTCTCACCTCCGACACGCGGGGCATGGTGGGCGCCCGTGAGCTGGCGCTGCTGCCGCCCGGCGCGGTCGTGGTGAACGTGGCGCGCGGCCCGCTCCTTGACGAGGACGCGCTGTGCGACGCGCTGGAGAGCGGGCGGTTGTCGGCGGCCGCGCTGGACACCTACGCGCACGAGCCGCTCCCGGCCCACTCGCGGCTGCGGGCTCTGACCGACCGTGTGGTGCTGACCCCGCACCTGGGCGGGGCCAGCCGGGCGGTGGCCGAGAAGGCGGCGGCGAT
Source organism: Streptomyces sp. NPDC005263 (assembly GCF_042872365.1). Classification (NCBI taxonomy): domain Bacteria; kingdom Bacillati; phylum Actinomycetota; class Actinomycetes; order Kitasatosporales; family Streptomycetaceae; genus Streptomyces; species Streptomyces sp. NPDC005263. The sequence continues at coordinate 384,822 of NZ_JBIAKJ010000002.1, read as the reverse complement.
CGCGGCGGCGGAGGTGGGCCGCTGGGTGCGCGGGGAGCCGCTCGCGCACTGCCTGACCTGACATCCGGGACGACTGTGGAGGAGGCGCCGGCATGTACGTCGGTATCGATGTGGGCACGTCCATGGTGAAGGCCGCCGCCTTCGACGACACCGGCCGCCAACTGGCCGTCGAGTCCCGCCCGGTGGGCCTGGACCTGCACGGCGGCCGGGTCGAGCAGGACATGGACGAGGTGTACGGGGCGGTCGTCGCCGTGCTCGGCGAGCTGACCGCCCGGGTGCCGGAGCCGGTCGAGCTGGCCGGGCTGACCGGGCAGGGCGACGGGGTGTGGCTGGTCGACGCGGCGGGCCGCCCGGTGCGGTCGGCGGCGTCCTGGATGGACGGACGCGCGCATGAACTGCTCGACCAGTGGCTGGCCGACGGGACCTTCGAGACGGTGTTCCGGCGCACCGGAGGCGCCATGTTCCCGGGCTCTCCGGGCCCGCTGCTGGCCTGGCTGGACCGGCACGAGCCGACCTCCCTCGACGCCGCCACCGCGGCCGTGTACTGCAAGGACATGGTCTTCCAGCGGCTGACCGGGGCGGCGCGGGCCGTGACGGACGTCTCGGACGCGTCGATGCCGTTCCTCGACCCGCGCACCCGCGCCTACGACAACCGGGTGGTGGAGCTGCTGGGCCTGACGCACCGCCGCCGGCTGCTGGCGCCGGTCAGCGATCCGGTCGCGACGGCGACGACGCGCGGCGAGGGCCTCCCGCCGGGCACCCGGATCGCGAACGGGCCGTACGACCTGCCGGCCTGTGCGCTGGGCGCCGGAGTCACCGCGCCCGGGGACGGTCTCCTGATCGTCGGCACCTGTCTGGCCGCGCTGGTCGCCACCACCGACCTGGATCTGACCGGTGAACCGGCCGGCCTGTACATCTCCACCGACCGCCCCGGCCACTGGTTGCGCGCGCTGCCCGCGATGGTCGGCACCGCCGCGCTGGACTGGGTCCTGTCGACGACCGGGGTGCGGCACGAGGAGGTGGACGGGCTGCTCGCCGACACCCCGCCCGGGGCGCACGGGGTGCGGGTGCTCCCGTACTTCGCGCCGTCCGGTGAACGGGCGCCCTTCGTGGATCCGCATCTGCGGGCCGAACTCACCGGTGTCTCCCTGGAGTCGACGCGCGGCGACCTGGTCCGGGCGACCTGCGAGGGCATCGGCTACGCGGCCCGGCACTGCCTGGCGGCGGCCGGTCTGACGGGGTCGCTCGCGGTGTGCGGCGGCGGCACCCGCAGCCCCGCCTGGATGCGGCTGCTTGCGGACGTCCTCGGCCGTCCGCTGCGGGTCGTCGAGGGCGAGGTGGGCGCCCGGGGCGCGGTGCTCGCGGCGGCCGAACGGCACGGGGTGGCGCTGGACGCGACGGCGTGGACCCGGCCGACGGAGGTCGTCGAGCCGGACCCGGTCCGGGCCGCGTACTACACGAAGGGGTTCGACGAGCACCTGGCGAGGCTGGCGACGGCCCGCGACCGGGCGCGCGGGTGAACGACCCGACACCCGCGATTTCGGGGACACGTCCACGTCGTACGCGCTGTACTACGGGCTGGGAGCCGGCGCGGTGGTGGCCGGCTCCCGGGCCTGGCGGCGATCGCGAGGAGGACGTGATGGGGACGCGCACACTGGACTGCCCGACCTGCGGCACCATGCAGGAGTTCCGGGTTCTCACCGACGAGGAGAAGGCGGCGATCCGTGCGGAGAAGGGCGACCGTCACCGGGTGGACAACCTCTGGCGCTGCACCGCGACGGGCTGTCTGACGTACTACCGCCACTTGAACAAGTACGACCGCGGCCTCCTCCCCGAGAAGTTCCGGGAGCAGGCCGCGGCGCAGGACTGAGCTCGCGGTCGCCTACAGGTTGCTGAAGTCCGGGCCCTTGGTGCGGGTGCGCTTGAGCTCGTAGAAGCCGGGGACCGAGGCGACGGCGAGGGTGCCGTCCCACAGGCGGAGGGCGGCGTCGCCCTGGGGGGCCGGGGTGACGACCGGGCCGAAGAACGCGATCTCCTCGCCGTCGGGGCCGGGGACCGCGATGACCGGGGTGCCGACCTCCTGGCCGACCTTCTCGATGCCCTCCTTGTGGGAGGCACGCAGCTGGGCGTCGAACTCGAAGTCGTCCTGGTCGGCGTACTCGATCAGGTCGGCGGGCAGGCCGACCTCGTCGAGGGCGGCCGCTATGGCCTCGACGGTCGGGCCCTCGCCGTTGTTGTGGAAGCGGGTGCCGAGAGCGGTGTAGAGCGGGCCGACGACCTCGGCGCCGTGCTTCTGCCAGGCCGCGGTCACCACCCGGATCGGCTTCCAGGCCTTGGTCGCGAGCATCTCCCGGTACTCCTCCGGCAGCTCGTCGATCCGGTCCTCGTTCAGCACCGCGAGGCTCATGACGTGCCAGCGGATGTCGATGTCGCGGGCCTTCTCCACTTCCAGCACCCAGCGTGAGGTCATCCAGGCCCAGGGGCACAGCGGGTCGAACCAGAAGTCGACGGGGGTCTTGCCGGAGGCGGCGGTCTCGGACATGGGTCTCCTCGGAATCTGGTGCGCGATACGGCGTGATGACTGGCCTCAACCTGGAACACCGGCCGGGCCCCGCCTCATTCCCGCCTGCCGCGGCCAGAAGGCACATGGCAGGATCAACCGTGGTCCACATACTGAAACATGCCCGAGGGAGTGCCATCCGTGCCCGGTGAGAACCTGTCCCGCGACGAGGCCCGGGAGCGGGCCGCCCTGCTGTCCGTCGACGGATACGACGTGTCCCTCGACGTCCGTACGGCGGTCGGCGACGAGACGGGGGACGGCCCGCGGACCTTCCGCTCGGTCACCACGATCCGCTTCCGGTGCGGCGAGCCGGGCGCCTCCAGCTTCGCCGACCTGATCGCGCCGGATGTGACCGCCGTCTCACTGAACGGCAGGGACCTCGACCCGAGCGAGGTCTTCGACGGCTCCCGGATCCTCCTGGAGGACCTCGCCGCCGACAACGAGCTGATCGTCGACGCCCGGTGCGCCTACTCCCGCACCGGCGAGGGCCTGCACCGGTTCGTGGACCCCGAGGACGGCGAGGTCTACCTCTACACGCAGTACGAGCCTGCCGACTCGCGCCGGGTCTTCGCGAACTTCGAGCAGCCGGACCTGAAGGCCCCGTTCCGTTTCGAGGTGCGGGCGCCGGAGGGGTGGACGGTGTGGGGCAACGGCGTCGGTGAACTCACCGACGGGGTCTGGCGGTTCGCGGAGACCAAGCCGATCTCGACGTACATCACCTGCGTGGTGGCGGGCCCGTACCACTATGTGACGGACTCCTACGAGCGCGTCCTCGACGACGGCAGCCGGCTGGAGATCCCCCTCGGTGCCCTGTGCCGCAAGGGCCTGGCTCCGCACTTCGACGCCGATGACGTGTTCCTGGTGACCAAGCAGGGCCTGGACTTCTTCCACGACCACTTCGACTACCCCTACCCCTTCGGGAAGTACGACCAGGCCTTCGTGCCCGAGTACAACCTGGGCGCGATGGAGAACCCGGGTCTGGTGACCTTCCGGGAGGAGTTCATCTTCCGGGGCAAGGTGACGCGGGCGTCCTACGAGAGCCGCGCGAACGTGATCCTGCACGAGATGGCGCACATGTGGTTCGGCGACCTGGTGACCATGGAGTGGTGGGACGACCTGTGGCTGAAGGAGTCCTTCGCGGACTTCATGGGCGCGTTCGCGCTGGTCGGCGCCACCCGGTTCACGGACGGCTGGATCACCTTCGCCAACCGCCGCAAGGCCTGGGCGTACCGCGCCGACCAGCTGCCGTCCACGCACCCCGTCACGGCCGACATCCGTGACCTCCAGGACGCCAAGCTGAACTTCGACGGCATCACGTACGCGAAGGGTGCCAGCGTGCTGAAGCAGCTGGTGGCGTACGTCGGCCAGGACGCGTTCCTGGAGGGCGCGCGGCGCTACTTCAAGCGGCACGCGTACGGCAACACCAGGCTCGGCGATCTGCTGTCGGTCCTCGCGGAGACCAGCGGCCGGGACATGCACGCATGGTCGCGGGCGTGGCTGCAGACGGCGGGCGTCAACTCGCTGACCCCGCAGGTGCTGCTGAGTCCTCAGGGCCTGGTCGACGAGCTGGCGGTGGTGCAGGAGGCCGCCGAATCGCACCCCGAGCTGCGTCCGCACCGGGTGGCGGTGGGACTGTACCGGCGGTCCGCGTCCGGCGCGCTGGAGCGGTACGCCCGTGCCGAGGCGGACGTCGAGGGCCCCCGTACGGTCGTGTCCGCGCTGGCCGGCGCCGAGGCTCCCGAGCTGGTGCTGGTCAACGACGACGACCTCACCTACTGCAAGATCCGCTTCGACATGACCTCGCTGGAGACCCTGAAGGCGGGGCTGGGTGACCTCACCGATCCGCTCGCCCGGGCGCTGTGCTGGTCCGCGCTGTGGAACATGACCCGGGACGCGCTGCTGCCGGCGCGGGACTTCGTGGGCCTGGTGCTGCGGTTCGCCGGGCGCGAGTCCGACATCGGCGTGCTGCAGATGCTGCACGCGTGGGCCGAGTCGGCGGTCGTCCACTACGCGGCTCCCGAGTGGCGTGCGCGGGGCGCCGAGCTGCTCGCCGAGGGCGCCGAGCGGGAGCTGACCCGCGCCGAGCCGGGCAGCGAGCACCAGCTGGCGTGGGCGCGGTTCCTCGCGCGTACCGCCGACAGCCGCGGCGGCTTCGACCTGCTGCTGGGACTGCTGGAGGGCACGTCGAAGATCGCGGGACTGGAGATCGACCAGGAGCTGCGGTGGGCCTTCCTGGAGCCGCTCGCGGCCCACGGCATCGCCGACGAGAGCGCGCTGGCCGCCGAACTGGCCCGTGACGACACGGCGTCCGGCAAGCGCCATCAGGTGCGCTGCCTCGCGGCCCGCCCCTCGGCGGCGGTCAAGGCGCAGGCGTGGGCGCAGGTGGTGGAGTCCGACGCGTTGTCGAACGCGCTGGTGGAGGCGACGATCGCCGGCTTCGACCGGCCCTCCCAGCGGGAGCTGCTCGCGCCGTACGCCGGGAAGTACTTCGACGTGATCGAGCGGGTGTGGGGTCAGCGGTCGATCCAGATCGCGATGCACGTGGTGCAGGGCCTGTTCCCCTCCCTCCAGGACTCGCGGGAGACGCTGGACGCGACGGACGCCTGGCTCGCCGCTCACGAGAAGTCGGCGCCCGCCCTGCGCCGGCTGGTGCTGGAGGCGCGGGACGACCTGGCACGGGCGTTGCGGGGACAGGCGTGCGACGCGGAGGCGGCGGCTACCAGCCGACCTTAGGGGTCCTTTCACTATGAGCGTCCGATCAGGGCGCGTGGTCTGGTGCCGTGCATCGCAAGGCGCCGGAAGGTCCTCGTAGCGGAGCTACTAGGACCTTCCGGCAACGCGGCGAGGTGCGGTGCCAGGCCGCGCGCCCCGGACGGGCATAGTGAAAGGACCCCTTAGCCTTGGCCAGAACTTGAGCTTGCCGTCACCGTTACGAAATTCGGCCAGAGGACGCCGTAACCCCTGGGACGCACCTGAACGGACCAGGGGTTTTCCTCACCTACTCGGCACCCGAACACGCGTCCTTTAGTGCGACCTTGTCCACATTTGTCGACGAACATGTAACAGCGGTTAAAAGCCGGTTCGATGGCGGGAACCTGCTGGTCATGAACCACAACACCCCGGTCCCCCCGCTCTCCCCGCGCCCTCTCCAGCACCACTCCGAGGTGCACCGCCGGGTGCTGACGGCCGCCCGCCTGCGCTCGCACGGCGTCTCGGCCGCGGAGATGAACGAGCAGTGCCGACCCGGCGGCGCCTGGCAGCAGATCCTCCCGGGGGTCTACCTGCTCCACCCCAACGCGCCGACCAGTGAGGAGCGGCTGCACGCGGTGCTGATGTACGCGGCACGGGAACAGCCGACCGGGGTCCCGGCGCAGCCCGGCGCGCACGGCCCGCACCGCCCGGTGTACGCGGACGCGATGATCACCGGCCTGGCGGCGCTCACCCTGCACGGTTTCAGCTCGACCCCGCGGCTGCTCTCCCTGGACCGGATCGACGTCCTGGTCCCCCGGATGCGCCGGTTGCGCTCGACGGGCTGTGCGCGGATCGTCCGCACGGGGGCGCTCCCGGCGCCCGAGCCGGTGAAGGACCTGCCCCTCGCCCCGGTCCCGCGCGCCCTGGCCGACGCGGTGGCCGAACTGGCGGACGCGGAGGCCGTACGCCGGCTGCTGACCGAGGCGGTACGCGGCCGGTACTGCGAACCGGCGGCGGTGGTACGGGCGTTGAACGAGGCGAGCCTGCTGAGCCGCCCGCACGTGGTGGACGCGGTGGACTCCCTCCTCGCGGAGGGCCGGGCGATCGCCGAGAGCCGGCTGTACCGGATGGTCGAGGAGTACGGCCTGCCCACCCCGGTGTGGAACGTGGACCTGCGCCTTCCCGGCGGCCCGCACCTGGGTGGCCTGGACGCGTACTGGCCGGAGCAGGCGGTGGCGGTCGAACTCGACACCCGCGCACCCCGCCGGCACGAGCGCCAGGACCAGCGGCAGGACCAGCGCCAGGACCGCCGGCAGGACGAGAACGACGCGCTGTGGACCGAGTACGCCCGCAAGCGCGAGCACCTGGAGCGACTGGGCATCACCGTCGTCCACATCACCCCGAAGAAGCTCCGGGACAGCATGGAGCAGCAGGCGGCGGTGGTCCGTACGGCGCTCATGGCGGCCGGGGACCGGGATCCGGCGGCGTATGTCGTGGTGCTGCCCCGATAGTGAGGGGACGGGGCAGGACCAGGCGGGGAGCGGAGGGGCCCACCGGGATCGTGTGATCCGGCGGGCCCCTTCGCGTGTCACGGCCCCACGCGCGGCACCCTGCCGTGACTACTCGCCGCAGAACTCCGCGTCGACCACCGCCATGGTGTCCCCCGACCAGTCGCCGTTGAAGTTGACGGCGAGGGTGTGGCGGCCGTCCGCCGTCGTCACGGCCATCGAGGACGAGCCGTGGATGTCGCCGCTGTGGCCCCAGACGTGGACGCCGCAGCTGAGGGTGACATCACCGAGGCCCAGGCCGTATTGGACGTCCGGGATGGTGGTTTCCGGCACCGTCGTCTTCATCTCCTTCAGCTGGGCCGGCGGGAGCAGTCGGCCCTGGAGCAGCGCGGAGTAGAAGCGGCCGAGGTCGGCCGAGGTGGAGACGATGTCTCCCGAGCCGAAGGCCAGCGCGGGGTTCAGCTCGGTGACGTCGTACGTCGGGCCGGTGGTGGTCTTCGCGAGCTTGGAGTAGGCGCGGCTGCTGGGCTCGGGAAGGGTCGGACGGGTGCCGGGTACCTGGGTGCCCTTCAGTCCGAGCGGGGCGATGACGCGGCGGTGGATCTCCGTGCCGTACGGGTGGCCGGTGACCTTCTCGATCACCAGGGCAGCCAGCGCGTAGTTGGTGTTGGAGTAGGACCAGGACGTGCCCGGCGCGAAGCGCGGTGGGTGGGACATGGCGATCGCGATCAGGTCCTGGGGCGTGTTGCGGTCGTAACGGTGCTTCAGGAAGCCGTCCTTGAGCATGTACGTCTCCTGGAAGGCCCGGTCGTCCCCGTAGCTGAACACACCGCTGGTGTGGTTGAGGAGCTGGCGCACGGTGATCGCGCGGCCGTCGTGGCCGTTGCCGCGGACCAGTCCGGGCAGCCACCTGTCCACCGTGTCGTCGAGGGACAGCCGCCCCTGAGCCTCCAGTTGGAGCAGCACCGTGGCGACGAAGGTCTTGGTGATGCTGCCCACCCGGTAGTGGTCCCGCGGCGAACGGGGCTCGCCGGTGCGGAGGTCTCCCACACCCGCGGTCGCCGACCAGCCGCCCCGACGGTCCCGGGCCGTCACCGTCACCCCGGGCACGCCGTCCGCGACCGCCGCCTCGATCGCCCGACGGGTGGCGTCGTGGGCGCCGGACCGGCCGGCCGGCCCGGTGTTCGCCGCGGGTTGCGCCGCGATCGCGGGTGCCGCCAGGGCGGCCGTCAGGGCCAGAGCCGTCGCCGCCACCAGGGTCCCCCGTACTCGTACGGTCATGTTCTCCCCTTCTCGGACGCTCACTGTCGAGCGTGGTCGGGGAGGCAGACCCGGGGCACCGCGAAAGAGTTGACGGCCGGTGTGACGGTTGAGTGGGTTTCAGCCCTTCTTCAGAACCAGCTCCGTGTTCCGGTCCTCCGCGTCGCCGCCGAGGCTCGTGCTGGCGCCGGGCGCGTTGAAGGACAGCTCGCGGTAGAGGGCCGCCAGGCCGGTCTGTGAGAGGTCGGAGAAGTCCGTGCGGTGCGGGGCGGAGGACTCGATGCAGGTGGTGAAGATCGAGAGCGTGCCGTCCTTGTTGTCCACCAGCTCGATGACCCGGGCGAGCTGGGGGTAGTCGACGTGGGAGGCGGTGGAGATCTCCCAGAAGGAACGGCCGCCGGAGCCCGAGTGCGGGGTGATCTCGTTGCGGTGGATATGACCGTTCACCCAGGCCAGGACGTTGGCGTGGCGGCCGAGGAGGGAGAGGACCTCCTGGCCGTCGTGCCGCCGTTCGCCGGGGCGGGCCGGGTCGGGGCGGGTGTTGGTCATCGTCTTGCTGGTGTGGTGACTGAAGAGGACCACGTACGAGTCCTTGTTCTCCCGCAGGGTCATCTCCAGCCACCTCAGCTGGGCCGTCCCGATGGAGCCCTCGTAGTGGCCGGCCGCGTCGGTGGTGTCGAGGCTGATTCCCACGACGTCGTCGGCGATCCGGAAGCTGTAGTACTGGGTGCCCGCGTCGAGGTTGGCGGTGGAGTAGCCGTGGCCGACCGGGCCCAGACCGCGGTGCGCCGGGTCGAGGTGGGCCTGGAGGTACTGGGTGGCGGTGAAGGGGGCGCGGCTCTCGTCGGGCGTGACCGAGCGCATGTCGCGGGAGTGGGCCTTGAGGAAGTCGCGGAACGCGGTCCCCTTGGGGTCCTTGGCGTTCTTGATGGCGTCCTGGAGCTTGCTCGCCTCGGACGCGGACACGCTCATCAGCTTCTTGCCGCCGACCGCGTACTCGGCGAGCCAGGAGTCGCCGTGGCCGTAGCAGCCGAGCGGCATGGCGTCGTGGTTGCCGACCGTGGAGTACCAGGGCAGGTTGAGGCCGGGGCTGTTCAACTCCCGCAGTGCGGCGGCCAGATAGCCCTGGAGCTGCGGGAAGCCGAGCTGCTTGTCGGAGTCGCGCACCGTGGAGTCGGGCTGCCAGTACTGCTTGAGGCCGCTGTTCTGCACGCCCTCGTAGTGGCGTGGGTCGCCGGAGTTGGCGGTGACCCGGCCACCGCTCATGATCGTCAGGAACCAGTCCAGCTCGGTCCTGGCGTTGTTGTCGGTGTTGTCGCCGGTGGTCATGGCGAAGTACAGCGGGGAGCCGGTGACGGGCGCGCCCCGCAGCGCGTTGATCCGCTCCACCAGCGAGATGGCGCCGGGCACGGTGAGCGCCTCGTGCGGCCGCCAGGCGTGCGCGTCGGTGGAGCGCAGGTACTCCAGCCGCATCGGGTGCTGGACGTCGATCAGGTGCAGGTCGGTGATCTGCACGAAGGAGGCCAGCGCGGTACGGCGGGCGGTACGGCCGGACTTGGGCGCCGCGAGCTCGCTGCGGACCTTGCGGCTCCAGCCGGGGCCGTCGCCGAGCCGGCGGTAGCCGGAGCTGGTGCGCGGGGCGGCGACCGAGGCGAGGGTGGTGCCGCGGGTGTACGGGGCCAGCGGCGCGGCCGGGGCCTTTCGCCCGTGGGCCACGGGCGCCTCGGCGAGCGCCGTCTCGGCGGGTGCGGTGTCCGCGGCGGCGGCGGCCTGGCTGTCGGTGGGCCGCAGGGCGTAGCCGAGGCCCGCGGAGAAGGTGACCGCCGCGGTGGCGGCGAGGACGGTACGGCGGTGGGTCCCCAGTGCGGGACCGGCGACAGAGCGTGTGCGCGACATGGCGCGGTCTCCCCGAGTGCGAACGCGTCGGCAGTGGTCGCGGGCGGTCGCTGTTGCGAACATCCCGCTCACTACCGATCGTTGGCAGCGGGTATGACCTGCGCGTGAACGAGGCAGCAACGCGCAGCGCCGATCACCGTACGTGGATCTTGGACTACCCTGAGCGTCCTCGACCGCTCCCCGGACGGCCGGGGGCCGGTTACTCCGCGTTCATCTTCCCGGGTAGGGGAGCTGTCCCCGGAGGGGGTCCGACCGGTGCGAGGTGTCCGGTGGCCGGCCGTTCCCGCCACAGCCGCAGTCCGAGGTCGACCAGGCTCACCAGGTTCAGGCCGGGTACGGCGTCCAGGTCGTGCCAGGCGGCCATGTCGGTGGAGCCGCCGATCTCGTAGCGGAGCTCGCCGCCGGTGATCCGGCCCTCGTAGACGAGCCGTACGCCGTGGTGGTCGACGTCGCGCCCGAAACTGCCGGGGAAGACCCGGTGGCTGGAGTGCACCCCGAGCAGGCCGGTGACCTCGACGCGGTATCCGGTCTCCTCCTCCACCTCCCGCACGATGGTGTCGTGGGGATCCTCGCCGTGCTCCATCCCCCCGCCGGGCAGCACCCACTCCGGTGGGCCGCCGTCGGGGCCCGGGGACCGGGAGAGCAGGAGTTGTCCGTCCCGCACGCATATGGCGTAGGCCGCCACCCGCAACTTCTTCAGCACCAGGGGAAGTTAACCCGAACCGGGGCGACTGAGGGGCGAGTTGCCCCATTCAGGGCTCATCTCCGCAAAGCGCATAGGGGGTTTTCCCCATGCGCCCATCTCGTTTCGGTCAACTCTCCCTAAACATCCCTCCCATGGGTAAAGCTGTGCGATCGTCCGGGATCGAAATTCAGACCCCGGCGGCCAGGACCGATCGGTTCTGGTCGCGCACCGTTCGTTCCTTTACCTACAAGGGATGCCGATGACCCTCACCCCCCAGCGCGATCCGATATCCGGCGCGAGACGCGTGGCCCGTATCGCCGCGGCCGCCGGACTGGTGGCCGCACTCTGTGCCGCCGGGCCGATACCCATGGCCCTCGCCGCCGACGAAGCCCCCGTCGCCGCCGACCCGGGTGTGAAGTCCGCCCACGACAAGCTCGGCTCCGACGACGCCGACGCGCTCGCCGAGGCCAAGGCCGACGGCGACAAGAGCGTCACGATGATGATCGCGACCGCGCCCGGGCAGACCGAGCAGGTCGCCCGGCAACTCGACGCGGTCCAGGGCGGCCTGGTCGGCAAGACCTACGACAAGCTCGGCTATGTGCGGGCCACCGTCCCCACCGGCAGGGCGGACGCGGCCATCGCCGCCGCCGCGAAGCTGACCGCCGTGCACGGCATCGACCTGCGGCAGGAGATCCAGCTGGACGACCCGTCCCCGGCCGCGGACACCGCCACCGCCAAGGGCTCCGCGGTCAAGGGCACGGCCGCCTACCCGGCGCCGAACCGGAAGACCCCCGCCGAGAACCCGTACAACCCGTCCTTCGAGACGGGCGCCGTCGACTTCGTGAAGAAGAACCCGAAGGCGGACGGCCGGGGCATCACCATCGGCATCCTCGACTCGGGCGTGGACCTCGCCCACCCGGCGCTGCGCAAGACCAGCACCGGTGAGCGCAAGATCGTCGACTGGGTGACCTCGACCGACCCGGTCTCCGACGGCGACGGCTCGTGGCGCCGGATGCTCACCTCGGTGACCGGCCCGGCGTTCTCCGCGACCCCGGCGGACACCGGCGTGGCCGAGACCTTCAAGGCCCCGTCCGGCTCGTACAAGTTCAACTACTTCTACGAGTCCGCGACCGCCGGCGGCGACCAGGCCGGCGACGTCAACCGTGACGGCGACAAGACCGACGCCTGGGGCGTGCTGTACGACGCCGCGGCCGGCACGGTGCGGGTCGACCTCGACGACGACCACGACTTCACCGACGAGCAGCCGATGAAGCCGTACAAGGACGGCTACCGGATCGGCTACTTCGGCACCGACGCCCCGGAGACGGACGTCGCCGAGCGCATCCCGTTCGTCGTCGAGATCCGCAAGGACGTCGTCTACAACGGCGCCGGAGCCAAGGCCGACTACGTCAACATCGGCATGATCTCCAGCGAACACGGCACCCACGTGGCCGGCATCACCGCCGCCAACGGCCTGTTCGGCGGCAAGATGAACGGCGCCGCGCCCGGCGCGAAGATCGTCTCGTCCCGGGCCTGTGAGTTCGGCCCCGGCTGCAGCAACGTCGCGCTCACCGAGGGCATGATCGACCTCGTCGCGAACCGTGGCGTCGACATCGTCAACATGTCGATCGGCGGCCTGCCCGCGCTGAACGACGGCAACAACGCGCGCGCCGAGCTGTACACGCGCCTCATCGACACCTACGGCGTGCAGCTGGTGATCTCGGCCGGCAACTCCGGTCCCGGCGCCAACACCATCGGCGACCCGGGCCTGGCCGACAAGGTCATCTCGGTCGGCGCGACCATCTCCAAGCAGACCTGGGCGTCCAACTACGGCTCGGTCGTGGAGAAGAAGTACGCGATGATGCCGTTCTCTTCGCGCGGCCCGCGTGAGGACGGCGGCTTCACGCCGACCCTGTCCGCGCCGGGTGCCTCGATCAACACCACCCAGACCTGGCTGCCGGGCGCCCCGGTCGCCGAGGCGGGCTACACCCTGCCGGCCGGCTACTCGATGCTCCAGGGCACCTCGATGGCGTCCCCGCAGGCCGCGGGCGCGTCCGCGCTGCTGCTGTCCGCCGCCAAGGCGAAGGGCATCGACCTGACCCCGGCCACCCTGCGCACCGCGCTCACCTCGACCGCCGACCACATCAAGGGTGTGCAGGCGTACGAGGAGGGGGCGGGCCTCATGAACATCGTGGACGCCTGGAAGTCCATCCGCGACGGCGCCCTCGCGCACACCTACACCGTGAAGGCACCGGTCGACACCGCCATCGACCAGTTCCTCAAGACGCCGGGCTTCGGCACCGGCCTCTACGACCGTGAGGGCGGCCTCAAGGCCGGCCAGAAGAAGACGTACGACGTCACGATCACCCGTACGTCCGGCGCCGACAGGGCGATCCGGCACGAGCTGTACTTCGAGAACAACGCGGCCAAGACGTTCAAGATCGTCGGTTCCGACGAGGTCAAGCTGCCGCTGAACCAGCCGGTGACCGTCAAGGTGCAGGCCGCCCCGAAGTCCGCGGGCCTCAAGAGCGCCATCCTGGAGGTCGACGACCCGAAGACCGAGGGCATCGACCAGCAGGTGCTCTCCACGGTCGTGGTCTCGAAGCCGCTGAAGTACACCTCCTCGGCGTCGGACACGGTCCAGCGCAACAGCACCCAGTCGTACTTCGTGACCGTCCCGGAGGGCGCCAAGTCGCTGGAGGTCGCGATCGGCGGGCTGAAGGGCAAGAGCCAGACCCGGTTCATCGCCATCGACCCGACCGGCGTCCCGGTGGACAACACCTCCACCCCGTACTGCTACAACAACTACCTCGACGGCAACGGCTGCAAGCCGGACGTGCGCTCGTACGCCGACCCGGTGCCGGGTGTCTGGGAGATCGAGGTCGAGTCGCGCCGTACGTCGCCGCTGCTCGACAACCCGTACAAGCTGGACGTCGGCGTCCTCGGCGCGGCCTTCGACCCGGAGGTCGTGACCGTCCCCGAGGCCAAGGTCGGCACCCCGGCCGCCGTCTCCTGGAAGGTGACGAACCGCTTCGCCGCGATCGACGGCAAGCTGGTGGGCGGCCCGCTCGGCTCCGCCAAGACGAACCGGCCGACGATCGCCACGGGCGACACGCAGACCACCACGGTCGAGGTGCCCGCGGGCGCCACGTCCCTGGACGTCGCCATCGGCAACGTCTCCGACCGGGCGGCCGACCTGGACCTGGTCGTGCGGGACGCGGCCGGCACCGAGGTGGGCACCTCCGCCGACGGTGACTCGGAGGAGGCGGTCTCCCTTCCCACCCCGGCCGCCGGTACCTACACCATCGAGGTCATCGGCTACTCGGTCCCGTCCGGTTCCACCGCGTACGACTACCGGGACGTGTTCTTCTCCGCCGCCCTCGGTGCCGTCACGGTCGACGGGTCGGCCCCCGTCAAGCTCGGCACGGGCGCCTCGGCGACGGTCTCCGGCAGCGTCACCGCCGCCGCGGCCGCGCCCGAGGGCCGTGAGTTCTTCGGCCAGGTCCAGCTGGTGAACGCCCGCGGCACGGTCGCGGGCACCGGCAACGTGAAGATCGAGAAGGTCACGCCGTAGCGATCCGGTACGACCGAGGGGCGGGCGTTCGTCGTCATGACGGGCGCCCGCCCTTTCTCATGAGCAGGACAGGGTGCGGGACTCGGGCAGCGAGGCGGTGATCCAGGCCCGCTCGCGGGCGACCTCCCGCTCGCCGACGGCCCAGTGGTCGGGCGTGGCACTGTCGCGGGGGACGCCGAGCAGGACCTGGTCGCCCTTGTGCAGGTGGGTGACGTCGTACCGGCCGATCACGAAGGTGAGCTGGTCCTCGCCCCGCTCCGGCTTGTAGAAGCGGGTCACGTGCACGGTGACGCGCAGCTGTTCGGTGTCCGGGAGCTGTTCGAGACGGGCGACCGTCCCCTCGACGACGGTGCCGGCGCAGGCCAGGTACTGGGGGCTGCCGAAGCGGACACCGGCGTCCTCCTTCGAGGCCGCGCTGCCCGCGGCTCTGTCCGACGTGGCACCGATACCGTTCCCGGCTTGGCTCAGCAGCCAGCCCAGGCCCGACAGCACGACGGCGACGGCGGCCACCGCGAGGGCACCGAAGGCGAGCCTGAAGGTCCGGCGGCGGGGCCGTGACGGACGTACGGGAACGGTCCGCACCGCCTCCGGGGGCTCGCCGAGGGCATCGCCGATGAACCCCAACTGCTCACGCAGCAGGGTGAGATCGGCCTCGGCGGAACGGTGCTCGGCCATGAAGGCGGCGTCCGCGCGCGCGGCTTCGGACAGCGGCTCCTCGGTGATCGCGGCCATCAGCGCGTCCGTGGCGGCGGATGCGTCCCGTCCTGCGGAGCCGTCGTGCCCGGCGGAGCCGTGATGTTCGGCGGAGCCGTGATGTTCGGCGGTCATGTCACACCACCTCGTCCTCGTGCAGGCGGGCACGCAGGGCCCGGACCGCCGTGTGCAGCCTGCTTTTGACCGTGCCCTCCGGGATGCCGAGTTCCGTGGCGATCCCGCGCACCGGCAGGTCGGCGTAGAAGCGCAGGACGACGACCTGGCGCAAGATGTCCGGCAGTTCGTCCAGGCCTTGCGCGACGGCGAGGGAGAGCACGCTGGTGTCCTCACCGGAGGGGTGTTCCAGCTGACGCAGGGAGGCCAGGCGCTCGCCGATGCGCTCCTGGCGGCGCTTGGCCCGGTGCCAGTCCATGGCCAGGTTGGAGGCGACGACCGCCGCCCACGCGGACACGTCACGCGGCGCCTCGTCACCCCGCGCCACCCGCTCCAGCAACCGCAGGCGGACCTGCTGCACCCCGTCCGGCAGGTCCGCCTGCGGCACTCCGCCCAGGGCGAGCACCGCTCGCACCCGGCGTTCCTGAGCCGCGTCCAGGGGATCGGCGTGTTCGTCCCCCGGCGCGCGGCGGGCCTTTCTGCGCAGCACAGACACCCCTCCCCTCCCCGCGTCTCCTCTACGACGCCGGGGCGCGCGGAAACGTTCGGCCCTGGCGCGGGAAAAACCTCAGAGGCGTACGTCACACCGTCGCGCGAGGCCGCACAGCTTGCGGCTCGAAGCGGCCGTAGGGCGAATTCCTGCAGCTCAGTGGGGCGTGGACGGGGTTTCCGCAACCGTCGGCGGTGCTGGGGTGTCTCAGCTCTCGGCATGGCGGCCAAAGAATTGGACAGGTGGGCCCATGTCGGCCGCATCATGGAAAAGCCTCGGCCAGGCAACACGCACGCAAAGACAGACACAGGGAGTCGCCGTGAGGGTCGGAATCGTCGGAGCCACCGGTCAGGTCGGCACGGTCATGCGCAGGATTCTCACGGAGCGCGACTTCACCGTGACCGAGCTGCGACTGTTCGCCTCGGCCCGCTCGGCGGGGACGGTCCTGGACGGCGTGACCGTGGAGGACGCGACCACCGCCGACTACACCGGCCTGGACATCGTGCTGTTCTCGGCGGGCGGCTCGACCTCGAAGGCGCTGGCCGAGAAGGTGGCCTCGCAGGGCGCGGTCGTGATCGACAACTCCTCCGCCTGGCGCCGCGACCCGGAGGTACCCCTCGTGGTGGCCGAGGTGAACCCGCACGCGATCGCCAACCGCCCCAAGGGCATCATCGCCAACCCGAACTGCACGACGATGGCCGCGATGCCGGTCCTGCGGCCGCTGCACGACGAGGCGGGCCTCGAAGCGCTGGTCGTCGCCACCTACCAGGCGGTCTCCGGCTCCGGTCTGGCCGGTGTGGAAGAGCTGTTCGAGCAGGTCAAGAAGGTCGGCGAGGACGCGCCGAAGCTCACGCACGACGGTTCGGCGGCGGAGTTCCCCGAGCCGAACAAGTACGTCGCCCCGATCGCGTACAACGTGCTGCCGATGGCCGGCTCGATCGTCGACGACGGGCTGAACGAGACCGACGAGGAGCAGAAGCTCCGCCACGAGTCCCGCAAGATCCTGGAGATCCCCGAGCTGAAGGTCTCCGGCACCTGCGTCCGCGTCCCCGTCTTCACGGGCCACTCCCTCCAGGTCAACGCCCGCTTCGCCCGCCCGATCAGCGTGGAGCGCGCGAAGGAGGTGCTCGGCGGAGCGCCCGGCGTAGCCCTCACCGACGTCCCCACCCCGCTCCAGGCGGCCGGCCAGGACCCGTCGTACGTCGGCCGGATCCGCCAGGACGAGACCGTCGACAACGGCCTCGCCCTGTTCCTCTCCAACGACAACCTCCGCAAGGGCGCCGCGCTGAACGCGATCCAGATCGCGGAGCTGGTGGCGGCGGAGCTGAAGGGCTGACCCGGAGCCCCTGCTCTCAGGGCCTGCGCACCTCGTAGTAGAAGCACCCGTACTCGACGGCCCGGACGTGGACGAACGCCACGGACGGGTCGTCGAACGCTTCCGCGAAGGCCGCCTCGAAGTCGTCGGGACGCTCGACCAGCCGGCCGCCCAGGATGTGCCCCTCGGCCGAGTACCGGCGGACCGTGCGGTGGGCGTTGGTGAAGGGCAGGTCGTCGCCCTGCCACCCCGCGCACTCGTCCGCGTGGATGAAGACGGGGCCCTGTTCGTCGTACGCCCCCGGTTCGGCGCCCGTTCGGGCCGCCCAGCGGCGCAGCGGCGCGTAGGAGACGAGCGCGAGGCGTTCCCCCGGCGCGCTGCGGCGCAGGCAGCAGCGGAGGGGGGCGCCGCCTTCCTCGTCGGTCTGGGGAACCATGGTCCGTCCCGCGTCGTCGACAGAGCGCAGGTCCTTCAGGGCCACCTGGTCGATGGGCCGTGCGGTGTAGGTCGTCATGTCCTCAGGTTCGCGCGGGCCCGCCCCGCCCACCGGCGGGAAATGGACATCGCTTTCCCCGTACGTCCCGTGGAAGGATGACCGAATCGGCCCACCCGTCACTTGACCAGCACCCCCGACGAGGCGCTACCGCGCCACACCCTTGAACGACGAGGAGATGACCGCGTGCCTGGCACAAACCTGACCCGCGAAGAGGCGCAGCAGCGGGCGAAGCTGCTCACCGTTGACTCGTACGAGATCGATCTCGACCTCTCCGGTGCGCAGGGTGGGGGTACCTCCCGCTCCAGCGAAGCCGAGAGCGGGGGAGGTACCTACCGGTCCGTGACCACGGTGCGTTTCGATGTCGCCGAACCCGGCGCGGAGTCCTTCATCGACCTGGTCGCCCCGACCGTCCACGAGGTCGCTCTCAACGGCGACCCCCTCGACCCCGCCGAGGTCTTCGCGGACTCCCGGATCGCGCTGCCCGGTCTGCTGGAGGGCCGCAACGTCCTGCGGGTGGTCGCCGACTGCGCGTACACCAACACCGGCGAGGGACTGCACCGGTTCGTCGACCCGGTCGACAACCAGGCCTATCTGTACACCCAGTTCGAGGTGCCGGACGCCCGCCGCGTCTTCGCGAGCTTCGAGCAGCCCGACCTCAAGGCCACCTTCCAGTTCACCGTGAAGGCGCCCGACGGCTGGACGGTCATCTCCAACTCGCCGACGCCCGAACCGAAGGACAACGTCTGGGAGTTCGAGCCGACGCCGCGGATCTCGTCGTACATCACCGCGCTGATCGTCGGCCCGTACCACTCGGTGCACAGCGTGTACGAGAAGGACGGCCAGTCGGTCCCGCTCGGCATCTACTGCCGCCCCTCGCTCGCCGAGCACCTCGACTCGGACGCCATCTTCGAGGTGACCCGGCAGGGCTTCGACTGGTTCCAGGAGAAGTTCGACTACGCGTACCCGTTCAAGAAGTACGACCAGCTGTTCGTGCCGGAGTTCAACGCGGGGGCGATGGAGAACGCGGGCGCGGTCACCATCCGCGACCAGTACGTCTTCCGGTCCAAGGTGACCGACGCCGCGTACGAGGTGCGCGCCGAGACGATCCTGCACGAGCTGGCGCACATGTGGTTCGGCGACCTGGTCACCATGGAGTGGTGGAACGACCTGTGGCTGAACGAGTCGTTCGCCACGTACACCTCCATCGCCTGCCAGGCGCACGCGCCGGGGAGCCGCTGGCCGCACTCCTGGACCACCTTCGCCAACTCCATGAAGACGTGGGCGTACCGCCAGGACCAGCTGCCGTCCACGCACCCGATCATGGCCGAGATCAACGACCTCGACGACGTTCTCGTCAACTTCGACGGCATCACGTACGCCAAGGGTGCCTCCGTACTGAAGCAGCTCGTCGCGTACGTCGGCATGGACGAGTTCTTCGCGGGCGTGCAGGCGTACTTCAAGGCGCACGCGTACGGCAACACGCGCCTTTCCGATCTGCTGGGCGCCCTGGAGGAGACCTCCGGGCGTGATTTGAAGGCCTGGTCGAAGGCGTGGCTGGAGACCGCCGGCATCAACATCCTGCGTCCGGAGATCGAGACGGACGCGCACGGCGTCATCACGTCCTTCGCGATCCGCCAGGAGGCCCCGGCCCTGCCGACGGGTGCGAGGGGTGAGCCGACGCTGCGTCCGCACCGGATCGCGGTCGGTCTGTACGAGCTCGACGAGGACAGCGGCAAGCTGGTGCGGGACGAGCGCGTCGAGCTGGACGTGGACGGCGAACTGACCGCCGTGCCGCAGCTGGTGGGCAAGCGCCGGGCGGCCGTGGTGCTGCTCAACGACGACGACCTGTCGTACGCGAAGGTCCGCCTCGACGAGCGGTCCCTCGCCTTCGTGACCGAGCACCTCGGCGACTTCGAGTCGTCCCTTCCGCGTGCGCTGTGCTGGGCGTCGGCGTGGGACATGACCCGGGACGCCGAGCTCCCGACCCGTGACTACCTGTCCCTGGTGCTGTCCGGCATCGGCAAGGAGTCCGACATCGGCGTCGTGCAGTCGCTGCACCGTCAGGTGAAGCTGGCGATCGAGCTGTACGCCGACCCGAGCGCCCGTGAGGCCCTGCTGACCCGCTGGACGGACGCCACGCTGGCGCACCTGCGCGCGGCGGCGCCGGGCAGCGACCACCAGCTGGCGTGGGCGCGCGCGTTCGCCGCGACCGCGCGGACGCCGGAGCAGCTCGATCTGCTGGACGCCCTGTTGGAGGGCACGCAGACGATCGAGGGCCTGACCGTCGACACCGAGCTGCGCTGGGCGTTCGTTCAGCGTCTGGCCGCGGTGGGCCGTTACGACGAGGCGGAGATCACCGGCGAGTACGAGCGCGACAAGACCGCCGCCGGTGAGCGGCACGCGGCCACCGCCCGGGCCGCCCGTCCGACCGAGGAGGCCAAGGCGGAGGCGTGGACGTCGGTCGTCGAGTCGGACAAGCTGCCGAACGCCGTGCAGGAGGCGGTCATCGGCGGCTTCGTCCAGACCGACCAGCGTGAGCTGCTCGCCCCGTACACGGAGAAGTTCTTCACCGTGGTCAAGGACATCTGGGACAACCGCTCGCACGAGATCGCCCAGCAGATCGCGGTCGGCCTCTACCCGTCGCTCCAGGTCTCGCCGGAGACCCTGCGCGCGACGGACGAGTGGCTGGCTTCCGCGGAGCCCAGCGCGGCCCTGCGGCGGCTGATCTCCGAGTCCCGCGCCGGGGTGGAACGCGCCCTGAAGGCGCAGGCGGCGGACGCGGTGACGGCCCGGTAGCAGTCGGCGGTAGTCGGCGTTATTCGGCAGTAGTCGGCAGTACGACGACGGGGGCGCCCGGTACCGGACCGGGCGCCCCCGTTGTCATGCCGCTCCCCCGCGCCCCGTAGGGCTCCGGGCAGCCGCCGCCGTCCGGGCTACCGCCGCGGCGCCGGCTGCGTCAGGTCCGCCGCGTCCTCACGGGGATTCGGTGCGGTGAAACTGAACGATCGAGCGGGTGTGCGCGGCCCCGACGCGCCGAGCTGCCCCGCCACCGTCGCCCCGAAGGCCAGCGCCATGCCCGCCAGTTGGACCGGGGTGAGCGCCTGTCCGAGCGCCGCCCAGCCGACCACCGCGGCGGTCAGCGGCGACAGCGGGCCGAGGAAGGTGACCTGGGTGGCGGTGAGCCGGCCGATGCCGCGGAACCAGAGCCAGTACGCGACCGCCGTGTTCGCCAGCGCCAGGTAGAGGTAGCCGCCGACCGCCCGGCCGTCCAGCGCGGGCGGCGCGCCCTCGACGAGGAGGGCGAGCGGGGCGATGAGCAGACCGCCCGCGGTGAGCTGCCAGGCGGTGAGCGTCAGCGGGCCCACGCCGTCCGGGCGGCCCCACCGCTTGGTCAGTACGGTGCCGGTCGACATCGAGGCGGTCGAGGCGAGGGCGGCCAGCACCCCGACGGGGTCGAGCGCGCCGGCCGCCTTCAGCACGACCAGACTCACCCCGAAGGCGGCGACGAACCCGGTGAGCACGCTGCGGGCGGTCGGCCGCTGTCCCAGCAGCAGCGCCGACAGGCCCACGACGAACAGCGGGCCGACCGATCCGACGACCGCCGCCATACCGCCCGGCATCCGGTACGCCGACAGGAACAGCAGCGGGAAGAAGGCGCCGATGTTCAGCGCCCCCAGCGCCGCCGCCTTGCCCCACCAGACACCGCGCGGCAGCACCCGGACGATCGTCAGCAGGACCAGCCCGGCGGGCAGGGCACGCATGAGGCCGGTGAACAGGGGACGTTCGGCCGGCAGGAACTCGGTGGTGACGGCGTAGGTGGTGCCCCAGGAGACGGGGGCGAGGGCGGTGAGCAGGACCGTGGTGGGCCGCTTCATGGCCGGCACCCTTTCCGGTAGGCAGCTTGACGGTAAGTAGCTTAGCTCTAAGCAACTTACAGTCAAGTTACTTTCTCATGGGTGACCGGAACCCGTGGAATGACGGATACTCGTCGTATGAGTGCACAGCGCAAGGACCCGGTCGACGCGATCATCGAGCAGTGGGCGACCGTGCGGCCCGACCTCGACACCGCCCCGATGGAGGTCTTCGGCCGGATCTACCGGCTGGCGCGCGCGATGGGCGACCGCGTGGAGAAGGCGTACGCCACCCTCGGCATCGCCCGCGGCGAGTTCGACGTCCTGGCCACCCTGCGCCGCTCCGGCGAGCCCTACACCCTCTCGCCCCGCCAGCTGTCGGCGACGCTCATGGTCACCACCGGCGGGATGACCGGCCGCCTGGACAAGCTGGAACGGGCGGGACTCCTACGCCGCTCCCCCGACCCGCACGACCGCCGGGGCCTGAAGGTGACGCTCACCGACACGGGCCTCGACCTGGTCGACCGGGCCGTGGGCGCCGGGCTGGCCATCCAGACTCAGGCCCTGTCCGCCCTGCCCACCGAACAGGCCGGGCAGCTGTCCGACCTGTTGCGGGACTTGCTGCTCTCGACGGAGACGGCGGAGAAGTAGGGCACTCGCCCATCGTGAACGGCTCAGCCGCGACGTGCGGACCAGGCCCCGGACATGCCGAAGGCGCCGGCCTCGTCCACGTACGGCTGGGTACGTGGACGGGGTCGGCGCCCCGGAGGAAGCGTGCGGGCGGCCGGAGCGAGGCTCGGGCTGCGACGCCTCGGTCAGACCTTCGACTCGGCCTCGGCCTTGGGCTTGGTCTTGATGTTGCGGGTGGTGACCCGGTGCGACTCGTGCGACTTGTCGAGGACCATGACCAGGCCCGCGATGACCCCGAACAGCACGAGGGGGGCCACGACGAAGAGGCCCAGCGTCTCGATGACGCTCAGGCCCGAGCCGGGGTCGTCGCCGTCGTCGCGGGTCACCGCGAGGGCGGGGGACGACATGAGCAGCATCATCAGCGTCGTTCCGGCAGCCAGGGCGCCGGCGCGCAGGGCGTTCTTCTTGTCCACGGTGCCAAAAGTACCGAACGCCGGTCGGGGGTGCTCGCCCGGGGTGCCGTACGAAGCGATCGGGGGCCGGGCGAGGCCGGTGCGCCGGAGGCGGGGGCCTGGTGGAGCGGCTGCCCGACGTGCGGCCGCATGGGGTGCGGCTGCCCGAGGTGAGGCCTCGTGGAGGGCGGCGGCCCGCCGGGCGCCCTCGGGCGGGCCGGTCACGAGGGGCGGCCTTCCGCCGACTCCCGCAGCGCCCGCACCAGCGCGCGCAGCCTCGGTGACGCCGCCAGCTCCTCCAGCGTCACCGGCCTGCCCTCCGCGTCCGCGATCGGCAGGCGCCAGTTCGGGTACTGGTCCCACGTTCCCGGGAGGTTCTGGGGGCGGCGGTCGCCCACGCCGTCCGGAAGCCAGATGCCGAGCATGCGGGCCGGGGTGCGCCCCAGGAAGCGGTGGACGGCCTCGATCTCGGCCTCCTCCGAGGACGGATCCGTGCCGCCGGTCGTGGCCTGGAGGAGGCCCAGGCGGGTGAGCTCGGCCAGCCAGTCGGCGATGTCGGCGGACGCCTCGGCCCGTTCCTCCTCCAAGGGGCGGGTCAGCAGGCCCAGGCTGTCGCGGAGTTCGACGTGTTCGCCGGTGAGGCGGGACGCGGTGGGCGGCAGGTCGTGGGTGGTCGCGGTGGCGAGGCAGTCGGCGCGCCAGCCGTCGGGCGGGAGGGGGCGGCCGTCGCCCTCCCAGTCCCGCTCGAACCACAGCACCGAGGTGCCCAGCACGCCCCGTTCGCGCAGCGCCTCGCGCACCCCGGGTTCCACCGTGCCGAGGTCCTCGCCGATGACGACGGCCCCGGCCCGCGAGGCCTCAAGGACCAGTACGGCGAGCATGGCCTCGGCGTCGTAGTGGACGTACGTACCCTCGGTCGGCGCCTCACCCAGCGGGACCCACCACAGCCGGAACAGGCCCATGACGTGGTCGATGCGCAGGGCGCCCGCGTAGCGGAACAAGGCCCGCAGCAGCTGCCGGAAGGGCGCGTAGCCGGACTCCGCCAGACGGTCGGGGCGCCAGGGTGGCAGCCCCCAGTCCTGGCCGCGCGCGTTGAAGGCGTCCGGGGGCGCGCCGACCGACATGCCGGCCGCGAAGTGCTCCTGCCCTGCCCAGGCGTCGGCGCCCCCGGGATGCACCCCGACCGCGAGGTCGTGGACGACCCCGACCGTCATGCCCGCCTCGCGGGCAGCGCGCTGGGCGGCGGCGAGCTGGGTGTCGGTGAGCCAGGCGAGACGGCGGTGGAAGTCGACACGGTCCGCCAACTCCCCGCGGGCGCGGGCCGTTTCGGCCGACCGCGGGTCACGCAGGCCGTCCGGCCACCGGTGCCAGTCGGAGCCGTGCACCTCGGCGAGGGCGTACCAGGTGGCGTGGTCCTCCAGGGCCTCGCCCTGCTCGGCGAGGTACTCGCGGTAGGCGGCGTCGCGGCCCGGCCCGAGTGGCACGTCCCGCACCAGCTCCAGCGCCTCCCGCTTGAGCTCCCACACGGCGTCCCGGTCGATCAGCGCGCCGCCCTCCAGTACCGAGGCGCGCAGCCGGTCGGCCCGCTCCAGCAGGGCGCGCGCTCGCTCACGGTCCTCGACATGGGCGTACTCGGGGATGTCCGCCACCCGCAGATGGACCGGGTCCGGGAAGCGGCGCGAGGAGGGGCGGTAGGGGGAGGGATCCGTGGGAGCGCCGGGCACGGCCGCGTGCAGCGGGTTGACCTGGACGAATCCGGCGCCGAGCGCGCGGCCGGCCCAGGAGGCCAGCTCGGTCAGGTCGCCGAGGTCGCCCATGCCCCAGGAGCGGCGGGAGAGGAGGGAGTAGAGCTGCACGAGCAGGCCGTACGAGCGTCCGGGGGGCGCGGGCAGTCGGGGCGGGGCGACGATCAGGTGGGCGTCGGCGGTGCGGCCGTCCGGGGCGGTCGCGGTCAACCGGTGTACTCCGGGCGGGAGTTGGTCGGTGTCGGTGCGGGTCTCGCCCTGTTCGGTGGTGATGCGCAGCCGGGTGCCGGCCGGGAGGGCGTCGAGGGCTTCGGGCGTGGCGCCCCTCCAGCCCACCACGGTCGGCGGCAGCAGCCGTGCGCGCAGTTCCTCTTCCCGGGCGGCGCGAGCGGCGCGGACCGCCTCGGGGCTGTCGGTGTCGACGCCCAGGGCGGCCAGGGCCCGGGTGACGGCGAGGGCCGAGGCCGTGACCGTACGGTCCGGGGACGGGCTGTAGGAGGTGGCGACGCCGTACAGCGCGGCGAGCCGGGACAGGTCCTCCGTGGACGGCTCGACCGGCCGGGGCTCCGTCATCTACCCCTCCGCGTAGGCATCGGACTCGCTGGTCAGGGGGGCGGCGTCGGCGAGCGGCGGCTCGCTGGTGAGGGGCTCGGCGTCAGGCAGGGGCGGTTCGCTGGTGAGAGGGGCCTCGACACAGGCGCCCTCGGCGCTGAACACGCAGAAGTGGAGGTCGGATGCGGCGGACGACTCCGCCCCGGACGGGACGGACAGGGCGGAGGGGTCCGCCTCGGGTTTGGAGAGGGGCCGGAGCAGAACGGGTGCGGATGTGGCCACGGGGGCCTCCTTGTCGAGTACGACTGGCGGATACCGCAGCCCTACCCCGTGGTCGCGACGGCAGACGTATCCGAGGGGACAACGTGCCTCTCCTCACATCCCTTTCCGGTGCGGTATTCCCAGACTGGGACAAACCACACATGACGCATTCTGGCTCCCTGCCGGGCATGTCCGCCAGGGCGCGGGGGCGCGAAGGGACGGCGCGCCGCGTGAACCGTGCGGCCCGAGGCTGCCGATAGACGTGGTGTGAGACTGTTCCGCCCCATGGGGGGCCACCGGGAGAAGGACGCAGGGGACGCGGAGGGCTCCGATGCGGCGCTGTTGCGGGCGGTCGCGGGTGGGGACTCGGCGGCGATGGCCGCGCTGTACGACCGGCACGCGGGGTGGCTGCACGCCCGGCTGACCCGGCGTTGCGCGGATCCCGAGGTCGTGCGGGAGGTGGTGCAGGACACCTTCGTGGCCGTGTGGCGGTCGGCGGCGGGGCATCGTGGCGAGGAGGCCGGCGGCTGGCTGTGGACGATCGCCGCGCGCCGTCTGGTCGACGCGCGTCGGGCGCAGGAGCGGGTGTCGCGGCTGGCGACGACGCCGATGAACTCACCGGCGGACGAGGCGGGCGCCGGGCCGTCGGTGCCGTCCGCGGAGGACCGGGTGCTGGCGGCGCTGGAGTACGGCGACGTGGGCACCGCCCTCGACCGGATCTCGCCCGAGCTGCGCGAGGTGCTGCGCGCCACGGTCGTCGACGGCCTGACCACCCGCGAGACGGCCCGGCTGCTCGGCATCCCGGAGGGCACCGTGAAGTCCCGCGCGAGGCGCGCCCGCGCCGAACTCCGCACGGCTCTGGCCCAGTTGAACCCGTCGCCGATGGGAGGCCCGGCATGACCGGCTGGCACGCGTCCGACGACCTCGTCACCCGCTACGGCGACGGTTCCCTCCCGGAACCGGACGCCTGGTCCCTGGAGAAGCACCTCGAAACCTGCGGCCGGTGCGCCACCCGGGTGTCCCGGGCGGTACGCGAGACGGCGGCGGGAGCGGCCCTCGCGCAGGTACGGGAAGCGGTCCTGGCAGCCGCGCCCGCCCTGCCGACCACGGCATCGCCGACCACGGCATCGCCGACCACGACTCGGCCTCGACCCCGCGCCCGCCCTCTCGCTCTCCCCTCCCCCCGCCCCCGCCTCGCCCACCTGCTCTGGGCCGCCGGGCCCGCCGTGCGCGGGGCCTGGCTGCCCGCCGTGCTGCTGGTGGCCTGCGGTGCCGTGGCGCTCGCGCACGGGGCCGACATCACCGGCGTACGGCCTCTGCTGCTGGCGTTCGCCCCCGTCGTGCCGGTCGCCGGGGTGGCCCTGTCCTACGGGGCGCACGCCGACCCGCTGCACGAGATCGCCGCTTCGACACCGTCCGCCGGGTTGCGGCTGGTGCTGACGCGGACGGCGGCCGTGCTGGCGGTGAGCGTGCCGCTGCTGACGCTGGCCGGGCTGCTGGTGCCGTCCGCGAACGCCCCGGGCGCCGCCGCCTGGCTGCTGCCGGGGCTGGCGCTGACGCTGGCCTCGCTGGCCCTGGCCGGGTATGTCGGCGTCCGTGCCGCGACGGCCCTGACCGGCGGCGGCTGGCTGTGCGCCGTACTCGTTCCGGTGCTCGCCGCGCCCGGCGGGCGGTTGACGGCCCGGCTGGCCGAGCAGCTCCAGTACTGCCTCGACGGCGCCCCGGCGCAGGGCGGCTGGGCCGCGGCGGCCGTCCTGTCCGCCGCCCTGCTGGCGGCTCGGCGGCCCGCCTACGACCGCTTGGACCAGCGTTGAGCGCAGCTGGCTCGGCCCACACGGCTACGCGCGCACGGATTGTGTCCGCCTCCCACCCACCCCTGGAGAACCGTTGAGCACGATACGAGTGACCGGTCTGCACGTCCGGCACCGCAGAACCGTCGCCCTCGACTCGGTGGACCTCGACTTCGGTCCCGGCGTGCACGGCCTGCTGGGTCCGAACGGCGCCGGCAAGACCTCGCTGATCCGGGTCCTCGCCACGGTCGCCGCGCCGAGCGGCGGCCGGGTGGAGCTGCTCGGGGACGACGTCAGCGAGCACCGCGAGCGGGCCGCGGTGCGGCGGCGGCTGGGGTATCTGCCGCAGGAGTTCGGCTACTACCCGGGCTTCACGGTGCGGGAGTTCGTCGCCTACGTGGCCTGGCTGAAGGAGATGCCCGTCGCCGAGGTCCCGGCCGCCGTCGAACGGGCCGTCACCCGGGTCGGTCTCGCCGACCGTGTCGACGCGAAGGTGAAGACGCTGTCCGGCGGCATGGTGCGCCGCGTCGGCATCGCGCAGGCCATCGTCAACGAGCCCGACGTGCTGCTGCTCGACGAACCGACCGCGGGGCTCGATCCGGAACAGCGGGTGGAGTTCCGGGAGCTGCTGCGCGAGCTGGGCGGTTCGTCCACCGTCATCGTCTCCACCCACCTGGTCGAGGACGTGATGGCGGCCTGCACGGAGGTCACCCTTCTCGAGTCGGGCCGGGTCGCCTACCGCGGCACGCCCGAGTCGCTGAGCGCGCTCGGCGATGCGGCCGACGGTGTCGGCGACAACCCGATCGAACGCGGCTACACGGCGGCGCTGCGCGCCCACCGCGCGTTTGGCGTCGATGCCTCCGCGCTGGAAGGGACGTCCCGATGACCCTCGTGACAGAAAGGCGACGGGAAATCGCGCCGCGCCCGCACCACCCTCTGCGCGCCGAGGTGGTCCGCGGTTTCGGCCCGTGGGCCGGTGCCGCCGTCCTGTTGACGGTCGCGGTCGCACTGGGGGCCAACGCCGATCAGTGGCAGGGGGGCTGGGCCGAGACGCGCGAGCAGTTGCACGTGGCCGCGGGGCTGCTCGGGGTGCCGCTGGCGCTGGCCGCGGGCTGCTGGCACGGCGGTCGCGAAGGCAGACGCCGTACCGAGGAGCTGCTGGCGTCGGCCGCGCGCGGCCCGCTCGCCCGGCTGCTGGCGTCGGGGCTGCCGCTGGTGCTGTGGGTGGTCGGGGGTTACACGGCGGCGGCCGTTCTCTCGCTGCTCGCCACCTGGTACCGCGCCACGGGCGACAGTCCGTACCTGGTCGCGTTCCTGACGGACACGGTCGTGTTGGCGTCGGCGGTCGTGGGGGGCCAGGTGGTGGGACGAATGGTCGCCTGGCGGCTCGCCGCACCGCTGCTAGCGGTGGCGGGGTACGTCGTCATCGGCGTGCTCTCGTACGGCAGCGGCAACAACTCCTACGCGCCCCTGTCGCCGGTCGTCGGCGGTATGACCGACTCCGTTCCGGTGTGGTGGCAGCCACTGGCGATGGCGGCGTGGGCTGGCGGTCTCGCGGGCGCTGCCGTCCTGGCGTACGCGGCCCGTCGCCGGGCCTTCGCCCTGCTGCCGCTGGCCGCCGCGATCGCCGCGGGCACACTGCTGGTGCAGACCGGGGAGGACGGCCTGTGGCACACCGGTCCACTCGCCCGCCGCCAGGTGTGCCATACCTCCACCACTCCGCAGATCTGTGTGAACGCCCGCTTCGAGAAGCTTCTGCCACAGGTCACGGACGCCCTGTCCGGCCTCACCGGCCGGCTGGAGGGCGTACGGAATCTGCCGGTGCGGTTCGAGGACAGGGCGGGCCGGCCGGCCCGGGACGAGGTGGAGCTGCCGATGCTCGCGCCGATCGGCTGGTCCGTCGTACGGGGTGAACTCACCGATCCGCAGCAGTACGCGTGGGAGGCCGGGATGATGCTCACCGGCCGGAGCGACTGCGACAGGCCCGACCCGCGCTGGGACCCGGTCGACAACGCCGTGGAGCACTACCTGGCACCCAGCCCGCAGGAGAAGTTCTTCGACGAACAGGACGCCACGAGCGGCCCGGCCGACCGTGCCCGGCTCAAGGCCCGTCTCGATGCCCGCACCCGGCTGGAGACGATGGGCGAGCGGAAGCGCCGTGCCTGGCTTTCGGAGTACTTCGCGACGACGGACCGGTGCGACGCGAAGGGGATGCCGACACTGTGAGCGCCTTCTTGCCCCTCCGCGCCCGCGCGCACTCCGGCACCGCGCTCCACGGCCCGCTTCTCTACGCCCGCTCGCGTGCCGTTCCGCGCGCCCTCGCCGTGCTTCTGGCCACTGCCGTCCTCGCCGTGTGGGCGGCGGACGGCCTGGACGCCTACGTCGATCCGGAGCGGCGGGTGCCGGTGGTGGCGCTGGCCCCGCTGTTCGCCGCCGCGGTGATCGGGGCGAGCCTGTACTCGGCGTCCGAGGAGCTGGACCGTACGGCGGTCAGCCCCTGGTGGCGGCGCCGCCTGGTCCACCTCCTGGCGCTGACCGCGCTCACCGCGGCCCTGCTGTCCGTGGCGGTGCTCGGCCACACCTCCGTGTTCGGTCCCCCCGCGATGATCCGCAACACGCTCGGCAGCACGGGCCTGACCGCGGCGGCGGCCGCCCTGCTCGGCGCCCGGCTGAGCTGGCTGCCGGCCTTCGGCTATGTCAGCGCGGTGTACCTGGGGTCGGCCGGTGCGCACGGCCGCGCCGGCACGGTGTGGGCGTGGCCGGTGCAGCCGGGCGACGGGACGGGCGCGTGGACGGCGGCGGCGGTCGTCTTCGTCGTGGGCGGGACGCTGTACGTCGTGCGGGGCGCGCGGGCGGGGACCGGGCGCCCCTGAGGGGTGGCGCACTGCGACGGGCCCCGCGCCGGTGACGGAACCGACCGCGTCCGGCATGGGGCCCTGGCGGTCACCCGGGGTCACCAGGTGGCCCCGGGTACACAAAAGCCCGGATCGTGGTCAGGCGGAGATGCCGTCGATCCGGGCCATGGCGTCGTCAGCGCCGTACGGTTGCAAGTAGGGCAACCAGCGCGGGTCCCGGTGGCCGGTCCCGATGATGCGCCAGGCCAGGCCCGTGGGCGGGGCGGGTTTGTGGCGCAGCCGCCAGCCGATCTCGACGAGATGGCGGTCGGCCTTGACGTGGTTGCAGCGACGGCAGGACGCGACGACGTTGTCCCAGACGTGCTTGCCCCCGCGACTGCGCGGGATGACGTGGTCGACGCTGGTTGCGACGCCACCGCAGTACATGCACCGGCCCCCGTCACGGGCGAAGAGAGCCCGCCGGGTGAGAGGAACGGGCCCCCGGTAGGGAACCCGTACGAATCGCTTGAGCCGGACCACGCTGGGTGCGGGGACTGTGACGGTCGCGCTGTGCATGAAGGCGCCGGACTCCTCAAGGCACACGGCCTTGTTCTCCAGAACGAGAATGAGCGCGCGGCGGAGCGGTACGACGCCGAGAGGCTCGTACGACGCGTTCAGGACCAGGACATGCGGCACGGATGGCCTCCTTGGACGCCGGCGGCGCGTGGCTCGCGCCGGGACGATTCGTTAGTCAGTCTCCCCTCATGCCTGGTGGAAGCGCCACCATGTCCCGGTAACGGGCTGGGAGTGTTTTCGACCACATCTGGTACATCCCCAGAATCACGAACGGTTCATCCCACCTGTTCATCCCCAGGTGGGCACGTTCTCTCCCCCGAACATCGCAACGATCCACACACGATGCCCCGATAGTGTGGTGGGTCTGCCCCGCCGGTGACCTTTTCGTGACCTCGAACACGACGTACGACCAGGACGTACGACCCTGACCGCGACCGGAGGGGCGGACCGCCGCACTGGAGGTACCTGCCGTGTCCTTGTCCGCCGTCCTACTGGCCGCCAGTCCGTCGCCGTCCCCCTCCGGGACGCCGACCGCTCCGGTGGTGCCGTCTCTCCAGGACGCCCAGGAGAGCGCGACGAACGCCGCCAGCTGGGTCCAGCAGAACTGGTCCACATGGCTGGCGATCGGACTGAGAGTCCTGCTGATCCTGGTGATAGCGGCAGTGCTGCGCGCCGCGGTGCGGCGGGCCATCACCAAGCTGATAGACCGGATGAACCGCTCGGTGAACCCGGTCGACGGCAGCGCGCTCGGCGGTCTGCTGGTGAACGTGGAGCGCCGCCGCCAGCGGTCCCAGGCGATCGGTTCGGTCCTGCGCTCGGTGGCCAGCTTCCTGATCCTGGGGACCGCGGCGCTGATGATCCTCAGCGCCTTCGAGATCAACCTCGCCCCGCTGCTGGCGTCCGCCGGTGTGGCCGGTGTGGCGATCGGTTTCGGCGCCCGGAACCTGGTGACGGACTTCCTCTCCGGCGTCTTCATGATCCTGGAGGACCAGTACGGCGTCGGCGACACCATCGACGCGGGGGTCGCCTCCGGCGAGGTCATCGAGGTCGGCCTGCGGGTGACGAAGTTGCGCGGCGACAACGGCGAGATCTGGTACGTCCGCAACGGCGAGGTCAAGCGCATCGGCAACCTGTCCCAGGGCTGGGCGACGGCCGGGGTGGATGTGACCGTCCGCCCGAACGAGGACCTGGACAAGGTGCGCCGGACCCTCAACGAGGTCAGCGAGAAGATGAGCAAGGAAGAGCCCTGGAACGAGCTCCTGTGGGGCCCGATCGAGGTCCTCGGCCTGGACAGCGTCCTGCTCGACTCGATGGTCGTGCGCGTCTCCGCCAAGACCATGCCGGGCAAGGCCCTCACCGTCGAACGTGAGCTGCGCTGGCGCATCAAGCGGGCCTTCGACGCGGCGGACATCCCGATCGTGGGCGGCGCGGCCGTCCTGGTCCAGGACGAGGCTGCCGCCGACGCGACGGCCGCGGTGGCGGCCCCCTCGGTGTACGCCAACACGACGTCTCCGCAGGCGGAGGCGGCGTCCCCGATCGTCCAGCCGCGGCCGACGCCGAAGTAACCGCAGCAGTCACAGGAACCGAAGCCGGGGCACGCCACGCCCCCCTCACCTCACGCTCACCCCCAGCCGCCGCCCCCGCAGGTAACGACTCCGTTGCCGCGGGGGCTCTCTCTTGACGACTCCTCGACACCGGGCCTATGGTCCAGGCCATCAGATAGGAAACCTTCCTAACAGTCATCGCCGGATGGACTTCCCGGCTCGATCACTGGGAAGCTGTACGGCCGAGAGGCAGGTGTCGACCCCATGGCAGGAATCGCCGGTACGCCGGGCACCCCGCGCGTCCTGCGCGCCATGAACGACCGTGCCGCGCTGGACCTGCTGCTGGAGCACGGGCCGCTGTCCCGCACCCGGATCGGCAAGCTCACCGGCCTGTCCAAGCCGACCGCCTCCCAACTGCTGGCCCGACTGGAGTCCTCGGGGCTGGTCCTGGCGACCGGCACCACCGAGGGCCGCCCGGGCCCCGGCGCCCAGCTCTACGAGGTCAACCCGGCCGCCGCGTACGCCGCCGGACTCGACGTCACCCCGGAGCGCATCCTGGCCGCCGTCGCCGACGTCACCGGCCGGACGGTGGGCACGCACGAGCTGCTCACCCCCGGCAGGCGGTCGGCGAAGTCCGTCGTCCGGCAGGTCACCGACGCCCTCGACGGCGCGGTCAAGGCTGCCGGACTCGCCCGCGACGAGCTGCACCGCCTCGTCATCGGCACCCCCGGCGCCTTCGACCCGGGCACCGGCCGGCTGCGCTACGCCTCCCACCTCCCCGGCTGGCACTCCCCCACGCTGCTCGACGAACTGGCC
The DNA here is from genome assembly GCF_042872365.1 of Streptomyces sp. NPDC005263. NCBI lineage: Bacteria > Bacillati > Actinomycetota > Actinomycetes > Kitasatosporales > Streptomycetaceae > Streptomyces > Streptomyces sp. NPDC005263. The sequence continues at coordinate 352,429 of NZ_JBIAKJ010000002.1, read as the reverse complement.
GCGGCGCTGCCGATGCCGGTGGAGTACGAGAACGACGTCAATCTCGTCGCCGTCGCCGAGCAGCGGCTCGGTGCGGCGCGCGGGTACGGCGACTTCGTGCTGCTCTGGAGCGAGGGCGGCCTCGGTGCCGCCCTGGTCCTCGGCGGGCGGCTGCACCGGGGCTGGACCGGCGGCGCCGGCGAGGTCGGTTTCCTGCCGGTGCCGGGCACCCCCCTGGTCCGCCAGGTGGCCAAGGCCAACAGCGGCGGCTACCAGGAACTGGCCGGCTCGCAGGCGATCCCCCGGCTGGCCCGTGAACTCGGCGTCCAGGACATCCCCTCGGGCCCCTACCCCGAGGTCGCCGCCGCTCTCGTGACCCGTGCCGCGGCGGCCGACGACGACCTGAACCGGCGTCTGCTGCAGACCTACGCGACGAACCTCGCCACCGGTCTGGCCTCGCTCGTCTCCGTCCTCGACCCCGAACTCGTCGTCCTCAGCGGGGCCTCGCTCACCTCGGGCGGGGAGCCCCTGCGCGCCCTGGTCCAGGCCGAACTGGAGGAGCTGGCCGCACCCCGGCCCCGGCTCGTCGTGGGCGACGTCCGCGAACACCCCGTACTGCGCGGCGCGCTGGAGAGCGCGCTCGCGACGACCCGCGACGAGGTCTTCGACACCTCGCGCTGAACCGCGTCACCCCCCTCGCACCACCACCATCACCTCGCCCTGGCCCTAGGGAGTTCTCGTCATGCCCACAACCATCCCCACGGTCGCCCGAAATGCGGCCTTCGCCCTCACCGCGTCCCTCGCTCTCCTGACCACGGCCTGCACGGGCCAGTCCGCCTCCACGGCCTCCGACGACGCCTCCAAGGACACGACCATCACCTTCTGGCACGCCTGGAGCGCGCCGAACGAGGTGAAGGGCGTGAAGGCGCTGATCGCCGGCTTCGAGAAGACCCACCCCAACATCCATGTGAACGTCGTCGGCAACATGACCGATGACAAGATCAACCAGGCGCTGCGCGCGGGCGGCAGCAAGGCGCCCGACGTGATCTCGTCGTTCACCACCAACGGCGTCGGGAAGTTCTGCTCGTCGGGCGCGCTGGTCGACCTCAACCCGCTCTTCAAGAAGGCGAACATCGACCCGGCGACCACCTTCCCGAAGGCGATGGGCGAGTACACCCAGTACGACGGCAACCGCTGCGCCGCCCCGCTGCTGGGCGACGCCTACGGCCTCTACTACAACAAGACCGCGTTCAAGAAGGCCGGCATCGCCGCCCCGCCCAAGACCTGGTCCGAGTTCGAGTCCGACGCCAAGAAGCTGACGATCACTCAGGGCGACACGTACAAGCAGCTCGGTTTCATGCCGGACTACCACGGCTGGGAGACCACGACCGAGCACTACATGGGCCAGTTCTCGCCGACGTACTTCGACAAGAGCGGCAAGTCGACGGTCGCCACCGACCCGGCCGTCACCGACGCCTTCACCCTCCAGAAGAAGCTGGTCGACGACCTCGGCGGCTTCAAGAAGCTGGAGAAGTTCCGTTCCGGCCTCGGGGACGAGTGGGGACCCAAGCACCCCTTCCAGACCGGCCAGGTCGCCATGCAGCTCGACGGCGAGTGGCGCCTGGGCATGGCCATGGACGCCAAGCCCGACTTCGAGATCGGCGTCGCCCCGCTGCCCGTCCCGGACGACCAGGCCGACCAGTACGGCAAGGGCTACATCACCGGCACCATCGCGGGCATCGCCGCCACCAGCCAGAAGCAGAACGCGGCCTGGGAGCTGCTGAAGTACATCACCACGGACACGGACGCGGTGGTCGGCTTCTCCAACGCCATCCACAACGTCCCCTCCACCCTCGAGGCCCTGAAGTCCCCGAAGCTGAAGTACGACCCGCGTTTCAAGACCTTCCTCGACATCGCCGCGAACCCGCACTCCACCACCTCCCCGGCCTCGGTCAACGGCGGCGTCTACCTCACCACCATCCAGGAGCTCGGCTACGACTACGAGAGCGGCAAGGTGACCGACCTCAAGGCCGGCCTGAAGAAGGCCGCCGCGCAGATCGACACGGACATCGCGCAGGCGAAGTAGTCATGGCCCTCCACATGTCGCGGGCGACGCGGCCCCCCGGCCTCGTCGCGAAACAGCGGAAACAGGCGCTGCGCACCCTCGCCTTCCTCTCGCCCTGGTTGATCGGCTTCGCGGTGTTCTTCGCGTACCCGATGCTCTCGACGGTCTACTTCTCGTTCATGCACTACGACGGCTTCAAGCCGCCGACCTGGAGCGGGACGAAGAACTGGACCTACGTCTTCGAGCACTACCCCTTCTTCTGGCCCGCCCTGCGCAACACGCTGTGGCTGGTGGTCATCATGGTGACCCTCCGTGTCCTGTTCGGGCTCGGGATCGGCATGCTCATCACGAAGATCAAGACGGGTACGGGCGTCTTCCGCACCCTCTTCTACCTGCCCTACCTCGCCCCGCCGGTGGCCGCGACCATGGCGTTCGCGTTCCTCCTCAACCCCGGCACGGGACCCGTCAACTCCATCCTGGAGAAGATCGGCATCCCGGCACCGGGCTGGTTCAACGACCCCACCTGGTCCAAGCCGGCCCTCACCCTGCTCGCTTTGTGGGGCGTCGGCGACCTGATGGTGATCTTCATGGCCGCGCTGCTCGACGTACCGAGGGAGCAGTACGAGGCGGCCGAGCTGGACGGCGCGTCGGCGTGGCAGCGGTTCAGGTACGTCACGCTGCCGAACATCTCGCCGATCATCATGTTCGCCGTCGTCACCGGCGTCATCGCGGCGATGCAGTACTACACCCAGCCACTCGTCGCCGGAAAGGTCGCCTCGGGCGTGATCCAGGGCGCGGGCACCATGTTCGAGCCGGGCTACCCGGAGCACTCCACACTCACCCTCCCCCAACTCGTCTACAACCTCGGCTTCCAGCGCTTCGACTACGGCTCCGCCTGTGTCGTCGCCCTGGTCCTGTTCGCCCTGTCCATGGCGTTCACCGCGCTGTTGATGCGGCGCCGGGGCGGCCTCATCCAGGCAGGTGACTGACATGACCCAAGTACTGGACCGTCCCGTGGAGTTGCAGGCGCCCGCCTCGCCCGCCGAGCGCACGGCCCGCCGCAAGGCGCTCCTGGAGTGGATCGCGGTGCACTCCCTGGGCGTCGCGGCCGCGCTCTTCTTCACCCTGCCCTTCGTGTTCGTCTTCCTGACCTCGCTGATGAGCGACTCGCAGGCACTCAGCCGGGACCTGATCCCGCACACCTGGGAATGGGCGAACTACCGCAAGGTCTTCGACACCCCCGGCTTCCTCACCTGGTGGAAGAACACCCTGATCTACGCCGGACTGGGCACGGTCCTGACCGTCGTCTCCTCGGTCCCGGTGGCGTACGCGCTGGCCAAGTTCCGCTTCCGGGGCCGCAATCTGACGCTCATGCTGGTGATCTCGATGATGATGCTGCCCCCGCAGGTGGTCGTCATCCCGATGTACCTGTTCTGGGCCAAGCAGCTGGACCTGTCCGGCACACTGTGGCCGATGATCATTCCGCTGGCGTTCGGGGACGCGTTCTCGATCTTCCTGCTCCGCCAGTTCCTCATGACCATCCCCAACGAATACGTGGACGCGGCCAAGGTGGACGGCTGCGGTGACCTGCGGACCCTGCTGAAGGTCATCCTCCCGATGGCGAAGCCCGGCATCGCGGCCATCGCCCTCTTCCAGTTCTTCAACGCCTGGAACGACTACTTCGGCCCGCAGATCTACGCCTCGGAGAACCCGGGCGCGTGGACCCTGTCCTACGGCCTGGAGTCGTTCAAGGGCGCCCACCACACCGACTGGAACCTGACCATGGCCGCGACCGTGCTGGTCCTGGCCCCCGTGCTCGTCGTGTTCTTCTTCGCCCAGAAGGCGTTCGTCGAAGGCGTCACTCTCACCGGCGTAAAGGGTTGATCCACATATGCAGCATCTCCCCGGGGGACGCCGCTCCCCATTGCCGCTACGCGGCGGGCCGGACCCCCGGCCGATGATCACCCGCCCCAGCGCCCGGAAGCGAGGCACCCCCCAGTGAAACTCACCGTGGTCGGCGGAGGGTCGACCTACACCCCCGAACTCATCGACGGTTTCGCACGGTTGCGGGACACCCTGCCCATAGAGGAACTGGTCCTGGTCGATCCCGCGGCCGAACGCCTCGAGCTGGTCGGCGGACTGGCCCGGCGCATCTTCGCCAAGCAGGGGCACCCCGGGCGGATCGTCACCACCGACGACCTGGACAAGGGCGTCGAGGGCGCCGACGCCGTCCTGCTCCAACTGCGCGTCGGCGGCCAGGCCGCCCGTCAGCAGGACGAGACCTGGCCGCTGGAGTGCGGCTGCGTCGGCCAGGAGACGACCGGCGCGGGCGGCCTCGCCAAGGCACTGCGCACGGTCCCGGTGGTCCTGGACATCGCCGAACGCGTCCGCCGCACCAACCCGGACGCCTGGATCATCGACTTCACCAACCCGGTCGGCATCGTCACCCGGGCCCTGCTCCAGGCGGGCCACAAGGCGGTCGGCCTGTGCAACGTGGCGATCGGCTTCCAGCGGAAGTTCGCGGGCATGCTCGGCGTGGCGCCGGCCGACGTCCATCTCGACCACGTGGGCCTCAACCACCTCACCTGGGAGACGGGCGTGCGCCTCGGCGGCCCCGAGGGCGAGGACGTCCTGCCCAAGCTCCTCACCGCCCACGGCACGGACATCGCCGCGGACCTGCACCTCCCCCGGCCCCTCCTGGACCGCCTCGGCGTGGTCCCGTCGTACTACCTGCGCTACTACTACGCGCACGACGAGGTGGTGCGCGAGCTGCGCACCAAGCCGTCGCGAGCGGCGGAGGTCGCCGCCATGGAGCGGGAGTTGCTGGACCTGTACGCGGACCCGGCCCTCGACGAGAAGCCGGAGCTGCTGGCCAGGCGCGGCGGCGCCTTCTACTCGGAGGCGGCCGTGGACCTGACCGCGTCCCTGCTCGGCAGGGGCGGCAGCACCTATCAGGTGGTGAACGCGTACAACCGGGGCACCCTGCCCTTCCTTCCCGACGACGCGGTGATCGAGGTGCAGGCGGCGGTGGGCCCCAAGGGTCCGACCCCGCTGTCCGTGCCGTCCGAGGACCCGCTGTACGGGGGCCTGATGGCGAGCGTGACGACGTACGAGGACCTGGCCCTGCGAGCCGCCCTGCACGGCGGGCGCGACCGGGTCTTCCGGGCCCTGCTCGCCCACCCGCTCGTCGGCCAGTACGTGTACGCCGAATCCCTCACCGACCAGTTGATCGCACACAACCGGGAGCACCTCGCGTGGGCCTGACCGCAAGCGTCCTCGCCGTCGACGCGGGCAACAGCAAGACCGACGTCGCGGTCGTGGCGGCCGACGGAACCGTCCTCGCCACGGCCCGCGGCGGCGCGTTCCGGCCGCCGGCGGTGGGCGTGGAGAAGGCGGTGGACAAGGTCGCGGACGCGGTGACCCGGGCGTTCGCCGCGGCGGGCGTCGAGTCGGCCGACCATGTCTCCGCCTGCCTCGCCAACGCCGACTTCCCCGTGGAGGAGGAGCAGCTGACGGCAGCGCTGCAGGCGCGCGCGTGGGGGGCGCGCACGGAGGTCCGCAACGACACCTTCGCGGTGCTGCGCGCGGGCGTCACCGAGCCGCGCGGGGTCGCCGTCGTCTGCGGCGCGGGCATCAACTGCGTCGGCATGCGCCCCGACGGCCGCACCGCCCGTTTCCCCGCACTCGGCCGGATCTCCGGCGACTGGGGCGGCGGCTGGGGCCTGGCGGAGGAGGCCATGTGGCACGCCTCCCGCGCGGAGGACGGCCGCGGCGCTCCCACCACGCTGGCGCGCACCCTCCCCGCCCACTTCGGTCTCCCCTCCGTGTACGCGCTGGTCGAGGCCCTGCACCTGGAGCACGTCGAGCCCGTCAGACAGCACGAACTGACGCCGGTGCTGTTCGCCACCGCGGCCGACGGCGACCCGATCGCCCGGTCCATCGTGGACCGGCTGGCCGAGGAGGTGGTCACCATGGCCACGGTGGCCCTGGAACGGCTCGACCTGCTGGAGGAGGAGACCCCGGTCCTGCTGGGCGGCGGTGTCCTGGCCGCACGGCACCCCCAACTCGACCACGGCGTACGGGACCTACTGGCGGCCCGGGCCCCCAAGGCGGTCCCACGGGTGGTGACCGCACCCCCGGTACTGGGGGCGGCCCTGCTGGGCCTGGACCGCGCACAGGCACGAGAGGAGGCCCACGAGCGACTGCGGGCGCACTTCGCGCCCCCCGGCCCGTCCGGCGTTTGAGGACGAGGCCCTTCAGGCCGACAGGGGGGTCTGGGGGCACAGCCCCCAGCACCGCGCACCCCTCACCGCCCGGCTGGTCCCCTGAAACACCGGCCCAGCCCCCCCCAGCCCGTCCGGCGTTTGAGGACAAGGCCCTTCAGGCCGACAGGGGGTCTGGGGGCACAGCCCCCAGCACCGCGCGCCCCAACGCACCCGCACACACCCCCCACCCGGCAGGGAACCGAACACATTCCCACGGCGTATACATGGGCAAGGGGTGGTGAAGGGGGCGCGGTCAAGCCGCCGGCAGGCATTCCGCACTGCGATCCGATCAAGATCCAGCCAAGGCCGATGCGGATGTCAGTCCCGCCAGCGATACTTGCGGCGACGGATGACCATGGGGGAGGTCAAACAGTGACACACCCGCCGAAGAGCAGCGCGGCGCCACCACCGGCACCGGGCGTACCCACCGTGCCTGCGATGCCGGCGCAGCCAGGTCCGCCGGGCCGACCGGACCAGTACACCCGCCCCGCCCCGCAGGGCGCCCCCGGCCGCCCGCTTCCCCCCGCGCCCCCGCCCGCGCCGCAGGCACGGCGTACCGCGTTCGCCGAGGGAGCCGACCGCCTGCGCGCGGCGGCCACGACGGAGCCGGGCCGACTGCGCGTCATCGGCGCCCTCCTCGCCCTCCTGGTCGTGTCCTTCGGCGCCGTCACCGCCTGGCAGACGGCCGACCGGTCGGCCGCCGCCGACGACGTCCTCAACAACAGCCAGCCGCTCAGCTCGGCCGCGGCCGACATCTACCGCTCCCTCGCCGACGCCAACACCACCGCCTCCAGCGGCTTCCTGGCCGGCGGCCAGGAGACGGCGGCGTCCCGCGAGCGGTACGAGAAGGACATAGACAACGCCGCCGAAGGCCTCGTCGAGGCCGCCGCCAACTCTGACCCCGGCTCCCCCGCGGCGGCGACCGTGGCCGATCTGAACCGGCTGCTGCCCGAGTACAAGGGCCTGGTGGAGCGCGCCCGGACGTACAACCGGCAGGGCTTCCCGGTCGGCGGCGCGTACCTGCGGTACGCCAACGAGAAGATGCAGGAGGAGATGCTCCCGAAGGCCGAGGATCTCTACACCAAGGAGAACCAGCGGCTGCGCGCCGACTACGCGGACGCCACGCCCTACCCGTGGGCGGCGATCGGCCTCGGCGTCCTCGCGCTGGCCGGTCTCGCCTGGGCCCAGCACCGCAACTACCGGCGCACCAACCGGGTGTTGAACCACGGCCTGGTCGCCGCCACCGCGACCGCCACGGTGGTCCTGCTCTGGCTGGTCGTCGGCCACAGCGTCGCGCGCGCGGACCTCGACGCCTCCTTCGACGACGGTGTCCGCTCGCTGAACGTGCTGCACGACGCCCGGATCGCCTCCCTCAAGGCCCGCGGCAACGAGAACCTGACGCTGGTGGCCCGCGGCGCCGAGACCAAGAAGGTGGGCGGCGAGAGCGTCGACGCCTACGACTACGACTTCAAGACCAACATGGCCACCCTCGGCAAGGGCCTCAGCGAGGCGGAGAAGCTCGCCGACGACGCGAGGGGCGAGCAGCCGGTCACCCAGGCCGTCGGCAACATGGCGGAGTGGAAGAAGCGCCACAGCGCGGCCCGCGCGGACGACGAGAACGGCAACTACGCGGCCGCGCTGGCGGGGGTGATCGGCGCCCAGGGAGCGACCGGTGAGTGCTTCGACAGCGTCGACGCCAACCTCGCCAAGGCGATCGACCACGAGACGGTCCAGTTCGAGCAGGCGGCCGGTGACGGCCTGGACGCGATGACGGGGCTGTCGGTGGGCGCCGCCGTCCTCGCGGTCCTGGGTGCCGCCGGCGCGGTGCTGGGCATCGGCCGCAGGCTTTCGGAGTACCGGTGAAAGGGGGCGTGATGATGCAAGGACGACGACTGCGGGCCCGCCTGAGGGGCTGGGGCGGCGTGGGGGCGATGGCTGTCGTGTGCGCCGTCGCACTGGTCTTCGCGCTGCTGCTGCCGCTGGCCCAGCCGCGTGACGGCTCCACCGGCACCGGCGGGTCGGGCCTCGCCCGGGTCACCCAGGCCAAGGCCGAAGACGGCTGCCCCACACCGGCGATGCGCGACGCGCCGGAGAAGCAGACCCTGTCCCCGTCGGGCGCGGACGGCAGCACCATCGAGGCGATCAAGAACCGTACCGGCGAGAAGCGCAAGCTGATCGTCGGTGTCGACCAGAACAGCTACCGGTGGGGTTACCGCGACCCCAACAGCGGCGGCACCGGCGACCTGGAGGGCTTCGACATCGACCTGGTCCACCGGATCGCCAAGGACATCCTCGGCGACGAGAACGACGTCCAGTTCAAGGCCATCCCCACCGACCAGCGCATCCCCGCCATCCAGGACGGCCGCGTCGACATGGTCGTCCGCACCATGACCATCAACTGCACCCGCCTGGCCGACGTCGCCTTCTCCGCCCCCTACTTCGAGACCGGCCAGCAGGTCCTCGCACCCAAGTCCTCGTCGATCACCGGGTACGACGGGTCGCTCGCGAAGAAGAAGATCTGCACCGCGACCGGCTCCACCGCCAACACCAAGCTGACCGACGACCAGCAGCAGCACAAGCTCGTCTCCTCGGCGGACCTGAGGACCACCGTGCCCAACCAACTCGACTGTCTGGTCAGGCTCCAGCTCGGTGAGGTCGACGCGGTGGTCACCGACGGGGCGCTGGCCGCGAGCCAGGCCGCGCAGGACCCCACGGTCGAGCTGAAGGGCGACCCCTTCACCGTCGAGTACTACGGCGTGGCGATGAAGAAGGACGCCGACGACCTGGTGCGCCGGGTCAACCAGATACTGGTGGACTACCGCCAGGACAAGACGAACGGCTGGCAGGCCTCGTACGACAGGTGGCTGTCGGCGACACTGGGCAAGGACTCCGCCACCTCCGAGCCGCCACCACCGCAGTACCTGCGCAAGGGTTGACGCATCATCAGCACTGTCGGAACACAACGCAGCGAGGGGTGATCGATGGGCGTCACGGACCCCGCCGGGCCGGTGATGGACCGGGACGAGGTGGACCGTGCGCTGGCTCGGCTCGGCGCGGAGCACGAGGCGATCGAGACCTCGCTCCTCGCCCTGCAGGACCACGCGGGCCGCAGACTCCTGGAGGGCGCCGACCTCACCGGTGTCACCAAGGAGCGCTGGACGGGCGCGGAGGCGTCGATCACGCTGCTGTGGGCGTACTTCGACGCGTACACGGACGCGTTGCGCACCGGCCGCGAGATCCGCTCCCGACGTCGCTGGTCCAGCCGCGAGGACCTGGTGGAGCTGACCGAGCTGCTGCGCGGCGAGGCGGTCACCGTCGCCGGTTCCGCCACCGCGACCGCCAACGCGCCCACGCTGCACGGCGGCCCGAGCAAGCTCAGCGAGCGTTTCTCGCTGGTCGCCCTCGTGGAGCGGATGAACGAGCTGTACGCGTCCTCGCTCGACATGGTCGTCACCGCCGACGCGGTCTGGTCGGCGCTGCCCGCCCGGATAGACCTGCTGGCCGCGGAACTCCAGCGCACCCGTCGGCTCGCCCACTCGGTCGGCGTGCGCCCGGGCGAGCACCCGGCCGGCGACGACCTGGAGCGGATCACCCGCACGCTGACCCGGCTGCGCGAGCAGGTGATCTCGGACCCGCTGGCGTTCTGGGTGCCGGCGCAGGGCAGTTCGGCCCCGGGCGGCGGCAGGCCGGACACCACGGTCTACGACCGGGAGGCGCGCGCCCTGGAGGACGTACGCCGGGAGATCGACGCCGTGCTCACGGTCCGGCAGGACGCCGAGGCCCGGCTGGTGAGGCTGCGGGACGTGCTGTCCCGCGCGGACCGCACCCTCGCCGAGGCGCGTACCGCGCGTGGGGAGGTCCTGGCGAAGATCGCGGCCACCGAGGTACCGGTGGTCAGCGGCCCGCCGACCGCGTTGCAGGAGCAGCTGGCGACCGCCGCCGAGTACCGCAGACACGCCCAGTGGAACCGCCTGTCCCCGCTCCTGGACTCCCTGGAACAGAAGGCGGAGGACGAACTGCTGCGCGCCCGTGAGTCGTTGACCGCGGTCACCCAGCCCCTGGCGGTCCGCGCGGAACTGCGCGGCCGCCTCGACGCGTACAAGGCGAAGGTCGCCCGGCACGGCCTCGCGGAGGACCCGTTCCTGGTGGAGCGGTACGACGCGGCGCGCCGCATGCTGTGGAGCGCGCCCTGCGACCTGCGCGTCGCCGAACAAGCCGTCCTGCGCTACCAGCGGGCGGTCGCCGAACTGCTCGGCGCACCGCGGGTGCCGGGTCAGGACGGATCCGAGGACCGTAGGGGGGAGCCGTCGTCATGAGTCAGGCGGAGCAGGGCCGAGCGAAGCAGAGTCAGGCCGAGCCGAGTCAATCCGAGCAGAGCCAGGCGCAGCAGAGCCGGGCGGAGCCGAGTGAGGCTGAGCGGAGCCGAACCCCGCGGGCCTGTCAGCGGCCCGGCTGCGGCGGGGCGTACGAGGACGTGGGCGGTGGCGAGCTGTACTGCGACACCTGCGGTCTCGCCCCCGTCGTGTCGGCGACCGGCATGGTCGGCTCACCGCCCACCGGGATCACCGTCGGCGCCCGGGGGTCCTCGGGCAGCAGTTCCCGCTCCAGCAGCCGCAGTTCGCGTACGTCCTCGCACTCGTCGAAGTCCCGGCGCTCGGTGTCGGGACGGCTGTCCCGGTCCGTGTCGGGCACGCCCACGGGCCGCTCGGTGTCGGTGCGCAGCTCCGGTTCGAGCAGGGGCTCGTCCAGCCGCGGGCGGCTCGGCGCGGGACTGGTCGAGGTGCCGGGTGTGCCGCGCCCCGACCCGCGCGCGATGGTGCTGGACAACCCCGAGGTGCCCGAGCGCAAGCGGTTCTGCTCGCGCTCGGACTGCGGGGCGCCGGTGGGGCGGGCCCGCGGTGACCGGCCGGGGCGCACCGAGGGTTTCTGCACCAAGTGCGGTCACCCGTACTCGTTCGTCCCGAAGCTGAAGACCGGCGACGTCGTTCACGGGCAGTACGAGGTCGTGGGCTGTCTGGCGCACGGCGGCCTCGGCTGGGTCTACCTCGCCGTGGACCGCGCGGTGTCGGACCAGTGGGTGGTCCTGAAGGGACTGCTGGACACCGGCGACCAGGACGCGATGGCGGCGGCGATCTCCGAGCGGCGTTTCCTCGCGGAGACCGTGCACGCCAACATCGTGCGGATCTACAACTTCGTCGAGCACCTCGACCAGCGCACGGGTTCGCTGGACGGGTACATCGTCATGGAGTACGTCGGCGGCAAGTCCCTCAAGGAGATCGCCAACTCACGCCGTACACCGCAGGGCAAGCGGGATCCGCTGCCCGTGGAGCAGGCGTGCGCGTACGGCATCGAGGCCCTGGAGGCGCTGGGCCATCTGCACAGTCGCGACCTCCTGTACTGCGACTTCAAGGTCGACAACGCGATCCAGACCGAGGACCAGCTCAAGCTGATCGACATGGGCGCGGTGCGCAGGATGGACGACGACGAGTCGGCCATCTACGGCACGGTCGGCTACCAGGCGCCGGAGGTCGCGGAAGTCGGCCCGTCCGTGGCGTCCGACCTGTACACCGTCGCGCGTACCCTCGCCGTCCTCACCTTCGACTTCCAGGGCTACACCAACGTCTTCGTGGACTCCCTGCCGGACCCGGACAACATCGAGGTCTTCCGCCAGTACGAGTCCTTCTACCGCCTCCTGGTCCGGGCCACCGACCCCGACCCGGCCCGCCGGTTCGCCTCCGCCCAGGAGATGTCGGAACAGCTGACGGGTGTGCTGCGGGAGGTCGTGTCGCTGCAGACGGGCCGGGCCAGGCCCGCGCTGTCGACCCTGTTCGGGCCCGAAGTCCGCGTCACCGACACAGTGTTGTTCCCCAAGCTGGACGGCGAGGTGTCCCGGTTGGGGTCGCGGGCGACACGCCCCGCCCGCTCCTCCGCCGCCGCTGCCCGTTCCCTCCTGCCCGCCCCCGCCGGCCTCGCTCCCAGCCTCGTCAGGACGGTCGACGCCCCCGCCGCGGGCCTCGCGTTGCCCGTCCCGCACGTCGACCCGGGCGACCCGAACGCCGGGTTCCTGGCCGGGCTGATGACGACCGCTCCGGCGGAACTGCTCGGGGCGCTCGCCGCCGCGTCGGCCCCGTCGACCGAGACCCGGCTCAGACAGATCCGCGCCTGGCTGGAGAACGGCGACACGTACACCGCGCACGAGGCCCTGCTGCGCCTGGAGGGGGAGCGGCCCGACGACTGGCGGGTGGTCTGGTACCGGGGCGTGGCCGCCCTGGTGACCGGCGACCAGGAGGCCGCCGCGCTCGCCTTCGACGCGATCTACGACGCCTTCCCGGGCGAGACGGCCCCCAAGCTGGCGCTGGGGCTGTGCGCGGAGGTGCTGGGCCAGTTGGACAACGCCGCCGAGTACTACCGGCTGGTCTGGTCGACCGACCCGAGCTATGTGAGCGCCGCCTTCGGCCTGGCCCGCGTCCAGCTCGCGACCGGGGACCGCCGCAGCGCGGTGAGAACGCTGGAGTCGGTGCCGGAATCGTCCATCCACTACACCGCCGCTCGCGTGGCGGCGGTACGGGCGAGGCTGCGGCAACGCACCGCGGCCGCTTCCGACGTACCCTTCCTGGACGATCTGACCGCGGCCGCCGGTCAGGTCGAAGCCCTGGACGCGTACGGTTTGGACCCGGCCCGGCGTGAGCAGTTGTCGGCGGAAGTCCTCGGCTGCGCGCTGGACTGGATACTCTCCGGTGGCCAGGGTTCCGTCCCGCCCGGGGCCGCCGGGGGACGGATGCTGCTCGGCAGCGGCCTGGACGAGCGAGGCCTGCGTTTCGGCCTGGAACGTTCGTACCGCACGCTGGCCCGGCTGGCGTCGGGCGGCGAGGAGAGGATCGACCTGGTGGAACGTGCCAACCGTTACCGCCCCCGGACATGGGTGTAGTTGATGTCGCAGATGCCCCAACTGTCCGCCTGCCCGAGCTGCGAGGAGCCCCTCGACTCGGGTGACCGTTTCTGCGGTGCGTGCGGATACGACCTGTCCGCCGTGCCCGCACGGCCGGACGACAACCCGACCATCGCCATGAACGGCGGCGCGCCACCCCCGCCGGGCGGCGTCGCCGGCGTGCCCTGGCCCGCAGCCCCGGAGACCGGCGGCCCGGGTGCGCCCGCCCCGGCGCACCTGCCGACGGATCTCCCGGGCACCGACTCGGGCGGCGGCGCCCTGCCCACGGTGCCGGCCCAGCCGCCGCTCACCGGTTCCCCGGTGCCTCCGGCGCCCCCGGTCACGGGAGTCCGCTTCGACCATCCGCCGGAGCCCGACGAGTACCCGCTCCAGGCACCCGACCCGCGGGTCACGCCGGGTGTCCCCACCCCGGCCGAGGGCACCCAGGTGTGTGTGGCCTGCCGGGCGGGCCGTGTCGACAGCGACGGCTACTGCGAGAACTGCGGGCACGCCCAGCCCCGCGAACGCGACCACATGGAGCAGGAGTACGGCCCGGTCGCCGCCGTCAGCGACCGGGGCCGGCGCCACCACCGCAACGAGGACGCGTTCGGCCTCGGGTACGCCACGCTGCCCGACGGTTCGCCCGCGGTGCTGGCGGTCGTCTGCGACGGCGTGTCCTCCGCGACCCGCCCCGACGACGCCTCCATGGCCGCGTCCCGGGTGGCGAGCGAGGCGCTGCTGGCGGCCCTGCCGCGCGGCACGCACCCGCAGCAGGCCATGCACGACGCGATCGTCGCCGCCTCCGGCGCGGTCAACTCGCTGGCCGACGAGCCCGCCACGGCCCGCGAGCACGCCCCGCACCAGAACGCCCCCGCCTGCACCCTGGTCGGCGCGGTGGTGACGTCCGGTCTGCTGATCGTCGGCTGGGTCGGCGACAGCCGCGCCTACTGGGTGCCGGTGGACCGCAGCGCTCCCCCGGCCCGGCTCACCGAGGACGACTCGTGGGCGGCGCAGATGGTCGCCGCGGGCCTGATGAACGAGGCGGAGGCGTACGCCGACGAGCGCGCCCACGCGATCACCGGCTGGCTCGGCGCGGACGCGTACGAACTGGAGCCGCACACCGCTTCCTTCAAGCCGGACCGGCCTGGAGTGGTCGTGGTGTGCACCGACGGCCTGTGGAACTACGCGGAGGCGGCCGAGGAGATGGCCGAGGTGCTGCCGCTGGACGCCGCGGTACGCCCCCTGCACAGCGCCCGGGTCCTGGTCGGTCACGCCCTGGACGGCGGGGGCCACGACAACGTAACAGTGGCCGTCCTGCCGTTCCCTGCCCCGCCGCAGGGGGCAGGATCGGCCTGAGGGGTCGCGTACGCCTCGCGCAGCAACGGGGAAGCCTGACGGACCGGAGGGGACCGGTCCGTCCACAGTCATCGCCCCGCCCGGCGGGGTTCGAGGGGGAGTCGATCAGGCATGGCCAATTTCTCGAAGTCGAACGCGCCACGGTTCTCGGTGGACGTGTACCAGAACGAGTACCTGCCGGAGGGCGGTCGCGAGGTCAACGCGATCGTCACGGTGACCTCCACCGGCGGCGGCACGGTCGGAAGCGCGGTCTCGGCGCCCCACCTCTACGCGCCGGGTCAGGGCCCGTCCGCCGCGGTGGCGATCATGGTGGACTGTTCGGGCTCGATGGACTACCCGCCGACCAAGATGCGCAACGCCCGTGACGCCACGGGCGCCGCGATCGACACCCTGCGCGACGGTGTGCACTTCGCGGTGATCGGCGGCACGCACGTCGCCAAGGAGGTCTATCCGGGCAACGGACGCCTCGCGGTGGCCGACGCGACCACCCGCGACCAGGCCAAGCAGGCCCTGCGCAAGCTCAGCGCGGGCGGCGGCACGGCCATCGGCACCTGGCTGCGTCTCGCCGACCGGCTGCTGTCCTCCGCGGACGTCGCCATCCGCCACGGCATCCTGCTCACCGACGGCCGCAACGAACACGAGTCGCCGGAGGACCTGAAGGCCTCCCTGGACGCCTGCGCCGGCCGCTTCACCTGTGACGCCCGCGGGGTGGGCACCGACTGGGAAGTGAAAGAAGTCACAGGGATCGCCTCCGCGCTGCTCGGCACCGCCGACATCGTCGCCGACCCGGCCGCGCTCGCCGCCGACTTCACGCGGATGATGGAGACGGCCATGGGCAAGGAGGTCGCGGACGTCGCTCTGCGGCTGTGGACCCCCGTCGGCACCACCGTGAAGTTCGTCAAGCAGGTCGCGCCGACCGTCGAGGAACTCACCGACCGTCGTACGGAGGCCGGCCCGCGCGCCGGGGACTACCCCACCGGATCCTGGGGGGACGAGTCCCGTGACTACCACGTCTGCGTCGAGGTCCCGGTCGCCGAGCTCGGCCAGGAGATGCTCGCCGCCCGGATCTCCCTGGTGGTCCCGCAGGCCGACGGGACGGTCCACAACCTCGGCGCCCAGGGCCTGGTACGGGCCGTGTGGACCGACGACATGGTCGCCTCGACGTCGATCAACCCCCAGGTCGCCCACTACACCGGCCAAGCAGAACTGGCACAAGCCATCCAACAGGGGCTGAACCTTCGCAAAGCGGGAGATATGGATGGAGCAACGGCCAAACTGGGCCGGGCCGTTCAGCTCGCGAGCGACTCCGGGAACGCGGATACTGCGAAACTGCTTGCGAAGGTGGTGGACGTGGTCGACGCCACGACAGGTACTGTGCGACTGAAGACGAAGGTCGAGGACGCCGACGAGATGACTCTCGAAACACGGTCCACCAAGACTGTTCGTGTGAAGAAGTGACACAGCACGATCAACTGAGCACAAAAAGGCAACGAGCCTGACCCCTTGGGGTTGGAGAATTCCGGTCGTCGCGACCGGACAAGGAGAGGGGGAAGCGCCGACATGCCGACCTGCCCGAACGGACACCAGTCGGGTTCCGACGACTGGTGCGAGGTCTGCGGTCACCGCATGGCCGGTGCCGCGCCCCCGCCGCCCCCTGGCGGGGGGTACGGCTTCCCGCCGCCCCAGGCCACCCAGCCCGGTCAGCCCGGCGGACGCCCGCCGCACCTGTCCGCCGCACCGGACCACGAGCCGGAACTCTGCCCGCAGTGCCGTACCCCCCGCGAGGGCGGAGCGCCGTTCTGCGAGGAGTGCCGGTGGAACTTCCTGACCAACACGGCGACCTCGTACACCCCGGCCGCCCCGCCCCAGTCCGCACCCGGCCCCAACCCGGCCGGCCGCTTCCAGCAGCAGCCGGGTCCGTCGTACGGCGGCGGTGACGGGTTCGACTACCAGAGCTCGCGCCCCTCGCAGGTGAACCGTCCCGCCGAGCCGATCCCGCCGGGTCCGGCATTCGGCAACCCACCTGGGCAGGGCGGCCCGGGCAGGCCCGGTCCCGGTGGTCCTCCAGGGCCTGGTGGCCCTGGCGGTCCTGGCGGCCCGGGCGGGTTCGGTGGGCCTGGCGGTCCGGCGGGTCCGGGCGGTCCGGGCGGGTTCGGTGGTCCTGGCGGTCCGGCGGGTCCTTCGGGTCCTGGTGGCCCTTCGGGTCCGGGAGGTCCCGGTGGTCCTTCGGGTCCCGGTGGTCCTTCGGGTCCGGGTGGTCCTGCTGGTCCCGGCGGCCCGGGTAATCCCGGTGGTCAGGGCGGTTACGGCTTTCCGGGTGGCCAGGGTGGCCAGGGTGGCTACGGTGGCCCGTCCGGTCCGAACGGTCCCGGCGGCCAGGGCGGCTACGGCGGCCCCGGCGGTCAGGGTCAGGGTGGTCCGGGCGGTCCCGGCGGTGGTCCGGGTGGTCCCGGCGCGCCCGGTCCCTTCGGACCCGACCCGTCGCGGCCCGTTCCGCCGCCCGGGCAGACCCCTTACGGCGGTCCCGGCGGTCCCGGCGGACCTGGTGGTCCCGGCGGACCCGGCAACGGACCTCAGGCGCCCCAGGCACCCCAAGCTCCCCAGGCGTTCCAGCAGCCCGGCCCCGGCCCTTCGGCGCCGCCCGGATACCCGCAGGAGAACCGGCCCCAGCAGGGCGGTCCGTCCTTCGGCGGCGGCAACGACGACTGGGTGATCTCACCGCCGTCGACCGGCCCCGGCGGTCCTGGTGGCCCGGGTGGCCCCGGCCCCGGTCAGGCTCCCGGCGGCGGCTACGGATACCCGCAGCCCGGGTCTCCGCAGGGCCCCGGCCCCGGCCAGCAGCAGCCGTCGACGTGGACGGCGACCATCGGCCCGGACCGCGACTACTTCATGGCGATGATGCAGCGTTCCGGCCCCGAGGCCGCGGGCCTCAACCTGCCCGCGTTCTCGCCCGAGCAGCAGCGCGCCCTGTCCGGCAACCAGGTCACCATCGGCCGCCGCCGTCACTCCACCGGCGACACCCCCGACATCGACCTGTCGGTGCCGCCGGAGGACCCGGGCGTCTCGCACCAGCACGCGGTCCTGGTGCAGCAGCCGGACGGCACCTGGGCGGTCGTCGACCAGAACTCGACGAACGGTACGACGGTGAACGGCTCGGAGGAGCCGATCCAGCCCTTCGTGCCGGTGCCGCTGCAGGACGGCGACCGGGTGCACGTGGGCGCCTGGACGACGATCACCGTCCGGCGCGGCTGAGCCCCGGCTTCCCGCTGTCCGCCTGGCCCCTCCGCCTCACGTGAGGGGCCAGGCGTACGGCCCTTCCGGGTCGTCCAGCCACGCCCACTCGTGTTCCCCGCTGACCGTGATGCCGTACCGCTCACGCTGCGGCCGGCCCTCCCGCTCCCACAGCGCGTACGCCTCCTGCGGAGCGAGGCTGCCGCGGGTCAGGGTGAGCAGGAACCGGAACAGGTCGTGGTCCCTGGCGTGGCGCGGTACCCCGCCCAGCGGGGCCTGCTCCGGCTCGGGCCTGGCACCGCGCAGCGGCAC
Organism: Streptomyces sp. NPDC005263; assembly: GCF_042872365.1. Lineage (NCBI taxonomy): Bacteria > Bacillati > Actinomycetota > Actinomycetes > Kitasatosporales > Streptomycetaceae > Streptomyces > Streptomyces sp. NPDC005263. The sequence goes on along the minus strand of NZ_JBIAKJ010000002.1, from coordinate 334,293 downwards.
GAAGTAGGCGGACGTGTGCAGGAACCGTCCCTCGGCCTGCCCCGCCTTCCCGGCCTGCCTCACCTCACCTGCCTGACTCCCGTGCCGGGTGAGCCCCGTATCCCCCGGCTCGTGGACCGTCAGCGCGATCAGGCCCGTGCCGAGCGGGGTCAGGATCCGGGCGCCCGGGCGGCACTGGGCGAGCCAGGCGCGCGGGATCGACGCCAGGGCGCAGGTGGCGATGATCCGGTCGAAGGGGGCGCGCTCGGGCACCCCGCGCGCTCCGTCGCCGGTGACCACGACGGGGTGGTACCCGGCGGTGGCCAGATGCTGCCGGGCCGCCTCGGTGATCTCCGGTTCCAGGTCGACGGTGGTGACGAGGTTGTCGTCGCCGAGTCGGTGCGCGAGCAGGGCCGCGTTGTAACCCGTGCCCGCGCCGATCTCCAGGACCCGGTCGCCGGGCGTCACCCGCAACTCGGCCAGCATCATCGCCATCAGCGACGGCTGACTGCTGGAGGAGAGCAGCTCGCCGTCCCGGAGCCGGGTGGCCAGCGGGGTGTCGGCGTACGCCCCGCGCACCCAGCGTTCACGCGCGCTCTGGTCGGGGCTCTCGCCCCACCGGCGTTCGCTCCCGCCTCTGACGCCGACGTAGTAGTACGGCACGAAGAGGTGTCGCGGGACCGCCTCGAAGGCCTGCCGCCACACCGGGTCCGCGGCCCAGGCCCCGCTCGCGTCGATTTCCCGCACCAGCGCAGACCGCGCCGAGTCGGCGAGGTCGTCCAGATCCTTGCGGAGAAGGTGCGCGCCCATACGTCCACTCTCCTGCGGCAGCCGCCGGGACGCGAGCCGCGCCACCCGCGGTCGGCCCAACCGCGTCGCCCGCGGCGGCGCCCGCCGGCCGTCTCGAACCGGGGGGTCCTAGGCCTTGAGTCCTGGGCCCCCCGGTCTGAGAGCATGGAGGGCGTGAAAGAGATCCGGCGCGGCACGCTTCAGACGCAGACCTTCTACGAGCAGGTCGGCGGGGAGGAGACCTTCCGCCGCCTCGTCCACCGTTTCTACGAAGGGGTCGCCGAGGACCCGCTGCTGCGGCCCATGTACCCCGAGGAGGACCTGGGCCCGGCCGAGGAGCGCCTCACCCTGTTCCTGATCCAGTACTGGGGCGGCCCGACCACGTACAGCGAAAACCGCGGCCATCCACGTCTGCGGATGCGGCACGTCCCCTTCACCGTGAACCGCGCGGCACACGACGCCTGGCTGAAGCACATGCGGGACGCCGTCGACTCCCTCGGTCTGTCCGAGGAGCATGAGCACACCTTGTGGAACTACCTGGAGTACGCGGCCGCCTCGATGGTGAACACACCGGACTAGGACGGGCCTGGGCCGGACCTGGACCGGACCTGTCGGTCGTCCGTCAGCCTCCGGATTCCGGTCGCCCCGATGACGACCACCGACGGCGTGGAGGTGCAAGCCCTCCAGGGGCGACCGGCGGCCTTCCTGCCCTCGGTCGCGCTCAGCGCACGCTGACGTCCAGCGCGCCAAGTCCCGCCCTGCGTACGGCGATCGAGCCGTACGGCGTGCGCAGCCTCAGCCACGCGCCCGACGAGATCAGCGCCGGCGCTCCCGCGCTCCCCGTGGGCCGCAGGAACCCCAGCGACTGTGCCGCGTGCACGGCCCGCACCGGCAGACCGGTCGTGCCGACCGTCCGGGACCAGATCTCCCGCCCGATCCGGTCCAACTCGGCCCGCGTACGCTGCTCTTCGGCCAACTCCCGCGTACGGGAACGGAATTCGGCGACCCCTGCGGCGACCATGGCCCGCAGTTCGTCCGGTTCCGGCAGTCCGGGCTCGGGCCGCCAGCCGCCGCGCGGCGGCAGCACGCCGGCCCACGGCGGGCCGGTGACCGGGGCGGGCACCACGGCCGTGCCCGCCGACTCGTCGACGGACTCCAGAAGCTCCCCCGCGGACACGGTCACGTCCAGCGTGACGTCGAGCCCGTTCTCGTACGGCTTGTCGAGCCGCACCGCACGGATCGCCAGCACCTCGAAGGACGGTGGCCGCCCGAAGACGGCGAGCGCGGTCCCGGCCGCCTGGAGACGCACGGCGGCTCCACGGTCGTAATGAATCAGCCGGGAGAGGAAGGCCGCGAGGTCCGCGGCCTCCCCCTCGTCGGCGAGGTGGAGCACCGTCATGCGGCGACGGCCTCCCCCTCGACGTCGTCCCGGTACTCCTCCAGGAACTCACGTTCCTCCGCGGTGATCCGCCGCGGACGCTGCGCCTCGAAGTCGAAGGGCACTATCACCGTCGAGGCCTGCACGTAGACCTGGTCCGGGTCCTTGACCTCGTAGGTGAGCGTGAAGGAGGCCGCCCTGATCTGGGTGACCCACAGTTCGATGTCCACGGGCGCGTGCCGGTGGACGAGCTGTCGCTTGTAGTCGATCTCGTGGCGCGCCACCACCGACCCCTGCTGGAAGTCCTTGTCCGGGCGGAACAGGAAGTCGATACGGGCTTCCTCCAGGTAGCGGAGGAAGACCACGTTGTTGACGTGCCCGTAGGCGTCCATGTCCGCCCAGCGCAGCGGGCAGCGGTAGATGTGCCGCAAGATCGATCAGCCCCGGGTCAGCTTCTTGTAGGTGGCACGGTGCGGACGTGCGGCGTCCGCACCGAGCCGGTCGATCTTGTTCTTCTCGTACGACTCGAAGTTGCCCTCGAACCAGAACCACTTGGACTCGCCCTCGTAGGCGAGGATGTGCGTGGCGACCCTGTCTAGGAACCACCGGTCGTGGGAGACGACCACGGCGCAGCCCGGGAACTCCAGCAGCGCGTTCTCGAGGCTCGACAGGGTCTCGACGTCGAGGTCGTTGGTCGGCTCGTCGAGGAGCAGCAGGTTGCCGCCCTGCTTGAGGGTGAGCGCGAGGTTGAGGCGGTTGCGCTCACCACCGGAGAGCACACCGGCCGGCTTCTGCTGGTCCGGGCCCTTGAAGCCGAAGGCGGAGACGTACGCCCGGGAGGGCATCTCCACCTGACCGACGTTGATGTAGTCCAGCTCGTCGGAGACGACCGCCCACAGGGTCTTCTTCGGGTCGATGTTCTCGCGGCCCTGGTCGACGTACGCGATCTTGACGGTGTCGCCGACCTTGATCGAGCCGGAGTCCGGCGTCTCCAGGCCCTGGATCATCTTGAAGAGGGTGGTCTTGCCGGCGCCGTTGGGACCGATCACGCCCACGATGCCGTTGCGCGGCAGCGTGAAGCTCAGGTCCTCGATGAGGACCTTCTCCCCGAAGGCCTTGGAGAGGTTGTTCACCTCGACCACGATGGAGCCCAGGCGCGGGCCCGGCGGGATCTGGATCTCCTCGAAGTCCAGCTTCCGCATCTTGTCCGCCTCGGCGGCCATCTCCTCGTACCGCGCGAGGCGGGACTTGGACTTGGCCTGGCGCCCCTTGGCGTTGGACCGCACCCACTCGAGCTCTTCCTTCAGACGCTTCGCACGCTTGGCGTCCTTCTGGCCCTCGACCTTGAGACGGGTCTGCTTGGTCTCCAGGTAGGTGGAGTAGTTGCCCTCGTAGCCGATGGCGCGACCGCGGTCGAGCTCCAGGATCCAGCCGGCGACGTTGTCGAGGAAGTACCGGTCGTGGGTGACGGCTACGACGGTGCCGGGGTACTTCGCGAGGTGCTGCTCCAGCCACTGCACGGACTCGGCGTCCAGGTGGTTGGTGGGCTCGTCGAGCAGCAGCAGGTCAGGGGCCTCGATCAGCAGCTTGCAGAGCGCGACGCGGCGGCGCTCACCACCGGAGAGGTTGGTGACCGGCCAGTCGCCGGGCGGGCAGCCGAGGGCGTCCATGGCTTGTTCGAGCTGGGTGTCCAGGTCCCACGCGTTGGCGTGGTCCAGGTCCTCCTGGAGCTTGCCCATCTCGTCCATGAGCGCGTCCGAGTAGTCGGTCGCCATCAGCTCGGCGACCTCGTTGAAGCGCTTGAGCTTGCCCATGATCTCGGCGGCGCCGTCCTGCACGTTCTCCAGGACCGTCTTGGACTCGTCCAGCGGCGGCTCCTGCTGGAGCATGCCGACCGTGTAGCCGGGCGACAGGAACGCGTCACCGTTGGACGGCTGCTCGAGACCGGCCATGATCTTGAGAACGGTGGACTTACCGGCACCGTTCGGACCGACCACACCGATCTTCGCGCCGGGAAGGAAGCTCAGCGTCACATCGTCAAGGATCACCTTGTCGCCGTGCGCCTTGCGCGTCTTGCGCATGGTGTAAATGTACTCAGCCAAGAGAAACCGTCCGGCAGCTTGAAATCTGGCAGTGGGCAGATACACCCCATCTTGCCCGACCGCCACCCCTGGGTCCTAACCCGTATGGGCGGGGGGCTGTGAGCTGGGGGTTCGCCGACGACCGTGGTAGCCCGACCGTCACTGTCGGTCGTCATCGGTCGGTCTCGGGCACCCTCGCACGGCCCACAGACGGCCCAGCCGGGGCTGCCGCTCCCCCACCGCGCCGGGCTATCGTGCCGCCGTGACAAGCGCAGCGGAGCGCCCTCTCCTCTTCCTCGACGTCGATGGTCCACTGATCCCGTTCGGGTCGTCGTCCGCTCACTCACAGCCAGCTACGGCTGACGTCTCGACGCCTGTTGATCAGGGGAACCCCCTGCTGACGCGGCTTGACCCTGGGATCGGCGCGCGGCTCGTGGCTCTGGGCTGCCACCTCATATGGGCCTCGACCTGGATGGAGGAAGCCAACGAGACTGTCGCCCCACGCATCGGACTGCCGAAGCTGCCTTTGGTGGAGTGGCCGGACGTCTGTGCTGAGGAAGGGCCGCGCGGCCTGCACTGGAAAACCCGTCCCCTTGTCGAGCGGGCCAACGGCCGACCGTTCATCTGGGTCGACGACGAGATCAGCGCGATGGATCGTCAGTGGGTCGCCGCCAGCCACTCTGGGCCGTCACTGCTTCATCACGTCGACCCGACCAAAGGCCTCCAAGACGCCGATTTCTCCGCGCTCGCCGGTTGGCTTCGCTCCCTCGTGCCGAGATGAGCAGCGCTTTAGGAGTTCGATCGGTGTTCCGTCCGGCCGTAGGGTCCTGAACTGGTGTGGTCCACCCAGAGACGTACAAGTGTGCTGGCGTCCGGCGTCGTTGATGTCACCCGTGGATGTCAGACAGCCGCTCAGGTCGGCGGCCAACTAAGGCCTACCCGTGGGCAGAATGGCGCCATGGACGCTGGACTCACTGCACTGCTCGGCGCCGCCGTGGGCTCACTCGCCACCCTTGGCTCCGCGATGGTCACCGGGCGTGTGGCTGCACGCTCGCAGTTCAGCCAGTTGCGTCGCCAGCACCGCCGGGACGCCTACGCGAACTACCTGGGAGCGGTGTACGACCGCGATGTCGCCTTGGACGCCGTACGCGACGCGCTCCAAGCAAACCAGCCGGAACTGCGGGAAGTTGACGAGAGGATGGAGCGCTTCGCGGCCCAGGTCCGTGGAGTTCACAGGGCTGCCGAGTTCGTCATCCTCGAAGGTCCACCGTCCGTGGTGGAGGCGCTCTACCGTGTGGTCCACGCTGCCGACGATCTCGCCGAGGTCATGCGGCGGATGGTGTGTGATGCCCACGCTGGTGACACCTCCCCCAAAGCCGCGGACACCGCGCTCGCCGCTGAGCGGGAGCACCTGCTGCACCAGGCCGTCAAAGGCCTCCGGGCGGCGGCCGCCGACGTTCTCGGCGACAGCCGGATACGCATCTAGAAATCGGTAGGTCGGTGGACTCTTACCGCGAGTCAAGTCATCGCCTGATCTGCGCGCCCCTCGATGCGAACTACGGGCGGGACGGTCGCTGAGGCCTACTCGGCAGGTCAGTCGGCCGTCGGAGGCTGGTGGCGGACGGTCACGGTTGCCGTGGTTGCTGTACTTCCTTGCTGTACAGCTCGCTTCGCAGCCGCGTTCTGGACATGAGCCTCACGCCGCAGCCGACGCTCATAGTCCGCGATCTGTCGAGGTACGGGCCTGCTAGTTACAGCTCGAACAAGCCGCTCGTTCTCTCGATCCACCAAGAACGGGCCATTTCCACCGAGTGTTGGCCGCTGGCCGACGGGGCGACCGATGTCCTGTCGCGCGCACCAGTAGAAAACCCAACCGAAAGACACGGGTTCAACCTTGGAGATCGCAAGCTCCAGGCTTTCGGTCCGTACGAGCTCCGCCAGCACGAGCCCTCGTGCTTCGTCTTCAGTGAGCATCTGCCAAGCGTCTCAGAGGGGGTGGCGTGCTTATATCTGCTCGTCTCGAAGAAAGCGCCGCCGCGCTCGGATCCTGGAGCACCAGCTCGGAAGATCGCGTATGCAGATGGCAGCTGACCTGGCGGGATGCTGTCCTGCATGTTCTCGGCGTGCTTCCCGACGTTCCCCGTTGCTTCCCGCCTGGTGCCGCTCCATCGGGCCCGCAGGGGACACCCCCTAGCGCCCAAGTTCGGGATGCTCTTCAGGGGCCGGAAGTTCCGCGGTCTCAGGTGCCTTCTGTGATTCTGGTTCGGCCGTGCGTTTGTTGGCGAGTGCTTGAGCAGCAATGGCTGTGTCGAGCATCTCGCGATGCTGGAGCGCCTGACGCTTCCGGTTGCGGTCGCTACGCCAGACCAGCCGGTAAGGGACTAGGAGGATCCCCCACAAGAGGTACCAGGCCGTGATGAAGGTCCAGGCCAGGAGCAGCGAGACGCCCACCGCCAGGACAAGCAGGCCGTCGAGCAAGGCTTGCAGGGTGCCCTTCCACCACGGGCCGACGACAGCGCTCAAGGCAAGGGCCCGGTGCGGCTCCGTGAGTCGCAAGATCCGCTTGGTTGAACCAGTGAATGACAGTGGAGCTTGGACGATCACGCGCTCACTTTGAAGCTCCATTGGGGCGGTGCTCATGTTAACCGCCTCCTTTGGGATATTTTACGTTCTTGTCATGCATTAGAGCGTTTAATCCCTTTGCGGGTGCGCGCGGTGTGGGGCCAACAGGCTCCACTGCCGTTCGCCTCCGCTCGCCCACGCGGTCGGCGTACCGACTTTGGTGCGAGTGATCATGGTTATCTGTCGGCAGCTGCCTCGCCTGCTCTACCCCCCTCTCCCCAGCTCCCATCCCGTCCGCCGTTGACCCACACACCGTGGAGCGGGCGTGGTTCATGGCGTCGAGGTGGAGCGCGCCACTGTACGAACGACCTGGACGCCATGGGCCGCGTCTGCTCGGCTCTGCGTGGGTCGATGCCAGACGGGATGGGAGCCCCCCGCGCACACAACTACGGACCCGCGGCCGCGAACGGCGCCCCCCTGAACCGCTTCCTGACCCCTGACGACCTGGTGGACATGTTCGAGCTGCCCAGCGTCGAGACGGTCTACCAGTGGCGCCGCAAGCGCACCGGTCCCCGCGGCCTTCCGCGTCGGCCGGCGTCTGCGCTTCGACCCGAACGACGTACGCGCATGGGTGGGCTCGCAGCTTGGGTAGGCCGCCTGAGGCCGGACACGTCCAAGACCGTTGGGTCCGGATTGAGGTTGGCCCGGATGGCAAGACCCGCAAGGTCAGGACTGATCGTCACGGTCTGGGCATGCGCTACCGGGCTCGGTACGTCGCCCCCGATGGCACCGAGAAGTCGAAGAGCTTCCCCGACAGGCAGAAGCGTTTGGCAGACGCCTGGCTGAGCAATACCGAAGCGGACATGGCGCGCGGGCAGTACATCGACCCGAGGGCGGCCCGCGTCACCTTCCGCGAATACACGGAACGATGGATCGCCGCCCTCACGACCGATCTCACTAGCCGGGCCGCCGTGGAAGGCCGGTTGCGTCTTCATGCCCTGCCGTACCTCGGCGCTCGCCCCATCGGCTCGTTCCAGCCTGAGCACATCCGCGACTGGAACCGCCAGCTCGAAGAAGCCGTAACGTCGAGCCAGTACCGGCGCCTCATCTTCGACGCGGTCTCCTCCGTGCTCAACGCGGCGGTAGATGACCGCCTGCTGGCCTCGAACCCCTGCCGGGCCCGATCGGTCAAGGCTCCTCGTCCTGCGCCGACACGCGTCCATCCATGGTCCGCAGAGCAGGTATTCGGCGTGCGCGCTGCCCTACCGGACCGCTACCGGGCCATGGCCGATCTGGGCGCTGGCTGCGGATTGCGGCAGGGCGAGATCTTCGGCCTGGCCGTCGACAACATCGGGGACCTCGGCTGGATCTATGTCCGTCAGCAGGTCAAGAAGGTGCGCGGCACACTCGTCTTCGCCCCTCCCAAACGCGGCAAGCTCCGTGACGTACCCCTCGACCCCGAGGTGTCGGCCGCGCTGCACGAGCACATGGAGCGCTTCCCGCCCGTGGAGGTGACCTTGCCCTGGCTGACCCCGACCGGCCCCAAGGTCACGCATCGGCTCGTCTTCACGAGCGGCATCGGCGCGGCCATCTGGAGCCAAGGGTTCAATGACCAATCCTCGAAGCCCGCGTTGGCTTCCGCCGGCATCATCCCGGCCCCCGAGCAAGGGCAGCGCTACGCGGCGGCCCGCGAGCACGGCATGCACGCCCTGCGGCACTTCTACGCCTCGGTTCTCCTGGACGCCGGGGAGAACATCAAGGCGCTGAGCCTGTACCTCGGTCACAGCGATCCGGGGTTCACGCTCCGCGTCTATACGCACCTGATGCCGAGTAGTGAGACTCGGACGCGAAAGGCCATCAGTGCCATGTACCGAGCCGCTGGATACGCCCATGGCCGCACAGGTGCCACGCAAGCGGCCTGAGACGGTCCTCGCCAGCGCGGCATCTGTTGACGAGAACCCCATCCTGATGCGAGCAAGATCGGCCACCCTCTGCACTCCCGGCGCAAGAAACGGCGCGTTTATGGAAGTTAGAGGCTGGAAGTGCGCCGTTGCACCCCTTAGCGCCGATCAGACCTATTTATCCAACAAGTCCCGCCTGATGAGATATCTCTCGAACTCACACGGGAGTTCGCGTTCGTCTGGGGGGCTGATCATGACAAGCAAACGTGTAGCAGCCGTCACGGCCACTGTCGGCGGGCTGCTCCTCTGGGGCCTGAATGCCCCCACGGCAGAGGCTTCATCAACTGTCTGCAAAGCCGCACGGGACGTACAGGCAGTGTGCATGACCATCGGCGGCGAGGACGGCCACGTAGTGAACGTGTCCATTAGCGGAATCAGTTACAGCACCAAAGCGATCTGCGACTACTCGGCGTCCATCCGCACCAGCATCCCGGGAGTCATGGGCCCGTATCCAGTCTGGAGTGAGGTAACCGGCCCCCTGGTCTGCTCGCTGGGACTCGCGGACATCAACATCCACATCGACCGTACGTTCCCGACTCCCAGCTACGTCTGCGGTCGGTTCTTCATCGCAGGGCAGGAACAGACGGCGGAGCAGTGCATCAAACTGACTGAGTCGAAGTGGCCATGGCCCTGGTAGTCCGGCCTACGCACCAACGCGACGCACGCTCCGCGCGTTTTACGCTCGACGGCCCAGAGACGGCCCAAGCCGCCTGACACGGCCCCTCGTCAGTGGGAAACCCGCTGGTGAGGGGCCTTTTCATGCCCTCTCGCGGCAAGTAACACCCCATCTTGCCGACCGCCACCCCGTGGGTCCTAACCCGTATGGGCGGGGGGCTGTGAGCTGGGGGTTCGCCGACGACCGTGGTAGCCCGACCGTCACTGTCGGTCGTCGTCGAGTGGCCGCGAGGTGCCTGGGACGGCCCAGGACGGTCCGGCTCGCGGGCCGGACGGGGCGGTGGCGGGGACTCGCCCCAGCCCCACGGCCCCGCCCGAAGCCGCCGTTCGTGATCGTCCGGCGCTCAGCCCTGTTCCTGCTTCCTGCGTACGACGATCAGCGCCGCGCCGCCGAGTACGACCAGGGCGATGGCGACACCCACGATCACCGGGGTCGCGGCGGTGCCGCCGGTCGCGGCGAGGTTCACGTCCGCCGCGGTGCCGCCCACCGTCGCGGGGCTCGGCTCGCTGAGGGTCTGTGTGACGTCGCCGGCCGCACTGCCCTGTGTCCGGCAGTCGAGGACACCGGCGAACCGCTTCTTGAAGCCGCCCGCCTCGATCGTGAAGTCGTACGCCTGGTCCTCCTGGAGCGGGACCGTCAGCGTGCGGGACTCACCCGCCGCGATGGTGTACTCGGTGCCCAGCAACTCGAAGGCGAACGGCTCGTCGCCCTCGTTGCCCGCGGTGAGGTCCAGGCCGTTCTTGGTGCAGTTCTTCGCCGCGGAGAGCGCGGGTATCGCGCCCGTCGCGGCCCAACTCGCGCTCGCTGTCGCCGAGACCGTCGACTCGCTGGAGCCGGCCAGGATCTGCGTCTGGCTGCGGCTCTCGGAGGTGAAGGCACGGCCGACCGGGACTGTCGTGGAGGCCTGCACGGTCAGGTCGGCCGAGCCCGCCTGGGCGTCCTCGGGCACCTCGAAGAACAGCTGGCTGCCGTTGACCGCGGAGGTGACGTCCCGACCGTCCTTGCCGATGACCCGCACCCCGCTCGTGACGGCGTCCGCGGGCGGCGTCACCGTCACCGTGGCCGCGTTGGTGCGCACCGTCACCGGTCCCACCAGCGCGCCGGGGCGGCCGGAGACGGCGGGCGGGTCGAGCGTCAAAGACGCCGCGGGCTCCGCCACGTTCCTCGCGCTCTTCTCCAGATGGTCCGCGAGCTTCTCGGCCTGCGGGTCCACCGCGTCCACGTCCGCGCCGTCCGAGTAGCGCCAGATGGCCACCTGGGTGGCGGCTGCCGCGTCCTGCTCGGTGAGGCCGCTGCGGACGCCCGCCGAGGTGGCCAGCGCCGCGAGGTCGTTGACCTGCGGGTAGGAGTTCTGCAGGATCCAACGGATCTTGCCCGCGTTCTTGTTGGCGCCGAGCGAGGTGCCGCTCCACGGGGTCTCGTGGTACTTGGCCTCCCGCTGCGTGGGGTTGTGCAGGTCGACGCAGTACGTCTGCAGGGTGCCGCCGCCGTCGACGGACATCTCGAACAGGCCCGCCGAGACGGTCAGGTCACCGGACGCGTCGTGGATCACGGCGTCGCCGTACGTCTTCAGGCCGCCTATGGTGGCGGTCGCCCCGCCCTGGTTCTGGATCGTCTCGTCGGCCGACGCCGTACTGGCGCCGGCCATCACGCCGACGGCGACGAGACCGGACACCAGCGTCGCAGCGACGAGGCGGGCTGCGCCCCGCCTGCGCGGCGACGGCGCGAAGAACGAAGAAAACACAGAATTCCCCTTCGAGCAGGACCCGTTGACGTGGGGGGTTACGGTCCCACCTGCAGAATCAGAAGCCCCGAGAGCTACGTTCGGCATCCTAGGTACCCGGCGCACCACGCTTCCCGGTGATGCACTCGGACCACTGATCCGAATCGGAATCGTTATCGCCGACAGCGGATACGAACAGATTTTGTCGACAAATTCACCGGGACCACACGGTGCGTATTCGCCGATAAGCCGCAGTTCGGTCGGACGTAGAACGTCAGTGGGTGCGCCGTGGAGTCGCCTGGTACGCCCGTGGCGTCGCATCGCGTGGCCGTAGTGCCGTCCGGTGACGTCACGTCACGACCGCGGGCTCCGGTGGCCGTTGGGCGGCCGACTCGGCGGGAGGTGTCTCCCAGTTCGGTTCCAGCTGCTGCGGCCCGCCGACGCCGGCGACCACCGCCTCCCCTTGTTTGGCGCGCCGGAAAGCGGAGGTGCCGCGGGCCAGGTCGTGACCGATCGACAGCGCGTCGATGTCCGCGGAGGTCCAGCTCTGCCCCTCGCGCACTTCCGTACGCACCTTCAGCCTGCCCTGCACGACGACGGGATCGCCCACGTTGAGCGACGCCGCCGCGTTGGTGGCGAGCTGCCGATTGGCCCACACCGTGAAGAAGTTGGTGTGCCCGTCCGTCCAAGTGCCCTTCTCGCGATCCCAGTAGCGAGCGGTCACCGCCAGCCGGAACCGCGCCGACGCACCCGACGCCAGCTCCCGGTACACCGGCTGCGTCGCCACGTTCCCCACCGCGCAGAGCATCGTCTCGTTCATCCTGAACCCCTCCTTCACCCGGCCGCTCACGCCGGCCGGACACGCATACGGGCCCGTCCCGTACGGCTGCTTCCGTCTTCCGTCACGATCACGTCCGCCGTGATCGCGCGAAATCCAGACTGCCTCCGCCGGACCGAGCCCGCTGAGCGCTGTGCACCATCCCCCGCCTGTGGAAAACTCCGTCACCCGGACGAGGGACTTGAGCGTGGAAACGAAGGAGCGGGACTCACCTCGCCCCCGCGCTCACCCCCACGACCCGCCCGTACTGCTCCCGAACCTCCCGGTAACGCAGCAGTTCCGCCGCCACCGGGTCCAGGACCCGGGCCCGCCCGCACCCGGCCGCCGCCTCCCGCAGCCGCCGCTCGGCCTCCGCGCCGTACCGCCTGGCAGGCCCCCGAGCCGCGATCCGGCAGCTCCACTCGACGAGCGGGCCACCGATGATCCCGGCCACCATCAGCAGCACCGGCACCCCGAGGTTCGGCGCCATGAGACCGAGAATCTGGCCCAACAGCCACAGCCCGCCCACGACCTGGAGGATCGTCATCGACGCCTGCGCCAGCACGGCCGCGGGCCACCAGCCCGGCCGCGGCGGCCGCCCCGGCGGCAGCCCGGCCCGCGCCGCCAGCTCGTCCAACGCCTCGGACAACCCCTGTGAGCCACGTACGGCCGCCTCCCGCACCGCCTGCGCCCACGGCGTCGGCAGCCCGCTCGACGCCCGGTCGGCGAGCGTCCGTACCGCCTGCTCGACCTGCTGACGCGCCGTGGCCTCCTCATCCGCCTGGGCGCGCAACGGCAGCCGTCTGGTGGGCAGTTCACGCCGGTCCTCGTACCAGCGCCACAGCCGCAGCCAGGGCGTTCCGCACGCGCGGTTGGCGTTGCGTTGCCACGCCCGCTCGGCCGCCTCGCCCGCCGCGGTGGCGCCCACCGCGTCCGCGAGCTGCGCGGCGAACTCGTCCCGCGCCTCCTCGCTCAGCCCGGTTCGGCGCCCGGTGGCGTAGACAGGGCGCAGCCGACTCGCGGCGGCGTCCACGTCGGCGGAGATCCGGCGTGCCGCGGCCCCGCGCTCCGTCACGAACTGGCCGAGTGTCTCCCGCAGTTCATCGACGCCGTCCCCGGTGAGCGCGGACAGTGCGAGTACGGTCGCACCCGGCTCACCGTGCTCGCCGAGCGCGATCCCGTCCTCGTCGAGCAGTCGCCGCAGGTCGTCGAGGACCTGCTCGGTGGCTTCCCCGGGCAGCCGGTCGATCTGGTTGAGGACGACGAACATGACCTCCGCGTGGCCCGCCATGGGACGCAGATAGCGCTCGTGGAGGATCGCGTCGGCGTACTTCTCGGGGTCGACGACCCAGATCACCGCGTCGACGAGCTTCAGGATGCGGTCCACGTGCTCGCGGTGCTGCACGGCGGCCGAGTCGTGGTCGGGCAGGTCCACCAGGACCAGTCCGCGCAGTTGTGCCTCCGCCTGGGGGCTCTGCAGCGGGCGCCGCCGCAGCCGCCCCGGGATGCCGAGCCGGTCGATGAGGGGCGCCGCGCCGTCGCTCCAGCTGCACACGATCGGAGCGGCGGTGGTGGGCCGTCGTACGCCGGTCTCCGAAATGGTCACTCCGGCGAGCGTGTTGAACAGCTGCGACTTGCCGCTGCCCGTGGCGCCCGCGATGGCGACCACGGTGTGCTGCCCGGACAGCCGCCGCCGCGCCGCCGCCTCGTCCAGGACCCGGCCCGCCTCCGCCAGAGCCCGGCTGTCGAGCCGCGCGCGGGACAGCCCGACCAGCTCGCGCAGCGCGTCGAGCCGCGACCGCAGCGGCCCGTCGTACGCGAGCGGCGTCACGGGCTGCGGAGGGTGCGGCCTGGTCTCCGCGACGGGGACGTGCTGCGCGGCGGTCTCCTCGGTGACCCTCCGCGCGATCAGACCGTCGTCCCAGGCGCTCTCGGAGTCCGTGCGTGGGGAAGCGTCGTTGCCGGGGGAAGCGTCGTTTCCGGCGGAAGCGTTCGTGCGGGCGGAACCGTCCGCGTCGGCGGGAGTGTTCGTGCGGGCGGAAGGGTCTGTGCGGGCGGACGGATCCTCGCCGTTCGTCACGCGTGCGGGGCGGTCCGTGGCGGGCATCTCGGGCCCGCCGGACGTCCTGCTTGCGGGACCCTTGGCGTCCGCTGACTCATCGAGGGACTCGGCAGGTTCGGACCCGCCGCCGTCGGCGACTTTCTTCTGGTACCGGACCACGGATTCAGGACGCTCACCCGTGTCACCTGCGCGAACGGAGTAACCCGCACGCCCCAAGTCACCTGAGCCATTCGAGTCACCTGAGTCACCACTGCCACGGGAGTTACCACTGCCACAGGAGTCACCACTGCCACAGGGGTCACTACCGCCACCGGAGTCCCGGGCGTCACCCGAGTCCTGGGCGTGATCCGTGTGATCCGTGTGATCCGCGTGCTCCGTGTGGGCCCGGCTCCGGTCCCCGCCCCGGTCCCGGTCCCGACCCCGGTCCCGGCCCTGGCCCTGTTCCTGGTCCTGGTCTGTGACGGCAGCCACCGGTCACCTCTCCTTCTGCAGTACGGACAGCGCGGCGATGAGTTCGGCCTGGGTTTCGGGGTGGACGTCGAGCGCGTCGAGAGGGGCGAGACGGCGCTCGCGTTCCGTGTGCATGACCCGGTCGATGTGATCGGTGAGCAGCCGCCCGCCCCGGTCGCGCAGCCGCAGCGCCCCGTGCGCGCCGACCCGCTCGGCGAGCCCCTCGCCGGCCGAACGAGCCCTACGGCTGCCGAGCAGCACGGTGGCGACGAGGGCGGCGACCACCTCGGGATCCGGGGCGACACTGCGGTCGAGGTCGCGGATCTCCTCCTCGACGTACTCCTCCAACTCCCGCCGCCACCGCCGTACGGCCATCCCGATCCGGTGTTCGGCGCTCTCCGGGAACGGGTCCTGGTCGATCAGCTCGGCGGCGGCGCCCGCCGGTTCGCGCCGCCAGGCCTGGTCGATGCGCTCGTCGGCCGCGGTGACGGCACACTGCAGGAGGGCGGCCAGGCTCTCCACGAGCGCGTCGAGAAGCTCCGGGGCGGTGCAGTCGACCGGGAAGGCCCGCCAGCGCTTCAACGCCTTACCGGCGAGCACGGCACCGGCCTGGAGACGACCCTTCACGCGCCCGTGCTCGTTGTCGTACGCCCCCTCGACGGCGGCGGTCAGCCGCAGCGCGGCCGCGTGCTGGGCGGCGGCCGCGGCGGCCAGCTCGGGCATCCGGGACTTGAGCGAGTCGAGGACGCCGTGCACGGTACGGGCCAGGGACTGCTGCCGGGCTGCCGGGTCCTGCGCCTGATGGACGAGCCAGGTCCGCAGCGAGGCCACGGCGGTGGCCGGCAGCAGTCCGCCTCCCCAGGCGGACTCGGGCAGTTCGGGCACGGTGAAGCGGGGCACGGCGCCGAGTCCGGCCTTGGTGAGCAACGCGCCGTACTGTCGTGACACCTCCGAGACGACCTGGTGGGGCACCCGGTCGAGGACGGTGACGAGGGTGACGTCGTACTCCTTGGCGGCGCGCAGCAGATGCCAGGGCACCGCGTCGGCGTACCGGGCAGCCGTGGTGACCATGATCCAGATGTCGGCCGCGCAGATCAGTTCCGCGGCGAGGACGCGGTTGTCGGCGATGAGGGAGTCGACGTCGGGCACGTCGAGGAGGGCAAGGCCCGGCGGCAGGGTGTCGGCGGTCTCGATCCGCAGCACGCGCGCGGGATTCTCACCGGGCAGCAGGAGATCGTCCCCCGACTCCTGATGCGGCACCCACACGCGTGTGAGGTCGGGCAGCACGCGCATCCCGCTGAACCAGTGATGGTCCTCCGGACGGCACACCAGCACGGGAGTCCGCGTGGTCGGCCGGAGTACGCCCGCCTCACTGACCCGCCGCCCGACGAGGGAATTGACCAGCGTCGACTTCCCGGCGCCGGTGGAACCCCCCACCACGGCCAGGAGGGGCGCCTCGGGCTCTCTCAGCCGGGGCACCAGATAGTCGTCGAGTTGGGCGAGCAGTTCGTCGCGGTTGGCACGCGCGCGTGGGGCGCCCGCCAGGGGTAGCGGAAAGCGCGCGGCGGCGACACGGTCGCGCAGGGCGGAGAGTGCGTCGAGCAGCTGAGGCCGTACGTCCAAGGTCACCACATGCGAAGAATGCCCAATTTTAGGGGAATTCTGAAGCATATGCGCATGTCTGCGCGCCGACAGGACACAAGGGATGGAAGGGACGACTGGGACGCGGGCACAGTCCAGGCATAACGAGTGCACAACACCCGGTGCGCAACGGGCCAAAAGCGGTGCACGATTCGTACCTGCCTGCGATTATCAGGACCGCTTCACCGAACCTCCACATCGAGCCACGGAGGCGAAGCAACAGGGACAAGGACGCGGGAGCCCTATCCTTGTCCCCGGCGACGTCACGGAACGCCCCACACCCGGGCACCCATGACAGAGGCCACCACACCCGGCCCCCGTAGCTCAGTGGATAGAGCAGGCGCCTTCTAAGCGCTTGGCCGCAGGTTCGAGTCCTGCCGGGGGCGCCTATCCTCACCCTTCCCTTGCAAGGGCATTTTTGCTGGTCAGAGCGGGTAGCGCTGGACACAGCGAAGCCCCGGACCCCCTCTTGACGATCAAGGGCAGACTCCGGGGCTGTCCGGCTGTCACCGGGTTTTCGCGGGTGGCTGTGTCGAATGCGTGTCGAAGTTCCGGGCCGAGGGGTCAGCCGTCGGACGACTGCTCGGGGAGATCACCAGCGGCTTCAAGCCGCCGTTTCAGATCGGGCAGCTGCCCGTCGATGCAGCGGGCATAGGTCGCCAGGAGCACGGCGACGCTGTTCCCGGCCCAATCCGCCACCTGGGCGGGCGGGATTCCGTCGTTGAGCCACTTCGTCAGGCGCGTGTTCCGGTTGTCGTACACGCGCCGCCCGGTGGGCGACTCGAAGACGTGCGGGGGCAGCACGGCCTTACGCGCGCTGCGCCACGCCGGACGAATGACGGAACCGGCGAGGATGCCGCCCGACTCGCCTTGGAACAGCAAGTCACCGGGCTTAAGCTGCTCGCCCTCGATGTGCTGCCGCAGGATGCGCGTCAAGGCGGGATGTCCCGGCACGGTGCGCGTCTCGCCCTCTGCTCGGCCTTTCAAGTCCCGTTGCTCGTGGATCTCCCCCGTGTCAGTCCACGTGCATGGCTACAACTTCCTCGGGTCGTAGCCCGCAGTAGTACAGCGTGGCGAAGAAGGCATGGAGCCGCTCACCACCACGCGGCCGACGTCGTATCCAGTCCAGGATTGCCGCCGCCTGCTCGGCATTCAGCAGGGACCGCTTGTCCACGGCATTCGCGGTCTTCGTGACGGCCGTCGAATCCTTGCCCTTGGGGAGGGGGTTGGCCCGCAGGATGCGCCGCCGGATCGCGTACTTCATGGCGACGTTGAGGATCCGGCGATTGCGCTTCCGGGACCAGGCCGCCGATTGCTTGCCGTCGAGGCGGGTGTCGATGGCGTGCAGGACCTGGTCGACCGTCTCCGGATCCTCCCAGGCCGAAACGGGCAGGGAGTTCCGCTCAACCCATCTGAGGATGGCCACCACGTCTCGGGGCGCGTCGGGGCGTCGGTCGTGTTGAACGCCCACTCGCGAAGAGCGGTGCGCACGGCGGCCGGTGCGAACTGGGTGGGCTTTGCCCGCAACAACGCGATGGTGGTCGCGGTCAGGGTCTTGGCGACGTTCTTACGGCTGTTGCCTCCGAGTTGAGGCCAACGATCATCCACGTATTCGACGCCGAACTTGTACCAGCTCATGGAAGCCGACTTGGAGCGGTGGGACACCGGAAGGCCGGTCGCGACGGCGAACGCCTCGCCCTTGCCCGTCGCCCGGATGAGTTCGGAGCGGAAGCCTTCGGCGAGCGCGACGGTGCCGAAGGGCTCACGCCAGCGCTTGCCCGCGACCACCCAGCGCACGGTGAACGTAGTCTTCCGAGCGCCCTTGTACGTGAGGATCTTGTAGACCTTCACGTCGTACGTCGTCTCCATCAGGCAGCGTCCTCACGGTCGTCGAGCCAGTGATCGAGGTCGCTCCGTCGGATCCGGAGGTCGCCGTTCGGGAGCTTGATGCAGCGCGGCGCACGACGCTTGGCCCGCCAGTCGTAGAAGGTCGAGCGCGAGATGGTCAGTTCCTCACAGACCTCCGTGAGGGTGAGCATGGTGCGCGACCGGATGGCCGTGGTCATTCCGTGCTCCCTTCGTCCTGAAGGGCTTCGCGGGCGGTCTCGCGGTTGGTCTGGAGGTCGCGGGCGATGGTCGCGGCGAGGGCGGCTTCGCCCGGTGTGTGGCCGTGGCCGGCGTATTGCCAGTCCGTCAGCACGAGGACGGTGTCCGGCTCGCGGTCGTCGAGGCCGAGGACGGATGCCTCTTGGGCCGCGCGGTAGTCGGCGCGTTCCTGGCAGAGGGCGCCGAGCGTGGTGGAGTAGGTGCGCGACTTGGACGAGAAGTGCCCGCGGAAGCCGAGCATGTGCGCCCAAGCCCAGAGGCGCCGGTCCGGATAGAGGCTGCCCAGGTCGCGGCACGCGGTGATGAGCTGCCGGGTGTGATCGGGGACGTGGTGGCGGTCGAGTTCGGAGAGCTCTCTCGGACGCCTTGGACGGCAACGGCCCTCACGTACGGAGCCACGACGGCAAGCGCCTCATTTCAGCGGGATAAGACTTTCTCTACTTCATCAAGGCGGCTCGCTCCGCTCACCGCGCGCGCCCCGGCCCCCGGCCGGGCCTGCGCTCCTGTCTCCGCCCCGCTCCAGCCCGGCCGGCGCCCGTGCCGCGCTACAAGCATGCAGCCACCTGATGCCAGAGAAGGGGTACGTCGCGGCTGGGGCGGTCGGCTCCGCAGCTTTACGGAGCCACTTTGGCGCGAGCCTCGAAGATCATGGCCCCAACGTCGTGTTTTACCGGGCAGGTCCACAGACTGCCCGACGCGCCGGAAGCTTACGGGGCCATGATCACTCGCACCAAAGCAGCGCCACCCCAAAGCCGCTCCACCGACCTACGTCTGCTAGTTCTGCACCCCAGGTCTACCCGGCTCAGCGCGGGTTTCGGCTACTTGCTGAGCGACTTCTCCTGTCCATTTACGCCACAGCTAGAGCAATGAAGCCACCTATATAGATAGTAGCGAAAAAAATGGGAACCCAAATTTCGAGCCAGGTCAAGGGAACGTACTTTTTGAAATCTTGCCCCTTACCCAGAAGCCCCCATTCACCTTTCACAAATGGACTAGCTGGCAATTTTTCTTCCAGCTCGCCAACCACCGCGAACTTTGCATTGCTAAGTTGGCGATAAGAGCACAGCAGCCAAAACCATGAACCGCATTCCAGCAGGAGCGCAAGCAGTGGTATTAGCAGCCATGCTGTCGATCCTGATGGAGCCTTCTGCCAGAAAACCCCAATGACCGTAAGAGCGGCCGTATTAAGAGTCAGGAAGAACGTGTTCGTCAGCGTTCTACGCTGACTAACTTTGTCCGCCATGTCAATACAAATCTTGTACTGCTCCAGAACGGCGACGTGATACTTCTCTTGACCCGCGTAGGCTGCCGGTGTTACTCCCGGATTCCACAAAACGTGGCTAATTTGAGGAGTACCGCCAGTCATGTCTAACCTCCATAATTACGGAAGAAACACTGTTCAGAAGCTGGACCCAATCAATAGCACTATTTTCCGAGCAGTCTAAGGATTTCCCGGGCAGCGTCC
Source organism: Streptomyces sp. NPDC005263 (assembly GCF_042872365.1). Classification (NCBI taxonomy): domain Bacteria; kingdom Bacillati; phylum Actinomycetota; class Actinomycetes; order Kitasatosporales; family Streptomycetaceae; genus Streptomyces; species Streptomyces sp. NPDC005263. The sequence goes on along the minus strand of NZ_JBIAKJ010000002.1, from coordinate 314,603 downwards.
TCAGTGCTAGCTACGCGACGAAAGGCCTTCAAGGTTCTGGCAACCTGTTTCGTCACGCGTGCACCATTATTTCGCCGTCCCCAATGAAGTTGTATTCTATAGTAGTCAGGGGCTGAGCCATTTTCCTCCGGCTGACTATTTTTCACCACAGTGAACCCTTGGGGTAGGATCAGAACGGTCTTCCCTGCGGCGCCTACCTCCTTGCAGAGCTCAACTTCCCAAATTACGCCAGGGCTGCAATCCCCCATAGCCACAACTATTGCTGATGCTCTAATTACCAATTCTCTTACAACTGACCGCCAATCATCTGCTCCTGCAAAAATCCGGAACGCCCTTACCCCGGCGTCTGCCGAGTCGGGCCTGAACGGTGAGGCGCCACTACCAGGCACAGCTATGAGATCCCATGGATTCGCCACGGTAACCACGACAGCCCCTGGCAGTTTCTTTACCAACTCTTCCTCTAGTCGCGCCCCTGCGAGATTAATTTCGAAACCGTCCGAAGTCGTCTCAAATTCAAGGTCGAAGTCGCGGAGATATACAACGAGCGGCTTTCCGCTAACCGATGACTCATGGACCGCGTCCAGTGCTACTTGGTGTATATTTCGCGCCAGGCGCTCCAATTCGTCAGGGTCACCCGCTATTTCTGCGTCTATGTAAGCTCCAGCAAGCTGGCCTTGATATATCTCCACCCATCTGAGCAGCCACAGGGGGGTGAAGACGATGTAGACTGCGACAGCGGTGGCCGCCAAGGCAATCTTGAGGCGCCATATCGTTCTATGCTTCCGGCCGAATGGTAGGAGTGCCAGAGAGACTCCAGGAATGGTGAAGCGCAGGCCCATTCCGCGGATCACGAAACTCCGAAAAAACTGTTGCCGCAAATCCTCGTATCGAGAGGCGGTGACCATCGGATGCGAACGAAAATACTGTTCGGGGAATACGTATTTTCCGAGGCTCGTTTCAGTCCCATAGACTCCCGTCTGCGGCCGGGTCGCAGCCTCTCGAGCGAACTCCACCTTCGGCGGGGTGAGCAGCCACCAAGCCTCTCTCCACAAGTGTGCGAACTTCAGGAAGTGCTGATGTAGGGGCTCGTGCCGTCTGGTGACATGAATCAATAGGGCCAGCGACTTATCGACAGTGGTTTCGAACGCCGTCGCCCATGGAAGATGCCAGCGCGGCAGAAGTTTTCCAATCATGGAGCAACTTCCAATGTGCGAAACAATGCAGTTGATACCTCGATGCAGCCTGGCGGCTGCCATGATGGTTATGGATAACCGCATAACAGGCTGCAGGTCATGAGTGGTTCCTGGAGCTCCGAAGCCTCAAGTTTCCGGTCGACGAGGAATATCAGCCTGACCGATCAAGGGCTGAGGAAGATGGAGATCACTTCGTCTCCGTGCCCTCTGTATAATCTATGGCCGCAAGCCATTCCCAGTGAACCTTGCTATATGGGCCACTTTCCATTATGGACGGGGTCCCAGTTTCGTGCATCTTGGTGAGGCGCACCACAACGCGCTTCAGCCACGGACCGGCCGTCGTTGTCCTGAGGCTGGTCGACGCCACAGGCCAGTAGCGTGGCTGATGCTGGCAGGGGCGCAGCGAGGTACACGCGTGCGTGGGGGCTCGGCGCACCCGCCATCGTGGTTGATTGTCGTCAGCTGAGGCTCAGACACTCAGGGGTTCGGCTACGCCAAGGGACGTTCGAGGCAAAGGGACCGTGCCATTCGCGTGCCAGACACTGCGGGGACGGGGAACAGCGGGAACTCGCCCTAGGTGCGATCAGGACTCCAACACCGCTCCGCCGCAGGTCAGCGCGGCAGCCGCCGCCAGGAAACCCGAGCTTCCCAAGCTGAGGGCCTTGAGGTGGGGGACCCTCAAGCCATCGCACGGCCCGGCCGGCGCGGCTTGCTCTCGGCGACGGCATGGCAGCGTGGCTGAGGCCGGTGGGGGTGCGGCGAGGCATACGCGTGCGTGGTCGGTCGACGCGCCCGCCGCCGTGGCTGACTGTCGTCGGCTGAGGTTCAGGCGGCCGACACTGAAGGTGCCCGTGCCCCTGCCTTGCCCGATCGACCGGGAGCTGAGGGGGAACCACGGTGACTAGCGGACGGCTTATGAGAGCGGCCCCTAACCGATTCACCGGGTCAGGGCTTGCGGGGACGGTGCGGTTTGAACCCGCAGTGACATCGCTGCCACGACGGTTTTTAAGATCATCGATAGGTTGACTTGGCCATTACTCAACTGACCTAAAGTGCATAAAGTGTCAAATCTGGAACATATGACACGAAAGTCCACTAAACTTCCAAAACCAAGCGATGCGCGAAGAAGTCGCTGCTAAATTTCACACATGGCGGACAAGGTCAGTGAGACGCAAGCGAAATGGAAAGAGCCCTTCGGGCGCCTCAGTGCATACATCGAGGAAATGGGCAACCTTGCGAGCATGACTCACAAGGGGGCTCACATGGTGTCCACCCACCCGGAAATTATGGAGATCCTGGAGGGTTTTGATGATGACGTATATAACGAAGCAAAGACCCATGCCGAGTTCGCAAAGAAGGAGATGGAGAACGGTTTCCCCCTCCTTCACGCCCACTCCCTGATGGGCCTTTGGGGGGCGCTAGAGGCCGCAGTGGAAGACCTTGTCATTTCATGGGTTTCCATGTTCCCGGAACTCCTCGCCAATTCTGCATTCGCCAAAGTTAAGGTCCCGCTCGCCGAATTTCAGGCAATGAGTGATGAAGACCGGACGCGATTCTTGGTGAATGAGGTGCAGAGGGACCTTAAAGTTGATCTGCGGGGCGGAGTCAGCCGTTTTGAAGCTCTATTGGGTGCCGTCGGCCTGGATGGTCGAGTGGACAAGCGAGTGAAGCAGGCTCTATATGACCTGCAGAACGTAAGGAATGTTTGGGCCCATAGAGGTGGAGTGGCAGACCGGAAAATGGCAAAGAACTGCCCACACCTGCCATACACTGAAGGTCAAAGGGTCGCAATAGACAAGGAAGAATTGAACAGGTACATGCAGGCCGTTTCCCTGTACTGCATGACCATTATTTACAGGTGCCGCCTAAAGCAGGGAATGCCGCTCAAGCGACCTGACAATATTGTCGAATTCGAGGGAGCACTCGATTTTTTCTTCGAGGCGAAGAAAGAGCCCTCCCGGCAACCAGAGAACTGACAGACAAGTGCGGACCCCTGTCCGTGCCATCGCCGCACTTAAGCGGTGCAGTCGGTCATGGTCAATTGCCCACCCAGGTTGCTGCGGAACGAATTCGTCCTCGTCGAATGCCTCGCTGCCGCGTCTCCGCCATCGCGACTTGCCCTGAGAGGATCGAGCAGCGTGGCTGAGGCCGGCGGAGGGCAGCGAGGCACACCCGTGCGCGGTCGGTTGGCGCGCCCGCCGTCGTGGCTGACTGTCGTCGGCTGACGCACAGGCGCCAGCCCTCTCCCTGCTCCGTTCAGGTTGAAGGCGTGAATCCAGCCGATTGGTCAAGGCGGAACGGGGAGCCCGGAGCCGTCGGGTTCCACCCCTTATGGAGAGCAAGCTGAATGGCCTTGTCAAGGTCGGACGGCAGTACAGGCATGGCCTCGCCTCCCAACCAGTTGCTCGGATGCGGCTGGTTGGTGGTGACCACGAGCGTCATGCCTGGGATGTCCGCCTGCTCGACCGCAAACGTGCACGGCGACCAGGCCAGCCCCTGGAAGTACGTCGGCCGACCTCGCAACCGCCAGCGGTAGGCCGTGCCGTCGACGACGATCCGTCGTGATCCCTTGCGGACCAGTGCCATAACTCACCCTTCAACAACCATGACGCTAGCTAGCCCGGCCCCCGCCGTCCGTCTCAGTTTCCGTCTCATTCAGCGCCGTTCACGGCCGTTCGGGCGAGACCGAAGGCGGTAGTCGCTCCCACGACCAGCCGCCCATGAACGCAGGTGAACGCCCCCGCACACCGCCCAACATCCCACCACCACAGTTGGAAAGCGTGCGCGCCACGGCAATGTCAGAGCCTGGGCTTACGGTCCAGGACATGGCAATCAGACCATCAATGCGTTGGCGTTCGCGCGTGGACGAAGAGGCCAAAGAAGTGGCGATTGGGGCCCGGGCCCCGCGCGATGCCTTCCTGTCGGAGCTCTTCCCTCAGTCGCTCCTGGCGGCGACGGATGAGGCCCTGCGCGCGTTCGAGGTCGATGTGAAGGCGCTCGGGGACCAGGACGACGAGCAGGTCTTCGAAGCGATCAAGCGTGTCGTTCTGGTGCTGAACGAGATCAACGAGGACCACGACGGCGTCGGCTACGAGACCGAGGAGCGTGAAGGGCTGTGCCTCTACATCGATCAGACCTTGATGGAGCACGGCATCGACGTCCCCGCACTGGCGGCGAGGCGAGGCATCAGCCGCACCGAGATCACGGACGACTGGCGGGACTGGTAGCCGTTGCTGTATCGCAACGAAGTACAGCAACCGCCAGCACCCAACACCGGCCGCCACGTTCTTCCCGGCAGCCTGTATGACCGCCAATGACCGATCTCTTCAGAGCTACGCGGCAGAAGCGTCTGACATCCACGGCTGTAAAAACGGGCAGCTTCGATTCGGTTTGCTGCCACGGGCTGGCGACCCGAGGCGGTGGGACCGGTGCCGCGTTCGGGCTGGGGCGGGGTCACGGACGGATCGTTGTGTTGTCTCCGGTGATGGCCGTGCCGATCGTCTGTGCGGCGATAGACCGTTCACCGACCGCTGTGATCGTCACCGCACCGGTCGGGGGAAGCTGGGCGGCCAGTTCGGCAAGCAACTGCGGATTCTCCCTTAGCGTCCGCTTGATCTGCTGGCGTAGCGCAGCTGCAGCATCGGCGTCCTCCGGCTCCTCGGCCGCCTCACGCACCGCCGCCTCCAGCTCGGGTCGTCCGGCCGGGCTCCGGCGCCGCCAGACCGCCTGCAAGATGCTGCGCCCTGCATTCGCCGTGGCTCCCACCGCAGCGTCCTCAGCTCGGGCCAGTACCCCCGCACCGTAGGCACCCAGAGCCGCACTTAGATACGGCCCTGCCTGCTCCAGAAACTGCGCGATCTCCGTTCCCACAACCCACCCCCGAAATCCTGTCAATGACTGATGCGCACCAGATTAAGCCGCCCAGCCAGCGTGCACGCGGCAACTCGCATTCGCGAACGTCGACCGGTCTTACTCCACGCGAGCCAGCGAACACCTTCCCGCCCCTGGCGCCGCCTGGCTACGCTCCCGACTGGCAGATCGCTGACCAGGGAAACGGAGAGCTTCAATGGAGTACTAACGGTCAGACCTCGAAGTGGCGTACTCGGCTGCGTCGATCCTTGCGCGGATCTGTGCGACGAGCGGGTTCTCCGGGCCCAGGGTGGGCTCGATCCGGCCGAGGGCTACGCGATAGACGGCGATCGCTTTTTGGTGTGCGCCGGCTTCCTGGTGGGTGTCCGCCAGGGTGAGTTGAGCGTTCAGGACGTTGGGGTGGTCGCCGAGGGCCTGCTGCCAGTGGTTGAGGTTGACTTCGTACAGCGGCACAGCCAAGGCGGGTTGGTCGTTGGCCCGATAGATCTCAGCCAGGTACTGCCGTTGCTTGACTGTGTCCGGGTGGGTGACGCCGAGTTCCTTCTCGGCGAGCGCAACGCTGTGTTCCAGCAGTTCGGTCGCCCGGGGGAGGCCGCCGGACCCGCCGAGGGCGCGGGCCAGCATGGCGGTGCAGTGAAGTGTTTGCGGGTGGACGCGGCCGAGTTCGGCCTCCAGCTGGGCGCGGACGTCCTCCAGGACGGCGACTGCCTGTGCCGCGTTGTCGGACTCCATGTGAGCGGCGGCCAGGTTTATCCGGCTGGTGACCGTGTGCGGGTGTGTGTCGCCGAAGATGAGGCTGGCGTTGCACACGGCGGCTTCGAGGAGCTGGACGGCGCGCGGAGCGTCGCCAACTGTGAGGTGTGCGAGGGCCAGGTTGCTCCGACACACCATGGTGTGTGGGTGGTCCTCGCCGAGCGAACGGACGCACCGCTCCAGTGTTGACTCAGAGAGAGGCACGGCCTGTGCCGGGTTGTCCGTCTGGCGTAGTGCGTCGGCCAGGCCGATGTAGTTGGACAGGGTGTCCGGGTGGGACTCGCCGAAGACTTGCTCGCACTGGGCGACGACGGTTTCGAACAGCGGGACGGCGCGATCAAGGTCGCCCGCCGCGAGGTGTGCATTCGCGAGGCCGCTTCGGGTGGCGAGGGTGTGGGGGTGGGTCTCGCCGAGCAGCGCGGCACGGTGCTTGAGGATGGTGTCGTACTGGGCGATCGCCCGTCCATCGTGGCCGGCGGCCCGGTATGCCTGCGCCAGCCCGTTCCTGGTGGTCAAGGTCTGGGGATGGCCGTCGCCGAGGAGGTGGGCGCTCTGCGCGGCCGCGGTCTCCAGCAATGGAAGCGAACGGGTGAAGTCTCCAGCGTCCCGGTAGGCGCAGCCGAGGTTCGCACGGATGGCAATGGTCTCTGGGTACGCCTCGCCGTACACCTCCTCGCATCGGGCCAGGGCCGTCTCAAGGTGCTGCGCTGCCTGGTCAGGGCGTCCGGCGATCAGATAGGCGTAGGCAAGGTTGTTCCGGCTGGTGATGGTTTCGGGATCGCTGTCGCCGAACGCCTGCTGCCATTGTGCGAAGACGGCGGTGTACATCGGAATGGCGCGGGACAGGTCGCCTGAAGCGAGGTAGACCGCCGCTAGACCGTGCTGGCTGCTCAGCGTGGCAGGGTGAGTTGGTCCTAGGGATCGCTGGTACTGCGTGAGTGTGGCCTCATGCAGAGAGACAGCACGATCCAAGTCGCCGGACGCATGGTAGGTGCGGGCCAGTTCCTCGCAGCTGACGAGAGTGTCGGGGTGATCGTTGCCAAGTGCGTGCCTACGCCGGGCCAACGTCTCCTCGTGGAGTGTGATGGCACGGGCCAGATCGCCGGAGTCACGGTACGAGTTGGCAAGGTTAGCGGCGACGGTGAGCGTCCCTAGATGCGAGTCGCCGAGTACCTGCGCGCACTGGGCGACCAACGGTTCGAGGATGGCGATGGACCGTTCGAAGTCCCCGGCTCCGTAGTAGGCGTCGCCCAGGTTCGAACGGACCTTCATGGTGATTTCGTGCTCGGCGCCAGCGAGCGCTTCGCAGCGGGCGAGGGCCGCCGTGAGCAGCGGAACGGCGCGGGCGTCATGACCGAGGCCCTGGAGATAGAGTGCAGCGCTCGCGTACCGTCCGGCGGGAAAGGTGTCAGCGTGTCCGTCAGGAGTGGTGGCCGCGAGCGCAACGAGGTGCGGGAGCAGCCGATCCCAGGTGGGGGACCGGCCAGAGTCGGGCGGTTCTCCCAGGGGGGTGACCGCAGCGCTCAGCAGCCGTTCGGCCTCTAGCCTGCCAGTTGGCGCGCTGTCACCGATGGGCGCCTGGTTCCGGAGTGTGGTCTGGACGAGGCGGTGGATGCTCACCGAGTCCTGAGTGAGGGAGACCATGCAGTAGACAGCAAGCACCCCTAGGGCTTCGTGAAGGTCGTCGCTGTCGTCGGTGATAGGGGTCAGCAGTCCAACTGGGATGTCGTCGGGGGCGAGCCACGCCAGTGTGAACAGGACGCGGACTGCCAGGGGGTTGCGCTCCGTGAGGGTGCTAATCGTCTGGCCCCAGATCCGGGCGACGGTGCGCTCTGGGTCTACACCTTCGGGAGCCTTGTCCAACGCGCCTATCAGCCTTCGGCGGTAACGTTCGATGCTGATCGTTGGGTTCTGCGCGAGGTAGGCGCCGGCCTGCATCAGGGCGATGGGAAGCTGCCCCAGGTCGGCCGAGAGGGCCCGGGTCTCCTGTATATGACGGTGGGTCGGCGAAGTCGCGCCGAGCACCTGGCTACAGAGGAGTTCACTCGCTGCAGCCACGTCGAGTACGTCGAGAGCCAGCGTTGCGACGGAGGTCGGCCAGCTAGCTGATCGTCGGCTGGTGGCGATGACGTGGCCGTCAGACGTGCTGACGTAGGGCTGCAGATCGGCTGGATCCTCAACATTGTCGAAGATCAGCAGCCACCCCGGATGCCACTGCAGCCACAACATGGCCCAGGCGGCGCGCTCTTCGGTTGACGCGCTGCCGGCCCACACGGGGATCAGTCGCAGAGCGAGGTCGGCCAGCGATTGCTCGATGTGGTCGGGTGATGCGGCGGCAATCCACCACATGACGGTGTAGTCGTGACGGTGTCTGTGGGCATACGCAAGCGCGAGGGTGCTCTTGCCGACGCCGCCGAGGCCTTGGACAACGGCAGTCCCGGCGGCCGGCTGCCCGAGCGTGCCGCGCAGCCAGCCCAGCTCGCTCGTGCGGCCGAAACACAGGGGGAGCGGCGGCAGGTTGGTGAGCCCGGCAGGTGCCTGGACATCGCGCGCCGAGTTCAGCAACTCGGTCGTCAGAACGTTGACCGGGCCGGTGATCGCTGTCCCGATGTGGCGGGCGGCGACGGATCCAGTCCCTATCGCCTGGAAGGTGAAGTCCGTCACCGCAGGACCCGCCGGCTCTCGTGGCGAACGGTGGCCGTCGCCCCTTCTCTGCCCGACGGCCTACTGCGTGCCCCCATCTCAGTTCAGTCCCCTCTGCAGCCCGGCTTGGTGTCTCGCTCTCCGGCACGGTGCGTACGCGTTCCCCATGATGGGTCAGTATCGGCTGAGCGGCGGCGAGAGTTGCATGGAATCGGGACTTCGTCGCTTGATCAACAACGCCGAACAGGGGCGTACACCAGCGTTTCTGTCTGGCCGTCGCAGCAGTCGACGACAGGGGATCGAACTCCTAATGCGGTGCTCAGCCGGTCGCGACCTACCTGTGGACTCCTCCCGCCGGATGTGCCCCGCCCAGGGCCATGACCTTCTCCGTCGTCCGGGACACAAGGGTCCTCCGGAGTCGTTGCAGTGCTGCGACTTGAGCTGGCCGTCCCAGGTTCTCTGGTCGACGACACCGCAGCGTGGCTGAGTGTCGTCGACTGAGGTTCAGGCCGTCGGAGCAAGCCGCTCCGGTGCCCGCAGGCTCAGCGGTAGCTGGCATAACGCAGCGGGGAGGGGAGCCGAGTCGTGCTCAGGCTCCCCTCCCCGGTTGAGACGGAGGGTCGTCGGCGGCTGCTTCAGAAGCGGTGCGGTGGCTCGCCCGCCCCCAGGAGGTGACCGCGGCTGATGGCCACGCGGAGCACGTCTCGGAGAGTCCCGGTCAGTTCCCCGGTCAACCCTCGTAGGTCCTCCGGGTTCGCGTCCTGGTCGTCGAGGGTGGCCTAAGCCTGCTCCAACAGGATCGCCGCCGCGTCGAGTTGATCCGCTTCGATGTTGGCGGCCAGGCGGGACATGTAGCCGCCCCTGTCATCCGTGCTCAGGTAACAAGGCTTGCCCTCCGGGCCCGACCACGGGAGGAGGCGTAGTTCGTTCCGTGTTGTCATGCTGACCTCTGCCTCTCGTCGAGCGTGTGATGGGTGGTGAAGACTGCGTCGGCTCGATCCCCTGGGAAGACCAGAATCGCCGCCTCGACCACTCGGCCAGTGAGGTCAGTCGCAACGCGCGTGATCGCCAGAACTGGCACGGCGGAGTGGGTCCGCAAAGCCGATGACTCGTCCGGCGTGGGCAGGCGGGCGCATACCGTTTCCCGGACAGCGGCCGGCGGAGGGCCGAGTACGGCAAATCTCCTGACTGCCTCCGGGCACGAGGATTCGTCGTCGAGCATTCCGGCCGGCGCCAGGTCGCGCGGGATGTAGATACGGGCCAGTCCGTGCGGTGACTCCTCCTCGTGGCTGACGCAGAAGAACTCCGCGAGAGGGCTGCCCGTCGGCACCCTCAGTGAGCTGTCGCCGAGTTGGGAGCCGTACGACCTCACCGCCGGCACGCTCGTCATCCTCCCCGAGGGAGGGCCGCACGCCGGGGCGGGCGTCGTGAATCGCATGGCCGCGATCGGCATCACGGTCAGCCACGCCGTGGAGCAGCCCGAGCCGCGGCAGGCGACCGCCGAGGAGGCGTCGCTCCTGGGCATCCAGAAGGCAGCACTCGTCACGCACATCCGGCGGACGTACTACAGCGACGAGGGGCGGCCCGTGGAGACGGCGGACATCGTGGTGCCCGCCGCTCACTGCGAGCTCGTCTACGAGATCCCGATCAACCGTCCGTAGCGGCCGGCCTGCGGGACTCGGAAAAGCAGGTCTGCCAGTGCCGCGCCTACCTTCAGCACCGGATGTACCAACCCGCCACCAGCACGATGAGAATGGCAACGACGAAGGCCCACACGGTCGTTGCTCCGTGATACGAGCGGTAGGCAATCAGAGCAAGCATGTTCAGGCGGATACCCCGGGCCTGCGGCTTCAGCCGACCCGCGTCACCCGCCTCTCTGTCGAATGCGTGTCGAAGGCGCCGCAGGTCTGCGGTCGTAAGCCGAAGAACGCGAGGTCAGAGGACGTGCGCCAGTGATCTCGCCAGGCGCCTTCTAAGCGCTTGGCCGCAGGTTCGAGTCCTGCCGAGGGCGCCTATCCCCACCCTTCCCCGCAAGGGCGTTGCTGCTGGCCAGAACGAGTGACCTGCGACACGCAAAAGCCCCGGGCCCTCCCCCGACGATCAGAGGGCTCCGGGGCTGTCCGGCCGTCACCGGAAGTGCGTGAGGATCCGGTAGATCTTGACGCCGTACATCGTCACCACCAGACGGCGCCCTCACGCACCTTTCGAGTGTCCTGAGTGATCTGCGGGACGTCGCGTCCCACGCCCGAAGGCGGGGCAGCCCTCTCCGCAGGATCTAGGCGTACCGGTAGATGGAGCTGTGGTTCTCCAGTTCCGCGGGTGTCACGCCCCACGGCGGCATCTTCTCGTGCCGGGCGATGATCCGGCCGTGCTGGGGGTCGCCCTGGCCGGGAGGGTTCGTGGGGAGATAGCGGGCGTCTCCGTGGCGTCGCTGCCAGCGGGACCACACGAGGTCGACGAAGGCGTGGTGCATCCAGAAGACCGGGTCGTTGACGGAGGCGCCGCCCGCCATGTGGCCACCGACCCATCGGTGGACCCGGTTGTGGTTGCGCCACGACAGGGGGGCGCGCCCCTGCCCCCACCCCTCCAGCCTGTTGCGGAACCCTTTGGTGGACACGGAGTTCCAGGGGGCCGTGTCGTAGACCGGATCCGCGAGGGCGGTCTCCAGATCACCGGGTGTGGGCAGGGAGATGGGGTCCCGGGGGCGGCCCAGGTCACGCATGAGGTACTCGGCGTCGGTGAAGCTCTCCTTGATGGTCCAGTTGCCGTTTTGGTAGGCGAAGGGGCCGGTCATGACCTGCCGGTCGGAGCGCCGGCCGGTGCCGCCGAGCAGGTCGTCGGTCCACGGGGCGGCCGTCGGGGTGTGGTCGCGCGTCCAGTCCCAGTACGGCAGGGTCACCGAGTCGTCCACGCGGCGCAGCGCCCGCTCCATGCCCAGCAGCAACCTGCGGTGCCATGGCAGGAAGGAGGGGGTCATGTGGGCCGCGCGCAGGCCGCCCTCACCGTCGGGGACGTAGTACTTGATGTGCATGCGCACGAATTCGTCGTATTCACCGCGGCGTTTGACCTCGAGGAGCGCGGCGACGAACCGGCGCCGCTCGGAAGGCGTGAGCTTGCCGACGTCCTTACGCGTGTACACCATGCTGATGGCCCCCCTGTGTTCCCCGGCCGCCGCTCGGCGTACCGCTGTCACCCATGTGGGCGCCGCTCGAGTGCCACACGCCCAACCGTGCGGTGCCGAGTTCGTCGACGGCCGCCCGCGCCGCGGCGAGTGGTGTCGGATACGACTGGTAGTGGTCGATCATGGTCATCCAACTGCCGTCCACGCGCCGCATCAGGTGCAGTGGCCGGCCGTCCACGGTGACGTGCCACGCGCCGGAGGCGTCGTCCCCGGGGCGCCGGTTGTCGTCTCTGCCTCCGACGATGCGCCGTCCTCGATACGTCTCGTCGAACCCCGCGTCGTCGTCCCGCGAGACCAACGCGGCCAGGACCGGGGCGAGCGTCACCCCGGCCGCCGACGCGACCAGCCCCCGCAGGAGCAGCCTCCGCCTGGTGGACTTCGGGGATTCGACGACGGGAGTGGGGCACGGGGGTGCGGTCGGCGGCAAGGCGTCGACCGCGAGTGTCGGGGCGTCGGCGGCGGGCCTCGTGAAGTCGGCCTCCGGGGAGAGGGCCGTGGAACTCGCGGAGTGAGTCGTCGCGCTGTTCACCGATCCGGTCATGGCTTCCCCCTGACCGGACCTCGACGACCGCCCACGGGCCATGGCGCGCAAGGGGGTTGTGAGCCGGCGACGGAGGCGAAACCGACCATCAGGACGTCGGAGGGCGTTTCGCTGGTGGTTGAGGTCACCGCGGCACCCTACAGACGTTCCGGTACACACCCGGACTTTCTCTCACCCGAAAGGGCCATTCGTGTCGAGATAACCACACGAAAGAGGGGTTCACGGTGCGGCGGTCGGTACTGCGGGCGGGTGGGACCGGTACGGGCGAGCACGGGCACCCGGCAGGCAACGCAGAGGGCCGACTCCGCGCGGCGCGGAATCGGCCCTCTGCCACGTACCACCGGGAAATGCCAGAAGCGCTGGGAATCAGGAAGCGGCAGGCATCGCGTCCGGGGTGGCTGTCAGCCCTGCAGGGGCAGGCCACCCACCAGCGGGGTGCCGTTGCCGAGGGCGGTGCTCGAGCGGTTGACCGCCTTCAGGAGCAGCTCCTTCTTCTTCTTGACGTCGAGCGCATCCGACGACTCGAGCGGCTTCACGTGCACGGGCCCGTTGTTGAGGGTGGTCACCGCTTCGTTGAGGCTCTCGTGCGCCACGTCGGTCGCACTGAGGGCGAACGCTGGCGCGGCACCGGCGAGGACCAGGGACCCGGTAAGGACAGCGGCAGCCTTCAGAGACTTCATCGTGTTCCTTTCTTCGACGACCTGAGTCGCCGGAGAGAATTTCTGACGCCGTGCACAACGAGCGCCGACCGGTCCGGAAACCCTGCGCGCGAAAGATGCCGAGTCCTCATATGAGATCCCCCAAACCCCTCTGAAGGACCTCGTTCAGGTGCTTCACCGGCTGGGCCAACTGGGTGCGGTCACCGCAGGCGACCGCACGGAAGAGGCTGCCGACGAGCTACCGCCGCCGCCTCCGACCCGCCCGTATCCCCTCCTCATCCGTACCGATAAGACGATTTCGGAAAAATCCGACTTCACCGATCCAACACACTTGCCGGGCTTAACATGATTACCGCCGATAGCGGTTAGAGTGGCGCGGGCTTCCGGCGCGCCGCTGTCGCGCGCTCCTCGCCTTCGTGCTGGCCCTCTGAACACCGAACCTTTCCCGAAAGGGCAACGCCGTCATGCGTAATTCCCTAGCCCCCCTGGTGCGCCGTGCGACCGTGGGCGCCCTCGCCCTCGCCGGCATCTGGGCTCCCTCCGGTGCCCTGGCGGTCACGCCCACCGCACCGCCGTCGCCGGAGGCGGGCCGTGTCGCATTCGCCCAGCGCTACCACGCGCTCCAGCACGGCGGCATCGTCCGCGCGGCCAACGTCTCCATCAGCTGCCGTACGCCGCAGGAGGCCCGCGGGTTCGCGCCGGCGGCGGCGCGCTCCTGCCCGGCCGCGCGTGAGGGCATGGCCGGAGTGAACGGCGACTTCGACATGACGTACGTCGATGTCGACAAGGACGCGAACACCTACAACTCCTCCCGCGCCGAGGTCCGTCTGCCCAAGAACTCACGGGTCAGCTACGCCCGGCTGTACTGGGGCGGCAACCTGCGCGTCGGCGAGCAGAAGCTGCCCAAGGACAACGGGCGGGTGCTGATCGCCGAACAGGGCGGGGAGTACCGGGAGGTCCTCGCGGACACCGTCGTCGGCCACCGCGCCGCGCATGGCGCGGACGCCTTCCAGGCCTCGGCGAACGTCACGAAGATGGTCCGGGAAAGCGGGCCGGGTCTGTACACGGTGGCGCAGGTCAACGTGGCGAAGGGCAAGTCGAAGGCCGGCGCGTGGGGTGGCTGGACGCTGGTGGTGGCGTACGAGAACGCGAAGTCGCCGCTGCGGCACCTCGCGGTCTGGGACGGCTTCGACGCGCTGAAGTCCGGCACGGCGCAGGAGGTCCGGCTGCCCGGGCTGCGCTTCCCGAAGAACGCGGGCGGCCGTGCGGGCCTGGTGACGTACGACGGTGACCGCGGCGCGAAGGGCGACAGCCTCACCCTCACGACCACTGACGTACGTTCCGCCCCGGCGCCCCGACGCACCACGGTGACCGCCCTCACCAACGCCGGCAACCCCCGCGACGACGTCCTGAACTCCACGATCAGCGAGCCCGGGAAGGTGCAGTCGCAGCGCGTGCCCGCCTACTCCGGCACCCTCGGCTACGACTCCGACGTGTTCAACCTCAAGCCGGGACTGCGGCACGGCGGTGACCACCTGGCCTTCCGGCTCGTTTCGCAGCGGGACGCGGCTTGGACCGGCGTGCTCTTCGTCGCCGTCGACGCCAAGCAGTGAGACGCGTTCCCCCCGTTCCGAGTGCCAGCGTGAGCCGAGGACATCGCACATGCATCCGCCACCGTCCGACTCTCGATCGCGCGTCCTTCACCTCACCCAACCCGTGAACGGCGGGGTCGCCCGCGTCGTGACGGACCTGGTACGGCAGCAACTCGCGGCCGGTCTGGCCGTCACGGTGGTCTGCCCCGACGGGGCGCTCAGCACCGAACTCCGGCCGCTGGGCGCGGACGTACGGCACTGGCACGCCACGCGGTCGCCGGGTCCGTCACTCGTGCGAGAGGTACGACACCTCGCACGAGTGATCGACGAGGTGCGTCCCGATCTGGTGCACGCGCACAGCGCGAAGGCGGGGCTCGCCGGGCGGCTCGCCGTGCGGGGGCGCATCCCCACCGTGTTCCAGCCGCACGCCTGGTCCTTCGAGGCCGTCGGCGGGGCCACCTCGGCGCTCGCGCTGCGGTGGGAGCGGTGGGGTGCGCGCTGGGCCTCCCGCACGGTGTGCGTGAGCGAGGCGGAGCGCACGACCGGTGAGCGTGCCGGGATCAGTGGACGGTGGAGTGTCATCCCCAACGGCGTCGACCTGCGGCGCTTTTGCCCCGCCCAGGTCGGCGCCGCGCGGGCCGGGCTGAGCCCGTTGCACGGGGTCGATCCCGGCGCGCCGCTGGTGGTCTGCGTCGGGCGGCTGTGCCGGCAGAAGGGGCAGGACGTCCTGTTGGCGGCGTGGGACACCGTCGCCGGCGGGGCGCCCGGCGCGCGTCTCGTCCTGGTCGGCGACGGGCCGGACCGCGAGCGGCTGCAAGCGAGCGCGCCGGCCTCCGTGCTGTTCGCGGGGGCCGTCACCGACGCGGTCCCCTGGTACCAGGCGGCCGATCTCGTCGTTCTGCCGTCCCGTTGGGAGGGCATGGCGCTGGCCCCGCTGGAGGCGATGGCCTGCGGGCGGCCCGTGGTGGTCAGCGATGTCGACGGTGCCCGCGAGAGCCTGCCTCCCGAGCTGGCCGCCCGCTGCCTGGTACCGCCCGAGAACCCGGCGGCGCTCGCCAGGGCCGTCACCGACCTACTGCTCGACCCGCGGCTGCGCGAGTCGCTCGGCCGCCAGGGGCGCCGGTACGTCCTGTCCTCGCACGACGTGCGGCACACCGCCGAGGCGGTCACGGACGTCTATCGCGACCTGATCAGCCTGCGGCCCGCACCAGGTGTCGTGCCCCCAGAGCCTAGGGAGTCGATCCACTCGTGACCGCGGAAAGCGCCCTCTCCTCCCCCGGCACGGAAACCCGGGATCACCCACTCCCGCCCGTCGCGATGATGCCGTCCCGCGGCGCCGCCCCGGGGTTACGGTTCGCCCCCCGCAGGCCGCCCGCCCGGCCGGCCTCGCCGATGTCCCTGCTCGTCGCGGACGGCGCGGCCGCCCTGCTGGGCGCCGTCACCCTGGCCGTGACTCAGTTCCGTCCGCTCCCCTCGGCCCTCCTGGTGGCCGCGTCGCTGGTGCTGCGACCGCACCGCACCCGCCCGTCGCCGCCGGGGGCCCTGGACGAACTGCCCACCGTCTGCGGCCGGACCGCGCTGGCCTGGCTCACCCTCGCGACGCTCGTGGCGGCGTACCGGCCGGATCAGGCGCTGTCCGCGCGTGACTTGCTGGTGGGCTTCGTCGTGCAGGCGGCGGCGGGCTGCGTGCTGCGCGGCACCGTGCACGCGAGGTGGCGCGCGGCGCTGCTGCGCCATCCGCACGCCGCGCTCGTCATCGGTCCGGCGGCGACCGCGCAGCGCGTGGCCGCCGCAGTGCTGCGCCATCCGCGGTGCGGAGTGCGGCCGGTGGGGATCGTGGCCGAACGGCAGGACGGCGCCGAGGGCCTGCCGGTCCTGACGACCGGTGCGGAGGTCGAGCGGGCGGTCGTGCAGAACGGCGTGCGGACCGTGCTGGCCGTGCACCCCTCGGTACGGTCCCAGCAGGGACGGTTGCTGCGCGCGCTGTCCGAGCGGGGCTGCGTGGTGTGGGAGCTCGAGGCGGAGTCCCCGTCGTACGCGACGCAGGAGCGGCTGGCCGGATTCCCCTGCCGGCGCCTTGAGATGTCCGCGACGCGCCGCGGCAGCGCGGGCAAGCGGATCCTCGATGTCCTGGTGTCGGGGACGCTGCTGCTGCTGGTCAGCCCCCTGTTGCTGGTCTGCGCGGTGGCGCTGCGGATCACCGACGGGCCGGGCGTGGTGTTCCGTCAGGAACGCGTCGGCAAGGGCGGGGTGCCCTTCACCCTGCTGAAGTTCCGCACGCACCGCCCGGTCGACGAGCACGAGGCGGCGACCCGGTGGAGCGTGGCCAACGAACACGAGATGAGCTGGTTCTGCCGCATGCTGCGGCGCACCTCGCTCGATGAACTGCTCCAGCTGTGGAACGTGCTCCGGGGCGACATGAGCCTGGTCGGGCCGCGGCCCGAACGCCCGTACTACGTCGCGCAGTTCAGCCGGACACATCCCGGCTACGCGGCCCGTCACCGCTCGCGGACCGGCATCACCGGGCTCGCCCAGATCCATGGGTTGCGCGGCGACACGTCCATCGAGGACCGCTGCCGGTTCGACAACGTCTACATCGACGACTGGTCGTTGTGGCAGGACGTGTGCATCCTGTTGCGCACCGCGGCCACGTTCGTGCGTCCGACGGGGAGCTGAGAGCCGGTGAGCCTCGCACTGACGCTGCTGGCGCGCCGGGGCATCCTGCTGACGCCGGTGCTGCCCGTGGTGGCCGTGCTCGTCCTGCTGGCGGTGCCGCTGTCCCCGAGCGGCGACGCCGGCCCCGGGCCCGCCGACGCGGTGTCCGGGCTCATGGTGCTGTACTGCGCGATCCGTCTCGTACGGGACGGGCGGCGGGACCTGTCGCGTACGGCCGCCGTGGTGCTGGGTCTGCCGGTCGTCGGGCTGTCCCTGGCCGCCGCGGGGTCGTACGCGCCCGGAGCCGGGGCCGCCGGGCTGGTCCGCTATCTGCAGATCTTCGTGCTCGTCCCGGCGGCGGTCCTGTTGCTGATCCGCGACCGGGGCGACTTCCGGCTGCTGACCTGGTCGTTCGTGGGGATCGCGTTCGTGCAGGGGGCCGTCGGCGTGCACCAGTACGTCACCCGGACCGGCGCCTCGTACCAGGGCGAGCCGATCCGGGCGGTCGGCACGTTCGGGCCGCAGGACGTGATGGGCATGGCGACGGTGGTCGCCATCGGCGTGGTGTGCGCGCTGGGCCTCGCGCTGGGGCTGACGTCCGTACGGCAGCGGGCCGTCGCCGCGCTGTGCGCGCTGGCGCTGCTGCTGCCGCTGGCGCTGTCGTTCAGCCGGGGCGCGTGGATCGCGACGGCGGTGACCTGCACGGCGCAACTGGCGCTGGCCGGGCTGCGACGCGCCCTCAAGGTGACCGCGGTGGTGGTTGCCGCGGGCGTGGTGCTGGTGGGCGGCCTCGGTGTCGGCACGGCGCTGCTGCAGGAGCGGATCGACAGCATCGGCCAGGTCGCCGACGCCCCCGACCAGTCCGTCGTCGACCGCTACACGATGTGGGCGGCCGCGACCGACATGTGGCTCGAACACCCGTTGACCGGCGTCGGGTTGAAGGGCTTTCCCGAATACCGGGACGCGTACGCCTCACCGGCGCTGTCGTCGTTCAGCGACACGGAGGGCGCGGGGGCCGGGTACCGGAGGCAGCCCCTGCTGTCGCCGCACAACATGTATCTGCTGGTGCTGAGCGAGCAGGGTCTGATCGGGTTGCTGGCCCTCGTCGGGAGCTGGCTGGCCCTGGTGGTCTGCGGGCTGCGGGCGTTGGTGCGGACACGCAGGCAGGGGGCGCACGGCCTCGACTGCGCGCTGGTCGCCTGCGGGTTGCTGATCTGGAAGCTCACCGACTTCCTGTACGCCGACATCGGCGGCCCCGCCACCGTGCTGACCGGCGTGTGCTTCGGGCTGGTGGCGTGGTGGGCGCTGGCCGGGAGCGGTGAGGCGGAGACCGGGACGCCGGCTCCGGTGGACGCGGCCGCCGAGAGGGCCGTGGCTCGATGACCGTGACGCCGCGGGCTGCGGGGCGCGGGGCCGACACGGCCGGCGCACCCCCGGCGCGGGCCACCGCGCAGCCCGTGGACGGCACCGACCTCACCGGGCACACCCGGAGGTTCCTCGCCAAGGCCACCCTGATCACGGCGTCGCTGTCGGTCGCCGGGGCACTGCTCGGCCTGGTGCGGGACCAGACGCTGGCCCGGCTCTTCGGGGCGGGAAGCGAGACGGACGCCTTCCTGATCGCGTGGACCGTGCCGGAGTTCGCGGCCACGCTGCTCATCGAGGACGGACTGGCCATGGCGCTGATCCCGGCGTTCAGCTTCGCCCTGGTCCGGCGCGCTCAGGGGGCCGGCGGCGACCCGGTCCGTTCCCTGGTCGCCAGCACCCTGCCCCGGCTGTCCCTCTGCTTCGTCGCCGTGTCCGCGCTCATCATCGGCGTGGCCCCCTACCTGGTCGAGGCCCTGGCACCCGGCCTGCCCGATCCGCGCCTCGCCGCCGACTGCATCCGGCTGACGGCGACCTGTGTCCTGACGTTCGGGCTCGCCGGGTACTGCAGTGCGGCACTGCGGGCGCACCGCCGCTTCCTGCCGCCCGCCGCGATCTACGTGGCGTACAACACCGGCATCATCAGCACGATGTTCCTGCTCGGCGGGGCCTGGGGCGTGCGCGCGGCGGCGGCCGGAGTGGCGGTGGGCGGCTGCCTGATGGTGACGGTGCAACTACCGTCCCTGTGGCGGCAGCTGAGGAGTCACCCGTCCGCGCCCAGCGGGGTCGCGGTCGAGGCACCCCCGAAGAACCTCGGGCTGATCAGTGCCGTTCTCCTCTTCGCCATGTGCCGCCAGTCCCAGGTGCTGATCGAACGCTTCCTCGCCTCCACCCTTCCGGCCGGGGCCATCTCGTACCTCAACTACGCGCAGAAGGTGGCTCAGATCCCGATGACCCTCTCGCTGATGCTGTGCACGGTCACCTTCCCGGTGGTGACGCGGGCGCTCGCCGACGGCGACACGGAACGGGCCCGCGCCCGCGTCGAGCGGGACCTCGCGCTGGCGTCCTGCATGGTGCTCGTCGGCGCGGCCGTGGTGATCGCCTGCGCCCCGCAGATCATCGCGATCCTCTTCCAACGGGGCGCCTTCACCGCGCAGGACACGGCGGTTACGGCGGGCGTCATGCGCGTGTACGCCCTCGGGCTGCTCGGCCAGACCCTGGTCGGGGTGCTGATGCGCTCGTACTTCTCGGCGGGGCGGCCCGCCTGGTATCCGACCGTCGCGATGGCCGCCGGCCTCGGCGCGACCTTCTGGATCGGGGCGGGGACCGTGGGCACCTGGGGCGTGTCGGGCATCGCCACCGCCAACGCCGCCGGCATCACCCTCACGGCCGCGCTGCTGCTCGTCGGCCCTCCGGGAACACCGAAGGGCACAGCGAAGGGCACACCGACGGGGCAGGCAGGCGCCCGCGGAGCGCGAAGGCGCGAAGGGCCGGGCCCGGACACCGCACCGACACGGCCCTCGCGCCGCGGGCGGGGTTCCCGGGGCCGCCACCGGGCCGCTCACCGTAAACCGAAAACGCGTACGAGAGCCGCGCGGTACAGCAGCTCGCGCGGGGTCCCGATCCGCACCCGACAGGTGCTGTCGGAACTGAGCGGGCTGGTGCTGACGGCGGGGGTCGCGACCGCCGCGGGGACGGTCGCCGCGGGCACGCCCCAGTCCCAGGTGGTGGGCCTGGCGGCCGGATGCGTGACCGTTGCCGCCGTCTTCCTCGTGCTCGGCCTGGCCCTGGAGATCCAGGGCTGCACGTCCGCGCTTCATTCCGTACGCACCGTCACACGAAGGCTGAGGCATGGTCGCTCCCGTTGAATCCGCCGGTACCGACAGCCGCCCCGCGGCACGGCCCGGCCCCCTCCCATGGGTGGCGATGTACCACTCCGTGGGCGACTGCTCCGACGACCCGTACCGCATCACGGTCACTCCCGAGCGGCTGGAGCGGCAGCTGGCCTGGCTGCGCCGGCGCGGGCTGCGCGGGGTGTCCCTGCGTGAGCTGTTCGCCGCCCGCGCCCGGGGCGAGGGGCGGCACCTGGTCGGGCTCACCTTCGACGACGGATACGCCGACTTCCTCGACCACGCCCTTCCGGCGCTGCACCGATGGGACTGCGGTGCCACCCTGTTCGTCCTGCCCGGGCGGCTCGGCGGCGTCAACTCCTGGGACCCGCTCGGCCCGCGCAAGCCGCTGCTGACCGCCGACGGCATCCGGCGCGCGGCCTCGGCGGGCGTGGAGATCGGCTCGCACGGTCTGACGCACGTCGATCTCACCCGGGCCGACGACGCCACCCTGAAGGCCGAGGTCACCGACAGCAGAACCCAGCTGGCCCAGATCGTCGGCGCGCCCGTCGACAGCTTCTGCTACCCGTACGGCACGGTCGACGAGCGCGCCGTCTCCGCCGTGCGCGAGGCCGGGTACCGCTATGCCTGCGCCATCGACCCCGGGCCCCTGACCGGCCCGCACGCCCTGCCCCGTCTGCACATCGGCCAGAACGACACCGCCTGGCGGCTGCACCTCAAGCACAAGCTGCACCGACTGCGCCGACGCCCCGTAGAGGGCCTGTGACCATGAAGGTTCTGCACATCATCACCGGCCTGGGCGTCGGCGGCGCCGAACAGCAGCTCCGGCTGCTGCTGCGGCACCTCACCGCCGACTGCGAGGTGGTGGCCCTCACCAACCCGGGCAGCGTCGCCGACGGCCTGATCGCCGACGGCGTCCGCGTGCACCACCTGGGCATAGACGGCAACCGCGACCTGTCGGCGCTGCCCCGCCTGGTCCGCCTGATCCGCGCGGGCGGCTACGACCTGGTGCACACCCACCTCTACCGCGCCTGCGTCTACGGCCGCCTTGCCGCCCGTCTGGCCGGCGTCCGCACCGTGATCGCCACCGAACACTCCCTCGGCGACTGCCAGATGGAGGGCCGGAAGCTGACGGCGGGTGTCCGGGCGCTCTACCTCGCCAGCGAGCGCCTCGGCTCCGCCACGGTCGCCGTCTCCCCCGCGGTCGCCGACCGCCTCCGACGCTGGGGCGTGCCCGCCCCGCGTATCGAGGTCGTCCCCAACGGCATCGACGTGACCCGTTTCCGCTTCGACCCGTCCCGGCGCCACCACACCCGCCGACGCCTCGGCCTGCCGGAGGACGCCTACGTCGTCGGCGCGATCGGCCGGCTCAGCGCGGGCAAGCGCTTCGACGTCCTGATCCAGGCGATGACCCGACTGCCGGACGACCACTGGCTGTTGCTGGTCGGCGGCGGCCCGGAGGAGAGCGTCCTGCGCCGCACGGCGTACGAGGCCGGCGTCGCCGACCGCGTCCTGTTCGCCGGCGAACGCCCCTACGTCCCCGACGGCTCCCCCGGCCCCGACCTGCCCTCCCTCACCTTCGCCATGGATCTGCTCGCCTCCCCCTCCGAGGACGAGTCCTTCGGGCTGGCGGTCGTGGAGGCCCTGGCGTCGGGGCTGCCCGTGCTCTACGGCTCCTGCCCGGCCATCGAGGAACTCCCCCCGCAGGCCACCACCGGTGCCCGGCGGGTGCGCGGCGGTCCGGAGGCGTACGCCCGTGCCGTGGCCGGGGTGCGCGCGGCCGGGCCGCGGCCGCGTACCGCCCCGGACGCCGCCCACCGCTACCACATCACCCGCAGTGCCGCCCGGCTCATGAACGTGTACGCGACGGCCCTGTCCAGATCATCGCCCCCCTCACCTCAGGGAGCCAGTTCGTCATGACCGACAACCTCGCCCGACACCACCGGCAGCCCGGCCGCCCGGCCCGCACCTCAATCCTGCGGCCCTGGTCGCTGCTCGCGGCCGGCGCGCTCGCCGGCGGCCTGGTCGGCGGCACCTACGGGACGGTCAAGGACCCCACGTACACGGCGACCAGCTATGTCGTCGCGGTACCGACCTCGAAGTCCGACCCGGCCTCCGCCCTCGGTTTCGCACAGGCGTACGGCCGTGCCGCCACCCAGCTGGCGGTGCTCGGGGACGCCCAGATCTGGGCGAGAGTGCCGGTCCCGACGCTGCGGCGGAGCGTGCGGACCGTCACCTCGCCGGACGCGCCGATGGTCGCCGTCTCGGCCACCTCCCCGCGCCCCGGCCTCGCCGCCGACATGGCCAACGCGGTCACCCGCGCGCTGACCCGGCACGCCAACGCGACCAAGAGCACCACCCACGTCGAACTCGTGCTGTTCTCACGAGCGGTGCGGCCGACCGACCCGACGTCCGCGTCACCGGTGGTGACCGCTCTGGTCGGCACCAGCGCGGGCGGCCTGCTCGGCGGTCTGGCGCTGCTCGTACGGCCGAGGCGGACCGAGGACGACCAGCTGGCCCGCCCCGCCTCGGTACCCGGCCCGGCCTCCGCCGCCGATGTGCACGGACAGCGGTGACGGTGACGTACACGACGGAACTCGTCACCGACCCGCGTGCCTTCGCCGAGGTGGCTGCGGACTGGGGGCGGCTGTACGAGCGGTGCGGCGCGGCGACCCCGTTCCAGAACCACGCCTGGCTGCACTCGTGGTGGCTGTCGTACGGCAGACCCGGCCGACTGCGGCTGGTGCTCGTGCGCGAGGGCGCCGAACTTGTCGCCGCCGCACCGCTGATGCTCCGGCGTGCCCCGGTGCCCACGCTGGTACCGCTGGGCGGACCCATCTCCGACTACGGGGACGTCCTCATCGACGACGGCCGGGCGGAGGGGGCGGCCGCCGCGCTCGCCCAGGCACTGTCGGCCGCGGCCCGCACCGCGCTGATCGACTTCCGCGAGGTGCGGCCGGGCAGCGCGGTCGAGCACGTCTACGACCGCTGGAGCGGGCCGCGCCGACGGATGCCGGACTCCCTGTGTCTGGAGCTGCCCGCCGTGCCCATGGACGAGCTGCTGTCGCGGCTGCCCTCCGGCAAGGCCCAGCGTGCCCGCGCCAAGCTGCGCAAGCTGAGGTCGCTCGGCGTGGAACGGCACGTCGTGGCGCCGGACCAGGTCGGCGCGGCACTCGAGCGGCTGCTCGAACTGCACCGGCTGCAGTGGCAGGGCCGGAGGGTGACGTCGGAGCATCTGCAGACGCGTTTCTGCGAGCACCTGGTGCGTTCGGTGGGACCGATGGCGCGCCGCGGCGACGCGGTGGTCACCGAGTTCCGGCTCGACGACGAGGTGGTGGCGGTGGACCTCACGCTGCGGTCGCCGCGGCTCACGGGCGGATACCTGTACGGCGCCCATCCGCGCCTGCGGGAACGCAAGGCGGACGTGGCGGTGATGCTCCTCGACGCGTGCACCCAGTACACGGCGGTCGGCGGGCCGGGCACGCTCAGCCTGCTGCGCGGCAACGAGCCCTACAAGCACCACTGGCGTCCCGAACCCGTCGCCAACCAGCGGCTGCTGCTGGCCCGGCGACGCACGGCGCCGCTGATGTCGGCGGTGATCGGCGACGTGGCCGCGCGTCGGCGGGGCAAGGAGTTACTGAGTCGCTTCCAGGAGCGGGCCGGTGACGGCGGGCCCTCGACGGGACCCGAGGTCACCGGCGAGCCCTATCGGGTCCGCGACCAGCTGTCGAGAGGCAGGCACGCCTTGCGGCGGAGCCAGAACTCGGCCCAGTCACCGAGGCGCAGCGGCGAACAGCCCAGCGGACGCAACGACGTGGGAGGTGCGGTGGGCGCGGGCAGCGTCGCCGGGTCGCCGGTCCGACCGAAGAGGACGGACTGATAGACCTGGGAGGAACCGGGGTTGGCCGGGCACTGCCAGACACCGTGCGGACAGTAGTCGGTCAACGTGTTGTACAGCGGCTTGTGCTCATCCATCCAGGCGAGCATCCGCCGCATGTACTCGGCGTTGTCGCCATTGCGGAAGAGCCCCCATTCTGGATAGGAAATAGGCTTGTTGTGGGATTGCGCGAAGTCCACGTGCGCTTGAAGTCCGTAGGGCTCCGTCACCTGTTCGTCGAACGAAATTCCCCGCGGCTGGTCGTACGTGTCCATGCCGATGATGTCTACGGTGTCGTCCCCCGGATAGCACTCCGTCCAGGGAATCGCGTCCCGGCCGCGGCTCGGCGTGAAATCGAACCGGAATTCCTGGCCCGGCACCGAACGCATGGCGTTGACGATGTTGTTCCAGTATGCCTTCCAGGCCTCCGGGTCGGGCCCGCAGCGATGGGTGTAGGTCGTGCCGTTCATCTCCCAGCCGAGTACCAGGACCGTGTCCGGCACACCCAAGGCCACCAGCCGCTCACCGAGGGCGCGGAAGTGCTGATCGAAGCGTCCGTTGGCGCCCTCCCGCAGCAGCCACCCGACCTCACCGTCGGAGACACCCTCCTCGTTGCGCTCCAGCATGGGCACGTTGAGGACGAACATCCGGTCGTCCTTCGCCCTGCGCCAGCGCGCCCACCCCTCGAGGAAGCCGGGAGCGCCCTCGATGTTGCTCCAGCGGTCGCCGGGCAGATAGCTGTGCCCGACGCGCAGTTCGGCACCGCCCAGCCACCGGCTGAGTTGCGACATGCGCGCGACGCCCGGGGTTCCGGAGTCGAGGAAGGCACCGAACGCGGGGCTCTCCTGCGCGGGTACCCCGGTCGTCTGCCCGTCGACCGAAGGGGTCGCCGGGGCCGGTTGCGGCGGCTCGATGAGGGGCGGGCTCCCGGTTGCCGGTGTGAGCACGGGCTGCTGCGCTGCCGGGGGGAACGCGGCTTCCTGCGATGCCGGGGGCAGCGCGGCCTCCTGGGGCGCCGGGGTGAGCGCGGCCTCTTGCGGTGCCTGCGGCGCGGCGGGCTCGGTCACCGCGGGCGGCATCTGCGCCATGGGGGCCGGGAGGGCCGGAGTCGGAGCGGAGGGATCGGGGAACGGGGGCATCCCCGCGAAGCTGGCGCCGGACGCCAGCGTGCTGGAGAGGGCGACTGCCGCGGCGACGACCGTCAGCCGCCTGGTCCGGGTCCGGCGATGCTGTGGAACCATGCCTGCTTTTCTCCCCGCTCTCTCGCTGTCCTCTGCTTTTGTTCTGCTTCTGCCGCTGATTGTGCCGCTGATGTTCTGCTGCCTTTGTGGTCGGTCTACTGACAACCAGTCACATGCAGTTAGTCACACAAAATGGAATATCGCCACCGGCCTTACGGCTTTCGAGTACCTCACTCCCCTGTAAGGGTGAGCCGATCCGAAGGAATGAAGCCCGTGCCACTGCTCGACACCCGCGTTCCCGCCGTTCTGCTGCGGATCGACCGGAATCCCTTTCACCACGGAACGCTCGGAGCCGTGCGCTCGCTCGGCAGAGCGGGGGTGGAGGTGCATGTGGTCGCCGATTCCGCGGGGAGTCCCGTGACCAGTTCGCGCTTCGTCCGTGAAATGCACCCCCCGCCGCCGCCCGGGGCGTCCCCCGGCGAGATCGCCGACGTGCTGCGCCGGGTGGCCGAGCGGGTGGCGCGTCCCGCCGTTCTGGTCCCGATGGACGACGCGAGCGCGGTCGCCGTGTGCCGCATGCGCGAGGAGCTCGCCCCCTCCTATCTGCTGCCCGCCACACCCGGCGCACTGCCCGAACGCGTCGCCGACAAGGCCGAACTGGCCCGCGTATGCGCGTCGGTGGGCATCCCGCACCCGGTGACGCTGGTCCCGGACAGCCCGGCGCGGGCCGTCGACGCCGCCCGGCACCTGGGGCTGCCGATGGTGGCGAAGTGGAGCCGGCCCTGGCAGCTGCCTTCGGGGAGCGGACTGCACAGCACGGTGCTGGTGAAATCCGTACAGCAGGCGACGGAGCTTTATCTGCGCGTCGAGGAGGCCGGCAGCCCGCTGTTGCTGCAGGCGTATCTGCCGCCGGGCAAGGACCGCGACTGGTTCTTCCACGGATACGCCGACCGCTTCTGCGCCGTGCGCGCGGGCGGTCCGGGGCGCAAGCAGCGGGCCTGGCCGCGCGGGGCGGGCCTGACCGTGGTCGGCCGCTGGACGGACAACCCGCAGGTGCGGGCGCTCGCCGAACGGCTCATCGGCGAGCTGGGCTACCGCGGGATCTTCGACCTCGACTTCCGCCTGTGCGGCACGACGGGCAGCTACCACCTGCTCGACTTCAACCCGCGCCCCGGTGCCCAGTTCCGGCTCTTCTCCGACTCGGCCGGACTGGACGTCGTCCGCGCCCTGCACCTCGACCTGACCCACCGGCAGCTCCCGGCGGGGGCGCCGATGGTGGGGCGGTCGTTCGTGGTGGAGAACTACGCACCGCTCGCCGCGCTTCGACCCGCGCCCCGCGGACGCGAACTGGCCTGGCACGCCCCGGACGACCGGGCTCCCGGCCGGGCGATGCGGGCCCTGTGGTGCCGTCATGTGACCGGCCGGGTGCGAGAGCGGCTGCGCGCGGCCCCGGCGGCGCCCGTGCCGGCCCGGGTGGGCCGCCAGGCGGGCGCACCGTCCCTGTCCGACGAAGAGAACGCGAGAAGTCACTGATGTACGACTTGCTGGTGGTGGGCGCCGGCCCGTACGGCCTGTCCATCGCGTCACACGCGGCGGCCGCGGGGCTGAACCTGCGGATCCTCGGGCGGCCCATGGCGTCCTGGCGGGACCACATGCCCCGCGGCATGTTCCTGAAGTCGGAGCCGTGGGCCTCCAACCTCGCCGATCCGGACGGTCGTTGGCGCCTGGACGCGTACTGCGCGACCCGGGGCCTCGTGGCGCGTCACGCGGAGCCGATCCCGGTGGAGACGTTCGCGGCGTACGGCCTGTGGTTCGCGCGCAACGCCGTGCCGGAGGTGGACGAGCGCCTGGTGGGCGGGGTGGTCGGCCACCCGGCCGGTTTCGAGGCGGTCACCGAGGACGGGGAGGTGCTGCGTGCCCGGACGGTGGCGTTGGCGGTCGGCGTGCTGCCCTTCACCCAGATGCCGTCACCGCTGCGGGGCCTGCACCCCACCCTCGTCACGCACAGCAGTTGCCACAGCGAACTCGGCCGCTTCCGCGGCAAGGACGTCACGGTGATCGGCGGCGGCCAGGCGGCCCTGGAGACCGCGGCGCTCCTCGCCGAACAGGGCACACGGGTACGGGTACTGGCGCGGGCGGAACGGCTGCGCTGGAACGACGTGCCGCCGCCCGCACAGCGACCGTGGTGGCGGTCGGCCCGCACCCCGCACAGCGGCCTCGGCTGCGGCTGGCGCAACTGGTTCTACGCCGAGTGCCCGGACCTCTTCCGTCGCCTCCCCGAGCCGACCCGGGTCGGCATCGCGGCCACCGCGCTCGGACCGGCGGGCGCCTGGTGGGTACGGGACCGGGTCGAGCCGACGGTGGAGACGCTGCTCGGCTGCGAGGTCGCCGCGGCCCGTGCGGTGCCGGGCGGCGTCCGTCTGGAGACGGTGAGCCGGACTGGGGAGACCCGCTCCCTGGAGACCGAGCACGTGGTCGCGGCCACGGGGTTCCGGGCGACTGCGGACCGGCTCGGGCTGCTCTCCCCCGAGCTGCGCCGGAGCCTGTTGACGACCGCCGACGGTTCCCCCGCGGTGGGGCGTGACTTCGAGTCCTCGTACCCGGGCCTGTTCCTGTCGGGTCTGCTGACCGCCTCCGCCTTCGGCCCGTCCATGCGGTTCGTGCACGGCGCGACCTTCACGGCGGCGACGCTCGTACGAGGGGTACGCCGCCGACTGCTCACCGCGCCGCCCGCCGGGAAGGTCCCGGTACCGCTGAGCGGAGGCCGCAGCGCGGCACCCTGGAGAACGCCCCTCTGACCAAGGGGGGTGCCGGGTGCCGGACTCGCTTGGTCCGGCACCCGAACGGAGCGCTATCGGGAGAAGCCGGCTCGGCCTCGTCGATACAGGATGGTGCCGCTGGTCAGCAGCAGAGCGGCGAGTCCCGAGACGGCCAACGCGTTCTCCCTGGGGCCGCTCTCGGCGAGGGTGAGCGGCTTCGTCGCGGGTGGGGCAGGTGGCGTCGCCACCTTGACGGGGGGCGGGGGAGCCGGTGCCAGCGACGTCACCGGTGGCTTGGGGGGAGGCGGTGACACGCGTGGCGTGGTGGGGGTTTTCGGGGGCTGGGGCGGTGTGTCACCGTAGCCGCCGGGCTCGTCCGAGTCCTGGCCGTAGCCGCCGTCGTACTCGTCGCCGCCGTCATCGCCGTAACCGTCATCGAGGCCTGATCCGTCGTCATCGCCATAGCCGCCACTGACGCCTGATGTGGCGTCATCGCCTGACCCGTCGTCAGCGACTGACTCGTCGTCATCGCCGTAGCCGCTGCCACCGCTGTCGTCGTAAAGGGCAGCGGACGTGCCGGACACGGCGCCCAGCGATGCCCCTGGGGGCCCCTCGGAGGCCGAGTCCGCGAACACCGGGGTGACGCACAGGGACAGGATGCTCGTCGCGGCGGCGGTCACGACCATTCCCTTGCTCAGGTTCTGTCGCACTCTCGTCGTCTTTCTCATCAGGGAAGTGGGAAAAGCCGGCCCGGAATTGTGGAGCCGGCCGTTACGTACCGTGGCCAGGACTGACGTGCCGATGCGGCGATTCAGTGCCTGTTCCGCCTCCCGTTACGCCGGGAGGCGGCTTCACGCCTGCCGTGGTTTCGCTGCAACTTGATCTTCTGACTGGTCAGGTGATGGGATCCGGTGAAGTGCCAGTACCGACAGTCCGAGCATCGGTAAATACGATCCGGGATCCTGTCCAGCAGCGGCTGCTTGATCAGCCAGGTTCTCGCCTCGGATTCAGTGCGAAACGACGCTTTCCCGGTCTCCGGACAACGCGGAAAAATGATCACACCACTCACATTCCCTCCGAGGCGCGATGTCGGCTCACATTCTCTTCAACACAGGGATGGAACCGATGTTGCATCAGCAGTAACCCGCCCGATCAAGTGGATGACACCCTTACGGACGAGTAGCCATGGAAATTAATCCGAATGGTCCTGTATGGCTGCTGATAGGAATGGAGTTTATCGGATCATATCGGAGCGAACAAGAAGTGCCACGCGTCGCACACCCGGCCAGATACCGGGAAACGCTCCTCCTCCCGGTTCCCGGAAAAGCATCAGCGGCCATCCGGAGGATGGCCGCTGGCGGTATTGGATCGACACATCAATCGATCACTAGCGTGGACCGACCTGCGTGCAGAAGTTACCGATGTTCGTGACGCTTTCACCCAGGACGGTGACCGGCGCATTGACTGTGATCAGGGAGGAGGTGAATTCCTGCTCACACTTCAACAACTGCGCGTTGTCGGTGGTGGAGTCGGGGGTGTCACCGCCGGCGTCGTGAGCCTGGGCGGCCCCGGCACCCGTCAGACCGATGCTACCGATGGCGGCGGTCACCAGCATGACCTTCTTGAACCTGCGCACGCGATTCTCCATAGATTGACTCGCGGCCACTTCACATCGTCGTGGCCTCGATCAGCACAGCACTAGATCGGCACAGCAAAGGGGACGCCTGGATTCTGATCCTCGACATCCCCTGCTCCGCGAATCCCGTCCTTTTCCCCTGCGACCCCGAGCCGACAGGTGAGCAGGACGCCAGACGCGGCGAGGACCAAGGAGCGGGGTCTCACACTCGACGTGCGAGACCCAACTGCCTACGGCGTCCCGGAATCAGCCGATCGACCCGATCACCGTGCAGAAGTTGCCGATGTTCTGGTCCGTGTCACCGGTGACCGAACCGATGGGGGCGAAGGCGGCGCCGGCGTCGAAGCTCTGCTCACAGTCGACAACCTGCAGGTTGTTGATGCCACCGTCGAACGGGTCGTCGTAGTCGTGGCCGCCGTTGGCGCTGGCGACTCCGCCGCCAACAAGGCCGAGACCGCCCACCATGGCCGCTACGGCCGCAGCCTTCTTGAACTTGTGCATCACGTCTCCGATTCCTTCACGCACACGACCCTCCTTACGGACCGTGTCCGACTCGTCACAGAGACTAACATGCGTCTCTCTTATTGCACCATTCCCGACACGCCCGTTTGAGTACTACTAGTTAATCTATGTGCCTTTTATGGAAAGCTTCAAAGTTCACTTGCGTCTCATACGGAAGTGCGCGGGGCGCGGTGGGCGAGCGCGGGCTCAAAGTGGCCGGCTGACCCAAAAACAAAACGCCTCCGTCAGGCGCTGGAACATGGACCCATATGGCCCTCGTCCGCACTGTCGGAGGCTCTTCCTCGGACGGAAGGCCAGGCCTCGCACCGGAAGTGCGAGACCTGGCCTACGCGTGTCCTGCAATCAGTCGATCGAGCCGATCACCGTGCAGAAGTTGCCGAAGTTCTGGTTCACGTCACCGGTGATGTCGGGGAGCTCGACTTCGGCGAGGCCGGCGCCCTCGTAGGTCTGCGTGCAGTCCACGGTCTGCAGGTTTTTGCCGCCCGCGCCGACCAGGTCGTCGAGGTCGTGCCCGGCGTTGGCGCTGGCAACCCCGCCGCCGACGAGACCGAGGCCGCCGACCATGACCGCTACGGCGGCAACCTTCTTGAACTTGTGCATCACGTCTCCGGTTTCTTCACGCACACGGCCCTCTAACGGACCGTGTCCAACTCGCGACGGACGCTAACACAGACTTCCCTTAATCCGTTATTTCCGACACGCCCGATTGAGTGAAGGCAATTGAGCTATATGCGTTTTACGGTGAGATAGGAAAAATAGACTGAAAAACAAAGTGCCTCCGTCAGACGCTGGAGCAAGAACCCACATGGGCCCTCGTCCGCGCCGATCGGAGGCACTTCCTGTTCGCACCCTGAACGGGGCGTCAGACACCACAAGGACTGAAGACCAGGTCCCGCACCGGAAGCATGAGACCTGGCCTACACGGCATCCTGCAATTAGTCGATCGAGCCGATCACCGTGCAGAAGTTGCCGATGTTCTGCTCCGTGTCACCGGTGGTCGAACCGACAGGGGCGAAGGCCAGGCCGCCGTCGAACTCCTGGTCGCAGTTCACGACCTGCAGGTTGTTGACGGCGA
Source organism: Streptomyces sp. NPDC005263 (assembly GCF_042872365.1). Taxonomy (NCBI): domain Bacteria; kingdom Bacillati; phylum Actinomycetota; class Actinomycetes; order Kitasatosporales; family Streptomycetaceae; genus Streptomyces; species Streptomyces sp. NPDC005263. The sequence goes on along the minus strand of NZ_JBIAKJ010000002.1, from coordinate 283,254 downwards.
AATCGAACGGGTCGTCGTAGTCGTGGCCGCCGTTGGCGCTGGCAACACCGCTGCCGACGAGGCCCAGGCCGCCGACCATGGCCGCTACGGCCGCAGCCTTCTTGAACTTGTGCATCACGTCTCCGATCCCTTCACACACACGACCCTCCTTACGGACCGTGTCCAACTCGTCACAGACGCTAACACAGGCCTCTCTTAACCTGCTATTTCCGACACACCCGATTGAGTGTCACCTGTTGACTTATGTACCTTTTAGGACAACCAGAGAAGGCGGCTGTACGGCAGTAGTCAGGGAAATAGGGCGGCCGTAATGGCCTGCTTACGGCGAACCTGGCGCGGGTTGCCCATCAGCAGGGGGAAGCGGCGCGGGGCGGCCGGTGGCCGGGTCGGCCGCGGTCACCGTCCGGTGCCGAGTTCCTCACGCAGGTCCAGGTAGAAGCGCAGCCACACCCCGGACTGGCGAGGCACCCGGGGCGCCCGCTCGCCGGACACGGTCGCGGCCGGGGGCGTGGTCGTGGCCGTCCACGGCTCGGCGACCGCGCGCTCGAAGGCGATCGCCGTCTTCTCGTCGGCGGCCGCGGTCGCCCACCGATGGGCGACCGCCCGGTGGAAGGCGAGCGCTGTCTCCTCATCGGCGGCCGCGGCATCCACGACCAGCAGACCCGGCTCCGCCATGTGCACGTCCTGAATCGGTTTCATGTCGGCCATGACGCCTTTCGCCGACGTGATCGTTCTCCCCACCTGGCACCTTCACCCGATCGAGATCAGCAACGCCGTGGAACCGTCCGCCGGGGTGCCCGTGCGGGGCCGGGTCAGCCCACTGCCACCATCGTCAGCGCGGCCAGGACGGTGATGACGGCCACCGGAAGCATGACGATCCGTGCCCACTCCATCGTCGCCCGCACGCTGTCGCACCTGGTGGGTAAGTCGGCGGTGGGGACGGCAGCGGGGAGGGTGCGGCAGCAACCGCAGTCCCCCTGGCCGATGTCCAGCCAGTCGTCGACCGTCAGCCCGGCGAAGTCCGCCGGGGACCCGTCCTCGTCCCACATCCTCATGACGAGTTCAACGACCCGCCCCTCGCACAGATGCGACCGGAGGGTCGCCGCGGCAGTGCCGTGGGGGAACGATCCACTGCCGCAGCAACCTTCCGGGCGGTGTCTGCCCATGCGGGCGGCCGCGCAGTCCAGACGTCACTCCCGTGAGGGAAGCGGCAGATGAGCCGATTTATGCGAGCTGGTTCAGGACCTGGCAGGCGCGCTCGACCCCGTCCTCGGCCGTCAGCGCCCGGCCCAGCCGACGGGCCGCCTCGGCGTGGTCGCTGTCCTCGGTGACGGCTCGCAGGCGGTCGGCGAGAGCGGGGACGGTGAGCTGCCGGGCGGGCAGGGGCGTGGGCCCCACGCCGAGGCGGTGCGCCCGGTCGGCCCAGTAGGGCTGGTCGCCGAAGAACGGGCAGACCAGGGACGGCACTCCGGAACGCAGTGCCGAGGCGGTGGTGCCCGCACCGCCGTGGTGGACCACCGCGGCCATGCGGGGGAACAGCCAGCTGTGCGGGGTCTCCTCGACCGCGAGCATGTCGTCGTCACTCGTCGCGGGGTCTCCGGCCAGGACCCCGCGCAGTCCCGCCCGCCGCAGTGCGGCGCGAACGACGCGGTCGGTGGCCTGGGGATCGCTGGTTTTCATGCTGCCGAAGCCCACGTACACGGGCGGCGGTCCGTCGCCCAGGAAGTCGAGCAGGCGCCGTGGCGGTTTCCACAGGGGTTGGTCGTGGTGCCAGAAGCCGGTCAGGTGGACGTTGGGTCCCCAGTCGGGCGGGCGGGGTACGAGGGTGGGGCTGAACGCACACAGCACGGGGGCCCGGCGGAGCCGGCGGTGCGGTGCGAAAGGGGACAGCGCGGGAAGGGCGAGGTGTTCCCTGCGCCAGGTGTTGATGAACTGACGGCACGCCAGCCACGCTCCCAGGTCGACCGCCTCGTAACTGAGGCGGTTTCCGACGGGTCCGAGGAACCGTGCGGCCGGCGTGAACGGGTGGGGGAACGCTCCCGTCGGCTGGCTGGGCTGGAAGTGGACGAGGGCGTGCGGGACGCGCAGGTACTGGCTCAGGTGGACGCCGAGCAGGCCGAAGGTGGGCGCCAGGACGAGGTCGGCTCCCTCGGCACCCGCCTGGGTCTCGGCGAGCAGACGGGCGAACAGTGGCCGCATGATCCGGTTGAGGCCGCGGATGAAGGCCACCGGGTTGCGTCGGCCGGCCAGCAGTTCCTGTCCTTCGGGTGATTCGATGATCTCGCTGGGGTCCGCCGGGAGAGCGTGGAACCGCAGCCCCGCCCCGGTGATCAGTCGCTGGTAGCGGCTGCTGGCCAGCAGGCGGACAGCATCGCCCTGGCGGGTCAGGGCCCTGCCCAGTGCCAGACACGGCTGGACGTCCCCACGCGACCCCGCGGCGAAGATCACCACTGTCCGGCCCATGGTTGCCTCGCTCCTGGTCGTACCCGCGGAGGGCCCGGTTGGCTAGGAGAGTACCCCGGTCACCGTGGGCCAGATGCTGTGCAGTTCGCGCTGCCAGTAGGGCCAGGAATGGGTTCCGGGTTCGTAGAGGTTCGTCGAGACGTCGACACCCGCGGAGCGGAGCGATTCGGCGAACTTCGTCAGCGATGCCGGGAGTGCCGCTTCGGATACCGAGCCCACCCACAGCGCGGAGGACGTATTGCCTTCGTCCAGTGGTCCGGGCGTTCCGTCTCCCGCGGACAGGTGGACCTTCGTTCCGAGGAAGGCGCCCGGCATGGCGGCCGGGTTGTGGGCCTGCCAGATGTCGCCGTGTCTCTTCGGGTCTCCCCAGACGCGATTGATGTCGACGCCGTCCATGACGGAGCCGAGACGCAGAAGAAAACGCACCGTGGGGTCGTCGAGGTCGACGTACGAGCTCATGGAGGCGACGTAGCGGAACATTCCCGGGTGACGTGCCGTGTAGTTGAGCGCTCCGAAGCCGCCCATGGACAGGCCGATGACCGCACGGGAGGAGTTCGCTCGGAAACTCCGCTCCATGAGCCGGACCAGTTCGACGGTGTGGAAGGTCTCCCAGCGGGGCCTGCCGTCGTACCAGTCGGAGTAGTAGCCGTGCTCCCCGCCGTCGGGCATCACGACGAGTACCTCGGAGTTCGCCGCCAGTTCCTCGACGTCCGTCTCGCGCGTCCAGGAGGTGTAGTCGTCCGCCCCTCCGTGCAGCATGTAGACCGCCGGGAAGGTGCGGTCCCGCTCGCTCTTCCAGCTCTTGGGGAGGATCACCCGGACCGGTACCGAGGCTCTCATGGCCCGTGACCGGACGGTCAGGTCCACCGTGCGGTCGTCGAGTTCGTCGACGTGGGTGATCCGGGCGCCGGTGCCGGCCGACCGGGAGGCCTGCCGCTCACCGTTTCCCGCCGCGGCCGCGACGGTGCCGTACAGGGGTGTGAGCAGCAGGAGACAGGCCAGGAGTGAACGCCCGGTGAGTCGGGCCGGGCCGGTGAGCATTCTGCGGGCGGATGACATGGGCGGGGGACTCCTCGGGGCGGATACGACCCTGTCGACATACGACATATACGTGCAGACCATGCCGAAATCGGCCACCCCACACCCAGCCGACACGCCGATTTTATGTAGATATGATCAACTGATCACGCTTGGTGTGATTCATGATGCTTCGCCGGTCGGCCCGTCATGCGGCCAGACGGAGGACCGCGCGGTTGCGCCGCGTCGAGGCAGGCGGCTTGCTGTGAAGAGGTGGCGGGGAAGACCGGCCAGTGAAACCGCGGGGCAGCCGAACGCGGCCCAGGAACCGTTGGGAGACTCCATGAGCACGACCATGTCCGAGGCCGTCATCGCCGGTGCCGACCGGGCCACGCTGGAGCAGCTGCCCCTGCCCGATCAGTTCGCCGCGGCCACGGTGCGTCTGGCCGACATCAAGATGTTCCAGGACACCGAGGACAAGGACGTACAGAAGTCCCTCTCCGTGGACCAGGTCGCGATGCCCGAACTGGCTCCGGACGAAGCCCTGATCGCGGTGATGGCGAGCTCCATCAACTACAACACCGTGTGGACCGCGATGTTCGAGCCACTGCCGACGTTCCAGTTCCTGAGGCAGATGGGGAAGGCCGGGGGGTGGGAGGCGCGGCATGACCTTCCGTACCACGTGGTGGGGTCGGACGCCTCGGGTGTCATCGTGCGAACGGGGTCGTCCGTCCGCAAGTGGAAGGTCGGGGACCACGTGGTGGTGGCGACGGCCTACGTCGACGACCAGGACCACGAGACACACCGGGACGGCATGCTCGGCCACGGGCAGAAGGCGTGGGGCTTCGAGACGAACTTCGGCGGACTGGCGCACTACGCGATCGTGCGGGCCAGCCAGCTGATGCCCAAGCCGGCCCTGCTCACCTGGGAGGAGGCGGCCGTCAACCCGCTGTGCGCCGGCACCGCCTACCGCATGCTGGTCAGCGACCGCGGGGCCCAGATGAAGCAGGGGGACGTGGTGCTGATCTGGGGTGCGACCGGCGGGCTCGGGTCCTACGCGGTCCAGCTCGTCCGCAACGGTGGCGGCATCCCGGTCGGCGTGGTGAACTCCCGCGAAAAAGCTGACCTGTTGCGGTCCCTCGGCTGTGAGGCGGTCATCAACCGCTCGGAGATCGACGAGGGTGACGCCACCTTGCTGCAGCGGCCGGAGGGATGGAAGAAGCTCGGCGCCGCCGTGCGTGACGCGGCGGGCGAGGATCCGCACATCGTCTTCGAGCACGTCGGCCAGCAGACATTCCAGGCCTCGGTCTTTCTCGCCAGACGCGGTGGGACGGTGGTCACCTGCGGTTCCAGTACCGGCTACCAGCACACCTACGACAACCGCTACCTGTGGATGCGGCTCAAGAGGATCATCGGGAGCCACGGGGCCAACCTGCACGAGCAGTGGGAGGTCAACCGGCTGTTCGGCATGGGCCGTCTGCTGCCGGCACTGTCGACGACGTACACCCTCGACCAGGTCGCGACCGCGGCCAGGAGTGTGCAGACCAACCAGCACATCGGCAAGGTGGGTGTGCTGTGTCTCGCTCCGCACTCCGGGCTCGGGGTGACGGACCCGCAGGCCAGGGCGCGCGTGGGCGAGGACCGACTGCGCACGTTCCGGAGTGGGCCGCCGGTCTCCTAGGGCCTGCCCTGGCCTTCCAGGGCTTCGGTGAGGTGCCGCGCGATGACCTCGACATGCGGCGGGTCGATGAGCGACAGGTGATCGCCAGGGACGGGTACCACCTCCAGCGACGGGCACAGCGGCGCCCAGCCGAGGTCCGCCTCGTCGCGCAGGTAGCGGGGGTCGAGGGCGGTGGTCAACGGCTGTGACTCCTGGGCGCGGTAGAGGACGACGTGGCCCGGGTACGGCTGAGGCCGGTAACGCTCCCCCACCCGCGCGTCGACGTAGGACGTGCGCTGGTGCTCCATGATTCCGGGGCTCATGTCGAGACCGGCCTCGGCGACGAGCCGCATCACCACGTCGATCTGCTGCTCGTCGGGCGTGGCGGACAGTTCCTCGTAGGGCAGGTCGAGTGGGCGTCCGTACGTCTTCTCGATGTATGCGGCGAAGCGGCCGAACCGTTCGATGAGCATCTCCTTGGATTCCAGCCCCGGCAGAGCCGCCGGCAGGATGGTGTCGATGAGTCCGAGGAAGCCCACGGCGGCGCCGGTCTCGCGGAGCCCGCGGGCGACCTCGTAGGCGAGACAGCCGCCGAACGACCAGCCCAGCAGGTGGTACGGCCCCTCGGGCTGGAGCTCCCGGATGAGGCCGATGTAGTGGGTGGCCTTCTCCTCCATCGTCCGCAGACGGTCCACGCGGTCGAATCCGTACACGTTGCGTGTGGTGGGGAGCAGCTGGACGAGTGGCCGGTAGACCGAGGTCGGCCCGCCGGCGGGGTGGAAGGTGAACAGGGCGGGGCGGTCGGCGCCGGGCCGGCCGTCGCGGAGGACACGAAGGACGGACTCGCCGGTTCCGTTCACCACCGGCCGGATCAGCTCCGCGAGGGTGGCGACGCTGGAGTGGGCGAGGACGCGCTCCGCGGTGAGGCCCGGGGCGGTGGCGTCCAGGCGTCGGTGAACGCCCTCCACCAGGTCGTGAGCGGTGTGCCGGTCACCACCCGCGGCGAGGAAGTCTTCGTTCACGTCCTTCGGCGGGCGCCCGAGGATCTCCTTCCAGACGCCGGCCACCACACGTTCGGCGGCGTCGCGAGGGGCCAGCCGGGTCGGCAGCGGCGGGGTCGCCCCGGCGCTGAAGAGCTTCTGCCCGGTGTCCTGCGGATCGGTGTCCTGCGGATCGGTGTCCTGCGGTTCGGTGTCCTGCGGTTCGGTGTCCTGCGGTTCGTTGTCCGGCGAGGCCTCACGGGAATCAGCCCACGGCAGACCCAGTTCGCGCAGTACCGCGTCACCGACGGCACGGAGCGTGGCACCCCGCAGGAGGAGAGGGGTGGGCAAGGCCACGGCGAAGTCCTGCTTGGCGGCGTTCTGGATCCGCACCGTCATGAGGGAGTCGAGACCGAGGTCGGTCAGCGGAGTGTCCTCGTCCAGGTCCTGGACCGCGCGTCCCATGACCGCCGCTGTGCGTGTGACCAGACGTTCGTAGACCCTGGCGGGGGCCGCGTCGCCCAGCGTCGCGATGCCGGCCGGGCCGTCCCATTCGTCGTCGGGGAGATGATCACCCCGCAGGACCCCCGCGAAGAAGGGGAGCGCGTCCATTCCGGGGAAGGCCTCCAATACCCGGCGGGCGTCCAGACGTACCACGCCGGTGTGCGCCCGGCCCCGGGTGACGAGGGCCTGGAGGGCGTCCAGTCCCTCGGTGGAGGTGATGGGGTCGAGAGCGAGCGCGGTGTTCACCGCGGGGTCACGGGGTGCCGCGCCCACCTCGGCCCAGGGGCCCCACGCGAGGGCGGTCGCCGGCCGGCCGACGGCGCGGCGGTGGTGGGCGTGCGCGTCCAGCCAGGCGTTGGCGGCGGCGTAGGCCGCCTGTCCGGGGGAGCCGAAGAGGGCGGCGGCGGAGCTGTACAGCAGCCACCAGTCGAGGTCGTGCCCCTCGGTGGCCGCCTCCAACTCGAGGGCTCCGGTGACCTTCGGCCGGAGGACGGCGTCGATGTCGGACGGCAGCAGGTCGGTGACGATGCGGTCGTGGAGCACCGCCGCGGCGTGCGCGACCCCGCACAGGGCATGCCCCTCGGACACCGCCGCCTCGACCAGACGCGCGGCCACACCGGGCTCGGCGACGTCTCCCCGCACCACGGCGACGGAGGTGCCGAACTCGCCGAGTGCGGTGAGGGCGGCCCGCGTGTCGGGGCCCGGGGCGCGGCGACCGTTCACGACGACGCGGCCCGCGCCCTGTTCGGCCAGCCGTCGCGCCGTCGCGAGGCCCAGGCCGGACAGACCGCCCGTCACGATGTACGCGCCGTCGGGACGCGCGAAGGGCACTCGGCCGGGCGTGTCGTCGGGGTCCGCGGCGGCCAGTCGGGCGACGAAGCGGGTCCCGGCACGCCAGGCGACCTCGTCGGCCTCGCCGTCGCAGAGCAGTTCCTGGACCAGGTCGTCCACGAGACCGGGTTGCGGGTCGATGTCCACCAGCGTCGTGCGCAGCGTGGGCTGCTCCAGGGCCAGTACGCGCACCAGTCCGCGCAGCGAGGCCAGATCGGGGTTCCCGGTCTCCCCCGGTACGACGGACCTGGCCCGCTCGGTCACGAGCCACAGCCGGGGAACGGACAGGGGCCGCGGGTCCGCGGCCAGCCGACGGGCGACGTCCGCGGCGGCGTGCAGCCCTTGACAGGTTCCGGGCGGTTCGGGGCCGTCCGTCACGAGCATGACCAGGGCGGCCCGCCCGTCGTGGGTCTGTTCGCGCCAGGTGTCCAGCACGTCGGGGAAGGAAGCGTCCCGGGTGTGCGCGACCACGACCTCGACGCCTTGTTCCTCGAGGGCCGACGTGAGGGGGACGGCACAGGTGTTCCCGCTGCCCTCGGGCTGGTTGGTCAGCAGGAGGACATGGGTCGGTGGGGAGGGGACGGAGACCGGGGATTTCTCCCATTCGATCTCATAGGTCGTCTCATCGAGGGGCCGCGGGACCTCCGTCGGTCCGACGGCCCGGAACCGCGTCTCGTGCGCCACGATCAGCTCTCGTCCCCCGTCGTCCTCCGCATGGATGTCCCACCCGCCGCGGTGGGATCGGTCCGGGGCCTGGTCGCCGGTGGCCGTTTCGTCGGTACGCGGCAGGCACCGGACCAGGCATTCGGCATCGGCGGGGACCTGTAGCCGTACCCGCAGGGACCGCACGGTGACCGGAACGTCTTCGGTGGCGCATTGCGCGGGGTCCGCCCCTGGCAGGTCCCGACGGGTCGGCGCGTGCAGAACGGCGTGCAGGAGCTGTCCGTGTCGTTGGTCCGGTGCGTGGTCCTCGGCGGCGGGGACGCGGAAACCGACCTCGAAGGGAGCGGCGGTCCCTGCCGGCTCACGAGGCGTCAGCGCCTCGGGCCTGGTGAGTACGCGAGCCGAGGCGTGGCGCAGCCAGGCGCCGGAGGCGGACCGGGAGTGGATGCTGACGGTGGCCTGATCGCGGCCCTCCGGCTCCCAGACGGTGGTGACCGGTGTCCGCGCGGAGATCGGCAGCCACTGATGGACGGTCAGGTCCTCGATGCGTAGCGACTCGGTGGCCGCGGCGCTCGTGGCGGTCGCCGCGGCGATCACGAGTTCCGCGCACGCGGGCAGCGTCAGAACGGGCCTGCCGTGCACCGTGGACGGCTGCAGGTTCCAGCCGTCAGTGCCGATGTCCCCGTGCCACAGGACCCGGTCCGTGCCGGGATCCTCCACCCGCGCCCCCAGCAGCGGGTGGCCGCCCACCTGGGACGGCCGCCTGGACCGGCTGCCGCGACGGAACCAGTGCGGGACATGACGCCAGGGAGGGCTCGGCACGGTCAACCGCTCACCGTCCGGCCAGAGTTGTCCGGCCAGGCCGTCCACCTGGGCCAGGTGGAGCTCCGCCAGCGCGGTGCGCAGGTGCACGCTCTCGTCACTGTCGCGGCGGATCGTGGACAGCACCCGCCCGCGCCCCGGGGTCACCGCGTCGAGTGTCTCGGTGATCGGGACGACGGCGACGGGGTGCGGTGAGACCTCCAGGAAGAGGTCGTGGCCGTCGGCTGCCGCGGCGGCCACCGCCTGGTGGAAGCGGACCGGGCGGCGGGCGTTGGCGGTCCAGTAGTCCGCGTCCGCGTGGACCTCGGCGCGCGGGTCGTCGAGGACGGTCCCGTACCAGGGGACGGTCGCGGCCCGTGGGCTGATGCCGTCGAGGGCGTCGCGCAGCGCCGGAAGGACGGGATCGACCGCCGGTGAATGTCCGGCGCCGCCGACCGGGAGGAGACGGGCGAGCCGCCCCTGCGCCTCGACTTCCTCGACGAGACGGGCGATCGGTTCGCTGGGCCCGGTGACGGTGCACCGCTGCGGCGAGGCGTACACCGCGATGCTGACCTCCGGTCGGCGGCCGAGGACGTCGGCGCGGGCTTCCTCCGGCAGCTCCACGGCGGCCATGGCGCCGGCCTGTTCCTGGTCGACGGTGGCGAGCCGGGTGGAACGGGCGAGGATCACCCGTAGGCCGTCGCGGGTGTCCAGGGCGCCGGTGACCACGGCCGCGGTCACTTCTCCCATCGAGTGTCCGATGACGGCGGCGGGTACGACTCCGTAGGCCCGCAAGGTGTGGGCCAGGGCGAGTTGGAGGCCGAACAGGAGCGGCTGGGTACGGTCGACGCCGGTGCCCCGGTCCGTGCTGGAGAGCAGGTCCGTCAGGGAGACGCCCGTCTCCGCCTCGAAGGCGGGGTCCAGTTCGGCCACGGAAGCGGCGAAGAGGGGATCCTCGCGCAGGAGTCGGCGGCCCATCCCGTCCCACTGGGAGCCGTAACCGGAGAAGACGAGAACGGGGCGGCGTGGCGTCTCCCGGTCGGCTTCCTGAGCCTGTTCGGTCCGTGGGGGCACGACGCCCGTCGGGGACTCGCCCTTGGCGAGCGCCGCGAGTGCGGCGGTGAGGTCGTGCGGCTCGCGGCCGACGACGGCGGCGCTTGCGGGACCCCGGCGGTGGTGCGCCAGCGTGTGGCAGACGTCGGTGAGCGACAGAGCGGCGCCCCGCGTGTGCAGCCACCGGGCGAGACCGGTGGCGGTGTCCCCGAGCCGGTCCTGAGTGCGTGCCGTGACCAGCAGGATGTGCGGGACGCCCTCGTCGTTTCGTTCCCGGGTGGCCGTGGTGCCCCGATGACCGTGCCGGGGTTCGCGGGCGGGCGGGAGGGCCGGCTGGGGCGCCTGCTCCAGGACGGCGTGGGCGTTGGTGCCGCCGAAGCCGAAGGCCGACACCCCCGCCAGGGCGGGGCGCCCGTCCTCGGTCGGCCAGTCGGTGGGCTCGGTGACGACGCGCAGGCCCAGCGCGGTGAAGTCGATGTGGGGGTTGGGGCGGTGGAAGTGGAGGCTGGCGGGCAGCGTCGCGTGGTGGAGCGAGAGCACCGTCTTGATCAGGCCGACGATTCCCGCCGCGCCCTCCAGGTGCCCCAGATTGCTTTTGACCGAGCCGATCAGCAGCGGTCGGCCGGGCGGGCGGTCACGGCCCAGGACGGTGCCCAGGGCGCCCGCCTCGATGGGGTCGCCCAGCAGCGTTCCGGTGCCGTGCGCTTCGACATAGCCGATGTCCGTCGGGTCCGTGCCGGCGTCCCGAAGCGCGCTGCGCAGCAGTGCCTCCTGGGCGACCGGATTGGGTGCGGTGAGCCCGGCCGAGCGGCCGTCGGAGTTGACGGCCGTGCCGCGGACGACGGCCAGGATCCGGTCGCCGTCGCGCTGGGCGTCGGTGAGCCGTTTGAGGACGACGACACCGCATCCCTCGCCGCGCGCGATGCCGTCGGCCCGCGCGTCGAACGGCTTGCATCTGCCGTCCGGTGCCAGCGCGCCGACCTGGTCGAAGTTGGCGGTGATGGCCGGTGAGAGCAGCACGTTGACCCCGGCGGCCAGAGCGGTGTCGCAGTCGCCGTCGCGGAGGCTGCGGCAGGCCTGGTGCACGGCGACCAGGGACGAGGAACAGGCGGTGTCGAGGGTCATGCTGGGGCCGCGCAGGTCGAGCAGGTAGGACAGGCGGTTGGCGGCGATGCTGCCTGCCGCCCCGCTGCTCGTCCACGGTGTGACGCCCGGCAGGTCCGCTGTGGTCAGATGCCCGTACTCGAGCGCGCTGAGCCCGACGAACACGCCGGTCGCGCTGCCTTGCAGGGCCGGGAGCGGAATTCCCGCGTGATCGAGGGCCTCGCACCCCACTTCGAGAAGGAGCCGTTGCTGGGGGTCCATGACGTCGGCCTCGCCGGGCGTGATCCCGAAGAAGTCGGCGTCGAAGCCCTCGATGTCGTCCAGGAAGGCACCCCAGCGGGTGGTACGTGCCAGGACCGCCGCGGTCTGGGGCGCCCCGTCGTCGAAGAGCTGCCAGCGTTCGTCCGGGACCTGGCTCACCGCGTCCGTCCCCGCGAGCAGTGCCTCCCAGAAGGCGTCCGGTCCGTTGATGCCGCCGGGGAGGCGGCATCCGACACCGACCACGGCGACCGCGTCGGCGCCGGGGCCGGTGTGGTCGGTGGCGTTGGTCGGGGTCGCGGTCGGGGCCGGGGTGCGGGTGCCGTCTTCGCGCGGGTTTCCCGGCGCCAGGCCGCGGACCAGTTGCTCGATGCTGGGGTTCTCCCACACCAGGGTGGCGGGCAGTGTCCGGTCGAGCAGCTGTTCCAGCCGTCCGCTGAGACCGACCGCGTCCCGCGAGGTCAGTCCGTACTCGGTCAGGGGACGTCGGTCGTCGAGCTCGTCGCCGGGGACGCCGCACAGGTCGGCGACCAGCTGACGCAGCAGGGTGCGCAACTCGGCGGCTGTCGCCCCTTGGGGTGCGCCGGTCATGCCGCGCCGGATCTCTTCGGTGCCCCGGGTGTCGTGGCCGTCCACGTGCCGTCGAGGTAGCGCGCACGGCAGGCGGCGCGGGCCACCTTGCCGCTGGTGGTGCGGGGTACGGCGCCCGGTGGGACGTAGACGAAGTCGTGGACGGCGATGCCGTGGGTGACCGAGACGGCCCCGCGTACGGCTCGGGTCACCTCGTCGAGGCGTGTGTGCGGGTCGGTGACGGCGGAGGCGTGCTCGGCGACGACGACGAGCCGTTCGCCCTCGTCGGTGGGCACGGCGAACGCGGCCGTGTGGTGGCGTCGGACGGCGGGGTGCGCGTTCTCCACGGTGAGTTCGATGTCGTGCGGATAGTGGTTGGTACCGTCGACGATCACCAGGTCCTTGATCCGGCCGGTGACGTAGAGCTGTTTGTCGTGCCACATCCCCAGGTCGCCCGTGCGCAGCCAACGCGGCGCCGGACCGGCCGGGTCTCCGTCCTCCATGACGGCGCCGAAGTGGTGTCCGTCCGGCGGGCGGCCCCAGTAGCCGCGCCCGATGTTCGGGCCGCGCAGCCAGATCTCCCCGACCGTCCCGTCGTCCTGCCGGCGGCAGGTGGCCGGATCGACGATGGCCACCTCCTGGTCGGTCGGCCGACCGCAGGCGACCAGCTCGGTGACGGGCCCTCCTTCGGCCGGTTCGGCGACCCGCGCGATCCCCTGCGCCAGCAGCTCCCGGTCGAAGGGGGTGACGGTCGGTTCCTCCCCGGCGGGCGACGCCGTGACGAACACGGTGGCTTCCGCGAGGCCGTAGGAGGGGCGCATGGCGGTCCGGTGGATGCCGGACGGTGCGAAGGCCTCGTGGAAACGCTCGATGGTTCGCGGACTGACGGGCTCGCTGCCGTTGATCATGACGGCGACCGAGCCCAGGGACAGGTCCGTCCGTTCCTCGGGTGGTACTCGGTGAACGCAGTAGTCGTAGGCGAAGTTCGGTGCGGCGGTGAGGGCACCGTCGTGGTGCGTGAGCAGGCGGAGCCAGCGGACCGGTTGTTGGACGAAGGCCAACGGATCCATGAGGACGGACCGCATGCGGCGCACCAGCGGCATGATGATCCCGATCATCAGACCCATGTCGTGGTACAGCGGGAGCCAGCTCACTACGCAGTGGCCCCCGGGGCCCATGTCATACGCTTCCAGTGCCTGCCGCGCGTTGACGCAGACGTTGGCATGGGTGATCTCCACCCCGGACGGCATCCGCGTCGATCCGGACGTGTACTGGAGGTAGGCGCAGTCCTCGGGCCGTGGGTCCCGGGCGGTCCGGGCCTCGGTACGCGGCGTGCCGGCGGTCCGCACAAGGCCCTCGACGCTCATGACACGCATCGGGGACGTGGTTCCGTGGCCGGTCCAGAAAGCGGCCACCGCTTCCCGTTGGTCGGGGGCGGAGATCGCGAGGGAGGGCTGTGCGTCGGCCAGCACGGCCGCCAGTTTCTCGCCGTGGCCGGGCAGGTCGGGCGGGAAGAGCGGCACGGCGATCGCGCCCGCGCCCAGGCAACCCAGGAAGCCGACCACGTAGTCGAGGCCCTGCGGCGCGACGATGGCCACCCGCTCGCCCACCACGCCCGCCCGGCGCAGTCCCGCTGCCACCGCCCGCACCCGGGTGTCCAGCTCGTTCCAGGTCAGCTCGACGGACGTCCCGTCGCGGTCGGCGTGGAAGTCCACGAAGGTGAACGCCGGCTCATCGGGCGCCTGCTGGGCGGAGAGGGCCAAATGGCGGCTGAGCGTGTCGCCCGTGGCTGACGACATTTGATCACCATGCCTTCGCTGGGGCGCTTCCGTTGGTTCCGGAAATGCCTGATACGCCCCTCTATGGGGCCAGCGAAACATGAACAGATAATGTTGATAGATCGACACGCCGAGTGCGCGGCACGGATACCGTCGTTCGCATCCGTGCCGTCAGGGCCGCCCGCCCTCCCGGCGGCCGAGGCAGACAGGTGCCCGCCGTCGGCCTACGACACCACGTCCTTGCGGGCGAACCCCCTGAAGGCCAGCGCGAACAGCACGAGGGCGTACGTGACGGAGACGGCGGTGCCCTGGATCATGCCGGACCACTCGGGGGTGGTCTGTACGGCGTCGGCCCAAGCGAACTGCCAGTGCGCGGGCAGGAAGTCGCGCCAGTGATCGAGAGCCGTCACGGCGTCCAGGACGTTGCCGACGATGGTCAGTCCGACCGCCCCGCCGACCGCGCCGAGCGGCGCGTCGGTCTTCGTCGACAGCCAGAACGCGAGCCCGGCGGTGACCAGTTGGGACACGAAGATGTACGCGACGACGACCACGAGTCGCTGCGCCGCCGTGCCCGGCGCGAGCGAGCCGCCGGTGGGGATCTGCAGGGGACCCCAGCCATAGGCGGCCGAGCCGACGGCCAGGGCCACCACCGGCAGCAGGATCATGGCGCCCAGGCTGAGGCCGAGCCCGACGACGAGCTTCGACCACAGCAGCCGGGCACGGGGCACCGGAGCGGCGAGGAGATAGCGCAGGGAGGACCAGCTGGCCTCCGAGGCCACCGTGTCCCCGCAGAACAGGGCGACCGGCACGACCAGCAGGAAACCGGCGGACACGAACAGGTTCACGGCGGCGAAGTTGGCGCCGGAGGACGTGGCCGTGGACATCAGTGTGATCCGGTCGTCGTTCCCGTCCGGCGTGCCGCCGATGGCGAACGCGATGAGCAGGACGAACGGCAGGGCGGCGAGGATCCCGCCCATGACCAGGGTGCGGCGCCGCTTCAGCTGGCGGACCAGCTCCACCCGGAGGGGAAGCGTGCGGCCCGCCCGGTAGCCGGAGGCGACCTCGGTGCGTTCGACGAGGGTGCTCACGCGGAGCCTCCGATCAGGGTGAGGAAGGCGTCTTCGAGGCGGCGGTGCGGGCCCACCGCCTGGACGGGCACGTCGAGCCGGACGAGTTCGACGACCAGGCGCCGCGCGCTGCCGTCGGCGTCGAGGCGTACCAGGATTCCGTCGTCGGTGCGCTCCGCCGAGCTCACGCCCGGCAGCGCGGCGACCTTCTCCACGACCGGCTCCTCCACGGGCGTCGCGGTGCCGACGAGCAGGGTGTCGCCGGAGCCGATGATGTCCGCGACCGGACCGGCCTGCACGAGCCTGCCCCGGTCCATGACCACGAGGTGCGTGCAGGACTGCTCGACCTCCGCCAGCAGGTGGCTGGAGACGATCACCGTGCGGCCGGCCGCCGCGTAGCGGATCATCACCTCGCGCATCTCGCGGATCTGTGGCGGGTCCAGGCCGTTGGTGGGTTCGTCGAGGATGAGCAGGTCCGGCAGGCCGAGCATGGCCTGGGCGATGGCGAGGCGCTGGCGCATGCCCTGCGAGTAGGTGCGGACCGCGCGGGCCAGCGCGTCGCCCAGGCCCGCGATCTCCAGGGCCTCGTCCAGGTGGGCGTCCTCGACGGGACGGCCGGTCGCCTGCCAGTACAGCTCCAGGTTCTCCCGGCCGGAGAGGTGCGGGAGGAACCCGGCGCCCTCGACGAACGCGCCGACCCTCGACAGCACCGGGGCACCGGGCCGGATCGCGTGGCCGAAGACACGGATCTCGCCGCCGTCGGGCTTGATCAGACCCATGAGCATGCGCAGGGTGGTCGTCTTGCCGGCGCCGTTGGGGCCCAGGAGGCCGAGGACCTGCCCCTTCTCCACGCGGAACGACAGCTCCTGCACCGCGTACCGGTCGGTGGACTTGGCGTATCGCTTGCTCAGGTCCGTGATCACCAGGGGGACTTCGGCCAGCTCCGGGTCCGGGGCCGGGGTGAGGGTGCGGCGGCGGGCGGTGAGCAGCAGGGCCACGGCGGTCAGGGCGCCCGCGAGCGGCAGCCACCACACCCAGGTGGGCAGCGAGGCGGCCGCGGTCTTCACACCGGGGGCCGTGGGCACCTTGAGGTCGCCCTTCAGGGAGACGGTGTACGTCGCCGGGGCGGCCGGGGAGGCATATCCCAGGTCGGTGGAGGCGAGGACCAGGCGCAGCCGGTGACCCTTCTCGATGTGGTGGTCGACGGCCGGCAGCGTGATCGTCACGTCCTTGCCGGCCTTGGCGCCCTCGACCCTGAGGGGCGTGACGAGCTGGGAGGGCAGCACCTGTCGTCCGCCGCCCGGCCCGACGTCGTACACCTTCCCGAACAGGACGGCGTCGTCGCTGGTCGACTTGACGTGGAGGGTGGCCGTCGGCGATCCGGTGATGCGCAGGTCGTCGGTGACCGGCGCCGACTCGAACGCGGCGAACTGGCCGGGGAAGTCCAGCGAGATGCCGACGCCCAGTGAGGAGAGCTGGGCGAGTCCGCCGCCGCCGAGGCCGGGCAGCGCGGAGACGCCGGGCGGGCTGGCGCCCGCCGGGTTGTCGAAGCGCTGCTCGCGGCCTTTCAGGGCAATGGACCTCGGTCCGCTCTCCAGACCGGGGTACGTCGCGCCGTCGGCACCCCGCAACAGAGCCTGACCGTCGGTGGAGTCGACGCCTCCGGTGCGGGTGACGCGGAAGGCGGGGCCGGTGTCGGCGCCCTTGTCGTCCTTGAGGTAGCGGTCGAACCAGGAGGTGACCCGGGCCTGGACCCGGCCGGTCTCCATGTCGCCGCCGTCGTGCCCGCCCGCGATCCAGTCGACGTCGACGGGGGCGCCGTTGGCCCGGATCGCCTTCGCCGCCGCGTCGGCCTGCCCGAGCGGGAAGAGGGAGTCGGTCTGGCCCTGCATCAGGAGCGTGGGCACCTTGATGCGGTCGGCGACCGCGGACGGCGAACGGTCCTGGAGGAGCTTCACGGCCTGCGCGTCCGGCCTGCCGGACTCGGCCACCCGCTGGTACATCCGGCACAGCTGCGGTTCGAACGTGTCGCAGCCGCCGCCGGAGTTGACGAAGATGCCCGCCCAGAGCTTCTTGAAGACGCCGTTCGGGAAGAGCGCGTCGGCGAGGTTCCAGTAGGTGATCGCCGGGGCGATGGCGTCCACCCGGCGGTCGAGTCCGGCGGTCTCCAGCGCGATCGCGCCGCCGTACGACGCGCCCGCCATGCCCACACGCGGGTCACCGGGCTTGTCGAGCTGGACCTGCGGCTGTTTCGCCAGCCAGTCGATGAGCTTTCGGACGTCGGCGACCTCGCCCTTCGGGTCGTTCAGCCCGATCTTGCCGGTCGACTTGCCGAAGCTGCGGGCCGACCAGGTCAGGACCGCGTACCCGTCCCGGGCCAGGTCCTCCGCCTGCTGACGTACGTCGGCCTTGCTGCCGCCGAAGCCGTGCGCGAGCAGGACGGCGGGGCGACGGCCGGTCCCCGGGGAGGTGAAGTACGAGGTGTCGATGCGGACACCGTCCAGCGGCATCACCCGGTCGGTGCGGTTCACCCGAGGTGCCCCGTCGTCGGCGACGGCCGTCCATGTCCCGGCGCCGGCGAGGACGACGACGGCGGCCGCGGCGGCGCCCAGCCGTCGCGGCCCCCGAAGCACGCCTCGCAGACGGGGCAGTCGAAGATCCATGCGTCAACGGTACGGCGTGAAACGGTCCTGGCCGGTCGACCGTGGGCTGAAGTGAGAGCCATCCCGGGGAGGTACGGGACGGCTCTCATGTACCGCGTCCGTGGTAGCGCGACGGCGGGGTTCGCCCGGTTCCGCCACGCGAAGACCCCGCGCCCTCGGGGCGCGGGGTCTCGGGGTCTCGGGGTGCTCAGTGGTTGCGCGGGAAGCCCAGGTCCACGCCCGACGGGGCGTCGGCCGGGTCCGGCCAGCGGGTGGTGACGACCTTGCCGCGGGTGTAGAAGTGCGTGCCGTCGTTGCCGTAGATGTGGTGGTCGCCGAAGAGCGAGTCCTTCCAGCCGCCGAAGGAGTGGTAGCCGACGGGGACCGGGATCGGGACGTTCACGCCGACCATGCCGGCCTCGATCTCCATCTGGAAGCGGCGGGCCGCGCCGCCGTCCCGGGTGAAGATCGCGGTGCCGTTGCCGAACGGCGAGCTGTTGATGAGGGCGACGCCCTCGTCGTAGGTGTCGACGCGCAGGACGCACAGCACCGGTCCGAAGATCTCGTCCTGGTATGCCTTCGCCGTCGTCGGCACCTTGTCCAGCAGGGAGATGCCGATCCAGTGGCCGTCCTCGAAGCCGTCGACCGTGTGGCCGGTGCCGTCCAGGACGACCTCGGAGCCCTCGGCCGCCGCGCCCGCCACGTACGACGCCACCTTGTCCCGGTGGACCTTCGTGATCAGCGGGCCCATCTCGGAGGTCGGGTCGTTGCCGGGACCGATCTTGATCTTCTCGGCGCGCTCGCGGATCTTCTGCACCAGCTCGTCGCCGATCGCGCCGACCGCGACCACGGCCGAGATCGCCATGCAGCGCTCGCCCGCGGAGCCGTAGGCCGCGCTCACCGCGGCGTCCGCGGCCGCGTCCAGGTCGGCGTCCGGCAGCACCAGCATGTGGTTCTTGGCGCCGCCCAGGGCCTGCACCCGCTTGTGGTTCGCGGAGGCGGTGGTGTGGATGTAGCGGGCGATCGGGGTCGAGCCGACGAAGGACACGGCCTTGACGTCGGGGTGCTCCAGAAGCCGGTCGACGGCCACCTTGTCACCGTGCACGACGTTGAAGACGCCGTCGGGCAGACCGGCCTCCGACAGCAGCTCGGCGATCTTCAGGCTCGCCGACGGGTCCTTCTCGCTCGGCTTCAGCACGAAGGTGTTGCCGCACGCGATGGCCATCGGGAACATCCACATCGGGACCATCGCCGGGAAGTTGAACGGCGTGATGCCGGCGACGACACCGAGCGGCTGGCGGATCGAGGACACGTCCACGCGGCTGGCGACCTGCGTGGACAGCTCGCCCTTCAGCTGCACGTTGATGCCGCACGCCAGGTCCACGATCTCCAGGCCGCGGGCGACCTCGCCGAGCGCGTCACTGTGCACCTTGCCGTGCTCGGCGGTGATCAGCTCGGCGATGGCGTCCCGGTTGGCGTCCAGCAGCGCGCGGAAACGGAAGAGGATCTCCGTGCGCTTGGCCAGCGAGGACTGGCCCCAGGAGGCGTAGGCGTCCTGGGCGGCGGCCACGGCCGCGTCCACCTCGTCGACGGTCGCGAACGCGACCTTGGTGGTGACCGCGCCGGTCGCGGGGTCGGTGACCGGCCCGTAGGTTCCCGACGCGCCTTCGACGGTCTTGCCGCCGATCCAGTGGTTGACGATCTTCGTCATGGCTGAATCACTCCAGTAGTCCTTCACAGCGGGCGGCGTCGGGTAGAGACGTGCCGTTCGTACAGCTCACGGGCCTTCACCGCGGACGGTCGCGTCGCGGTCTCGGCCACAGGTACATCCCACCAGGCCTGCGCCGGAGGCGGGCCCGACACTGTGTCTGCGGTTTCCGTCTCGACGTAGACACAAGTGGGAGTGTCCGCGGACCGCGCCTCGGCGAGGGCGGCGCGGAGGTCTCGTACGGTCTTCGCGCGCAGCACGCGCATACCGAGGCTCGCCACGTTCGCGGCGAGGTCCACGGGCAGCGGCGCCCCCGTGTACGTGCCGTCGCCGGACTGGTAGCGGTAGGCGGTACCGAACCGCTCGCCGCCGACCGACTCGGACAGGCCGCCGATGGAGGCGTAGCCGTGGTTCTGCACCAGGAGGATCTTGATCGCGATTCCCTCCTGCACGGCCGTCACGATCTCCGTCGGCATCATCAGGTACGTGCCGTCGCCGACCAGTGCCCAGACGTTGCGCTCGGGTGCCGCCATCTTCACACCGATCGAGGCCGGGATCTCGTAGCCCATGCAGGAGTAGCCGTACTCCAGGTGGTACTGGTCCCGGGAGCGCGCCCGCCACATCTTGTGCAGGTCGCCGGGGAGCGATCCGGCCGCGTTGATGATCACGTCCGACTCGTCGACCAGGGCGTCCAGGGCGCCGAGGACCTGCGCCTGGGTCGGCCGTATGTCGGGCTCCTCGGCCTCGTAGCAGGCGTCGACGCGCTGCTCCCAGCGCTCCTTGTCGAGGGCGTACTCGCCGGCGTACGTCTCCGTGACGCGGTGGCCGTGCAGCTGGAGGGCCTCGGTCAGTTCCGTCAGGCCGCTGCGGGCGTCGGCGATGAGGGGCCGGCCGGCGAGCTTGTGGCCGTCGAACGGGGCGATGTTGAGGTTCAGGAAACGGACCTCGTCGCCGGTGAACAGGGTGTTCGAGGCGGTGGTGAAGTCGGTGTAGCGGGTGCCGACGCCGATCACCAGGTCGGCCTGGCGGGCGAGTTCGTTGGCGGTGGCGGTGCCGGTGTGGCCGACGCCGCCGACGTCCTGGGGGTGGTCGTGGCGCAGGGAGCCCTTGCCGGCCTGGGTGGAGGCGACCGGGATGCCGGTGGCCGAGGCGAACTCGGCGAGGGCCTCCTCGGCACGGCTGTGGTGGACCCCGCCGCCCGCGATGACCAGCGGCCGTTCCGAAGCCCGGATCGCCCTTACGGCTTCGGCGAGTTCGGTCGGGTCGGCGCCCGGTCGTCGTACCGCCCAGGTGCGCTCCGCGAAGAACTCCTCGGGCCAGTCGTACGCCTCGGCCTGCACGTCCTGCGGGAGGGCGAGGGTCACGGCGCCGGTCTCCACCGGGTCGGTGAGGACCCGCATGGCCTGGAGTGCCGCCGGGATCAGGGCCTCCGGCCGGGTGACGCGGTCGAAGTACCTCGACACCGGACGCAGACAGTCGTTGACGGACACGTCGCCCGCGTACGGGACTTCGAGCTGCTGGAGGACCGGGTCGGCGACCCGGGTGGCGAAGGTGTCGCCGGGCAGCAGCAGGACCGGGAGGTGGTTGACGGTCGCCAGGGCCGCGCCGGTGACCAGGTTGGTGGCGCCCGGGCCGATGGAGGTCGTCACGGCGTGCGTGGACAGGCGGTTCGACTGGCGGGCGTAGCCGACGGCCGCGTGCACCATCGACTGCTCGTTGCGGCCCTGGTGGTACGGCATCTCGGCGGCGTACTCCACCAGCGCCTGCCCGAGCCCGGCGACGTTCCCGTGGCCGAAGATGCCCCAGGTCGCGCCGATCAGCCGCTGCCGTACCCCGTCCCGCTCCGTGTACTGGGCGGACAGGAAGCGGACGAGCGCCTGCGCGACCGTGAGCCTCGTCGTCGGGGTCTGCGCCGTCATCGGTAACCCTCCGTATGGTCCGGGTGGAAGCAGATCCGCCACTCCCGTGTCTCACCCGGGCCGGCCATGACGTTCAGGTAGTACATGTCGTGGCCGGGTTGCGCGATCGACGGGCCGTGCCATCCGTCGGGGACGAGGACGGCGTCGCCTGAGCGGACCTCCGCGAGGACGTCCGAACCGCCCTCGCGAGAAGGGGATACGCGCTGGTACCCGAAACCGTTCGGACCGTCGACCTCGAAGTAGTAGATCTCCTCCAGCTCCGCCTCCTCGCCCGGCCGGTTCTCGTCATGCTTGTGCGGCGGGTACGAGGACCAGTTGCCGCCGGGCGTGACGACCTCGACGGCGATCAGCTTGTCGCAGTCGAAGGCGTCGGCGGAGGCGAAGTTGCGGACGTGGCGGGTGCAGTTGCCGCTGCCCCGCACTTCTTCCGGGACCTCCGGCGCGGGGCCGTAGCGGGCGGGGAGTTGTCGCTCGCACTTCGCTCCTGCCAAAGCAAAGCGGCCGCCCGCGCCGGAGGCGATCAGTGCCTGGGCGTCACGGGGCACGTACGCGAAGTCGGAGACTCCGGCGAACACGCCTTCCCGGCCCAGGAGTTGGAACTCTTCACCCTCTGTTTGCACGGTACATCCGCCTTGCAGCGGAAGGACGATCCATTCGCTGTCCCCGGCGGTGAAGGTGTGGGTGCCGCCCGGTTCCAGTTCGACGATCCGCAGGCTGCTGTGGGTCCAGCCGGCCCGCTTGGGGTCGATGTCGACCACGTACTGGGCGTTCGCGGCGGTGCCCTTGGCGATGTACAGCTCGTTGCTGGTCATCTCGTTGCTGGTCATACGGCCCTCACAGCAGTCCGACGGCGGTGTCCACGGCGGCGGCCACATCGCCGTCCGCCGGGTACAGCAGCGAACGGCCCACCACCAGGCCGCGCACGGTGGGCAGTTGCAGGGCGCCGCGCCACTTCTCGTACGCGCCGTCCTGATCGTCCCCGACCTCACCGCCCAGCAGCACCGCGGGCAGCGTGGAGGTCGCCATGACCTCGGCCATGTCGTCGGGGTTCTCGGTGACGGGGACCTTCAGCCAGGTGTAGGCCGAGGTGCCGCCCAGGCCCGAGGCGATCGCGATCGACTTGGTGACGGCCTCGGCGGACAGGTCGTTGCCGAGCCTGCCTTCCGCGGAACGGCGGCTGATGAACGGCTCGACGAAGACCGGGAGCCGGCGTGCGGCCATGTCGTCGATGGCGCGGGCCGTGGACTCCAGGGTGGTGAGGGAGCCCGGGTCGTCGTAGTCGATCCGCAGGAGCAGCTTGCCGGCGTCGAACCCGAACCGCTCGATGTCCTCGGGGCGGTGGCCGGTGAAGCGGTCGTCGAGTTCGAAGCTGGCGCCCTGCAGTCCGCCGCGGTTCATCGAGCCCATGACGACCTTGCCGTCGAGGGCGCCGAGCAGCAGCAGGTCGTCCAGGATGTCGGCGGTGGCGAGGACGCCGTCCACGCCGGGGCGGGACAGTGCCAGGCAGAGGCGTTCGAGCAGGTCGGCACGGTTGGCCATGGCGTGCTTGCGGTCACCGACGCCGAGGGCGCCGCGGGCCGGGTGGTCGGCGGCGACGATCATCAGCCGGCCGCTCGTGTTGAGCAGGGGGCGGCGGGTGCGGCGGGCGGCGGCCTCCGCTATGGCCTCGGGGCGCAGGGAGCGGGTGCGGACCAGGTCCGCGACGTCGACGGTCACTTGACGGCTCCCGCCGCGAGCGCCGCCGCGACCTCGTCCGGGGTGGGCATCGCCGAGGAGCACTCCAGACGGGAGGCGACGATGGCACCGGCCGCGTTGGCGTGCCGCATGATCTTCTCCAGATCCCAGCCTTCGAGCAGGCCGTGGCAGAGGGAGCCGCCGAAGGCGTCGCCGGCTCCGAGTCCGTTGAGGACGTTCACCGGGAGCGGGGGCACCTCGGCCGACTCTCCCTTGCTGTTGACGGCGAGGACGCCCTTGGGGCCCTGCTTCACCACGGCGAGTTCCACGCCGGCGTCCAGCAATGCACGGGCGGCGGCGTGCGGCTCACGGACTCCGGTGGCCACCTCCACCTCGTCGAGGTTTCCGACGGCGACGGTGGTGTGCTTCAGGGCCTCGGCGTAGAAGGGGCGGGCCGTGTCCGGGTCGGACCAGAACATCGGGCGCCAGTCGAGGTCGAACACGGTGGTGCCGGCCTTGGCGCGGTGGGCGAGGGCGGCGAGCGTCGCGGTACGGCTGGGCTCCTCGCTCAGGCCGGTCCCAGTGACCCAGAAGATGCGGGCCTCGCGGATGGCGTCCAGGTCGAGCTCGTGGGCGTCGATCTCCAGGTCGGGCGCCTTGGGGCGGCGGTAGAAGTACAGCGGGAAGTCGTCCGGCGGGAAGACCTCGCAGAAGGTGACCGGGGTGGGCAGGCCCGGGACCGGGGTGACCCAGCGGTCGTCGACGCCGAAGCCCCGCAGCTCCTCGTGCAGGTAGGTCCCGAACGGGTCGTCGCCGGTACGGGTGATCACCGCGGTCTGCCGTCCCAGGCGGGCCGCGGCGACGGCGACGTTGGTGGCCGAGCCGCCGAGGAACTTGCCGAAGGTCTCCACCTGCGGCAACGGGACGCCCGTCTGCAGCGGATAGAGGTCCACTCCGATCCGCCCCATGGTGATCAGGTCGTACGCCATCGAGTTCCCTTCGTGCGCCGTGGCGGCTGGTGGCCGAGTGGGCTTCTGGCCCCGTCGGTTTCCGGCCGCGTGGCCTCCTGGCCGCGTCGGCTCGTATCGGCTCTCCCCGGTTTCTAGCGTCGCGCACGTGGCCCTGTCAATGTTTTGTCCAGACATTCGGACCAGGTCTTGACACCCCCGCTCATGAACCGCACGCTGGCGGCCATGACGTCGTTGTCACCTCAGTCCTCACTCTCCCGCATCCGGATCGGATCGGCGCCCGACTCCTGGGGCGTCTGGTTCCCGGACGATCCGCAACAGGTCCCCTGGCAGCGCTTCCTCGACGAGGTCGCCGCGTCCGGCTACGAGTGGATCGAGCTGGGCCCGTACGGGTACCTGCCGACCGATCCGGCCGTCCTCACCGAGGAGACGGCCCAGCGTGGCCTGAAAGTGTCCGCCGGCACGGTCTTCACCGGCCTGCACCACGGCGAGGCCGTCTGGGAGAAGACCTGGGCGCATGTCGCGGACAACGCGGTGCTCGCCCAGGCGATGGGCGCCCGGCACCTGGTCGTCATCCCGTCGTTCTGGCGGGACGACAAGACCGGCGAGGTGCTGGAGTCCGACACCCTCACGCCCGAGCAGTGGCGCAACCTCACCTCCCTGACCGAACGCCTCGGCAAGGAGGTGCGGGAGCGGTACGGCCTGCAGATCGTCGTCCACCCGCACGCCGACACCCACATCGACAGCGAGGAGAACGTCGTCCGCTTCCTGGACGGCACCGACTCCGACCTGGTGTCGCTGTGCCTGGACACCGGGCACTACGCGTACTGCGGCGGCGACAGCGTCAAGCTGATCGAGACCTACGGCGAACGCATCGGGTACCTGCACCTGAAGCAGGTGGACCCGGAGATCCTGGCGGACGTACGGGCGAACGAGGTGCCGTTCGGGCCGGCCGTCGCGCGCGGTGTGATGTGCGAACCGCCGGCCGGGGTGCCCGCGTTGGGGCCCGTGCTGGAGGCCGCGCAGAAGCTGGACATCGATCTGTTCGCGATCGTCGAGCAGGACATGTACCCCTGCGAGCCGGACACTCCGCTGCCGATCGCTCAGCGGACGCGGGCGTTCCTGAGGTCGTGCGGGGCGTAGCCCGGGTGCGGGTTGTCCTGGGCTTGTCGCGCGGTTCCCCGCGCCCCTTGTAGCCGGCCTTCCGTCCCCTCTCCTGCCGTAGCACCATGGGTGGCTTCTCCGGAGGAGGGGCGGATGGTGGCGGCGTCTGCGGTGCTGGTCCGGTCCGGGCAGGGGCCGGTCGGTTCCTGGGAACTCGTGCTCGCGTCGCCGCATCCACGGCTGCGGCCCGGCGTGATCAGCTACCGCGGGGTCAGGCTCGCGATGCACCGGCCGCGGCGCCGACTGGAGGCGCCGATCGGTGCGGCGACCCTGTTGCTGGGCTTCGACCAGCCGGTGCACATCTCGCGTGCGGGCCGTCCCACGTCCTCCCTCGTGTCGGTCTACTGCGGCCCCACGACCACCCCCGCCGTCGGTGAGCACGGCGGCCGGGTGTCGGGCATCGAGGTCCTGCTCACCCCCTGGGCCGCGTTCACGCTCTTCGGCACTCCCCAGTACGAGCTCGCCGACCGCACCGTCGACCCCGACGAGCTGCCGCACGCCCTCGCCTCCCGCCAGGCCGGGGGCCGTCGGCGCAGCGTCGGCGAACTCTCCGCCGCGCTGGCCGCGTTACCGACCTGGGACGACCGGTTCGCGCTCCTCGACGATGTGTTCGCCCGCTGGTGGGCGGCCGGGACCCCGAGTTCGGCGCGGGTGGTGCGGGCCTGGTCCGAGCTGGTGCGCACGGGCGGTGCGATGCCGGTGCGACAGCTCGCCGAGGAGGTGGGCTGGAGCGTGCGGCACCTGGAGAACCGTTTCCGGGAGCAGATCGGGCTGGGCCCCAAGGCGGCGGCCCGGGTGCTGCGGTTGCAGCGGGCTCGGCGGATGCTGGCGGACGGACGGGGACAGGCGGAGACGGCGGCGGTCTGCGGCTTCTACGACCAGGCGCATCTGAGCGGTGAGTTCAAGGCGATGACGGGGTGCACGCCACGGGAGTTCACAGCGGCCCGGACGGTGCCGGCCGGGGCCGGAGGGCCGGTGAGCGACCGGATGACGGGCGAGGCGACGAGTCTCGTCCTCGCATCGGAGCGACGACAGTGCGGTTTTCTCCAAGACCGGCAGGGCCCGCCGCATGCAGGCTGAGCGTCCGGCCGGTTGCTCGGGGGACGCACCGGGGGGATGCGGAAACCGGGGGCTGCGGGGAGCCGACGGGCCGGGCCCGGCGCAGCGGGTCCGGCCCGTCCTGCGTCCCCGCGGACAGCTGGGGCTGCCGTGGTGGGGAGGTGGCCGCCGGAGTCAACGCGCCGCACCCTTGAACCCGGGTGGGTCTTTGTGGCACTCGTGTCACAAACATCCCCTTCGCGTCACACATGTCACGTGTACGCGGCACATGCGTCACACCCGCGCACGGGCCCTGCCCTGCCTCAACGCTCCGTCGTTGAGCGACGCACAGGCTTTGTGATCGCCAGCGCAGTGCCCGGTACCCCCGACGGCCGCCCCCGGCCGCCACCGCGGCACGCGCGGGGAGGTGCACGTCATGACCGACCGAAGGCTTTGGTCCTACAAGGAGATCGCGGCACACATCCGGGTGCAGCCGGACACCGTACGGTCCTACCGCAAGCACGGTCTGCTCCCCTCGCCCGATCACGTCGAGGGCGGCAAGCCCTACTGGTACGCGGACACCGTGCGCGCCTGGGCGGCCTCCCGTCCGGGCAACCGGGGCCGAAGAGAGGGCTGACCCGAGGGACCGAACTGCCCCCGGCGTGTGGGGCATCGTCAGCTCCACGGCGCGATGACCGTCACACCCTCCCCGGCCGCCGTGCCCATCGCCGCCAGCGCGGCCGGCGTCGCGTCCAGGGTGATCGTGGACGTGACCAGCAGGTCCGGCCGCAACACTCCCGCCCGGACGAGTTCCAGCATCGGCGGGTAGGTGTGGGCGGCCATGCCGTGGCTGCCCAGGAGTTCGAGTTCGAGGGCGATCACGCGGGCCATCGGGACCGGTGTCGTGCCGCTCGCCGAGGGCAGCAGGCCGACCTGGACATGACGGCCTCGGCGCCGCAGGCCGTTGACCGAGGCGGCGCAGGTGGCGGGCGAGCCCAGGGCGTCGAGGGAGAGGTGGGCGCCGCCGCCGGTCAGGTCGAGGATCGCCTCCGCCGTGTTCTGCGTGCGGGACGCGTCCACGCACTGCGCCGCGCCGAACGTCCGTGCCAGGTCGAGGGCGTGCGGGGAGACGTCCACCGCCACCACCCGCGCCCCCGACGCCGCCGCGATCATCACGGCGGACAGACCGACACCTCCGCAGCCGTGCACCACGACCCACTCCCCCGCCGCCACCCGGCCCTGCCGCACCACCGCGCGGAACGCCGTGGCGAACCGGCAGCCGAGGGAGGCGGCGGTGGCGAAGGACAGGTCCTCGGGGACGGCGATCAGGTTCACGTCGGCGTGGTCCAGTGCCACGTACTCGGCGAAGGAGCCCCAGTGGGTGAAGCCGGGCTGGGTCTGCCGCTCGCACACCTGCTGATCGCCGGCCGCGCAGGACGGACAGGTGCCACAGGCGCAGACGAACGGGACGGTGACCCGGTCCCCCGCTCGCCATCCGGTCACCCGGGGGCCCACCGCCTCGACGACCCCGGCGAGTTCGTGTCCCGGCACATGCGGCAGCGCGATGTCCGGGTCGTGGCCCTGCCAGCCGTGCCAGTCGCTGCGGCACAGCCCCGTGGCCTCGACCCGCACCACCACCCCGTGCTCAGCGGGCTCCGGGTCCGCCACCTCGCGCACCTCGGCCGGCTCCCCGTACCGCTCGAACACCACGGCCCGCATACGCGCCCCCGCTTCCCGTTCCCACGCCGATCACCCTGACGCCGGCACGCTATCCGTGCGCCTCCGCCTTGTCGCATTCGGGCCTGTCGGCTTTCCCTTCGTCCGGTTCACTCTTGTCCGGTTTCCCCGCGTCCGGTTTGCCCTTGCCACCGTCCGGCTGGTCCCCTTCCCGCTCCTCCCCGTCCGGCTGGTCCTCTTCCTGATCAGCGGCTGCCGCGGGCCGCTCCCCCTCGCTCAGTCCGAACCGTTCGTGGAAGCGCCGCAGCGGGCCCGGGGCCCACCAGGTCGCCCGGCCGGTGAGGCGCATCACCGCCGGGACCAGGAGGCTGCGGACGATCATCGCGTCCATCAGGACGGCCAGCGCGATACCGAGTCCGAGCATCTTGGTGTTGGTCACGCGGGAGGTACCGATGGCGACCATCACCACCGCGAGGATCACCGCCGCCGCCGTGATCAGCCCGCCGGTGCGCTGAAGCCCGTGCCGGACCGCCTCGTTGTGGTCCCCCGTCCTGTCGTACTCCTCCTTGATACGGGAGAGCAGGAACACGCCGTAGTCCATGGAGAGCCCGAAGGCCACGCAGAACATCAGGACCGGGAGGGTCGTCTCTATCGAGCCGGTGCTGGTGAAGCCGAGCAGGCCGGACAGGTGGCCGTCCTGGAAAACCCAGACCACCGCTCCGAACATGGCGCTCAGGCTGAGCGCGTTGAGCACCACCGCCTGGATCGGTATCAGCACGCTGCCCGTCAGCAGGAAGACGAGGAGCAGGGTGACGACGGCGATGAAAGCGAGCGCCCAGGGCAGTTGCTGCGCTATCGCGTGCTTGGAGTCGACCAGGACGGCGGCCGTGCCGGTCACCTCGGTGTCGAACGGTGCCCGGAGCTCGCGCACGTCACCCACCAGGCGCTGGGCGGGGTCGCCGACGGCCTCGCCCTTCGGCAGCACCGTGAAGTACGCCGACTCGCCCTTGACGAGCGGGCCGTCGACCCGCCGCACTTCGGGCAGGTCCGCGATCCGGTCCTTGTAGGCGGTGTACTGCGCGCGGGTCGCCGCTCCTTCGGCGAGGACTTCGAGGCCTCCGCCGGGGCTGCCGGGGAAGCCGTCCCGGATGTGCTGCTGCACGACGTGGGACTCGGCGGTGGAGGGCAGTTGGCGGTCGTCGGCGGTGCCGAACCTCACCCCCAGGAAGGGCAGTCCGAGGACGACGAGCACGGCCGCGGTGGCCAGGGCGAAGAAGGGGGCACGGCGCATCACGAGGGTCGCGCTGCGGGCCCAGGCGCCACCCCCGTCCGCGGTCGGCCGCGGCTCCCGTCGCCGCCGGAGCAGGCGGCGGAGGTCCAGGGAGTCGACCCGGTGGCCGAGCAGGACCAGCGCTGCCGGGAGCAGGATCAGGGCGGCCGCCGCGGCCAGCACGACGACGGCGATACCGGCGTACGCGAAGGACCGCAGGAAGTACTGCGGGAACAGCAGCATGGCGGCGAGCGACACGGCGACCGTGAGGGCCGAGAAGAGGACCGTACGGCCGGCCGTGCGCAGGGTGGTGCCCACGGCGGTCACGGGTTCGGCGCCGGTGGACAGTTCCTCGCGGAAGCGGCGGACGATGAACAGGGCGTAGTCGATGGCGAGGCCGAGACCCAGGGCCGTGGTGAGGTTGAGTGCGAAGACGGAGACGTCGGTGAACTCGGTGAGGACACGCAGCACCGCGTTGGTCCCGAGGATGGCGACGATGCCGATGAGGAGGGGCAACAGGGCGGCGACCGCGCTGCCGAAGACCATCACCAGCAGCACCAGCGTCACCGGCAGGGCGATCAGCTCGGCCCGGGTGAGGTCCTCTTCGATGGTCGTCTGCATCTCGTGCCGTACCGCGACCGGCCCGCCGACCGTGACGTCCACCGGGCCGTGCGTGCCGCGGACCGACGGCGTGATGCGGTCCAGGGTGTCGCCCATCTGCGTCTCGTCGCCGGTGACGTGGGCGGCGATCAGTGCCTCGTGGCCGTCCTTCGCGCGCAGGGCGGGGGCGCCGGACTGCCAGTAGGAGCCGACGCCCGTGACGCCCCGTTCGCCTTTCAGGCGCTCGGCGAGTCGCTCGGCCTCGGCGGCGACCGCCGGATCATCGACCGAGGCGCCTTTCGCGTCCACCAGGAGCAGGAGGTTGGGCTGGGAGTCGGGGAACTCGCGTTCCAGGGCCTTGGTCGCGTAGGTGGACTCGGCGTTCGGATCCTCCCAGCCGCCCGCACCCAGGCGGTCGGCGACACCGCTGCCGACCAGCACGGCGAGCGCCGTGAGCACCAGTGCGGCGAGCAGCGACAGACGTGGCCGAGCGGTCACGAATCGGGTCCATCCCCCGACACGGGGTGGGCTGTTGACTTCGCTCATCGTGCGGTGTCCCCTTCACCGTGTAGCCCGTAGACTGGAAAACACGAGAGATCACTCGCGTTTCATCAGAATGCGAGCGATCGCTCGTGTTTGTCAACCGTGTCCCGAGAGTTTCGGAGAGTTGGGGATAAGTCGCGTGCCCGCGAGTCCGGAGAAGCAGGAGAAGGAGCAGCCCCGCCGCCGCCAGGCCCGGGGCGAGCGTCGCATCGCCCAACTCCTCGAAGCCGCCGCCAACGTCTTCTGCACCACTGGCTACACGGCCGCCAGCACCAGCGCCATCGCCCGCGAGGCAGGCGTCTCACCGGGAACGCTGTACCAGTTCTTCCCGAACAAGGAAGCGATCGCGATCGAGCTGGGCGACCGGCTGATGCACGAGATGCGCGACACCTACGGCGAGGCGCTCGCGCCGGTCGATCCCGCGACCCCGCTGGAAGAGGCCGTCGCCGCCGCCGTCGACCGGTTCATCGACTTCAACTGCCAGCACCCGGTGTTCTTCGCGCTGATGCACGGCCCCGACATCCCGGGCCGGATCACCGAGGAGCACGACGCCCTGCACGCGGCCCTCGTCTCCCGCATCGAGGACCTGCTCTCCTCTTTCCTGCCCGACACGCCGCCGGCCGACGTCAACCGCACCGCCCACATGTGCCTGGGCCTCTACAAGGCGGGCCTGGAGCTGATCCTCGCCCACGAGGGCGCCGAGCGGGACGCATACGTCCGGGAGCTGAAGAACGCCCTGACCCGTTACCTGGACCCGCTGGTCGGCGAGAAGCTGGGCGGCCGCCGGGCCACAGCGACGCCCGCACACTGACCAACCCTCAGCGACACCGAACCCGCGGACGCACAAGCCCGGCGGGCCCCGGGCACTCCTTGCCCACGACGGGGTACTCACCCCCCACGGCCGCCACCCCCGCCGCCCGCTCCCAGCCGCACACCACCCCGCACCCGGCCGCACAGCCCGCCCCGGCGGGCCACCCACCCTGCGCGGCCACCCCGTCGACCGACGCATCGACCACCGACCGACGCCGACCCCGTCCGTGTCTCGTGGCCCACAGCACACCGCCGCCTCTTGGATTAATACCCCCTAGGGGTATAACATGGATGACCGCAAGGCCCCACCGTGGGCCACGACCGCCCCAGTCGCCCCGACGAGGAGAACGACATGACCACTGAGACCGACACCCCCGGCTCCGTCACCGCCGTCTACAAGGTGAGCGGGATGACCTGCGGACACTGCGAGGGAGCGGTCTCCGGCGAGCTCTCCGAGATCGCCGGTGTCAGCTCGGTGAAGGCCGTCGCCTCGACCGGCGAGGTGACCGTCGTGTCCGCGGCCCCGCTCGACGAGGAGGCGGTGCGCGCCGCCGTCGACGAGGCGGGCTACGAACTCGTCGGCAAGGCCTGAGGCAGACTGAACCACGCACCTCCCCACCCGGGCCGTGCCGAGCCGGTCCACGCCGGCCACGGCCCGCCCGGTCCGCTCTCTGGAGTACGGACATGGCCACCACCACCGACCACGCCCCGGCGACCGGGACGTCGGACGTCGAACTGCTCATCGGCGGAATGACCTGCGCCTCCTGCGCCGCCCGCGTCGAGAAGAAGCTCAACCGCATGGACGGCGTGACCGCCACGGTGAACTACGCGACGGAGAAGGCCAAGGTCAGCTACCCGACGGGCGTCGACGTCGCGGATCTGATCGCGACGGTGGTGCGGACCGGGTACACGGCCGAGCAGCCGACGCCACCCCCGGACGAGACCGCCGACGAGACCGCCGGCGACACCGCCACCGAGGCAGACGCCGGAGCGGACCCGGGAGAGGACCCGGAGTCGGCCGCACTGCGGCAACGGCTGACCGTCTCGGTCGCGCTGGCCGTCCCGGTCGTCCTGCTCTCCATGATCCCCGCGCTGCAGTTCGACAACTGGCAGTGGCTGGCACTCACCCTCGCCTCGCCGGTCGTGGTCTGGGGCGGCCTGCCCTTCCACCGGGCCGCCTGGACGAACGTCCGGCACGGCGCGGCCACCATGGACACCCTGGTCTCGCTCGGCACGCTGGCCGCGTTCGGCTGGTCGCTGTGGGCGCTGTTCCTCGGCGACGCGGGCATGCCCGGCATGCGGGACCGCTTCGAGCTGACCGCTTCACGGATGCACTCCACCTCCACGATCTACCTCGAAGTCGCCGCCGGGGTCACCGCGTTCATCCTGCTGGGCCGCTACCTGGAGGCTCGCGCCAAGCGGCGCGCCGGGGCCGCGCTGCGGGCCCTGATGGAGCTCGGCGTGAAGGACGTGGCCGTCCTGCGGGAGGGGCGGGAGGTACGGATCCCGGTGGCCCGGCTGGCCGTAGGCGACCGGTTCGTCGTGCGGCCCGGGGAGAAGGTCGCCACCGACGGCACGGTCGTCGAGGGTGCCTCCGCGGTGGACGCGTCCATGCTGACCGGCGAGTCCGTCCCGGTGGACGTCACCGCGGGCGACACCGTCACCGGCGCCACCGTCAACGCCGGCGGGCGGCTGGTCGTCGAGGCCACCCGGGTCGGCGCCGAGACCCGGCTCGCGCGGATGGCGAAGCTGGTGGAGGACGCGCAGAACGGCAAGGCCGAGGTGCAGCGGCTGGCCGACCGGGTCTCCGGGATCTTCGTGCCGGTGGTGATCGCGATCGCGGTCGGCACCTTCGGGGTGTGGCTCGACGCGACGGGTGACACGGTCGCGGCGTTCACCGCGGCCGTCGCGGTCCTGATCATCGCCTGCCCGTGCGCGCTGGGCCTGGCCACCCCGACCGCCCTGATGGTCGGCACCGGGCGCGGCGCCCAGCTCGGCATCCTCATCAAGGGCCCCGAGGTTCTGGAGTCCACCCGCCGCGTCGACACGGTCGTCCTGGACAAGACCGGCACGGTCACCACCGGCCGGATGACCCTCCAGGAGGTCCACGCCACCGAAGGCGCCGACGAGACCGAGCTGCTGCGGCTCGCGGGCGCCCTGGAGCACGCCTCCGAGCACCCCGTGGCCCGGGCCATCGCCACGGGCGCCGAGGAACGCGTGGGACCGCTGCCGGCGGTC
This sequence comes from Streptomyces sp. NPDC005263, assembly GCF_042872365.1. NCBI lineage: Bacteria > Bacillati > Actinomycetota > Actinomycetes > Kitasatosporales > Streptomycetaceae > Streptomyces > Streptomyces sp. NPDC005263. The sequence continues at coordinate 250,254 of NZ_JBIAKJ010000002.1, read as the reverse complement.
GAGCACTTCGAGAACGTGCCGGGACGGGGCGTACGCGGACGGGTGAAGGGCCGTGAGGTGGCCGTGGGTCGCCTTTTCGACGTACTCCCGCAGGACGTGGCCCGCGCGAAGGAACAGGCCGAGAGGGACGGGCGTACGGCCGTCGTGGTCGGCTGGGACGGAGTGGCGCGCGGGGTCCTGGCCGTCGCGGACGCGGTCAAGGAGACCAGCGCGGAGGCGGTACGGGAGCTGCGGGCCCTCGGCCTCAGGCCGGTGCTGCTGACCGGGGACAACCGGACGGTCGCCGAGGCGGTCGGCCGGGCCGTCGGGATCGACGCCGAGCACGTGGTCGCCGAGGTCCTGCCCGAGGACAAGGTCGACGTCGTACGGCGGCTGCAAGGCGAGGGGCGGGTCGTCGCCATGGTCGGTGACGGCGTCAACGACGCGGCCGCGCTCGCCATCGCCGATCTGGGCCTGTCGATGGGGACCGGGACCGACGCGGCGATCGAGGCGGGCGACCTGACGCTGGTACGCGGGGACCTACGGGTGGCCGCGGACGCGATCCGGCTGTCCCGGCGGACACTGTCCACGATCAAGGGCAATCTCGTGTGGGCCTTCGGGTACAACGTGGCCGCGCTGCCCCTGGCCGCCGCCGGGTTGCTGAATCCGATGATCGCGGGCGCGGCGATGGCGTTCTCGTCGGTCTTCGTTGTGACGAACAGCCTGCGTTTGCGCGCATTCCGATGACGGACTCCTCTGGAGTCCGGCGCCGCACTCACATAAGCTCTTCACAAGGCTCGCGCATCATCCTTACGCTTGGGTCCCGTTCGCCATATCCCGGGCTCTTGCGCATCTAACGGACATATGCAAGAGACGCAGATCACAGTGGTGTGAAGGTAACCATCGAAGGGATTCGAAGGTCTAAATTGGCGATGTCAGGCAGCGTCTTGGGGGGCGCCTCCTGGCATCTGGGGATGTCTTGGGGGACTTCTCCAGAGGTGCGTTGCCGGGGCACGTACACCGGGGAGCTTTGAGCGGCCCTCCCAGCGTGCGCTGTCCCGGCAGACCGCACACACAGGAGTAGTACGAGGATTTTTGCTCGTTCTGCTCAATGGCAGTACCAGGCAGTACCGCAAGACAGCGATTCAGGCGCTGGTTCTCACAGACGCCCGGCCGGATCCCGTGGGGGGAATCCGCACCGGGACATGGGAAGGCGCCCTGGACGTCGGCCCGTGGGGGGACCGGCGGCGGGGCGCCTTCCGCATATCCACCGGCCGCATCGCCCCCGCGGCGTCCACCCGCCAGGTCAACAGCGCTCGCTGGTCATCACCGCACGAACACAACACAAAGGCCCCGCACCCGGCCGAAGCCGTGCACGGGGCCCTGGTGGATGGCTTTAGCGCTCCTCGACCGGCACGAAGTCGCGCTCGACCACGCCCGTGTAGATCTGGCGCGGACGGCCGATGCGGGAGCCGGGCTCCTTGATCATCTCGTGCCACTGGGCGATCCAGCCCGGGAGCCGGCCCAGGGCGAACAGGACCGTGAACATCTCGGTCGGGAAGCCCATGGCCCGGTAGATCAGGCCGGTGTAGAAGTCGACGTTCGGGTAGAGGTTGCGCGAGACGAAGTAGTCGTCGGAGAGCGCGTGCTCCTCCAGCTTCAGCGCGATGTCCAGCAGCTCGTCGGACTTGCCGAGAGCGGACAGCACATCGTGCGCCGCAGCCTTGATGATCTTCGCGCGCGGGTCGAAGGACTTGTACACCCGGTGGCCGAAGCCCATCAGGCGGACGCCCTCTTCCTTGTTCTTCACCTTGCGGATGAAGGAGTCGACATCGCCGCCGTTGGCCTGGATGCCCTCCAGCATCTCCAGCACGGACTGGTTGGCGCCGCCGTGCAGCGGGCCCCACAGGGCGTTGATGCCGGCCGAGATCGACGCGAACATGTTGGCCTGCGAGGAGCCGACCAGACGGACCGTGGAGGTCGAACAGTTCTGCTCGTGGTCCGCGTGCAGGATCAGCAGCTTGTCGAGCGCGGAGACGACGACCGGGTCGAGGTCGTACTCCTGCGCCGGGACCGAGAAGGTCATACGCAGGAAGTTCTCGACGTAGCCGAGGTCGTTGCGCGGGTAGACGAACGGGTGGCCGATCGACTTCTTGTACGCGTACGCGGCGATCGTCGGAAGCTTGGCGAGCAGACGGATCGTCGAGAGGTTGCGCTGCTTCTCGTCGAACGGGTTGTGGCTGTCCTGGTAGAACGTGGACAGCGCCGAGACCACCGACGACAGCATGGCCATCGGGTGGGCGTCGCGCGGGAAGCCCTTGTAGAAGTTCTTGACGTCCTCGTGCAGCAGGGTGTGCTGCGTGATGTCGTTCTTGAAGACGGTGAGCTCGTCGACGGTCGGCAGCTCGCCGTTGATCAGCAGATAGGCCACGTCCAGGAAGGTGGAGCGCTCGGCCAGCTGCTCGATCGGGTAGCCGCGGTACCGGAGGATGCCGGCCTCGCCGTCGAGGTACGTGACGGCGGATTTGTAGGCGGCGGTGTTCCCGTAACCGCTGTCAAGAGTGACCAGACCGGTCTGGGCACGGAGCTTCCCGATGTCGAAGCCCTTGTCGCCGACGGTGCTGTCGATCACCGGGTAGGTGTACTCGCCGTCGCCGTACCGCAGTACTACAGCGTTGTTGGTGTGCTCGCTCACGTCATCCCTCACCGACGTTGTGCCTCTTCTTCGAGGTTGCCCTGACTGTCTCTACCATCCCCCATTTGGCGCAGGAGAGTGCACTCGGGGTCGGCCGTTGGGCGTATCGGCGGCACTGAGTGCCGCCAACTCACCCATCCTGCCTCTCCTTCACCCGCTTCCGGAAGAGCTCTGTGACCGATGTGACTCATTTGATCGATCATTTTTGGGGATGCCTGCCCTCAGACCCCCGAAAAGGGGCGTCGGGACCGCAGGGTCACCGGCCCGAGAGCCGGAAGTCCAGTGCCGTGCAGCGCCGCCCTGCCGACACCGTGCGCACCGCCTGGCCGATCGCCTTGCGTGAACCGACGAGGACGACCAGTTTCTTCGCCCGGGTGACCGCCGTGTACAGCAGGTTCCGCTGGAGCATCATCCAGGCGCTGGTGGTGACCGGGATCACCACGGCGGGATATTCACTTCCCTGCGAGCGGTGAATGGTCACCGCGTACGCGTGCGCCAGTTCGTCCAGTTCGTCGAACTCGTAACCGACCTCCTCGTCCTCGTCCGTCAGCACGGTGAGGCGCTGGTCGACCGGGTCGAGCGAGGTGACCACGCCCACGGTGCCGTTGAAGACACCGTTGGTGCCCTTCTCGTAATTGTTGCGAATCTGGGTGACCTTGTCGCCGACCCGGAAGACCCGGCCGCCGAACCGCTTCTCGGGCAGCTCCGGGCGGCCGGGGGTGATGGCCTGCTGGAGCAGGCCGTTGAGGGTGCCCGCGCCCGCGGGGCCCCGGTGCATGGGGGCGAGCACCTGGACGTCGCGGCGCGGATCGAGGCCGAATCTGGCCGGAATCCGCCGGGCCGCCACGTCCACCGTCAGGCGGCCCGCCTCCTCCGTGTCGTCCTCGACGAAGAGGAAGAAGTCGTCCATGCCGTCGGTGACGGGATGCTGCCCGGAGTTGATCCGGTGCGCGTTCATGACCACGCCGGACTTCTGGGCCTGGCGGAACACGCGCGTCAGGCGCACGGCCGGGATCGGGCCGCCGTCCGCGAGCAGGTCGCGGAGCACCTCGCCGGCGCCGACGCTGGGGAGCTGGTCGACATCCCCGACGAAGAGGAGGTGCGCACCCGGGGGCACGGCTTTCACCAGCTTGTTCGCGAGCAGCAGGTCCAGCATCGACGCCTCGTCGACCACCACCAGGTCCGCGTCGAGGGGGCGGTCCTTGTCGTAGGCCGCGTCGCCGCCCGGCTTCAGCTCCAGCAGCCGGTGGACGGTGGAGGCCTCGGCGCCGGTGAGCTCGGACAGGCGCTTGGCGGCGCGGCCGGTGGGGGCGGCGAGGACGACCTTGGCCTTCTTGGCGCGGGCCAGCTCCACGATCGAGCGGACCGTGAAGGACTTGCCGCAGCCCGGGCCGCCGGTGAGGACGGCGACCTTCTCGCCGAGCGCCAGCTTGACGGCGGCCTCCTGCTCGGGGGCCAGCTCCACCCCGGTACGGGCCTTCAGCCAGCCCAGCGCCTTGTCCCACGCGACCTCCCGGAAGGCGGGCATCCGGTCCTGGTCGGTGCGCAGGAGGCGCAACAGCTGGGCGGAGAGGGAGAGTTCGGCGCGGTGGAAGGGGACGAGGTAGACGGCGGTGACGGGCTCACCGCCGTCAGGTCCCGGGACCTTCTCGCGTACGACGCCGGGGTCCTCCCCGTCCTCCGGGGGTCCGGCCAGCTCGCCCAGGCACTCGATGACCAGGCCGGTGTCGACCTGGAGCAGTTTCACCGCGTCCGCGATGAGCTGCTCCTCGGGGAGATAGCAGTGCCCCTGGTCGGCGGACTGCGACAGGGCGTACTGCAGGCCGGCCTTGACGCGCTCCGGGCTGTCGTGCGGGATGCCGACGGACTGGGCGATCTTGTCGGCGGTGAGGAAGCCGATGCCCCAGACGTCGGAGGCCAGGCGATAGGGCTGGTTCTTCACGACGGAGATCGAGGCGTCGCCGTACTTCTTGTAGATGCGCACCGCGATCGACGTGGACACCTCGACGGTCTGGAGGAAGAGCATGACCTCCTTGATCGCCTTCTGTTCCTCCCAGGCGTCGGCGATCTTCTTCGTGCGCTTGGGGCCGAGCCCGGGGACCTCGATGAGCCGCTTGGGCTCCTCCTCGATGATCTTCAGGGTGTCCAGGCCGAAGTGCTGGGTGATGCGGTCGGCGAAGACCGGGCCGATCCCCTTGACCAGGCCCGAGCCGAGATAGCGGCGGATGCCCTGGACGGTGGCCGGCAGCAGGGTCGTGTAGTTCTCGACGGTGAACTGCTTGCCGTACTGGGGGTGTGAGCCCCAACGCCCCTCCATCCGCAGGGACTCGCCCACCTGGGCACCGAGCAGCGCGCCGACGACCGTCAGCAGATCACCTGCGCCGCGGCCGGTGTCGACGCGGGCGACCGTGTAGCCGTTCTCCTCGTTGGCGTAGGTGATGCGCTCCAGAACGCCTTCGAGCGTGGCCAGTCGCCGCTCGCCCGTCTGGGAGGCCCCCGCCTGATTGGACATGATCCGACGGTACCGCGCGGGTCCGACAACGGATGCGGGCGCGGACCGAAACGGCTCCCGCACCGAGCGGCCGTTGTTGCTGGTCAGCTGGGTGGAGTCGGTGTGGGCGGGGCCGAGTCGGCGGGGCCGGTCAGGAAGTCGGTGATGAGCTGACTCGACTCGGGCGGGGCGGCGTGCGGCAGCGCGTGGTGGGACACGTGCGGCAGCGTGGTCGTCGTGACGCGCGGCAGGAGCGTCTCGGCAGCGGCGGCCACCTTGGCGGGGTTGTGGGTCCGGCTGTTCTCGGCGAGCAGGAGCAGGACGGGCAGGTTCAGGCGGCGCAGCGCCTTGGGCCTCGGGCGTGGTCCGACCACCGGGCGGAGGGAGGGAAAGCCCGCGGCTGCCTCCTGGAGGGCGAGCCAGTCGGGGTCGAGGGGGGCGCCCCCCGTCTCCCATTCCAGGAAGTTCCGGACCCGTCGGGGCGTGGGTCGCACCAGCATCCGCAGCGCGTGCGCCCCGTACGACGACTTCAGCGCGGCGAAGCACTGGGTCGGGTCGAAGAGAACCAGGTGGCGTACCCGGTGGGGCGCGCGCAGGGCGTAGTGCAGCGCGATCCAGGCGCCGTACGAGTGCCCGCCCAGGTCGGTCTCCGCGAGGCCGAGGCCCTTGAGGAGCGCGTCGAGCCAGGTCGTCAGGTCGGCGACCGTACGGGCTTGGCGGTCGGGGGCGGATGTGCTGCGGCCCGGGGCGCCGATCAGGTCGACGGCGTACAGCCGGTGGACGCGGGAGAGTTCGGTGGCCTGCCGGTACCAGGAGGCCGAGGTCGCGCTTCCCCCTCCCGGCAGCAGGAGGAGTGGAGGGCCGTCGGCCGGGCCGCACACGTTCACGTGCGTCGCGCCGAACGGTGTGGGCACGGTCAAGGCCTCACGCGATGCCGGCCACTTGGTCATGACCTTGTCGTAGGCGGCGAGGAAGCCGTCGAAGTCGTACGTGCGGCGAGCGCTCATGAGCCAGGTCCCCTTATTATCTCGCTCAGTGAGATACTTGTTGAGCGAGATGATAGTCGGAGGCAGCAGGTGACCGACAAGGGTGGCGAGGAGCCCGCCGAGGCGGCGGGGCAGGGGCCCGAGATGGAGATCGTCCATCTGCTGCGCGCCGTGACCGTCGACCTCGGGCGGCACAGCGCCCGGTTCGCCCAGCACAACGGCATGCATCCCACCGACGTGCGCGCGCTGATCGTCCTGATGGACGCCTACCGCGCGGGCACGGAGACCACGGCGGGGCAACTCGGTGCCGCGCTCGCGCTGAACTCGGCGGGGACCACGGCCCTGGTCGACCGGCTGGAGCGGGCCGGGCATGTGCGACGGGTGCGCGACCAGCGGGACCGCCGCAAGGTCACCATCGAGGTCGACGAGCGGGCGATCACCCTCGGCCGTCAGCACTTCGGCCCGCTGATCGACCGCGCGGTGGCCCTGTTGCACCGGTACGACGAGCGGGAACGGGCCGCGATCAGGGACTTTCTGACGGGGGTGCGGGAGGCCGCGGCACAGGAAGACGACTAGGGCGTGTTGCGAAAGTCCCGTCGTCCGCCCGTAGGGCGGGCCGAGCGGCGTCGTGGGGGCCCCTCCCGCTCGAGCGCAGCCGAGAGTGGGGGAGCGTGCTCTCGGCGTGCCGGGCGGAAGCCCTCGTACTGGTTGTACGTGGGTTTTCGCCCGGTGCGGCGAGTGGGGGCACCTCCCACGCCCTTAAGGCAGTGGGGGAGCGTGCCAGGCGTCGCTCGGCAGGCGGGACTTTCGCAACACGCCCTAGTGCCGCATCCGGCAACGTTCGCCCGGTGACGATCCGGCGTAGGCGCTCGTCGGCGGCGTGGACTTCAGACGTATCAGCCCAGATGCCGGGCGAAGAATCGCAGCGAGTCGTCTATTTCGAACCGCGGCAGATCTCCGTGCTTGCCGGGGTTCGCGTGCAGTGTCTTCTCGGCTGAACCGATGGCATCGAACAACGCCAGGCTCTGTACACGGGGCATCCGCTCATCGTCCCACTGGACCAGAAATTGCACCGGCACGGTGATCTGCGCGGCGGTCCCTGCCAGCACGGGCGACCCTTGCAGGCCCAGTACCGCGGCGCGGACTCGAGGTTCTGCGGCGACGAACGGTATACCGAACGCGCAGCCCAGCGACACGCCCCAATAGCCCACCGGTCCGCCGCCGACATGGTCGAGTTGCTGGACTGCGGTCAGGATCGCCTGCCAATCCGCGACGGTCTGCCCGGCCACGAGCGTGTACATGGCGGTGTCCAGCGCAGCCGTATCCTCTCCGGCGGCCATACGCGCCCGGTACTCGGTCGCGATCCGGTCGAACTCTTCGTCCGTCGGACGCTCGCCGTGGTTGGGCACGTCGATCGCGGCGACCGCGAACCCGCCGTCGGCGGCGAAGCGATGCGCGCGGGCCAGGATGCCGGGGGCCTTCTTGTGTTGCCCGCCGCCGTGTCCCATCAGGATCAGGGGGCGAGTGCCGTGGGCGTCTTCCGGCGTCCACAGCACTCCGGGGATCTCGTCAAGGGCGAAGAGCTGTTCGGTAACGCCGCCCAACGACGTCTTGGAGATGAAGCGCATAGCGTTTCAAGCCTTTCGGGATGCCTTCTGCAGGCGCTCCCTAGACCATGCGAGGGAGGGAGCCCCCATCTGTCACAGCGTTGATCGGTCTCACCTCCTCGATTTCGCAGCGGGCACGGCGACGCTGAACGTATCGCACGGGGGCATCACTCGCGTCTCGCCAGGGCGAACGTTGCCTGACGCGGCACTAGGTGGTGCGGGGCATGAGGCTGTTGACGCCTGAGCAGGTCTTGATTTCGTCGTAGCGATGAGCGCTGGAAGAGCGCGGTGTGCCCGGACGTTGCCTCCAGGTATGAAGATCAGCGAAGCTTCCAGACTCAGCGGCGTGAGCGCGCGATCATTGCGGCACTACGAGGATGAGGGCCTCATCGTCCCCGGTCGGTGCAGCAATGGGTTCCGCGACTACTGCCCGTCCACAATCGACCGGGTGCTCGTGATCCGCTCGCTGCTGGAGTCCGGGCTCCCCGTGCGGTTGATCAGGGAAGTTCTGCCCAGCCTCGCTGACGGACCTGATATCGGCACGGACGTGGTGCGCGCGGAGTTCCTGCACGAGGTGCAGAGATATCGCGATCGGCTCGCTGCACGTATCGCCGTTCTCAGTGATCAACAGGCGGCACTCGACGCCTACTTGCAAGAGGCCCGTAGCACTGGGCCTATGACCGCCGTTTGACCTTGACCCAAGTGTGAGACTCCTACGTTTCGTGCATGGAGATCAACGAGCAGCAGCACAGAGCTGAGCAGACGGTACGAGCACTGGTCCAGCGGTCGCACCGGGGACCGGAGGATCTGACCCTCACGGCCGATCAGCCCCGACCCACCCCGGGGCCCGGCGAGTACCTGATCCGCGTGGGTGCCGCCGGGGTCAACTTCGCTGACGTGATGCAGACCCATGGCACTTACGGAGGAGGCCCGCAGGCGCCCTACGTGGCGGGCTTCGAAGCCGCCGGCGAGATCGTGGGCGTCGGCCAGGACGTCGGGAGCCCGCTTCAGGTCGGCACCCACGTCGTGGGAGCCGGCCCGGGAGCCTTCGCGCAGTACATGACGATGCCGGCCGCAGGTGTGCTCCCCGTGCCTTCCGGTTGGAGCGACGCCGAGGCACTCGGCTTAGTGCTGAACTGGGCCACCGCCTTGGCGGCACTGAAGCCGTTGGGCGAGATCAAGACTGGTGACGTGGTGCTCGTTCATGCCGCGGCCGGAGGCGTGGGGCAGGCCGCCGTCCGTCTCGCACGCCACTACGGTGCACGCGTGATCGCCACGGCGTCACCCGCCAAGCACGACACCGTCAGAGCGCTCGGCGCCGACGCGGTCCTGGACGGCGCACGCCCCGATCTGGCCGAGGAAATCACCCGCCTCACCGGCGGTGTCGACCTGGTCCTGGAATCGGTGGGACAGGCCACGTTCGAGGTCAGCCTGTCGGTCACCAAACCCTTCACAGGACGCGTCGTCGTATTCGGTGCTGCTTCCGGCAACGCCTCTTTGACCACACACGACCTGATCTTCATTCACCCGGTCCACATCAGAGGCCTTCACGTCGGTGCGCTGGCGGACGCGGCCCCGTCCCTCTATCAGTCGTTGCTCGTAGAGATCGAGGCACTCATCGCCCAAGGCGCTTATCCGCCCGGCACCCCGCAGGTTCATCCCCTGGCCGAGGGGCCGGCAGTGCTGCAGCAACTCCAAGCGGGTCAGACCTGCGGCAAGCACGCCCTCGATCCCTGGCGTTAGGGAGTGTCCGCGACATCACGATCCGGTCAAGAGGTGCCCTCAGGGGCTTGATCTACCGGCGTGTAATCGATTCCAATCCTCTCTGCAGGTCGATGTAATCGATTCCATGAGTTCCACAAGGAGGTGGAGCGGCGATGGCGAGTATCAAGGACGTCGCTGCCGAGGCCGGCGTCTCGGTCGCCACGGTCTCGCGTGCCCTGAACGGTCATCCGTCGGTCAGCGCGGACGCCCGCGCGCGCGTGCTGGCCGCCGTCGAGACGCTGGACTACCGCCCGAACGCCGTCGCCCGGTCGCTGCGTACCGACCAGACCCACACCCTCGGCCTGGTCATCAGCGACGTGATGAACCCCTACTTCACCGAACTGGCCCGCTCCGTCGAGGAGGAGGCCCGCGCGCTCGGCTACAGCGTCATCTTCGGCAACGCCGACGAGCGGCCCGACCTCCAGGACCACCACGTACGCAATCTGCTGGACCGCCGTATCGACGGCCTGCTGGTCTCCCCGACCGACGGCGGCTCGCCGCTGATGCTGGACGCCGCGCGCACCGGGACGCCGATGGTCTTCGTGGACCGGTGGATCCCGGGCATGGAGGTGCCGGTCGTGCGGGCGGACGGGCGGGCGGCCGTCCGGGATCTCGTCGCCCATCTGTACGGGCTCGGACACCGGCGGCTGGCGATCATCGCGGGCCCGGCGGCGACCACGACCGGCCAGGAGCGGGTGGACGCCTTCAGGGAGGCGCTGCACGCGCACGGCCTCGGTCTCCCCGACGTCTACACCGGGCGCGGCGACTTCCAGGCCGAGAGCGGGCGGCGGGTCACCGAGGGCTTTCTCGACCTGCCCGAGCCGCCCGAGGCCGTCTTCGCCGCGGACAACCTGATGGCCCTGGGCGCACTCGACGCGATCCGCGCACGCGGGCTGCGGGTGCCCGAGGACATCGCGCTGGCCGCGTTCGACGACATCCCCTGGTTCGTGCACACCGATCCGCCGATCACCGCGATCGCCCAGCCCACGGGCGAGTTGGGGCGGGCCGCCGTGCGCGCGCTCGTCGACCGCATCGAGGGACGGCCCCCCGAGTCCGTCACCCTCTCCGCCCGTGTCGTCGTCCGCCGCTCGTGCGGCGAACCGGCTCCCACCGAGCCACCCCCCGCGCAGTACCCCGCACAGTCCCCCGCTGTGCGGTCCCCCGCAAGAAGGAGCCACACGTGAGCAACCCGGACGAGTTGCTGCGCATCGAGGGCATACGGAAGACCTTCCCCGGCGTGGTCGCGCTCGACGGCGTCGACTTCGACCTGCGCCGGGGCGAGGTGCACGTCCTCCTCGGTGAGAACGGCGCGGGCAAGAGCACCCTCATCAAGATGCTCTCCGGCGCCTACACGCCCGACGGCGGGCGGATCCTGGCCGGTGGTGAGGAGGTGCGCATCCATGGTGCGCAGGACTCCGAGCGCCTCGGGATCGCCACCATCTACCAGGAGTTCACCCTCGTTCCCGACCTGACGGTGGCCGAGAACATCTTCCTCGGGCGGCAGCCGCGCCGCCTGGGCATGATCGACCGGAAGAGGATGGAGGCGGACGCCGCCGTCCTGCTCGAGCGGGTCGGCGTGAACGTGTCGCCCCGCGCGCGGGTACGTGAACTCGGTATCGCCCGCCTCCAGATGGTCGAGATCGCGAAGGCGCTGAGCCTGGACGCGCGAGTCCTGATCATGGACGAGCCGACCGCCGTGCTGACCTCCGAGGAGGTCGACAAGCTCTTCGCGATCGTGCGCACCCTGCGCGCCGACGGTGTGGGCGTCGTCTTCATCACGCACCACCTGGAGGAGATCGCCGCCCTCGGAGACCGGGTGACGGTCATCCGGGACGGCAGGAGTGTCGGGCAGGTCCCCGCCACCACGCCCGAGGACGAACTCGTACGTCTCATGGTGGGGCGGTCGATCGAGCAGCAGTACCCGCGCGAACGGGCCGACCGGGGCGCCGCGTTGCTCTCCGTCGAGGGCCTCACCCGCGACGGCGTCTTCCACGACGTCAGCTTCGAGGTGCACGCCGGCGAGGTCGTCGGCGTCGCGGGGCTGGTCGGGGCCGGTCGTACGGAGGTGGTGCGGGCGGTGTTCGGCGCCGACCAGTACGACAAGGGTGCCGTGAAGGTCTCCGGCGCCCCGGTCCCCCGGCACGACGTCAACGCGGCCATGACCGCGGGCATCGGTCTGATCCCCGAGGACCGCAAGGGCCAGGGGCTGCTCCTCGACGCCTCCGTCGAGGAGAACCTCGGTCTGGTCACCCTGCGGTCCGCCACCCGAGCCGGCCTCGTCGACCTCGCCTCGCAGCGCGCGGCCGCCGCCCGGATCGCCGAGCAGCTCGGGGTGCGGATGGCCGGACTCGGCCAGCACGTACGGACGTTGTCCGGCGGCAACCAGCAGAAGGTCGTCATCGGCAAGTGGCTGCTGGCCGACACCAAGGTGCTGATCCTCGACGAGCCGACCCGCGGGATCGACGTCGGCGCCAAGGTCGAGATCTACCAGCTGATCAACGAACTGACGGCCGCCGGGGCCGCCGTTCTGATGATCTCCAGCGATCTGCCCGAGGTGCTCGGCATGAGCGACCGGGTGCTGGTGATGGCGCAGGGCCGGATCGCGGGCGAACTCGCCGCCGACCAGGCCACGCAGGACGCGGTGATGGCGCTCGCCGTAAGCAACCCCACGCACGAGAAGACCGAAACGGAGGCCTCCGGTGGCCACTGACACGCTCAAGAGCACGACGGGCGCGGGTGGCGCCTCGGGCGGCCTGCGCCGTCTCCTGCTCGACAACGGCGCGCTGACCGCGCTGATCGTCCTCGTCATCGGAATGTCGGCGCTGTCCGGCGACTTCATGACGACCGACAACCTGCTCAACGTCGGCGTCCAGGCGGCCGTGACCGCCATCCTCGCCTTCGGCGTCACCTTCGTGATCGTCTCGGCGGGCATCGACCTGTCGGTGGGCTCGGTGGCGGCCCTGTCGGCCACCGTCCTCGCGTGGAGCGCCACCTCGCAGGGCGTCCCGGTCGCGATAGCCGTCGTCCTCGCGATCGCGACCGGCATCGTGTGCGGTGTGGTCAACGGTTTCCTGATCTCGTACGGGAAACTGCCGCCGTTCATCGCGACGCTGGCCATGCTGTCGGTGGCCCGCGGTCTGTCCCTGGTCGTCTCGCAGGGCTCCCCCATCGCCCTGCCCGGCTCCGTCTCGCACCTCGGTGACACCCTCGGCGGCTGGCTGCCGGTGCCGGTGCTGGTGATGGTCGTGATGGGGCTCATCACGGCGTTCGTGCTGGGGCGGACGTACATCGGGCGCTCGATGTACGCGATCGGCGGCAACGAGGAGGCGGCCCGGCTGTCCGGTCTGCGGGTGAAGCGGCAGAAGCTCGCCATCTACGCGTTCTCCGGTCTGTTCGCCGCCGCCGCGGGCATCGTGCTCGCCGCCCGGCTGTCCTCCGCGCAGCCGCAGGCCGCGCAGGGCTACGAGCTGGACGCGATCGCCGCGGTCGTCATCGGCGGCGCCTCGCTCGCGGGCGGCACCGGCAAGGCGTCCGGCACGCTGATCGGCGCGCTGATCCTGGCGGTGCTGCGCAACGGGCTGAATCTGCTGTCCGTCTCCGCCTTCTGGCAGCAGGTCGTCATCGGTGTCGTGATCGCGCTGGCGGTGCTGCTCGACACGGTCCGGCGGAAGGCCGGTGCGACTCCGGTCGCCGCGGGCACCTCCAGTGGCGGCAAGGGCAGGCAGGCGGCGACGTACCTGCTCGCGGCCGTGGTCGCGGCGGCGATCGTCGGGGGCATGTCCTTCCTGCACGGCGGTACCTCGGAGGCGAAGAGCCAGAAGATCGGGCTGTCGCTCTCCACGCTCAACAACCCGTTCTTCGTGCAGATCCGGGCGGGTGCGCAGGCGGAGGCGAAGAAGCTGGGCGTGGACCTGACGGTCACCGACGCCCAGAACGACGCCTCGCAGCAGGCCAACCAGCTGCAGAACTTCACCAGTGAGGGACTCGGCACGATCATCGTCAACCCGGTGGACTCGGACGCGGTGACCCCGGCGGCGAAGGCCGTCAACAAGTCGGACATCCCGCTGGTGGCGGTCGACCGGTCGGTCAACAACGCGGACAGCGCCGCGCTCGTCGCCTCCGACAACGTCACCGGCGGCAAGCTCGCTGCGAAGACGCTCGCCGGGAAACTGGGCGGCAAGGGCACCATCGTGATCCTCCAGGGCCAGGCGGGCACCTCCGCCAGCCGGGAGCGCGGCTCCGGCTTCGCCGAGGGTCTGAAGGCCTACCCGGGCATCAAGGTGGTCGCCAAGCAGCCCGCCGACTGGGACCGCACCAAGGGCCTGGACGTCATGACCAACCTGCTCCAGGCCAACTCCGACATCGACGGTGTCTTCGCGGAGAACGACGAGATGGCGCTGGGCGCGATCAAGGCGCTGGGTGCCAAGGCCGGAAAGTCCGTCCAGGTCATCGGTTTCGACGGCACGGCGGACGGGCTGACCGCCGTCAAGGCGGGCACGCTGTACGCGTCGGTGGCGCAGCAGCCGACGGAACTCGGCAGGATCGCGGTACGCAACGCGGTCAAGGTCGCCGAGGGCGACAAGGTCGCGAAGTCGGTGATGGTGCCGGTGAAGGTGGTCACGAAGGAGAACGTGGCCGGGTTCACGGGCTGAGACCTGGGATCACACAGGATGAGATGACGGGCGGGCGGTCCTTGGGGGACCGCCCGCCCCGAGTCACCTATCAGGGGAGCAACCTCATGTACGACTACGACCTCCTGGTCGTAGGGTCGGCCAACGCCGACCTGGTGATCGGTGTCGAACGGCGCCCCGGCGCCGGGGAGACCGTCCTCGGCTCCGACCTGGCCGTCCACCCGGGCGGCAAGGGCGCGAACCAGGCGGTCGCCGCCGCCCGCCTCGGAGCGCGTACGGCCCTGCTGGCCCGGGTCGGCGACGACGCGCACGGCCGGCTGCTGCTCGACTCGCAGCGCGCGGCCGGAGTCGACACGGCGGGCGTCCTGGTGGGCGGCGCGCCGACCGGGGTCGCGCTGATCACGGTGGACCCGTCCGGCGACAACAGCATCGTGGTCTCGCCGGGCGCGAACGGCCGTCTGACCCCGGCCGACGTACGGGCCGCCGCGAGCCTGCTGCACGCCTCCCGGGTGGTGTCGGCGCAGCTGGAGATCCCGCTGGAGACGGTGGTGGAGGTCGTACGGGGGCTCGCGCCCGACAGCCGGTTCGTCCTGAACCCGTCGCCGCCGCGGCCCCTACCGCCGGAGGTGCTGGCGGCCTGTGACCCGCTGATCGTCAACGAGCACGAGGCGAAGGTGCTCCTCGGCGAGGACGGTGTGGAGGACGGTGTGGAGGGCTCTGTGAGCGATGCGCCGGAGGACTGGGCGCGGCTGCTGCTGGCCAAGGGCCCGCGGTCGGTGGTCGTCACCCTGGGCGCGGAGGGCGCGCTGGTCGCGTCGGCGCAGGGCGTGACGCGGCTACCGGCCGTGAAGGTGACCGCCGTGGACACCACGGGCGCGGGCGACGCGTTCACCGCGGCGCTGGCCTGGCGGCTGGGGGCGGGCTCGTCCCTGGCGGAGGCGGCGGCGTACGCGTCCCGGGTCGGGGCGGCGGCCGTCACCGGGCAGGGTGCGCAGGACTCCTTCCCTACGGCGGCGGAGGTCGAGGCCCTGTGAAGAAGGCCGGAATCCTGAACCGTCATCTCGCCGGGGCACTGGCCGAACTGGGCCACGGGGACGGGGTGCTGGTGTGCGACGCCGGTATGCCGATCCCGGACGGGCCGCGGGTCGTGGACCTGGCCTTCACGGCCGGGGTGCCGACCTTCGCGGAGGTGCTGGACGGTCTGCTGGCCGAGCTGGTGGTGGAGGGCGCGACGGCTGCGACGGAGGTGCGGGACGCCAATCGGGCGGCCTCGGCGCTGCTGGACGGGCACTTTCCGGAGCTGGCCCTGGTCCCGCACGAGAGGCTCAAGGAGCTGTCGGCGGGAGCGCGTCTGATCGTACGGACGGGCGAGGCGCGGCCGTACGCGAACGTGCTGCTGCGGTGTGGGGTGTTCTTCTGAGCCACTGAGAAGAAAGTTCAAGGGGGCCCGGTCCGTCGACCGGGCCCCCTCGGGCTTCCCCTCCACATCAGAACCCCCGCGATCCCCCCGGATCCCCCCAGAGAAGTCCTGATGCCATGTACGACACCCCTGGTGCCGAAAGGGTTGCACAGTCTCTCCAGAAATTTTTTGGACACCGTTTCGGACTCCGTTTGAGAACAGGCCGTCGCGACAACGCCGTCGGCGGGAAGGCTGACGGCATGCTCGCGTGTGGATGCATGGACCCGTTCGACGTCATGCCGAGGCTGGCCGGATAGGAAGCCGTACCTGATCCTCGCGAAGCCCCCGAGGAGCCGGACGCGGTCGGTGGCTAGGCCGACGCATCGTCCTCAGCCGGATCCCTCCGCACAAGTCTCGCTCCCCTGCTTTCCGCTACACGTTTGACCTCCAGCAGGGACTCGGCGAGACGGCTGGCCAGATAGTGCAACTCCCCACTGCTCATGCCCGGTTCGGCGAGGAGTAGGGCGGCGTGGCCGAGGAGGTCACCAGCCATGCCGAGTTGCACGCGTTCCGTCTCGTCGGCGAAGCGCGAGACGTAACCCGTGCCGTCGCCTACGAGGTAGCAAGGCTTACCCTCCGAACCCAACCAGGGCAGCAGGCGAACGGCCCGCCCCTCGCATCCCGTGCTCACCTGTCGCTCCCCACGCGAGGGAAGAACGCCGAACCGAGCCCCACGCCGAGAACCTGGGATTTCGGGGCAGGCGGACTGTTCTCGCCTCGGAGAGGGCGCTCTTCCACGTTGCCGGTGACCCGTCCGACATACGGGCACGAGTACGGACAGACGGGCGGCGCGGGCCTCACGCGGCGGCGTCCGCGCACCGAGGAGAGGAACCGCAGCGGCTGTTTGAAGAGTCGGGCGATGGCGGTGGCCACGTCGACCTGCTTTCTCTCGACTGCGCTCTGTTGTGAATCAGTTACAGAGTGGGGTCGTCGTGGCTAGGCTTCCAGTACCTGGGAGTTGACGAAGCGCACGTCAAGTTGGGAGTCGGCAGGATGGCCAAGTCTCGTACACCGCGGACGCAACGGGAGAAGTACGGAGACGAACTGAGGCTGCGGCGGACAGCCGCCGACCTCACCCAGGAGGAACTGGGAAACCGGGTCGTGTGCTCGCCGACGCTGATCAGCCACTTCGAGGCGGGCAGGCGGCTGCCGAAGCCTGATGACGCGCAGCGGATCGACCGGGCGCTCGGTACCGACGGGTTCTTCGTCCGGTGGCTG
The DNA here is from genome assembly GCF_042872365.1 of Streptomyces sp. NPDC005263. Classification (NCBI taxonomy): domain Bacteria; kingdom Bacillati; phylum Actinomycetota; class Actinomycetes; order Kitasatosporales; family Streptomycetaceae; genus Streptomyces; species Streptomyces sp. NPDC005263. The sequence continues at coordinate 233,424 of NZ_JBIAKJ010000002.1, read as the reverse complement.
GAAGACCTGGAGTCGAAGTACGCCGACCACTTCGCGGCCGTGGCCGAGCTGGAGCAACAGGCCACGTTGATCCAGCAGTTCGCCCTCTCACTGGTCCCTGGCGTGTTCCAGACCGATGACTACGCACGCGCCCTGTTCCGCGCGTACCGGCCGAACCACACTGCGGAGGAACTTGACGAAGCCGTTGTCATTCGAACAAAGCGTGCCCGGATTCTCGAAGGGTCGTTGAAGCCGGTGGTCTGGACACTGCTCGACGAAGCCGTCCTGCGGCGCTGCGTCGGCGGTCCACAAGTCATGGCCGAACAGCTGGGCAAGATCGCGGCCTTGGCCGAGGCCGGGCGCATGCGGCTGCACGTCCTGCCGTACGGCGTCGGGGCGCACGCGCTCATGGAGAGCCTGCTCACGCTTATGAGCTTCGAGGACTCCGCGCCGGTGGCCTACGTCGAGGGCTTTCTCACCGGCCACTTGATGGACGATCCGGCCCTGGTGACCGCCAGTCAGACCGCCTACGCTCTGGCACTGAGCGACGCGTTGTCGCGACATGAGTCATTGGCCCTTGTCAGAGCCGCAGCGGAGGAACACGCACATGGTCAGCAGTGAGCACACCGTCTCCGACTCGTCCGCAATCACCGGGTGGTTCAAGTCGAGCTACAGCGGCGGCGGTCAGGGCGAATGCCTCGAAGTCGCCCGCGGCCACGCCGGTGTGCCCGTTCGGGACAGCAAGGCTGCCGGCGGTCCGGCGCTGGTGTTCTCGACGCAACGGTGGGCGTCGTTCCTGACTGCCGTCAAGGACGGTCACATCGGCACGTGATCGGCGCGCGGGACCCGCTCGGTCACAGACCTGACCGGTACCCGTCGTCGCGCTGATCCTCGATGCGGACAGTCAGGTCGGGCCAGTGTTCGAACCATCGCGCCAGATCCCCCGAGGTGCACAACCACTGCGCACGCAGGATTTCGTCCGGCAGGAAGCGAACACAGGTCCCTGTGGTCCCGTCGGCCACGACAGGCTCCAGATCGGTCACCGGGACGCCGTACTCGTAGCGCTGCGTCCAGGAACCGTTGAGACGGCGGTTGGTATGAATCAGCCACTTGCTGAGCGCTGCCACGACGGACATACCGCGACGCGGATGTCCGTCCGGAAGGAAGCCGTTCCGCCTCCGGGAAGTCGAAGAAGCGAAGGTCCTTCGTGGCCATGACTGGTTTCTTCACCACCCGGCCATGTTCGTCGCTCCGAGTGTCGGTGCCCCGTCCGTCATCCTCCACCGACACCGAGCCGTCGGAATGCAGCGTGACCACGCACTGTGCTGCTCGACCTCGCGGGGCCAGCCGTGCTCGACTGCGTCGGGTACACGCAGTTCCCAGGACTGGGACCCACAGACGCAGGTCGTCGCTGGAGGCAGCGAAATGGATGAGGCCGGACGTCACGTATGTGGCGGCCGGGAAACAGGTCTCCCCGTTCCCCGGCCGCCGCACCGCCTACCCCGTATGCGTCACGAACCGCTCAGCCGTCTCCGCCAGCACCTCCCGCCCGTCCCGGGCCCACAGGCCGTCGTTGAACAGCTCGACCTCGATCGGGCCGGTGTAGCCGGCCGCGGTCACGTAGCCCAGCCACTCGCGCATGTCGATCGCGCCGTCGCCGATCTGGCCGCGGCCGTTGAGGACGCCCTCGGGAAGGGGGGTGGTCCAGTCGGCGAGCTGGAAGGTGTGGATGCGGTCGCCCGCGCCGGCCCGGGCGATCTGCTCGGGGGCCGTGTCGTCCCACCAGATGTGGTACGTGTCCACGGTGACGCCGACCTGGTGGGCCGGGAAGCGTTCCGCGAGGTCCAGGGCCTGGGCGAGGGTGGAGACCACGCAGCGGTCGGAGGCGAACATGGGGTGCAGCGGCTCGATGGCCAGCTTCACCCCGTGGTCCTCGGCGTACGGGCCCAGTTCGGCGAGCGCGTCCGCGATCCGCTCCCGGGCGCCGCGCAGGTCCTTCGAGCCGGTGGGGAGGCCGCCGGAGACCAGGACGAGGACGTCGGTGCCGAGGGTGGCCGCCTCGTCGACCGCGCGGCGGTTGTCGTCCAGCGCCCGGGCTCGCTCGTCCGGGTCGATGGCCGTGAGGAAGCCGCCCCGGCACAGGGTGGTGACGGCCAGGCCCGCGTCGCGGACCAGCTTGGCCGTGGCGTCCACCCCGTACGTCTGGACGGGTTCACGCCACAGGCCGACGCCCGGCACCCCCAACTCCAGGCAGGTGTCGACCAGTTCCGGCATCGACAGCTGCTTGACGGTCATCTGGTTGATGCTGAAGCGAGCGAGGTCGGTCACTGGTCCACTCCGTACACGGACAGCAGGGTCTTCATCCGCTCCTCGGCCAGCTTCGGGTCCGGGAACAGGCCGAGGCCGTCCGCGAGTTCGTAGGCGCGGGCGAAGTGCGGCAGGGAACGCGCCGACTGGAGGCCGCCGACCATGGTGAAGTGGCTCTGGTGACCGGCCAGCCAGGCCAGGAACACCACACCCGTCTTGTAGAAACGGGTCGGCGTCTGGAAGAGGTGGCGGGACAACTCCACGGTGGGGTCGAGGAGTTCACGGAAGCCGGCCGTGTCGCCGGTGTCCAGGGAGCGGACCGCCTGAGCAGCGAGCGGGCCCAGCGGGTCGAAGATGCCGAGCAGGGCGTGACTGAAGCCCTGCTCGTCGCCCGCGATCAGCTCGGGGTAGTTGAAGTCGTCGCCGGTGTAGCAGCGGACGCCCTCCGGGAGGCGGCGGCGCAGGTCGATCTCGCGCTGCGCGTCCAGCAGGGAGACCTTGATGCCGTCCACCTTGTCCGGGTGCGCGGCGATGACCTCCAGGAAGGTGTCGGTGGCCGCGTCCAGGTCGGAGGAGCCCCAGTAACCCTCGAGCGCCGGGTCGAACATCGGGCCGAGCCAGTGCAGGATCACCGGCTCGGTGGCCTGTCGCAGCAGGTGGCCGTAGACGTCGAGGTAGTCCTCGGGGCCCTTCGCCGCCGCCGCGAGGGCGCGGGACGCCATCAGGATGGCCTGCGCGCCGGACTCCTCGACGAGGGCGAGCTGCTCCTCGTAGGCGGCGCGGACCTCGGTGAGCGACGCCGGGCCGGTGAGCTGGTCGGTGCCGACACCGCAGGCGATGAGACCGCCGACCGCCTTGGCCTCGGCCGCGCTGCGGCGGATCAGCTCGGCGGCGCCCGCCCAGTCCAGGCCCATGCCGCGCTGGGCGGTGTCCATCGCCTCGGCGACCCCGAGCCCGTGCGACCACAGGTGGCGGCGGAAGGCGAGGGTGGCGTCCCAGTCGACGGCGGCCGGGGAATCGGGGGTGGTGTCGGCGTACTGGTCGGCGACCACGTGGGCCGCGGAGAAGACCGTACGGGAGGTGAAGGGCGAACCGGTGGTGACCGCGAGGGGCTCCCGGCGGGGCTCGTACGCCCTGCGTCCGCCCGCGAAGTCCGGCAGGTGGATGGTCACAGCGAGATCTCCGGTACGTCGAGACGGCGGCCCTCGGCGGACGACCTCAGGCCCAGCTCGGCGAGCTGGACGCCGCGGGCACCGGCCAGCAGGTCCCAGTGGTAGGGGGCGTCGGCGTAGACGTGCCGGAGGAACAGTTCCCACTGGGCCTTGAAGCCGTTGTCGAACTCGGCGTTGTCCGGGACCTCCTGCCACTGGTCGCGGAAGGCCTCGGTGGCGGGGATGTCGGGGTTCCACACCGGCTTGGGTGTCGCACTGCGGTGCTGGACGCGGCAGTTGCGCAGACCGGCGACGGCCGAGCCCTCGGTGCCGTCGACCTGGAACTCGACCAGTTCGTCGCGGTTGACGCGCACGGCCCAGGAGGAGTTGATCTGGGCGATGGCGCCGCCGTCGAGCTCGAAGACGCCGTAGGCGGCGTCGTCGGCGGTGGCGTCGTAGGGCTTGTCGTTCTCGTCCCAGCGCTGCGGGATGTGGGTGGCGGTGAGGGCCTGGACGGACTTCACCCGGCCGAACAGCTCGTGCAGGACGTACTCCCAGTGCGGGAACATGTCGACAACGATGCCACCGCCGTCCTCGGCACGGTAGTTCCAGGACGGGCGCTGCGCGGTCTGCCAGTCGCCCTCGAAGACCCAGTAGCCGAACTCGCCGCGGATGGAGAGGATGCGGCCGAAGAAGCCGCCGTCGATGAGGCGCTTGAGCTTGAGCAGGCCCGGGAGGAACAGCTTGTCCTGGACGACGCCGTGCTTGATGCCGGCGCCGTCGGCCAGGCGCGCGAGCTCCAGGGCGCCTTCGAGACCCGTGGCGGTCGGCTTCTCGGTGTAGATGTGCTTGCCCGCGGCGATCGCCTTCTTGAGCGCCTCCTCGCGGGCGGAGGTGACCTGGGCGTCGAAGTAGATGTCGACGGTCGGGTCGGCGAGAACCGCGTCCACGTCCGTCGAGACGTGTTCCAGGCCGTGCTGTTCCGCCATCGCCCGCAGGGCGTGCTCACGGCGGCCGACCAGGATCGGCTCCGGCCACAGCACGGTGCCGTCGCCGAGGTCGAGGCCGCCCTGTTCGCGGAGGGCCAGGATGGAGCGGACCAGGTGCTGGCGGTAACCCATGCGCCCGGTCACGCCGTTCATGGCGATTCGCACCGTCTTGCGTGTCACGTCATTCCCTTCGTAGGTGTCGTACGCAGCGTTCGTTCGCGTTTCGTACGCGGTTGTGCGCGCCGCGTACGCATCTACTGATGAGCGGTACAGCAAGCGCTTTCTATCTATGAAGAAGCTAGCCTCTGTGCAGCGGTCCGGACAAGACCGTGACGGGGTTGAGTTGTTCGAGGGGGCGAACAACTGGGGGGCGGGGCTTTATGGTCTGCTCGACACGATCGGAACCGTGCCCGTGGGGGGCGTGTCTACCCAGCGAGACGGCTCGGCCGGGGGACGGCTCGGCCAGGTGACGGCTCGACCACGTGCCGGCTCGGCCACGAGGACGTACGACGAGATGCGCGACCGGAGGACGACGAGATGACGGTGACCCTGGCGGACGTGGCGGCCCGCGCGCAGGTCTCGCCCGCGACGGTGTCGCGCGTGCTGAACGGGAACTATCCCGTGGCGGCCACCACCCGGGAGCGGGTACTGCGGGCGGTGGACGAACTGGACTACGTGCTCAACGGTCCCGCCAGCGCCCTGGCCGCGGCCACGTCCGACCTGGTCGGGATCCTGGTGAACGACATCGCCGACCCGTTCTTCGGGATCATGGCGAGCGCCATCCAGGCCGAGATCGGGGGGCCCGGCGGGCGGGCCGGCGGGGAACGGCTCGCGGTGGTCTGCAACACGGGGGGCTCCGCGGAACGCGAGCTGACCTACATCACCCTGCTGCAGCGGCAGCGGGCGGCGGCCGTGGTACTGACCGGCGGCGCCATGGAGGACGTACCGCACGCCGCGGCCATGGACGCGAAGCTGCGGAAACTCGCGGAGGCGGGGACGCGGGTGGTGCTGTGCGGGCGCCCACCCGCACCGGAGACCGGGGCGATCGCGCTGACCTTCGACAACCGCGGGGGCGGACGGGAACTCACCGAGCACCTGATCGGGCTCGGACACCGGAAGCTCGGCTACATCGCGGGTCCCGAGGAACGCACGACGACCCGGCACCGGCTGGAGGGGCACCGGGCGGCCCTGGCGGAGCACGGGATCACGGAGGATCCCCGGTGGACGGTCTGGGGTCGCTACGACCGGCGGTCCGGGTACGAGGCGACGCTGGAGCTGCTGCGCCGGGACCCTTCCCTGACGGCGGTCGTGGCGGCGAACGACTCCGTCGCGCTCGGGGCGTGCGCGGCGCTGCGCGAATCGGGGCGGCGGATTCCGGACGACGTCTCGGTGGCGGGGTTCGACGATCTGCCGTTCAGTATCGACGCGGTGCCCTCGCTGACGACGGTGCGCCTACCGCTGGCCGAGGCGGGGGCGCGCGCCGGGCGGATCGCGATGGGGCGCGAGGAGCCGCCGCCCGGGGGGATCGCGGTGATCCGGGGGGAGTTGATGGTGCGGGGGTCCTCCGGGGTGCCGCGAGGATGAGGGGGGACTGCTCCGGGGGCTTGGTGACGGCGTGGTGGGGTGAGTCCGACGGCGCCCGCCACCGACCGAGCCGACGGACGCCCGCCACCGACCGAGTCGGCGGCGGCCTGCCCGCCACCCACCGGGATCTGACGCTGCCGTGGTCATAGGTCGTGCCTTCAACGCCCACCGCGGTCGAGAGCGGCGATCTCGCGTACGGACTCGGCGACGGCCAGGAAGTCCTTCTTGAGGATCGCACCGTGATTGCTGGCGACCTTCGCGCTGATCTGTATGTTCGGGTTGCGGGCGGTCACCGCGTCGAGGCCGGCCCGTATCCGCTCCTGCTCATCACCGCGGCTTCCGAAGGACGTCCCCGAAGCGACCACGTACCGCACCGGCACGGTGATGTCGTCCAGTACGGGGCCCAGCTCGCGCTCGCGGGAGAGCCTGCCGAGCTCGATGTTGCTGTTCGCCTGCTGTTCGGCGGTCATTCGCGGGGTCAGACCGGTCGGGCGCAGCAGCGGCATGATCCAGCCCAACCGCCGGAACAGCTTGCGGATCCGCTGCTCCATGGCCTCGTCGAGCCAGTCGTACGGGAACGCGCCGTCGACCAGGACCGCGCCCAGCGCACGCTCCGGATTCCGGCCGGCCCAGTGCGCCCCGACGACCGCCCCGTAGGACCAGCCCACCACCAGTGCCCGCTCCACTCCCCTGGCCGCGAGGACCGCGTCGACGTCCCGGACGGCGGCCTCGAAGGAGTAGTCCGCCGACTGCTTCGATCTGCCACGGGCCCGCTCGTCGTAGGTGATGTGCCGCCCTTCCGGCCCCAGTTCGGCGATGACCCGCCTCCAGTACCCCTGCGTGGCGAACTGGCCGTTGAGGTAGATCACCGGGGTCCCGGGACCGCCGGTGTCGGTGACGGCGAGGGCCGTGTCGTCGACCGGCACCATGCCGGTCCACTGGGACTTGGCCGAGGACGTGCCGTTCTTGTTGGTCATGTGTTCTCCCTGGTCAGGTGAGAGCTCCTGGTACGGATCCGGCTGAATGGCCCTGGTTCAGCGCCTTCAGAGGCTGCGGGCGGTGATGTCGCCGTGGGCGGTGGTGGCGCGGATGTCGAGTTCGGCGGTGCCGTCGTTCTTGAGGGCGTTGCTGACGCGGCCGTACCCGGTGCCGGCGTCCAGGGCGGCCGAGACACCGGCCGCGGCGCCGACCGAGATGTCACCGGCCTGGGTGCGGAGCACGACCGTGCCGCGCACGGCCTCGGCGATCCGGATGTCGCCCCGTGTGGTGCTGATCTCCGCGGGGCCACCCAGCCGTCCGACCTCGACGTCGCCTTCGGTCGCGGTGAGGCGGACGCTCGCGGCCTCGTCGATCTTGATACGGCGGTACGCGCCGTCGAAGGCGACGTCGCCGAGGCGTCCGACACCGCGGAGCTCGGCGCTGCCGGCCTTGACCTCGACGTGGGAGCCGACGGGCAACTTGACGGTGACCTCCACGGCCCCGGAAGGGCCGAAGAGCTGACTGTCGGGGGTCGAGGCCGTGATCCGCAGGACGCCGTCCGTGTAGGCGACGGTGGTCTGCTCGGCGGCCTTGGTGTCGCGGCCCTTGGAGGAGGTGGCGGGCAGGACCTCGACGGTGGTGTCGGCGCGGTCGGCGGCGATGAACTGAACGCGCCCGGCGGGGATGTCCAGGACGGCGGAGATCGGGGTGGGGGTGTCGAACTTCTGCATCGTGCTCTCCCGTGCTCGTTTCTTGTTTCTGACATCGGAAACGCTACGTTGCTTTCCAAAGTGTGGCAACAAGTTCATTGCACAGCAGATGCGTTAATGCAGGTAGAAGCCACTGATTCATTGCAACGGACCGGAAGTGAACGCAACGCCCCTTCACCTTGCCGTTGCAATGATTGAGAACTGAACGCTATGGTGAGGGAGCCAGCAACCGCCACGAGGAACCACCGAGGAGATCGCGATGCCGGGAGGCAGGCTCACCCAGCAGGAACGCCGGCAGATCGCGTCGGGGCTGGCCGACAGCCTCCCCTACGCCGAGATCGGGCGACGCCTCGACCGTCCGACCTCGACGATCACGCGTGAGGTGATGCGCAACGGCGGCCCCGCCGCGTACCGGGCAGACCTGGCCCACCGCGCCACCGAACGCCGCGCGCACCGGCGCAGGCAGACCGCGTCCCGGGGGCCGGAGGCGCTCCCGCAGGCGCACGGGCGCGACGCGGAGGCCGTGCGCGCGTACGAGGAGGTGTTCACCACCGTCCTCATGGCCTCGGGCATGCCCACGATGCCGGCCCGGGTGATGGCCTGTCTCACCCTCACCGACACGGGCAGCCTCACCGCGTCGGAACTCGTCCAGCGCCTCCAGGTCAGCCCCGCGTCCGTCTCCAAGGCGATCGCGTTCCTCGACAGCCAGGGCATGGTCCGCCGGGAACGCGACGAACGCCGCCGCGAGCGCTACGTCGTCGACGACGACGTCTATTACCAGTCGATGATGGCCAGCGCCCGCTCCACCGCCCAGCTCGTCGGGGTAGCGCAGCAGGGCGTGGGCGTCCTCGGCTCCGGCACCCCGGCCGGCGCCCGCCTCGAGAACATCGCCCGCTTCCTCGACTTCGTCTCCGAAAGCATCGCCCGCGCCGCGGAACAGGCCCGCGAAATCCTCCACACCAAACCCAAGACGAGCCCGGACAGCACCGCCCCACCGAAAACGGACCAGGGATGACAGGCGAAGGCGAGCACCGCAAAGGCATGGACGCGCGCCGCCCACCCGGCCTACCCTCGACCCCGAGATATCTCTGACTGAGTCAACTATCGAGGCCCATCACTTGGGCCACAGGGGGTCGACGATCATGACTGTCCAGGACGTCCGTGCCTTCAACCGCTTCTACACGAACGTCATCGGGGCGCTCGACTACAGCCGCCACCTGTACGCCCCCTACACCCTCACCGAGTCCCGCGTCCTGTACGAACTCGCGCACTCCCCGCGCACGGACGCGGTCGATCTGCGTACCGAACTCTCGCTGGACGCCGGCTACTTGAGCAGGATCCTGAACAAATTCGAGCAGGACGGGCTGATCGAGCGCACGACCTCGGACCTCGACCCCCGCCGGCGGCGCATCACGCTCACGGAGAGCGGCCGGAAGACCGCCACGCTGCTCGCGGAGCGCGCGAACGAATCCGTGGGCGCGCTGCTCGCCACCGTGCCCTCCCCGGACCGGCCCCGCCTGGCGGAGGCGATGCGGACCGTCCGGGAGCTCCTCTCCGACGGTCGCCCGCCGCGCCGCGAGGACGTCGTGCTGCGCGAACCCGTCCCCGGCGACCTCGGCTGGATCATCCAGCGCAACGCGGCGCTGTACGCGGCCGAGTACGGCTTCGACGCCGACTACGAGGGGCTGGTGGCGAGGATCGTCGCCGACTACACGGAGGATCACGACCCGCGTCTGGAGCGGACGTGGATCGCCGAGTTGGACGGGCGTCCGGTGGGGTGCGTGATGTGCGTACGGGACGAGGTGCCCGGCTCCGCCCGGCTGCGGCTGCTGCTGGTCGAGCCGGACGCGCGCGGCCTCGGCATCGGCGACCGGCTCGTGGGGGCTCTGGTGGACTTCGCCCGCGACGTCGGCTACCGCGACATCGTCCTGTGGACCAACGACATCCTCGGCGCGGCCCGCCGCATCTACCAGCGCCACGGCTTCGTGCTCACCGCCGAGAAACAGCACCGGTCCTTCGGCCAGGACCTCACGGGGCAGGACTGGCGACTGGACCTGCGGGGCACGGGCGAGTGACGTCGGCGGTGGATCGACCGGCCGTGAGTGCGTGAGTGCGCGCGTGCGTGCGTGGATATCGGCTACGGCGGATCGCCGGGCCCTGGGTGGATCACGGCGACGGCGAAACCACAGGCCCGGCTGGAGTGACAACCCGTCCACCGGGCACAGGTGAGGGACGGGCGGGGCCGACACGGACCGGCCCCCGTCTGGACCAGAGCAGATCCGCGAGTGACAGTAGGAATATGAAACTGGCGTTCTCCACCCTCGGCGTTCCCGGCCTCCCGCTCCCCGACGTCCTGCGCCTTGCGACGAAGCACGGCTATCACGGCGTCGAACTGCGCGCGCATCCGGAGGAGCCGGTGCACCCCGGCCTCGACCTCACCCAACGCGCCGACGCGGCAGCCCAGTTCAAGGCCGCGGGGGTGGCGGTGCTGGGCCTCGCCGGATACGCGCGGGTGGCCGCGCCGGGCGACGACGAGCCCGTGATCGAGGAGATCCGCCGGCTGCTCGACCTCGCCCGCGACCTCGGCGCGCCCTACGTCCGGGTGTTCCCCGGCGGCGGCACCGAGCAGAGCCGGGAGGAGGCCGACGCGACCGCCGCCCGTCGGCTCGGCACGGCCGCGGAGTACGCCGCCGACCTCGACGTACGCATCCTCCTCGAAACCCATGACTCGCACCGCACCGGCGCCGACGCGATCCGCGTCCTCGGCCCGGTCGGCCACCGCCAGGTCGGCTCGCTGTGGGACGTCATGCACACCTGGCTGGGCGGCGAACAGCCCTCGGAGACGTACGCGGCCCTCGCCCCGCACCTCGGATACGTCCAGGTCAAGGACATCGCCTCGGCGGACGACACGACCCCGCTGGCGCTCGGCAAGGGCGTGCTCCCGCTCGCCGAGTGCGTGGAGGTCCTCTCCCGGCACGGCTGGGACGGCTGGCTGTGCTGGGAGTACGAGAAGCGGTGGTACGAGGCCGCGGCGCCGCTGCCCGACCTGCTGGAGGCCGGTCGGGAGCACCTGGCCCGACTGCTCAACGACTCGGCCTGATCCTGGCCCGTTCTCCTACGCGCGCGCCGGATACCGCGCTACGCGCTCCTCCAGCCGGGTCCGGCAGTGCGGCCATTCCTCCGCCGTGATCGAGAACATCGCGGAGTCACGCAGCCGTCCGTGCTCCCCCGGTGCCCGGGAGCCGGACCAGTTCCGCAGCACGCCCTCGAAGCGTGCCCCGACGCTCTGGATCGCCGCCCGGGAGCGCGCGTTGCGGGCGTCGGTCTTCAGGTCGACCCGGGACAGGCCCCACTGCTCGAAGGCGTGCCGGAACAGGAGGAGTTTCGCCTCGGCGTTCAGGCCGGTGCCCTGGACGGAGGCGGCGAGCCAGGTGGAGCCGACCTCCACGGCGTCGAGGTGGTCGTCGGACAGCCAGCAGCGCGGTTCCAGGTAGGCGGTGGTGCCGACCGCCCGGCCGGTGGCCGTCGAGATCTGCGCGTAGGGGGCCAGCCACCCGGTCGCCGCGCGGGCGAGCTGTGCGTCGATGTACTCCCCGACCTCGTCGGCCCTCGGCACCGTGGTGTACGCGTAGCTGCCCCGGTCCTCCTCGGCCGCCACCGCCAGCCCGGCCGCGTGCCGCCGCTCCAACGGCTCCAGACGCACCGACGTGCCCTCCAGAACCGGTCCCTCCAGCTTGAAGGTCACTTCTCGCCGCCTCTCACCATCGCGCGCGCAGCGCCCCGAACTCCTCGTGGAAACCCGGGAAAGTCTCGCGTACACGTCCAGGGGCGTCGAACGAGATTCCCGAGCAAGTGACCCGAAGCCCCGAAGCGGTCTGCGCACGCGCCCCTTCGAACCCATCGGCCCCTGGCGCACCGACTTCCGGGGAATCCGGCCCGAGCCGGGAACCCCGTCCCCGTCCCGCTCGTCCAATCCGCAAGCTGTCGGAGAGTCACCGCGGTGCGGTGTCGGCCTCGCTGCTGGCTGCGAACGCTGACCCACCCTCTCCGCCGTACCGCGGCCGACAGCACACCGCCATCGGCGCGCCCCCTCCAACAGCGCCGATGGCGGCCCTTCGCCGAGTCCCGCGCGCTCCCTTGACTGGCAGAAACTTCCCGGATATTCGTGACTCCTCGGAAGTTTCCTTCACGAGGGAAGGAGTGCACGTGCGCGACTCCCGCACAGCAGGCACAGGAACCTCAGGAAGCCCGGAAAGTACACGAGGCACGGGAAGCACCGCCCAGCCGTCCAGACGTACCCTCCTCACCGCCACCGCGGCCGCCACCGCCGCGTTGAGCGCCGGTACCGCCGCCGCCCACGCGGCCACCCCCGACGACCGGAAGCTCCGCGCCCTCCTCTCCCGCATGACGCTGGAGGAGAAGGTCGGGCAGCTCTTCGTGACGCGGGTCTACGGCCACTCGGCCACCACCCCGGACCAGGCGGACATCGACGCCAACCTCAAGGAACTCGGGGTCCGCACGGCCGCCGAGCTGATCGCGAAGTACCGGGTCGGCGGAGTCATCTACTTCACCTGGGCGCACAACACCCGGGATCCGCACCAGATCGCCGCCCTGTCCAACGGGATCCAGCAGGTCTCCCTGGAGCAGCCGCGCGGCCTGCCCGTGCTCATCTCCACCGACCAGGAACACGGCATCGTCTGCCGGGTCGGCGCGCCGGCCACCCTGTTCCCCGGTGCCATGGCCCTCGGCGCCGGCCGGTCGAGGTCCGACGCCCGTACCCTCGGCCGGATCGCCGGACAGGAGCTGCGCGCGCTCGGCATCCGGCAGAACTACTCCCCCGTGGCCGACGTGAACGTGAACCCGGCCAACCCGGTCATCGGCGTACGGTCCTTCGGTGCCGAACCGGACGCGGTGGCCGCTCTGGTAGCCGCCGAGGTCGCCGGTTACCAGGGCGCGAGGGTCGCCGCGACCGCCAAGCACTTCCCCGGACACGGCGACACCGCCGTCGACAGCCACTACGGCTTCCCGGTCATCACGCACAGCCGGGAGCTGTGGCAGAAGCTGGACGCCGTCCCCTTCCGGGCGGCCGTCCGCGCCGGCATCGACTCGATCATGACCGCGCACATCCAGTTCCCGGCCCTCGACGACTCCGGCGACCCGGCCACCCTCTCCCGCCCGATCCTCACCGGCATCCTGCGCGGCGAACTCGGCTACGACGGGGTCGTGGTGACCGACTCGCTCGGCATGGAGGGCGTGCGGACCAAGTACGGCGACGACCGGGTGCCGGTGCTCGCGCTCAAAGCGGGCGTGGACCAGCTGCTCAACCCGCCCTCCCTGGACGTCGCGTGGAACGCCGTCCGGAAAGCCGTACGGGACGGAGAGCTCACCGAGGAGCGGCTGGACGCGTCGGTCCTGCGGGTGCTGCGGCTCAAGGCGGGGCTGCGGCTCTTCGAGGAGCCGTACGTCAGTCAGGCGGGGGTCGCCCGCACGGTCGGCACCCGGCCGCACCTCGTGGCGGCCGACCGGATCGCCGAGCGGACGACCACGCTGCTGGTCAACAAGGGCGCCCTGCTGCCGCTCTCCCGGCGCCGTCACCCCAGGCTGCTCGTCGTCGGCGCGGACCCCGCCTCGCCGTCGGGGACGACGGGACCGCCCACCGGCGTACTGGCCGCCGCCCTCACCGCACTGGGCTTCAAGGCCACCGCCCTGCCGACGGGCACGGCCCCCTCCGCCGCCACCATCGCCGGTGCCGTCGCGGCCGCGCGGGAGGTGGACGCGGTGGTGGTCGGGACGTACAACGTCTCCGCGAGCAGTACCCAGAAGGCGCTGGTCGAGCAGGTGGTGGCGACCGGCAGGCCGGTGGTGGCGGTCGCGATCCGCAATCCGTACGACGTGGCCCACCTGCCGTCCGTACCGGCCTTCCTGGCCGCGTACTCCTGGACCGACGTCGAACTGCGGGCGGCGGCCCGGGTGATCGCGGGACGGGTCCGACCACGCGGAAAGCTGCCGGTACCGGTGCAGCGGGCGGACGATCCGGCGCGGGTGCTGTACCCGGTCGGGTACGGGTTGTCGTACCAGACGTAGTCCGCATACGCCGCACAAGCGCCGCACGCCCCCCGAAAGGCGCAAAGCGCCCCGCATCATCTGGCGTCGCCCCGCGCGACGGGTCACGCTGGGCGGGGCGTGGGGGCGTGGGGGGATGGCGATGCGCGAACGAGGTTCCGCAGGGGTGGTGTGCGCGCTACTAGCGCTGCTCACCGCCCTGTTGACTGGATGTCAGGTATCCCGTACGGGAGGCGGCGGCCAGGACGGCCTGCTGGTGGGCGAGGCGTCGGCGGCACCGACCCGGGCCCTCGGGTACGGCGCGGTGTTCCTCGCGGTCGACGAGTGCAGCTCCTTCGGCACGACCAGCTTCCGCGAGGTCCCCTGCACCAGCGAACGGGCGGCGGCCCGGGTGGTGGCGCGGCACGACGGCACGGTGGGCGACGGTCCGGCGTGCCCGGCGACCACCGACTTCGTGCTGCACATCAGCGAGCGACGCCCGGCCTCGGACGAGGACGGCGACGGCACCGTGCCGCGGGGCTACGCCTGCATGCGCAACCTGGAACCGCCCCACCCCGGTGACCCGGGCGGCGGGGGCGGCCCCCGCACCATCGTCGGCGACTGCGTCTACGCCGTGGGCGACGGGCAGGTCCGCGAGACGGCGTGCGACGGGCGGGGCGAGAGGAAACCCCAGTACCGGGTGACGAGGGCCGTCGACCTCCGGGCGAAGTGCCCGCTGTCGACGGCCCTGTACGTCCACCTCGGCGGCGACGCCCCGGTGGGGTGCGCTCGGCCGGTCTGAGCGGCGGGACTACGGACGCAGCGTCGGCTCGCGCTCCACGTCCCGCTTGTCCAGCTTCGCGTCGAACCTCGCGAGCGGTCTGGCCGCCGACGGGTCCGCCTGGACGGACGCGGAGGCCACGCCGGCCCACTGAAGGATCCTGGCCGTGGCCAGCGCCTTCTGGTCGGGGACCAGACCTGCCACGTTGGCGCCGTGGTTGAGACCGGGGGCGGTGAAGACGTACGAGTCCTTCGCGCCCTTGCCGAGACGGAACGGCTCCGCGCCCCACGGGTCGTTCTGCCCGTAGACGAAGAGCATGTGGCGGGCGTTGTGCCGTACCCAGGTGTCCACGTCGCGCATCGCGAGCGGCTGGAACCTCATCGGGATCGAACGCGGGACGAAGTTGCGGGGCGGCTGGTAGCCGTAGCGGATGAACTTCTTCTCGATGTACGGGAAGTGGATCGTCGGCGCGCCCAGCTGGGTGCCCGCCTGGTAGTAGTACGGCGTGTACGTCTCCAGGCCCTGGTCGGCGTAGGCGGAGAACCCGGAGATCGTGTCGACGGAGTTCCAGATCTCGTCGTCGGTCGCGGTCGCCGCGTCCGCCGGGATCGAGTCGCAGTCCGACAGCAGGCTGTACTGCCAGAAGCCCCAGACGTAGTCGAGGACGACCGCCTCGTACGCCCGGTCCAGGCTGCCGATGGTGTCGAAGGTGAGGCCGTTGTCGGCCGCGTACGCCTGGTACTTCTTCTCCAGGGGCTCGCGGCGTACCAGTGCCTCGCGCTGGACCGCGTTCAGCCGGTCGCGGCACTCCTTGGTGCCGACGGTGGTGAAGAAGCGGTCGTAGGCCGAGTCCTCGTCGTTGACGACGTCGTTGGGGGCGACGTAGGCGACGACGCCGTCCATGTCACGGGGGTAGAAGCGCTCGTAGTAGGTGGCGGTCATGCCGCCCTTGGAGCCGCCCGTGGAGACCCACTTCTTGGTGTAGACGGACTTCAGCGCCGTGAAGATGCGGTGCTGGTCACTGGCTGCCTGCCAGATGTCCAGCTTGCTCCAGTCGGCCGGGGCGGGCCGGGACGGCGTGAAGAAGCGGTACTCCATGGAGACCTGGTTGCCGTCCACGATCTGGGTCGGCTCGCGGCGGCTCGGGGTCGTGGAGACGTTGTAGCCGCCGGTGTAGAACACCGTCGGGCGGGAGACGTCCTTGTGCAGCACGGTGATCCGCTGCTGGAACGTGCCCTTGGACGGGTGCCGGTGGTCGACCGGCTGGGTGTAGTTGAGGACGAAGAAGCGGTACCCGGTGTACGGCTTCTCCTCGATCAGGCTCATCCCCGGAATGGACAGCAGCCGGTCCTTGATGTCCGTGACCGTGCTGGTCCCGGTGGTGTCGTTGATCCCGGTGGCCTCCGGCTCGGCGGCGGTGGCCGCACTCGCCGTGCTCAGCGTGCCTATGAGCACCCCGAGCGCCAGCAGCCATCTGAGCGCCTTGCGCATGCACCCTCCCCTGTGAAACAGATGTCCGCCGGAAGCTAGCGGAGCAAGTGCCTTGCGCACCAGGGGAGATGGCGGGTCGGTGGGGAAAACCCTGTAGGAAACCTGTGGTTCAGCACAGAATCCAGCCGGAGCTGACCGAGCTTCGTCCCACCGCGCCCTTCACACGGACGCACCGTTGGCCGGCGTGTGTCTTCCGCGGGCCGGCGTGGCGGGTGTACTGCCCCTCGTCCACGACCGGGCGGAGGCCGCGCGCCTGCACGCTGACCATCATGTACCGCTTGCGGCCGGGGTTCTTGGCCACGGTGATCACGCAGACCCAGCCGCGCCGCTCGTAGACCCGCACCGAGCCGGTGGCGAACGTGAGCGTTTTGACCTTGCGTCCGGCGCACGACGACTCGGCGGCCTGGGCGGCCCCGGGCGCCGCGAGCGCGAGCACCGCGGACGTGGTCAGCACGGCCATGCCGAGCGCGAGGCGGCGCCGTATCGCAGCCCAGTCCACTGTCGTCCCTCCCGTACCGCGACGATGTGCGTACTGGTGTACGGACGCCGGACGTGTGTCGGATGGTTGCGCGAATGTCACCTGTTCCGGCGCGATCCGGCCATCACTGCGAGGCGCCGACCGGCTCCTCCGGCTCGGGAGCCCCCACGAAGATCCGCCACAGCTCGGCGTACCGCCCGTCCCTGGCCAGCAGTTCCTCGTGCGTGCCGTCCTCGGCGACCTGCCCGTGGTCCATGACCACCACACGGTCCGCGCGGGCCGCGGTGGTCAGGCGGTGGGCCACCACGAGTGTCGTGCGGCGGCCCGCGATCCGGTCGGTGGCCTGGTTGACCTGGGCTTCCGTCGCCAGGTCCAGGGCGGCGGTGGCCTCGTCGAGGAGGAGGATGTCCGGGTCGACGAGTTCGGCGCGGGCCAGCGCGATCAGCTGGCGCTGGCCGGCGGAGAGGTTGCGGCCGCGTTCGGCGACCTCGTGGAGGTAGCCGCCCGTGAGCTGGGCGATCATCTCGTGGGCGCCGACCGCGCGGGCCGCCGTCTCCACCTCGGCGTCGGTGGCGTCCGGACGGCCGTAGGCGATGGCGTCGCGGACCGTGCCCTGGAAGAGGTACGCCTCCTGCGGGACGACACCGAGGCGGTGCCGGTAGGAGGTGAGGTCCAGCGAGCGCAGGTCCGTGCCGTCGACGGTCACCCGGCCGCCGGTCGGGTCGTAGAAGCGGGCGACCAGCTTGACCAGGGTCGACTTGCCGGCGCCGGTCTCCCCGACGAACGCGACCGTCTGCCCGGCCGGGATGCGCAGGTCGACACCGCCGAGGGCCTCTTCCTCCTCGCCGTAGGCGAAGTGCACGTCCTCGAAGGCGATCTCGCCCCGCAGGGACAGGACGTCGAGCGGCTTCTCGGCGTTCTTGGTGGACGTGGGCTCCCGGAGCAGCTCCTGGATGCGGCCCAGCGACACCGTCGCCTGCTGGTAGCCGTCGAAGACCTGGGAGAGCTGCTGGACGGGGGCGAAGAACAGGTCGATGTAGAGCAGGTAGGCGACCAGCGCGCCCGTCGTCAGGGTCGCCGCGTCGACCCGTCCCGCGCCCGCGATCAGTACGGCGGCCGCCGCCACCGACGACAGCAGCTGCACGAACGGGAAGTAGATGGAGATCAGCCACTGGCCCCGGATCCGCGCCCGGCGGTAGCTGTCGCTGCGCTCCGCGAAGCGTCGGCTGCCGTCGTGCTCGCGGCGGAAGGCCTGCACGATCCTGAGCCCCGACACCGACTCCTGGAGGTCGGCGTTGACCACCGACACCCGCTCCCGGGCCAGTTCGTACGCCTTCACGCTGGCCCGGCGGAAGAAGAACGTGGCGACGATCAGCGGCGGCAGGGTCGAGAACACGACGAGGGCGAGCTGGACGTCGATCACCAGCAGGGCGATCATGATGCCGAAGAAGGTGACGACGGAGACGAACGCGGTGACCAGTCCGGTCTGCAGGAAGGTCGAGAGCGCGTCGACGTCGGTCGTCATCCGCGTCATGATCCGGCCGGTCAACTCCCGCTCGTAGTAGTCGAGTCCGAGCCGCTGGAGCTGGGCGAAGATCTTCAGCCGCAGGGAGTACAGGACCCGTTCGCCGGTCCGCCCCGTCATCCGGGTCTCGCCGACCTGCGCCACCCACTGGACGGACACGGCGAGCAGGGCGAAGAGGGAGGCGGCCCAGACCGCGTTCAGGGCCAGCTGGTTGACGCCGTCGTCGATGCCGTTACGGATCATCACCGGGAGCAGCAGACCCATGCCGGCGTCCACGGCGACCAGCACCAGGCTGATCAGCAGGGGCAGGCCGAAGCCGCTCAGCAGCCTGCGCAGGCCGTACGACTCCTCGGCGGCGACCGCCCGTGCCTCGTCGACGCCCGGGGTGTCGGTCGCCGGGGGCAACGCGTCGACCTGGGCGAGCAGTTCGGGAGTGGCCGGGGTACCGGCCATCGCCGCGTCCCTGGGCTCACGCGCCCCCGCCCAGAGCCGGGGCGTGATACCGCGCTCGGCGTCGAACTCGGCGTCCAGTTCGTCCCGTACGGAGGTGTCCTCCGTGGGCGCGGGGGGCGGGGCGTGGCCGGGTGAGACTCCGCCGAGTTCGTCCGGGTCGGTGAGCAGGCGGCGGTAGAGCTCGGACCGCTCCTGGAGCTCCTCGTGGGTGCCGACGTCCGCGAGCCGGCCGCCGTCGAGGACGGCGATGCGGTCGGCGAGGTTGAGGGTGGAGCGGCGGTGCGCGATCAGCAGGGTGGTCCGGCCCCGCATGACCTGCTGGAGTGCCTCGTGGATCTCGTGCTCGACGCGGGCGTCCACGGCGGAGGTGGCGTCGTCGAGGACCAGCAGGCGCGGGTCGGTGAGGATCGCGCGGGCCAGGGCGACGCGCTGTCGCTGGCCGCCGGAGAGGGTGAGGCCGTGCTCGCCGACCTTGGTGTCGTAGCCGTGCGGGAGCTCGGCGATGAAGCGGTGGGCCTGGGCGGCGCGGGCCGCCTTCTCTATCTCCTCCTGGGTCGCCTCCGGGCGGCCGTACGCGATGTTGCCGCGGACCGTGTCCGAGAAGAGGAACGAGTCCTCGGGGACCAGGCCGATCGCGGCCCGCAGGGAGTCCAGGGTGAGCTCGCGGACGTCGTGGCCGCCGATGAGGACCGCGCCGTGGGTCACGTCGTAGAAGCGCGGCAGCAGCAGGGAGACCGTGGACTTGCCGGAGCCCGAGGAGCCGACGACGGCGAGGGTCTCGCCGGCCCGGATCTCGAAGGAGAGTCCTTGCAGGACCGGGGCGGTTTCGCCAAGGGCGTCGGCGTAGCCGAAGGAGACGTCGTCGAACTCGACGGTCGCGGGCACGTCGGCGGGGAGTTCCTTGGTGCCGTCGGTCATCGAGGGCTCGGTGTCGATCAGCTCCAGGACGCGCTCGGTGCCCGCCCGGGCCTGCTGGCCGACGGTGAGCACCACGGCGAGCATGCGGACCGGGCCGACGAGCTGGGCGAGGTAGGTGGAGAAGGCGACGAACGTGCCGAGCGTGATGTGCCCGCGGACCGCCAGCCAGCCGCCGATCGCGAGCATCGCGACCTGGCCGAGCGCGGGAACGGCCTGGAGGGCGGGGGTGTACTTCGAGTTGAAGCGGATGGTGCGCAGCCGGCCCGCGAAGAGCCGCCGGCCGACCTCGCGGAGCTTGCCGGTCTCCTGGTCCTCCTGCCCGAAGCCCTTCACCACCCGTACGCCGCTCACCGCGCCGTCGACCACGCCGGCCACGGCGGCGGCCTGGGCCTGGGCGTACCAGGTGGCGGGGTGCAGCTTGCTGCGGCTGCGCCGGGCGATCCACCACAGGGCGGGGGCCACGGCCAGCGCGACCAGGGTGAGCGGCAGGGACAGCCAGGCCATGATCACCAGGGAGATCACGAAGAGCACCAGGTTCCCGATGGTCATCGGGAGCATGAAGAGCAGGCCCTGGATCAGCTGGAGGTCGCTGGTGGCCCGGCCGACGACCTGCCCGGTGGACAGCTCGTCCTGCCGGCGTCCGTCGAGCCGGGTGATCGTCCCGAACATCTCGGTACGCAGGTCGTGCTGGACGTCGAGGGCGAGACGGCCGCCGTAGTAGCGGCGGATGTAGGTGAGGACGTACACCAGGACGGCCGCGGCGATCAGGGCGCCCGCCCAGGGAGCCATGTCCCGGGTGTGGGCGCCGATCACATCGTCGATGATCACCTTGGTGGCCAGCGGGACCAGCGCCATGACGGCCATGCCGGCGAGCGAGGAGCCGAGGGCGAGGACGACGTCCCTGGGGTGCCGCCAGGCGTATCCGGCCAGCCTGCGGGCCCAGCCCTGCGTCTCGCCCTGTTGCGCTCCCTTTTGCGCTGCCACGCGGGTGCCCTCCGTTCGACCTGATCTTCCGGAAGGCACCAACGCGAAACGAGGCGGATTTCATCCCTCCGCAACAAAGCGCTCCGCTTGGTTCGGCCATTTTCGTGTGCGGGTGCGCTGTGGGTGGTCGCGCGGTTCCCCGCGCCCCTAGGGGGTGTCCGCAAAGTCCCGCCTGCCCTGCGACGCCCGGCACGCACTCTCGCCGCAGGGCCCGCCCTTCGGGCGGACGACGCGACTTTGCGGACACCCCCTAGTGGGTTACCTGCACCTGCAAGTAATAGAACCGCGTCGTCTGCACCGCGTTCTGGTTGTCGTCGCTGACCAGCAGGACCTTCAGGCGGCCCTTGTCGTGCCGGGTGACGACCATGCCCTCGATGTTGTCGAGGAGCGGGTTCGGCTGGGGCTGCTTCGCCGTGGCGCCCAGGGTCGGGCAGGCGGCGAGGTCCGCGAGCAGGGTCTTCTTGATCGGGCGTACGCCCGCCTGACCCGTCAGGTTCTCGACGCCGCTGGTGTCGGTGGCGCGGCGAGGGTCGGCCAGGTAGAGGCGGACCGTGTTGCCGACGCCGGAGGTGAAGCCGCGTTCCAGGACGAGGAGGCGGCCGTCGGGGGTGGCCTGCACCTCGGGCACGCCGAGGCCGGCGTCGACCGGGTAGGCGTACTGGGCGGCGGGCACGAAGCCCGCGCGGTGCCGCTCCCAGGTCTGGAAGCGGACGGCGCCGGAGCTGTCGCCGGACAGGGCGTACTCCATGGACGCCAGCAGGGTGTGACCGCCGGGGAGCAGCGTCAGCCCTTCGAAGGTGCCGTTGGGGACGGCCCGGCCGGCCGGGGCGACCCGGAGGGAGGCCGGGACCGGGAGACGGCCGAGGATCCGGCCGGAGCGGGAGTAGCGGCGTACGGACGGCTCGGTCTCGGAGGTGATCAGCCTCGTGCCGTCACCGTCGATCACCAGACCCTCGGAGTCGAGCGCGGTGCCCGTCTCGTCGGCGAGCGGGGTCACGGAGCGGGGCTGGAGGGTCTTCGCGTCGAGGTCGAAGAGGGAGGAGCGGTCGGAGAGGGCGGCGAGCGAGCCGTCCGTGTCCACGGCGAGCGCGGAGAGGTTGCCGACGAAGGTGCCGTCGTAGGCCGTCTTGTCGAGCGCGTCGGAGAAGCGGTCGATGGAGACGGTGGACGAACAGGCGTGGTCGTCCTGGGCGTTCGCGGGACCGGCGGCGGTCAGGCAGGTGGCCGCCGCCAGGGCCGCGGTGGTGGCGGCGAGTACGGTTCTCAGGCGCATGGAGGTCACCGTAGGGCCGGCAGGTGACCGAGGGGAGAGCGGCAGGCGTCAGGACGACGCCAGGTCCTTGTGGACGACCTTCGCGACGCCCTGGATGGTCGAGATGCCGTAGTTCATGGTGCTGTTGCCCTGGCTGAGCACCGTGATCATGTAGTCGTGGCCGCCGCCCTTGAAGGCGCCGATGCTGTGCACCCGCCAGCCGTTGCTGGCCCGCTGCAACCAGCCGTTCTTGACGGCGACCGAGACCCCGGACGGCACTCCGTACGGTGTCCCCCAGCGCTGCGACGAGATGACCTGGCTCATCAACTTGATGATGTAGGCGCGGGAGTTGTCGCTCAGGACCGCGTTGTTCGCGGTGAGGAGCTTCAGCAGCTTCTGCTCGTCGGTGACGGTGATCTGGGTCAGACCCCAGTAGCCGTTCGCGCCCGGCTTGGTCTGGGTCATCCCGGCCGCGGCGAGGAACCCCTTGATCTTCGTCAGCCCCAACTGCTTCCAGAGCTTGCTGGTCGCGGTGTTGTCCGACTTGGTGATCATGGCCTTGGCGAGCGAGGCCTCGGTGTCGGTGAGGTACCGGTTGTGCTTCTTGGCGTCCCACAGCAGCGTGGCGAGCACGGTGACCTTCACGACACTGGCCGAGTCGAAGGCGGTGGAGGCGCGCAGGGTGCAGGTGGTCTTCGTCGAGCGGTCGTAGACGCCGACCGCGATCGTGCCCTTGCGGTTCGCGAGGGCCGTGGTGATGTCCTTCTTCAACTTGTCGGCGAGGCCCGCCTTGGCGGACGTACAGCTGACGGCCGGTGTGACAGCGGCGGCGGGCGCGGCGGCGGCCACGAGGGGGATGAGGACCCCGGCGCCGACACCGGCGGCCAGCGCTCTCGTGCGAATGGATATTCCGTGAGTCATGCCCAGTTGACGCACGAGTTCGAGGGAAAGGTTGTACGCATTGGCGAACGGTTGCGCGAAGGTCGCACAAGCGTTACCGAGTCCTCCGCGCATTCACAGCAGGGCACAAGGTTCGGCACAGCGGGCACCCACCCCCGCTTCAGATCATGCCGGGGTGACCTCAGCCACCGATCCCCGCCCCCACCCCACCCTGTCCCCCGACCTGCCGCCGCCGGCCCCGCCCGGGGTGCCCCCGCAGGCGCCTCGCTGGTCGTTGCCCGCCCTGATCGCGATCCTTGTCCTGGCCGCGGCGCTCTACTCCTGGAACCTGTCCGGTTCGAGCCTGAACAGCTTCTACAGCGCGGCCGTCCTGAGCGGCACGCAGAGCTGGAAGGCGTGGTTCTTCGGCTCGTTGGACGCCGGCAACTTCCTCACCGTCGACAAGCCGCCGTTCGCGCTGATGGTCATGGGCCTGTCGTGCCGGGTCTTCGGGTACGGCACCTGGCAGATGATGGCGCCGATGGTCGCGGCCGCGCTCGGCACGATCTGGATCCTGCACGCGTCGGTGAAGCGGGTGTTCGGGCACCCGGCGGCGGCCGTCGCCGCGCTGGTCCTCGCGCTGACCCCGATCACGGTCGCCATCAACCGTGACAACAACCCCGACACGCTGCTGGTGCTGCTGATGGTCGGCGGCGCGGCGCTCGCGCTGCGGGCCGTGCGCACCGACAGGCTGCTGCCGCTGATCGGCTCCGCGGTGTGCTTCGGGCTCGCCTTCAACACCAAGATGCTCCAGGGATACATCGCGCTGCCCGCCGTCTTCGCCGTGTACGTGTTCGCCTCGCGGCTCGGCTGGCGGAAGAAGGCGGTGAACCTGGTCCTGGCCGCCGTGGCCCTGGCCGTGTCCAGCTTCTGGTGGGCGGCGGCCGTGTCCTTGGTGCCCGCCTCCTCGCGGCCGTACATCGGCGGCTCGACGGACGGCACCGCCTGGAACCTGATCATGGGCTACAACGGTCTGGGCCGGATCTTCGGCGGCGAGGGCAACGGCGGGGGCGGTGGCGGCGGAGGCGGCGGCTTCTCCGGTACGGCGGGCCTCGGGCGTCTCTTCAACGACATCCTCGGCGGCCAGATCTCCTGGCTGATCCCCTTCGCGGCGATCGCGTGCGCCGGTGGCCTGGTCCTGTGCGGCCGCGCGCCGCGCACCGACCCGACCCGGGCCGCGCTGGTCATGTGGGGCGGCTGGACCGCGCTGCACTATCTGACGTTCGCGCTGGCCGAGGGCACCATGCACCCGTACTACACGACCGCGCTGGCGCCGGGTATCGCCGCGCTGTGCGGCGGCGGGGGCGCGCTGCTGCTGCGTGCCTTCCGTGCCGACCGGCGCTGGGCGTGGGTCCTGCCCGCCGCCCTGGCGGTCACGGCGGTCTGGGCCGCGGTGCTCCTGCGCCGGGCCTCCGGCTGGAACACCTGGCTGTGGCCGACGATCGCGGTGGTCATGGCGCTGGCGATCGCGGGCCTGCTGGTCTTCCGCTCCGGTGACCGGGTGCGGCTGCTGGCGGCCTCGGTGGTCGCGGCGGTCGTCGCCGCGGTGGCGGGCCCGGCCGCGTACGCCTGGTCGGTGCCGTCCGGTTCGAGCGGCGGAGGCGGCATGGGCGGAGGGACGAATCCCACGGCCGGGCCTTCTACGGGGAGCGGCTTCGGCGGTGGTCCCGGCGGGGGTGGCGGCCGGGGCGGCTTCGGAGGCGGTGGGGTCGAGGGCGGTGGGATGCCGGGCGGCACGCGGCAGGGCGGGCAGACAGGTGGACGGTCCGGCCAGGAGGGCGGCGGGCCCGACGGTGGCCAGATGGCGCCCGGCGGCGGCAACGGCGAACTGCCGGGCGCGTCGAGCGGCGCGGGCCAGGCTCCCGGCGGTACCGGTGAGATGGGCGGTACGCCGCCGGGCGGCACCGGCGAGAACGGCGGTACGGCAGCCGAGGGCGGCACCGGTGGTCAGGCCGGCGGCATGGGCGGCGGGGGCATGGGCGGTATGGGCGGCGGCGCGAGCAGCGAGCTCGTCTCATATCTGAAGAAGCACCAGGACGGCGCCAAGTGGCTGCTGGCGGTGTCGAGTTCGCAGAGTGCCGCGCAGCTCATCCTCAGCAGTGGCGAGCCCGTCATCTCCATGTGGGGCTGGTCCGGCAGCGACAACGCGATGACCCTCGCCAAGCTCAAGGACCTGGTGAAGAAGGGCGAGTTGCACTACATCCAGGTCGGCGGCAGCGGTATGGGCGGCGGTCCCGGCGGCGGCTCCGGCGCCAGCTCCGAGGTCACCGAGTGGGTGCGGAAGCACGGGACGGCGGTGAAGGAGAGCGAGTACAGCAGCGGCTCGGCATCGCAGTCACAGTCGCAGTCACAGTCGGACTCGAAGTCCAACTCCTCCTCCCAGTCCAGCTCCTCGTCCCAGTCGAACCAGTCGACGGTCTACCGCCTGGACGCGTCGGACGTCAGCTGAGCGGCTCAGCGCCAACTCCCTCTGGCCACGCGGCCAGAGGGAGTTCCGGTGCGTCAACTCGCGTAGACAAAGAACAAATTGCCGGACCCTGTCACCTGTTGGACACGTCCACTTCATGGACAACAGCGCATGTCCATGTCACGCTCCCGATTACCCGCTCAATCAACCCGCGTAGAACGGACACTCGCGATGCCCGTCACCCCCATACGCACGCGCCGCTTCAAGCCCCTGGCGCTCGCCGTCTCCACCGTCATGATCAGCCTCGCCGCCCCCGCACTGACCGCGACCCCCGCCGCGGCCACGACAACGGCGTACGACACGACGTACTACAAGAACGCGATCGGCAAGACGGGGACGAGCCTCAAGTCCTCCCTGCACACCATCATCAGCAGCCAGACGAAGATCTCGTACTCCGCGGTCTGGAACGCCCTCAAGGCCACCGACCAGGACCCGAACAACAGCAACAACGTGATCCTGCTGTACAGCGGCGTCTCGCGCAGCAAGTCCCTCAACGGCGGCGACACCGGCGACTGGAACCGCGAGCACACCTGGGCCAAGTCCCACGGCGACTTCGGCGAGGTGACCGGTCCCGGCACCGACCTGCACCACCTGCGCCCGGCGGACGTCCAGGTGAACAGCATCCGTGGCAACAAGGACTTCGACAACGGCGGCAGCGCGGTCAGCGGCGGGGGCGGCAGCCTCACCGACTCCGACTCCTTCGAGCCGCGCGACGCGGACAAGGGCGACGTGGCCCGCATGATCCTCTACATGGCCGTGCGCTACGAGGGCGACGACAGCTTCGCCGATCTCGAACCCAACGAGAAGGTCAACAACGGCAGCGCCCCGTACATGGGCAAGCTCTCCGTGCTCAAGCAGTGGAACGACGAGGACCCGCCGAGCGCCTTCGAGGAGAAGCGCAACCAGGTCATCTACGACACGTACCAGCACAACCGCAACCCGTTCATCGACCACCCGGAGTGGGTCGAGGCGATCTGGTAGGACCCGGCGCGCCTACCGTGCCTGCCGGATCAGCTGGGCCGCACGACAGTCTCCGTGAGCCGGGAGACGGCGGCCGGATCCGGCAGGCCGCGCAGGGTGGCGACGACCTGCTCGCTCGCGAACGCGCGCTGCGCGGCGGTCGCGGCCGGGTCGAGAGCGCACTCGGCCTGTACGCGGACGTAGTTCAGGTCCGTCGCGAAGAGCATCGAGAACGAGTCCAGGCCCTTGATGACCCCGGGGCCACCGGCATCCCGGTACGCCCGGACCAGCCGCCGCGCGGAATCGGCGTGGAAGTCGTTGCCGCCGGCCCATACGTACACGGCCCGCGCGAGCTCGCGTTCCGCCGAGACGGGTCCGGCGTTGTCCCAGTCGAGGAGCACCGGACCGGCCGGACCGACCAGAACGTTCTGGGGCCGCATGTCGAGATGCGAGGTCACCAGAGAGCGCGGGTCGGACGGGGTGACGTGGCGGGCCAACTCCGCCGCCCGGGTCGCGGCGAACCGGCCCAGCTCGTCCGACCAGGGCAGGCCGGCCCGGCTGGTCTCCTGGTGCAGTTTCTCCCAGTCGGCTTCCTGGGGGCACTCCTCGTACCAGGCGTCCGGTGTCTCGGTGGTGCCCTCTCCGGCCCGGTGGAGCAGGGCCAGGGTCCGGCCGCACCAGCTCAGGATCTCCGGATCGGCGGCGTCCGCCTCGGCGCCGTCGATCCAGTCGTACAGCTTCACGTGGGACCCGCCGAGCTCTGGGGTGAGCTGGGAAACGTGTGCGCCGCCGCGGTTCGGCAGCAGCCGCGGCGAGCAGATCCCCATCCGTTCCGCGGCGTCGCGCAGGGCCGCCTCCCGGGCGACCTGTCCCTCGTCACAGCCGAACAGCAACTCCTTCACCGCCCAGGAGGAGTTGTCCCCGGCCAGCTTCCAGATCTGCCCGAGCGCGCCCCGCGTGACGGGTGTGACCGTCCATGGTCCCGCGCCCAGCGCGTAGGTGTCCGCGATGAAGTCGGCCGCGCTCTGCATACGAGTGCCTCTCTGACTGCGACGTCGGTGTCCCGGCCACCGCGCGGTCGAGCCATGGGTGGCCGAGCCATGGGTGGTCGAGCCATGGGTCGTCGAGCCAGGGTGGTCGAGCCGTGTGCGGTCCGGCCCCAGGATTACACCTCAGTCGAGATGTGTCGGTGCGAACATCCGCAGCACCGCCGGGAGTACGACCACCGCCGGGCCCGGTGACGCGAGCGCCTTCGACAGGTCGTCCGACAGGGCCGCCGGGGTCGTACGGACCCCCGGCACGCCGAAGGACTCCGCCAGGGCCACGTAGTCCGGGCGGGTCAGCTCGGTCGCTGTCGTCTCGCCGAAGGCGCCCGTCATGTACTCGCGGAGGATGCCGTAGCCGCCGTCGTCGACGATCAGCCAGGTGACGTTCAGGTCGTACTGGCGGGCCGTGGCCAGTTCGGCGATGGAGTACAGGGCGCCGCCGTCGCCGGAGACCGCGAGTACGGGGCGGGTGGGGTCGGCCGCCGCCGCGCCCAACGCCGCCGGGAAGGCGTAGCCGAGGCCGCCGGCGCCCTGGGCGGAGTGCATGTGGTTGGGGCCCTTGGCGTCGAAGGCCGACCAGGCCCAGTAGGACAGGATCGTCATGTCCCAGAAGGACGGTGCGGTGGCGGGGAGCGCCTTGCGGACCGACGCCAACACGTTCTGTTCCAGGGTGAGTTCCTGGGCGGCGATACGTTCCGAGACGCGGGACAGGACCGCGCTCACCCGCTCCGGGGCCGACTCGTCCGCCCGCTCCGACACCGTCTCCAGCAGCGCCTGCAACGCGAGTCGGGCGTCCGCGTGGATGCCCAGCGCCGGGTGGTTGGACTCCAGTTTGCCGAGGTCCGCCTCGATCTGGATGACCCGGCCGCGAGGCTTGAACGTGTGGTAGTTGGAGGAGAGTTCACCCAGGCCCGAGCCGACCACCAGGACGACGTCCGCGTCCTCCAGGAAGTCCGTGGTGTGCCGGTCCTCGATCCAGGACTGGAGGGACAGCGGATGCGTCCAGGGGAATGCGCCCTTGCCGCCGGGGGTGGTCACCACCGGGGCCTGGATCCTCTCCGCCAGCTGCCTCAGCTTGCCCGACGCGTCCGCCCGTACGACTCCCCCGCCCGCGATGATCGCCGGGCGCGCGGCGCGGGAGAGCAAGTCGGCCGCCACCGCCGTCAGTTCGGGGCGCGGGGGCAGTTCCTCGGGGAAGGCGTCGCCGCCCGTCACCACCGGGATCAGCGTCTGGGCCAGCAGGACGTCCTGCGGGATCTCCACCCAGACCGGGCCGTGCGGGGCGGTGAGCGCCGACTTCCACGCCTCGGCGATCGCGGACGGGATCTGCGACTGAGCGCGGACCGTGTGGACGGATTTCACCACGCCCCGGAACGAGGCCGACTGGTCCGGGAGTTCGTGCAGATAGCCGCGTCGGCCACCGCCCAGGCCCGCCGTCGGGATCTGGCTGCTGATCGCCAGCACCGGCGCCGAAGCCGCCGCCGCCTCCTGGAGTGCGGCGAGGGAGGTCAGGGCCCCCGGCCCGGTCGACAGCAGCAGGGGGGCCGCCTCGCCCGTGATCCGGCCGTACGCGTCCGCCGCGAAACCCGCGTTGTTCTCCACCCGAAGGCCTATGTACCGCAGGTCCGAGCGGCGCAGCGCGTCGAACATCCCCAGCGCGTGCTGGCCGGGCAGGCCGAAGACGGTGGTCGCGCCGAGCCCGGCCAGCGTCTCCACGACCAGGTCTCCGCCGTTGCGCCCCGGGGGCGGATTCAGCGCGGCTGATGTCTGGGCGGCCGTGGGACGCAGCACCAGATCGTGGTCGTGGGTCACTTCGCGGCCTTCTCCTGAGCCCTCGCCTCTGCGATCTGGCGAGTCATGATCGTGGTCAGTTCGTACGCCGTGTGGGATGCCGCCACCGACGTGATCTCCGCGTGATCGTACGCGGGGGCCACCTCGACGACGTCCGCCGAGACCAGGTGGCACCCGGCCAGGCCCCGCAGGATCTCCAGCAGCTCACGGGAGGTCATGCCGCCCGCCTCCGGGGTGCCGGTGCCGGGGGCGTGTGCCGGGTCGAGGCAGTCGATGTCGATGGAGATGTAGAGGGGGCGGTCGCCGATGCGCTGGCGGAGCTGGTCGGCGACCTCGTCGACACCGCGCCTCATCACGTCCGCCGACGTGACGATGCCGAAGCCCAGTTTGGCGTCGTCGTCCAGGTCCTGCTTGCCGTACAGCGGGCCGCGCGTGCCGACGTGGGAGAGGGCGGAGGTGTCGAGGATGCCCTCCTCGACCGCCCGCCGGAACGGCGTCCCGTGCGTGTACTCCGCGCCGAAGTACGTGTCCCAGGTGTCGAGGTGGGCGTCGAAGTGGAGCAGGGCGACGGGGCCGTGCTTCTTCGCGACCGACCGCAGCAGCGGCAGCGCGATGGTGTGGTCGCCGCCCAGGGTCATCAGGCGGGCGCCGGTACCGAGCAGGTCGTCCGCCGCCGCCTCGATCGTGTCGACGGCCTCGTTGATGTTGAAGGGGTTCGCGGCGATGTCGCCCGCGTCCGCCACCTGCGCCAGCGCGAAGGGGGAGGCGTCCTGCGCCGGGTTGTACGGCCGCAGCAGCCGGGACGCCTCACGGATCGCGTTGCCGCCGAAGCGGGCGCCCGGCCGGTAGGAGACGCCCGAGTCGAACGGCACCCCGACCACGGCGACATCGGCGTGGCCGACCTCGTCGAGGCGCGGCAGTCGCGCGAAGGTCGCGGGGCCGGCGTACCGCGGGATGCGGGAGGAGTCGACGGGACCGCGGGGCGTCTCGTTGCTGCTCATGGGGTACTGCCTTCTTTCCTGCGCTTCATCATGGGGCGCTTCTGCGTACTGCCGTGCTCTGGATGCTCTGCGGTGCGCTGATATGTACCGCTACGTACTTCTTGTTACGACCCTACTGGGGAGCCGGCACCGACTCGGTCACGGGTTCGGGTGACCGTCCCGCGAGGCGCTCACGCCAGGCGGTGAGGACGGTCGCGTCGGTCGCGGGGGTCGCCAGGGAGACGACGAGGTAGGCGGCCAGGGAGGACAACAGGCCGTAGTAGACGGGCTGGTTGGCGAGGATGCCGTAGGACGCCATCAGGCCGACGACCGCGAGACCGCCGACGATCACGGAGGCGAGGGCGCCCTGGGCCGTGCCGCGCTTCCACAGCAGCCCGCCGAGGATCGGCACGAGGAGGCCGCCGACCAGGAGGTTGTAGGCGACGGTGAGCGCCTCGACGACGTTGTTCAGCGCGATGGCGGTGCCGATCACCACCACGCCCATGACGAGGATGAAGACGCGGTTGCCCCTGACCTCGTCCCGCTCGCCCTCCGTCCCCCGCACGGTTCCCCGCAGTCGCGACCAGATGTCGTTGTTGGCGACGGTGGCGCAGGCGATCAGCGCGCCGGAGGACGTCGACATCACGGCGGCGAGCGCGGCCGCCAGCACCAACCCCCGTATCCCGACCGGGAGTTCGTCCTTCACGATGGTCGCGAAGGCGTCGTCCGCGTTGGCCAGGTTCGGGTAGAGGACCTTGGCCGCGGTGCCGATGACGGCGCCGGCCAGGGCGTACACGAGACAGTAGGTACCGGCGACCGTGCCGCCCCACCGCGCCGTGGTGTCACTGCGGGCGGTGAAGACGCGCTGCCAGATGTCCTGCCCGATGAGCATGCCGAAGGTGTAGATCAGCACATAGGTGAAGATCGTCTCGCCGCCGATGCCCAGCGGGTCGAAGTACTCGGTGGGGAGCTTCGCCCGCATCTCGCCGAAGCCGCCCGCCTTCACCACGGCGATGGGCAGAAGCAGCAGCAGGACGCCGACGGTCTTCACCACGAACTGCACCATGTCCGTCAGCGTGATCGACCACATGCCGCCGAGGGTGGAGTACGCGACGACGATCGAGCCCCCGAGGACGATCGCCAGGGTCCGGTTCATGTCGAGGAGGACGTCGAAGATCGTCGCGTACGCGATGGTCGACGTCACCGCCAGCATCAACGTGTACGCCCACATGACCACGCCGGAGATCACACCGGCCCGGCCGCCGTAGCGCAGGTCGAGCATCTCGGAGACGGTGTAGACCTTGAGGCGGGCGATGCGGGCGGAGAAGAACACCGACAGCGCGAGCAGGCCGAGACCGATGGTGAAGACCATCCAGGCACCGGACAGCCCGTACTGGTAGCCCAGCCCCACGCCGCCGATGGTGGACGCGCCGCCCAGGACGATCGCCGCCATGGTGCCGGAGTACATGGCGGGTCCCAGGCGACGCCCGGCCACCAGGAACTCGCTCTTGGACCTGGCGCGGCGCATGCCCCACCAGCCCATCGCCAGCATGCCGACCAGATAGACGACGATCACGGTGTAGTCGACGGCCATGGGGCTCTCCTTCGCGCACGCTCGGTGGCGGGTGACGAGGACTGACACTAGGTGGCCGGAAAGCGACTGCGAAGTGTACGTTTCATCCATTCGAGCCTCGCTGGACGGAGGAAACGTCCACCATGCCGGACCCCGCCGTTCCGCCCACGCCGCCCGTGCCCCTCACGGCACTGCTGGCCCGCGAGGACCTGGCCCTGCGCCAGATCGCGGGGCCGTCCGAGCCGGACATCGTCATCCACTGGGCGCACACCTCGGAGATGGCGGACCCGTATCCGTACCTGCTGGGCGGCGAGCTGCTGCTGACGGCCGGCGTGCACATTCCGGAGGCGGCGGGGCCCGACGGGGGTGCCTCCGGTCCAGCGACGTCGAGGCTGGAGGAGTACTTCGACGGCTACGTCTCCCGGATCGTCGCGGCGGGCGGCGCGGTCCTCGGCTTCGGGCTGGCGCCGGTGCACGACACGGTGCCGCGGGCGCTGGTCGCGGCCTGCGAGGCACACGGGCTGCCCCTGGTCGAGGTCCCGCCGCAGACCACCTTCTCGGGCGTGGCCCGCGCGGTCTGGCAGCTGATGGCGCAGGCCCGGCACACCGAACTGCGCCGCGTCACGGAGGCCCAGCAGAGCCTCGCCGCCGCGGCCTCCCGCCCCGACCCCGTCCCCTCGGTCCTGCGGCAGCTGGCCCGGCGGACCGGCGGCCGGGCGGTGCTGTACGGGCCGGACGGCACCCGGATCGCGGCGGCGGGCAGCGATCCCGGGGCCGCCGTGCGGGAGGCGCTGGCCGGGCTCGCGCGGATCGTCACGGGCCGCTCCTCCACGACCGCGACCGACACCGTCGCCGGCACCCATCTCGCCGCCTACGCCCTCGGCGCCGAGGAGGGTTTCGTGCTCGGGGTCGCGGCGCCGCGGCGCGAACCGGGCGACCACACCATCGCCTCCGTCGCCGCTGTGCTGCTCTCCCTCCTCACCGGCGAGCATCACAGCGGTACGGGGGCGGCACGCTCCTCGGCGCTGGTACGGCTGCTGCTGGGGTCCGCGCCCGAGGAGGTGGCTCCCCTGCTGGGCGAGGAGCGGTGGGTCGTCGTGCACGCGCGACCCCACGCGGAGGTTGTGGACGCGGTCGCCGCCGCCGCGCTCGGTGCGGCGCTCGGCTCCTCACTGGTCGACCTGGACCGGGACGTCGTACGGATCCTCGTGCCGGCCGGTCGGGACGTCGCCGCGCAACCCGGCTGGACGCTCGGTGTCAGCGCCGCCGTCACCCCGCGGGAGTGGGCCGACGCCGACGCCCAGGCGGGCCGTGCGCTGGCGCGGGCCCGAGCCACCCGCGTCCCACTGGCCCACCACGCGGCCCGCCCCACCCTCGCCGACCTGGTCCCCGGCGACGAGGCCGAGGCCTACGCCCGTACGCTGCTCGCGCCGATCACCGCCGTCCCGGCGCTCCCGGAGACGCTGCGGGCCTGGCTTTCCCTGCACGGCAGTTGGGACCGTACGGCGGTGGCGCTGGCCGTGCACCGCAACACCGTGCGGCAGCGGATCGCCCGGTGCGCGGCCCTGCTGGGCGCGGACCTGGACGACCCGGACGTACGGATGGAACTGTGGTTCGCGCTACGGCTGCTGTGAGCCCCGCGTGACCCGCGTCCCAGGCTGCGGGATACCAGGTGGCCCCCGGTCGTCTGCCTCACAATGGAGGCATGCCGATACCCGGGACACCCAGCCGCGCCGAGCTCGTCGACCACCTTGTGAGGACCCGTATCGCGGGCGAGGTCGCCACCCCGCGCGAGAACAACCTCTCCCACTACCGCCAGCTGGCGAACGGCGTTCGCAACTTCTGGCTCGGCCTGGAGCTCGGCGACCGGTGGACCGACGAGCAGGACGTGCTCGCGGTGATGGCGGAACGGGTCGGGGTGAACGACGACCCCGGGTACCGGTACGGGCAGGACACCATCGATCCCGGTCTGACGGTGGCCGGCCTGGAGCGTATGGCGGCCCGGCTGCGCAAGGCCGCCGACGGAGGGCAGCGGGTCCTGTTCGCCACCGGCCACCCGGGCGGACTGCTCGACGTGCACCGTGCCACCGCCGCCGCGCTGCGCGCCGCCGGCTGCGAGATCGTCGTCATCCCGGAGGGGCTGCGCACGGACGAGGGGTACGTCATGCAGTTCGCGGACGTGGCGGTGCTGGAGCACGGCGCCTCGCTGTGGCACACCCACTCCGGTGAGCCGATGCGGGCCATCCTCACCGGGCTGGAGCGCGAGGGCCGCCCGCTGCCCGACCTGGTCGTCGCCGACCACGGCTGGGCGGGCTACGCGGGCCAGCACGGCGTGGACTCCGTCGGGTACGCCGACTGCAACGACCCGGCGCTCTTCCTCGCCGAGGCGGAGGGCACCGTGCAGGTGACGGTGCCCCTCGACGACCACGTGATCAGCCCGCGTCACTACGACCCGATGACGGCGTACCTGCTGGCGGAGGCGGGACTGGCCTAGGGGGTTTCGGCTCGGCGTTCCCGAGGGGCGCGGACCACGCCCTCCTGGATCACGGAGATGGCGAGCCGGCCGTCCTGCGTGTAGATGCGGGCCTGGCCGAGACCCCGGCCGCCGTGCGCGGACGGCGACTCCTGGTCGTAGAGGAGCCATTCGTCGGCGCGGAACGGGCGGTGGAACCACATCGCGTGGTCCAGTGACGCGCCCACGACGTCTCCGACCGCCCATCCCCCGCGCCCGTGCGCGAGCAGGACCGAGTCGAGCAGGGTCATGTCGGAGACGTACGTGGCGAGGACGACGTGCAGCAGCGGGTCGTCGGCCAGCTTGCCGTTGGTGCGGAACCAGACCTGGGAGTGCGGCTCGCGCGGCTCGCCGAAGCGTCCGTACGGTGGCTCGTCGACGTAGCGCAGGTCGATCGCCTCGCGCGCCTCGAGGAACTTCTCGACGACCTCGGGAGCCATGTGGCCGTAGCCGCGCAGCCGTTCCTCGGAGGTGGGCAGCGTGACGGGGTCAGGGGCGTCCGGCTTGGCGGCCTGGTGCTCGAAGCCCTCCTCGTACCGCTGGAAGGAGGCGGACAGCGCGAAGATCGGCTGTCCGTGCTGCACGGCGAGGACGCGGCGCGCGGTGAAGGAACGGCCGTCGTTCATCCGCTCGACCGTGTAGACGATGGGCGCGCCGGGGTCTCCCGGACGCAGGAAATAGGCGTGCAGGGAGTGGGCGAGACGGTCCTCGGGGACCGTCCGTCCGGCGGCGACCAGCGCCTGGGCGGCGACCTGGCCGCCGAAGACCCGGGGGATCACGGCGTAGCGGGACTGGCCGCGGAAGATGTTCTCCTCGATCTGCTCGAGGTCGAGCAGATCGAGGAGATCTTGTAGTGCCTGACTCATGACGTCAGTTCTACCGGCAGGTAATTTCGCGGACCTTACAGACCCATGTCCTTCGCGATGATCGACTTCATGATCTCGCTGGTCCCGCCGTAGATACGGTTGACGCGGTTGTCCGCGTACAGACGGGCGATCGGGTACTCGTTCATGAAGCCGTAGCCACCGTGCAGCTGGAGGCAGCGGTCGATCACGCGGTGGGCGACCTCGGTGCAGAACAGCTTGGCGCTGGCGGCCTCGGCGGGGGTCAGCTCGCCGGCGTCCAGGGCCTCCAGGGAGCGGTCGGCGACGGCCTCGGCGGCGTCCACCTCGGCCTGGCAGGCGGCCAGTTCGAACTTGGTGTTCTGGAAGGAGGCGACGGGCTTGCCGAAGACCGTGCGGTCCTGCACGTACTCCTTGGCGAACCGGACGGCGGCCTTGGCCTGGGCGTAGGCACCGAAGGCGATGCCCCAGCGCTCGGAGGCCAGGTTGTGGCCCAGGTAGTAGAAGCCCTTGTTCTCCTCGCCGAGGAGGTCCTCGACGGGGACCTTGACGTCGACGAACGCCAGCTCGGCGGTGTCGGAGGTCTTCAGGCCGAGCTTGTCGAGCTTGCGGCCTATGGAGTAGCCCTCGGACTTGGTGTCCACGGCGAACAGGGAGATGCCGTGCCGGCGGTCCTCGGCGGTGGGCGCGGAGGTACGGGCGCAGACGATCACACGGTCGGCGTGCACGCCGCCGGTGATGAAGGTCTTGGAGCCGTTGAGGACGTAGTGCGTGCCGTCCTCGGAGAGCTTCGCGGTGGTCTTCATGCCCGCGAGGTCGGAGCCGGTGCCCGGCTCGGTCATCGCGAGGGCCCACATCTCCTCACCGGAGACGAACTTCGGCAGGAAGCGCTTCTTCTGCTCGTCGGTGGCGAGCATCTTGATGTACGGCAGGCCCAGCAGCACGTGCACGCCGGAGCCGCCGAACTGGACGCCCGCGCGGGCGGTCTCCTCGTACATCACGGCTTCGAACTTGTACGAGTCGATGCCGGCGCCGCCGAACTCCTCGTCCACGCGGATACCGAAGACACCGAGCTCGGCGAGCTTGTAGTAGAAGTCGCGCGGCGCCTGGCCCGCGGCGAACCACTCGTCGTAGACGGGGACGACCTCGGCCTCGATGAAGGCCCGGAGGGTCTCCC
This sequence comes from Streptomyces sp. NPDC005263, assembly GCF_042872365.1. NCBI lineage: Bacteria > Bacillati > Actinomycetota > Actinomycetes > Kitasatosporales > Streptomycetaceae > Streptomyces > Streptomyces sp. NPDC005263. Next base: position 197,515 of record NZ_JBIAKJ010000002.1, on the reverse strand, counting down.
GGAACGCCTCGTGATCCTCGTTGAACACCGTACGGCGCACCGCCGCCACCCTTCTCTGCGCCTAAACCGGCGCCGCTCTCGCGTACCTGGTTGCTCGCCGTCGGGGTTCCTCGATTGATGGTTGCGGTTCCAAAAATCGATGATTGTGGTCCCTCGCAGCTAAGCGCTTGCTCACCTAACGGTACCGGTGAGTAGGGGTGGGTAGGAAGGTGCGTCCAGGTAATGCTCGTCACGTGCGGCCCGGTTCAGGACCGGCCGAAGATCGGGGACTACTCCGCCGCCGCGAACGCTCCTCGCGCCATCCGGTGCAGCAGCTCCGCGGTGGCGCCCCGGCCCGGCAGTGAGCCCGCTCGCCCCAGGTGCGGCGTCGAGTTCAGCAACCCGAACACCGAGTGCACGGCGGAGCGCGCCGCCGGCTCGTCCAGTCCCGGGTACACCTCCCGGACCACCCCGACCCACAGCTCCACGTACTGCCGCTGCAACTGCCGCACCAGTTTGCGGTCGCTGTCCCGGAGGCGGTCCAGCTCGCGGTCGTGGAGGGTGATCAGCGGCCGGTCGTCCAGGGCGAAGTCGATGTGACCCTCGATGAGGGAGTCGAGGACCGCCCCGGGGGCGACGCCGTCGGCCTCCTGAAGCCGCCGTTTCGCGCCCGTCAGCAGCCGGCCGCTGATCCCCACCAGCAGCTCGGCGAGCATCGCGTCCTTGCCCGTGAAGTGACGGTAGAGACCGGGACCGCTGATCCCGACCGCGGCGCCTATCTCGTCCACGCCCACGCCGTGGAAGCCACGTTCGGCGAACAGCCGCGCGGCCTGCTTGAGGATCTGCTCACGGCGGGTGGGGGCGTCGGTTCTGGTGGCCATGGAAGCAATTCTAGACAGCGAGGTTAGCGGTCGTTAACCTGAAGGCGTTGGTTAACGCTCATTAACAGTCCGGTCGCTGGGTGAGGGGATCGCAGGATGCACGAGGCAGCGGAGCTGACCAGCGCGGCAGACCCCGCGTCGGAGGCCTGGCGGGCCAACGAGGAAGCCCACCTCGGGCTCGTCGAGGAGCTGCGCGGCAAGCTCGCCACCGCCCGGCTGGGCGGCGGCGAGAAGGCGCGGGCCCGGCACACCGCGCGCGGGAAGCTGCTCCCCCGCGACCGGGTCGACACCCTCCTCGACCCGGGCTCGCCGTTCCTGGAGCTGGCGCCCCTCGCCGCCGACGGGATGTACGAGGGGCAGGCCCCGGCCGCCGGTGTCATCGCCGGGATCGGGCGGGTCAGCGGGCGCGAGTGCGTGATAGTCGCCAACGACGCCACCGTCAAGGGCGGCACGTACTACCCGATGACGGTGAAGAAGCACCTGCGGGCCCAGGAGGTGGCCCTGGAGAACCGCCTCCCCTGCGTCTACCTGGTCGACTCCGGCGGGGCCTTCCTGCCCATGCAGGACGAGGTCTTCCCGGACCGCGAGCACTTCGGGCGGATCTTCTACAACCAGGCCAGGATGTCGGGGGCGGGGATCCCGCAGATCGCGGCGGTGCTCGGTTCCTGCACGGCGGGCGGCGCGTACGTCCCGGCGATGAGCGACGAGGCCGTCATCGTCCGCAATCAGGGCACCATCTTCCTCGGCGGTCCCCCGCTGGTGAAGGCGGCCACCGGCGAGGTCGTCACCGCCGAGGAACTGGGCGGCGGCGAGGTCCACGCCCGGGTGTCCGGCGTCACCGACCACCTCGCGGAGGACGACGCGCACGCCCTGCGGATCGTGCGCAACATCGCCGCCACCCTCCCCGCGCGCGGCGCCCTCCCCTGGGAGGTCAGGCCCTCCGTCGAGCCGAAGGTGGACCCGTACGGGCTGTACGGCGCCGTGCCGGTCGACTCCCGCACCCCCTACGACGTACGCGAGATCATCGCGCGCGTGGTCGACGGCTCCCGATTCGCCGAGTTCAAGTCCGAGTTCGGGCAGACCCTGGTCACCGGCTTCGCCCGGATCCACGGCCACCCCGTCGGCATCGTCGCGAACAACGGCATCCTGTTCTCGGAGTCCGCGCAGAAGGGCGCCCACTTCATCGAACTGTGCGACCAGCGCGGCATCCCGCTGCTGTTCCTGCAGAACATCTCGGGCTTCATGGTCGGCAAGGACTACGAGGCCGGCGGCATCGCCAAGCACGGCGCCAAGATGGTCACCGCCGTCGCGTGCACCCGCGTCCCCAAGCTGACCGTCGTCGTCGGCGGCTCGTACGGCGCCGGCAACTACTCCATGTGCGGTCGGGCCTACTCCCCGCGCTTCCTGTGGATGTGGCCCAACGCCAAGATCTCGGTCATGGGCGGCGAGCAGGCCGCCTCCGTCCTCGCCACCGTCAAACGGGACCAGTCCGAGGCCCGCGGCCAGACCTGGCCCGCCGAGGACGAAGAGGCCTTCAAGGCGCCGATCCGCGCGCAGTACGAGCGCCAGGGGAACGCCTACTACGCCACCGCCCGGCTGTGGGACGACGGGGTCGTGGACCCGCTCGACACCCGGCAGGTGCTGGGTCTCGCCCTGACCGCCTGTGCCAACGCGCCACTGGGCGACCCCCAGTTCGGCGTCTTCCGGATGTGAGGGACTTGCCGACGATGTACCGCCAGACGATGTTCGACACGGTCCTCGTGGCCAACCGCGGCGAGATCGCCGTCCGCGTGATCCGCACCCTGCGGTCGCTGGGTGTCCGCTCGGTGGCCGTCTTCTCCGACGCGGACGCCGACGCACGGCACGTCCGGGAGGCCGACACGGCCGTCCGGCTCGGTCCGGCGCCCGCCGCCGAGAGCTATCTGTCCGTCGAGCGGCTCCTGGCGGCGGCCGAGCGCACCGGCGCCCAGGCCGTCCACCCCGGATACGGCTTCCTGGCGGAGAACGCCGGGTTCGCGCGCGCCTGCGCCGACGCCGGGCTGGTGTTCATCGGGCCGCCGGCCGAGGCGATCGCCCTCATGGGCGACAAGATCCGCGCCAAGGAGACGGTGCGGGCGGCCGGAGTGCCGGTGGTGCCCGGGTCGAGCGGCAGCGGGCTGACGGACGCCGAACTCGCCGACGCCGCCCGGGAGGTCGGCGTGCCGGTCCTGCTGAAGCCCTCCGCCGGTGGGGGCGGCAAGGGCATGCGGCTGGTGCGCGACCCCGCACTCCTGGCCGACGAGATCGCCGCCGCCCGCCGCGAGGCCCGCGCCTCCTTCGGGGACGACACGCTGCTCGTGGAACGGTGGGTGGACCGGCCCCGGCACATCGAGATCCAGGTCCTGGCCGACGGCCACGGCCAGGTGATCCACCTGGGCGAGCGCGAGTGCTCCCTCCAGCGCCGCCACCAGAAGCTCATCGAGGAGGCGCCGTCCGTCCTCCTGGACGAACAGACCCGGGCCGCGATGGGCGAGGCGGCGGTCCAGGCGGCACGTTCGTGCGGGTACGCGGGCGCGGGCACGGTCGAGTTCATCGTCCCCGGCGGCGACCCGACGTCGTACTACTTCATGGAGATGAACACCCGCCTCCAGGTGGAACACCCGGTCACGGAACTGGTCACCGGCCTCGACCTGGTGGAGTGGCAGCTGCGGGTCGCGGCGGGCGAGCGGCTGCCGTACCGGCAGGAGGACATCAGCCTCACCGGGCACGCGATCGAGGCCCGCCTCTGCGCCGAGACGGTGTCCGTCAAGGAGGGCGCGCGCGGCTTCCTCCCCTCCGGCGGCACGGTGCTCCAGCTCCACGAACCCCAGGGCGACGGCGTACGCACCGACTCCGGCCTCAGCGAGGGCACCGAGGTCGGCAGCCTGTACGACCCGATGCTGTCCAAGGTGATCGCATACGGGCCGGACCGGGCGACCGCGCTCAGGAAGCTCCGGGCGGCCCTCGCGGGGACGGTCACGCTGGGCGTGCCGACGAACGCCGGGTTCCTGCGGCGGCTGCTGGCGCATCCGGCGGTCGTGGCGGGAGAGCTGGACACGGGGCTGGTGGAGCGGGAGGTGGACGGGCTCGTACCGGCCGACGTGCCCCCGGAGGTCTACACGGCGGCGGCCGTGCTGCGTCAGGCCGCCCTCGCCCCCGCGCCGGGCTCGGGATCCGGCTCCGGGTCCGGCTGGGTCGACCCGTTCTCCGTGCCGGACGGCTGGCGTCTGGGCGGTACCCGGGCGTGGACGGAGCACCACCTGCGGATCGCGGGCCACGACCCGGTCACCGTCCGGGTCCGCACCGCGCCGGACGGCGGCGTCGAGGTACTCCCCGACGGTGCCGAGACCCCCCTGCGGGCGGCCGCGAGCAGGCCCCCGGGCGCCGGACCGGAAACCCCGTTCGTCCTCCGCCTCGACGGCACCGTCCACACCTTCGCCGCCCTGCCGGACGGCACCTGGCTGGGCCGCGACGGCGACTCCTGGCAGGTGCGCGACCACGACCCGGTCGCCGCGTCCCTCAACCGCGGGGCCCACGAGGGCGCCGACTCACTCACCGCGCCCATGCCCGGCACGGTCACCGTCGTGAAGGTCGCCGTCGGCGACGAGGTGACCGCGGGTCAGAGCCTGCTGGTCGTCGAGGCGATGAAGATGGAGCACGTCATCTCCGCCCCGCACGCCGGCACGGTCGCCGAACTGGACGTCGTACCAGGCACGACGGTCGCCATGGACCAGGTGCTCGCCGTGATCGCGCCGCACGAGGAGGCGGAATGACCACCCAGCAGCTCCCCATGTCGGTACCGGCACCGAACCTGCCCGCGCGGGTACGCATCCACGAGGTCGGCGCCCGCGACGGACTGCAGAACGAGAAGGCGACCGTCCCCACGGAGGTCAAGGCGGAGTTCATCCGCCGACTGGCCGACGCGGGACTGACCACGATCGAGGCCACCAGCTTCGTACACCCCAAGTGGGTGCCCCAACTGGCCGACGCGGAGCAGCTGTTCCCGCTGGTCAGTGAGTTGCCCGTGGCTCTTCCGGTGCTCGTGCCGAACGACCGTGGCCTGGAGCGGGCGCTCGCCCTCGGCGCCACCCGGGTGGCCGTCTTCGCCAGCGCGACGGAGTCCTTCGCCAAGGCCAACCTCAACCGGACGCTCGACGAGTCGCTGGCCGTGTTCGAGCCGGTCGTGGCCCGCGCCAAGGACGAGGGCGCCCATGTGCGCGGCTATGTCTCCATGTGCTTCGGCGACCCCTGGGAGGGGCCGGTCCCCGTCCACCAGGTGGTCCGCGTGTGCACGGCACTGCGGGACATGGGCTGCGACGAGCTGAGCCTCGGCGACACGATCGGGGTCGCCACCCCCGGTCATGTCCTCGAGCTCCTCTCCGCGCTCAACGAGCAGGGCGTGCCGACCGACGTCATCGGCGTGCACTTCCACGACACCTACGGCCAGGCGCTGGCCAACACCTATGCGGCCCTGCAGCACGGGGTCAGCACGGTCGACGCGTCCGCCGGAGGTCTCGGCGGCTGCCCGTTCGCCAAGTCCGCCACCGGCAACCTCGCCACCGAAGACCTCGTGTGGATGCTGCGGGGGCTCGGCATCGACACCGGAGTCGACCTCGACCGTCTCATCGCCACAAGCCTGTGGATGGCCGACCGACTGGGCCGACCCAGCCCGTCCCGCACCGTCCGAGCCCTGTCCCACGAGGGCCCCGAAAGCCGCAAGGAGCAGTGACCGTCATGGACCACCGTCTCTCCCCCGAACTGGAAGAACTCCGCCGTACGGTCGAGGAGTTCGCGCACGACGTGGTGGCGCCGAAGATCGGCGACTTCTACGAGCGGCACGAGTTCCCGTACGAGATCGTGCGCGAGATGGGCCGCATGGGGCTGTTCGGGCTGCCGTTCCCGGAGGAGTACGGCGGCATGGGCGGCGACTACCTGGCTCTGGGTATCGCGCTGGAGGAGCTGGCGCGGGTGGACTCGTCGGTGGCGATCACCCTGGAGGCGGGCGTCTCGCTGGGCGCGATGCCGGTCCATCTCTTCGGCACCGAGGCCCAGAAGCGGGAGTGGTTGCCGCGTCTGTGCTCCGGCGAGACGCTGGGCGCCTTCGGCCTGACCGAGCCGGACGGCGGTTCGGACGCGGGCGCGACACGGACGAGCGCCCGGCTGGACGCGGAGACCGACGAATGGGTGATCAACGGCACCAAGTGCTTCATCACCAACTCGGGCACGGACATCACGGGCCTGGTCACGGTCACGGCGGTGACCGGCCGCAAGCCGGACGGCAGCCCGCGGATCTCCGCGATCATCGTGCCGTCGGGCACCCCCGGCTTCACGGTCGCCGCGCCCTACTCGAAGGTCGGCTGGAACGCCTCGGACACCCGCGAGTTGTCCTTCTCCGACGTGCGGGTCCCCGCGGCGAACCTGCTCGGCGAGGAGGGCCGCGGCTACGCCCAGTTCCTGCGCATCCTGGACGAGGGCCGGATCGCCATCGCGGCACTCGCCACCGGCCTGGCCCAGGGCTGTGTGGACGAGTCACTGAAGTACGCGCGGGAACGGGAGGCCTTCGGCCGGCAGATCGGCGCCAACCAGGCCATCCAGTTCAAGCTCGCCGACATGGAGATGCGGGCCCACACCGCCCGACTCGCCTGGCGCGACGCGGCCTCCCGCCTGGTGAGCGGCGACCCCTTCAAGAAGGAGGCCGCCCTCGCCAAGCTGTACTCCTCGACCATCGCCGTGGACAACGCCCGCGACGCCACCCAGATCCACGGCGGCTACGGCTTCATGAACGAGTACCCGGTCGCCCGCATGTGGCGCGACTCCAAGATCCTGGAGATCGGCGAGGGCACGAGCGAGGTCCAGCGGATGCTGATCGCAAGGGAGTTGGGGCTGGCGGGCTGATTCCGGTCGTCGGCCCGTGCCCGCAGCGGGCCGGCACCTGTCGGGAGTCAACCGCCGAGCCCGGTCGCCGCGCGGCCCTACCGTCCCAACCGCCGCCGTAGGCGCCGGACCCGGCGGTCGTCGGCGACCGCGTCCCGGAGCCGACGCCCGGCGCCGGCCTGGTACGCCGGGCCTTCCAGCCGCAGCAGGGAACCGTCACGGACGACGGCGTACGCGACCGGGGTGTCCGCCTTCGGGAAAGTGACCTGGAGTTCGCCGGCGGGGTTGCGATTTTTCAGCCACAGCCTGTCGGGTGGCATACCCACGCCGCTGGTGGGACTCGGGCAGGACAGCACCGGGAATGGCAGCTCATATCCCCGGTCCCTGCGGAGGCAGACGGCGGACGCGGGCTGAACGCGCCAGGGCCAGGACCGGCCGCCTGATCCTCACTACGCGCCGATCGCCCTGGCCAGCACCCCCGCCGGTACCAGCACCACCGGTACCGCCCGCCCACCCCCAGCACCACCCTCTGGAAGCAGGGCGGAGGGGGCGAAACGGCAGGCGCTCTACGGGAGTTCATCGGCGGCACCCAACAGGAGCCGCCCAACGAACCCTGCCGGTCATGACTCGGGTCACGTCCCGTCCGGGCATCGCTCCCCGTGATTCGGGAACCGGGGGCCGGGCGCCCCCTGGACAAAATAGAAGGTTAGGCTAACCTAAGCCTCATTCCGCCACTCATCGTTGGCGCGTACCCAGTCGGCCCCATACGCACGAAAGCAGACCCACCCATGCCGAACGCCAGCACCGCCAACTTCTCCCGCCGTGGCCTGCTCGCCACCGGTGGCGCGCTCGGGCTCGGCGCCTTCCTGGCCGCCTGTGGTGACGGCGACTCGGAGAGCGGCGGCTCGGGCTCGACGACGCCCGCCAAGGCCTCCGGTCCCTGGTCCTTCAAGGACGACCGGGGTACCACCGTGAAGCTGGACGAGGTCCCGGCGAAGATAGTCGCCTTCACCGGCGTCGCCGCCGCCCTCTTCGACTACGGCATCGAGGTCAAGGGCGTGTTCGGCCCGACCACGACGAAGAACGGCAAGGCCGATGTCCAGGCCGGCGACATGGACGTCAGCAAGTTGACGGTCTTCGGGAACGTGTGGGACCAGTTCAACATCGAGAAGTACGCGGCCTTCGCGCCGCAGGTCCTGATCACCACCACCTTCGACGCCGCAGGCACCCTCTGGTACGTGCCCGAGAAGTCGAAGGACAAGATCGCCAAGCTGGCCCCGAGCGTCGCCGTCTCCGTGTACGACCGTCAGCTGACCAAGCCGCTCGGGCGCATGTGGGAGCTGGCCGAGTCGCTCGGCGCGGACATGACGGCCGCCAAGGTCACCGACGCCAAGAAGCGTTTCGAGGCCGCCTCGGCACGGCTGCGCAAGGCCGCCAAGGCCCGGCCCGAGATCAAGGTGCTGGCGGGTTCCGCCGCGGACACCTCGTTCTATGTCTCCGGCACCAACCTCTCCATCGACCTGGAGTACTTCAAGGCCCTCGGCGTGAACTTCGTCGAGCCCCCGGAGTCCGCCAAGAAGGCGACCGGCGGCTGGTACGAGACGCTGAGCTGGGAGAACGTCGACAAGTACCCCGCCGACATCATCATGATGGACGACCGCACCGCGACCATCCAGCCGGCCGACATCACCGAGGCCACCTGGAAGAAGCTGCCCGCGGTCAAGGCCGGCCAGGTCATCGCGCGCTCCCCCGAGCCGATCCTTTCGTACGACAAGTGTGTGCCGATGGTCGAGAACCTCGCGAAGGCCATCGAGGACGCGAAGAAGGTCAGTTGATCAGCGGTGGTTGAGCTTCGCGGGGCGACTGTCGACCGGTTGAGGCTGGTCGCGCCCCGCGGCGAACCCGCAAGTCGACCCCGCTCCACGCCCCTAGGTACGTACACCTGACGTCGATTCAGGAGTTGCCCCCATGACCACCGCCGTAGCCGCCCCGTTCCGTTTCTTCTCCCTCCAGGTCGTACGGACGAGGCGGCTCGGTCCGTCTCTGGTCCGGGTGACCTTCGGCGGGGAGGATCTGCACGCCTTCTCCTCGGACGGGCGGGACCAGTCCCTGTCGCTGTTCCTCCCGCACCCGGGGCAGGCCGAGCCCGCGGTCCCGGTCGAACTCGGCGACGGCTGGTGGCAGGGCTGGCGTGAACTCCCGGACGACGTACGGGCCGTGATGCGCTCGTACACGCTGCGGGCGCTGCGACGTGCTCCCGACGAGATCGACATCGACTTCGTGCTGCACACCCCGGCCGGCCCGGCCTCCGCGTGGGCGGCGCGGGCCGCCGCCGGGGACCGGATCCTGCTGCTGGGTCCGGCGATCGCGGACAACCGGGCGATCCGTTTCCGGCCGCCCGTGGACACCGACCTGGTGGTCGTCTGGGGCGACGAGAGCGCCGTCCCGGCCGTCTGCGCCATCGTCGAGTCGCTGCCGGCCGGCACCCGCGCCCGGGTCTGGCTGGAGGTGCCGCACGCCGCCGATGTGCAGGACCTGGTGACCGAGGCGGACGCGGAGATCACCTGGCTGGTGCGGAACGAGGCAGGCGCCGAGGGGTCCCCCATGGCCCTCGACGCGCTGCGTGACGCCCGGCTTCCGCTCGCCGAGCGCCCGTATGTCTGGATCGCGGGCGAGTCGGGGTGCGTGAAGGAGCTGCGCCGGCACTTCGTGCGCGAGCGGGGGGTCGACCGGCGCAGGGTGACCTTCGTCGGCTACTGGCGCCGGGGACTGACGGAGGAGCAGCTGCGCGAGCGGGAGTGAGCGGGAGTGGTCCGTCCCGCGACCGCCCCCCACTCCGGGCCGGGCCCGCCCCCGACGCCGCCCCGGGCCCGAAGTGACGGCGGTCACCGCAGGGCTGGCGTTTCCCTCGCGCAACTTTGGTTAGGCTAACCTAAGTTGAAGCCGAGGCCCCGCCCTGCTCCCCCGCCCCCACGGACCGTCCCCACCGGAGGACCCGCAATGCGCTCGCACCTGCTCAACGACACGACCGCGGAGCACTACCGTCGCTCCGCGACCGAAGGAATCGAGCGGGTGGCGGCCAAACTCGCCACCACCTCCCGTCCGTTCACCGGCGTCACGGTCGACGCCCTCTCCTCCCGCATCGACGAGATCGACCTCGACCGGCCGCTGCACGACACCACCGCGGTGCTCGACGAACTGGAGGACGTCTACCTCAAGGACGCGGTCTACTTCCACCACCCCCGCTACCTCGCGCACCTCAACTGCCCGGTCGTCATCCCGGCCGTGCTCGGCGAGGCGATCCTCTCCGCCGTCAACTCCTCCCTGGACACCTGGGACCAGTCGGCCGGTGGCACCCTCATCGAGCGCAAGCTCATCGACTGGACCACCGGACGCATCGGGCTCGGACCGAACGCCGACGGCGTGTTCACCTCCGGCGGCACCCAGTCCAACCTCCAGGCGCTGCTGCTCGCCCGCGAGGAGGCCAAGCCCGGACGGGACGGGCGGGAAGCCGCGGACTCCTTCTCGAAACTGCGGGTCTTCGCCTCCGAGGTCAGCCACTTCAGCGTGAAGAAGTCCGCGAAACTGCTCGGCCTGAGCCAGGACGCCGTCGTGTCGATCCCGGTCGGCGACGACAAGCGCATGCAGACCGTCGCGCTCGCCCACGAGCTGGAGCGCTGCGTACAGGACGGCCTCGTCCCGATGGCCGTCGTCGCCACCGCCGGCACCACCGACTTCGGCTCCATCGACCCGCTGCCGGAGATCGCCGAGCTGTGCGACCAGTACGGCGTGTGGATGCACGTCGACGCCGCCTACGGCTGCGGACTGCTCGCCTCCGTGCGGCACCGGGACCGTATCGACGGCATCGAGCACGCCGACTCGGTCACCGTCGACTACCACAAGTCCTTCTTCCAGCCGGTGAGTTCGTCGGCGATCCTGGTCCGGGACGCGAGCACCCTGCGGCACGCCACCTATCACGCGGAGTACCTCAACCCGCAGCGCATGGTCCGCGAACGCATCCCCAACCAGGTGGACAAGTCCCTCCAGACCACCCGTCGCTTCGACGCGCTCAAGCTGTGGATGACCCTGCGTGTGATGGGCGCCGACGGCATCGGGCAGCTCTTCGACGAGGTCTGCGACCTGGCGGTGGAGGGCTGGAAACTGCTGGCCGCCGATCCGCGCTTCGACGTCGTGGTCGAGCCGACCCTCTCCACCCTCGTCTTCCGCTACATCCCGGCCGCCGTCACCGACCCGTCCGAGATCGACCGCGCCAACCTGTACGCCCGCAAGGCCCTGTTCGCCTCCGGTGACGCGGTGGTCGCGGGCACCAAGGTGGGCGGCCGCCACTACCTGAAGTTCACCCTGCTCAACCCCGAGACGACGGTCGACGACATGGCCGCCGTACTCGACCTGATCGCCGGCCACGCCGAGCAGTACCTGGGAGAGTCCCTTGACCGCGCGTCCTGACAACCCGACCAGAACCCATGACGTCGTGGGGATCGGGCTCGGCCCGTTCAATCTCGGCCTGGCCTGCCTGACCGAGCCCATCGACGAACTCGACGGTGTCTTCCTCGAGTCGAAGCCCGGTTTCGAGTGGCACTCCGGCATGTTCCTGGAGGGCGCCCACCTCCAGACCCCGTTCATGTCGGACCTGGTCACCCTCGCCGATCCGACCTCGCCGTACTCCTTCCTCAACTACCTGAAGGAGAAGGGCCGGCTGTACGCGTTCTACATCCGGGAGAACTTCTACCCGCTGCGGGTCGAATACGACGACTACTGCCGCTGGGCCGCGAACAAACTGAGCAACGTCCGCTTCGGCACGACGGTCACCGAGGTGACGTACGACGAGGGCGCCGAGCTGTACGACGTGCGGACCACGGCCGGTGAGGTGTTCCGCGCCCGCCACCTGGTCCTCGGCACCGGCACCCCGCCGCACATACCGGAGGCCTGTCAGGGCCTGGGCGGCGACTTCGTCCACAACTCCCGCTATCTGGACCACCGGGCGGAGCTGAAGCGCAAGGAGTCGATCACGCTGGTGGGCTCCGGTCAGTCCGCCGCCGAGATCTACTACGACCTCCTCAGCGAGATCGACGTCCACGGCTACCGGCTGAACTGGGTCACCCGTTCCCCGCGCTTCTTCCCGCTGGAGTACACGAAACTCACGCTGGAGATGACCTCCCCGGAGTACGTCGACTACTTCCACGCGCTGCCGGAACAGACCCGCTACCGCCTCACGAGCGAGCAGAAGGGCCTGTTCAAGGGCATCGACGGTGACCTCATCAACGAGATCTTCGACCTGCTCTACCAGAAGAACCTCGGCGGTCCGGTGCCCACCCGTCTGCTCACCCACTCCTCGCTGCACGGCGCCCGCTACGAGAACGGCACGTACACCCTCTCCCTGCGCCACGAGGAGCAGGACAAGGACTACGAACTCAGCTCCCAGGGCCTGGTCCTGGCCACCGGCTACCAGTACACCGAGCCCGAGTTCCTGCGGCCCGTCCGCGACCGGCTGCGCTACGACACCCACGGCAACCACGACATCGCCCGCAACTACGCGATCGACGTCACCGGCCGGGGCGTGTTCCTGCAGAACGCCGGTGTCCACACGCACAGCATCACCAGCCCCGACCTGGGCATGGGCGCGTACCGCAACAGCTACATCATCCGTGAGCTGCTCGGCCGCGAGTACTACCCGGTCGAGAAGTCCATCGCGTTCCAGGAGTTCGCCGTATGAGCCGTATGACCTTCGCCTTCCGCCCCCTCGACCCCCTGAAGGACGCCGAGCTCCTGCATTCCTGGCTCACCCACCCCAAGGCGGCCTACTGGATGATGCAGGACGCGACACTGGTGGACATCGAGCGGGCCTACATGGAGATCGCGGCCGACGAGCACCAGCACGCGCTGCTCGGGCTGCGGGACGGCGAACCGGCCTTCCTGATGGAGTACTACGACCCCCGCCACCGCGAACTGGTCGGCCTGTACGAGCCGTTGCCCGGTGACGTGGGGATGCACTTCCTGACGCCGGCCACCGACCGGCCGGTGCACGGGTTCACCCGGTCGGTCATCACCGCCGTGATGGCCCGCCTCTTCGAGGACCCGGCGACCCGCCGGGTCGTCGTCGAGCCGGACGTGACCAACAAGGCCGTCCACGCCCTGAACGAAGCCGTCGGATTCGTGCCCGCGCACGAGATCCAGAAGCCGGAGAAGAAGGCGTTGCTGAGCTTCTGCACCCGAGAGCGGTTCTTCGAGAAGAAGCCCGGTCTCATGGCGACGGGGGTGACCGCATGACCCTCGCCGACGCCGTGGCCCACCTCTCCCCCGAGCGCTGGGAGCAGGCCAACCGCCTCCTCGTCCGCAAGGCCCTCGCCGAGTTCGCCCACGAGCGGCTCATCACGCCCGAGGCGACCGCCGACGGCGGCTTCGAGGTCCGCAGCGACGACGGCCTGACCCGCTACCGCTTCACCGCCGCCCGGCACGCCCTCGACCACTGGCAGGTGGACGCCCGCTCCCTCACCCGCACCCGCGACGGCGCCGAACTCCCCCTCGCCGCACTGGACTTCTTCATCGAGCTGAGGCAGGCGCTGGGCCTGAGCGACGAGATCCTCCCGGTCTACCTGGAGGAGATCTCCTCCACCCTCTCCAGCACCTGCTTCAAGCTCAGCAAGCCGCAGACCCCGGTCGCCGAGCTGGTGAACGGCGGCTTCCAGGAGATCGAGACGGGGATGACCGAGGGCCACCCCTGCTTCGTCGCCAACAACGGGCGCCTCGGTTTCGGGATCCACGAGTACCTGTCGTACGCGCCCGAGACCGCGAGCCCGGTCCGCCTGGTGTGGCTGGCCGCGCACCGCTCCCGGGCGGCGTTCACGGCGGGGGTCGGGATCGAGTACGAGTCCTTCATACGGGGCGAGCTGGGCGAGGAGACCGTCCAGCGGTTCGACTCCGTCCTGCGCGACCGCGGCCTCGACCCGGCCGACTACCTCCTCATCCCGGTCCACCCCTGGCAGTGGTGGAACAAGCTCACCGTCACCTTCGCCGCCGAGGTCGCCCGCGGCCACCTCGTGTGCCTGGGCGAGGGCGACGACGAGTACCTGGCCCAGCAGTCCATCCGGACCTTCTTCAACAGCTCCCACCCCGAGAAGCACTACGTGAAGACGGCCCTGTCCGTCCTCAACATGGGCTTCATGCGCGGGCTGTCGGCCGCCTACATGGAGGCGACCCCGGCGATCAACGACTGGCTGGCCCACCTCATCGACAGCGACCCGGTGTTGAAGGACACCGGCCTGACGGTGATCCGGGAGCGGGCGGCCGTGGGCTACCGGCACCTGGAGTACGAGGCGGCCACCGACCGCTACTCGCCGTACCGCAAGATGCTCGCCGCGCTGTGGCGGGAGAGCCCGGTCGCCTCCCTCCAGGACGGCGAGTCCCTGGCCACCATGGCCTCCCTGCTCCATGTGGACCACGAGGGCGCGTCCTTCGCGGGCGCCCTGATCGAGCGGTCCGGACTGACGCCGGCCCAGTGGCTGCGCCGCTATCTGCGGGCCTACTACACCCCGCTGCTGCACAGCTTCTACGCCTACGACCTGGTCTACATGCCGCACGGCGAGAACGTCATCCTGGTCCTGAAGGACGGTGCCGTCCAGCGCGCGATCTACAAGGACATCGCCGAGGAGATCGCGGTCATGGACCCGGACGCGGTACTGCCGCCGACGGTCGAGCGCGTGCGCGTCGACGTCCCCGACGACAAGAAGCTCCTGTCGATCTTCACGGACGTCTTCGACTGCTTCTTCCGCTTCCTCGCGGCGAACCTCGCCACCGAGGGGATCCTGGAGGAGGAGGACTTCTGGCGGACGGTCGCCGAGGTGACCCGCGACTACCAGCGCTCGGTGCCCGAGCTCGCCGACAAGTTCGAGCGGTACGACATGTTCGCCCCCGAGTTCGCGCTGTCCTGCCTCAACCGGCTCCAGCTGCGCGACAACAAGCAGATGGTGGACCTGGCGGACCCCTCGGGCGCGCTCCAGCTGGTCGGCGACCTGGAGAACCCCCTCGCGGGGCTGTGACCGGGGCCCACGCCCGAGCGCGGTGGAAGAATTCCCCCCATGGCGGAAATCATCCAGAAGGACGGTACGTGGGTCTTCGACGGCGACGCCCTGCGGCTGACTCCGGGAACTGACAAGAACGTCAGTCTCCTCCGCAGGACGCTGGGTGAACTCGTCGTCCCGTTGCCGGCGTTGGCGGGTGTGTCGTTCGAACAGGGGAAGCGGACCGGCCGGTTGCGGCTGCGGCTGCGGGACGGCTCCGATCCGCTGCTGCTCGCGACCGGCGGCCGGCTCGGCGAACCGCACGACCCGTACCAGCTGACCGTGGAGTCCGACCGCTACGGCGTCGCCGAGTACCTCGTGGACGAGGTGCGGGCTGCGCTGCTGCTGGAGCAGGTGCCCGCGGACCCGGTGGACAGGTACCTGCTGCCGGGTCCGGCCGTCCCGATCTCGGTGTCCGCCGGGGACGGCACGGCGAGCTTCGACGGCGAGCAGGTCCGTCTGGAGTGGAACTGGAAGACGGAGGACGCCAAGGCCGCGGGCGGCCCCCGGGTCCTCGCCCTCACCGACCTGGAGGCCGTGGAGTGGCATCCGGCGGCCGGCCTGGAGAACGGCTGTCTCCGCTTCACCGTGCGGAACTCCCCCGGCAAGGTCCCGCCGAAGTACGACCCGAACGCCGTGGAGCTGTGGAACTTCCGCAAGGACCCGCTGATGGCCCTGGTCGCGGCGGCCGTCCAGGCCCGGCTGCCGCATCCGGCGACCCGGGGGGAGGACGGCGGGCCGCCGCGGCCCGGGGCGCGGGCGCTCGCCGTGCCCGGGCCCGCCACCGAACACGACCATGACACGGTGCTGCGGCGGCTGCGCGAGCTCGGTGAGCTGCACCGCGCGGGCGTGCTGACGGACGAGGAGTTCGGGACGGCGAAGCAGGCGATCCTCAAGCGGATGTAGTTCTCCGCGCCGAGGACCGCCTGCCGTGGGTCCGCGCCCGCCTCGCGGGCGCACGAGCCGGGTCCGCTGCCCTACTTGGCCTTGCGCGCCACCGTGAAGTGGTCGATCTGGTCACCGCTCTCGGCGATGCCCCGTACCGTCAGCGTGGCCGTGCGGCCCTTGGCGGCCGGGGTGACGTCCACCCGCAGGAAGGAGTAGTCGAGGTAGCGCACCCGGGACCAGGTGACGGTCTCGTTCTGCTTGCCGCCCTTGACGTTGATGAACGAGGACACGGACTCGACCTCGTTCTCGTGCCCCTCGTACGACAGCGGGGCGCTGAACGCGTAGAGGCTGCGGCCCGCCGCACCCGCCGTCACGTACACCACGCCGTCGGTCTCGGGGTACGCCGTGCCGCCGATCGGGAGCTTCTTGGTGACCGCGCCCGCCTTGATGACGTCGGTGCGCTCGTACTGGTGGTTGTGGCCGTTGATCACCAGGTCGACGGTGTACTTCTCGAACAGCGGTACCCACTCCTGGCGCACGCCCCCCTCCGAGGCGTGCGCGGTGGAGGTGCAGTAGGCGCAGTGGTGGAAGAAGACGACGACGAAGTCGATGTCGTCGGACGCGCGGTACTTCTTGAGCTGCGCCTCCAGCCACTTGGTCTGGGTGCCGCCGGAGATGCCGAGGTTGGCGGGGATCTCGAAGGAGACGTCGTTGGGGTCCAGCGAGATGATCGCCGTGTTGCCGTGGACGAAGGAGTACACGCCCGGCAGGTTCGCCTTGTCCGGCCCGTTGTCGGGGAGCGTGAAGCGGGCCTCCTCGCCGCCGTAGCCGTTGGGCGAGTACCAGGCCTCCATGTCGTGGTTGCCGTAGCTGACCATCCACGGCACGGACTTGGCGACCGACTCGGTCTGGGCGAGGAACTGGTCCCAGGTGCGCGAGTCGAAGCCCGTGTCGGACGCCTGGCCCTGGCCCGTCGGGTCACCGTAGGCGATGTCGCCGGCGTGCAGGTGGAAGGCCGGGTTCTGGCCCAGGATCAGGGCGTCGTTGGCCAGCGCGTGATAGCTGACGCCCTGGTCGCCGAAGGCCGTGAAGGTGAACGGCTTCTTGTGGGCGGGGGCCGTGGTGAAGGTGCCGAGGGTGCCGAGCAGGTGCGGCTCGGCGGGGTCGAAGCCCTGGTGCCCGACGCCGTAGTAGTACGTCCTGCCGGGCTTGAGGTGGGTCAGCTTGGCGTGCACGTAGTACTGGGTGTGGTTGCCGCTGGCGCCGACACCGGCCGGGGTGTACAGGGTGCGCACCTCGGCCTCGATCTTGCGGGAGAGGTCCCAGGGCTGGGCGCCGATCCGGATGAAGGGCTTCTTCACCGCGACCGGGACCTGCCAGGAGACGGTCATCTCCGTGCTCGCGTCGCTGCCGTAGGCGAGGTGGCGGCCGAAGGGGGCGACCAGGGCGCCGTCGACGGTCGCCGCGGCCGGGATGTCGGCCCGGGTCGGAACGGCGGCCTGTGCGGTGGCACCCGGTACGAACGCGCCACCCGCGACGGCGCCCAGCGTGACGGCGCCGCCCCTGATCATCGTGCGTCGGGAGAATCTGTTGCGCAGGTACTCGTGCTGCTCGGCCATGCTCATGCGCTCGGCGAGCTGCTCGGGTACGCCCATGCGAGGAATGTCCATGACGTCTGAAACTCGTCCCCTCAGGCGACAGGTCGCAAGACGCCGGATGGACGAATCACGAACAGGTCCTCATGACAGATTCAACGTTCACCCAAAGATCCCCAACAGACACGTGCCCGATATCGGGCAGGATTCTTGCGAAACGGTCGTCGGTACCTCAGGATCTACCGAGTGCACGACGAACTCGTTGATCATCTGGCGCGGTCCACGCCCCTCAACCGGGGCGAGGCACTGCGCGTGATCCTGGACGTGCTCGCCTATTTCGACGAGACGACCGAGGAACACGTCCGTCGCCGCCACCGCGAGTTGCAGGCCCAGGGCCTGGTGAACGCGGAGATCTTCGTACGGATCGAGGCGGATCTCAAATACCGCGCGGTCGCGCCGCCGGAGCTCACGCTCAGGCAGCTGCGCCGCATCGTCTACGGCTGAGGGACACACCTGTATGTGCGGCATCGTGGGATACATCGGGAAGCGTGACGTGGCTCCGCTGCTCCTGGAGGGCCTGCAGCGCCTGGAGTACCGCGGCTACGACTCGGCGGGCATCGTCGTCACCTCCCCGAAGACGTCCGGCCTGAAGATGGTCAAGGCCAAGGGCCGGGTCCGTGACCTGGAGGCCAAGGTCCCGGCGCGTTTCAAGGGCACGACCGGCATCGCGCACACCCGCTGGGCCACCCACGGTGCCCCCTCCGACGTGAACGCCCACCCGCACCTGGACGCCGAGGGCAAGGTCGCGGTCGTCCACAACGGCATCATCGACAACTCCGCCGACCTGCGCCGCAAGCTGGAGGCGGACGGCGTCGAGTTCCTCTCCGAGACCGACACGGAGGTCCTGGTCCACCTCATCGCCCGCGCCCAGGGCGAGAAGCTGGAGGACAAGGTCCGCGAGACCCTCCGGGTCATCGAGGGGACGTACGGCATCGCCGTGCTGCATGCCGACCACCCGGACCGGATCGTGGTCGCCCGCAACGGCTCCCCGGTCGTCCTCGGCATCGGCGAGAAGGAGATGTTCGTCGCCTCCGACATCGCCGCCCTGGTCGCCCACACGCGCCAGATCGTGACGCTGGACGACGGCGAGATGGCCACCCTGAAGGCCGACGACTTCCGCACCTACACCATCGAGGGCACCCGGACCACCGCCGAGCCGACCACCGTGGAGTGGGAGGCCGCCTCCTACGACATGGGCGGCCACGACACCTACATGCACAAGGAGATCCACGAGCAGGCGGAAGCCGTGGACCGGGTGCTGCGCGGCCGCATCGACGACCGCTTCTCCACCGTGCGCCTCGGCGGCCTGAACCTGGACGCCCGCGAGGCGCGCCAGATCCGCCGGGTAAAGATCCTCGGCTGCGGCACCTCGTACCACGCGGGCATGATCGGCGCCCAGATGATCGAGGAGCTGGCCCGCATCCCGGCCGACGCCGAGCCGGCGTCCGAGTTCCGCTACCGCAACGCGGTCGTCGACCCGAACACGCTGTACGTGGCCGTGTCCCAGTCCGGCGAGACCTACGACGTACTGGCGGCCGTCCAGGAGCTGAAGCGCAAGGGCGCACGGGTGCTGGGCGTCGTCAACGTGGTCGGCTCGGCGATCGCCCGCGAGGCGGACGGCGGCGTCTACGTGCACGCCGGCCCCGAGGTCTGCGTGGTGTCGACGAAGTGCTTCACGAACACCACCGTCGCCTTCGCCCTGCTCGCGCTGCACCTGGGCCGCACCCGCGACCTCTCGGTCCGGGACGGCAAGCGGATCATCGAGGGGCTGCGGAAGCTGCCCGGGCAGATCACCGAGATCCTGGAGCAGGAGGAGGAGATCAGGAAGCTGGCCCAGGAGTACGCCGAGTCCCGCTCGATGCTCTTCATCGGCCGGGTCCGGGGCTACCCGGTGGCCCGTGAGGCCTCCCTGAAGCTCAAGGAGGTCTCGTACATCCACGCCGAGGCCTACCCGGCCTCCGAGCTCAAGCACGGCCCGCTGGCCCTGATCGAGCCCGCCCTGCCGACGGTCGCGATCGTCCCGGACGACGACCTGCTGGAGAAGAACCGTGCCGCCCTGGAGGAGATCAAGGCCCGCAGCGGCCGGATCCTCGCGGTGGCCCACGAGTGCCAGGAGAAGGCCGACCAGACCATCGTGGTCCCGAAGAACGAGGCCGAACTGGACCCGATCCTGCTGGGCATCCCGCTCCAGCTCCTCGCCTACCACACGGCGTTGGCCCTGGGCCGCGACATCGACAAGCCGAGGAACCTCGCCAAGTCGGTGACGGTGGAGTAGCCCCTCCCCCGCGGCCGGAGAAACGCGACGGACCCCCACGTGACGCCACAGTCACGGGGGGTCCGTTCTCAACGCCGGGGGCCGCCCAACCCCCCGGCCTGCGCGGCTACCCGGCGACCGTCACTCCCCGGCGGGCCGCGCGTCGTGGGAGGGCGGTCGGCCACTGGGCCAGGGCCGCCGTCGCGGCGTACCAGGCCACCGCGCCCGCCGCCACGGCGAACCAGCCGGCGGCCTTGGCGAGTCCGTCGTTGCCGGCGAACCGGGCGATGGCCAGCAGTACCAGGGAGACCAGGAACAGCCCGTACGTGCCCTTGGCGAGCGGATCGCCGACAGCCACGGTGAGGGACAGCACGACCAGCGCGAACAGCAGCAGGAACAGTCCGGCCGCGTTGTCGGACACCTGGCCGCCGGCCGAGACCGCCCAGGTGAACCACAGCGCGCCGACTGCGGAGAAGGCCGTACCGGTGACGGTGTCACGGTCACGGAACGCGAACAGGCCGGCGACGAAGAGCGCGACGCCGCCTACGTAATGGGCCAGTGATACGGCGTCAGCCGCCGTCACGCCGTCGATCAGGTCGGTGTACCCGAGGCCGAAGGCCAACAGGGTGATGCCGAGCGCGAGTCGGCCGACGATCGTGGTGGTGCTTCCCGCAGAGACGTCGTTGTCCACGGCGGGCTCCCTTCATGCATATGCGGTGGTGCGGTGACCCGTATATGCCCTTCACAAGGGCACAAACACATCTACGCGTGAGTAGATTCGGGCGGCGCACAAGGGGAGTTGCCGGTACCCAGGGCACATCTCACCTGGGAGAACGACGAGTTACGGATGCACAACGACAACAGCGGGGCCGACGGGGAGGGGTGTCCCTACGGGATGACCATCACGGGCCGCTTCGCCCGCTTGGCGAGCCGCCCCGCGACGGACCCGAAGAGGCGTCCGACAAGACCGTGGGTGGAGCCGACGACGATCGCGTCCGCCTCGTACTCCCGGCCCACCTCTTCGAGCTCGTGACAGATGTCGCCGCCGCGCTCGACGAGGATCCAGGGCACCTCGGCGAGGTACTCCGCACAGGCCAGCTCCAGCCCGAGGACCTCGGTGCGGTGGTCCGGTACGTCGACGAAGACCGGGGGCTCGCAGCCCGCCCACACGGTGGTGGGCAGTCGGTTGGCGACGTGCACGATGATCAGGCCCGACCCGGAGCGGTGGGCCATGCCGATGGCGTACGCGAGGGCGCGCTCGCTGGAGGTGGACCCGTCGAAGCCCACGACGACGCCGTGCTTGAACGCTGGGTCGCAGGAGTGACGTGGCTCTTCCGCCGCCAGGGGCTCGGCCGCCGTGTGATCGGCGACGGGCCGCTTGCGGTCCGCGGGTTCGAAGAATTCGTGACCGGCCATGGCTGTCTCGGCGTCGTGATCCTTTATGGATGGGACATCAGTGTGCGGCGGAGCTGTGTCCGGGAATCATCTTCCCCACCTCGTACCCCCAAGGGTACGGCGGCACGCCTCCTTCGCCCAGTTCCCGCCCGCTCCCCCACCCTCGGCTCGGCTCCGGGCGGGAGGGCCCCCGTCGTGGGGGTTCCAGGGAGCATGCACGAGGGGGTGCCCGTAACGCAATGGTTGCTGCGCTGTACAGCCGGTTCGCACAGCATTCACTTAACGACGTTCCATTTCGGACGCACAGTGACCGATCGATCGAACACGCGTTGAACTCCGTGAGCCACGCCCCAGGGAGCACGCATGTCCGGTCCCAGACCCCGTACCGAAGCCCCCCGTGCGACCTCACCCGGCCAGGACTCCGCCACCGACGTCGTCCGCTGGGCGGCCTTCAGCTGCGTCCTGGTCCCCGTCGTCCTCCTCTGGTACGGCAGCTCGCTGGCCGGGGCCGCCGGCACCGCCCTGGGTCTGGCCGCGGTGACCGCGGTCTGCCGTATTCTCCTGCGCCAGTCGGAGCGCGGCGCGGCGCGGATGCGGGCCGAGGAGCGGTCCCACCGTCGCGGCGCCCACCACGGCGGTCACCACGGCCGCCCGCACGGCCGTCATCACCGGGCCGGAGCCGGGGCTCGTAGAGGCGGACGTCACAGTGGGGGAAATACACCGGGCGGTTGACCGGTTTCCGCGCACGCACACGACTCTTTTCAGCCAACTTCTGGCCCCCGTCCACCCCTTGGCCGAAGTACCCCCCAACCCCCGTTCCACCTGCACGGAAAGGGTCTTTCGGGGTCTGCGCACCCTACGTGGATTAGCCACTGCGACAAGGCGCACTTCCCTGCACGCCCCACGAGTGCAACGCTTCGTGATCGAATGCTTCACGCCAAGTTGCCAAGTCGACAATGTGCCGGATGACCATCTGGTCACGCCGGCGCACGGGACGCAGTAGATTCGATCTTGACTGTCTTATGGCGGGGGACTCGTGCAGGACCGAGGGGAAACGTGTTGGAGCGACAGACCCGAAAGGTTAAGGGTGCCGCGACCACCGAGGGGGGCTTAGCAGTATGAGCCACGACTCCGCTGCCGCGCCGGAAGCCGCAGCCCGGAAACTCTCCGGGCGCCGCCGCAAGGAGATCGTCGCGGTGCTGCTGTTCAGCGGCGGCCCCATCTTCGAGAGCTCTATACCACTGTCGGTCTTCGGGATCGACCGCCAGGACGCCGGCGTGCCGCGCTACCGCCTGCTGGTGTGCGGGGGTGAGGAAGGCCCCCTGCGGACCACAGGGGGCCTGGAACTCACCGCGCCGCATGGCCTGGAAGCGATCTCCCGGGCGGGCACCGTCGTCGTGCCGGCCTGGCGTTCGATCACTTCTCCGCCACCCGAGGAGGCGCTCGACGCGCTGCGCCGCGCCCACGAGGAGGGCGCCCGCATCGTCGGGCTGTGCACCGGCGCCTTCGTCCTCGCGGCGGCGGGACTGCTGGACGGCCGGCCCGCCACCACACACTGGATGTACGCGCCGACACTGGCCAAGCGCTATCCGTCGGTGCACGTCGACCCGCGTGAACTGTTCGTGGACGACGGCGACGTGCTGACGTCCGCGGGCACCGCGGCCGGAATCGATCTCTGTCTCCACATCGTTCGGACGGACCACGGCAACGAGGCGGCGGGCGCGCTGGCCCGGCGTCTGGTGGTACCGCCGCGCCGGTCGGGCGGCCAGGAGCGCTATCTCGATCGGTCTTTACCAGAGGAGATCGGCGCCGACCCGCTCGCCGAGGTCGTCGCGTGGGCGCTGGAGCACCTTCACGAGCAGTTCGACGTGGAGACGCTCGCGGCGCGCGCGTACATGAGCCGCCGTACGTTCGACCGCCGCTTCCGATCGCTGACCGGCAGCGCACCGCTCCAGTGGCTGATCACTCAGCGGGTGCTGCAGGCGCAGCGACTCCTTGAGACGTCGGACTACTCGGTGGACGAGGTCGCGGGCCGCTGCGGTTTCCGCTCACCGGTGGCGCTGCGTGGGCACTTCCGCCGTCAGCTGGGTTCGTCCCCGGCCGCCTACCGGGCCGCGTACCGCGCCCGTAGGCCGCAGGGGGAACGACCGCCGGTGGACAGCGACGGCATGGCGCTGTCGGCCGGGCAGGTGGGTCCGGCGAGCACGCAGACACCGCTGCACCCGGACAGCGGCGGGCCGGTCCCTCTCCAGACCCGGCGCACGGCACCGAGCCCGGTCGGGACATCGGCGTCACTGTCCTCGTCGTCGGCCTCCTCGTCGTCCTCGGACAACGGGCGCGAGGCGTACGCGGGCAGCCGGGCGAGTCTGCCGGGGCAACGCGGCGGGATGTGAGCGTGAGGTGTGGCGGCGGGGGCGGGTGCCGGTGGGCGCCCGCCCCCGCCGCCTGTTCCCTCCCCCGGCGCGGTCCGCGGGCGCACCGGGCGCTCACATCGGCGCACGCCAGCCTTAGGGTGGTCGCATGAACGATCGCATGGTGTGGATCGACTGCGAGATGACCGGCCTCTCGCTGTCCGACGACGCGCTCATCGAGGTGGCCGCCCTGGTGACCGACTCCGAGCTGAACATCCTCGGCGAGGGTGTGGACATCGTCATCCGTCCGCCGGACCAGGCACTGGAGACGATGCCGGACGTGGTGCGTCAGATGCACACCGCGTCCGGACTGCTCACGGAACTGTCCGGGGGCACCACCCTCACGGACGCCGAGGAGCAGGTCCTGACGTACGTACGGGAGCATGTGAAGGAACCCGGCAAGGCCCCGCTGTGCGGCAACTCGGTCGGGACGGACCGCGGTTTCCTGCTCCGGGACATGCCGACGCTGGAGGACTACCTCCACTACCGGATCGTCGACGTGTCCAGCATCAAGGAACTCGCCCGGCGCTGGTACCCGCGGGCGTACTTCAACAGCCCGAAGAAGAACGGCAACCACCGCGCGCTCGCCGACATCCGCGAGTCCATCGCGGAACTCCGCTACTACCGCGAGGCCGTCTTCGTACCGCAGCCGGGCCCCGACTCCGACACCGCCAAGGCGATAGCCACCAAGCACGTCCTGCCCGGACGACAGGACTGAACAGCGGCCCTCGAAGGGGCGCCGCGAAAGCCGGGCGCGAGCACCCCTTCGGACCCTGTACACTTTTTCTCGGCCGGTCGGGGAAACCCGAACCGCCGACATGGTGGGTGTAGCTCAGCTGGTAGAGCACCTGGTTGTGGTCCAGGATGCCGCGGGTTCAAGTCCCGTCACTCACCCTCAGTCATCAGCCGGTGGCCTTGGAAACAAGGTCACCGGCTGATGTCGTTCCCGGCACCCGTGCCCCGAGCGGCCCCGGCTCCTCACCGACCTCGAAGAGGGTCAGCCCATGATCGAGCCCCTCCTGGCCGCCGAACCTGTCTCCACCCCCCGCCTCTCTCTCCTCCCCCTGAGGGTCGAGCACGCCGAGGAGATGGCCGCCGTGCTCGGTGACCCGGCCCTGCACACCTTCATCGGCGGCACCCCTTACTCCCCCGAGGCGCTACGGACCCGCTACGAGCGGCTGGTCGCCGGGTCGCCGGACCCGGACGTCAGGTGGTGCAACTGGGTACTGCGACCCCGCGCGGAGAACTGCCTGGTGGGAACGGTCCAGGCGACGATCACGCGGGGACGCGCGGGGCCCGGTCGAGACACCGCGGGCCCGGGGCACACCGCCGAGATCGCCTGGATGGTCGGGACGCCCTGGCAGGGGCGCGGGTTCGCCTCGGAGGCCGCGCGGGCGCTCGTCGAGTGGCTCGGGAAGCGGTCCGTGCGGACGGTGATCGCCCACATCCACCCCGAGCACCTCGCGTCGGCCTCGGTCGCCACGGCGGCCGGCCTCGCGCCGACCGCGGAGGAGCAGGACGGCGAGCGACGGTGGCGGCTGGACCTGGGCGGCCAATAGGGGGGCGTTGCGAAAGTCATCGGCCTCTCAAGCGGCCACCGCCCGCCACGCCGTCACCAACTCCCCCACGCTCTGGAAACGTTCGTCCGGATCAGGGCGGGTGGCCCGTTCGACGACCGCCGCCTGTGCGGCCGTGCCCCGGAAGGCGCGCTCGTCGTCGCCGGCGTCCAGGAGGATGCGGGCGGCGCGGCCGAGGACGTACACCGTCGTGCGAAGGTCGATGACGGCGCCGCGCCGCCATTGCTCCGGGGCCATGAAGCGGCGCGAGCCGGGGAGGCGGTCCGCGGTGAGGACGAACGGGCCCGGGCGGTACTCGTCGAGGTCGATCAGGTGGAGCTCGGCGGCCCGGAAGTCGTACAGGAAGGCGCCGTCGTAGAGGTCGACGGCGACCTGGCCCGCGGCCTCCACCGCGAGATGGGCGTCGAGGACACGGTCCAGGGCGGCGAGGATCCGGGGGACCGGGAGCGCGCGGAAACGGGACCGGGGACTGTCGGGGTGGGAGCGTCCGGACGGAGTGTAGAGGGACTCGCCCTCGCGCCAGGGCATCACCGTCGCCGTACGGCCGTTCCGCAGTGCGATCCGGTGCAGTTGCGGGACGATCGCCGGGTGTCGGACCGATCGATGGAAGGCCCAGGCGCGGTCGAGCGAGCGGTGGGCGGCGTCGGTGGTGGCCTCCTTGACGAAACAGCGGGTGCCGTCGGGGAGTTGGACACCGTACGAGACGCAGCCCGAGTCCTGGGTGCGGAAGGCGAGGAACACCTCGCCCACGCCGTGGAGGTGGGGCTCCAGCTCGGGAACCTCGTCGATGTCCAGCAGTGGAGGGGAGGTCGGCGGATGCTCGGTCATGGGCCCAGCATGCGTCTCGGAGCGGGATGGACGGCGCCGGTTTTCCACACGGTCTCGCCTGCATCGTACAGGCGTATTGTCAGATTATGAGCCATTCATGACGTTGGGAGGCTCGTCATGCGGGCCCCGCACCATCCCCGGTGGAGGCTGCTGACCTGGGTGTTCCTCGCGTTCAACCTGGCCATGCTGGTGTGGCTCGCGGTGGCCCTCGAGGCGGCGGGCGAGGGGTGCGCCGGGGCGCTGTGCCGGGACGCCGAGGACCCGGAGTCGCTCACCGGGGCCTGGCTCGTGATCTTCTGCTGGCTGGCCGGGGCCGTACTCCTGGGCATCGCCTGGTTCGTCACCCACCGCACCGAGCGCCCGCGACGGCGACCTCGCAGAGGGGCGCACCGGCCGTGACCGGTCAGGACGACGTCCGCGCCACCAGCTCCGTCGCCAGCACCACCTGACGCCGCTCCAGCCCCCGGGTGACCGCCGGACGACGGTCGGCGATCTCGGTCAGCAGCAGGTCGATCATCCTGCGGCCCATCTCCTCGATGGGCTGGCGCACACTGGTCAGCGGCGGGTCCATGTGGCGGGCGATGGCCGAGTCGTCGTACCCGACGAGCGCCACGTCGTCGGGGATACGGCGGCCCTCCTCGCGCAGGACCTGACGGGCGCCGGCCGCCATCACGTCCGAGCCCGCGAAGACCGCGTCCAGGTCGGGACGGCGGTCCAGCAGCCTCGTCATCGCGCGCCGACCGCCCTCCTCGGTGAAGTCGCCGGGCTCGATCAGCCGCTCGTCCGCCTCGTGCCCCGCGTCCCGCAGGGCGTCGCGGTAGCCGTCGACGCGCCGCTGGGCGCCGTACACGTCGAGCCGGCCGGTGATGTGGGCGACCACCCGGGAACCGCGGGCCAGCAGGTGCTCGACCGCCGACCGGCCGCCGCCGTAGTTGTCCGAGTCGACCGATGGGAGCGTTTCCGCGGCGGATCGCGGGCCACTGATCACCGCCGGGATCTCCAGCTGGGCCAGCAGGTCGGGCAGCGGGTCGTCGGCGTGCACGGAGACCAGCAGGACGCCGTCGACGCGGTGCGCCGCCAGGTACTGAGCGAGGCGGGCCCGCTCCCGGTCGCTGCCCGCGAAGATCAGCAGCAACTGCATCTCGGTGTCCGAGATCTCGGCTCCGACACCCTTGAGCATGTCCGAGAAGTACGGTTCCGCGAAGAAGCGGGTCTCCGGCTCGGGGACGACGAGGGCGATCGCGTCGGTGCGGTTGGCGGCCAGGGCGCGTGCCGCGGTGTTGGGCACATAGCCCAGTTCGGCGACCGCCGCCTCCACCGCCGCCCGGGTGGCGTCGCTCACCCGGGGCGAGCCGTTGATCACTCGGGAGACCGTGCCGCGACCGACGCCCGCCCGCGCCGCCACCTCTTCGAGGGTGGGCCGGCCACCGCTTCGGCCACGCGCTCCGTGGCTTGCCATGGGCTCCGCCTTCCCGCCGTCATCATCACGCTGGCCTGGAATCTAACAGTCTGCCGAGGGCCCGGCCGCCCCCCGTGGGCTCCCGCGTCCGCGCGGGAGGGGCCCGGACGACTGGCCGGATCGCCGCCCCCCGGAGTTAGTTAACAGGCTGATAACTGAAGACATATCTCCTTGCCGACTCCCTTGACACCCCCGCCCGCACCGACGAACCTTCAACACATCACGAGTGGGAGCGCTCCCACGGTACCTGACACATACACATCCCGCACGTTCCCCACCCGAGCCGCAGCTAGAACTAACGGGTCCAACAACGCAGTTGGCCGGGGGGTCGGCACGTCAGGGCAACAGGAGGACGCAATGCGAGCACGTACCCGATCCGCCCGCAACAGGGCGGTTGTTCTCGCGGCTGTCGCGTCGCTGGGCGCCGGGCTGCTGGCCGGCTGTGCCGACGACGGAGGCGACGACAAGAACTCGTCCACGGACGGAGACGGCGGCGGCAAGACCACGATCACCCTGGGCCTGTTCGGCACCATGGGCTTCAAGGAAGCCGGCCTCTACACCGAGTACGAGAAGCTCAACCCCAAGATCAAGATCGCCGACAACGTCATCCAGCGGAACGAGAACTACTACCCCCCGCTGCTGAACCACCTCACCACCAACAGCGGGCTGCTGGACGTCCAGGCCGTCGAGGTCGCCAACATCTCCGAGATCGTGAGCACCCAGGCCGACAAGCTCTCGGACTTCTCCAAGGTCTCGGGCGTGGACAAGAGCAACTGGCTCGACTGGAAGTGGCAGCAGGCCACGACCAAGGACGGCCAGACGGTCGGCCTCGGCACCGACGTCGGCCCGACGGCGATCTGCTACCGCAAGGACCTCTACGAGCAGGCCGGTCTGCCCACCGACCCCGGCGAGGTCGGCAAGCTGTGGGCCGGTGACTGGGCCAAGCTCATCTCGGTCGGCGAGCGGTACAAGAAGAAGGCGCCCAGCGGCACCGTCTTCATGGACTCCCCCGGCGGTCTGCTCAACGGAATCCTCGGCAGTGAGAAGGAAAGGTTCTACGACTCCTCCGGCAAGGTCATCTACAAGTCGAACCCGGCTGTCAGGGCCGCCTTCAACCTGACCGCGGAAGCCGCCGAGAAGGGACTGGTCCAGTCGCAGACGCAGTTCCAGCCGTCCTGGAACTCGACGATCGCCAACAACAAGTTCGCCACCATCTCCTGCCCGCCGTGGATGCTCGGCACCCTGAAGGACAACTCGAAGCCGGAGGCGAAGGGCAAGTGGGCCGTCGCCGCCGCGCCCAAGGGCGGCAACTGGGGCGGCTCCTTCCTGACCGTGCCCAAGAGCGGCAAGAACGTGGCGGAGGCCCAGAAGTTCGTGGCCTGGCTGACCGCGCCCAAGCAGCAGGCGAGGCTGTTCAAGGTGCAGGCCAGCTTCCCGAGCGCCCCGGCCGCCTACACCATGCCCGAAGTCACCGGCGCGGTGAACGAGATGACCGGTGACCAGCCGATCGGCACGGTCTTCGCCGAAGCCGCCAAGGGCGCCCCGGTCCAGGTGATCGGCCCGAAGGACCAGATCATCCAGCAGGGCCTGTCGGACAACGGCGTCATCCTGGTGACGAAGGGCAAGTCGGCGCAGGATGCCTGGGACTCCGCGGTCAAGTCCATCGACAACAAGCTGGACCAGTGACCCGTATGACCACCCGTCCCGACACCGCCGCGCCCCCCGTGAAGGAGGGGGGCGCGGCCCCGGGCCGCCCGCCCGGGAACGACACCGCCGCGGCGCAGCGGAAGCGCGCCCGGCTGTCCCGGCGCTGGCAGCGGGACATCCGCTGGAGCCCGTACGCCTTCGTCTCCCCGTTCTTCCTGCTGTTCATCGCGTTCGGCCTGTTCCCGCTGCTCTACACGGGCTGGGCCTCGCTGCACCAGGTGGAGCTGACCGCGCCGACCGACATGAACTGGGTGGGGCTGCGCAACTACACCCGCATCTTCGACGACGAGTTCTTCTGGAACGCGGCGAAGAACACCCTGACGATCGGCGTCATCTCCACCGTTCCGCAGCTGTTGATGGCGATGGGTATCGCCCACATCCTCAACTACAAGCTGCGGGCCTCGACCTTCTTCCGGGTCGCGATGCTCGCGCCGTACGCGACCTCGATCGCCGCCGCCTCGCTGGTGTTCGTGATGCTCTTCGGCCGCGACTACGGCATGATCAACTGGGTGCTCGACGCCGTCGGCATCGATCCGGTCGACTGGCAGAACGACAAGTGGCCCTCGCAGATCGCCGTGTCGTCGATCATCATCTGGCGCTGGACCGGCTACAACGCGCTGATCTACCTCGCCGCGATGCAGGCGATCCCGCACGACCTGTACGAGTCGGCGGCCCTCGACGGAGCGAGCCGCTGGCAGCAGTTCATCCATGTGACGGTGCCCTCGCTGCGTCCGACGATCCTGTTCACGTGCGTGGTGTCGACGATCGGGGCGAGCCAGGTCTTCGGCGAGCCGCTGCTGTTCGACGCCAACAAGGGCACGTCCGGTGGCGCGGAACACCAGTTCCAGACCCTCGGCCTGTACCTGTACGAGCAGGGCTGGGTCGCCCAGCACCTGGGCCGCGCCTCGGCGATCGCCTGGACGATGTTCCTGATCCTGATCGTCATCGGCGTCGTCAACTACGTCATCTCGCGCCGGCTGCGCGCCAGTAGTTAAGGAGTTCCGGCCGTGACGACTACGTTGACGCCCGCCGACCCGAAGCCCGTGGACAAACCTCCCCGGCGCCCGCGCCTGCCCAAGGCCGCGCGGGCCGGCGGGCAACTCCACGGTGGCCCGATCGCGTACGCGATCCTCATCCTGTTCACGATCATCTCGCTGTTCCCCCTGGTGTGGTCGGCGATCGCCGCCTCGCGCGACAACAACCGGCTGGCGCAGACCCCGCCGCCGTTCTGGTTCGGCGGCAACCTCCTCGACAACATCGAAGTGGCGTGGACCGACGCCAATCTGGGCGAGGCGTTCTTCAACACCACGGTGGTCGCCGGAGTTTCGGCGGCGACCGTCGTCTTCCTGTCGACGATCGCCGGGTTCGCCTTCGCCAAGCTGCGGTTCCGGGGCCGTGGCGCGATGATGCTGATCGTGATCGGCACGATGATGGTGCCGCCGCAGCTGAGCGTGATCCCGCTGTACATGATGGTCGCCAAGCTGGACTGGACCGACCAGTTGCAGGCGGTCATCTTCCCGTCGCTGGTGAGCGCCTTCGGGGTGTTCTTCATGCGGCAGTACCTGATCCAGGCCTTGCCGGACGAGATCATCGAGGCCGCCCGGGTCGACGGGGCGAGCAGCTGGCGGGTGGTGTGGCACGTGGTGTTCCCGGCGGCCCGGCCGGCCATGGCCGTGCTCGGCATGCTGGTGTTCGTGCAGACCTGGAACGACTTCCTGTGGCCCTTCCTGGTCCTGACCCAGACCGGCAACCCGACCGTGCAGGTCGCGGTCGCGGCCCTGGGCCGCGGCTACACGCCCGACCAGTCCCTGATCATGGCGGGCGCGCTGCTGGGCACGCTGCCGCTGCTGCTGGTCTTCGCGATCTTCGGCAAGCAGATCGTGGGCGGCATCATGCAGGGCGCCGTGAAGGGCTAGGCACTTTCCCAGGGGCTGGGCCACCGTCGTCCCAGCCCCTTCTTTTTCCTCTCCCTCTCCCCTCCCTCCATCCACTCGTCGGTCTCCTCGACCTCCAATGGGAGCGCTTCCATGACTGAGTCCGAAACGCCGGGCACACCGGTGACCTTTCCGCCCGGCTTCCTCTGGGGCGCCGCGACCTCCGCGTACCAGATCGAGGGGGCGGTGCGGGAGGACGGCCGTACGCCCTCCATCTGGGACACCTTCAGTCATACGCCGGGCAAGACGGCCGACGGCGAGCACGGTGACATCGCTGTCGACCACTACCACCGCTACCGCGACGACGTGGCGTTGATGGCGGAGCTCGGCCTGGGCGCGTACCGCTTCTCGGTCTCCTGGCCGCGGGTGCAGCCGACGGGTCGCGGTCCGGCGGTCCAGCGGGGCCTGGACTTCTACCGGCGGCTGGTCGACGAGCTGCTCGCGCACGGCATCAAGCCGGCGGTCACCCTCTACCACTGGGACCTGCCGCAGGAGTTGGAGGACGCGGGCGGCTGGCCGGAGCGCGACACCGCCTACCGCTTCGCGGAGTACGCGCAGATCGTCGGTGAGGCGCTCGGGGACCGGGTGGAGCACTGGATGACGCTCAACGAGCCGTGGTGCAGCGCCTTCCTCGGCTACGCCTCCGGTGTGCACGCGCCCGGCCGCACGGACCCGGCGGCCTCCCTCAAGGCCGCGCACCACCTGAACCTGGCCCACGGGCTGGGCACCACGGCCCTGCGCTCGGTGATGCCGGCCCGCAACTCGGTGGCGGTGAGCCTCAACTCCTCGGTGGTACGGCCGTTCTCGCCGGACCCGTCGGACCTGGCAGCGGTGCGGAAGATCGACGACCTGGCCAACGGCGTCTTCCACGGTCCCATGCTGCACGGCGCGTACCCGGAGACGCTGTACGCCGCGACGGAGCTGATCACGGACTGGTCCCACGTCCAGGACGGCGACCTGGCGGCCATCAAGCAGCCCCTGGACGCGCTGGGCCTCAACTACTACACCCCGGCGCTGGTCTCGGCGGCGGACCCGCACGCGAGCGGCGCGCGCGCCGACGGCCACGGCTCCAGCTCCTTCTCCCCCTGGCCCGGCGCGGACGACGTCGCCTTCCACCAGACGCCGGGTGAGCGCACGGAGATGGGCTGGACGGTCGACCCGACCGGCCTGCACGACCTGATCATGCGCTACACCCGCGAGGCCCCGGGCCTGCCGCTCTACATCACCGAGAACGGCGCGGCCTACGACGACAAGCCCGACTCGGACGGCCGCGTCCACGACCCCGAGCGGATCGCCTACCTCCACGGCCACCTGTCCGCGGTCCGCCGCGCCATCAGCGACGGCGCCGACGTCCGCGGGTACTACCTCTGGTCCCTCATGGACAACTTCGAGTGGGCCTACGGCTACGGCAAGCGCTTCGGCGCGATCCACGTCGACTACGCCACCCTGGCCCGCACCCCCAAGTCGAGCGCCCACTGGTACGCCCGGGCCGCCCGCTCGGGCACGCTCCCGCCGGTGAACCTGGCGGAGCTGCCGCCCCTGGCGGCGACGGACTGACCACATCCGAGGGGGAAGCGGGGGACGGGGCGCGGCATCCGACGGGGGGTGCCGCGCCCCGGTTGTTCCCGGACGTCAGCCCTTGTTGGCGCCCAGGGTCAGGCCGCTGACGAACTGCCGCTGGAGCGCGAAGTAGACGATCAGGGTGGGGATCGCGGTGAGCAGGGCGCCCGCGGCGACCAGGTTGGGGTCGGTGAAGTACTGGCCGGAGAGGTTGTTGAGGGCGGAGGTGATCGGCATGTTCTCGCCGGTGGAGATCAGGACGATGGCCCAGAAGAAGTCGTTGTAGATCCAGATGGAGAGCAGGGTGGCCAGGGCGGCCATCGCGGGCTTGCACAGCGGCAGCACGATCTGCCAGTACATCCGCCACACAGAGGCGCCGTCGACGAGCGCGGCCTCGGTCAGCTCGTGCGGGAGCATGCGCATGTAGTTGCTCAGCACGAAGGCGCAGAAGCCGGACTGGAACGCTATGTGGATGAGCACCAGGCCGAGCGCGGAGTCGTACAGCTTGCCGCTCATGGTGATACCGGGCAGGTCGATGAGCAGGTACAGCCGGTACAGCGGGGTGATGATGACCTGCTGGGGCAGCAGGTTGCCGGCCGTGAACACCAGCAGCAGGAAGATGTTGAGCCGGAAGTCGAAGCGGCTGACGTAGAACGCGACCATCGACGACAGGAACAGCGTCAGCAGCACCGCGGGGACGGCGATGATCAGCGTGTTGCCGAAGTAGTGCAGCATGTCGGACTGCGTGAACGCGTTCGTGAAGTTGTCGAAGTTCAGCTTGTCCGGCCAGGAGACATAGCCCTTGTTGCTGGTCTCCGAGTAGGGCCGCAGGGCCGCGTAGACCGCCCACAGCAGCGGGGCGAGCCAGGCCAGCGAGGTGCCGACGAGGAAGGTGTGCAGCAGGACCCGGGCCGGGCGCACGGGGGTGCGCTGCTTGGTCACGACAGCTGTGCTCATGCGCGCCGCTCCTTGCGGAAGGTCGCGATCAGGTACGGGATGATCACGGCCAGGGAGATCACCAGCAGGACGACCGCGATCGCCGAGCCGTAGCCGATGCGGCTGGACTCGCCGATGATGTTGTTGGTGATCAGGATCGACAGCAGCTCGGTGCCCTGGGCGCCCTTGTTGAAGACGAACACGAGGTCGAAGGCGCGCAGGGCCTCGATGATGGTGACGACCAGGACGACCGTGTTGGTGGGGCGCAGGGTGGGGAAGATGACGTTCTTGAACGTCTGCCACTCGTTGGCGCCGTCCAGCGAGGAGGCCTCGCGCAGGGACGGGTCGACGCCCTTCAGACCGGCCAGGTACAGGATCATCATGTAGCCGGCGTGCCGCCAGGACGCGGCGATCAGCACGGCCCACAGGTTGAGGTGCGGGTTGCCGATCCAGTCGATGTAGTGGCCGGGTTTGTTGGCGCCGATGAGGCTGTTGATCAGGCCCGTGTCGGGGTTGTAGACGAGCTGCCAGACGAACCCGGTGACGGCCAGCGACACCACGACCGGCAGGAAGAACGCGGTCTGGTAGACGCGGCTGAAGCGGATCTTCTTGTCCAGCTGCACGGCCAGGAACAGGCCGAACGGCGTCGGGATCAGGATGAGGACGACGAACCAGATGATGTTGTGCTGGACCGCGGGCCAGAACTGCGGGTTGTCGGTGAACAGCTGGCGGAAGTTGTCCAGGCCGACCCATTTGATCGAGCTGAAGCCGATGCCGTCCCAGGAGGTGAAGGCCAGGGCGATGGAGGCGAGGGCGGTGACCCAGACCAGGGCCACGTGCAGGACCGTGGGCACGCCCGCCATGAAGGCGAGCGTGACGCGGTCACGGCGGGTCAGCAGACGCTTGTGCCCCTGCGGGACCCGCTTCTTGGCAAGCGCGGGACCCGGAGACGGCACGGCGGCCGCCTCCGGGTTCTTCGGGGAGGTGTCGATGGTCATGCGGAGGCGAAGATCGTCTTCTTCTGGCGCTCGATCGAGGACAGCAAGCCGTCGACGCCCTTGGGGTTCTGGAGGAACTTCTGCAGACCGGGCTGCATCACCGTGGAGGTGAAGTCCGGCCGGGAGTCACGGTCCATGAACTGGGTGAGGCTCTTGGCGCCGCCGATCATCTCGAACGCCTTCTTCTGCAGCGGCGAGTACGCGGAGGTGTCGGCCTTGCTGGAGGCGGCGACCACGCTCGGGTCGGCCTTGAGGTAGGTCTGCTCGGCCGCGGGCGAGCCCAGGTACTCCATCAGCTTCACGACGCCGTCGTGGTTCTTCGGGGCCTTGCTGACCATGAAGCCGTCGGTCGGCGCCTCGACGGTGTCCTGGCCGTACGCGGGGTTGATCTCCGGGAAGGCGAAGAAGTCGAGGTCGTCCAGGTCGGCCTTGACGGTGAACTGCTGCGCCACGAAGGAGCCCAGGAGATACATGCCGGCCTTCTTCGCCACCAGGGTCTGCGCGGCGTCCTGCCAGGTGCGGCCCATGAAGCCGTCCTGGTGGTAGGGCAGCAGCTCGGCCCAGTGGTCGAAGACGGCCTTGACCTTGGGGTCCGTCCAGGCGGCCTTGCCGGCCATCAGGTCGACGTGGAAGTCGTAGCCGTTGGTGCGGAAGTTGATCTGGTCGAAGGTGCCCATCGCCGGCCAGGCGTCCTTGTCGCCGAAGGCGATCGGGACCAGGCCGTCCTTCTTCATCTGCTTGCACAGGGCGACCAGCTGGTCCCAGGTGGTGGGGACGGTGTAGCCGTGCTGCTGGAAGACGCTCTTGCGGTAGAAGATCGCCCACGGGTACGTGGTCAGCGGCACGAAGTAGTACTTGCCGTCCTCGCCCTTGCTGAGCTTCTTCATCGCGTCGGGGAAGTTGTCCCCGATCTTCGCCCACACGTCGTCGATCGGGGTGGCGAGCTTCTTGGCCGCGAAGAACTGCATGCGGTAGCCGGCGAACCAGTTGAAGACGTCGTCCGGGGTGCCCTGGAGGTAGGAGTTGATCTGCTCCTGGAAGGTGTTGTGGTCCTTGGTGTTCACGTCGACCGTGATCCCGGACTGCTTCTTGAAGGCCGCGTAGATGTCGGCGAAGGCCTTCTTCGGCACCGCGTCGGACGCGTTGGAGCCGACGGTGACCGTCTTCGAGTCGGAAGCCGTGCTGCTGCCGCCGCACGCGCTCAGCAGGGGTATCCCGGCGCCGAGGACGGCGGCACCGCCGATGCCGCGCAGCAGGGCGCGACGGCTCGGGGCGGAGAAAGAGAGTCCGGAGGGAGAGAGGTCGTGCATGAACGGCTCCTGAGGGCAGGGTTCGGCCACGGGGGTGAGACTGACTGAAAGCTGATCTCAATCGACCAGAAATCAACTTGACCGAACACGATGGCGCCATAACAGCCCCTGTTCACTCAGGCGTCAAGAGCCGCTGCGTTCATTTGTCGAAACGTAATCGACATGATTGACCACCTTTAGGTGGTCAGTGATCATCTACGGGTGGCGAAGGCCTTCGTGACCGTGGATCTACAACCCGCCCGAGCCCTTGGCCTGGGCGAAAACGACCGGTCGGCGGCGACGCCGATCATCGGTGTGCGGCCTCCCGTGGTGGCCGCCGCAGACGTGGGGGGTTACCGAGTCACCGGAAGGCGGACGGCGGTGGCGCGGGCGACGCCACGGCGACCGCGTCCGTCACCGGTAGCGCCCCGCCCGTGAAGTCGGTGAGCGACCTGCCGTGCTCGACCCGCCCGGGGTGCGGGTCCGAGGCGGCACGACGGGTGAGTTCGGCGAGGGGGAGCGGCCGGCCGCCGGCGACCAGAACCGCGTTGCCGAAGCGCTTGCCGCGCAGCACCGTCGGGTCGGCGACCAGTGCGAGCTCCGGGAAACAGGCCGCCGCGGTGGCGATCTGCCCGCGCAGGTGGGCCAGCGGCGGCCCGTCGGCGAGGTTCGCGGCGTAACAGCCGTCCGGCTTCAGCGCCCGGCGGACCTCACCGAGGAACTCGGTCGAGGTGAGGTGGGCCGGGGTGCGGGCCCCGCTGAACACATCGGCGATGACGAGGTCGGCCCAGCCGTCGGGCACCTTGGCGAGGCCTTCGCGGGCGTCCGTCGACCTGACCCGGATGCGCGCGGCGGGCGCCACCGGCAGTTGACGGCGGACGAGTTGGACCAGGGCCGCGTCCCGCTCGACGACCTGCTGGGTGGAGCGGGGGCGGGTGGCGGCGACATACCGGGCCAGGGTCAGCGCGCCGCCGCCGAGGTGCACGGCGTGCACGGGGCGGCCGGGCGGGGCCACCAGGTCGATCACATGCCCGAGCCGTCGCTGGTACTCGAAGGACAGGTACGCCGGATCGTCCAGGTCGACGTGCGACTGCGGGGCTCCGTCGATGAGCAGGGTCCAGGCCCGCGCCCGGTCCCGGTCGGGGATCAGTTCGGCGAGCCCACCGTCGACGGCCTCGACGAGCGTCTCGGCGGCGGCGCCGGTGCGCCTGGGCTTCCTGGACTTTCCCATTGCGCCATTATCGGGGCCCGCGGAACGGGGCGGCTCAACGAGCTCATGACAACACCGGGTGTGCTGGTGGTGAGGGCTCACCGGCTCACGTCGACGCGACTCCGCGGACATCCCTCAGAAGGGCCCCGGGTCAGCTGCAGTTGTCCACCGCTTCGATCAACCGCGCGGCCTCCCCCAGCGCCGCCCGCAGCACCGCCGGATCCGTCGCGAGGTCGGCCTCTCCGGAGGGCAGCAACGGTCTCAGCCGCAGCCCCCCGTCCGTCTGCGTACAGGTGCTCCCCGGCACGTCCCATGCCGCGGCGGTCCCCGACGGCACCAGGAATCCCAGCGTGTCGCAGCCGTCGTCGTGCAGTACCGGCCCCACCGCGTCGCCCACCCCCCGGCGCAGGATGTCGACCGCCTCCAGTCCCTGCCGCGTCGGCACCGTGACGAGATCGCACGCGCTGTCCGGGCGGGAAGGCGGCTCACCGGCCACGGTCGACGTACGCGGATCGACGCTCTGACTGATCTCCATCCCGGCCTCCACCACGAAACCCTCCTCCAACGAACGGGTCGGGAGGCGGGCGACTCCCGGTCCACGGGGTTCAACGCGGCGACACGTCAACGGCTACGGCCGAAGTCCGCCGCAAAGGATGGCAGTTCATGGCAGATCAAGTAGGAGATATCCGGTTTGCAACCAAACTCTGCGTGGCGGGACGCACACAGCAGGTACGTTCTTGCCCCGCTGGAAACAGGGTGTCACGCGGACCACTCACCCGGTCCCACCTCGCTTCCGGCATGGTTCGACGGTTCGCACGAGAGGACCCGGCCATGGCGTCGTCAACGGTGACCTCGTCCCAGCCCCCCGGCCCGCCACGGCCGAACCTCGCGTTCCGGCGGTTGCGCGGCCAGCGCTCGCCGGCCGAGTTCGCCGCGGCGGTACGGCGGGCAGCCCGCGAGATCGGCGAGCAGGTGAGCTGCGACGCGCGCTATGTCGGCCGGGTCGAGGCGGGCGAGATCCGCTGCCCCAACTACGCGTACGAACGGGTGTTCCTGCACATGTTCCCGGGCCGCACGCTCACCGACCTCGGGTTCGCGACCCGCTCGTCCGTACGCGGACGCCGGCCGCGCACGCCCGAGGACGCGCCCTCGTCGGGCCCCACGAATACGGCATATGCCACAGGTGAGACGCGAGGGGCGGACGAGCCGTATGACACCGAGGACACCCCGGACTCGTACGGCGCACACAGCCCGTACGAGACGCACGACAACGAGGAGAGCGACGTGCTGCGTCGCGCATTCATGACCAGCTCAGGCGCCACGGTGGCCGCCGCCTCGCTGAGCCCCCTGGGGCTCGCCCTCGACGCCGCGGCCGCGGGCCGTCCGGTCGGCAGGGTCGGCGGGAGCCACGCGAACGCGCTCGAGGAGGCGGTCCGCAGAATCCGGCTGCTGGACGACCGGCACGGCGCCGACGGCCTCTACCGGCGCGCGGCCGCCCCTCTGCGCGCCGCGTACGCGTTGCTGGACGCCGGGGTGACCCGGCAGCGGACCGCCGAACGGCTCCACTCGGGCGCCGGTGAACTGGCCATCTCGGTGGGCTGGCTGGCCCACGACTCGGGACGCTTCGACGACGCCCGCTCGCACTACGCGGAGGCCCTCGCGACCGCCCGGGTGAGCGGCGACGACGCCCTGGAGGCGCACGCCTTCTGCAACACCGCGTTCCTCGCCAGGGACGCCGGCCGGCCGCGCGAGGCGGTGCGCGCCGCCCAGGCCGCGCAACGCGTCGGGCGCCCCCTGGGTTCCGCCCGGCTGATGTCGCTGCTCGCGCTGCGCGAGGCGGGCGGCTGGGCCGGGCTCGCCGACCGCACCGGCTGCGAACAGGCCCTGGCCCGCGCCCAGGCCCTCTTCGAGCGAGGCCCCTCGGACGCCGACCCCGAGTGGATGAGCTTCTACGGCGAGGCCGAACTGGAGGGCCTGGAGGCGCAGTGCTGGTCGACCCTGGGCGACTGGCGCCGCGCGGCCCGGCACGCGCGTCGGGCGGCACAGCTCCAGGACCCGCACTTCACCAGGAACATCGCCCTGTACACGGCGGAACTGGCGGACGACCTCGCGCGCGGCGGCAGCCCAGACGAGGCCGCGGCGGCCGGCATGAAGGTGCTGGACCTGCTGAAGGAGGTGCAGTCGTCACGCATCCAGACGATGCTGGCGGGCACCGCGAGGGTGCTGCGGCCGCACCGACGGGCGTCGGGGGTGTCGACGTTCCTGGAGCGGCACGGCTCGTTGCCGCGTACCGCGTGAGCGGGCGAGAGGCGTCAGAAAAGGTGCCCCAGGTCGTTCCAGCTCTCGATCGCCGGTTCGCCGTACGCCCAGCCCAGCACCGACAGCGACGTCGGGTTCAGCCGGATCCGCGCCGCGAAGTCCAGCGGCAGACCGAGCCAGCGCGCGCCGATGGACCGCAGTATGTGCCCGTGCGCGAACACCAGCACGTCCCGGTCCGCCTGGCGGGCCCAGGCCACCACCTCGTCCGCCCGGGCCGTCACCTCGGCGAGCGGCTCACCCCCCGGTACGCCGTCGCGCCAGATGAGCCAGCCGGGCCGCAGGGCCTGGATCTCCTCGGGGGTCAGGCCCTCGTAGGCGCCGTAGTCCCACTCCATGAGCGTGTCCCAGCCGCTCGCCCGGTCACCGAAGCCGGCGAGTTCGCAGGTCTCCCGCGCGCGTGCCAGCGGGCTGGTGCGCACCTCGACCCCGTCGAGACCGTCGAACGGTGCCCGGCGCAGGCGCTCCCCGAGCAGCTTGGCGCCGCGTCGGCCCTCCTCCAGGAGCGGCACATCGGTCCTGCCGGTGTGCTTGCCGGACAGCGACCACTGCGTCTGTCCGTGCCGGGCGAGCAGGAGGCGCGGTGCCATGGGGGGACCTTTCCGGGGGAACTGGCAGTGGAGTCCCCCCATCATGGCGCACCCCCCGCGGCGGCAACCCGGCGGGCGATCTCTGCGTCTTTGAGGGCTGGGGCCGCTCCACATGGGCGCGGGCATACGCCGTAAAGTGGCACGACCGGAACGACAGCACCGGGCGGGCGAGACGAAGGGGGAGGGCGATCGGATGCCGCAGACCGTGACACCAGGCATCGAGGCGGTCCCGGACACCCGGTTGCGCTGGTGGACCGAGCTGCCGTTGATCCTCCTGGTGTACGCCTGCTACACGGCGGGGCGGCTGCTGGCGCGCGGCGATGTCAGCGGTGCCGTCGACCACGGTCTGACGATCCTGCGGGTCGAGAAGGTCCTGCGCATCAACGCCGAGCACCCCCTCAACCGGCTGTTCACCAGCGAGGCGTGGCTGGGCGTACCGGCCGACTTCTGGTACGCCTCGCTGCACTACGTGGTCACGCCCGCCGTCCTGGTCTGGCTGTTCAGGTCGCACGCCGTGCGCTACCGCGCGGCCCGCACCTGGCTGATGACGTCCACCTTCATCGGCCTGATCGGCTTCACCCTGCTGCCGACCTGCCCGCCCCGGCTGCTCTCCGAGAGCCACGGTTTCGTGGACACCATGGCCCAGTACAGCTCGTACGGCTGGTGGGGCGGCGAGGCGAGCGCCCCGCGCGGCATGGGCGGTATGACCAACCAGTACGCGGCCATGCCGAGTCTGCACGTGGGCTGGGCGCTGTGGTGCGGGGTGATGCTGTGGCGCCACGGCGGGACGCGGGCCGCGAAGACCGCCGGTGTCGTCTATCCGCTGGTGACGACGATCGTGGTGATGGGCACCGCGAACCACTACTTCCTGGACGCGGTCGCGGGCGCGGCGGTGATGGGCGCCGGGCTGCTTCTCGCGCCCTACGTCACGCGGGTCGCGGAGCGTGCGGGGACGCGACTGCGGGCCCGTTTCACGGTCGTCTCCGGGGGTGCTCCCGGCGCACATGCCTCAATTGTCAGTGCCGGATGCCAGACTTCCGCGGGTGAGCACATTCCACGGCAGCGTGATTCCCGGTTCGCAGACGGAGTCGAGCCGAGTGCCGCCCCCACGGACGCGGGAGACGGCGCTCCGGCACCGGCTCGCTGAGCTGCGCGGTCCCGACGTCCCGGCGAAGGCCCTGGACGCGCGCGCCCTGGCGGCGCTCGCCGCCAACCCCGGGTGCGAGCGGCGCGCGATCCTCGACGGCGCCGGGGTGAACAAGACGGCGCTGGCGAGCGCGTTGGGCGCCCCGTCGGCCTTCGGACAGTCGCAGTTCGCCCTGACCCGGGGCAACGCCTTCGAGGCCCGGGTCAAGTCGGACGGCGGCGCGGAGCTGCTGCGGCTGGTGCACGAGAAGCTGGACCGGGGGGCCGAACCGCCGTCGCACGCCCAGGTGCCCGAACTCACCGCGATCGGCCCGGAAGGGCGCACCGCGCGCACGGCCCTCGCCCTGCGTGAGGCGACCGCGGCCGGCGGCTGGACGTTGCTCGACCACCCCATGCTGGCGCTCGACGTCGCCGGTTCGCCCGCTTTCCTGGAGCCGGACGCGGTGGTCGTGCACCCGGACGGCAGCTGGACGGTCGTGGAGATCAAGTCCTTCCCGATGCTGGACGGCTCCGCGGATCCGGCCAAGGTCGGCGCCGCGGCCCGGCAGTCCGCGGTGTACGTACTGGCGTTGGAGGAGGTCGCCGCCCGCCTGGATCCGGTGCCGCGGGTGCGTCACCAGGTGCTGCTGGTCTGCCCGAAGGACTTCTCCAACCTGGCCACCGCGTCCGCGGTCGACATCCGCAAGCAGCGCGCGGTGACCGCCCGCCAGCTGGCCCGGCTGACCCGCCTCCAGGACATCGCCGACGCCCTCCCCGAGGGCGTCTGCTTCGCCCCCGAACAGCCGGCCGAGGAGCTCACGGCCGCCGTCGAGGCGGTCCCGGCGACGTACGCACCCGAGTGCCTGTCGGCCTGCGAGCTGGCCTTCCACTGCCGCGAGCGGTCCCGCACCGCGGGCGCCGTGACCTCCCTGGGCCGCTCGGTCCGCGCCGAACTGGGCGGCCTCAGCACCGTCGAGGACGTCCTGGCGGCGGCCCGCGGGGAGGCCGGGGACCCGGACGACCCGGCGGTGGCCGCGCTCCGGAGAGCCGCCGAGCTGAGGGCGGAAGCGCTGGGCAGCCGTCAGGGGGCCACATGTCACTGATCGCCACCCTGGCCCGCCTCGAAGCGGTCAGCACCGGCCGCGCCCAGCCCGCCGCGACCGTCCGGCACCGGAGGCTGTCCGAGCGGCCGCTCGTCTTCGTGCCGCTCACCACCGCCGGTGAGGCCGGTGCCCCGCTCGGCGCGCTGGTGGGCACCGACCGGGACGCCCCCCGGCTGCTGGTCGTACCGCAGCCCCGCGACCGCGACCTCAGGTTCGCGTTCCTCGCCGAACTGGCCGACGTCGTCCTGCCGTACGTCGACGCCCACGCCGATTCCGTGGAGGCCGCCGAACGCACCGAGACGGACCCGGAGACCGGCAAGCGGGTCAAGGTCGAGGTGGACCTGTGCACCGACGCCCCGCAGCTGATCGTGCCCAGCCGCGCGGGAGTCGACTTCGTCCGGCTGCTGGGGCGCTCCATGCGTTTTCGGCGTACGGCGGAACAGGACCCCGAGACGCCCTACCCCGCGCCGCCCCGGCTGCCCCTGCTCGGCCGGTGGCTGACCCACTTCGGGGAGCGTGCCCGGGTGCCCGGCTCCTCGCTGCTGCTCGCCATGACGGACGTACTGGCCCGGCACTGGTCGACGGGCCAGTCCACCCTGGAGGACCAGCACCTGGGCGCGTTGCTCTCCTGGATCGATCCGCCCGAGGGCGTCCTGGGCGCCGACGCCGCGCTCCGGGCCGAACTCCACCGGGACGCGGACGGCCAGCTGGTGTGCCCGCCCGCCGGCCCGGCCACCGACCCGGCGTTCGACAACCAGCTGCTGGCCCCCGCCATCGAGCGCTACGACCGTGCCCGCACCGCCCTCGCCGCCGCCGAGGACGGCCCGCAGGCCGACGACCGGCTCGGCATCCTCACCGCCGCCGAGCGCGAGCTGCGCACCCTGGTGGAGAGCCGGACGCGCCCCACCTGGGACGCGGTGTGGCGGGGCCTGGACCTGCTGTGGGAGCTGCCGGAGGGCGCGCACGTCGAGGAGCGGTGGACCCGCGACCGCTGGTCGTTCACCGCGCACCGCGACCGCGTGCTGGCCGGCGAGCCCCCGCAGCCGCGCCGCGACGACGCCGTCACCGCCGCGAACAAGCTGGC
Source organism: Streptomyces sp. NPDC005263 (assembly GCF_042872365.1). NCBI lineage: Bacteria > Bacillati > Actinomycetota > Actinomycetes > Kitasatosporales > Streptomycetaceae > Streptomyces > Streptomyces sp. NPDC005263. The sequence continues at coordinate 154,366 of NZ_JBIAKJ010000002.1, read as the reverse complement.
CGCCCGGGAGCGTGAGCAGGCCCGGCTGGACGCCCAGGAGGCCCTGGACGACCCGCTGGTGATGGCCGGACGGCGACTGGCCGGGGAGGCGTTCGCGGGCGAGGTCACGGACGTCGTGATGGCGTACAGCGAGGGCAAGCGGCCCAGCCCCCGCCCGCTGGTCACGGTCCGCACCGACGACCGGCCGTACCTGGGCGAGCGGGCCAGGGTGTACCGGGCGCTGGGCGGCAAGCCGCAGGCGGCGGAGTTCGTCGGGCAGGAGGACGAGGGAGACGAGGGAGTCATCGTCCTGCGGATCGTCGACAAGATGGGCCGCGGCAAGGAGCCCGAGCCCGGATCCGTGCCGGAGAAGGGCGACCGGCTCTGCTTCACCCTCTTCGAACACGAGCAGCGCGGCGGAGCGAAGCTGCCCGACCCGGAGGACACCCCGTGGACACACGGAGGACCGCCCGGCGAGGCGACGGTGCCCGACCCCGACCCCGTGACCCAGGAGGACGTCCTGTGACCCCTCGGGACTTCGACCCCGGTGCCCTGGCGGCCCGCGCGACCGGAGCGATCCTCCACGACACCCTGCACGGCACCCACCGCGGTGTCGTCGTCGACTCCCCGCCGGGCGCCGGAAAGTCCACCCTCGTCGTCCGTGCCGCACTCGAACTCGCCGACGCCGGCCGGCCGTTGATGGTCGTCGCGCAGACCAACGCCCAGGTCGACGACCTGGTGCTGCGGCTCGCCGAGAAGAACCCCGACCTTCCGGTGGGACGGCTGCACAGCAGCGACAGCGACCCGTACGACAAGGCGCTGGACGACCTGCCGAACGTACGGAAGTCGTCGAAGGCGGGCGATCTCGGCGGGCTGGCGGTGGTGATCTCGACGGCGGCCAAGTGGGGGCATGTGAAGGTCGACGAGCCGTGGCGGCACGCGATCGTCGACGAGGCCTACCAGATGCGTTCGGACGCGCTGCTCGCCGTGGCGGGTCTCTTCGAGCGGGCGCTGTTCGTGGGCGACCCGGGCCAGCTGGACCCGTTCGCGATCGTCGGCAGCGAGCAGTGGGCGGGCCTGTCGTACGACCCCTCGGCCTCCGCGGTGACGACCCTGCTCGCGCACAACCCCGAGCTGCCGCAGCACCGCCTGCCGGTGTCCTGGCGGCTCCCGGCGTCGGCCGCGCCGCTGGTCTCCGACGCGTTCTATCCCTACACCCCCTTCCGCAGCGGCACGGACCACGACGACCGCCGTCTCGCCTTCGCGGTCCCCTCCGACGGGTCGGGCCCCGACCAGGTGATCGACGAGGCCGCCCGGTCGGGCTGGGGCCTGCTGGAGCTGCCCGCGCGGCACACCCCGCGGACGGACCCCGAAGCGGTCCGGGCCGTGGCCACGGTCGTACGCCGGCTGCTGGACCGGGGCGGCGCGGCCACGTCGGAACGCGGACCCGACCCGGTTCCGCTGACCGCCGACCGGGTCGCCGTCGGCACGGCCCACCGCGACCAGGCGGCGGCGGTCCGCGCGGCGCTCACCGAACTCGGCGTCACGGACGTCACCGTCGACACGGCGAACCGCCTCCAGGGCCGCGAGTTCGACGTCACCGTCGTCCTCCACCCGCTGTCCGGCCGCCCCGACGCCACCGCGTTCCATCTGGAAACCGGCCGCCTGTGCGTGCTGGCCTCCCGCCACCGGCACGCCTGCATCGTCGTCTGCCGAGCCGGCGTCACCGACCTCCTGGACGACTACCCGTCGACGGAACCGGTCCAGCTGGGAACGGTGGTGAAGTTCCCGGACGGATGGGAAGCCAACCATGCGGTACTCGCACATCTGACCGAACACCGGGTGACCTGGAAGCCCTGACCAGCACGGCACCGGCGGCGCCCGGCCGATCACGGTCGAAGCGCCCGGCGTACTTGCGCGGGCGCGAGAGAATGGACGGTGGCCCTAGCCGAGACGGGTCATCCGTGACGTACGAGGAGGAGAAGACATGGCGGAGCCCACGCCGCGTCGGAACGAACCGCGGCTACGCCCCGCGCCCCTGCTCTTCGAGCCCGCGCAGGCGGCCGCAGATCCGGAGCACTTCTTCGATCTGGAGTCGATCGACGACCCCCGCGCGCTGCTGGCCCGTGCGACCGAGCTGACGCACGCGTTCCGGGCGGCGACCGACCGCGCCATGGAGTTCCAGGCGATCGCCGCGGCCCAGCTGGCCGACCCCCGCCGCTTCGACCGGCTGACCCCGGCGGACATCGCCGCGCGGGCCGAGTGGACCGAGGACTACGCGAAGAAGATGGTCGAGTTCGGACGCGACCTGATGCGGAGCGGCACCGAGGGCCCGGGCTCCGCCGACCCTGTGTGAGGCACCTCACCGAGATGAGTGCGGGCATATGCCAGGCGGGCAAGTGGCGGGCAAGATACCCCCTCACCGCCCCTCCCGTCCCGATTTCCGGCAACCCTCAGGAACCGCACACTCACGCCCTGTAGATCTATGGGTCATGAGCAGCACACGCGAGCAGCCCCTCTCCGCCCGCTCCGACGTCTCGGGCGCGACGCCGGAGGGCGCCGCCTGGCTCGCCTCCGCCGGGACGTACCCGCGCAGCACCCTGGCGCTCTGGGAGGAGCAGCCGGACGCGCCGGTCGTCCTGCCCTGCGGCTCCACCTTCGACGTGGTCGGCGCGCCCGCCGTCTTCGGGCGCCGCATGGTCGACCGGCTGTGGGCGGAAGGCCCGGGATCGGGACCGGTCGCGGCGTTCCGGGGCCGCATGCTGCTGTTCGCCGCGCCCGGCACGGCACAGCGACTGCCCTCACTGCTGCACTGGGAGGAGTCCGGCCGCACCGGAGCCATCCCACCCCTGCTGTGCCACGGCAACGGCGACGCGGTGACCCTCCCCGCACCGATGGCCACCGACGGCTCCCCGGGCCGCCCCGAGTCACGCTGGCTGGTCGCCCCGGACACCCGTCACCCCTGGCTGCCTGGCCCGGAAATCCTGCTCTGGGCAGCCGTCCGGGCGGCCCGTGCGGCCGTACGGATATCGATTTTTCCTCCCGCCGATCAGGGTGCTAAGGTCTACGACGTCAGCAGGCGCCGCTAGCTCAGTTGGTTAGAGCAGCTGACTCTTAATCAGCGGGTCCGGGGTTCGAGTCCCTGGCGGCGCACGTTGGCGATGGCGAGGCATGTTCGCGGAAAACGCGAACCGGTCTCGCCATCGTTGTTTTTGCGCGGCTTCGCCGCGCGTTGTGGGGGCTTTGCCACCCACACCCCCCTTTTCGCCGGTCCTGTGGGCGTGGGGTGAGGGGCGCGGCCTCTGGGCCGGCGGGGATGTGAGCCCCGGTCGAGGGGGCAGGGGACCGCAGGTCGAGCGGGGCTCTGTGACCGCAGGCCGGGCGAGCCGCATGGCTGCCAGGCGATCAGCCGACCGTGATCTTCACCGTCCAGGCCCCGGAGGCCGTGCGGCCCTCCGCCTCCACGAGGACGTTCTCGCCGGGCACTCTGAAGCTCTCGCCCAGGGCGACCGGGGCGTCCGCGAGGGGTGGGTAGACGGAGGTCTCCCAGCAGGCGTCGGTGCGCGGATGGGCGTCGATCACCTCGACCGGTCCACGGCCGGACTCCGCCGTGCCGCTCACCCGGTAGACGAGGACGCCCGGCCGGCAGGCCGCCGTGTCGTTGCCCACCGGCCCGCGCACCTCGAAGGCGAGCGCGCTGTCGACTCCGGTACGGACGACCGCGAGCTTGGTCCCACTGCCCAGCCCGAAGGCGGGGGCCCCGGCGGAGCCCACGGCCGGCGCCCCCGGGCCCGCGCCGAGCGGCTCCAGGGTCAGCCACGTCGGCCCGCTCCGCTGTACGCACGTCACCTGCCTGGACTCCAGCCAGCCCAGCTTCCACTTGTGCCAGCCGAACAGATCCGGCGCCAGCCCGAACTGGCTGCCCATCAGATCCCAGTCGCCGACGAACGTGTCCCAGTCGCCCTTGCCGTCCGCCGGCCGGTGGTACAGGTCCGGCAGATCGAAGACGTGCCCGGTCTCATGGGCGAGAACCAGCCGGTCCGGCGGGTGCTGCTCGAACACCGTCACGACCCGCCGGATGTCCGTCCCGTCGGCCCGCAGCGGGGTGTCCATGTTCACCACCTTCGTCGCGTCCGAGTCCACCCCGGGCGCGTCCGGATCGGCGACGAAGTACACGACGTCGTAGCGCGAGAAGTCGACCTGCGCGTCGGCCGCGGCGAGCGCGTCGCGCAGGTAGGCGGCCCGGTGCGAGGCGCTCCAGTCGCGCCGCATGACGTACGACGTCGACGCCCGGGGCATCCGGATCCAGTGCCGCAGCGGGTGCGGGCGCAGGGTGAACCGGCCGTAGGAGGCGCGCTGGAAGAAACGGCTGGTGGCCGGGAAGTGGTCGGCGGCGAGCTGGTCAGGGGTGGTCAGCGGTGCCGAGTCCGGGAAGGACAGGAAGACCATCACCGCGTCCAGCTCGCGGGTCGGACGCGGATACGCGGAGTTCCAGGTGCCCACGCCCTCCGAGTGGTGGGCCTCGGTGCGCTGCAGGGCGCAGGGCGCCGCCGGGAACGGTTCCGCGACCGACGGGCCGGTCACGAGGGAGGTCGCCGCGAGGGCCGACAGGGTGGTGAACACGGCCGCGGTGCTGCGCAGTCGGGGGCGCGGAAACGGACGCGGCACAGGGACCTCCGGAAACGGTTCACAGGACACCGCGTCCATATTGTGTGCTTTTGTTCTATAGAGCCCTGTTTATCTGCACCAGACGGGTGAGAAGTCCGAAGGACCGTCAGATGCCACACCGGGGAACCGTTCACGGAACGTCACAACTGGTCAGGCGCCTGCAGAACACGTCCAAGGTCCGAGCAGAAACGATCTGTCAGAAGGGCAGGTTGTTCCGGGACACTGGTCAGCGGCTGGAAGGGTCATGGGGCAGCCTCTATGATCGGCACACTTTCCTGCCGGACAGCGATCGAGTGCACTGCGGGAGCGAGCGGTGAGCGGAACGTCCGAAGGGCCGACGCCCGCGGCAGACCTCGACCGGTCAGCCGTCACAGAGAGTGATGCCGACGCGGCTACCAGTGCCGAGCCCCAGACCTACCGCTCGGTTTTCACGGCCGCGCCGGTCGCGATGGCCGTCGTGGACCGCGAGGGCCTGGTCGTCAGCGCCAACGCCACGCTGGGCGAACTGCTCGGCAGCCCACCCGACGCGCTGACCGGACGGATCGCCGCCGACCTGGTGGACCTGGCCTCCGACGCGCGCGCCTGGCACGCCTACCAGGAGGTCCTGCGCGGCCGGCAGGCCAGGCTGCGCTGCTCCCGTCGACTCAAGCAACCCGACGGCCGGTCCCTGTGGGCACAGGTCACCGTCGCGCCCCTGTCGGGAGAGGGACCCGGTGCGGTCCTGCTGTCCGTCACCGACATCACCGCCCGCCGTGAACTTCAGGCGCGCCTCAGGCACTTGCAGATGCACGACCCCGTGACCCGGCTGCCCAACCGCACCCTGTTCTTCGAACGGCTCACGGCCGCGCTGGAGGCGGAGGCGTACGAGCTGACCGGCACCGGCCGGGTCGGCCTGTGCTACCTGGACCTCGACGGCTTCCAGGCCGTCAACGACACCCTGGGCCACCGCATCGGCGACCGGTTGCTGGCCGCCGTCGCCGGCCGGCTCACCCGTTGCGCCGACGAGGCCGGCCTCGGACGGGTCAGCGCGCCCCTGGTGGCCCGGCTCGGCGGCGACGAGTTCGCGCTCCTGGTCGAGGACTCCACCGGCACCGACCAGCTCGCCGATCTCGCCGAGGCGGTACTGAACGCGGTCCAGGCGCCCTTCGACATCGCCGGGCAGCGCCTGTCGGTGTCGGCCTCGATCGGCGTGGTGGAACGGCAGGCGGCGGGCACCAGCGCGACCGGGCTCATGCAGGCCGCGGACACCACGCTGTACTGGGCCAAGGCCGACGGCAAGGCCCGCTGGACCCTCTTCGACCCGGAGCGCAACGCCCATCGGATGACCCGGCAGGCCCTCGCCTCCACCCTGCGCCCCGCGATCGAACGCGGCGAGTTCGTACTGGAGTACCAGCCGCTGGTGGGGATGGAGGACGGTCGACTGCGGGGCGTCGAGGCCCTGGTGCGCTGGAGCCACCCGCAGTTCGGCATGTTGACGCCGAATCGGTTCATCGGACTGGCCGAGGAGGACGGCTCGATCGTGCAGCTCGGCCGCTGGGTGCTGGCCACGGCCTGCCGTCAGGCGCGGCAGTGGCAGTTGAGCCATCCGGACGAACCGCCGGTCTTCGTGAGTGTGAACGTGGCGGTCCGTCAGGTCTGGGACTCCGACCTGGTCGCGGACGTGGCCGCGATCCTCGCGGAGACGGAGCTGGCCCCGCACCTGCTCCAGCTGGAGCTCACCGAGTCGGCGGTGATGGGCTCGGCCGGCCGGCCGCTCCAGGCGCTCCAGGCCCTCAGCGACATGGGCGTGCACATCGCCATCGACGACTTCGGCACGGGCTACTCGAACCTGGCGTACCTCAGCCGGCTGCCGGTGTCGGTGCTGAAGCTGGACGGTTCGTTCGTACGGGGCTTCCAGTACGAGGGGGAGGGCGTGGCGCCCAACCCGGCCGACGAGGTCGTCGTCGAGGCGATGATCCAGCTCGCCCACCGGCTGGGGCTGACCGTCACGGCGGAGTGCGTGGAGACGTCCGCGCAGGCCGCGCGGCTGCGGCGGATCGGCTGCGACACCGGCCAGGGGTGGCTGTACTCACGGCCGGTGCCGCCGGATCGTATCTCCGGATTGTTGGATGTACGGGTGTGAGGTGTACGGGGCGCGAGGCAGCGCGGCGTGCGCGGTGAGGGGCGGGTTCAGGCGGTCGGCAGTCCGTAGGCGTCCGCGATGAGTTCGTAGGAGCGCAGGCGTACGTCGCCGCTGTGGGCGTTGCCCGTGATCATCAGCTCGTCGGCGCCGGTGCGCTTGTGGAGGTCGTCAAGGCCGGAGCGGACCTCGTCGGGGGTGCCGTGGATGACGTTCGCGTTCCAGGAGTCGACGAACTCGCGCTCCATCGGGCTGAACGCGTAGGCCTCGGCCTCTTCGGGGGTGGGGACGAGTCCGGGGCGGCCGGTGCGCAGCCGCACCATGTTCAGGGCGGCGGCCAGGACCTGCCGGCGGGCCTCCTTCTCGTCCTCGGTGGCGAGGGCGGAGACGCCGATGAGGGCGTACGGCTGGTCCAGGACGGCGGACGGCTGGAAGGACTCGCGGTACAGGTCCAGGGCCGGGACGGTGTTCTGGGCCGAGAAGTGGTGCGCGAAGGCGAAGGGCAGGCCGAGCTCGCCTGCCAGGCGGGCGCTGAAGCCGGAGGAGCCGAGGAGCCAGACGGGCGGGCGGTGCGGGGACTGGACGCCGCCCGGGGAGGTCGCCTGGACGGGGCCGGGGACGGCGTGGATACGGCGGTAGCGGTGGCCGTCGGGGAAGTCGTCGTCGAGGAAGCGGATGAGCTCGGCGAGCTGCTGGGGGAAGTCGTCGGCGCCCTCGTTGAGCCGGTCGGTGCGGCGCAGGGCGGCGGCGGTGGCGCCGTCCGTGCCCGGGGCGCGGCCGAGGCCGAGGTCCACGCGGCCCGGGGCCAGCGCCTCCAGGGTGCCGAACTGCTCCGCGATCACCAGCGGGGCGTGGTTGGGGAGCATCACGCCGCCCGAGCCGAGGCGGATGCGGGTGGTGTGGGCGGCGAGGTGGGCGAGGATCACGGCGGGGGAACTGGACGCCACGCCCGGCATGGAGTGGTGTTCGGCGACCCAGTAGCGGTGGAAGTGGCGGGACTCCGCGAGCTTGGCTATCTCGACGCTGGTGCGGAGGGCGTCGGTGGCGGTGCGGCCGGCGCCGACGGTGACCAGGTCCAGGACGGAGAGGGGGGTGGGGGCGGTGCCGTGTGGGGTTCCCCGGGTCGCGTCTGGGGTTGTGGTCACGGGGGTGCCTCCTGTGGTGAGCCGGTGCGGGGTCCTCCGGAGGTAACAGGAGGGGGTCTCCGGTTATTCCGGGGCGGGGGCCGGCTCGGGTGGGTGGGGGTGGGCGTGGGGGGGGGGGGGGGGGGGGGCCCCCCGGGGGCCCCCCCCCCCCCCCCCCCCCCCCCCGCGCCCGGGGGGGGGGGGGGGGCGGGGGCCCCCCCCCCCCCCCCCCGCCCGCNNNCGTACGGGGGGCGGGGGGGGGGGGGGGGGGGGGGGGGGGGGGGTGTTTGGGGGGGGGGGGGGGGGTTTTGGGGGGGGGGGGGGGGGGGGGGGGGGGGGGGGGGGGGGCCGTTCTGGGGCTCCGCCCCAGACCCCGGGAGTCGCCCACCCACACTCCGCCCGTCTCGGTTGGTCGAGAGGCTGGCGTCGAAAAGATCCGGGGCTCCGCCCCGGGACCCGGCGGGGGCTTCGCCCCCGACCCACCAACACCCGACCCCCGAGTGCCGGGCCCGGCACTCGGCTCCCGGCACCCAGCACCCAGCACCCAGCACCCAGCACCCAGCACCCAGCCTCACGCCTGGACGATAGGTTCCCGCGTGAACAGGGCTCCCATGGACGGGGCGTTCACCCTGCGGTCTGCCAGCCTGAGGGCTTCCCAGACGGTGACCTGGTTGGCTGTGAGGACGGGCTTGCCCAGGTCCTTCTCCAGGGCGGGGATGTGGGCGGCGGTGTGCAGGGCCGTGTCGGGGAGCAGGAGGGCCTCGGCGTCCGGGGCGTCGGCCTCGCGGGCCAGGGCGAACACCTCGTCCTCGCCCCACGTCCCGACCTCCGCGGCCGTGATGATTCCGGAGCCGCGGACCCCGGTGACCTCCAGGCCGGCCGCGCGCAGGAACTGGGCGAAGAGGTCCGCCACGTCGTCCGGATAGGTCGCGCCGACGGCGACCCGGCTCACGCCGAGCTCCCGCGCCGCGTGCACGAAGGCGAAGGAGGTGGAGGAGGCCGGCATGCCGGCGGTGAGGGCGAGGGCGCGTACCTGCTCGTGCGCGCCCTCCCAGCCGTAGACGAAGCTGCCGCTGGTGCAGGCCCACACCACCGATTCGGCACCGCCCATGCGCAGCTGCTCGACGCCCGCCGCGAGCCGGTCGGCGGAACCCATTTCGAGCAGGGCGTCGACCCGGTGGGCGTCCTCGCCGATGTCGGTGTGCACCAGGTCCAGGCGGACGTCGCTGCCGAGCAACTGTTCGATGCGCGGGTAGTCGTCCTCGGCGGAGTGGCCCGGATAGAGGAATCCCAGTGCTGTCATGTCCAGCCTTCCTGCTGCTGTTCTTCGTCCGGCAGTCGCGGTACGTCCGGTAGCACCGGCACGTCCGGAAGCCCCGGTACGTCCGGCAGTACGGGGCCGAGCCTGGCCGCCGGGTCGATCAGCGCCTGGTACGGTCCCACGGCTCGGGTACCCAGATGGCGTAGTGCTGCCCACATCGTCACCTGGTTGGCCGAGATCACCGGGATCCGCAGCTCCGCCTCCAGCTGGGGAATCACGTCGTAGGTGGGGAGATTGGTGCAGCTGATGAACAGCGCCTCGGCCCCGTTGAGCCCGGCACTGCGCGCCATGTCCGCCACCTCCCGGTACGGAACCTTCCAGATGTGCCTGGTCAGGCCCATGTACGCGCAGCTGGTGACGGTGACGCCCGCCTCGGCCACGTACGCCTCCAGTGCGCGGGTGACCGACACGGTGTAGGGCGTGACCAGCGCGACCCGGCGGACGTCGAGCTCCGCCAGTGCCTCCAGCAACGCTCCGGACGTCGTGACCGAGGGCAGCGCGCCCGCCTGGGTCATCGCCGCGCACATCGCGCGTTCCCCGGCGATCCCGCCGACGAAGCTGCCGGACGTGCAGGCGTAGGCCACGACCTCGGGTGCGATGGCGGTCAGCGTGCGCACCGCCTCGTGCAGGGTCTCGTGCTCGCTGACCAGGCGGGCGAGGTCGAGGCTGACCTCGACGGGGACGTAGGGCGTTCGGGTCAGATGCAGGGAGACCTCGTCGGGCACCCAGCGCCACAGCTCGCGGTCGAGAGCGAAATCGAACGGGGCGACGACCCCGACACCGCGCTGGGGGCGTGGACCCCCCAGAAACGAAACGTCCATGGCAGAAACCGGCCTCACACTGAGGGACCAGAGGGCAACGGACCGTGTGCACGCCCGTGTTGACGAAGGTAGGTTCGGGTGCGAGCGTGGTCAATCCGCCCTCGTGACCAACACGTCAAGACTCGGTCAACCGCCGATGTCCGCCCACGTCAGACGGCCGTCGTCTCCGAAGAATCGGTACCCCGAATGGCTTGTTCCGCATGACCGCGCCCTCGTCCGGCCCTTCGTTCGGCCCTTCGTCCGGCCCCCCGTCCGTCCCCACCGTCCTGGTCCTGGACGCCGACCCGCCGCCCCGTCTCGGCAGCCTCACCGGCCGGGCCCGCGTCGAGCACGCGGACGAGTCGACCCTCGCCGAACGGCTGCCGTCGGCCGATGTCCTGCTGGTGTGGGACTTCACCTCGCACGCGGTCCGGGCGGCCTGGCCCGGCGGCGGCCCGCGGCCCCGCTGGGTGCACACCGCGAGCGCGGGCGTGGACCACCTGATGTGTCCCGAACTCGCCGCCTCCGACACGGTGGTGACGAACGCCCGGGGCGTCTTCGACCAGCCGATCGCCGAGTACGTGGCCGCGCTGGTGCTGGCGATGGCCAAGGACATGCCGCGGACCTGGGAGTTGCAGCGGCACGGGACCTGGCGGCACCGCGAGTCGCAGCGGGTGACCGGCACCCGCGCGTGTGTCGTCGGCGCCGGGCCCATCGGGCGGGCGATCGTCGCCACCCTCAAGGCGCTCGGTGTCACGGCCGCCCTCGTCGGCCGCACGGCGCGCACCGGCGTCCACGGCCCCGAGGACCTGGACCGGCTGATGGCCCGCGCGGACTGGGTGATCGCGGCGGCGCCGCTCACGGAGCAGACGTACGGCTTGTTCGACGCCCGCCGCTTCGGCCTGATGCAGCCCTCGGCCCGGTTCGTCAACATCGGCCGGGGGCCGCTGGTCGTCGAGGACGCGCTGGTCGAGGCGCTGTCCAAGCAGTGGATCGCGGGCGCCGCGCTGGACGTCTTCGAGCACGAACCGCTGCCTCCCGACAGCCCGTTGTGGCAGGTCCCGAACCTGATCGTGTCCCCGCACATGAGCGGCGACACGGTCGGCTGGCGGGACGATCTGGGCGCGCAGTTCGTGGAGATGTACGGGCTGTGGGAGGCGGGTGAAGCACTGCCGAACGTGGTCGACAAGCAACGGGGGTACGTACCCGGACACTGACGTCCTACGGAGGGGCCGGATGACAGAGCTCAGCGAACTGACCGCAGTACAACTCGTCGACGGTTACCGCAAGGGCGACTTCAGCCCCGTGGAGGTGACCCGCGCGGCCCTGGAACGCGCGGAGGCGATCCAGCCCGAGGTGAACGCCTTCACGCGGCTGACCGCGGACGAGGCGCTCGGACAGGCGCGGGCGTCGGCCGATCGGTGGCGGCGCGGTGAGCCGGCCGGGCTGGTGGACGGCGTCCCGGCCACCGTGAAGGACATCCTGCTGTTGCGCGGCGGGCCGACGCTGAAGGGTTCCAAGGCGCTCTCGGAGCAGGGGCGTTGGGACGAGGACGCGCCGTCCGTGGCCCGCCTGCGTGAGCACGGCGCGGTCTTCCTCGGCAAGACCACCACCCCGGAGTTCGGCTGGAAGGGCGTCACGGACTCCCCGCTGACCGGCGTGACCCGCAACCCGCACGATCCGACCCGCACCGCGGGCGGCTCCAGCGGCGGCGCGGCGGCGGCTGTGGCCCGGGGCGCGGGTCCCCTCGCGCTCGGCACCGACGGCGGCGGCAGCGTCCGTATCCCGGCCGCGTTCTGCGGGATCTTCGCCCTGAAGCCGACGTACGGGCGGGTGCCGCTGTATCCGGCGAGCGCCTTCGGCACCCTCGCCCATGTGGGCCCGATGACCCGGGACGCGGCGGACGCGGCGCTGTTCCTCGACGTGATCGGGGCCGCCGACTCCCGCGACTGGTCGGCGCTCGCCCCGGCTCCGGGCCCCTTCTCGGCGGGACTGGCGGGCGGGGTGCGGGGGCTGCGGGTCGCCTACTCACCCTCGTTCGGCGGTCAGGTGGCGGTGCAGCCGGCGGTCGCGGCGGCGGTGCGGCGAGGTGTGGAGCGGCTCGCGGAGCTCGGCGCGTACGTCACCGAGGCCGACCCCGACTTCACCGACCCGGTCGGCGCCTTCCACACCCTGTGGTTCAGCGGCGCGGCCCGGGTGACCCAGGACTTCGGGCCGCGGCAGCGGGAGTTGCTCGACCCGGGCCTGCGGGAGATCTGCGAGCAGGGCGCCGGTTACAGCGCGCTGGACTACCTGGCCGCGGTGGACGTCCGCATGGAACTCGGGCGCCGCATGGGGGTTTTCCACGACTCCTACGACCTGCTGGTCACCCCGACCCTGCCGATCACCGCGTTCGAGGCGGGCGTCGAGGTGCCGAAGGGGTCCGGCCACCGCCGCTGGACGGGCTGGACCCCGTTCACGTACCCCTTCAACATGACGCAGCAGCCCGCCGCGTCCGTCCCGGTGGGAACGGACGGCGACGGGCTGCCCATCGGGCTCCAGCTGGTGGCCGCCCGCCATCGCGACGACCTCGTCCTGCGGGCGGCGCACGCGTTGTACGAGGCGGGCACCGCGTCGTACGTCAGGTGAGCCTCACGCCCGCCGGAAGCTGAGGGTCTCCCCCGCCGCCCCGGTCCGCCACAGGTCGTTGCAGGCGTCCGCCAACTCGGGCAGGCCCTCGGTGATCTGGCCCCAGACGATGCCCGGGACCCAGCCGACGTCTCCGTTGAGGAGCAGGTTGTTGCGCTCGTAGAAGAGGGCCAGGTCGACGACCGTGGTGCCGGGGCGGACCTCGCGGTCGTAGCCGTAGGACTGGGTGCCGAGTTCCGCTCCCGCGAAGGAGAAATAGCAGAGATCTCCCGGAATGGGGGTCACGGTCGGGTTCTCCAGCGGTGGTTCTGATGTCGCGAAGGGCGGGAACAGGGCGTAGATCTCGTTTCGGGCATATTTGGCGTGATAGACGTCGCCGGCGAGCGGAAGGGAATCCCAGACGGCCGCGCAGGTGATCGGCGCACGATCGTCCAGCAACTTTGCCGTGGCGGTGATTCCGCGCTTGACCAGCGAGACTTCGATGTATCGGTCAGCCATGCATTCCATGGTCCACCCGCGGTCAAGGGGGCCTGGTTCACGGCCGGGGCCGAAAGTGATCGGCATAACTCGAATGAAGTCGGGTAGCCGCGCGCCCATGGCTCGACCACACGCAAACCGATCAGGAACCGACAACGGATCCGGCAGATGGATCAGCCGCCGCTCCATGCTCGCCTCAGCTGTGTCGCTGGGTGCGGTGGGAAGTCTCGGGATGGTCGGCTGCAGCCGCGTCCCCGGTGAAGGGAAGGTGCTGGGCGGCAGCCTGTTGAACACCCTGCGCGACCAGGGGACCGTGAAGATCGGTATCGCCAGCGAGCCGCCCTTCGGTTACGTGGGAGACGACGGACAGGCCACCGGGGAAGCGCCGGCGATCGCGCGGGTGATCTTCAAGAGGCTCGGCATCGACGAGGTCAAGCCGGTGCCGGTGGACTTCGGCGCCCTCATACCCGGGCTGAAGGCACGGCAGTTCGATGTGGTGTCCGCCGGGATGTACATCAATCCCCTCCGGTGCGAACAGGTGATGTTCGCCGACCCGGACTACCTCATGCTGGACGCCTTCATCGTCAAGAAGGGCAACCCGCACGGCATCAAGACGTACGCGGACGTCAAGAAGAAGGGCCTGAAGCTCGCCTCCGGCAAGGCCTACGCCCAGATCGACTACGCCAAGGCCGCGGGCATCAGCGACGTCCTGGTCCTGCCGGACCAGGTGGCCGGCCTCGACGCGGTGGCCCAGGGACGGGTGGACGCCTTCGCGGGCACCCGCATCACCGTCAAGTCGGCGGTGGCGGGGTCCGGAAGCGTGTCGGCGACCGAGCCGTTCCAGCCCGTGATGGACGGCAAGCCCGCCTACGGCGCCGGCGGCTTCGCCTTCCGGCTGTCCGAGAAGAACTTCCGGGACGCCTTCAACGAGGAACTCCTGAAGCTCAAGGCGCACGACTACCGGGAACTGCTCAAAATCGTCGGCCCGTTCGGCTTCTCCAAGGCCGACATGACGGACCTCACGGCGAAGGAGCTGTGCGGCTGATGATGAGTTCGGAGTTCTTCACCACCTGGTTCCTGCCGGGCATCTGGGTCACCGTCCAGGTGACGGTGTACGCCGCGGCGCTCGGCGCGGCCATCTCGTTCGGGATCGGTCTCGCCCGCGGTTCGCAGTACTGGATCGTCCGCTTCCTCGCCGGGACCTACTTCGAGGTCTTCCGCGGCATGTCGGCGCTGGTGCTGATGTTCTGGATGTTCTTCGCGCTGCCCCTCTTCGGCTGGCAGCTGGTGCCCATGTGGGCCGGTGTCAGCGCGCTCGGCCTGACCTACGGCGCCTACGGCTCCGAGATCGTCCGCGGTTCCCTGGCCGCCGTCACCCCGGCGCAGAAGGAGGCGGGCATCGCGCTCAACTTCACCCGCTGGCAGCGGCTGCGCCTGATCGAACTGCCGCAGGCGTGGCCCGAGATGGTGCCGCCGTTCAACAACCTGCTGATCGAGCTGCTGAAGGGCACCGCCCTGGTCTCCGTCATCACCGTGGCCGACATGACGTTCGCCGGCAATCTGCTGCGGCTCGGCACCAACGAGACCACCCCGATCTACACCCTGCTGCTGGTCCTCTACTTCGTGCTCGCCTTCCTCATCACCCGCGGTATGCGGCTGGTGGAGCGCCGGGCGAAGGCCGGGATCGGGCAGGGGCCGGTGAAGACCGACAAGGTCACCAGGAAGCTCGGTACCAGCGGCGAGAGCCTGCAGGCCGGTTCGCAGTCCGCGGGAGGTATGGGATGAACTGGGACTGGAACGTCGTGGACGACTTCATGCCGCGGTTCTGGGACGGCGTACTCGTCACCCTGCAGGCCCTGGCCATCGGCACCCTGATCGCCTTCGCGCTGGGTCTGGTGTGGGCGCTGGCGCAGCGGTCCACGCAGGTCTGGGTGCGCTGGCCGGTCGTCGCCGTCACGGAGTTCATCCGCAACACACCGCTGCTGGTGCAGCTCTTCTTCCTCTTCTACGTGGTGCCCAACTTCGGCCCGTCGATGTCGCCGCTGACCACCGGCATCGTCGGCCTCGGACTGCACTACTCCACCTACACCGCCGAGGTGTACCGCGCGGGCATCGACGGCGTCCCCGCCGGCCAGTGGGAGGCGGCCACGGCGCTGAGCCTGTCCAGGGGCCGCACCTGGCGGGCGGTGATCCTTCCGCAGGCGATCCGCCGCGTGGTCCCCCCGCTGGGCAACTACGTCGTCGCCATGCTCAAGGACTCCCCGATGATCGCGACCATCGGCGCCTTCGACATGCTCGGCGAGGCCCAGGCCTTCAGCAACGAGACCTTCACCACGGAGGCGCTCACCATCGTGGGCGTGGCCTTCATCGTCATCGCCTACCCCGCCTCCCTCCTGATCCGAGCCCTGGAGCGACGCCTTGTCCGCTGAGACCAATCCCGCAGAGCACGCCGACACCCTCGCCAATCCGCCGGTGGACGGCAGAGAACTGATCCGCTTCGACAAGGTCACCAAGCGCTTCGGCGACAACACGGTCCTCGACCGGCTCGACTTCTCCGTCGACTCCGGCAAGCACGTCACGCTGATCGGCCCGTCGGGCTCCGGCAAGACGACGATCCTGCGGCTGCTGATGACGCTGGCCAAGCCCGACGAGGGCACGATCAAGGTGGGCGGCGACTATCTGACCCACGAGGAGCGGGGCGGCAAGCTGGTCCGGGCCGGCGAGAAGCACATCCGCGAGGTCCGCAAGAACATCGGGATGGTGTTCCAGCAGTTCAACCTGTTCCCGAACATGACGGCCCTCAGGAACATCATGGAGGCCCCGGTCACCGTGCTGGGCCTGTCCAAGGACGAGGCCGAGGAGCGGGCACGCGGGCTGCTCGACCTGGTGGGCCTGGCCGACAAGTGCGACGCCCGGCCGACCCAGCTGTCCGGCGGCCAGCAGCAGCGGGTGGCGATCGCCCGGGCGCTGGCCATGCGGCCGCAGGTCCTGCTCCTGGACGAGGTGACCTCGGCGCTGGACCCGGAGCTGGTGGCCGGCGTCCTGGACGTGCTGCGGGACATCGCCCGCACCACCGACATCACGATGCTCTGCGTGACCCACGAGATGAACTTCGCCCGGGACATCTCCGACCAGGTCCTGATGTTCGACTCGGGGCGCGTCATCGAGTCGGGTTCGCCGGAGAAGATGTTCAGCGAGCCGGAGCAGGACCGGACCCGGGAGTTCCTCAGCGCGGTGCTGTGACCCACCAAAGGTGAGCACGGTTCAACACCCGAGGTCCGGGCCTCGGGTCGTGCCGCTGGCATATGCCGGGGTGCCAGCGGCCCAGCTGAGAGCGGTGCCGGGGGACGGAATCTCGTCAACAACCGCTCGCCACAACCCTCTTGCCCCTTATCGTGGAAGGGATTCGCTGTCCGGATAACGGCCCAGCATGACGGTCCAGCTGAAGAGCGACCGAGCGAGCGCAGGGGGAACACCGTGGCGCTGAAGCACGAGCCGACCGCGCCGTACCACTCGACCCAGGACGCGCTGCGCGTCCTGGAGACCGTGGCACGGCACACCACCGGAGTCACCGACAGCCGACTCGCCCGCCTGACCGGCCTCAGCCCGGAGCGCCTGACCACGCTCCTGCGGATGCTGCGCCGCGAGGGCTACGTCGAGCAGGTCACCGACGGGGCGTACGTCACCGGCGCCGCCCTCACCCGCCTCGGCTCCGCCCAGGACCGCGACCGGGCCCTGCGCGAGAGGATCCAGCGCGCACTGGAGCGGCTGCGCGACTCGGTCGGGGCCGCCGTCTACATCAGCCGGTACGTCGACGGCGAGATCAACGTCACGCAGTACGCCGCGGGCCCGGCCACCCCCGCGGTGCACGAGTGGGTCGACTTCCGCGACTCCGCCCACGCCACCGCGATCGGCAAGAGCCTCCTCGGCCAACTCGACCACAACGGCCGCCGTGACCATCTCTCCCGGCACAAGATGGCCCGTCTCACCTCGCGCACCATCACCAGCGACAAGCTGCTGCTCTCCCGCCTGGAGTCCCAGCCGCCGACCGTGCCCCACCTCGACCTCCAGGAGTACGCCGTCGGCACGGTGTGCGCGGCCGTCCCGATCACGGCCGGCTCCTCGGTCGGCTGCCTGGCCCTCTCCCTGCCGGTCGAGCACGCCCACCGCCTCCGCCAGGCCGCGGACCGGCTGAACCGCGGGGCTGCTCCGGTGCTGCTGTCCCTGGCGATCTAGAAGCCGCCCCCCTCAGAAACGTGGTCGGAAGCACCCCCGCGGACCAGGTAGTATTTTTCTGTCGCCAGCCGCCACCAGCGGTCAGGCGAGAGTCATGCGCCGCTAGCTCAGTTGGTTAGAGCAGCTGACTCTTAATCAGCGGGTCCGGGGTTCGAGTCCCTGGCGGCGCACGATGTCGATGGCGAGGCGTGTTCGCGGAAAGCGCGAACCTGTCTCGCCATCGCTGTTTTTGCGCGGCTTCGCCGCGCGTTGTGGGGGCTTCGCCACCCACACCCCCTTGCCTCTCCGCGTCGCCGGTTTTCCAGTGCCACCGCGCCTCCCCTGTGTCCGGGGGCTCTCCGCGTCCCCTGTTTCCAGCTCTCCTGCCCCCTGCCCCCTGCCCCCTGCCCCCGGCTCCCGGCTCCCGGCTCCCGGCTCCCGGCTCCCGGCTCCCGGCTCCCGGCTCCCAGTGCGCCTACCCGCTGAGCAGCCCCTCCCGCCCGTGCTCCTGGTACTCGGCGACCAGCCCGTCCCGGTCCTCCTCGGTCAGCCTCCGGTACCCGTCCTCCCCCGGTGGCCGCCACCACACGGGATCCGCGCAGGCGAAGCCCTCTCTCCGCAGGGCCGCGCGGTGAATCTTGTTCGTGGCGGTGACCGGCATGTCCCGCACGACCCGGACGAACCGGGGCGCCATCTTCATCCCCAGGTCCGGCTGCGCGAGCAGGAACGCGGCGAAGGCCGGCGGTTCGAAGTCCCCGGCGACCGCCGCCATCACCTGGTCCCCGGTCACCGGGTCCGGGACCGCGTACACGGCGACGGCGACCGCGCCCTCGTACCGGGCGAGGACGTTCTCGATCATCGCGGCGGCCAGATTCTCGCCGTCGACGCGCAGCCGGTCGTCGGCGCGGCCCGCGAAATAGAGGAAGCCGTCGGCGTCCCGGTAGAAGAGGTCGCCGGTCCAGTACCCGCCGTCGTGCCGCCGCTCCGCCTCCGCCGCCGGGTTGCGCCAGTAGCCCTCGAAGGGGCTCGGGCCCCGGTTGACCAGCTCCCCGATGGCCTCGTCACCGTTCAGCAGCCGTCCGGTCGGGTCGAGGACGGCCGGCGGGCACTCCTCGTGCGTCTGAGGGTGGACAACCACCAGACCGGGTGTCGCCGGACCGACCGCGCCGTGCGGGGTGCCGGGCCGCCACTGGATCGCCGCGCCGCCCTCCGAGGAGCCATAGCCCTCCACCAGCCGCACCCCGAACCGCCGCTCGAAGGCCGCCGCGTCCACCGCCCCCGCCTCCGTGCCGAAGCCCAGCCGCAGCGGATTGTCCCGGTCGTCCGGACGCTCCTCGGTGGCCAGGACGTACTGCACCGCTCGGCCCACATACGTGAAGTACGTCGCCCGATACCGCCGTACGTCCGCCAGGAACCGCGACGCCGAGAACCGCGGCCGCAGCGCCACGCCCGCCCCGGCCGCGAGGGCGGGCGCCCAGTCGGCGATCACCGCGTTGCCGTGGAACATCGGCATGCACACGTAGTGCACGTCGTCCGGGCGTACGGCGAACTGGTCCGCCAGGGAGCGGCCCGCCGCGGCCAGCCGGCCCTGGGAGCAGAGCGCGGCCTTGGGGGCGCCGGTGGAGCCCGAGGTGAAGTAGAGAAGGAGACGGTCTGCGGGCTCGGCGCGGGACGGGTCCGGGCGGGCCCCCGCATAGGGGGCGAGCAGGTCGTCGTACTCCGGCGAGTCCGTCACCAGCAGGCACAGCCCGCCCTGCTCGACCGAGCTCGCGCCGCGGGACCCCCAGGGCAGCCCCAGGCCCGTCAGCAGGGGCAGGTGGGCGCGTTCGGTGACCAGGATCCGGCAGTCGGTGTGCAGGATGTCGCGGGCCAGTTCGGGGCCCCGGCGGGTCGGGTTGACGCCGACGACGGCCACCCGGGCCAGGGCGGCGGCGCTGAGCCACAGCGGGAACTCGGGGGTGTTGTCGAGCAGCACCCCGATGTGCGCCCCGGTCGGCAGCAGGTCGGCCAGCAACTCGGCCCGCGCCGCCGCGCCCGCCGCCACCTCGTGATGCGTGAGTACCCGCTCCCCACACCAGAGGCCGGGACGGTGGTCGTCCCAGCGGTCGGCGACGAGCTCCGCGATCGTGCCCCGGTTACTGGACTCCATGGGAGCGCACGGTAGTTGACGTACCGTCAGATGTGGATGGCTAGGGCATGAATCCGCCCGCCTCGTCGAACATCACGTGGACCACCAGCATGAAGCCGAGACAGCACGCGATCATCACCCCGAAGAACACCAGCAGGCAGCCCGTACCCGCGGCCAGTTTCCCGGGCGCGGGCGCCTTGGCCGTGGCCCGCTCGGGACGGTCCGCCGCGTAGCGCACCGTGACGATGTCGCCCTCTATGGTCGTCCCCGGTCCGCCCGTCTCGTCGAACCGGACCACGCGGCCCTCTCGGGTGGCGAACTCGTAGACGTGGTGCAGCGTGGTGTGTACGGACGTGTCTCCGCCGCCGCTGGCCGTCGTGTACGCCCGCAGGCAGCGCGCCTCGGCGGTCAGGCCGCTGTTCCAGGCGCTGCTGACGTCCCGGGCTCGGCGGATCACCGTGTACGCGGCGAAGGACAGGCCTCCGATCATGAGCAACGGCACGACGTAGAAGAAGGCTTCCATGGTGTCCCCCGGTGTCCGTGCGCCGTCGCGTTCGGCGGCGCACGGGGAACGTACCCGGGGAGGGTGCCGGTCCGGCTCAAGTGAGGCTCAGAGTTCCGGCGTCCTCCTGAGAGGTCAGAGAGGTCAGAACGTGACGTCCGAGCAGGCGTAGAACGCGTTCGTCGTGTCCGCGACGGTCCAGACCGCGACGATGACGTGGTGGCCGCTCAGCCCGGAGGGCAGCGTGCCGCTGTGGGAGAGCGTGGATGGGGGGCGCTGGCCGCCGTAGGGGACGGTCAGGAACGGGGTGAGGTTGAGGTCGGAGCGGGCCAGGTTGTGGTTCTGGTTCCAGCCCGGCTTGGTGACGTAGTACCTGAAGTCGGTGGTGGCGTGCATGGCCGTGAACTGCCAGCGGAACGTGTAGCGCTGGCCGGCCGTCACCTTGGTGGTGGGCCAGGCGCCGCCCGACGGGGTCTTGGGGCTGTCGAGCTGGCCGAAGCGGGTGTTGCCGGCGGAGCAGATCCGGCCGTCGGCCGGTCCCGCGCCGGGGAAGCCCTTGAGGCCCTCGACGCTCTGCGGCTCCCACTGGATGTCGCCGCAGTTGGTCACGGAGCCGTTCTGGCAGAGCTTCTGACGGCTGACGGGGAGGTCGGTGTAGCCGTGGCCGCTCGCGCCCTGGGACGAGAGCATCAGGGCTCCGGTCGTCGCGAGGCCGAGCGTGGCGGCGTACCACTTGGTCTTTTTGCGCATGCTGCCGCTCCTGGAGAACGTGGGGGAGGTTCAGTGAGCTGTGCAGGTAGGTCTAGACCAAGTCCCAATTTATTGCGGCTGCTTGAACATGTCCATACCAATCACGGGGTCGAGGGTGCGGGTGTGCCGCTCGCCGTTGTGTCAGCTGACGGCCCCCGCCTCCCCGCGCCCCGCGCAGAACGCCACCGTCAGCTCCTTGACCAGCGCCCTGCGTTCGCCGTCGTCCAGTTCCACCAGCCCCCGCATGGTCAGCCGGGTCACCGTGTCCTCCACCGAGTCCACCACGGACGTGAGCACGGTCGCCCGGTGCTGGGCGTCCAGCGCGGCGATCCGGCGGCGGTCCATCGCGGCGGCGACCTCGGGGGCGTACTCCACCCGCGACGGCCGCACCGAGAACACCTCGATCCCGACCGGTGTCGTGTCCTCGGCCACCAGCCTGGTCAGCCTCTCCGCGGCCGCGTCGACGGACCCCCGGCCGGGCGTCTCCACCGGCACCCGGGCCAGTGCCGCCTCCACGCACTCACGCAGATACCGCTCGTGGTCCGCCACTGCCAGCGTGGCCCGCGCGGTGTCCCGCACCCGCCACACCACGAGGACCGCCACCCGCAGCGCGACCCCGCTCGCGTCGGCCGCGGGCATCTCCTCGCTGCGCCAGTGCCGCAGCCGTACGTCCACCCGGCGGCGCAGCAGCAGCGGGTTGACCCACATCAGTCCGGTGCGCCGGACCGTGCCCCGGTAGTGGCCGAACAGGCCGAGCACCCAGGCCCGCCCGGTCCGGCCCCGGGCCAGCCCGCCGAAGCCGAACAGTCCGAGCACACCCGCCCCCGCGTACGCCGCCCACTGGGCGGGCCCGAGACCGGCGTCCGGGTACGAGGGCAGTCCGAACGCCCGCACCGCGAGCGGCGGCAGCACCCCCGCCCACCACGTGGTGACCAGGCCCCCCGCCACGGCGCAGGCTCCGGTGACCACGCCCACCACCCCGGGCAGCACCCGCGCGGGCCGTTCCGTCAGCGCGGGGTCGACCTGGGGGGCGTGGCACGCCTTCGCGGGAGCCGGCCGGCGCAGCCGCGGCTGCTCCCCCGTCCCCTCCCTGCGCCCCACGACAGCGGGCCGCAGTGGCACCGGTTCGGGTTCGTCACGGAACAGCAGGTGGACGGGGATCTCGGTGGTCACCTCGTTCTGGATGAGCCGGACGGGCCGGGGCGGCCCCTCGGACCCGGGGGTGTGTGACGTGGTCGTACTCATGCGTGCCTCCAGCCTCCGCGCCAGATGCGCCATGACGGTGCGTGGGTCGTCCCATGCCGCGGCGTGGGGTTACGAGAAGAGCCGCCGCCAGGTCTCCGGCCCCGGGTAGCCGTCCGCCGCGCCGCCCCGCCATCCCTGCGCGCGCTGGAAGGCCTCGATGCCGCGCCGGTCCGCCTCGCCCCAGCGGGGTCCCGGCCCGGACGCGTAGAACCTGCCGAATCCTTCCTTCGCCAGCTGTCGGCCCAACTGGGTGACGTACTCGTTGTCCGCGCCCGGCCGGAACATCGCCCGCCCCGGGTAACCGGGCACACCGTGCGAGGCCGGCGAGGAAGGCCGGGCGGGTGACGCGGGCGCGGGCGGGTCCGGCGCTCCGGTCGTGACGTTCCGGCCCGCATTCCTCACCCGGTGGGCGGCCGGGTGCGGGCCGACCATGGACTGCGGCGGCAGCACCCGACGCCAGTGGACGCACGCCAGGCAGTCGCAGGCGCTCGCGGGATCGAATTCCTCGAAGACCGGAGCCGCCATACGATTCCCCTCACACCTCGGGTGGAAATGTCACTGCTTGTGCTCGTTCGTCAGTTTCTCAACTGTCTTCGGGACCCGCATGTTGACGGTCCGAATGATGTACGGCGGTCCCGTCGCCGGATGCCGGACGAGGGCTCCGGGGGCGGCGACAGGGCGGTCCGGAGCACCTCACCGCATCCGGTAAAGTTGTGCAGGTCAGCGCGCGCCGCTAGCTCAGTTGGTTAGAGCAGCTGACTCTTAATCAGCGGGTCCGGGGTTCGAGTCCCTGGCGGCGCACGATGCCGATGGCGAGGCGTGTTCGCGGAAACGCGG
Source organism: Streptomyces sp. NPDC005263 (assembly GCF_042872365.1). NCBI lineage: Bacteria > Bacillati > Actinomycetota > Actinomycetes > Kitasatosporales > Streptomycetaceae > Streptomyces > Streptomyces sp. NPDC005263. Next base: position 131,573 of record NZ_JBIAKJ010000002.1, on the reverse strand, counting down.
ACCGGCCTCGCCATCGTCGTTTCCGCGCGCGACCGTCGCCGGGACCGCGCGTTTCACGCCACCCGCCACCGGTGACCGCACACCGTAAATCCGAGCGGGCCACGCAAGGCGTGCCGTGCGGCCTTCGGTCGCGCACGTCCGGACCTCGAGGGTGTCCGACGGGAACCGCAGGTCACCCCCGGCCGTAGCGCTTCGACAGCATCTGCATCCTCCTGTCCACAACGGCTCCACAAGGCCCCCACACGGGCCACAATGAACGCGTATGACCGGTAAACGCAGCCTTTGGCATCTTGCGATCATGATGAACACCGTAGAACCCTGGTGTTCAAGATGCTGCGGATTCGCGGCAGTTGGGGGGCGCGAAGCCGGTTGCGTGCGCCACGGAGAGAGGGACTCCGTTCAAGGTGTGATGCCGAGGGGGGCATTATGCAACCGGAAGGTCGCAGTTCTGTGTCCCATATGAGGACGATGTGGTGACTGTGGCCCACCGCTGATACGACTGTGAAGGTCTAGGGGGACCGAAGCAGCCGTAAAGAAAGAAACAACTGACACGTGTGACTCACGTGTGGGGGGATGACTCATGACGTCGACGCCGACGGGCGCCCGGCAGAACCACGACCCGTCCCAGACCACCCAGCTCAGGGTGCCTTCACACCGGACCGGCGCGTTCCGCCGGATAAAGAAGACGCTTCCGAAGTACGACTACGAGCACTACAGCCGACTGGCAGGTCCCCTCACCCAGCCCAACCCGACCAAGCCGTACAGAGTGCAGTACCGCTCCTTGCTCTCGCAGGAACCGCACCGCATCAGGGTCGCGCTGATGCTGGCCGCCGCGCCGCTGCTCTCGCTGGTGCTGCTGTTCTGGCTGTTGCAGCCCGAGCACTGGACCGAGCGTGACTACCCGGCCTTCGACTGGCTGCCCGCGCTGGACACGGTGATGCTCGTCTCGATCGGTCTGATCGAGTTCTTCCGCTGCATGAACGTGCTGTCGAACGCGCACGCCACCCTGGTCGCCCGCGACCCGGTACCGGTGGTGCCCGAGGCCGGCACCAGAGTCGCCTTCCTCACCTCCTTCGTGCCCGGCAAGGAGCCGCTGGAGATGGTGACGAAGACCTTGGAAGCCGCGGTGCGGATCCGGCACCGCGGCCTCATGCATGTCTGGCTCCTGGACGAGGGCGACGACCCCGCCGTCAAAGCCGTGTGCGAGCGCCTGGGCGTGCACCACTTCTCCCGCAAGGGCGTCGCCCGGTGGAACCAGGCCAGCGGCCCGCACCGCGCCAAGACCAAGCACGGCAACTACAACGCCTGGCTGGACGCGCACGGCGACCAGTACGACTTCTTCGCCTCGGTCGACACCGACCATGTGCCGCTGCCCAACTACCTGGAACGGATGCTCGGTTTCTTCCGCGACCCGAACATCGGCTTCGTCATCGGCCCGCAGGTCTACGGCAACTACGACAACTTCATCACCAAGGCCGCCGAGTCGCAGCAGTTCCTCTTCCACGCGCTGATCCAGCGCGCCGGCAACCGCTACGGCTCACCGATGTTCGTGGGCACCTCCAACGCCGTGCGCATCAAGGCGCTGAAGCAGATCGGCGGTCTGTACGACTCGATCACCGAGGACATGGCCACCGGCTTCGAGATCCACCGGCACAAGAACCCCGCGACGGGCAAGAAGTGGCGCTCGGTCTACACCCCGGACGTGCTCGCGGTCGGTGAGGGCCCCAGCGCCTGGACGGACTTCTTCACCCAGCAGATGCGCTGGTCCCGCGGTACGTACGAGACGATCCTCAAGCAGTACTGGAAGGGCTGGTACTCGCTGCCGCCGAGCAAGCTCTTCAACTACACGATGATGATCATCTTCTACCCGATGTCGGCCCTCAACTGGATCCTCGCGGCGCTGAGTTGCGCGCTGTTCCTGGGCCTGGGCGCCTCGGGTGTGAACATCGACCCGACCGTGTGGCTGATGCTCTACGGCAACGCCTCCGCGCTGCAGATCGGCCTGTACATCTGGAACCGCCGGCACAACGTCTCCCCGCACGAGCCGGAGGGGTCCGGCGGTGTGGCCGGCATGGCCATGTCCGCGCTGTCCGCGCCGCTCTACGCGAAGGCGCTGATCGACTCCGTCCTGCGCCGCAAGAGCAAGTTCGTGGTCACGCCCAAGGGCGATTCCGCGAGCCCCGACCGGTGGTTCGCGACCTTCCGGTACCACTGGTACTTCATCCTGATCTTCGGCGCGTCGATCACCGCCGGTTTCGTCTTCGGGCACTCGCACCCCGCGATGATCATCTGGGCGACCTTCGCCACGCTGATCACCGCCACGCCGATCTTCGCCTGGCGCCTTCAGCTGCGGCAGGCGAGGAAGAAGCCCGCCGTGCCCGAACAGGAGCCGCAGGACGCGGCTCCCGTCGCCCAGCCCGCGGCCGCCGCGGGCGCCCACGAGTCGCAGTCGCTGCCCGTGCAGCGCACTGGGCCCCAGCCCGCACCGCACGCACCGCATGTCCCGCATGCCCCGCGGCAGAAGCCGAGTTGGGCCGCCTCGAACGAAACGGGCGACCAGACCATGCAGATCGCCCTTGGTGGACTTGGGGGACGTAAGGAATGAACGACCGAGCAGGCCGCCGCCGCGCCCGTCGACTCGCGATCGGCACGGCGGTGGTGCTCGCGCTGGCCGGGATGAACGGGCCGTGGCTCTACCGCTTCAGCACCGAGAAATACCACCAGTACCAGATCGACAGACCGGAGTACAAAGCCGAGAACGGCAAGTGGGACATCATCGAGTTCCCCGAGGAGTACCGGCAGAACACCATCCACGCGGCGCTGCTGCGCACCGGGAAGGTGCTGCTCGTCGCGGGGTCGGGCAACAACCAGGAGAACTTCGACGACAAGAAGTTCGACACCCGGGTCTGGGACCCCGTCAAGGGCACCATCAAGAAGGTGCCGACGCCCAAGGACCTGTTCTGCACCGGCCACACCCAGCTCGCCAACGGCAATCTGCTGATCGCGGGCGGCACCAAGCGGTACGAGAAGCTGAAGGGTGACGTCACCAAGGCCGGCGGCCTGATGATCGTCCACAACGAGAACCCGGACAAGCCGATCACGCTGCCCGCGGGCACGAAGTTCGTGGGCACCAAGAACGGCAAGACCTTCGTGTCGAAGGACCCGGTCGTGGTCGAGCGGGCGACGAAGAACTTCGACAAGCGGACCGGCAGGTTCCTCGGCAACACGCCGGGGCTCGGGCGCATCTACGTGGAGGCGCAGAAGAGCGGCGCCCGGTACGAGACGGGCACCCAGGACAACTACCGGATCCAGGGCCTGTCGGGCGTGGACGCCAAGAACACGTACGGCATCGCGCAGAAGCTGGCGCTCGACAAGAAGGACTTCCAGGGCATCCGTGACGCCTTCGAGTTCGACCCGATAGCCGAGAAGTACATCAAGGTCGACCCGATGAAGGAGGCCCGCTGGTATCCGACGCTCACCACCCTGAGCGACGGGAAGATCCTCAGTGTCTCCGGGCTCGACGACATCGGCCAGCTGGTCCCGGGCAAGAACGAGGTCTTCGACCCGAAGACCAAGAAGTGGACCTATCTGCCGAAGACCATGCAGTTCCCGACGTACCCGGCGCTGTTCCTGCTGCAGAACGGCAAGGTCCTGTACTCGGGTTCGAACGCGGGCTACGGGCCGGACGACGTGGGCCGCGACCCCGGGGTGTGGGACGTGGACACCAACAAGTTCACCAAGATCCCCGGGCTGAGCGACCCGGACAGGATGGAGACGTCCGGGACCGTGCTGCTGCCGCCGGCCCAGGACGAGAAGTACATGGTGATCGGCGGTGGCGGGGTCGGCGAGTCGAAGCTGTCCAGCAACCGGACCCGGATCGTCGACATGAAGGCGGACAGCCCGAAGTTCGTGGACGGGCCGACGCTGGAGAAGGGCACCCGGTACCCGCAGGCCTCGGTGCTGCCGGACGACTCCGTGCTGGTGTCCGGCGGTTCGCAGGACTACCGGGGGCGCGGCGACTCCAACATTCTCCAGGCCCGGCTGTACCACCCGGACCGGAACACCTTCGACAGGGTCGCCGATCCGCTGGTGGGGCGCAACTACCACTCCGGGTCGCTGCTGTTGCCGGACGGAAGGGTGATGTTCTTCGGGTCGGACTCCTTGTACGGCGACAAGGCGAACACCAAGCCGGGCACGTTCGAGCAGCGGATCGAGATGTACACGCCGCCGTATCTGTACCGGGACTCACGGCCCTCGCTGTCGGGTGGCCCGCAGACGATCGAACGGGGCGCGTCGGGGACGTTCACCTCCCAGCACGCCTCGTCGATCAAGAAGGTGCGGTTGATCCGGCCCAGCGCGTCGACACATGTGACCGATGTCGATCAGCGGTCCATCGCGTTGGACTTCAAGGCGTCCGGGGACAAGATCACGGTGACGGTGCCGAAGAACAGGAACGTCGTTCCGTCGGGGTGGTACATGGTCTTCGTGGACGACGACCGGGGGACGCCGTCGAAGGCGCAGTGGGTGAAGGTGCCGTAGGCCGAGGTGCCCAGGTGCTGGTGCCGTAGGTGAGGTGCCGTGGCGCTCCCGCGAGTTCACGTTCGGGTGCGGGAGCGCTGTGGCCGGTCGGGTCAGCGGGGGCGGTGCGGGTTCGCCCCCCGGACGCCAGGTCCCGTCTCATTTCCTGTCTGACGCCTGGGCCAGTTCCAGGGCGTGGGCGGGCCACCACTGGCCCGCCTTCGGGCCGCCCTTGCACTCGCCGTCGGACTCACCCGGGCGTTTGACCCAGATGTACGCGTCGACCAGCGGGTCGGCCGTTTCGGTGGTCGGGTTCTCGCCCAGGGCCCGGCCGGGCGGATTGCACCAGCGCTTGTTCGGGTCGCCGCCGTCGTAGGGCCCGTTGCCGTTGCGGCTGGTGTCGATGACGAACGGCTTGCCGCCCACCTTCGAGGAGAGTTCCTTGCCGTAGGTGATGGACTGCGCGGTGTCGTAGTAGTTGGAGACGTTGACCGCGAAGCCGTCGGCCTGGTCGATGCCGGCGCGCTTGAGGGGTCCGAAGATCTCGTCGGGCTTGCCCCAGCCGGCGTTGCCCGCGTCCAGGTAGACCCTGGTGCTCTTCAGCGAGGTGAGCTTCTCGACGGCACCCTTGAGGAGGTTGTAGCGCTCCTCGTGGAACTGCTGGGGCGTGCAGTTGTCCACCATGTGCAGCACCGCGTCCGGCTCCAGGATCACCGTCGCAGGGCGGTCGCCGATGCCCGCGGCCACCCTGTCGACGAACGTCCGGTACGCGTCGCCGTCGGCGGCACCGCCTGAGGAGAACTGGCCGCAGTCACGGTGCGGGATGTTGTAGACGACCAGCAGTGCGTCCCGGTTCGCCTTCACCGCGGCCTCCGTGAAGCCCCGGGCCTGTTCCTCGGGGTTCTCCGGGCTGATCCACTCGGCGGTCGGCTGCTCGGCGAGCTTGCGGATCTGCTGGGCCTCGGCCGTCTTGCCCGCCTTCTCGTACTCCTTCACCTGCCGCGCGGCGTTGCTGTCCGGGTTGACCCAGAAGGGGTCCGTCTCCTTGGGCTGCTGGGCGATGCCGGTGCCGTCGTCCTGCTGTTCCCCTCCGTCGCCTCCGTCGCCCGAGGAACAGCCTGCGAGCAGCAGTGCCGCCCCCAGCACCGCCGCGGCAGCCCGCGTTCCGGCCCCCCTGCTGACGTACATCCAACTCCCCCTTGGGTGCACCGTTCCAAGCCTCAATCGTGACACATCAGACGGGTCCGCCATGGGAACGCGCGAGCGTTCTCCGGGTGCCGTCGCAGCCCCGACGGCAAGGGGGGCGCACGCCGGTACGGGACGCAACGGCTGCCCGCACACCGCGTCGAACTTCTGTCCGTACGGGGCGGTCGGGGCCGCACGCGCGTGCCCCCGCAGGCCGATCACGCGGCCCGCCCTCACCGTCCCGTGCCCGTGAGGTACGCCGAGACGATCACGTTCGCCGAGTAGCTGTGGCTGACCCGGTCGAAGGCGCCGCCGCAGGTGATCAGCCGCAGCTCGGAGCGCCCGGTCTGCCGGGGGCCGTAGACCTGCTGGGCGTCGAAGCGGTCGCGGTTGACGACCTGGACGTCTTCGACGGTGAACTCGGCGACCTTGCCGTCGGCGCGGAACACCCTGACCGTCTGCCCGGGCTTCATCGCGCTGATCCTGTAGAAGACGGCGGGCCGGGTCTCGGTGTCGACGTGACCCACCATCAGGGCGGTCCCGGCCGCCCCCGGCTTCACCCCGGCCGCGTACCAGCCGACGACGCCCGCCTGGTCGTAGGGCGGCGGATCGATCGCGCCCTGCGCGTTCAGGCCGCGGGGCACGACCGGTGCCTGGACGCCGAGGTCGGGGATGTCGACGCGCTGCGGGAGCGCGCCCCCGAGCGGCCGGTACGGGGGCGGGAGCCGCACGTCCGGGGGACGGCCGACCGCCGCCATGTCGCCGGTGGCCGGCGCTGACACGCCGTGCCGTACGTCGGTCACCTCGCGCCCCCACATCCACAGCCCGAGCAGCAGGAGCGCCCAGGTCACGCCGGTGAGCAGGCGGCCGGTGCCGGTGGTGTGTTCTCGGTCGGACATCGCCGGTCAACCCGTCCTGCGGCTCCGACGGCTGCCGAGCAGCGCGACGGCCACCGCGGCGACCCCGACGAGGACCAGTCCGGTCACTCCCTGCGCCGTACCGGGACCCGCCGCCCTGGCGTCCTCCGTGGCGGAGAGAGTGGCGGTGCCTCCGCCGCCCGCGGGGACCGGGGCGACCGGGGAGGCGTGCGCGGGCGGGGCCGCCTGGGCGGACGGGGAGGCCTGGGCGGACGGCCGCGCCGAGCCGTGACCGACGGTGATCTTGTCCTTCACCTGGAGGTCGGCGCAGCTGATCCGCACGTCGTACGAGCCCGCCCTGATCGAGGTGCGGACGCGGGTCTCCCCGGCGAGCGTGCCGCCGGAGCCGGTGAGGCGGGCGTCGGTCACGAACGCCGCCGAGGCCGCGGTGGCCGACTTCACGGCGCAGCCATTCACCCGCAGCGCCACGTCGGCGCCGGGGGCCGGGGAGGACGGGGTCACCGTGACGCCGTCGCCGTCGGTCGCGTATGCGGCCGGAGTGAGGGCGGCGACAGCCAGGACGGTGGAACAGAGAGTGAGACGTAGTGAACCCATCGTGAACCTCCAGACATCTGGAGCCTCCCCCCGGGCCCCCCTCCCCGCATCCTCGTGGGGACCCCATTACTCCGTGCGGGTCGTGTTTTTGGTCCGGGTGGTTTCAGACCCGGTCGACGAGGTCCGCGATCGAATCCACGACCACGGACGGCCGGTAGGGAAAGTTGTCGACCTGTTCCGGCCTGGTCAGTCCGGTGAGCACCAGGAAGGTCTGCATCCCGGCCTCCATGCCGGCCAGGACGTCGGTGTCCATCCGGTCGCCGATCATGGCGCTGGTCTCGGAGTGGGCGCCGATGGCGTTGAGGCCGGTCCGCATCATCAGCGGGTTCGGCTTGCCCGCGAAGTACGGCTTCCGGCCGGTCGCCTTGGTGATCAGCGCGGCGACGGCACCGGTCGCCGGCAGCGGTCCCTCGGTCGAGGGGCCGGTCTCGTCGGGGTTGGTGGCGATGAACCGGGCGCCGGCCTCGATGAGCCGTACGGCCTTGGTCATGGCCTCGAAGGAGTAGGTCCGCGTCTCCCCGAGGACGACGTAGTCCGGCTCGTGGTCGGTGAGGATGTAGCCGATGTCGTGCAGCGCGGTGGTCAGGCCCGCCTCACCGATCACGTACGCCGAACCGCCCGGCCGCTGGTCGTCCAGGAACTGGGCGGTGGCCAGCGCCGAGGTCCAGATGGACTCGACCGGCACGTCCAGGCCCATGCGCCGCAGGCGGGCGTGCAGGTCGCGCGGGGTGTAGATCGAGTTGTTGGTGAGGACCAGGAAGGGCCTGCCGGACTCGCGGAGTTTCTTGAGGAAGGCGTCGGCGCCGGGGATCGGTACGCCCTCGTGGATGAGCACACCGTCCATGTCGGTGAGCCACGACTCGATGGGCCTGCGGTCTGCCATGTGCGGGATCTCCTGCCGTACGCATGTTCGCGGTGCTGCGTGCGCACAGCCTAGACAGAGGCCGGATCTTGAGGGAATGGCCAGTTTGCGGAGGTGGCGGCGGGAGCGGGTTCAGGGTCGCTTGCGGGCGACCAGCAGGGCGCCGACGACGATGAGCAGCAGGGCCGTGGTCGCGAGGGCGGCGGTCCGGCCACGGCCGCTGCTGGCGAGTTCGTCGGCGAAGGGGAGGTGGCCGGCGGCCGGTGCGGTGGCGTCGGCGGCGGGTGCGGTGACGTCTGCGCCGGGGCTCGGCGAGGGCTGATCGGCTGTGGCTTCGTCGGCCGTGGAGTCACCGGCTGTGGAGTCATCGGCCGTGGAGTCATCGGCCGTGGGGTCATCGGCCGCGGCTTCGGTGGAGATGCCGAACCGGTAGTCGTTCGACTGCCCGACCCACTCGCCGTCGTCTTCGTCGTCTTCCTTCCGCTGTACGACGGCCGCGCTGGCGGTGACCTCGTTCGGCTCGGCATCCGAGGTGACCGCGAGCCGCACCTTCACGGTGAGGGTCTCGCCGGGGGCGACGGTGAAACCGGGGAAGGACTTCTCCGCGCCGTCGAAGACTCCGACCAGTTCGTCGGCGTCGGTCCCCTCGAACCGGACGGGGTGCGGGCGCGCGGGGGCCCCGGCGTAGAACTCCAGGCGCGCCTGGCGGGGGCGCAGAACCCGGCGCTGGTCGACGAGGATGACGACGGGGTGGATGTTTCCGCAGGTCCTGCGGGTGGCGTTGGTGAGGTCGAGATACCAGACGCCGAATCCCCCGCCGGCTTCGTAGGAGTCGGGCCCGTCGTGGATCCGGGTCCTGACCGGGAAATCCCTCCCGTCGGTCCCGGCCTCACAGGAGTCGGCGTACGCCGGGGGCGCGAGCGGGAGGTGAACGGCGGCGGCCGTCGCGAGGCAGAGCAGAGCGGACGAAGACAGTCGCATGAACACATGACCCTGCCGGGTGGGTGCGGCCGACGGGCGACGCCATTCCGTCGGGGCGCCGAATGGGCGTGCGATGCCGCCCGATTGGCGCCACCGTGGGCCACGGCAGCCCCGCCTACCCGTCCCCCCGCCCGAACAACGGTGCCAACAACAACTGCGCCGCCCCCTCCGCGACCCCCCGCACCCCGCCGGAGGCAACCCGTACCGGCACCCCCTCCCGTCCCCCCGCACGCCGGGCGCGGGCGGCCAGAACGGCCGCCACCCCCCGTACGAAGGGCGAAGGATCGGCGGCCACCGTACGGCCGCCCAGCAGCACCAGGTCGATGTCGAGCAGCCCCACCAGATTCGCGGCGCCCTCCCCCAGCACCCGCGCCGCCTCCGCCAACTCCCCTCGCGCGACCGCCCCCAGACACAGCACCTCCACGCACCCGCGGTTCCCGCACCCGCACACCGGCCCGTCCAGCTGGATGACCTGGTGGCCGAACTCCCCCGCCCCGGTCCGCGCCCCCCGGTGCACGCTTCCGCCGATCACCAGCCCCGCCCCGAGCCCCGTACCGAGATGCAGGTAGGCGAAGGACCCGCCCTCGCCCCGGACCGCGAGCTCCAGCGCGGCCGCGTTGGTGTCCTTGTCGACGACGACCGGCACACCCACCCGGCGCGCCAGGGCGTCCCGCAGCGCGAACCCGTCCCACTCGGGAAACCCGGTGACCCGGTGCAGCACCCCCCGGGTGTGGTCGAGCGGGCCGGGCAGCGCGACACCGAGCCCCAGGAGGGTGTCGGCCGCGGCGAGCGACCCGGTGACGGCTGGGCCGAGCGACCCGGTGGCGGGTGAGCCGAGCGGGTCGGTGGCGGCTGGGCCGAGCGCGTCAGGGCCGGTTGGGCCGAACGGCGCGGCGGCGGCTGGGCCGAGCGTGTCGGTGACCAGGGCCGTGGTCTCCCGTGTCACCGCGGTCAGTACGGCGTCCGCGCCCGCGCCCAGGTCCAGCGGGGCGCGCCGCTCCCCCACCACCGTCCCGGTGAGATCGACGAGCACGGTCCGCAATTCGTCCCGGTCCAGGTGGACGCCGGCCGCGTGCCCGGCCTCCGGCACCAGGCGCAGGACCGTGCGCGGCTTGCCGCCCGTGGACGCCCGGCGCCCCGCCTCGGCGGCCAGCCCGTCCTCCCGCAGCCGAGCCGTGATCTTGCTGACGGCCTGGGGCGTGAGCCCGGTGCGGTCGGCGAGTTCGAGCCGGCTGATACCCCGGACGCCCGCCGTGCGCAGCAGATCGAGGACGAGTGCCGTGTTGTGGCTGCGCAGCGCGAACAGGTTCACACCGGCCGCCGACCCCCTCGGCCCTGTGGATCCAGTCGATCCGGTCGATCCGGTCGATCCGGTCGATCCGGTCGATCCGATCGACGCCCCCACCGCTCCCGTCGCTCTCCTGCTCCTGAGGTGACCCGCACCCCTGCCCGCACCCGCGCCGCCGCTGTTCGTCCCGTCCACTCCCCCATTCTCCCCGGCGCTTGCACTTTGGCAACAGCGTTGCCAAAGTGGGAGCCATGACAGGCATGACAGCTCCGACCGGTACAGCTGGTACGGCCGATGCGGCCGGTACCCCCCTTCGTGTGGGCCTCGTCGGCTACGGCCTCGCGGGTTCCGTCTTCCACGCCCCGCTGATCGCCGCCACCGAGGGCCTGGTCCTCGACACGGTGGTCACCTCGAACCCCGAGCGGCAGAAGCAGGCCCGTGCCGAGTTCCCGGACGTGCGTACGGTCGCCGGACCGGACGAGCTGTTCGACCGGGCCGACGATCTGGACCTGGTCGTCATCGCGTCCCCGAACAAGACGCACGTCCCGCTCGCCACCACCGCCCTGAAGGCCGGCCTGCCCGTGGTCGTGGACAAGCCCGTCGCCGGTACGGCCGCCGAGGCGCGTGAGCTGGCGGCCCTCGCCGAGGAACGCGGCCTGTTGCTCTCCGTCTTCCAGAACCGCCGCTGGGACAACGACTTCCTGACGCTCCAAAAGCTCCTCGCCGACGGCGAACTGGGCGACGTATGGCGCTTCGAGTCCCGCTTCGAACGCTGGCGGCCGCAGCCGAAGGGCGGCTGGCGGGAGTCCGGCGATCCGGCAGAGATCGGAGGTCTGCTGTACGACCTCGGCAGTCATGTCGTCGACCAGGCGCTGGTCCTCTTCGGTCCGGCCGTCTCCGTGTACGCCGAGTCGGACATCCGCCGCCCGGGCGCGGAGGCCGACGACGACACCTTCATCGCCGTCACGCATGCGAACGGCGTCCGCTCCCACCTGTACGCCTCCGCGACGGCCGCCCAACTCGGCCCCCGCTTCCGGGTGCTGGGCTCGACGGCGGGCTATGTGAAGTACGGCCTCGATCCGCAGGAGGCGGCGCTGCGCGAGGGCGAGCGTCCCGGTGCGGGAGTCGACTGGGGTCTGGAACCGGAGTCGCTGTGGGGCCGCGTCGGCGCCGGGGAGTCCCCGCTGACCGGCGGTGGCCGGCCCGAACCGACCCTGCCCGGCGACTACCCGGCCTACTATGCCGCCGTGGCCAGGGCCCTGACCCACGGCGGCCCCAACCCGGTGACCGCCCTGGAGGCGGCTGCCGCCCTCGACGTACTGGAGGCGGCACGCCGTTCGGCCCGTGACGCGGTGGCGGTGACGCTGTGACGCACAACCAGGAGATCGGCCCGAAGTTCCACCCGGAACTCACCCCGCCGCTGGAAGAACTGGAGGCGCAGGAACGCCGTCTGGTCTTCCGGCAGTTCACCCACGAGGACGCGTGGGCGCTGGGCACCCTGCTGGTGGAGCTGGCCCGGGAACGGCAGGCACCTCTCGCCGTCGACATCCACCGCGCCGGCCAGCAGCTCTTCCACGCGGCTCTGCCCGGCTCCACCCCCGACAACGACGCCTGGATCGCCCGCAAGCGCCGGGTCGTGGAGCGCTACGGCTCCGCGTCCTACCTGGTGGGCGCCCGGTTCCGCGCCAAGGGCACCACGTTCGAGGAGTCCTCCCGCCTGGACCCGGACGAGTACGCGGCCCACGGCGGCTCCTTCCCGATCACCGTCGAGGGCGTGGGTGTGATCGGAGCGGTGACCGTGTCGGGGCTACCGCAGCTCCAGGACCACCGGTTCGTCGTGGCGGCCTTGGAGCAGTACCTGGACCGTGACTGACGCGGCACCCGGACCGTGACGCGGCACCTGGACCGTGACTGACGGGAAAGTTCGCTGCCGGGAAGATCCCGGCGCCCCCTCCGGTTGGCACCGATGTACGACGCACCGACCGGAGGGACCCGGACCCATGAGTGACGCCTTGAAGGAAACCGTCGGACGGTACGGGATCTGGAGTGTCGGTCTGCGCTCCGAGGACCCGTCCCGACGCGGCGAACTGACCGAGGCGGCAGCCGAGTTGGAGGAACTGGGCTACGGCGCCGTCTGGCTGGGCGGCAGCAGCGCCGTCCGTAACGCCGTACCGCTCGTCGAGGCCACCTCGCGCATCACCTTCGGCACCAGCATCCAGAGCATCTGGCAGCACGAGGCCGAGGACACGGCGGCGGACCTGGCCGAGCTGGAGACCACGCATCCCGGCCGCTTCGTCCTCGGCCTCGGTGTCGCCCACGCCAGGAACACCGAGCAGTACCGTCGCCCCTACTCGGCCCTGGTCAGCTACCTCGACGCCCTGGACAAGGCGGGCGTGCCCGCGGACCGCCGCCTCCTGGCCGCCCTCGGCCCGAAGTCCCTGGAGCTGACCCGGGACCGGGCCGCCGGCGCCATCCCGTACCTGGTCACCCCCGAACACACCGCGTACGCCCGCGAGATCCTCGGCCGGGCCCCGCTCCTCGCACCCGAGCTGGCGGTCGTCCTGGAGTCGGACCCGACCCGAGCCCGCGCGCTGGCCCGCGCGTTCCTGGCCCGCTACCTGCCCCTGCCGAACTACACCAACAACTTCCTCCGCCACGGCTTCACCGAGGACGACCTGACCGACGGCGGCAGCGACCGCCTGGTCGACGCGCTGTTCGCCTGGGGCGACGAGGACAGCATCCGGAAGCGGATCAGCGCCTTCCAGGAGGCGGGTGCGGACCACCTCGCCTTGCAGGTGGTGACCGACGCCTCGATGGAGTCCCTGCCGAGGGACGAATGGCGCAGGCTGGCCTCCCTGCTGGCCTGAGCGGAGACACCTGTGGGGCGAGAGACCACGGTCCCTCGCCCCACAGGCCTGCTACTCCTCGGGCTTCACGCCCCTCAGGCTGCTCGCCCCTCAGGCGTCCTTGAACTCCTGCCGCTGCCGCCCGAGCCCCGAGATCTCCAGCTCCACCACGTCCCCGGCGCGCAGGAACGGCTTGGGCTCCGGCGCGCCGAGCGCGACCCCCGCCGGCGTGCCGGTGTTGATGACGTCACCCGGGTACAGCGTCATGAACTGGCTGACGTACCGCACGACCTCCCCCACCGGGAAGATCTGCTCGGCGGTCGTCCCGTCCTGCTTGAGCTCCCCGTTGACCCACAGCCGCAGCGACAGCGTCTGCGGATCGGGCACCTCGTCGGCCGTCACCAGCCACGGTCCGAGCGGGTTGAACGTCTCGCAGTTCTTCCCCTTGTCCCAGGTCCCGCCCCGCTCGATCTGGAACTCCCGCTCGGACACGTCGTGCGCGACCGCGTACCCGGCGACGTGCGCGAGCCCCTCCTCGGCGGATTCCAGGTAGCGGGCCGTACGCCCGATGACGACGGCCAGCTCGACCTCCCAGTCCGTCTTCACGGATTGGCGGGGGACAAGCACCGTGTCGTGCGGCCCGACCACCGTGTCCGCGGCCTTGAAGAAGATCACCGGCTCGGGCGGCGGCTCGGCCCCCGTCTCGCGGGCGTGGTCGTGGTAGTTGAGCCCGATGCACACGATCTTGCCGATACGGGCGACGGGCGGCCCGACCCGCAGGCCGGCCTGGTCCAGAGCGGGCAGCGTGCCCCCGTCGACGGCGGCGCGGATCCGGCCAAGGGCCTCGTCGTCGGAGAGCAGCGGTCCGTCGATGTCCGGCACGACACCGGACAGGTCCCGCAGTGTCCCCTCGGTGTCGAGCAGCGCGGGACGCTCGGCCCCCGACGTACCGACTCGCAGCAACTTCATGATCACAATCTCCCTCGATCGCGGCACTGTCGACCGACGGGTGCAGCCATCGGATGACTGGTCGATCCTCCAAGCTCGGCGTCCGGTCCGCAATACCCGGTTCACGGACTGGACCGCCGAGCCCGGTCGTCACCTGTACAGCACCGCTCGCTCGACCGCGCTCCACGTCGTGCTGGTCACCACGTACAGCGCGGCGGCGAGCGGCATCACCGCCACGGTGACCAGGGTGAAGAAGGACATGAGAGGCATGACCTTGTTCATCGCGCCCATCCCGGGCACTGCCCGGCCCTCCCCCACGGGCAGGGCCGGAGCCGCGGCCATCATCGACTTCGTACGGCGATAGTTGAACGCGGCGACCGCGGCGACCAGCGCGAACAGGCCGACGTACACGAGACCCGCGCCCCCGAACATCCCGCCCTCGGCCAGCGCGTCCGTCCACCGCTCTCCGAGGGGCGCGGCGAACAGCTGGTGCGTGAGCAGCTCGTTGGTCCCGCCGCCGATCGTCGTGTTCGAGAACAGGTGGTAGAGCAGGAAGAACGCGGGCAGCTGGAGCAGGCTCGGCAGGCAGCCGGACAGCGGCGACACCTTCTCCTCGGTGTGCAGTTCCAGGACGGCCTTCTGAAGCTTCTCGGGATCCTTCGCGTGCCGCTTCCGCAGCTCGGCGATCTTCGGTTGCAGCGCGGTCCGCGCCTTCTGTCCACGGGCCGCCGCCCGGGACAAGGGATGCACGAGGAGGCGTACGAGTGCCGTGAACAGGACGATCGCGGCGGCGGCCGCGGCGGCGCCGAACAGCGGTTGGAGCAGGTCGGCCAGGTTCTGGACCAGGTCGGCGAAAACGGACATGGGTGAGCCCTCCGGGGGTCTTGTCTGCCGGGAAAGGTGAGAGACGGCATGACGACCCGCGCGAAGACACGGACGTACGAGGGAGAGCTGGTGCGGCCGGTGCCCTACGCGACGGTCGTCGGGAGGGCGTGTCCGGGCGCTCGGGGGCGGGTGCGCCCCCTGGCGTCGGGATCTCGCTGGGGCAGGAACGCGGTACGGCGGGCCCGGTCCCGGATGGCCGTACGCACCCGGGTGGGCGGCACGGCGGGCGCGGCACGCGAGGCGAGCAGCGAGCAGACGGCGAGCGCGGAACCGGCCGCGGCGGTCGCGGCGAGCGCGACGGCGGCGGCGGAGAGGCTGCCGACGTCGAGCAGGGCGACGTCGAGGAGCAGGATCAGCAGTACGACGGCGGGGCGCGGGTTGCTCCAACGGCGCATCAGTGCCGCCCCCTCCCTCCGTACGTCGGCGCGTCTCGCTCGTACGCCTGTGTGTCCTGCCTCGGTTGTACCTCGGTCACCTGCTTACCTGTATACCCCATCGGCAGGTCAACGCGCCTGGCGCGGCCGCATGGAGACCAGCTTGGCCCACACCACCAGGCGGTATCTGGACGTGTACTCCGGGGTGCAGGTGGTCAGGGTGAGGTAGTAGCCGGGGTCGGTGTAGCCGTGGCGGGGGTGGACGGTGGAACGCGGGATCCGGTGGATCACGCTCGCGTCCCGGGCCGAGGTCTGCGGCAGGGTCCGGTCGACGGCGTACGTGTAGACCGCTCCCCTGGTCTCGACCTCGACGGTGTCCTTCGTCCGCAGCCGGTTGAGGTAGCGGAAGGGCTCGCCGTGGGTGTTGCGGTGCCCGGCGAGGGCGAAGTTCCCGGCCTGGCCCGGCTGTTGGGTGCCGGGGTAGTGGCCGACGTACCCCTTGTTGAGGACGTCACGCTTGCTGACGCCTTCGGCGACGGGGACGCGGAGGTTCAGGCGCGGGATGGTGAGGACGGCGTAGGCCTGGGAGTGGCGGGGTGTCGAGGACCGGTCGCCGGCGGTCGGGGTGTCCGCGGGCTGACGGGCGGTCCGTTCCCCGGAAGACGTGGGCGGGCGGGACGCACCGGAATCGTCGGTGCCGCTCCCACGGAGGGTTCCGCCGCTTCCGTCACCGCTCTCGCCGCCGCGGCTCCCGTCACCGTCGTCCCACGTCCGCTCCAGCGCCTCCACCTTCCGCTCGGCGCCCCGTCGGGCCTCCCGGTTGGTCCACCACAGTTGGTGCACGACCAGAAGCAGCACCAGGACCCCGACGGTGACGAGGACTTCGGCGCCGCTCCACAGGGCGCGTCGGCGCAGGTCGTGTCGTCGTCGGATGCCGTGGTGCACGACGTGAAGCCGCATGCGTACGCCTCCTCGACCGGGGTCGCGCCGTCCGCCGCCCGCACGATAAGGGCGGGGCCCTGAAGTCACCAGGCCCGACGCCGCCCCGGGGCAGCCCGACGTTCGACGCACCGCACTTCCTCCATAGGTTTGTGAAAGGGATGTCAGAACGCTCGACAACCTCACGCGTCACACCCGATGCTTCGTTCGTCCTGGCATGAGCGGGACAAGCCACGTCGCCGGTTCAGGGATCGACGACGATCGAATCGGACTTCGGAGTAGCCATGATCCGACGCAGAACGCTGCTCACGGCCGCGGGGGGTTCGCTCCTCGGCAGCGCCCTGGCGACCGGCACCGCACACGCGGACGCCACGATCGCCGTCAACCCCGGTACGTCGTACGGCACGTGGGAGGGCTGGGGCACCTCGCTGGCCTGGTGGGCCAATGTGTTCGGCGCCCGGGACGACTTCGCCGACATCTTCTTCACCACCAAGTCGGTGTCGTACAACGGCACGACGCTGCCCGGCCTCGGCCTGAACATCGCCCGCTACAACCTGGGCGCCTCCAGCTGGAACAGCGTGTCGGGCACCACGATGGCCGTGTCCCCGAACATCCCCGCCTTCAAGCAGATCGAGGGCTTCTGGCAGGACTGGAACAACGAGGACCCGGCGTCCTCCGCCTGGGACTGGACCGCGGACGCCAACCAGCGCGCGATGCTGGTGAAGGCGGTGAACCGGGGCGCGACGACCGAGCTGTTCGCGAACTCCCCGATGTGGTGGATGTGCCTCAACCACAACCCCTCGGGCGCCTCGGACGGCGGCAACAACCTCCAGTCCTGGAACTACCGCCAGCACGCCTCCCACCTGGCCGCGGTGGCCCTGCGCGCGAAGAACACCTGGGGCGTGAACTTCGCGACGGTCGACCCCTTCAACGAGCCCAGCTCAAGCTGGTGGACGGCGACCGGTACCCAGGAGGGCTGCCACATGGACGCCACCGTCCAGTCGGCCGTACTCCCGTACATGCGCAGCGAGTTGGACAAGCGCGGCCTGACCGCCACGAAGATCTCGGCGTCCGACGAGACGAGCTACGACCTGGCCCGCACGACGTGGGGTTCCTTCAGCTCCTCGACGAAGGCCCTGGTGAACCGGGTGAACGTACACGGCTACCAGGGCTCCGGCGGCCGCAGGGACGGCCTCTACACGGACGTCGTCACGAACTCCGGCAAGGCCCTGTGGAACTCGGAGACGGGCGACAGCGACGGCTCGGGCGCCACCATGGCGAGCAACCTGCTCTACGACTTCCGCTGGCTCCACCCGACGGCCTGGGTCTACTGGCAGGTCATGGACCCGTCGACGGGCTGGGCGATGATCGCGTACGACCAGGGCTCGCTCCAGCCGACGACGGTCCAGACGAAGTACTACGTGATGGCGCAGTTCAGCCGCCACATCCGCCCGGGCATGAGGATCCTCGACACGGGCGTCAGCTACGCGGCGGCGGCCTACGACGCGAGCGCGAAGCGCCTGGTCATCGTCGCCCTGAACACCTCCACCTCCGCCCAGACCCTGACCTTCGACCTGTCCCGCTTCAGCACGGTCAGCGGCGGCTCGGGCGGCTTGGTCCCGCGCTGGAACACGGTCACCACGGGCGGCGACAAGTACGCGGCGTACTCCGACACCCGCCTGAGCGGCAAGACGGTGGCGGTCCCGTTCGCGGCGAAGGCGGTGCAGACGCTGCAGATCGACGGCGTGACGATCTAGTGACCGTTCGCACGACGAGGCCCCTGCCGGGTTCGGCAGGGGCCTCCCCTTCACGCGGGCCGACATGCAAGGAGCCCTCGCCGTAGGGAGTGTCGGTGAGAAAGACTGCCCGAACTCAGGCAGTCCCAGGTATCACAAGCCCCGACTCGTACGCCACGATCACCAGCTGTGTCCGGTCGCGCGCCCCCAACTTGCCCATGATCCGGCTGACATGGGTCTTCGCGGTCAGCGGGCTGAGTCCCAACGCGTCGGCGATCTCGGAGTTGTTGAGACCGCGCGCGACCAGCGCGAGCACCTGCCGTTCCCGTTCGGACAGCCCGCTCGGCCCGCCCACCGCGGGTGCCGTCGCGGTGTTCGGCGCGCGCAGAAAGCGGGCGATCAGCCGCGAGGTGGGACCGGGCGAAAGGAGGGACTCCCCCGCGGCCACCGTCCGGATGGCGTCGAGGAGTTCGGCCGGCCTGATGTCCTTCACGAGGAAGCCGGACGCCCCGGCCCGCAGTGCCTCGACGATGTGCTCGTCGGTCTCGTACGTCGTCAGGACGAGCACCTTCACCCCCGCGAGATCCTCGTCGGCGGCGATGAGCCGGGTCGCCTCGATCCCGTCGAGGTCGGGCATGCGGATGTCCATCACGATGAGATCGGCCCGCGCCGACCGGGCCAGCGCCACGGCCTCCCGCCCGGTGCCCGCCTCGGCGACGACCTCCATGTCCCCGGCCGACGAGACGAGCATCGCGAAGGAGGCCCGTACGAGGTTCTGGTCGTCGGCCAGCAGTACGCGGATGGTCATCGAACCTCGTCCTCCCGGGACAGCGGCAGTGTGGCGGTCACCTCGAAGCCCTCGGCGGGCCCCGGACCGGCGTCCAGTGTGCCGCCCACGCTACGGGCCCGCTCCCGCATTCCGACGAGCCCGAACCCGGGCGTGCCGTCGGACGGGCCCACCCCGCCGCCCGAGCCGGCGTCCCCGCCCGTCCCGTCGTCCCTGACACTCACTCGCAGTGCGCCGTCCGCGGTCCACAGACCCACCCGCACGGTGAGGTCCTCGCGGCCACCGTGACGTACGGCGTTGGTGAGCGCCTCCTGCACGATCCGGTACGCGGCGGCGCCCACGGAGGGCGGGACGCCGTCCGCGCGGACGGACAGTTCGACCTTGGCCCCGGCCACCCGGCCGGTCTCCGCGAGACCGGCCAGCCCGTCGATCCCGGGCAGCGGCCCCCGCATGCCCTCGGCCCCCGACACGGAACCGGCCCCCGCTCCCAGATCCGCGCCCGCTCCCGCTCCCTCGGCCGTGTCCTGCGCCCGCAGCACCTCCAGCGTCGTACGCAGTTCCCCCCGGGCGGTCCGGCAGGTCCCCGCGATGTCGTCCAGTGCCTGGGCGACGGCCTTGCGGTCGAGGCGCTCGGGGTCGGCAGTGAGGACATGGGCCGCCACGGACGTCTGCACGCCGATGAGCGTGATGCTGTGGGCGAGCAGGTCGTGCAGGTCACGGGCGATCCGCAGCCGTTCCTCGGCGACGCGGCGCCTGGCCTCCTCCTCCCGGGTGCGTTCGGCCCGCTCGGCCCGCTCGACGATGGAGGCGACGTACAAGCGGTAGTAGCGGACGGCGACACCGACGACCAGGACCGCGATGATCCAGCCGGAGATCTCCAGGGAGTCCAGCGCCTCGTCCTGGTCGGTGATGCCGTTGCTGATCACTGTCGAGCCGAGGACGGCGACACCGGTGAGCAGCGTGCGGCGTACGGCGCCGGTCGCCGCGACGGTGTAGAGCGCCAGGACGATCGCGGGGGCGGGCAGGGCGGGGTTGTAGTCGAAGGCGTAGTACGGAGCCATGCAGGCCACCACCCCGAGCAGGGCCGCCACCGGACGGCGGCGGCGCCATGCGAGAGGCACGTACCCGGCGAGCAGCAGCATCCAGCTGAGATGGCCGGGCCGGGTCCCTTCGCCGCCGCCCATCAGGGGGGTGATGGCTACGGCGAGCACGGCGAGGCCCAGCGCGAGGACCGCGTCGTTGCGGGTGCGGTGCGGTGCGGTCAGCGGTTCGCGGTTGATGGCGGACATGATGCGCTCGACGCGACGGGACCGCCCGCCGCCACCGGCCGCCGTCTCCGCCGTCGACCGTTCGCGTACCCCTGTGGTCGTTCCCCGTTCTTCCACGGCTCCATCTTCCGGTGCTCGTGCGGGAATCCGGGCGCCCCTCCGAAAGGAGAGGCACCCGGGCGGACCCGCCGGATCAAGGTGCTCGATCAGCGTGCTCGATCAGAGCGTTCGATCGAGGTCTTCGATCAGCGTGCTCAGGGTGCTCTGACGGTTTCCGGCTGCCGGGGCGGCCCGGTCGGTCCGCCCGGTCCGCGTGACCCGGCCGGTTCGGCCGGCCCGGGCTTCCGTGAGAGCACGCCCGGCCACCACACCTTCCGGCCCAGGGCGACGCTGGCACTGGTCACCAGATACGTCCGCACGAGGAAGGTGTCGAGCAGGACGCCGACGGCGATCACGAAGCCGAGCTGGACCAGCTGCACCAGTCCCATGTTCGTCAGCACGGCGAAAGTCGCGGCGAGGACGAGTCCGGCGGAGGCGATGACGCCGCCGGTGGTGCGCAGTGCGGTGAGTGCCGCCGTGGCCGGTTCCGCTCCCGCCAGGGACTCCTCCCTCATCCGGTGCATGAGGAAGATGCCGTAGTCGACGCCGAGGGCGACCAGGAACACGAAGGACAGCAGTCCGAGCCCCGGATCGGTGCCCTTGAGGCCGAGGAGCGGTTCGAAGACCAGTCCGCCGATCCCGAGGGAGGCGCCCCACACCGCGACGACCGCCACCACCAGGAGCAGCGGTGCGACCAGACTCCGCAGCAGCCCGATCAGGATGAGCATCACGGAGACGAGGACGAGCGGTACGACGATCTTCGTGTCCCGTGCGTTGGTGACCTCCAGGTCGATCTGCTGGGCGCTGTCCCCGCCGACGTAGGAGCCCTTCAGTTCGTCCCGCAGGGACTTGATGGTGGCGGTCTCCCCCGCCGACTGGGGTGCGCTCTTCGCGAAGACGGAGATCTCGGTCCAGCCGTCTCCCGTACGCCCCTTCTCCGCGCTGCCGACGCCCGGTGTGCCGCGGACGGTCGCGAGGGTCTCGTCAGCGCGCCCCTGCGGGGTGATCACGTCGATGGGCTGGCTGCCGCTCTCGGGAAAGGACTTGGCGAGGGTCTCCATCGCCACGACGGACTCCGGCTTCTTGACGAAGGAGTCCTCCTGCTTGAGCGATCCCGGCAGGTTGAGTGAGCCGAGGGCGAGGGCGCCGAGCAGTACGGCACCGCTCGCGAGTACGGTCAGCGGCCTGCGTCCGGCAGAGCTGCCCATCGCCGCGAACAGGCTCCGCCGCTGCTTGGGCGTGCTCCCGAAGGCGGGCACGAGCGGCCAGAACACCCGCCGTCCGACCAGTACGAGGATGGCGGGGAGCAGGGTCAGCATCGCGATCAGCGCGCACAGCACACCGACGGTGCCGAGCGGGCCCATGCCCTTGCTGCTGTTGAGGTCGGCGGCGAGCAGGCACAGCAGTCCGGCGGCGACGGTGCCGGAGGAGGCGAGCACGGCGGGCCCGCATCCGCGCAGGGCGGCGACCATGGCCTCGTAGGGGCGCTCGATGCGCCGCAGCTCCTCCCGGTAGCGCGCGACGAGCAGCAGCGCGTAGTCCGTGCCCGCCCCGAACACGAGGATCGTCATCACACCCGAACTCTGCCCCGAGACGGTCGTGCCGAAGGCCTGGTTGAGGCCGTAGGCGACGCCCATCGACATGTAGTCGGCGATCCCGGCGACGACGAGGGGCACGAGCCACAGCACGGGGCTGCGGTAGATCAGGATCAGCAGTACGGCCACGACGGCGACGGTGGTGTAGAGCAGCGGTCCGCCGAGCGAGTCGTAGACCGCGCCGGAGTCGGTGGCCAGCGCGCCGGTGCCGCCCACATCGACGCTCAACCCGCCTTCGCCCTGGGCGACTTTGCGAACGTCGGTTACGAGCTGGTCCTGCTTCTCCTCGTCCGCCCCGGGCTCGTTGCTGGCGACCGGGTACATCAGGGTCGTGCCGTCCTTGGACGGAATCCCCTGGGGAGCACCGCCGATCAGCTCGTGCTGCCGGGTGATCTCCGAGACCTGCCCGGCCGCGGTCTCCCGGTCGGCGGCGCTGAGCCCGCCGTCCCGGTGGTAGACGAGCACCATCTCCGTGGTCTCGCCACCGGGCAACTTCTCCTCGATCTTCGCCACTTGCGTCGAGTCCGCGCTCGCCGGCAGGTAGTCGGTGACCTTGTCGTGCTGCACGCTGCCGAGCTTCGCCGCGAACGGCCCGACGAGCGCGATCACGGCAATCCACAGCCCGAGCACCGCCCATGGAACGGCTCGCCCGCGCCGCGGCCCAGGCCTCGTCGTAGCGGTTGTCTCTCCGGCCCTCATTGACCGATCTCCCTCCGGGTGACGTCTTCTTCGGTCTCCAGACTCCCGGTGAGAACCACGGCTTTCGTCGGACGGGAGGGCGAGGTGACGCGTACTGCCGGGGGCGACGGCGGGTGCGGATTACTCCCTGGGGAGTAGTCGGCGGACGGCGCGCCGCCCCGGAAGGGACGCGGGGCTGTTTCGATCTGCGGCTACCGCCGCGATGGGGGTCCCCCCGCTCGAGCGAAGCCGAGAGTGGGGGAGCGACCAGCCAGCCACAGTTCGAAAGTAAGGGCGCGGCTCCGCGCCTACCGAAAGCCGAGGTGCGGATCGGCGCCGACCAGCTCGGCGCTGGCGGCCCACAGGCGAGCGGCGACGGCCGGGTCGGCCATATGAGAGGGGACGGGTTCACGCCGTGGGGTGCCGCGCAGGCCGAACACCCTCGGCCCCCACAGCTGCCCTCCCCGCACCTCCGGGTCGAGGACGGCCCGGACGACGGGCCATGCTCCAGCGTCCTTGCCCTGCACCAGGAGCCCGGCGGGCAGGGCCCGCAGCCGCTCGCCGGCGGTCGTCACGTGTACCTGCGGGCGGGACGGGGTGAGGGGGTCCAGTGCGCCGCCGGGGTGGGCCACCACACTGAGCACCGTGCTGCCGGCGGCACGCAGGCGGCGGTCGAGTTCGAAGCCGAAGTACATCTGCGCCAGCTTCGACCGGCCGTAGGTGCGCTTGGGCCGGTAGTCCTGGGTCGACTGAAGATCGCCCAGGTCCAGTCGCTCGGACCGCGCCGCGAAGCTTCCCACCGTCACGATGCGACCCGCCGGCGCCGAGGACAGCAGGGGGGCCAGCCACTGGGTGAGCGCGAAGTGACCGAGGTGATTGGTGCCGAACATCAGCTCGTGGCCGTCCCTGGTCTCTCGACGCGGCGGGTCGTCGAGCGCGACCCCCGCGTTGTGGACCACCGCGTCGAGATGATCGAGGTCCAGCCTGTCCACGGCGGACTTCAAGGACGACAGGTCCGCGAGGTCCAGTTGAAGGTGCCGCACCCGCGCGCCGGACACCCGCGAGCGGATCGAGGCGATGGCGGCGTCGGCTTTCGCGGCGTCCCGGCTGCCGAGTACGACAACGGCGCCGGTGGCGGCGAGCTGCTCCGCGGCGAAGTAGCCGATCCCGGCGTTACCCCCGGTGACCAGGAAGGTCTTTCGCTCGGCAGACGGCAGCCGGTGAACGTCCCACGCTCTGCTCTGGACTGCGGAAGACACGATGACAGGCTCCTTGCGCTCTGGTGCGGCGTGCTCCCGGGGAGCACCAACCCGCCCAAGATCGCAACCTCCGCCGACATTCCACCGACAGATCACGGCCACCGCCGACAGACTTCCGATCCCTTCCGAAGGCCGGTGCCCCGTAGGTCCGGACACCCCAGAGAACTTCCCGGATTCCTGTCACACCTGTGTGCGCCGGTCCGTCAGTGCTGTGAAGAGGCCAACCAGGCCGAAGCGAAGGAGAGCAGCCATGACGAACACCTCCATCTCCCGGATGCCGAACCCGGCCGAGTTCGTGCCCGAGCTGAACGACATCAGCGCCGCCCTCTTCCGGGCCACGGGCAACCGCTCGGTGCCGCGCACCACGATGAACCTCGTCCACCTGCGCGCCGGGCAGATCGTCGGCAACACCTACCTGACGATCCTGAACACCGGTTTCCTGCGCAAGGCCGGGGAGTCCGAGGAGCGCATCACCGCCGTCTCCTCCTGGCAGGACGCCCCGTACTTCACCGACGCCGAGCGCGCCGCCCTGGCCTTGGTGGAGGCCACCCTCCAGCCCGCCCCGCACGGCAGGGAGCGCGTCTGTGACGAGCTGTACGCCGAGGTGGCGAAGCACTACGACGAGAAGGCGCTGGCCACCCTGACCATCGCGATCGGCCAGATCAACTTCTTCATCGCCCTGGCCGTCATCGGCAAGCCGCAGCCCGTCAGCTCCCTCGCGGACGAGCAGTGGGACTGACGCAGTCATCCAGGGCCTCCTTCCAGCGTCGGCGGGAGCTCCCGTCAGGGCCCTCCCACCGGCGCTGGCCTGCGTCTCTCTCCACCTTCTTCTCTTCTTTGTCACCGCTCGGCAGTACGGTGTCCCCCATGCGCCCCGACACGCCTGCCGAGAACGTCGACCACACCGCCGAAGCGGCACGCCTGGAGCGGACCGCCGGCCTGCATCCCGAGGACGCCGAGGCCCTGCTGCTGCGGGCCTCCGCCCACCTGGAACTGTCCGGCGACCGCCCCGCCGCGACCACTCTCTACGACCGCCTGCTGTCGTCCCCGGACAGCCTGGAGAACCCGCTTCTGGTACGGGCCCTCAAGGCCTCGAACCTCTGGGAGTACGGCCATGAGGCGGAGGCCAGAGCGATCATCGAGGGCGTCCGCGCGGCGTCCCCCCGCGACCCGGCCCCCTGGGTGATCGTGGCGGAGTCCCTGGAAGCCCACGACGAGCTGGAAGCGGCGCAGGAGACGTTCACGGAGGGTGTGGAACTGTTGCTGGCGGACGTCCCGGAGCCGCCTCCGTACGCCACGCATCCGCTGCTGTTCGGCCGCCACCGGGTGCGCCGCATGCTGGGCATGGGCCACGACGACTGGGACGTCCTGGCCGACACCCTGCACACCTCCCCGGTCTCCCTGGACGAGCTCCACGACCCCAAGCGCGTCTGGTCCCTGGGCTCGGACAACCCGGCGGAACTGGCCGCGGAGATCTCCCGCCTGCGAGCCGAGCTCGGCACCTACCGGGAGGCCCTGTCCCGCCCGTTCCCCGTGGCGGTCCTGCACTGGACGGCTGAGGAACTGACGGAGCTGCTGGACGCGTATCCGTCGCTGGCCACGGAGTACCCCTCCCACGAGGAGCACCTGGCGACCATAGAAACGTCACTGCGCGAACTCTCCGCCTCCGGCACCCCGAACCTGGGCATCGTCACGGGCACGGTCCCCTCCTACGAGGCGTTCGCCGCGTCGGAGGCCTCGTCACCGGAGGACATCTCCCTGCTCCCGCAGTACGCGACGACGCTGGCGGCACGGGGGCGGGCGGTGGCCTGGCCTCCGCAGCGGGGGGCGGCTTGTTGGTGTGGGTCGGGGCAGGCGTACCAGGGGTGCCACGGGGCCCAGTAACGGGCGGCCCTCATCCAGCGGCCCCGGCTGAGAGGCCGCGCGGACAGGTGCTGCCGGGCCCCCGACCTCACCTGTCCGCGCGGCCTCTGGCCTACTTCCTGCTGTCCTCTGCAAGGGTGTGCGCGACGAGGGCGTTCGCGTGCCCGTGCCCCAGCCCATGTTCGGTTTTGAGCCAGGAGACGAGTTCCATATGCCTGGTCAAGGGCGAGGAACGGATGATCCCCTGCCACTCTGCTATCGGGCGGCCGTACTTCTTCTCGATCGAAGGGAAGTAGCTGGCGGGGCCCTTCACGGCTTCAGTCATGTCGACGGTGTCCCATCCCTTGGCGCACAACGATCTCGGGGTGCTGATGCGTTTTGCTTGTATGACCGGAGGCAACCGGCGAAGTAATCGGTCGAACGAAAGTGACCTGCGCCGCCGCTTTCAATCTCCGGAGCAATCTGAACGTTCGGCCGTCACGCCCCATCGGGCAGACGGAGGCGGGCAGCCCCACGGCAACCATGACGACACGAGTGCTCGCCCACGGCGCTGCCCAAGTCGCCTCCGTCGAAAGGCGACGATCCAAAAACGATCATCTTTCGGCGATGATCAGTCAATTGTCAGCGGCTGCTGTCAGAACTGATTCACGTTGGCCCGAATCACGCGCCACTACAAGAACACCGACATCGGCAAGTCTCAGCCGTGGACGCTGCTCGGTCCTGCCACGTACGAGGGGCAAACAGGCAGTAACAACGGCTAACACAAAGCGTTGGGTCGTTCCTGGCCGCCATGACTGGTGCGGGAGTTGCGCGTTCGGTCTGGTGTGGGGACGTCGCCGTGGATCGTGTCGGATGAGTTGTGGGACCGTGTGGAACCGCTGCTGCCGCAGCGTGAGCGCAGGTTCCGGTATCCCGGCCGCAGGCCGTTGCCGGACCGGGATGTGCTGTGCGGGATCTTGTACGTGCTGCATACGGGGATCCAGTGGGAGTACCTGCCGCAGAACCTCGGCTTCGGGTCGGGCATGACGTGCTGGCGACGGCTGCGGGACTGGAACGAGGCCGGCGTGTGGCAGCGGCTGCACGAAGTCCCGCTGGCCGAGTTGAATGCGGCCTCCCGGCTGGACTGGTCAAGGTGCGTGGTCGATTCCTCCCACGTCAGGGCGCTAAAAGGGGGATCCACACGGGCCCCTCGCCGGTCGACCGGGGCCGCGCCGGCTCGAAGCACCATCTGATCACCGACGGCCACGGCACCCCGCTCGCGGTCCTGCTGACCGCCGGCAACCGCAACGACGTCACGCAACTGCTGCCACTGCTCGACGCGATCCCACCGGTCCGCGGCCGCATCGGCCGTCCCCGACGCAAGCCGGACTCGCTGTTCGCTGACCGGGACTACGACCATGACATCTACCGTGACCAGGTCCGCGCCCGGGGCATCGTGCCCGCGATCGCCAGACGCGGCACCCTGCACGGCACGGGACTAGGCACCTACCGCTGGGTCGTGGAGAGGAGTTTCGCGTGGCTGCACGGCTTCCGCCCTCTGCGCATCCGATGGGAACGCAGGGCCGACATCCATGAAGCGTTCCTCAAACTCGCCTGCTGTCTCACCACTCACCGACAACTCGGCTCATTGTGTTAGCCCTTGTAAGCCGATGGCGATCACATGGCGGCTGAAGCACGAGACTTACGAAGGGCCTCAGGGACGCCAGTTGGACCCACAACTCGAAGGCGCCAACTAGGCGCTGACCTTCGCCGTCTCCGTGAGCGCAAGAGGTTGACACTCGAAGAGGTCGGCACACCGTCTCGAAGGCGACGCTCAGTCGGTACGAGACCAAGGAAGACACGGTCAAGTGGCCTGCAGTAGATGCCCTTTGTCGCGAGTAGGCGCGTCGGACGAGGAACGACTCGCCCTCGTAGAGCTGGCGAAGGACGCCAAAATCCAGGGATGGTGGCGCTCACTCGCCGACCCCATCCCCGAGTCTATGAACCTCATGCTCACGCTGGAGGATGAAGTCGTATGCGAAGACCACTACGCCTGCATGTACATCCCAGGGTTACTCCAGACCCGAGCCTACGCCGAAGCCGTTCACCGAGCCTCAGAGGTGCAGTGCCCAGAGCGGGTAGTGCAACACGTGGTCGACATCCGCATGAAGCGACAAGAACTCCTCGATCGAGATGATCCACCGCACATCTGGTGTGTCATCGACGAAGCGGCTCTCCGGTGCAGAGCCGGAGGGAGCGAGGTCATGCGAGAGCAGCTCGACCACTTGCTTACCCTCACTCAGCGCCCCCGCGTCACCGTACAAGTGCTTCCGTTTTCGTCAGGGGCACACGCAGCGGCAGTTGGTAGCTTCGTCATCCTCCGGGGGCCAGCTTCGGATCTAGACGCGGTGTACGTCGACCTACTCAGCGGCGGGCTCTTCATGGAGAAGAACCAAGAACTGGAGCGTTATAAGTTGGCGTTTGAATACCTCAGCGCGCAGGAACTCGGCCTCGAGACATCAACGGAGATCGTCGACCGTATAAGCAACGAGTTTTGATGACGACGCCCTCGGTACACCGGTGGTTCAAGTCCTCCTACAGCGGGGGCAGCGGGACAGAGTGTGTCGAGTGTGCACGCACGAGGGACGGAGCCCTCGCACGTGACTCGAAGAGCACCGGTGGCCCGTTCGTTGCTGTTCGGAATGAGGCATGGCAAGCATTTACTCAGGCCGTACGAGACGAGAAATGTTGAACCTCCGAGGCGACACTCCATTTAAGCTGTCGCAACATCCGACGTCCCCGCAGTTAAGTCGGATGTCGCGCGCGTTGCTCTTTCGCGTCGTACTACTTACTTTCCATCTGGACGTCGAGATCACGAAATCCGTCTAGCACTACATTTACCGTCTTTAGCTCGTTTTGTGGATCAGGCTTGACCTGCATCTTCGCTCCCTTATGAGCGGCGTCACCGCGGGCCGTCGCCCAAGTCTCGGTCGCACTGAGCCAGCCAGAATCGATATCTGCCTCCTGTAGACCGATGGGCAGAAGCAATTTCAGAAGGTTCTTTTCCTTTATGCCATGATTCTGCTTTCGAGCATATCGATGCATATCGGCCCGGGCAGCCTCTATGCGCGCCCCTAGCGCAGGATATTTTGCCGGCTTGGCAGCGGCCTCACTTAGAGATTCCGGAATAGGTGGAGCAGTTTCCCTATAAGCCATTACCGCTAGTAGACTGACGGTAATTGAGCCACTCACCTTCCAGCCGGAAACTGCATCGTCTATAACCTCAATAACCCGGTCCTCGATGAATGACTCAAATTCTGCATGCGCTAAAACCCTGAAGGCGCGCGTCTGCTCGTAGACGAGGTCTTCATAGTCGCCCGTAGGATCGAACTTCTGTGGCAAGAAATTATGCCGCAGTTCTTCGATCCGCCTCTCCAACTCATCGAATCGCAACGAGGCCATCCGAACTCCTACGGAACGAGGCGGTTGTCGCGGAATTCAGGCACGCGCAGCGGCATCTCGATGGCTTCACCGAGCGCCTCACCCCAGAGGGATAGACGACGATGGGTAGCAAGCGGAGTCTTTGTGGTTGTCTGAATTGACTCAACGAAACGTTGATTGGTGTCACAGAGATCGCGGAAGGCAGACTCGACAGCCGACGCGCGAGAGAAGGACTTAGCCCGAACGGCTTCCTCGGAGAAATAGTACGTCATCACATCGAAAACGGCCCGATTGAAGCGCCCTTCATACTTTCCGTTAGCCCAGCGATAAAACGCATTATCCCCGAAAATCTTGAAAGTCGCCTCGATGGCCTTGTTGCAGTTTTCTCCCACATCCTTGATGCGAACGTCTTCCTTCGTCCATTGCGCATTGAGGAGATTGACGGTCTCATCCAAAAACTTCTTGAGGTTTCCCGTATATTCATCCAAGGTGAACTGGAACCCGAAATATCGCAGTAGCACTTCCACGTCACGCATGCGAAAGTCCGGCTTGTCGATACGCAGAGCGGCTCGGAGCCAGTCACTGTCAGAGGCGCAATCGTCCAGGAAGTCGGTAAACGGACCGGGATGGAGTGCCTGTCGAAGCTCCTGAGGGGACAACTTAACACTGCCTGTATTTAGCCGGAGAAAGACGAGATTGAGGAAATCTTCATTAGGCCAACGGCGTACAACAACAGTCCGAATGGTCTCGTTAAGGAGTGAATTCAGATCGTCCACATAACTGTCGTCTTCCTCCATCTTTCGAAGCGTCGCAAGCCGCAGATCCTCACGGACCTCAAGTGCGGTGAGTGAGAATCCCTTAAAGTCCTCTTCCTCTGCGGACGCCGCAAATGATGAGCCTGCCGCAAACTGTCGGAGAGCTAGCAGACGCTGCTTCCCATCGAGCACAATGAACTTTCCGCGTCGATTCTTATCCTCGGCGAGGACGATCTGCGGAATCGGCAGGCCGAGGATAAGAGATTCGATGAAGCGACTCTTCCTTGGCTTGTTCCAAGCATCGCGACGCTGAAAGCGTGGATTGAGCTGGATGTTTCCTCGACGGAGCTGACTAAGAATCGTTTCAGCGGTCCAGTCGGTATCCGTTACGACAGCTCGTGTGACCTCTTCAGAGGTCACTGATGCGGCGGTGTCCTCTTCTTCACCGTCTGCGTCATCCCAGTCGGACAGGTCAACATTCGCCACGCTGCTCCGCACCTCTCGTGGTTCAAGGCCTCTTGAGCCTCCAACTAACCCAGTTCCCTAGACTAGTTCGCCCGCAGGTACGGCCGCCAGATCTTGACTCGATGAAAGCGCCCTGTGGTCGCGAAGGGGGAAGCTTCAGGTTGTTCCCCGACCTGGTCCTCATGGTCCAACCCGATTGATGCCCCCTTGGAACGGCTGAGGGCCCTCATGCGTCACGAGCCCGCTGTCTCCAGAAGCCAACACGTCGGCTCAACCAATCCGGAGCTCCCACTCCATCAGCGGCATCCTGCCGATCCGGAAGGTGTGGGCACAGCTTGAGGCTTGAGACATGGAGGCTTACCACATCGATGGCGGGCTGCCCCGCGTCCCGCCAAGCCGTAAGGGTCTGCTCGGCCTTGTCCCACAACGCCACGGGCCCACCCTGCCGAACCGTCCATCCGGAAGTGCCCTCCCTGAATGCCGCGAAGGACTCCCGCTCGGCGTCGAACAGGTACAGCAGCGGTACGCCACTGCTGTCTGTGTCACGAACGAACTGTGCTCCCGGGATGGCGAGTTGGGTTAGGAACGCCGGCATCCACTCCTCCAGCAGGGTCGGTGGAACCTTGACTGGGCGTTCGGTGGTCCGCGTAGGCGGTGCGAGCCGAAAGGTCCCCCGCCAGCGGTGAACGCTCTAAACATCGGGCGGGTGCCTTACCTCCACGACGGCGAGCGCTGCTTCTGACGAAGCTGCTTGTGGGATTCGCAAAGCGCTACAGCGCGCCGCCAAGTCACTCAAAGGCGCAGAGCTTCGCCTTCCGAGACTTCAACCCTGAAGTAGGCATGTGCTCGCTCAAGGGCCTCGTCCACGTCGCGTCCGTGAGCTCGCAGCCAGTGAAGGACGTCGGTGACGAGGTCGATCAACGCATCCTCTGCCACGCTCAGGACGCCCGAGCCTGCAAGACGTAGTCGTGCCTGCTCGCAGCCATAGGCGCTCAGCAGTGCTTCGACCCGGTTAACACGATCCCCTCCCAAGTGCCCATCAGCCGAAGGCAGCCCCGTCCCCAACTCGCACCATGTCACCTTTCGGTCAGCCAGAAGCTGGACGCCCCAACGGTCGGTTACGGCATCGAGCAGTGCCATCCCTCTGCCGGACTCCGCCTCCAGCCCAGATTCGAGGAGGGTGGGCAGAGCCCGCGTGTCGGGGTCGTGGACCTCGATCCGTAGACGTGTTCCGCTCATGGCGACGACGAGCGTGGTAGGGGTGCCGATGCCCACATGGTTGATGACATTGGACACCAGCTCGCTCACACACAGCTGGGCCACGTCTGTCACGTCGTGCAGGCCCCACATCGCCAGGTGCACCCGCATGATCCGGCGTAGAGCCGCCACTTCCTCGGGTTCCGCGGTGAAGTCCAGGTCCCACGCCTTCCTCGACATACACGCTTCCTGGATCACGGAGACCCGCCTCTCGTCGCATGCCACCCTCCGCTTGATCAGCAGAGCGTTACGCCTCCTCACGGTGAGTGGCGCCGCCATCAGAATGGCGCGGGCGTATCCCGTCGTGCAATGTGCACGGCGGGATTCCCACTTCCGAGTGATTGGCAGGTACGCACCTTGGCGCGAGACTGAACGTCCGCTATTCCACGGAGGGTTGAGATGGCTGGTTCCCCGACGGCACGCCGCCGTCGTCTCTCGATCGAGCTGAAGAAGCTCCGAGAGAACAGCACCCGGACCTGCGCACAGGTCGGTGAGGCCCTGGACTGGAGCGGATCCAAGGTCAACCGGATGGAGACGGGGAGCGGCCGGGTTCAGCCATCAGACATCGACGCACTGTGCAGGTTCTACGGCACCACCGACGAGCTACGTGAGTTCCTCAAGTCCTTGGCCCGGGAGGCCAAGACGCGTGGTTGGTGGCAGGTGCACGGCTCGGGCGTGCCCGAATGGTTCAACATCTACATCGGTCTGGAGCAGGAAGCCTCCACGTTCCGCCAGTACCAATGCGAGTTGATCCCTGGCCTCATGCAGACCGAGTCATACGCCGGCGAGCTCCACAAGACGGGAGCGCACATGTCGGCCGAGGACATCGACAGGGCGGTACGTGTACGCATGGAGCGCCAGACCCTGCTCACGCGACCTCAGGCCCCCGATGCCTGGTTCGTCGTGAACGAGGCCGCTCTGCGTCATGTCATCGGAGATCAGGCGTTGATGCGCGAGCAACTGGAACGCGTGCTGGACTCGGCCGAGTTGCCGAGCGTGACTTTGCAGGTGCTGCCGTTCGACTCAGGCACCTATCCCGTCACGGGCTCCTTCACCATGCTGGGCTTCCCCGACCAGGAAGACCCGGATCTGGTGTATCGGGACGGCATCACCGATGCCGTATACCTCGAAGGCGAGCATCATGTCCGTGAGTACACGAGGGCATTCGACGGCTTGCGAGCCGCGGCCCTCAGTCCTCAGCGTTCCGTTCAGCTGATCAACTCCGTCTTGAAGGACCACACAACGTGAGCAATGCAGAGTCTGAGGACGACGGTCGCCCGATGTGGTTCACGTCGACGTACAGCAACGGCGCGGGAGGCGAGTGCGTCGAGTGCGCGTGGATCGACGCACGTGCGCTGGTACGCGACTCCAAGAGCGCGGGGGGCCCGGTGGTCATGGTTCGCGGTGGTGCTTGGTCGTCCTTCGTGCAGGCATTGGGCCACGGCAGGTTGGCTCGTCCCTGACCTCCAGAAGAGGACACGGGGTCCGCACAACAGGTTGCCCAGCCGCACCGCGTGCCACGATCACACGCACTTCTGGATCACACCGTGAAGTCGGCCGCCTTGGTGTCCAGCGTCGTGTCGCCGTCCTTGTCGGTGGCCAGGACGGCCACGTGCCACAGGCCCCGCGGGGACTCGGCGGCATCGGCGCGGGTGACGGTGACCTTGTAGGTGCACCGCTGGGTGTCCCCACCCGAGGGCTTGCAGACGGCCGACTCCGCGGTGGTCATCTCCTTGGCGGTCAGACCCTTCTTCGCGAAGGACGAGCTCGCCGGCCAGGCCAGCACCTTCACGCTCTTGACATCGGAGGACGCGGTGACGTCAGTGGTGAAGGTAAACGAGCCGTCGCGGTTGCCGTCGGGAGCGGTGTAGCGGGCCGTGCTGTGCGCCAGCGCCGGAGGCTGGTCCCCGGCGTAGGCGAGGGCGAAGGCACCGGCGCCTCCGAGGACGACGACAGCGGCAACCCCGGACAGAACGATACGACGCGACATGGAAAATTCCCCCAACAGTCAGCTGAATCTGGATCACACCGACGCTCTCGTCGGCGCCGTGCACCCATACTGGCCGCGCAGTGGGCGCCCGGTATGAGCACGCGTACTCAACTCCAGCCTGAGTAAAGGCACTTCCGTGAGTGCGGTGTCGTGAGCGCGTCTGGGAGATTCGGACGTCAATGGCCGCTCCCGACTGTCGGGTAGGACATTTGGTAGGCGAGGCGCTCATCGGCCTGATCCCCGATGCGAGCGAGCACACTGTCCAGGTCGAGGAACTCCTCCCAGACCGGTCTTCCGCTCGCCGATGCGAGTCTGGCGACGACAAGGTCTTCGAGCTCGGGGATCCGCTTGTTCTTCCAGATCTTGTCGGCCAGGCTGACCAGGAGGTCTTCCATCCCGGCCTCCTCAGTGGTCCAGGCGGCGTGTGTTCCGGCGAAGCGTGCCATGGCGGAGTCGACTCCTCGGGTCATCAGCAGTTCGCGGCCTGCTTCTTCGTGCTCAGCACCGGGAGCGGACAACTCGGCGGGGTGCAGAGTCTTGCCGATGTCGTGGGTGGCGGCTCCGAAGAGAACCGCCTCCGGGTTGATGCCCAGATCGAGATTGCGTGTGGCGATCCATTCGAGGAGTTGCCCTGCGACGTCGTGGACTGCTCGCAGATGGGCGACCAGCCGCGGCGGAGCGTCAACATCGTGAAGCAGCTCGGCTGCGTCGATGGGCAGTGGACGCAGCGAGGGCCGACCGGTGTCCTGGAGGGCAATCGACAGTACTCGCGAGGTCGTCACCGCGACAGGGTAGGCGTTGCAGGCGCAGTAGGTCCCCGGTCAGTCTGAGGTTCAACGCCCCAGCACCGATGGCCCTGTGGTTGCTGTTCGCCGCCCGCACTCATTCACCGAGCAGCAGGGCAGCAACCGCCTCGGAAGCCTCATGCATGGCGTCATGACCCGTCGGAAGGTCGTGCACCCGCCACCCAGGATCAGATTCAAGTCGGGTGCGCTGGTCGGCGAACGGTGTGCCGTCCCAGCCCGAGCAGAAGATGAACTCGCGGCGAGGGACCTTGGCCGCGGCGCCGGTGAGACGGATCGCTTGGAGGAACGACGCGAGGGGATGGGGACGGCGGCGGGGGTCGCCGCCGGCGGGTGGGCGGACGGCGTAGCCGTTTTCCGCGGCACCGGTCATGAACGCCTGCCGGTAGCGCTCGGTGGTTGAGGACCAGCACGAATCCCCGTTCCGTGGGACGTACGCGTCGAGGTGGACCAGGCGTGTGACCCGGTCAGGGGCGCGATCGGCTGCTGCGGCGATCACCATCCCGCCGTAGCTGTGGCCGACCAGCGTCGCGCCGGTGATGTGGGCGCGGTCCAGGTGTCGCAACACGTCGTCGGCGTGGGTGTCGAGGTTCGCGGTCGCGACACTCGCGTAGTCGTCGTCCGGGCGCAGACCGGTCAAGGTCAGCGCGTGAACGCTGTGACCGGCACGCTCCAGAAGCGGCACTACCGCCTCGTACGACCAGGAGCCGTGCCAACCGCCGGGCACGAGCACGAACGTCGCCATGCGCTTTCCCTTCCCTCAGCCGGGACTTCGAGCTCCGCGTGATCGAAGACCACTGCGAAACGACGTCAAATGTCACCCGGGGCAGGGGTGGCTGGCGACCGATACGATGCCAACTGATGCCCG
Source organism: Streptomyces sp. NPDC005263 (assembly GCF_042872365.1). NCBI lineage: Bacteria > Bacillati > Actinomycetota > Actinomycetes > Kitasatosporales > Streptomycetaceae > Streptomyces > Streptomyces sp. NPDC005263. Next base: position 96,432 of record NZ_JBIAKJ010000002.1, on the reverse strand, counting down.
TTCGCCGCCAACCTCGCCAGAGCGGGGTGACATCACACATGTGGGCATCCGGCGGGCGGCATCTCTGGCCGTCCGGCGAATCGAGCGCGACACAGTCCCATGACCAGGGACATCTGGTGTACGCGGCACGTGGCGTCCTGGCGGTTCACACCGAGCGTGGTGCGTCGATCGTGCCGGCCAACCGAGTCGCCTGGACCCCCGCTGGGTTCACGCACTACCACCGAGCCCACGGTGACACCGACATGCGCATCGCCTTTCTCACGCCGTCCCTCGCTCGGCTACTGCCGGACCATCCCGCGGTGTTCGTGACCTCCGGCCTCGCCCGCGAAGTCCTCCTCGCCCTGACCGGTCCCCGCAGCTACGACGACGCGGTGCCCGACTACAGCCGATCCGCGCGCTCTCGCCTCCTCCGCGTCCTCGTCGATGAACTTCACGAAGCACGCGAACAGCCGCTGCACCTGCCGGAGCCACAGGACGACCGACTGCGGGAATTGGCCCGGCGGCTGTACGAGAACCCCGCCGACAACTCCTCACTGGCCGAACACGCGAGGACTGTCGGAGCCAGCAGCCGCACGCTCAGCCGACTGTTCCGCAACGAACTCGGCATGACCTTCTACGAGTGGCGCACGCAGCTGCGCGTACACCACGCGCTCGTTCTCCTCGCCGATGGCCGAGACACCACGCAGACCGCCCACGCCTGCGGATGGTCCAATCCCAGCAGCTTCATCGCGGCGTTCACCGACATCATCGGAACGACCCCTGGGCGCTACCGGGCCAGTAGCTAGATCAGCGCCCGCGCGTCTCAACTCCCAACGGCTGACTGGCACCGCGGATGCACAGCCCCTGGTTTTGAACGTGTTCAACTCTTGGTCTAGGCTCGCCCTGAGACAGAGGAGGGGCATCCGATGAAGATCGTGATTCCCGGTGGGACCGGACAGGTCGGCGCGGTCCTGAAGCGCGCACTCGAGGCCGCCGGCCACGAGGTCGTGGTTCTCACCAGGCGCCCCAGCCGCGCGGGCGAGGTCCCATGGGACGGTCGGACCCTGGGGCCATGGACGGCGGCCGTGGACGGCAGCGATGTCGTGATCAATCTGGCCGGACGCACGGTGAGTTGCCGATACACGGCCGCCAATCTGAACGAAATGATGGACTCCCGGGTCGACTCCACCCGGGTCGTGGGCGCCGCGATCGCGGGCGCCGCCCGACCGCCCCGGGTCTGGCTGCAGATGAGCACCGCCACGGTGTACGCGCACCGCTTTGACGCCCCCAACGACGAAATCAGCGGTGTGATCGGCGGTACCGAGCCGGGCGTGCCGGACTACTGGGCATACAGCGTCGAGATCGCCAAGGCCTGGGAGCGGGCTCAGCAGCAGGCCGAAACGCCGGCCACGCGCAAGGTCGCGCTGCGCTCGGCCATGGTGATGAGCCCGGACCCCGGCGGGGTCTTCGCCGTCCTGCTGGGAATGGCCCGCCTGGGTCTCGGCGGCCCGGTCGCCGGTGGAGCGCAGTACGTGTCGTGGATCCACGAACACGACTTCGTGCGCGCGGTGGAGTTCTTGATCGACCGGGAGGACATCGCCGGGCCGGTGAACCTGGCGGCTCCCCATCCTCTGCCGCAGCGCGCGTTCATGCGCGCCCTGCGCTCCGCGTGGGGTGTGCCCGTGGGTCTCCCCGCGACCAAGTGGATGGCCGAGGTCGGCGCGTTCGCCCTGCGTTCCGACACCGAACTGCTGCTGAAGAGCCGCCGTGTCGTCCCGGGCCGGCTGACCCGGACGGGCTTCGAGTTTGAGTACGCCCAGTGGCCGCAGGCCGCGGATGAGCTGGTGCGTCGGGTGCGTCGGGTGCGCGATCGGGTCGGAGGCGGTGCCGCGGCCCGCCGGTGAAGGGAGGACTCATCGATAGCCTGCGTCATCATGACCCGTACCTGGATCCTGCCGACACTGTTTGTGCTCTGCGGCTCAGCCATTGCTACCGGGCTGGTCTTCAGCGGGAGCCCTGGCGAGGCAGCAGCACTCCTGCTGCTGTTCGTGCTGCTCGCGGGCGTGAACTCGCCGCTGATCTTCCCGAGGTCGATCGGTGCGCTGGAGGCGCAACGCCGCAGCGCGGTCGACGGCCGGCCTGTCGTCTACTGGCGGCCGGGCTGCAAGTACTGCATGCGCCTGCGCATCCGGCTGGGCCGCGGCGCCCGCCAGTCGCATTGGGTCAACATCTGGCGTGACCCGGCTGGAGCGGCAGCGGTGAGGTCAGCCAACGACGGATATGAGACCGTGCCAACCGTCGTCGTGAGGGGCCAGCCGTTCACCAACCCAGATCCGGAATGGGTACGCGAACAGCTCTCCCCTTCCGCGTGATAGCCCCCCCTGCCGCGCACACCCGATGTCTGGGTGTGCGCGGCAGGGGACTTAGAACTGCCTGTGCTCTGTGCTCGTAGCCCGTCGGACGACGTTGCGCTCAGGCGACCGTGACCCCGTAGGCCTCGGTGAACGCCTGCTGGGCGTACTCCTCTGAGGCGTAGCCGTAGCCGTCGTCGCCCCAGTTCGTGCCCCAGCTGTTGCGCACGATGAAGCGCCGCTCGGGGGTGTAGCCGACGAGGGCGACGGCGTGGCCGCCGCGGGCGGTCTCCTGCTTGTAGTGGTTCAGTTCGCCGTGCGTGGCCTTGGCCTCGTCCCAGGTGCGGTCCACGCTGAGGCGGACCAGGATGGGTCCGCCGCCGGATCCGAGCCACTGCCGCCAATCGTCGAGTGTGCGGCCGAGATTGAAGTAGGCGGCGATGCGCATCTGGGCCGCCAGGGCGTAGAACGTCTCTGTGTCGCCGGGGTAGTTGAGCGGTGGAGGCTTGAAGGGGAGATCCTCCTCCCGCACGACGCCGAACTTGCGGGCTATGGCAAGAGCCGCCTTGATGCTGGTGCCGTCACCCTCGATGAACGTCGTCGGCTCCGTGGTGAATTCGTCCGTCTCCTTCGATGCCATCCACATGTAGCGGACCGACAGCGAGTCGTCCTTGCGCAGGCGGTTGACCTTGGTGAAGTGCCAGCGCAACACGGAGTCCGCCGTCGCCCATCCCACGCATGAGCCCGTGTGGCCCTGGTCGCTGATGTGCCACCAGGGCTCCCGAAGATCGATCTTCTCGGGCAGGGTCACCTCGGGCCCCGCGGCGAGTCCGGCCGCCTGGGCATGCCGCGATCGCCAGTCGCGTTCGGTTTCCTTGGACGGAATGCAATTGAGAATCCTGTCCCCGGCTCCATTGCCGTTCACGTTCTGCACGTATTCGGACACGATGCCTCCCTGTCTCTCTGCGCTCCTCGTCACCGAGGAAGTGATCCCGGTCGAATGTTGACGACTGCGCCCGCGGTCGGCTCGGGACCAGCGTCAGACAGTTGTCGTCGTCGTTCTGGGGAACAAGCCGAACTGGCCCATGTCGGGAGACGGTCCGGGGCGGAGGTGGATCCGAGAAGTTCCGCGAGGGGAACAGCGCAACCGGGAATGTCGAAAATTCGCAACTGTCGGGCGCGAGGCTCCATATGCCTACGCCATAAGCGTGACACCGCGGTGGACGGTCTGCAATTTGGAACCGCTCCCGGGATGCGATCAGGAACGACCGGATATGGAGACCTTCGCGACAACTGCCCCGCCTGTCCGGTCCCGGGGGCCACACTGGTCGCTCGACACGAGGGGGGCGGCGGTGGGAACCGTACGGATCACGTCCGGGGGCGAGGGCCTGGCGGGTGAGCTGGGTCAGCTGGATGACTGGCTGCGGCGGGAGCCAGGACTGCGTGGGCGTGTGCGTCGGGAGCAGTCGCCGGCGCCGGGGACCTTGGGGGGCCTTCCCGAGTTGGTGATCGGCAGTGCTGTCTCGGGTGTCGCGGGGGCGCTCGCGACGGCGCTGTCCCAGTCGCTGACCGGCTGGCTGAGGTCCCGGCGGACCCGTGGCGCGGGATCGCCGGGCGCGGTCCTGACGCTCACCGCGCAGGACGGACGCAGCCTGACGCTGGACGCTCGTTCCTCGGTGGACCCGGCGGAGGTCGAGCGGTTCCTGCGGGCCGCGTTGGGCGGGACCGTGCCCGTACCGGACGCCGCGACCGCGCCCGCCGCGCCGGTGGACGGCGACGGGGGCCTCTGACCGTGCGGCTGCCCGACCCCGCGCGATCGAAGGCCGTGCTGATCGGCACGGGCACCTTCCGGTCGCCCGACCTCCGGGACGTGCCCGCGGTCCGGGGCAACCTCACCGACCTCGCGGCCGTTCTCAGCGACCCGGTGTGCGGGTCGTTCCCGGTCGGGCGGTGCGCGGTGGTGCCGGATCCGGCGGACGCGCGGACGGCGTGCCGCGCGTTGCAGGACGCGGCGAACGCGGCCGAGGACACCCTCCTCGTGTACTTCGCCGGTCACGGTCTGCTCGGCGCGCGGGGCGAACTGTTCCTGGCGATGGCGGACACGGATCCCGCGGCACTGCGGGTGAGCGCGCTGGAGTACGACGTACTGCGCGAGGTCGTCTCGGAGTGCGGTGCGGACAACCGGGTCGTGGTGCTCGACTGCTGCTTCAGCGGGCGGGCCGTGCCCGCTCTGGGGACGGTGCTCAGTCAGACCGCGATCGAAGGGACGTACGTGCTCGCCTCGGCCCCGCCGAACGGGGTCGCCCTCGCGCCCGACGGGGCTGCGCACACCGCTTTCACCGGGGAGCTGATCACGCTCCTGCGCGACGGTGTGCCCGGTGGGCCGGAGCTGCTGGGCCTGGGCGAGATCTACCGCAGGCTGCTGCGGGCGGCCGTGCTGCGGGGGCTTCCCCGGCCGGAGTGCAGCGGCACCGGAACGGCGGATCTGCTGGCGCTGGCAGGAAACGCCGCCTTGGGCCCGAGGGTTTTGACGGTCCCCCGCACGCCGGAGGGCCCGCCAAGCCCGGGAGATCCGGAGGCCGTTCTGTCGGTGGAGCCCGGGGCGTCCGGGACAGTGGTGGACGTATCGTCGGCCGGCAGCCCGCGCACCACATCACCCGGCGCTGCGCTCACCGGGCTCTCGCGGCGCCGGACTCTGGCGTCCATGGCCTCGGTCGCCGTGGCCGGTGGTGGGGTCGGTATCGGCCTCACGGCGTGGAAGGTTCTGGACCGGGTGGGGGGTGGCGACGGCGGCCGAGCCGGTGGCCCGGCCTCCAGCGGTGCGTCGTCCGTCGGCGGGAGCCGCGCGACCACGACGGTCACCACCAGCCCCGGCGCGACCGCCACCGCCAACGCCACCGCCCACGCGAAGAACGGCGACGACCCCACCGCCGCTGGTGGTCCCTCCGCGGACGTGATCACCCCGGATGCGGGCGGTCCCTCCAAGAGCGCCCTGACGACGCAGGAAGACGACTTCGCCTGGAGAGTGATCGCCAAGACGGCGGACGTCCCGGTCGGCGGCGGTCTGGTCGTCGATCAGGAGAAGGTCGTGGTCACCCAGCCCCGACGAGGCGTGTTCCACGCGTTCACCGCCCTCTGCACGCACCAGGGCTGCACGGTGAGCACGATCAGTGACGGGGCGATCGGCTGCCCCTGCCACGGCAGCGCCTTCGACATCACGGACGGCTCGGTGCGCAACGGCCCCGCCACCAGACCGCTGAGCGCCCGCCGGGTACAGGTGCGCGGAGGCAGCGTCGAGATCACGGCGGACGCCTGAGGAGCGGCCCGTGCCGAGCCGAGCGGACGCAGGCGGCCTTCGGCCCTCACGAGCTGGTCAGGATGGCGAGTTGCTGGGTGGCTCGGGTCATCGCGACGTAGCGGTCGACGGCTCCCTCGACGCCCTCGCCGAAGGTGTGCGGGTCGATGAGGACGACCAGGTCGAATTCGAGGCCCTTGGACAGTTCCGGGGTGAGGGAGCGGACGCGGGATGTCGTACGGAAGGTGGGGTCGCCGATGACGCAGGCGATTCCGTCGGTGTGGGTGGCGAGCCAGGTGTCGAGGATCGAGGGCAGGTCCGAAGCGGGGCCGTGGAGGACGGGGACGCCGTTGCTGCGGATGGAGGTGGGGACGTTGGCGTCGGGGAGCACGGCCCGGATGACCGGCTCCGCTTCCGTCATGATCTCTTCCGGGGTCCGGTAGTTGATGCTCAGGGAGGCCAGGTTGACGCGGTCGAAGCCGAGCCGTTCGAGGCGTTCCTGCCAGGACTCCGTGAAGCCGTGCCTGGCCTGGGCGCGGTCTCCGACGATGGTGAAGCTGCGGGAGGGGCAGCGCAGCAGCAGCATCTGCCATTGCGCGTCGGTCAGTTCCTGGGCCTCGTCGACGACGACGTGCGCGAACGGGCCGGCCAGCAAGTCCGGGTCGACGGTGCTCAGTTCGGACTCGTCGACCAGGCTGACCTGGGCGTCCTCGCCGCGCAGCATCCTCACCAGGCCTTCGCCGTCGTCACCGTCGGCACCGGAGTTGGCCACGGCCTCGATGAGGTTGTCGACGACCTGCGTCATACGCTCGCGCTGACCGGCGAGGACTGCCTTGTGCCGGCGCCTGCGCCGCGCCTCCTCCGGGTCGCCGAGCCGCTGTCTTGCCGCGTCCAGGAACGGCAGGTCGGACACCGTCCAGGCCTGGGGCTGGGCGCGCTGCAGCTTCTGGACGTCGTCGCGGCTGAGCCAGGGAGCGCACATCCGCAGGTACGCGGGGACCGACCACAGGTCTCCGACCAGGTCGGCCGCTTCGAGCAGCGGCCAGGCGCGGTTGAAGGCCGTGAGCAACTCCCTGTTCTGGAGCAGCGATTTGCGGAGCAGGGCGGGTGAGACGTCTTCGCCGTCGTGCTTGTCCAGCAGGATCGTGAGGAGTTCCTCCCAGACCTGTTCGCGTGCCTCGTTGTGCGGGGTGCCGGGTTCCGCCGCGTCGAACGCCACGGCCCAGTCGTCGGCGCTCAGTTGGATGTCGGACCAGTGGGTCGTGACCGTGAGCGCGTCGGTGGGCGGCTCCTCGTAGAAGCGGACGGCTTTCTCCATCGCGTTCACCAGGTCCGCGGACGACTTCAGGCGGGCCACCTCCGGGTCGGCCTCGGGCGCCGCCGCGGCTCCCTCGGTGACGAGGTCCCGCAGGGTGCAGGTCTGCACGCCCTCCTCGCCGAGGCTGGGCAGGACGTCGGCGACGTAGCCGAGGTAGGGCTGGTGCGGGCCGACGAACAGGACGCCGCCCCGGCGGTGGCCGAGGCGCGGGTCGGAGTAGAGCAGGTAGGCGGAACGGTGCAGGGCGACGACGGTCTTGCCCGTGCCGGGGCCGCCGTCGACGACGAGGGCGCCGCGGGATCCCGCGCGGATGATGGCGTCCTGGTCGGCCTGGATGGTGCCGAGCACGTCGCGCATCCGGGGTGAGCGGTTGCTGCCGAGGCTGGCGATGAAGGCGGACTGGTCGTCGAGCGCGGCGTGCCCGGCGAACCCGTCCGGGGTGAACACCTCGTCCCAGTAGTCGCTGATCCGGCCGCGGGTCCAGCGATACCGGCGGCGGCTCGCCAGGCCCATCGGGTTGGCGTGGGTGGCCCCGAAGAACGGCTCGGCGGCGGGGGAACGCCAGTCGACCAGCAGCCTCCGGCCCGTGCTGTCGGTGAGGCCGAGCCGTCCGACGTACACGGGTTCGGAACTGTCCGCGGCGACCATGTGGCCGAGGCACAGGTCCAGGCCGAAGCGGCGCAGGGTGCGCAGGCGGCTGGTCAGCCGGTGGATCTCCGTGTCCCGGTCCATCGCCTGTCGTCCCATGCCGCCGGGCGCCCGGCGTTCGGCGTCGAGGCGGGCGGTCAGCTCGGCGATGGACTCCTCGAGGCACTGTGCGATGGCCGCGAAGTGCCGCTCGTCGTCGGCGATCAGGGCGGGGTCGGCCTTGGCGGCCAGGCGGTCGGGAAGGTCGAACGCGGTGGTGGTCAGGGGATTCACGTCATTCGCTCCGTTTTTCCGCAGATTCTGGCCTCGGCCGGAGATTCTGCGGCACGACGGGGGGCTTGCCGCAAGCCCCCCGGTGCGCTATACGTTGAGAGTGGCAAGGAGTGGTTGGTGACCTCCTTGCCTTTGTTGTTTCCCCTTCCCCGGCGTCAGGCTTTGCGGTGTGGTCCCCAGGGATCCGCTTTCCGCGCGAGGGTTCGGGCCCGGCGGCGTACGTCCGGAGGCAGGTGGCGCAGGACCGTGCCGGCCGCTCGGCGGACTCGGGGGGACGCTGTCGTGCCGAGCAGGATGCGGTCGCGGACCGAGGCGTCGCCCGGTCGGCCCACGGACAGCCGGAGTTGACCGTCCTGGGCGAGCCAGGTGGGAACGACCAGCCGGGGCGGGGTGCCGACGCTGACGGGGGCGAGGCCGACGCCCTGACCGCCCGGGACGACGCGGGCCCTGCGGCCCACGCCGAGGAGCTGGGCGCTTCCCCACACCTCGTGCGTGCCGGGTTCCATCGCGCGGCCGCCGGCCAGGGTGAGCGGGTCGATGACCGTCTCGCCGGTGACGACCACGCGGTGGCGGTGGTCACCGAGGGGTTCGGTGCGCGGGGTGAGGTCGGCGTCCGGGAACCACCACAGGTCGCGGGCGGTGTCGTGGACGAGGAGTTCTCCGTGGGCGTGGCCGAGGGGGTGCGGGGCCTCCCAGTCCTCGGCGCCCTTGATGCCGGCCAGCAGGTCGGGGTCGAGGAGCATGCGGCCGTAGCGTTCGACGAGGGTGAGGGGCCCGCCGTCGGGGCGGCGCATGCCGATCGTGGTCGTGACGTGGAGCCTGCCGGCGCGCCAGCGGATGTCGTCGACGGTCAGCTCGGGTCTGATCCCCCGGGTGCGGCGGCCGAGTTCCACGAGGGAGTCCAGGTGGCCCTCCTCCAGCAGGTGCGCCCTGAGCCGGGTGAGGGCCGGGAGGCCCTCGCGTACGCCGGGCGGGTAGGCGTCGAGGGCCATGCGGCGTACGACGGAGAAGTAGCGTTCGAGGTTCTCGCCGGTGCGTTGGAGGACGCGGGACTCGCCGACCGGGCGCAGGAGTTCGACGCGGTAGGAACGGCGTAACAGGTGGTCCTGGAGCGGGCCCGGCGGGGTGTCCTGCTTGATGGCCTCGACGACCGTGCGCAGGTACCCGTAGTAGTCCTCGGGAGTGGTCCTGCGGCTGCTGGTGTTGCCGCCGTCGTCCCGGCGTTTCCATACGTAGCAGGGGTGGTGGGCGAGGATCGAGACCTTCTCGGCGCGCAGGTAGGCGCGGGCCATGAAGAGCTGGTCCTCCAGGCGCACCGGGCCCTCGGGGAAGGCGAGGTCGTGGGCGAGGAGGAACTCGCGGCGGAACATCTTGTGCGGGGTGAGGCTCTCCATCAGGGGCGCGGTCTCGACGGTGCAGTGGTCGACGGTGCGTTTGAAGACGTTGCTGGGGCCCGCCATGGTGCCGACGACCTTGCCGAGGACGATGTCGGAGCCGTTGCGGTGGGCGAGGCGGTGGAGGTGTTCGAGGGCCTCGGGGGTGAGTTCGTCGTCCTGGTCGACGAACTGGACGTAGTCGCCGCGGGCCAGCCGGACTCCGACGTTGCGGGGCTTGCCGGGCCAGCCGGAGTTTTCCTGGCGGATCACCCGCACGTGGGGGTGGCGGGAGGCCAGCTGGTCGAGGCGGTGAGCGGAGTCGTCGGTCGAGCCGTCGTCGACGTAGATGATCTCGTAGGCGTCCCTGCCCAGGCTCTGGTTGATGAGCGACGGTGAGCAGAGGTCGATGTACTGGCCGGCGTTGTACACGGGCACCACGATGCTGACTTTGAGCGTCAACGCTCCCCCTCAAGAGACCAAGTCGTCTGTCGTTCTCCTGCGGTTCTACGGACGTTCAGGTACCGGCAAGGGTTGTCCCGAGGAGAACAAATTCAGGCGAATTCGTTCAGGTATGGCGTGATCACTCCCATCATCTGCGATCACTTCCGATCATTCGCGGCGCCACTCCTGGTCGGATCGGGTGAGTTCGCCACCGTATGGGCCTGGTGCGTGGGAGCAGGGCTGGATCAATCAGGATTCGAGAAGCGCGCGTCACGGAGTGTGTCTAGCCTGATCGTCATGGACATCACCATTCATACGAGCGTCCTGCCGCACGACGACGCGGACGCGTCGCTCGCCTTCTACCGCGACGTCCTCGGCTTCGAGGTCCGCAGCGACGTCGGGCAGGGCCGAATGCGCTGGATCACGGTCGGTCCGGCCGGTCAGCCCGACACGTCCCTCCTGCTGGCGCCGCCGGCCGCCGACCCGGGAGTCACCGAGGACGAGCGCCGCACCATCACCGAGATGATGGCCAAGGGCACCTACGGCTGGATCCTGCTGGCCACGCCGGACCTCGACGCCACGTTCGAGAGGGTGCAGGCCGGTGACACCGAGGTCGTCCAGGAGCCGACCGAGCAGCCGTACGGCATCCGGGACTGCGCCCTGCGCGACCCCGCGGGCAACCTGGTCCGCATCCAGGAGCTTCGCTGAGCCGTAGGGGCGGCAGGGAAGGGGGAGTTCGCCCATGTGTCAGCCCGAGTGGCGGCGCGCACGCGTGGAGGCGCAGCGCCTGAGTGACCTCGCGCGGCTGCGCCGCGTCCGCGACCGGATCGACAGGGAGTACGCGCAGCCACTGAACGTGGAGGCGCTCGCCCGCGGTGTGAACATGTCCGCCGGGCACCTCAGCCGGCAGTTCCGGGCCGCGTACGGCGAGTCGCCGTACGCGTACCTGATGACGCGTCGCATCGAACGGGCGACCGCGCTGCTGCGGCGTGGCGACCTCAGCGTCACCGAGGTCTGCTTCGCGGTCGGCTGCGCGTCGCTCGGCACGTTCACCACCCGCTTCACCGAGCTGGTCGGCATGCCGCCCGGGGTCTTCCGGAGCCGTGCGGCTCAGGCGGCGGCCGACGGTGCCGATGCCGGGCGTACGGCCGGTGGCGCGGGGCCCGCGGTCATGGTGGAGGGGATGCCGGCGTGCGTGGCGAAGCAGGTGACAAGACCGGTCAGGAATCGAGAAGCGCCGGCCGCCGAGGGGCCCCTAGCGTGATTTCCATGACAACCACCGCATCCACCGCATCCACCACGGCCGTCGCGTCCGTCACCCTCGAGGTGGCCGACCTCGACGCCGCCCACCGCTTCTACACCGCTTTCGGAGTGCGGACGCACATCAGCCTGCGGGCGTCCGAGGCGCACTCCACCGGATTCCGTGGCTTCACCCTGGCGCTCACGGTGTCCCAGCCGTCCACGGTCGACGCCTTCCTCGGCGCCGCCGTCGACGCCGGCGCCACGACGGTCAAGCCCGCGGCGAAGTCGCTGTGGGGCTACGGCGGCGTCGTCCAGGCACCGGACGGGACGATCTGGAAGGTCGCGACCTCCGCGAAGAAGGACACCGGCCCGGCCACCCGCGAGATCGACGAGGTCGTCCTCCTGCTCGGCGTCGAGGACGTGAAGGCCGTCAAGCGGTTCTACGTCGACCGGGGCCTGACCGTGGCCAGGAGCTTCGGCGGCAAGTACGCCGAGTTCGCCGCGGGCGGGTCCAGCCCCGTCAAGCTGGCGCTGTACAAGCGCAGCGGCCTCGCCAAGGACCTCGGCGTCCCGGCGGACGGCACCGGCTCGCACCGCGTCGTCCTCGGCAGCACCGGCGCCCCCTTCACCGACCCGGACGGATTCGCCTGGGAGACCGCCACGCCGCTCACCTCCGCGCCGTCCACGGAGTCCGCCAGGTCCTGACTTCTGGCCCTGACTTCTGGCTCTGACTTCTGGCTCCCGGAGCCGGGCTCCCGGCCCTGGACTGCCGCCCGGACTCGGTGGCGGCAGCCCGTTCGATGCGCCCGGTGGGCCGAGAGTTAGTCTCGGGGTTCGGTAATGGGCCAGTTCCGCAGGTGAGCAGGAGGCAGGCATGGCGAAGGTTCCCAGCGCGGTGGTCGCGGCGAGCGGGATCGTCGGCGGGTACGGCGTTGCCCGGTGGACCAGGAAGCGGCAGCTGGGCGGTGCCGTGCTGGTCGTCGCCGGGGCCACGGCCGCGCAGCAGTGGCGGGAGCGGGCCGGCGGGAAGGCCGCGGGCGCGCTGACGGCGGCGTACGTCGCCGCCTTCGCCGGGTCCCACCCCCTGGCCAAGAAGGTGGGCGCCTGGCCTGCCGTGTTCGGGATGGCGGGCGCGGTGGCCCTGGCGTCGTGGGCGGTCGCCGACCGCAACGGCTGAGCGGCGGCGACAGCCCCCGTACCCCCCTCTACGCGGTGGCCGACCGCGGCCCCGACCCTGAAGCCCCTTCGCTCGACGCCGCCGACGCCCCCGACTTGGACGGTGCCGCCGAGGTCCCCGAGGACTCCTCCGCCGTCAGCGGTGTGGCGATGTCCTCCAGGGAGCGGCGTTCCGCGCTCACCGCGAGGACCGCCGCGACCAGGCCGGCCAGGCACATCAGGGCCGCGCCGACCTGGAAGGCGAGGACCGTGTCGCCGACCTTGCCGGTGCCGGTGAGCTCGGCGAACAGCAGGGGGCCGCTGATGCCGCCTGCGGCGGTGCCGATGGCGTAGAAGAAGGCGATGGACATCGCGCGGGTCTCCATCGGGAAGACCTCGGAGACCGTGAGGTAGGCGCTGGAGGCGCCCGCGGAGGCGAAGAACAGCACCGCGCACCAGCAGGCCGTCAGGGTGGTCGCGCTCAGCGAGCCGCGGTCGAACAGCCAGGCCGTGCCGAACAGGAGCAGGCCGGACAGGAGGTACGTGGAGGAGATCATCACCTTGCGGCCGACCGTGTCGAACAGCTTCCCGAGCAGCAGCGGGCCGAAGAAGTTGCCGACGGCGATGACGGCGAAGTAGTAGCCGGTGTCGCCGGTCGGAACGTCGTAGAACGTGGTGAGGATGGCGCCGAAGCCGAAGGTGATCGCGTTGTACAGGAACGCCTGGCCGATGAAGAGGGCGAAGCCGAGGACGGCCCGCCTGCGGTAGTCGGAGAAGACGGTGCGGCCGATCTCCACGAAGCTGACGCTGCGGCGCTGGTGAATGGTGATCTCACCCTCGGGCCGCGTGAGGGGTTCGCCCTGCTCGGCCTCGATCCGACGCTCGATCGAGGACACGATCCGTTCGGCCTCCTCGTCACGGCCGTGGATCAGCAGCCAGCGCGGGCTCTCCGGCACGTGGCGGCGGACGACGAGGATCACCAGGGCGAGGACGGAGCCCAGCGCGAAGGTCAGCCGCCAGCCGACGTTCGCCGCGAAGAAGTCCGTGTTCAGCGCGAGGATCGACAGCAGCGAACCGCCGACCGCGCCCAGCCAGAAGCTGCCGTTGATCATCAGGTCGACCCGGCCGCGGTACTTCGCCGGGATCAGCTCGTCGATCGCGGAGTTGATGGCCGCGTACTCGCCGCCGATGCCGAAGCCGGTCAGGAAGCGGAAGGTGAGGAACCACCAGGTGTCGAAGGACACCGAGGTGAGCGCGGTGGCCGCCAGGTACACCGCGAGGGTGATCATGAACAGCTTCTTGCGGCCCCACTTGTCGGTGAGGCGGCCCCAGAAGAGGGCGCCCAGGCAGGCCCCCGCCACATAGAGCGCGGCGGCGATACCGGTGACCTGGCCGGAGCTGATCGGCAGGCCGCTGCCGGGCTCGGAGAGGCGGCCGGCGATGTTGCCGACGACCGTGACTTCGAGACCGTCGAGGATCCACACGGTCCCCAGGCCGATGACGATGGTCCAGTGCCAGCGCGACCACGGGAGGCGGTCGAGGCGGGCGGGGATGTTGCTGGTGATCGTTCGGCCGGTCGCGGCCTGCGCGGTGGTCATGGGCCCCCTCCTCATCGAGCGAGAACGTCCGCCCTCATCGGGCGAGAGCGTCCCGTCGAGTGCCCGCAACCAGCGCGCCTACGCTCCCAGCGCCCGCGACACCGTGAAGATCAACAGGCCCGCGAGCGAGCCGACCACGGTGCCGTTGATCCGGATGAACTGGAGGTCACGGCCGATGTTCGCCTCGATCTTGCGGGTGGTGTGCTCGGGGTCCCAGCCGGCCACCGTGTCGGTGATCAGGGAGGTGATCTCCTTGCGGTAGGTGGTGACGACGTAGACAGCCGCGCCCTCGACCCAGCCGTCGACCTTGCCCTGGACCTTCGGGTCGGCGGCCATGCGGGACCCCAGGGACAGCAGGGAGGCCCGCACCCGCAGCCGCAGCTCGCTGCGTTCGTCCTCGGCGGCCGAGACGATCATGGAACGGACGGCGGTCCACGCGGAGGCGATCAGGTCCTGGACCTCACCGCGGTCCAGCACCTCGCCCTTGAGCCGCTCCACCCGCGCGCGGGTGTCCGTGTCGGACTGGAGGTCGGAGGCGAAGTCGCTGAGGAAGCGGTCCAGGGCGCCGCGGGCCGGGTGGGTGGGCATGTCCCGCATCTCCGCGCAGAAGCGCAGCAGCTCCTTGTAGACCCGCTCGCCGACCCTCTTGTCGACGAACCTGGGGGTCCAGCCGGGCGCCCCGCCCTGTACGGCGTCCATCACGGAGTCGCTGTGCAGCACCAGCCAGTCGTGTGCCCGGGCGACGACCAGGTCGACGGCCCGGCGGTGGGCCCCGTCGGCGACGACCCGCTCCAGCATCTTGCCGATGCCGGGCGCGATCTCCTGCGCGTCGGCCCGGCGGGTGATCGCCTCGCTGACCACGGCCTGGACGTCCGTGTCGCGCAGGACGGTCAGGGCGCCCCGCATCGCCGCGGACAGCTCCGCCGTGACCCGGTCCGCGTGCTCGGGCTGGGCCAGCCAGGTGCCGAGCCGGCTGCCGATGCCGACGGCCCGCAGGCGCTGCCGTACGACGTCCTCGGAGAGGAAGTTCTCGCCGACGAACTCGCCGAGCGTGACGCCCAGCTGGTCCTTCTTCTTGGGGATGATCGCGGTGTGCGGGATGGGCACGCCGAGCGGGTGGCGGAAGAGGGCGGTGACCGCGAACCAGTCGGCGAGCGCGCCGACCATGCCGGCCTCGGCGGCCGCGGTGACATAGGACGCCCAGGTGCCGGCGCCCTCGTTCGAGGCCCACTTGGCGAGGACGTACACCACCGCCACGAACAGCAGCAGTCCGGTCGCGGTGAGTTTCATGCGGCGCACGCCGCGCTGCTTCTCCGCGTCGGCCTCACTGAACGTGTTCATGGCGCGGGCGGCCGCGGCGGGCACCCCGCGAACGTCCGAAGCGGGGGCGGCACCGTTCCCGGTCATCGTCGTCCGGGTGTCTCGCCCCACCTCGAATGACCCGTTTTCGATAGATTTTGTCCGTTCCATCTACTCCACCCGTTCGTGATCTCCTGCACACATTGTCCCTTCCTGACCGACTCCCGGAACGAAACAAGAGTTCCCAGCGTCTGTCGGACGGGGGATCTCACGGAGAACTCCGCGGCCCAAAGGGGGGTCCCGTTCATCTACCCCTGACCTCATGACGCATCATGAGGTGATCACACCGGAGCCTGGGGCTCCCATCTCAAGGAGACACACAACCGCATGACCAAGCGTCACGGTTATGCGCTGCTCAGCACGATCACCGCTCTGATCGTCGTCCTGTCCGCGGCCATATACGTCGGGTTCGCCTCCGATCACGGCAGCGGCGAGAGCAGCAACAACACCCTTTCCGGCGCTCGCGCCCCGCACAACTCCGCCGCCCCGGCGTCCACCGGCGTCTGGGTCGGCACCTGGTCCGCCTCGCCCGTCGGCGGGGAGCCCGGCACCGAGATCACCGGCATGGCCGGCCGCTCGGTACGCAACGTCGTCCACACGACCGTCGGCGGTACGAGTGCCCGTATCACGCTGTCCAATCTCTACGGCCAGGCACCGCTGACCATCACACACGCCACCATCGCCGTCGCGGCGGGCAACGGCACCGCCGAGGCGGCCGCGGAGACCATGCGGCGCCTGACCTTCGGCGGCAACACCGTCGTCGTGGTACCGGCCGGACAGCAGGTGCTGAGCGACACCGTCGCGATCCGCGTCCCGGCGTACAGCGACATCCTGGTCACCACCTACTCCCCCACGGCGTCCGGCCCGGTCACCTACCACCCGCGCGCCCGCCAGACCTCCTACGCCGCGGTGGGCGACCGCACCGAGGACGTGACCGGCACCGCGTACACCGCGCGGACCGAGTACTGGCGCTACCTGACCGCGCTGGACGTGCTCAGCGACGAGGCCCAGGGCACCGTCGTGGCCTTCGGGGACTCGCTCACCGACGGCGTCGGCTCCACCGAGAACAGCAACCACCGCTGGCCCAACCTGCTGTCCGACCGGCTGCGCGCGGCGAGCGAGACAGACGGGGACGCGCCCCGCTACAGCGTCGTCAACCAGGGCATCGGCGGCAACCAGGTCCTCGCCGACGGCCTCGGCCGCCCCGCCGAGAACCAGGCCGGCGTGAGCCGCTTCGCCCGGGACGTGCTCGGCCGGACGAACGTCAAGGTCGTCGTCGTGGACCTCGGCATCAACGACATACTGCGCAACCCCCACCTGGCCGACCCGAACGCCGTCCTCAACGGTCTGCGCACCCTGGTCCGCCAGGCCCACGCCCGCGGCATCAAGGTCGTCGGCGCCACCCTGATGCCGTTCGGCGGCCACCGCGGCTACTCCACCGCCCGCGAGAACGTCCGCCAGGCGATCAACGCCCAGATCCGCGCGGGCCACGTCTACGACACCGTCGTCGACTTCGACAAGGTCGTGCAGGACCCCTACGACCCGCGCAGGTTCCGCCCCGAGTACGACTCGGGCGACCACCTCCACCCCAGCGACAAGGGGTACGAGCGGATGGCGGCAGCGTTCGACCTGGACTCCCTGAAGGGGTCGGCACCGGCGCGGCTCTAGGGCCTGTCGTTTGGATCAGGTCGCAGGAAACTGACGGTGCTGGTCGATGCCGGTGAGCGGGGTCTGGTGCGTGCAGCTGCAAGGCGGAGGAGGGCGTCGACGCGATGGGGGTCCCCCCGCGCGAGCGCAGCCGAGCGTGGGGGAGTCGGCAACCGACGACAACGCGGGTGGGGGCCCCTCCCGCTCGAGCGAAGCCGAGAGTGGGGGAGTGCGTGCCAGACCCCGCGTCTGCGGCCTGATCCAAACGACAGGCCCTAGGTCAGCCGAGCAGTTCAGACGCGAGTACCGGCCGGTGACCGGTACTCGCCCGTAAGCGGCGCCCGCCCGCGGTCAGTACTCGCGGTCGCGGCGCCGGTCCCGTTCCTGCCGGCGCTCCCGCTGCCGCTCGCGCCTCAGGTCGTGATGGCCGTCCAGCATCCTGCGGTGGGCCTCGTGGATGTCCTCGCGGTGCGACTCCCTGAGTTCCCGCCGGGACTGCCTGCGCTCCACCTTCTCCTGACGGCGCTCCTCCTTCAGGCGCTGCCGCTCCGCCCGGGTGACCTTGCGCTCCACACCGACTCCGCCCCAGAAGGCGAAGCCCGTCACGATCACCCGCGGGGCACCCGGATCGCCCGGCACACCCTCCTCACGGTGGTCGAAGCCGCCCATGACGCCGATCCCGCGCACCACGACCTCGACGCCGGGCGGCACGATCACCTGCATCCCGCCCATGATCGCGACGCAGTTGATCTCGACCTCACCGGCCGCGAAGTCCGCCTCCCGCAGATCGATCTCGCCGCCGCCCCAGAACGCGAAGGCCGTGAACCGCCTCGGCACCGTCCAGCGGCCCTTGCGCTGGAAGCCCGACATGACGGCGACCGCCCACGTCGACGACCCCTCGCGACCGGTGATCCGGCCCGCCCAACTCCCGCTCGCCGCAGGGCCCTTGGTCATCGACACCTGAGGTGCGGGCCCGGCGGGCGCGGCGGACGGCAGGTCCCGGGTGATCGGCGCGAGTTCGCCGTAGGTGCGGGCCCGGTACGTCGCGTCCAGACGCTCCTCGAACTCCTCCATGTCGAGACGCCCCTCCGCGAGGGCGTCCCGCAGAACCTCGGCGACTCGTTCACGATCGGCATCGGAGGCGCGCAGCTCCGGAGCTTCCTCGGTCATGGCCAGCAGCCTACGAGGTGTCGGCGCCGGGCACTATGCGATCGCGCGGGGCGCTAGGGGGTGTCCGCAAAGTCGCGTCGTCCGCCCGAAGGGCGGGCGACGCGGGACTTTGCGGACACCCCCTAGAGGGCCGCCGGTTCGGGCGGGGGCCCCGGGACGTCCCCGGACGAACGCAGCATCTTCGCGATCACGGCCTCGATGTCCGGCTCCCGCACCGACAGGTCCACCAGCGGGTACTGAGCCGCGATCCCCGCGACGAGCTCGGCCGCCGACTCCGACGCCGGGAAGGCCAGCCACTGCCGGGGCCCCTCCACCTTCACCACCCGCGCGGGCGGCGGCGCGTCGATCGGCGGCAGCTCCCGCTCCAGGTCCACCACCAGCATCCGCTCGCTCTCCCCCGCCTCGTGCAGCCCGGCCAGCGCGCCGTCGTACATCAGCCGCCCGTGGTCGATGACCATCACCCGCGAGCACAACTGCTCGATGTCCTGGAGGTCGTGCGTGGTCAACAGCACCGTCGTACCGCGCTCGGTGTTCACCTCCCGCAGGAACTCCCGCACCCTGGCCTTGGATACGACGTCCAGACCGATCGTCGGCTCGTCCAGGTACAGCACCTCCGGATCGTGCAGCAGGGCCGCCGCGATGTCGCCGCGCATCCGCTGCCCCAGCGAGAGCTGACGCACCGGCACGTCCAACAGGTCGGCCAGACCGAGGAGTTCGACGAGCCGGTCCAGGTTCTCCCGGTAACGGCCGTCGGGGATGCGGTACATGCGGTGCATCAGCCGGTACGAGTCGATCAGCGGAAGGTCCCACCACAGCGTCGTACGCTGCCCGAACACCACCCCGATCCGGTGCGCCAGCCGGGTCCGCTCCCGCGACGGGTCGATGCCGGCGACCCGCAGCCGTCCGCCGCTCGGCGTCAGGATGCCGGTCAGCATCTTGATGGTCGTCGACTTCCCGGCACCGTTCGGGCCGATGTAACCGACCATCTCGCCGCGCGCCACGGAGAACGACAGCGAGTCCACCGCCCGCACCTGACGCCGCTCCCGCCGCATGAAGCCGGTCTTACGACGCACGTCGAAGACCTTCTCCAGCCCGTCCACCTCGATGAAGGCGGTGTCCCCCACGCCCGTACCGGTGCCCGCGTCCACATCCGTATCCGCATCCGTGTCCATCAGTCCTCAGCTTCCCGTGCTCCGATACGACCGCAGCCCCGCCCGCCAGGCCAGCCCGGCGAGCGCGCAGCACGCCACCGCCACCAGCGGCGGCGTGAACGCCACCCACTGCGGCAGCCCCAGCGGATACGGCCGCCCCAGCACATAGGTGCCGGGCACCCAGTTGACGAAGGCGAGCGGCAACACGAACGTCACCCCACGCACCAGCTCCGTCGCGAACAGGGTCGGCGGATACTGCAGCATCGTCGTACCGCCGTACGTGAACGCGTTCTGCACCTCCGCCGCGTCCTGCGCCACGAACTGGAAGGCCGCGCCCGCCACGAACACCGCGCAGAAGATCGCGAACCCGCTGACCAGCATCACCGGCATCAGCAGTACCTTCAGCACCGTCCAGTCGATGTCCGCGCTGGTCAGCGCGTACCCCAGGACCAGCGCCCCTTGCAGGACCCGGCCCACGCGGCGCAGCGCGAAACGGTCGGCGGCCATCTGCGCGAGCGCGGGCGCGGGCCGCACCAGCAGCGTGTCCAGCGTGCCGTCACGCACCCGCTGCCCCAGCCGCTCGATCGAACCGACCGCCATGTCGGCGGCCCCGAACGTGGTGGAGGCCAGACCGTACAGGAAGGCGATCTCCGGCAGCGAGTAACCACCCAGCGCGTCCACCTGCGAGAACATCAGCACCAGCGCCACGAACTCCAGCGCGGTCGTCGCGAAGCTCCCGAACGTGGTCATGACGAAGGAGGCGCGGTACGCCATCGTGGAGCGGATCCACATCGCCGAGATCAGGCGGTACGCGCGCACCCCCTCGGTGAACCGGCCGAGCTCAACCACCCTGGACCACCACCCGCCGCGTCGCCACCGACTGCACCAACCGCCCGGCCGCCAGCAGCACCAGCGCCCACGTCCCCTGGAAGGCGAAGGTGCTCCACGGGTCGGCGTGCCCCAGCAGCACATCCGCCGGCGCCTGGAGCAGCGACGACCACGGCAGCACCCGTACGACCTCTCCCAAGACCCCCGGGAACACGTTCAGGGGCAGCATCATCCCGGAGCAGAACCACCCGAGGAGCCACGCCATCTGCACGACGCCGGTGCCGTCCATCAGCCAGAACGCGGTCAGCGCGACCAGGTACCGGATCGCGAAGCTGACCACCACCGCGAGCGCCACCGTGCCCAGGAACGCGGCCCAGAGCAGCGGATCCGAGGGCAGCGCCAGCCGGAAACACAGCGCCCCGACCACGAAGGGCGCCACCCCGCGCCCCAGCAGCTCGAAGCCCGCCCGCCCCAAGTCCGCCGACAGCCACCACAGTTGGAGGTCCACCGGCCGGTACAGGTCGATCGCCACATCCCCCGTGCGGATACGCTCCATCAGCTCGTTCTCGACACCCCCGCCACCGGACGCCACCGTCTTGAACAGCGACTGGCCGACCCACACATAGGTGAGCGCCTCCGCCAGGTCGTACCCGCCCAGCCCCGGCCGCTCGTCCCACAGAGCCGTGTACGTGAACACCATGATCAGCCCGAAGACGGTGTTGGTGAAAACCCCCGCCGCCGTGGCCGCCCGATAGGTCGCGTACCGCCGGAATGCCCCCGCCGCGACGGCCCCGTACAGCCGTGCCGAACCCACACCCACGGCCCTCCTCACCCGCCGGACACCGAAGCGCAGGAGCCTAGTAGGCGGACGACCGGGCGGGCGAGCCCTTTTCGGGCCGGTGACCTGGCCCGAGCACGCGACCGGCGCGCCCGACCCGGGTCAACTCCGCCGCGGATCCCGCCTGTTGGGCCACTCCAGCGCGGGCCGACTCCGGCACCCGCGGGCCGGACACCCCCGCGACCGTCACCGTCCGATACGTCGCGTATCGTCTGGAGCCGCGTCCCGACGGCCGCGCACCGCTCTCCCCGAACCCCCGCCCACGGTTCTCCTCACCCACGCCGGACACCGAAGCACGGCAGCCCGGTGCACGGAGGGACGGCCGGGCGGGCGGGCCATTTTCCGGGCGAGACGCGCGCCATATCCGGGAACGGAACGCCGGGTGCGAGAGTCTTCAGCAGGGGGCGCAGAAGGCGCACGAGGCGTACGGGAACGTAAGACGCGAAACAGGAGTCCGTGCACGACATGAGCGACGAGCCGCAGCCGCAGCAGCCGAAAAAGGGCTGGGCGCCGAGAGAGCCGGAAACGGCCGGAGTGCCCGCGGCCGAGGGGACCGCCGTGATGCCGGTGACCGTGGTACCCGCCGCCGAAGCGTCCACCGCGGAGGCGCGCGCGGCCGAAGGGCCCGCCGCCGAGTCGCCCGCCGCCGGGGCGTCCGCGGTAGAGGCGCCCACGGCCGAGGCGTCGGCCGGGAAGAAGTCCAAGCGGCCGGCGCGCACCGGCTGGCGGCGGATCATCCCGACCTGGCGCACCGTGCTCGGCACGTTCATCCTGGGCGTCCTGCTGCTGACCGGCCTGTTCTTCCTCGGCTACTCGATGGTCCAGATCCCGTCGGCCAACGCGTTCGCCATCAAGCAGAGCAACGTCTACCTCTACTCGGACGGCAGCCAGCTGGCCCGCGACGGCGAGGTCAACCGGGAGATCATCCCCCTCTCCCAGGTGTCCAAGGAGGCCCAGCACGCCGTGCTGGCCGCCGAGGACCGCGACTTCTACACCGAGTCCGCGATCGACCCCAAGGCGATGCTCCGCGCCGGCTGGAACACCGCCACCGGCAAGGGCAAGCAGTCCGGGTCCACGATCACCCAGCAGTACGTGAAGAACTACTACCTGGCCCAGGAGCAGACCGTCACCCGCAAGGTGAAGGAGTTCTTCATCGCGATCAAGCTGGACCGCACGGAGTCCAAGGACCAGATCCTCGAGGGCTACCTCAACACCAGCTACTTCGGCCGCAACGCCTACGGCATCCAGGCCGCCGCCCAGGCGTACTACGGCATCGACGCCTCCCAGCTGGACCCCGCCAAGGCCGCCTACCTCGCCGCACTGGTCAACGCGCCCAGCGAGTACGACGTCGTCGCCCACCCGGAGAACAAGCCGGCCGCCCAGGCCCGCTGGAACTACGTCCTGAACGGCATGGTCAAGAAGGGCTGGCTGGCCGAGTCGGAGCGGGCCCACCTCACCTTCCCCGCGCCGAAGAAGAAGACCGTCGCCATCGGCAAGTCCGGGCAGCGCGGCTACGCCATCGAAGCGGTCAACCAGTACCTCACCACGAACAAGATCATCAGCGCGGACGACCTGGAGGCGGGCGGCTACCGCATCACCACCACCCTGCAGAAGAGCAAGCAGGACGCCTTCGTCAAGGCCGTCGACGACCAGGTGATCTCCAAGCTCGACAAGAAGAACCGCAAGGTCGACAACTACGTCCGCGCCGCCGGCGCCTCCGTCGACCCCAAGACCGGCAAGGTCGTCGCCATGTACGGCGGCATCGACTTCGTCAAGCAGTTCACCAACGGCGTGACCCGACGCGACTTCCAGGTCGGCTCCACCTTCAAGCCGTTCGTGTTCACCTCCGCCGTCCAGAACCACTCCGAGACGCAGGACGGCCGCGTCATCAACCCGAACACGATCTACGACGGCACCAACAAACGCCCCGTCCAGGGCTGGAGCGGTGGCACGTACGCCCCGGAGAACGAGGACCAGGGCTCCTACGGCGACGTCACCGTGCGCGAGGCCACCGACAGGTCCATCAACGCGGTGTACGCCCAGATGGCCGTGGACGTCGGCTCCGACAAGGTCAAGCAGACCGCGATCGACCTGGGCATCCCCGCCACCACCCCCGAGCTGGTCGCCAGCCCCTCCGTCGCGCTCGGCGTGGCCCGGGCGAGCGTCCTCGACATGGCGGAGGCCTACGCCACCCTCGCCAACCACGGCCGGCACGGCACGTACACCCTGGTCGACAAGATCACCAAGGACAGCAAGAGCGAGGTCACGCTGCCGGAGAAGCAGACCAGCCAGGCAGTCAGCCGCGAGGCCGCCGACACCACGACGGCCGTCCTGCAGAGCGTCGTCGACAACGGCACCGCCTCCGCCGCCCAGGCCGCCGGCCGCCCCGCCGCGGCCAAGACCGGCACCGCCGAGGAGGACACCGCGGCCTGGTTCGCCGGCTACACCCCCGACCTCGCCACCGTCGTCTCCGTCATGGGCCAGGACCCGGTGACCGCCGCGCACAAGTCGCTGTACGGCGCGATGGGCCTGGATCGCGTCAACGGCGGCGGACCGCCCGGGGAGATCTGGGCGCAGTTCACCGAGCAGGCCCTCAAGGGCAAGCCGGTCACCGACTTCGACCTGCAGACCCAGCCGGGCTCCGACGAGTCCCAGGCCCCGAGCACCGAGGTCCCGGTAGACCCGACCACGGGCGGCCAGGACACCGGCGGCACCACGGACGGCACCACCAGCGACCCGAGCACCGGAACACCCAGCGGGGACCCGACCGGCACCGACCCCACCACGGACGGCGGCACCGACGGCACCACCGGCGACCCGAGCACGGGGACACCCGGCACCACCGGGGACCCGACCGGCGGCGACCCCACCACGGACGGCGGCGCCACCGACGGCGGCGCAACGGACGGCAGCAACGGCGGGGAGACCGACGCCGGCACCACGGAAGGCACCACGGACGGCAGCGGCGGGGACGCCGGCGGCACGACCGAGGGCACGACGGTCGGCGCGGGCTAGGCGCCCCCCGTGAGCTGAAAGGGGCTGGTGACCATGGTCACCAGCCCCTCTTCTTTCGAACCGCTGCTTTCGAATCGCTGCGTTCGAATCGCTGCTTCACAGGCGCATTACAGATACAGCCCCGTCGAGTCCTCGGACCCCTCGAACCGGTCGGCGGCCACCGCGTGCAGGTCACGCTCACGCATCAGCACATAGGCGACACCCCGCACCTCCACCTCGGCGCGGTCCTCCGGATCGAACAGAACCCGGTCGCCAGGCTCCACGGTCCGTACGTTCTGCCCCACAGCCACGACCTCGGCCCACGCCAGCCGACGACCGACGGCCGCGGTGGCCGGAATCAGGATCCCGCCACCGGAACGCCGCTCGCCCTCGCTGGTGTCCTGCCGCACGAGTACTCGGTCGTGCAGCATCCGGATGGGCAGCTTGTCGTTCAGGGTGCTGTGCTCTTTTCTCTTGGCGCTCACAGCACTGAACCTACCTGGCTTCTCCCGGCCCGTAAGCCGGTGGGTCGGCCTCGTTCAGCTCTGCCGCCGCCGGCTGCCCAGGACCAGCAGCCCCGCGAGCCCGACGACGACCAGCGCGACGGGAACGACCCGCTCCAGCCGAGGAGCACCCTCCTCGTCCACGAACTGGGACTTGACGTCACTCACGACCCGGTTGACCCCGACATAGGCCCGCCCCAGCGAGTGATCAATGTTCGACACGACCTTGGCCTTGGCGTCGCCCACGATCGTCTTCGGGTGCACCCGCACCCCGATCTCGTCGAGCGTCTCCGCCAGATTCTCGCGGCGGCGTTTGATGTCCGCCTCGATCTGCGCCGGGGTTCTGGTGTCCGACGTGTCCGCCACCGTAGGGCCTCCGAAGTCAGCTGATACCGGTTGCTGCTGCCTGTTGCTGCTGCCTGCTGATTGTTCTGAAAAGTTGCTTGTCCTGGACAGTCTGTCAGCTCCGTGCGCGGTCGCACGGCCAGGACCCCCGGTTACGCTTGCCCGATGAGCGAGCGACTCCAGCCCGGGGACGTAGCCCCCGCCTTCACCCTCCCCGACGCCGACGGCAACGAGGTCTCCCTGTCGCAGTACCGGGGCCGCAAGGTCATCGTCTACTTCTACCCCGCTGCCCTGACCCCAGGCTGCACCAAGCAGGCCTGCGACTTCACGGACAACCTCGACGTCCTGGCCGCCGCCGGCTACGACGTCGTCGGCATCTCCCCGGACAAGCCCGAGAAACTGGCGAAGTTCCGCGAGAAGGAGTCCCTGAAGGTCACCCTCCTGGCAGACCCCGAGAAGACCGTCACCGAGGTCTACGCCGCCTACGGCGAGAAGAAGAACTACGGCAAGACGTACCTGGGCGTCATCCGCTCCACGATCGTCGTGGACGAGGAGGGCAAGGTCGAACGGGCCCTGTACAACGTCCGGGCGACCGGTCACGTAGCGAAGATCATCAAGGACCTGGGTATCTGAACGAGATCCAGACGTCGGGAGTCAGGTCGGGCCGCTCCGGATCCGGCCTGACTTCCTCGGTCCACGCCTCCCCGACGAGCTCGGTCGCGACCCGCCGCCAGAAGCGGACGGCACCGGTGTTCTCGTACTGAAAGGGAATCTCCCAGTCCCCCGGATGCCCGGCGACCACCTCGCGTATGGCCCGGAGCCCCACCCCGCTCCTCCGTACCGCACGCACGACAAAGAAGCTGTTGAGCACCCGGGCAGGCCCACCGAGCGCCCGCACGAACGCGAACCCGACGGGACTCCCGCCGACCCTGAACAGATACGGCGCCCAGTCCGGGCCACCGGAGAAAGCCTCCTCCAACCGCTCACTGCGAAACGTCCCGTCCCGATTGGGCAGTTGCCCCCCGAACTCGGACAGGTCATGCCGGAAGAGCAGCCAGAGGCGTTCGACGGTGGGGCGATCGGCTGGGGTGGCTGGGCGGATGTCCAACTCTGCTGAGGTCATGAAAAAAACCTCCCGAGCAGACAAGAGTCCGCGCCCGGAAGGCTTCACTGTGATCCGGAGCATATCAACAGACCGAGCGTGACCGTGCGATAAACGGTTCGTTACTCCGTGCAGGTCACGAACGTGTGGCCGAGATCGGAGGCGACATGGACGTGCAGGACACACCGGGACCGGCGATGAGCGCCACCCCCGAACGCCGCGCACTACGAGCAGCCCCGTACAGCAAGGAGCAGCTCGCACCAGTCGTCGCCGAGGCCCACAACTGGACTGACCTGATGCGGCGACTCGGGCTCACGCCCAGCGGCGGGCAAAGGCGTGTACTTCAGGAGAAAGTAACGGGGCATGGACTCGACACAAGCCACTTCGTCAAGCGCAGCCCGTGGCGCAAGTATCCGGACTCGGCCATCGCCGAAGCTGCCGCTTCGTCGTCCTCCCTGCGCGAAGTGGCCCTGAAGCTGGGTGCCACCCCAGCCACCGGCACCCTGTCGCACATTCGGCGCCGCATCCAGGTGGCAGGTATCGACATCCGCCACTTTCCCGGTATCGACCAGCCCGACGTGGACCTGCCCTTCACCGCAGAAGAACTCAGGGCAGCCGCAGCAACAGCTACCAGTGTGCGCGGCGTGGCTCGCACACTGGGTGTACCGGACGACAGTCGCTCACGGGCAACCCTGAGCCGCATGCTGCACGCCGAGTCCATCGAAACGGGGCACTTTTCGCACATGCGCGTATCGATTCCCGAGGACAGGCTTCGGGACATCGTGCAGCAATCCGAGAGCTACGCGGATGTCATGCGCAGCCTGGGTCTGGACGTCAACGACACCAATCACCGCCGCGTCCGGCGCGCGGCTACCCGGCTCGGGCTGGACACGAGCCACTTCAAGCGCCGGACATGGGCGCAACCAGAACGCCCCGCCCCCGCACCCATCTCCCAGCGCGTGCTTGTCGTCCTGCCCAGCGACGCAGGACGCGCAAACCGATCGCAGCTTCACAGGGCCTTGACCGAGATCGGAGTGCCGTATGCATGCGAGACCTGCGGCAACACGGGCGAGTGGTTGGGCCGATCGATCACACTACAGATCGACCATGTCAACGGAGACTGGCGCGACAACCGCCGGGAGAATCTGCGATACCTGTGCCCCAACTGTCATGCGCTGACGGAGACGTGGTGTCGCCAGAAGAAGAGGGTTCCACTCGCCGCATAACGGGCTCTGCCCGTACACTGAACGCTGCCGGTCAAGCTTGATGACCGTTTTTGAGCGGCCGTGATGGAATTTGGCAGTCATGCTTGGTTTAGGTCCAAGTGGGTTCACACCCGTGTGGGTTCGAGTCCCACCGGCCGCACTGACCTTGCAATCGAAGGCTCGGCTCACGCACTCCGCGAGTCGAGCCTTCGTTGTCCTCAGCCCAACAACTCCCGAACCACCGGCACCAGCCCCCGGAACGCCTCCCCCCGGTGGCTGATCGCGTTCTTCTCTTCCGCGCTCAGTTCGGCGCACGTGCGGGTCTCGCCGTCCGGTTGGAGGATCGGGTCGTAGCCGAAGCCGTTCGTGCCGGTGGGGGTGTGGCGCAGGGTGCCCCGGAGTCGGCCCTCGACCACTCGCTCCGTGCCGTCCGGCAGGGCGAGCGCCGCCGCGCAGGCGAAGTGGGCGCCGCGGTGTTCGTCGGCGATGTCGGAGAGTTGGGCCAGCAGCAGGTCCAGGTTGGCGCGGTCGTCTCCGTGCTTGCCGGCCCAGCGGGCGGAGAAGATGCCGGGGGCGCCATTGAGGACGTCGACGCAGAGGCCGGAGTCGTCGGCGACGGCGGGCAGGCCCGTCGCCTGGGCCAGGGCGTGGGCTTTGAGCAGGGCGTTCTCGGCGAAGGTGACGCCCGTTTCCCTGACGTCGGGGATGTCGGGGTAGGCGTCCGCGCCGACGAGGTCGTGGGGCAGGGCTGCGTCGGCGAGGATCGCGCGGAGTTCGGTGATCTTTCCGGCATTGCGGGTGGCGAGGATCAGGCGGGTCATGCCCACCAGTATCCCGGCGTGTCCCGGGCGCACCGGGCGGGGCTACGGCGTGCAGACCTTGGTCAGTTCGCCCGCCGCGTCCGTGACCGGGCTGAGGTCGGGCGTCTGGTCGCCGTTCTTGACCGCCGTACGGACGTTGCCGACCGCGGCGTCGAGGTCGTCGACCGCCTTGTTGACGTCGGTGTTGTCGGTCTTGTCGCCGATCTCGTCGAGGTTCTTGTCGATGGAGTCGAGGGACTCCTGCAGCTGCGTCGGGTCGTTCGACGCGCTCTCCACGGCCTGTTGGAGATCGGTGACGCTGTCGGCGATGGCGTCGGCGGTCTGGACACAGTCGAGGGCCTTGGTCACGGCGTCGCAGCCGGTGGTGAGGCCGACCGTCAGCCCGACGGCCGCGACGGCGGCGGCGATGGCGGTACGGCGACTACGGCGGCGTCGGCTCGCGGCCATGGATCTGTTCCTCCCGTTGGTCAGGCCCCCGGCGGGCCCTTGGTGTTGGCCGGGCGCACGGTGGTGTGCCGTGCGCCCGTACCGGTAGTGACGCGGGGACGGTCGGCACGGTTGCCCGTGCCGACCGTCCTTCTTGGTGCGCCCTTTACTTTTCGAGGACGGTATCAAGTGCCGCGCGCTGCAGGGCCGCCAAGTCGGCGCAGCCGGCGACCGCCAGGTCGAGGAGGGAGTTGAGTTCGTCGCGGGCGAAGGGTTCGGCCTCGGCGGTGCCCTGGACCTCGACGAAGCGGCCGTCGCCGGTGCAGACGACGTTCATGTCGGTCTCGGCGCGCACGTCCTCCTCGTAGCAGAGGTCGAGGAGCGGGACGGAGCCGACGATGCCGACGGAGACCGCGCTGACCGTTCCGGTGAGGGGCTGGCGGCCGGCCTTGACCAGCTTCTTGCCCTGGGCCCAGGAGACGGCGTCGGCGAGGGCGACGTAGGCGCCGGTGATGGCGGCGGTGCGGGTGCCGCCGTCGGCCTGGAGGACGTCGCAGTCCAGGACGATGGTGTTCTCGCCGAGTGCCTTGTAGTCGATGACGGCGCGCAGGGAGCGGCCGATGAGCCGGCTGATCTCGTGGGTGCGGCCGCCGATCTTGCCGCGGACAGATTCGCGGTCGCCTCGGGTGTTGGTGGCGCGGGGCAGCATGGAGTACTCGGCGGTGACCCAGCCTTCGCCGCTGCCCTTGCGCCAGCGCGGGACGCCTTCGGTGACGGAGGCGGTGCAGAAGACCTTGGTGTCGCCGAAGGAGACGAGGACGGAGCCCTCGGCGTGCTTGCTCCAGCCGCGTTCGATGGTGACCGGGCGGAGTTGTTCGGGGGTGCGGCCGTCGATTCGAGACATGGCGATGAGCCTAGTGGTACCGACGCGAGGGCCCGTCCCGCGGTGGGACGGGCCCCCTCAGGGGGTGAGGTCTGATGCGGCGTCAGGAGTGAGGCCCGGCTGGGAGTCGGGGGTGAAGCCGGGGATGACTCCCGCGCTTCACATCATGTCTTCGATCTCCGCGGCGATGGGGTCGGCGTCGGTGCCGATGACGACCTGGATCGCGGTGCCCATCTTGACGACGCCGTGTGCGCCGGCGGCCTTCAGGGCGGCCTCGTCGACCTTGCCTGCGTCGATGACCTCGGTCCGCAGGCGGGTAATGCAGCCTTCGACCTCTTCGATGTTGTCGATGCCGCCGAGACCGGCAACGATCTTCTCAGCCTTGCTGGCCATGTTCCTTCTCCCTGATCCGAACCGCTTGGTCGCAGATGGTCGCAGAAATCGTCCGCAGGTGGGCACCGCGGGGACGTAGCACGTCGTAACCCCGCAATTACGCGGAATTACGGAGGAATCGCGGGTTCCTTATCTCTCCTTCATCATGCTACAACGTGGTCTACACCAGTGAATGGTGTAGACCACCATCGATGGAGGAATCATGAGCTCCGCCACCGCAACGGCGGCCCCCGCGAAAAAGCGGGGTTCCGGTCTGTTCCAGGGACTGCAGAAGGTCGGCCGCAGCCTGCAGCTCCCGATTGCCGTGCTGCCGGCGGCGGGTCTGCTGCTGCGGCTTGGGCAGGCAGACGTCCAGGCGAAACTGCATCTGCCGGCCGACGTGGCGAAGGTGTTCGCCGGAGCGGGCGGCGCCATTCTGGACAGCTCCCTCGGGCTGCCGCTGTTGTTCTGCATAGGCGTGGCCATCGGCTTCGCGAAGAAGGCCGACGGTTCGACGGCGCTCGCCGCGGTGGTCAGCTTCCTGACCTACTACGCGGTGATCCACCAGTTCCCGATCAAGGACGGGCACGCGGGCGCGACCTACACGCCCATCGCCCCCTTCGGAGGCTTCTGGCAGAAGGGCAACGAGGCCGCGCAGGCCGCGACCTTCCAGAACCCGGGTGTACTCGGCGGCATCGTCCTCGGCCTGCTGACGGCCGTGCTGTGGCAGCGCTACCACCGCAAGCGGCTCGTCGACTGGCTCGGCTTCTTCAACGGCCGACGGCTCGTGCCGATCATCATGGCCGCCGTCGGTACCCTCCTCGGTGTTCTGGTGGTGCTGGGCTGGCAGCCCATCGGTGATGTCATCACCAACTTCGGTGAGTGGATGACCGGCCTCGGCTCCTTCGGTGCGGCTCTCTTCGGTCTGATCAACCGGGCGCTGATCCCGATCGGCATGCACCAGTTCGTCAACTCCGTGGCGTGGTTCCAGATCGGCGACTACACCAACTCCGCCGGCACCGTCTTCCACGGCGACCTGCCCCGCTTCTTCGCCGGTGACCCGTCCGCCGGTCTGTTCATGACCGGCTTCTTCCCGATCATGATGTTCGGTCTGCCGGCCGCCGCTCTCGCCATCGCGCACAGCGCTCGTCCGGAGCGCCGCAAGGCCGTGCTGGGCATGATGGTGTCGCTGGCGCTGACCTCGTTCGTCACGGGTGTCACCGAGCCGATCGAGTTCTCGTTCATGTTCATCGCCCCGGTGCTGTACGCGATCCACGCGGTGCTCACCGCCGTGTCGATGGCCGTGACGTGGGCGCTGGGCATGCACATGGGCTTCAGCTTCTCGGCCGGTCTGACCGACGTCCTCATCAACTGGGGCATCTCCACCAAGCCCTGGCTGTTGCTCCCCGTCGGCCTGGTCTTCGGTGCCATCTACTACGCCGTCTTCCGCTTCGCCATCACCAAGTGGAACCTCCCGACCCCGGGCCGTGAGCCCGAGGAGGAGGTCGAGGACCTCACGAAGGCGTGAGCCGGCGCTGACAGCGACGAAGAGGCCCCGGAGCCGTGTGCTCCGGGGCCTCTGTCACGTCGTAGTACTTGCCGGCGCGGGACCTAGATCTCGTACGACGCCCTCGGCCTCGCCAGTTCCACCGGGCCGTCGAACGTCGTGCGCGCGTCGGCGAGGTTGGCCTGGGGGTCGGTCCACGGGGGGATGTGGGTCAGTATCAGCCTCCGGGCGCCTGCCCGGGTGGCCGTCTCGCCCGCCTCGCGACCGTTGAGGTGCAGGTCGGGGATGTTCTCCTTGCCGTGCGTGAAGGCCGCCTCGCACAGGAACAGGTCGGCGTCCCGGGCGAGTTCGTCCAGCGTCGGGGTGACGCCCGTGTCGCCGGAGTACGTCAGGACCTTCCCGTCGTGCTCGATGCGGATGCCGTACGCCTCGACCGGGTGGGCCACGCGTTCCGTGTGGACGGTGAACGGGCCGATGTCGAAGGTCGACGGCTTGACCGTGTGGAAGTCGAAGACCTCGCTCATCGAGGAGGCGGTGGGGGTGTCCGCGTAGGCCGTGGTGAGGCGGTGTTCCGTGCCCTCGGGTCCGTAGACGGGGATCGGGGCGCAGCGGCCGCCGTCGTGGCGGTAGTAGCGCGCGACGAAGTACGCGCACATGTCGATGCAGTGGTCGGCGTGCAGATGGCTGAGGAAGATCGCGTCGAGGTCGTAGAGACCGCAGTGGCGCTGCAGCTCACCCAGGGCACCGTTGCCCATGTCGAGAAGCAGCCGGAAGCCGTCGGCCTCGATGAGGTAGCTCGAACAGGCCGATTCCGCGGACGGGAACGACCCCGAGCAGCCGACGACGGTGAGCTTCATAAAGCAGAAACCTCCGCTGGCGGGAATTCAGAAGATCGGGGAACAGGACGTCGGGGGGTCGTGCGGTCCGTCGAGCGTAAGGCGCAAAACACCCGGTCGCTCCTCCGGCAAGGGCTGTTGTGGGCGAACTCACCTGTGCTGTCACCGGTTCGGCTGGACCGGAGGCGCGTGAGGCTGACGAGGGGGCGCGTCGAGGGTCGCGCGCCGGTACCGTCGTCGGCATGCACACGTCCTGGTGGTTGGCGCTCGCGGCGGTGGTGCTGCTCGCACTGGTCGCCACGCTCATCGACGGTTGGGGCCGGGGACACCGGCCCGCGGGTCGCAGGACCCGCCCCCCGGGGCGTCCGGGGCGCTCCGGTGCCCCGCCCCGGCCGGCGGAGATCTGGTGGGCGATCGTGCCCTACGAGGACGAGCCGGAACCGGAGGGGGCCTCGAGACGGGGGTCTGCTGAGGGTTTCGGCGCCGGGGGAACCTCGGGTGAGGCGGCCGTGGGCGAGGGGCGGGCCAAGGACCGGCCCTGTCTGGTGCTGGGGGTGCGTGGCGACCGGGCAACCGTCGCGAAGATCACCAGCAAGTACCACGTCGAGCGGGCCGGGGTGATCCCCCTGCCGCCGGGTTCGGTCGGTGACGCGCAGGGGCGGGCGAGCTTCCTGGAGACGCAGGAGCTGCGCGAGGTGCCGTTGGGGGATTTCCGGCGGCGGGCCGGGGCGGTGGACCCGGTCCTCTGGGACCGGGTCCGTCACCTCGCTCGGTAGGTAGGGCTCAGGCCCCGGGGGCGGGGAAGGCACGGTCGCCTCCGGCGCCCCCGGGCCTGATCCGAACCCCCGGGCCTGATCCGAACGACAGGCTCTACGCCCAGAGCTGCCCCTGGAGCGCCTCGATGGCCTCCTCGGTGGTGGCCGCCGTGTAGACGCCGGTGGAGAGGTACTTCCAGCCGCCGTCGGCGACGACGAACGCGATGTCCGCGCTCTCGCCCGCCTTCAGCGCCTTCCTGCCGACGCCGATCGCCGCGTGCAGGGCGGCGCCGGTGGAGACGCCCGCGAAGATGCCCTCCTGCTGGAGGAGTTCGCGGGTGCGGGTGACCGCGTCGGCGGAGCCGACGGAGAAGCGGCTGGTGAGGACGGAGGCGTCGTACAGCTCGGGGACGAAGCCCTCGTCGAGGTTGCGCAGGCCGTACACCAGGTCGTCGTAGCGCGGTTCGGCGGCGACGATCTGCACGTCCGGCTTGTGCTCGCGCAGGTAGCGGCCGACGCCCATCAGGGTGCCGGTGGTGCCGAGGCCCGCGACGAAGTGGGTGATCGACGGGAGGTCGGCGAGGATCTCCGGGCCGGTCGTCGCGTAGTGGGCGCCCGCGTTGTCCGGGTTGCCGTACTGGTAGAGCATCACCCAGTCGGGGTGCTCGGCGGCGAGTTCCTTGGCGACCCGTACGGCGGTGTTGGAGCCGCCCGCGGCGGGGCTGGGGACGATCTCGGCGCCCCACATGCCGAGCAGGTCCCGGCGCTCCTGCGAGGTGTTCTCCGGCATCACGCACACCATGCGGTAGCCCTTGAGCTTGGCCGCCATGGCGAGGGAGATGCCGGTGTTGCCGGAGGTCGGCTCGAGGATGGTGCAGCCGGGCGTCAGGCGGCCGTCCTTCTCCGCCTGTTCGATCATGTACAGGGCAGGCCGGTCCTTGACCGAGCCGGTGGGGTTGCGGTCCTCCAGCTTGGCCCAGACGCGGACGTCGGCGGACGGCGAGAGCCGCGGCAGGAGCACCAGAGGGGTGTTGCCCACCGCGGCCAGCGGGGAGTCGTAACGCATGGGTGGTCAGCGGGCCTTAGGCCATGCCGCCGGCCACGGCCGGCAGGATCGTCACGTTGTCGCCGTCGGCGAGCTTGGTGTTGATGCCGTCCAGGAACCGGACGTCCTCGTCGTTGAGGTAGACGTTGACGAAGCGGCGCAGCTGGTCGCCGTCCACGATGCGGGCCTGGATTCCGGCATGACGGCTCTCGAGGTCGGCGAAGAGCTCGACGAGGGTGTCCCCGTTGCCTTCCACCGCCTTCTGGCCGTCGGTGTAGGTGCGGAGGATGGTCGGGATGCGGACCTCGATGGCCATGGTTGCGGGCTCCTGTCGGAAGTGGTCAGGTCGGTGGGCGCACGTCAGCGCGGTACAGCTGGGTTGTACGGGTGAGGTTCCCCCACGCTCGGCCTCGCTCACGCGGGAGGTGCCCCCACCGGCTCACGGCCGTACGGCGGCACGGGGCAGCGTCAACAGATGGCGCTGGCGAGCCTGCACAGGTCGACGTGCAGCCGCGCCACGAGCAGCGTGCCCGGCGTCTTCTCGCTCACGTCGTCAAGAACCATGGGCTCATCGTATCGATTCCCGGTCCGGATCCCGGAGTACGGTCTCACATCGTGGTCGGTCAGCATCCGGAGAGTGAGACTGTCCAGCTCACGCGGACTCCCGGAGCACCAGTCGGGTGGGCACGACCACCGAGGACCCGGTCGGCGCGCCCGGGTTTTGTGTGATGTCGAACAGCAGCCTGGCCATCAGGCGGCCCATCTCCTCGACGTCCTGGTGGACGGTGGTCAGCGGCGGTTCGGTCGACTCGGCGATCTCCGCCAGGTCGTCGAACCCGACCACGGCCACGTCCTGCGGGACCCGGCGTCCGCTCTCCCGCAGCGTCTGCAGCGCGCCGGACGCCATGAGGTCCGAGGCGACGAAGACGGCGTCCAGGTCGGGCTGCCTCCGCAGCAGTGCGGCCATCGCGTCGGCGCCGCCCCGCAGGGTGTAGTCGGCCCTCTCGATCAGGTCCGGGGAGGCGGCGGGCAGCACGTCCCGGTACCCGGCGAGCCGGTCGGCGGCGGAGTTCTCCTGGTCGTAGGGACCGGTGACGGTGGCGATGCGGGAGCGGCCGAGCGAGACCAGGTGCTGGACGGCCTGCCGGGCGCCCCCGCGGTTGTCGCCGTCGACGTAGGCCTGGCCGCCTCGCTCGGGGTCCCTGTCGCGCAGCAGCGGACGGCCGCCGAAGACGGCGGGCAGGCCGATCCGGTCGACCATCTCGTGCAGTCGGTCGCCGGGCCGCAGGGAGAACAGGAGGGCGCCGTCGACATGGCCGCCGCCGAGGTAGTCGGCCACCCGTGCGTAGTCGTCGGGGTCGTCCAGGAACAGCAGGACGGCCTGGGCGCCGTGGCGTGCGAGTTCCCGGCGGATGCCGCGCAGGAGGAGGTCGAAGAACGGGTCGAGGAAGAGGCGGTTCTCCGGCTGGGCGGCCACCACCGCGACTGCGCCGGTGCGATGGGTGACCAGTTGGCGGGCGGCCTGGTTGGGCACGTAGCCCAGTTCGACGATCACCTTCCGGACGCGGTCGACGACCTCGGCACTCACCCTGGGCTCCGCGTTGATCACCCGCGACACCGTGGACCTGGACACCCCCGAGCGCCGTGCGACGTCCTCGAGCGTGGGGCGGTGACCGGTCGTCCGTCGCGTCAACACCATCTCCGATAGGGCGAGTTGTCAGGGCGTACGACGATCAGTATGCCTCGACGACCTGTACCTCCTCCTCGGTCACCTCGCCCTCCAGGATCCGGAACGAGCGGAACTGGAAGGGGCCGGCCTCGTCGGTGTCGGCGGTGGAGACGAGGACGTAGTGCGCGCCGGGCTCGTTGGCGTAGGAGATGTCGGTGCGGGACGGGTACGCCTCGGTGGCCGTGTGGGAGTGGTAGATGATCACGGGTTCCTCGTCCCGGTCGTCCAGCTCGCGGTAGAGCTTGAGCAGGTCGCCGGAGTCGAACTCGTAGAACGTGGGCGAGCGGGCCGCGTTCAGCATCGGCACGAAACGCTCGGGGCGGCCCGAGCCCGCCGGGCCCGCGACCACGCCGCACGCCTCGTCGGGGTGGTCCTCGCGTGCGTGGGCGACGATCTGGTCGAACAGGGCCTGGGTGATGGTCAGCATGCTGGCCAGGATAAGCAAAGGGGCCACCCCGTACCGAGGAGTGGTACGGGGCGGCCCACATGGCGGACGTCCTGAGCGGCGGCCGCCGGGGGCTCCACGAGAGTTCCCGGTGGCCGGACGTCCGGTCTCTGCTAGCTGGCGACCTTCTCGAACTGCGCGTCGCGGCGGCCGGTGCCGCCCGCGTTGCGGCTCTTGAGGATCAGCCAGCCGATTCCCAGGCACACGAACCAGAGCGCCATCACGTAGAGGCAGACGCGGGCGTCGGCGTCGTACGCGATCAGGCCGGTGACGAAGAGCAGGAAGGCGATGGCGACGTAACTGCACTTCGAGCCGCCCGGCGCGGGGAAGGAGGAGGCGGGCAGGCGGCCCGCTTCGACCGCGCGGCGGTAGAGGACGTGGCTGATCAGGATCATCAGCCAGGTCCAGATGCCGGCCGCGGTGGCCACCGAGGTGACGTAGCCGAAGGCCTTCTCCGGGACGACGTAGTTGAGGACCACGCCGATGCCCATGAAGAGCACCGAGACGGTGATGCCGAAGGCCGGGGTCCGGGACGCGGACAGCTTGCTGAAGACCCTGGGGGCCTCGCCGCTGTCGGCCAGGTTCCGCAGCATGCGGCCCGTGGAGTACATGCCGGAGTTGCAGGAGGACAACGCGGCGGTCAGCACGACGAAGTTGACGATGCCGGCGCCCGCCGGGATGCCGATCTTGGCGAAGGCCTCAACGAAGGGGCTCACCCCGTCGGCGAACTCGGTCCACTTCACCACGCACAGGATGACGGTGAGGGCGCCGACGTAGAACAGCGCGATCCGCCAGGGCAGGGTGTTGATCGCCTTGGGGAGGGTCTTCTCCGGGTCCTCGGACTCGCCGGCGGTGACGCCGACCAGCTCGACGGCCAGGTAGGCGAACATGACGCCCTGGAGGGTCATCAGGGACGAGCCGATGCCCTTGGGGAAGAAGCCGTCGAAGACCCACAGGTTGGAGACGGCGGCGGTGTCGCCGGCGGAGCTGAAGCCGAAGGTGAGGACGCCGAGGCCGATCACGATCATGCCGATCAGGGCGGTGACCTTGACCATCGAGAACCAGAACTCCAGCTCGCCGAAGAGCTTCACGGAGATCAGGTTGACCCCGAACAGGATCACCAGGAAGACCAGGGCCGTCACCCACTGCGGGATGGACGGGAACCAGTAGTTCACGTAGATCGCGGCGGCCGTCAGTTCGGCCATACCGGTGACCACCCACATCAGCCAGTACGTCCAGCCGGTGAAGTAGCCGAAGAACGGGCCGAGGAACTCGCGCGAGTACTCCGCGAACGAGCCGGAGACCGGGCGGTAGAGCAGGAGCTCGCCGAGCGCCCGCATGATGAAGAAGATGATGACGCCCGCGAGGGCGTACATGAAGATCAGGCTGGGTCCGGCCTTGGCGATGTTCGCCCCGGCTCCCAGGAAGAGGCCGACGCCGATGGCGCCGCCGATCGCGATCATCTGGACCTGGCGGCTGCCGAGTCCGCGCTCGTACCCCTCTTCCGACTCTCTAGGGGCCTTTTCCTTGTCGACCTGCGCTGAGGTCATGTGTGGTGCGCCTTTCTCCATGCCGACCCGGGCCTCTCGTCGGCCACGGACCGGATCCCGATCCCCCCGCATTCCTGGAGCTGAGCGGAGTCCGCTCGTGCCTGGCCGGCGGTCGCCGGCTCGGTGGCGCACCCGGACGGACATGGGTGGTGTCCTCCGGGCGGTCGTGAAGATTTATCACGGCCGCAACACTGATCACTGGCGTGACATGTGACGCAGGGCACAAGAAGAACCGGACAAAGAACACCGCGGAGGGTCATAGGTGCCCGCCGCGGTGATGTGATCGTTATCCGGATTTGAGCGTCCGTTGAGCGAACACGGAATCTACACAAGATGGGGCATAAGCCCAGCGCTCACCCGCGCTCGCCCTGTGTCACCCACGCTCCCCCGCGCCCCCTCACACTCCGCCGCACTCCCCCGCGCTCACGGCATCAGAGTGGTCACGAGCGTCTCCTGAAGCCCTCCCAGCCACAGGTACGCCATCACCATCGGCTTGCGCGGGTCGTCGTCCGGGAGGTGGTACAGGAGGTCGCCGTCGTCCTCGTCACTGATCTCCAGACGGGAGCCGATCGCCAGCCGCAGGTCGTTGAGGGAACCCAGCCACTGCTGGGACTCACCGGGCGCCAGCTTGAGGATCGCCCCGCCCTCGCCGGACGGGCTGAGCGCGTCCAGGGAGCGGATCACCGCGAGGGCGTTCTCCCGCTTGCCGGCCCTGAGGTCGTTCTCGGTGTAGCGGCGGAACTCGGCGGAGTACTCGCGTTCCTCCTCGGCGCGCTTGGGCCCGGGGGCGCCCTCCGGGTCGCTGTAGGCGTCAGGGAAGAGCCGCTTGAGGACCGGGTCGGACGGGGGTTCGCTGGGGCCCTCGGCGAACAGCTCGGCGAGCGGGTCGTCGGGGGCGTCCTCGGCGGGGCCGGGGCCGATGAGTTCCAGGAGCTGGACGGCCAGCGACCGGATGATGGAGATCTCGACATCGTCGAGGGCGACGGCCGCGCCGCCGCCGGGGAGCGGTTCGAAGTGTCCTGGCATGGAATCTTTTCGCTGCTTGGCGGTCTGCTGGGCTGCTTCTCGGCGGTCTGCCGGACTACTTGCGGTCCTGCTGGAGCGTGGCCCACAGACCGTAGCCGTGCATGGCCTGCACGTCGCGCTCCATCTCCTCGCGGGTGCCACTGGAGACGACCGCCCGGCCCTTGTGGTGGACGTCGAGCATGAGCTTGGTGGCCTTGTCCTTGGAGTAGCCGAAGTACGTCTGGAAGACGTACGTCACATAGCTCATGAGGTTGACCGGGTCGTTGTGGACGATGGTGATCCAGGGGACGTCCGACTCGGGGACGGCGAAGACCTCCTCCGCCGACTCGGTGCGTTCGATCTCTAGGGGAGCGGGTGACGTCACATGGCCATGCTGCCACGCCCCCCTTAAATCGTCACACTGACGAGATGGGGGTAGCATCCATTCGTATGAACACAGCGGACCTTGGGCTGCCGGTGGAAGTTCCTTCGACGGCGCTCTTCACGGACCAGTACGAGCTGACGATGCTGCAGGCCGCCTTGAAGGCGGGTACCGCCGAACGGCGCAGCGTGTTCGAGGTCTTCACCCGGCGCTTGCCGGAGGGGCGCCGCTACGGCGTGGTGGCCGGCACCGGACGCGTCCTGGACGCGGTGGAGAACTTCCGTTTCGACGCGGACGTCCTCGGCTTCCTGCGGGAGCGCTCCATCGTCGACGAGGCGACGTCGGACTGGCTGGCCGCGTACCGCTTCTCGGGTGACGTCTGGGGCTATCCCGAGGGCGAGGTCTACTTCCCGGGCTCGCCGATCCTGCGGGTCGAGGGCTCGTTCGCCGAGTGCGTGCTGCTCGAGACCGTGATCCTGTCGATACTCAACCACGACTCGGCCATCGCGGCGGCCGCCTCCCGGATGTCCTCCGCCGCAGGTGAGCGCCCCCTGATCGAGATGGGGGCCCGCCGCACCCACGAGCTGGCCGCGGTCGCCGCCGCGCGCGCCGCGTACGTCGGCGGCTTCACCACCACCTCGGACCTGGCGGCCGGTTTCCGCTACGGCATTCCCACCGTGGGCACCTCCGCCCACGCCTTCACCCTGCTGCACGACCAGGAACGGGACGCCTTCCAGGCCCAGGTGGACTCGCTCGGCCGGGGCACCACCCTGCTCGTGGACACGTACGACGTCGCCGAGGCCGTCCGGACGGCCGTGGCGGTCGCCGGGCCCGAGCTGGGCGCCGTGCGGATCGACTCCGGGGACCTGCTGCTGGTCGCGCACCGGGTACGGCAGCAGCTGGACGAGCTGGGCGCCACCGACACGAAGATCATCGTGACCTCGGACCTGGACGAGTACGCCATCGCCTCGCTGGCCGCGGCGCCCGTGGACGCGTACGGCGTCGGTACCCAGCTGGTGACCGGCTCCGGGCACCCGACGGCCTCGATGGTCTACAAGCTGGTCGCCCGCGCCGAGACCTTGGACCCGAAGGCCCCGCTGGTGCCGGTGGCGAAGAAGTCCACCGGCGGCAAGACGTCCGTCGGCGGCCGCAAGTGGGCCGCGCGGCGGCTGGACCAGTACGGGGCCGCGGAGACCGAGGTCGTCGGCACCGGGCCGGTGCCGGCCGAGCTGGCCGAGCGTCAGCTGCTGGTCCCGTTGGTCAGGGGCGGCGAGGTCGTCGCCCGGGAGCCGCTGGACGTGGCCCGCGACCGGCACACGGCCGCCCGGGCGGGCCTGCCGCTGTCGGCGACCCAGCTGTCCCGCGGGGAACCGGTCATTCCGACGGAGTACGTACAGGGGCGCTCGGGTAGTTAGAGCGGGTGCGCCCGTCCCTGTCGCTCGCGCCCTGCGACGCCCCCTCCCGCCCCGCCCCGGAAGTCCGTAGGCTCGGAGGTTCACCGGCCGGGCCCGCACCCCTTCTCTTCCCCGACCCCATAGTCGAAGGACACCGACCATGCGCCGCGCCTTGATCGTCGTAGACGTGCAGAACGACTTCTGCGAGGGCGGCAGCCTCGCGGTGGCCGGTGGTGCCGATGTGGCCGCCGCCGTCACCGAGCTGATCGGTCAGGCGGGCGGGTCCGGGTACCAGCACGTCGTCGCCACCCGCGATCACCACATCGCGCCCGGCGGCCACTTCGCCGACAACCCGGACTACGTCCACTCCTGGCCGGCCCACTGCATCGCCGGCACCGAGGGGGTGGGCTTCCACCCGAACTTCGCCCCCGTGGTCGCCTCCGGCGCGATCGACGCTGTCTTCGACAAGGGGGCGTACGCGGCGGCGTACAGCGGGTTCGAGGGCGCCGACGAGAACGGGGTGACGCTCGCCGACTGGCTGCGGGCCCGCGAGGTCGACGAGGTGGACGTGGTCGGCATCGCGACCGACCACTGCGTCCGCGCCACCGCGCTGGACGCGGCCCGGGAGGGCTTCCGTACCCAGGTGCTGCTGGATCTGACCGCCGGGGTGGCCGAGGCCACGACCGAGCGGGCGCTGGAGGAGATGCGGGGGGCGGGCGTCGAACTGTCCGGCAAGCCGGTGGTCGCCTAGCGGCGGTACAGCCGGCCGTTGCGGTCCGCTGACCTGTGTGTTCATGCGGCCTGATAAGCCGTTGACTTTACTTTCCCTTTGCGATTGGCTGCGGGCTCCGACCTTCACGATCCGGGGGGATCCCATGAACCGCACCGTCCGCGCCGCCGTCTGTTCCGCCGCCGTCGCAGGCCTCGCGCTCGGCCTCAGTTCCTGCTCCGAGACGGTCGACAAGGTCGACAAGGCGGTGGACGAGACGTACGAGGTCACCTACGAGGTCACGGGGAAGGGCGTCGAGTCGATCGACTTCCACGGTGGCGGCGGCACGGCCATGGAGCCGAAGATCGAGTCGGTGTCGAAGCCGAAGCTGCCGTGGACGAAGACGGTCACCCTGCGCGGCATCATGCCCGCGGGCGTCATGCCGGTCGCCACGGACCCCGAGGGCGCCCAGGTCACGTGCAAGATCACCCACAAGGGCAAGGTGCTCGAGGAGCAGAGCGGCAAGGGCCTGGTGGCCACCGGCGGCTGCGTCGCGGAGTCCCCGGTCACGGGGTGACCCTGGGGCCGGCGCCACCGCACCCACGGCCGGCGGGGTCACGCCGGTGTCGTCGGGCGCCTCAGCAGCGCCCGGATGGGGCGCCACAGCTCCTGGACCAGTTCCGGTCCGCCGACACCGTTGTCAGGTGCCGTGCGCCATATCAAGCCGTCCGGGTGGTGCAGGACCGCGGTGATCTCGTCCGGCGTCGGCGGGGCCGCGTTGCCCCGCAGGTAGACCGCGCGCATGCCCAGGTTGCGCAGCCTGGTCAGGGCGCGCGCACGGTTGCGGGCATGGACGAGGACGCGGACCGAGCCCACGCTCTCGGCGGCGGGGCTGGGCAGGTTCAGCGCCACCACCACACTGCCGGTCGGCAGCTTGCAGAAACCTCCTGCGGCCATGCGGTCATACCCCCGTGCGAGTCGTCGTCGTGGTCGGTGTCAATAAGGGCGTCACAGGACGCACCTAAACACGATCGGCGGCAACCCGCCAGGGGGTCACCGCCGATACGTCTTTGACCTGCGAAAATACCGTCTACTTCGCGGACGGTCCGACCTGGAGCGAGATCGTGGAGCCGTCCAGCGGCTCCTGGGAGATCTTGATCCGGGTGTTGGTGTCAGTGATCTTGACGCCCGCGAGGGGGTTCGAGGCGTTGTAGTACGTCGACGTGCCGTCGTCGAAGACCGGGACGCCGGCCCGCGACTTGATCTTGGTCGGGACGCCCGCGTTGTGGAGCGTGATCGCGTCCGTCTGCTGCCGGCTGAAGGTCGAGTCGTAGGCCTGGATGCGGTTGCGCATCAGCGTGCCGTCGGACCACTTCAGCGGCGTCGGGTGGGAGTCGATCGGCAGGATCAGGCCCTGACCGGGGTGCTGGCTGGTGTTGTCGTCGGCCTGGGAGGTGTCCCACTTCCAGATCAACAGGCCGTTCTGGTACGCGTAGTGCTCCACCCAGCCCGGACGGGTCGTCGAGAAACCGTAGTTGTACGGGCCGACCTTGAGGGTCTTGTCGTACGACACGTACTGACGGTTCTCGGCGATGTAGTACTGCGGGTAGTCGTCCGTGATGGACGCGCCGACCCGGGAGAAGCCGTTCGCGGCCCAAGCGGCGTCGGCGGACTCGGCGTTGTCGGAGAACAGGGTGGCGCCGTCGGCGGTCACCGTGATCTCGTCGGCCGTGAAGCCCTTCTGGGCCACGCCACCGTCGGTCTGGTAGCGGAAGCGCAGGCCGATCTTCTGGCCCGCGTAGGCGTCGAGCGGGTAGGTCAGCTTCTGCTGGGCGTCCACCGTGCCGGTGAGGGCGGGCTTGCCGCTGGCGTCGCGCGGGACGGGACTGCCGTCGGCCAGCTTGCCGTCGATCGGCGTCCAGTTGGCGCCGCCGTCCGTGGAGACCTCGGTGTAGACGTAGTCGTAGTCCGTCTCGGTGTCCCACCAGCCGTCGAGGGTCAGGCTCGCGGCGGACTTGCCGGTCAGGTCCACGGTGCGGGAGAGCGTGTTGCGCAGGTCGTTGCCGCTGCCGCTCCACCACTGCCTGCTGCCCTGCGCCGGGCTGACGATCTCGGTGGTGACCGTCTTGTCGGGCAGCTGGACCACGAGGGCCTGCGGGTTCTTGGTGTTGTACTCCGCGAGGCCCAGGGTGTGCTTCGACTTCACGCCGGCCTGGGCGACGTCGTAGTCGAGCCAGCCCAGTTGCAGCTTGTCCCAGGAGTTCATGTCGCCGGGCAGGTCGCCGATGGACTCCTTGCCGGTGCCGAGCCAGGAGCCGGACGACATCAGGGTCCAGAAACCGGTGGAGTTCTCGCCGCCGCCGGAGGTGTCGTACTCGTCGGGCAGGCCCAGGTCATGGCCGTACTCGTGGGCGAAGACGCCCAGGCCGCCGTTCTCCGGCTGGATGGTGTAGTCGCCGACCCAGATGCCGGTGTCGCCGATCTGGGTGCCGCCGAGCTTGTTGTTCTCGGGGCCGGTGGAGCCGGCGTCGGTGCCGAAGGCGAACCAGCGGTGGGCCCAGATCGCGTCCTCGCCCTGCGCGCCGCCGCCCGCGGACTCGTCCTCGCCGGCGTGCACGATCTGGAAGTGGTCGATGTAACCGTCGGGCTCGTTGAAGTCGCCGTCGCCGTCGAAGTCGTTACGGTCCCACTGGTCGAACCCGGCGAGCTCGGCCTTGATCTTGGCGGGGGTGTCACCGGCGGCCTCGCGCTGGGCGACCCAGGCGGTGACGCCGTCCCGGACCGCGTACCAGGCGCCGGTGGTCGCGTCGTTGGAGCCGTAGCGGGCCTCGTTGTAGGGGACCTTGACCCAGTCGGTCACCTCGCCCTTGACCGAGTAGCGGCCCGAGGACTGCTTCTCGTAGTACTTCTTCAGCGACTCGGTGTTCTTGCCGGTGCCGAAGTACAGCTGCTGGA
The DNA here is from genome assembly GCF_042872365.1 of Streptomyces sp. NPDC005263. NCBI lineage: Bacteria > Bacillati > Actinomycetota > Actinomycetes > Kitasatosporales > Streptomycetaceae > Streptomyces > Streptomyces sp. NPDC005263. The sequence goes on along the minus strand of NZ_JBIAKJ010000002.1, from coordinate 52,800 downwards.
AGTGCTGCTGGTTGTAGTCGGACTGCCAGGCCGTGCTGTTGTCGTCGGCACGGTCCGGCTGGGCTATCTGGTTGTGCAGCGGGCCCGGCGTGCCGCCGTAGCGGCTGTCGACCTGGTCGCCGAACTCGACCAGGATCGTGAAGATCTTGTCGGTCTTCTCCCGGCCGAGCTCGACGTACTTGTCCTCGCCCTTGAGCTTGACGACCTTCGAACCGTCCCGGTCCTTGACCTTGGCGGCTCCGGATATGACCTGGTCGAGCGCTTCCTCGCGCTGCGCCTCCCGCGTCTTGGACAGCGGACCGTCGAAGTCGTGCTCCCTGCTCTTGGCCGGCTGCGGGTCGTTCCCGTCGACGGCGGCGGGCGCGCCCGCGGCCGTCGAGTCGGCTTGGGCGACCGCGAAGGTCGAGAAGGTGGCGGTGGCCGCGGCCATCGCGACCACGGTCGCCGCCGTTCTGAACTGCCAGGTTCTGCTGCTCACTTGAGTTCCTCCCCCGCGTCCGGGCGCGCGGAAGGAGGGGGGCCTTCGCCTGGTGTGTCCGCGCGCGCGTGTTCAACGCGTGTAGTCAAGTGACGACATTGGACTAGAGGTTGGCGAGAAAAGACAGATCTTGACTTGGACAAGTCAATTGCACTATGCGGAGTTGACGTCCGCTTTACGAACGCCCGGGTGCGCCCCTGGGCACGTCGGCCTCCGGCCGGCAGGGCGGTGGGGGCTCGTCGAACGGGCGCGCGGATCTGTCCACCTGGTGGACGGCATGAACCCGTGCGCCCCCCGTGCTCCGGCCCTGTTGGTCAGGTCACGCTTACCTGTCGTTCCGCTCGGGCATGCAGGCGATTAGAGTCGATTGGCGGAACGCCCTGAATTCGGCGGAAAGCCAGGCCGACGCCCCCGTGGACCCCCACTTCCGAGGACACGATTGCCATGCCTCGTCCGACTGTCACGCCTCGCCCGACGGCCGCACAGCTCGCCTACGGTTCGTGCACCGTGATCTGCTCGACGTTCGCCATGCTGCTGCTGTCACAGACGAGTTCCGGCGTGGGGATCGCGTTCATCGCCGTCGCCGCGCTCGCCCTCGGGCTGCTGGTCGCCATGACGGTCCCGATGCCGAGGTCCCGCGTGGCCGCGGTGAACCAGCCCGCCGCACAGCCCACCAAGGTGGCGCAGACGCCGCAGGCGCCCGTACCGGCGGCCTCGGTCGCCGCGGTGACGCCCGAGCGGCCGGTGCACGAGCGGGCCGCTTCCTGACCCGGACTCCGGGTGCTCAGTCGGTCTTGACCACCACCGTCTTGGCCGCCTTGTCGTGCAGGCCCTGCTTGTAGGGCTTGTCGAAGAAGCTCCAGCCGCCCGCGATCGCGGTCCAGACACAGGCGCAGCAGAACGCGAACGGGATCCACAGCACCGCCGAGCGGATCAGGTTGGTCTGCACGGAGGGGGTGGCCCCGTTGTCCAGGTTGGCCACCCGCATGCCCAGCCACTTCTTGCCGAACGTCTGGCCCGTCCTGCTCATCAGGATCGTGTCGTAGGCCATGTAGAGCACGGCCGCCACGATCGACTGTCCGAGGGACTTGCTGTACTCGATCTTGTCGTTGTCGAAGTTGTACTCGTGGACGTTGATGGCCCAGGTGAGCAGCCAGACGACGATCCCGACCATGATCATGTCGATGATCCGGGCGAGCGTGCGCCGGCCGCTGTCGGCGAGCGGCGGCATGCCGGCCAGCGGGTCGCCGGGGTACTGACCACCACCGCCGTACGGGTCGCCACCGCCTCCCCCGTACGGGCCGCCGCCACCGCCTCCGTACGGGTCGCCGCCACCGCGCGGGCCGCCGCCTCCGTAGGGGTCACCGCCCTCCGGGGGCGGGGGCTGAGCGCCGTACGGCGAACCCGAACCCTCGGAGGGCGGCGGCTGCTTCCTGAACGGGTCGTCTTCCGGCGGCTGACCGGAGCCGGGGGGCGGTTCGGTGCTCATGGCCCGAGTCGACCGCGAACCCTCCGGCTCCGCATCCGGCGAGCGGCCGTCCGGAGTACCGCGGCCTGCGGAACTCCCGGCCTTCGCGCATCCTGCGGAACTCGCGGCCGGCGCGCACCTCGCGGTGCGTTCGACCTGTCCGCTCAGCCCGCGACGAACGTGTGTGCGGCCTTGTCGTGCCAGCACTGGCGCCACGGACGGTCGAACAGACCCCACAGGACACCCAGGACGCCGATGGCGAGCAGACCTGGCACGCTGTAGACGAGCCAGCGGCGCAGGGCGGCACCGAAGGACGGCGCCTCGCCGCCCTCGATGTCCCGCACGTCCAGCCCGAACAGCTTCTTGCCGAGGGTGCGGCCCCATTTGGCGGTGGGCAGCGCCTCGTACAGGACGCCGAAGACCAGCAGGACGGCCAGGACGATGGCCAGATAGATCGATGTCGTGCCGTCGAGCAGCCAGACCGTGACGGTCTCGCCGGACTGCTTGGCCGCGTCGATCTTCTCGTTGACGTGGTCGAGCGCCTTGGTGCCGAGGGGTACGGCGGCCACGGCGGTGACCGCGGCGAGGACGGTGGTGTCCACGAGCCGGGCGGCCAGCCGCTTGCCGAGTCCGGCGGGGCGGGCCGACGACTGCCGCCTGGCGGCGGCCTGGAAGATGTCGTCGACGGGCGGCTTCCAGGGCACGACGGGCTGCTCGTCGTCGGACGCGCCCGCGAGCCGGTGCACCTGCTGGGCCCAGGAGGGCTGCCCGCCTCCGGCGCCGGACGCCATGGGGCCGCCCGGCTGGGGCACGGCGCCCTGCTGCGGCACCCCGGGCTGCTGGGGCACGCTCGGGGCGGCCCCGAGAGGCGCCTGCTGCGGGCCGGAGAAGGCGCTGGGGGCCGCGGCGGCGGCCTGGGCGGCGGCTGCGGGCCCCGCTTGCCCCTGCGCACCCGCCGCACGCGCGGCGGCGGCCTTCCCGGCCCCGAACCCGGACGTCCCCGGAGCGCCGGGAGCCGGAGCGGATGCGGCGGCGTCCGGGGTCGCGGCCTGGGCGCCGATGCCCGGCTGGGCTGCGACGCCGGGCCCGGCCGCGTGCCCCGCGCCCGCCGAGAACTGGGCGCCGAACGCTCCCGGGACCACACCAGGAGCGGAGGTGCCCGGGGCGCCCGTGCTCCCCTGATGCGCCCCCGCCGCCCCGTTCTGCTGGGCCGCGCGCGGGGAGAGCGCGCGGAAGGTCACGGTGCCCTCGTCGGCGGGGCCACCGGGGCCCGGGACACCGGGAGTTCCGCCACCCGCCGCTCCCCCGGGTCCGGGCGTCGGCCGGCGGAAGAGGAACGTGCCGGCGTCGGCCTCGTCCTGCTCGGCGGGCGGGATCGTCGCGCCGCCGTCGGCACGGGCGGAGCGGCCCTCCGGCTGGGTCGGGCCGTCGGCGGGCCCCACCTCTCGCGGCACCCGCGGATCCGCACCCTGCGGTGACCCCCAGGACACCCGGCGGTCCTGGTCGCCGCCGAAGCCCGACTGCCGGGACCGGTCGGCGCCCCAGGAGGCCGCGGGTTCGGGCCGGCCACCGTGCTTGTCGGACGGACCGGACTCGGGTCGGCCCACCGGGTCCTCGTCGAAGAAGTGCGGCCCGGTCTCCTCGACCGGGGCGGCCGGGGACGGATCCGGATCGGCTCCGGACGGCGGCGCGAGCGGTACGCCGTCGGTCGGTGCCGGACGGCTGGTGCCCGGTACCCAGGCGGCACCGTTCCAGTACCGGACATATCCAGGAATGGACGGGTCCGGGTAATACCCTTCGCGGGGCCTGTCGTCACCAGGTGCCGGGGTTGGGGCGCTCATGTCCGTCGTCCCGTATCTGCTCGGGGGTCAAATGGGGGCCTCCACATCTATCAGACCGGCGCAACCCCCACCGCCAGTCCCGCCGGACCCACCCCCTTTCGGGCAATGCCGTGCACCGGCTTCACAGATCCGGAAAAAAATCCTCCGAACCCGCGTAATGCTCACCGCTCCCGCGCCTCTCCACTCCTGCCGGCCCACCGCGGGCCCCGCGAGCGAACGCGAGAGAGGAAACCCCGCCATGCAATACACCGTTGTCGAGCGCGAGTTGGAGCTCAGACTCATTCTCTCCCGGGAGCACGACATCCCGGTCCAGGCCCGGCTCGGGTACCGATCCGACGACCCGTACGCCGTCCACATCAGTTTCCACATCACCTCCGAGCACCCGGTGAACTGGACGTTCTCCCGCGATCTCCTGGTGGAGGGGGTGTTCCGGCCGAGCGGGCACGGGGACGTGCGGGTGTGGCCGGCGAAGGTGGACGGCCGCACCGTCGTCCTGATGGCGCTGAGTTCACCTGAAGGTGATGCCCTCCTCCAGGCCCCGGCCGCCCAGATGTCGGCCTGGCTGGAGCGGACACTGCGGGTGGTGCCGCCGGGGACCGAGGGCGAGCAGTTGGGGATCGACGGCGAGCTCGACCAGTTGCTCGCCCAGTGACCGTGGCGGGGGCGCGAGATTCAGAACAGCTTGCCCGGGTTGAGGATGCCCAGCGGATCGAAGACCTGTTTGATCTGCCGTTGCATCTCCACGCCGACCGGGCCGATCTCGCGTGCCAGCCACTCCTTCTTCAGGACGCCCACGCCGTGTTCGCCGGTGATCGTGCCGCCGAGTTCCAGGCCGAGGGCCATGATCTCGTCGAAGGACTCGCGGGCGCGCCGGGACTCCTCGGGGTCCTGGGCGTCGAAGCAGACCGTGGGGTGGGTGTTGCCGTCGCCGGCGTGCGCGACGACCCCGATGGTCAGCTGGTACTTCTCGGCGATCCGCTCGGTCCCTTCGAGCATCTCGCCGAGCCTCGACCGGGGCACGCACACGTCGTCGATCATCGTGGTGCCCTTGACCGCTTCGAGCGCGGTGAGCGACAACCGCCGCGCCTGGAGGAGCAGTTCGGACTCGGCCAGGTCGTCGGCCGGGACGACCTGGGTGGCGCCGGCCGCCTCGCACAGCGCGCCGAGGGCGGCGAGGTCGGCGGCGGGGTCGGGGGTGTCGAAGGCGGCCAGGAGGAGGGCCTCGGTGCTCTCCGGCAGTCCCATGTGCGCGAGGTCGTTGACGGCCTTCACCGTCGTACGGTCCATCAGTTCGAGGAGGGACGGCACATGGCCGCCCGCCATGATCCGGCAGACGGCGTCGCAGGCGGCGGCCCCGGACGAGAACTCCGCCGCCAGCACCAGTTGCTCGGGGGGTTTCGGCCGCAGCGCCAGGGTGGCCCCGACGACGATGCCGAGCGAGCCCTCCGAGCCGACGAAGAGGCGGGTCAGGTCGTACCCGGCGACGCCCTTGGCGGTGCGGCGGCCGGTGGACATGAGCCGCCCGTCGGCCAGCACCACGTCGAGTCCGAGGACGTACTCCGCGGTCACTCCGTACTTCACACAGCACAGGCCGCCCGAGGCGGTGCCGATGTTGCCGCCGATCGTGCACATCTCCCAGCTGGAGGGATCGGGCGGGTAGTAGAGGCCGTGTTCGCCCACCGCGCGGGAGAGGGTGGCGTTGACGACACCCGGTTCGACGACGGCGACGCGGTCGACCGGGTTGATCTCCAGGATCCGGTCCATCTTCGTCAGGGACAGCACGACGCAGCCGTCGGAGGCGTTGGCCCCGCCCGACAGGCCGGTGCGGGCACCCTGCGGGACGACCGGGACGCTCAGCGCGGTGGCGGTGCGCATGACGTGCTGGACGTGTTCGACCGTGCGCGGCAGGACGACCACGGCGGGGGTGCCGGCCGGACAGAAGCTGGCCATGTCGTTGGCGTAGGAGGCCGTGACGTCCGGATCGGTGAGGACGGCGTCGGCGGGCAGACCGTCCAGCAGACGGTCGAGGAGGTTGCCGGTGCCTGCCGTGTCTTCCTCGCGAGGCGCTTCGATACGGCTCATGATCACAGCTTGGCACCCGGGGCCATCGGTGTGAACCCCATGTGGGGCAGCTGCCGTATGGCGGAGGGAGGTTCTCCTGTTGACGCACAGTGAGCGCCATGGAGAACCACGAGGAGGCTCCTTCGCCGGCGGGCGGGCCGTGGGGCAGGTGGCTGAAGGGCAGGCGGATCAGGGACCGGCGGGTCCTGATCGTCTCCGTCGCCGCCTGCGCCGTCCTCGGCGGGGTGCTGACGCTGCTGCCCCGGGAGGGTGAAGCGCCCCAGGCGCCGGCGCCGGCGGCGCGGGCCCGCGCTGCGGTGGCGGCCGGGGCGCCGGCCGCGCTGCCCGATCTGGCGGTGCTGATCGGCGAGCGCGAGACCCGGGTGCGCGCGGATCCCGGGGACGCGGGGTCGTGGACGGTGCTCGGGGCGGCCTACGTGGAGCAGGGGCGGCGCACCGCGGACCCGGCGTACTACCCGAAGGCCGAGCGGGCCCTGCGCAGGTCGCTGGAGGTGCGCGGGGAACGCGACGCCGGGACGCTCGGCGCTCTGGCGGCGCTGGCGAACGCGCGCCGGGACTTCCGGGCGGCGCTGACCTGGGCCCGGGCCGCGCAGCAGGCCGCACCCGGGCGTTGGACGACGTATCCGCCGCTGATCGACGCCTACACGGGGCTCGGTGATCTCAAGGCGGCCCGGGGGGCGCTGGGCGGGCTGATGAAACTGCGGTCCGGGCCGGGCGTGCTGGCGCGGGCGGCGGGCGTCTACCGGGACGGGGGGCGGCGGGAGGACGCGGCGGCCGCGTTGTCCGACGCGGCGGCGGGAGCTCGGGCGCCGGCCGAGCGGGCGGCGTATCTGGAGGAGGCCGGGCAGCTGGCCTGGGAGCGCGGCGAACCAAGGGTCGCGCTGCGGTACTTCCGGGCGGCGGTCCGCCTCGACCCGGACCAGTCGGCCGCGCAGGCCGGGCAGGGGCGGGTGCTGGCGGCGCTGGGGCGGACGACGGAGGCGCTGAGCGCCTACCGGGCGGCCCTTGCCGATCAGCCGTGCCCGCAGTACGCGCTGGAACTGGGCGAGCTGTACGAGTCGCTGGGGCTCGGGCGGCCCGCCCGGGAGCGGTACGACCTGCTGCGGGCGCGGGTGCGTGCGGCAGCCGCGGCCGGGGTGGACGAGGACCTGGTGCTCGGCCGGTTCGAGGCGGACCACGGTGACGCGAGGTCCGCGGTGCGGCGGCTGCGCGCCGAGTGGGCGCGGCAGCCGGGGGTCGCGGTGGCGGACGCGCTGGGGTGGGCGCTGCACCGGGCCGGGGAGCACCGGGAGGCGTTGCGCTTCGCGACCCTGGCGACGGACGGGGAGCGCGGTGGTGGCTTACGGAGTGCGCTGTACGCCTTTCACCGGGGCATGATCGAGCGGGCACTGGAGCGGTACGGGCCGGCCCGCAGGCACCTTCGGGAGGCGCTGCGGATCAACCCGTACTTCTCGCCGGTCCACGCGCGGGCGGCTCGGGTGGCGCTGGCCGAGCTGGGTGAGCCGTCCCTGGGGGACGTGCCGGTGATGGACGTACCGACGACGGACGGGAAAGGAGTGACTACAGGTTGCCCCTCTTGTCCTGCTCCCGTTCGATCGCCTCGAACAGGGCCTTGAAGTTGCCCTTGCCGAAGCCCATCGAGCCATGGCGTTCGATGATCTCGAAGAACACCGTCGGGCGGTCCTGGACCGGCTTGGTGAAGATCTGCAGCAAGTAGCCGTCCTCGTCGCGGTCGGCGAGGATCTTCAGCTCGCGCAGGGTCTCGACCGGGACGCGGGTCTCGCCGGCCCACTCGCCGAGGGTGTCGTAGTACGAGTCGGGGGTGTCGAGGAACCGCACCCCGGCCGCCCGCATCGTCCGTACGGTCTGGACGATGTCGTTGGTGTTGAGCGCGATGTGCTGGACGCCCGCGCCGCCGTAGAACTCCAGGTACTCGTCGATCTGGGACTTCTTCTTGGCGATGGCGGGCTCGTTGATCGGGAACTTGACCTTGAGGGTGCCGTCCGCGACGACCTTCGACATCAGCGCGCTGTACTCGGTGGCGATGTCGTCGCCCACGAACTCCTTCATGTTCGTGAAGCCCATGACCTTGTTGTAGAAGCCGACCCACTCGTTCATCCGGCCGAGTTCGACGTTGCCGACGCAGTGGTCGACGGCCTGGAAGGTGCGGTGGGCGGGCGGCTCGACGATGGGCTCGGCCCGCTCGTATCCGGGGAGGTAGGGGCCGTCGTAGCCGGTGCGCTCGACCAGCGTGTGGCGGGTCTCGCCGTAGGTGGCGATCGCGGCGAGGACGACCGTGCCGTGCTCGTCCTTGATGTCGTACGGCTCGGCGAGGGAGCGGGCGCCGTGCTCGACGGCGTAGGCGTACGCGGCGCGGGCGTCCGGTACCTCGATGGCGAGGTCGACCACGCCGTCGCCGTGCTCGGCCACGTGCTGGGCGAGGAAGTGGCCCCAGGGGGTGGCGGCCTTGATGACGGAGGTGAACACGAAGCGGGCGGAGCCGTTCTCCAGGACGTAGGAGGCGGTCTCGCGGCTGCCGTTCTCCGGTCCGGAGTAGGCGACCAGCCGCATGCCGAAGGCGGTGGAGTAGTAGTGCGCCGCCTGCTTGGCGTTGCCCACGGCGAAGACGACGGCGTCCATTCCCTTGACCGGGAAGGGGTCGGCCTGCCGGGCGGTGTCGGGAGTGTGCTGTGTGGTCTGCGTCATAGCGCTAGCGTCATCCGTGACGGCAAGGTGCGCAACGGTTCGCATTTTCGCTGGACAACATGACCAGCGATACGGCCGCGTCGACGGTCTTTCTGTACAGGATGACCAGGATCCGGAGGGCTGTCATGGGGATCGACCGGCTGGACGGGCGGATCATCGTGCTGCTGGCGCGGGAGCCGCGGATCGGGGTGCTGGAGATGTCCCGGCGGCTGGGAGTGGCCCGGGGGACGGCGCAGGCGCGGCTCGACCGGCTTCAGTCGAACGGAGTCATCCGCGGGTTCGGTCCCGAGGTGGATCCGGCGGCGCTCGGCTATCCGGTCACCGCGTTCGCGACGCTGCAGATCCGGCAGGGGCAAGGGGCGGACGTCCGGGCACACTTGGCGACCGTTCCGGAGGTGCTGGAGCTGCACACCACCACCGGGAGCGGGGACATGATGTGCCGGCTGGTGGCCCGCTCGAACGCCGATCTCCAGCGGGTCATCGACCGGGTTGTCGGTTTTGATGGCATTGTCCGGGCCTCCACCGCCATCGTCATGGAGAACCCCGTTCCGCTGCGGGTCATCCCCCTGGTGGAGCAGGCGGCTCAGGACACGGAGGGAACCTAGCCGACCTGGGGTGAGCGTGAACTTCTGGGAGTACCTCGGCACCAGCCACCAGCAACTGCTGACGGACGCCTACCAGCACGCCAGTGTCGTCTTCCAGTGCATGGTCGTGGCGACGCTGGTCGGGGTGCTCGTCGGCGTGGCCACCTCCCGCACTCAGTGGGCCGGCAACCTCGCGACCACGACCACCTCGATCATCCTGACCGTTCCGTCGCTCGCCATGATCGGTCTGCTCATCCCCCTGGTGGGCCTGGGTGTGCCGCCCACGGTGATCGCGTTGACGTTGTACGGGCTGCTGCCGATCGTGCGCAACGCGATCGTCGGACTGCGCGGGGTCGACCCCGCGCTGGTGGACGCCGCGAACGGCATCGGGATGTCCCGGCTGACGCGGCTGGTACGGGTCGAGCTGCCGCTGGCCTGGCCGCCGATCCTGACCGGGATCCGGATCTCCACCCAGATGCTGATGGGCATCGCGGCGATCGCGGCGTACGCCTCCGGGCCCGGCCTCGGCAACGTGATCTTCCGGGGTCTCGCGTCCCTGGGCAGCAGGAACGCGCTCAACCAGGTCCTCGCGGGCACCCTCGGGATCATCGTCCTGGCCCTGCTGTTCGACGCCGCGTACGTCCTGATCGGGCGGCTGACCATTCCCCGGGGGATCCGTGGCTGAGACAGCGGCCCTGGGTGCCTCCATCGAGCTGGAGAACCTCACCAAGCGGTATCCGGGCAGTCCGGCCCCGGCCGTCGACAACGTCTCCATGGAGATCAAGGCGGGCGAGATCGTCATCTTCGTCGGCCCGTCGGGATGCGGTAAGTCGACGACACTGAAGATGATCAACAGGTTGATCGAGCCGTCGGGCGGTCGCATCCGGATCGACGGCGAGGACGTGACCGACATGGACCCGGTCAGGCTGCGCCGCAGGGTCGGCTACGCCATCCAGGCCTCGGGTCTCTTCCCGCACATGACCGTCGCCCAGAACATCGCGCTGGTCCCGAGGATGGTCGGCTGGCCGAAGGGGCGGATCAAGAACCGGGTCGAGGAGATGCTCGACCTGGTCGGACTGGATCCCGGCGAGTTCCGCGGCCGCTATCCGCGTCAGCTGTCCGGCGGTCAGCAGCAGCGGGTGGGCGTGGCCCGGGCGCTGGCCGCCGATCCCCCGGTCCTGCTGATGGACGAGCCGTTCGGCGCCGTGGACCCGATCACCCGGGACCACCTCCAGGACGAGCTGATCCGGCTCCAGCACGAGCTGCGCAAGACCATCGTCTTCGTCACCCACGACTTCGACGAGGCGATCAAGCTGGGCGACCGGATCGCCGTACTGCGCGAACACTCGCACATCGCCCAGTTCGACACCCCGGAGGCGATCCTCACCAATCCGGCCGACGACTTCGTGTCCGGTTTCGTGGGCGCGGGGGCGGCGCTGAAGCGTCTCAACCTCACCCGCGTACGGGACGTGGAGGTCACCGACTATCCGACGGTGGCCGTGGACGACCCGCTCCAGGAGATCTTCGCCAAGCTCCGCTCCAGCGGCACGAACGAGATCCTGCTGCTCGACGGGCACGGCCGGCCGTACAAGTGGCTCCGGCGCGGGGACCTCATGCGGGCCAAGGGCTCGCTCGCCCGCGCCGGGACGCTGGTGAGCGACACGGTGGCCCGGGACGCGACCGTGCGGGACGCGCTGGAGGCGGTGCTCACGGACAGCGCGGGGCGGGTCGCGGTCATCGGGCGGCGCGGCGAGTACACGGGCGTGGTGGACGTGGAGACGCTGATGAACTCGGTGCACGAGCTGCTGGAGGCCGACCGGCTGGACGCGATCGCGCACCGGCACGACCTGGCGGAGCTGCGGGCCACCCAGACCCACGCCGAGCAGGAGGGCGACGGAGGGGAGAGGAAGGCGTGAGCGTCCCGGTCGGCGTGACCGCCCGCCCGCCGGAGGACGAGGGCCCGGGAGAGGTCGAGGCGGAGGCCCCGCCGCCACCGCCGGGTCCGTTGAAGCCGCGCGTCACCTGGCAGAAGCTGACGTTCCTGCCCGCGGCGCTGGTGGCGGTACTGCTGGCGACCTGGCTGTGGTTCGAGGAGGCCGACCTCGACCCGCTCACCGTGAACGCGCTGTCGGACGGCCAGGTGACGAAGGCGCTGTGGCAGCAGATCGAACTGACGGCGATCTCGACGTTCTTCGTGCTGATCATCGCGATCCCGCTGGGGATCCTGCTGACCAGGCGGGCGTTCCGCAAGGCGGCCCCGGTGGCGATGGCCTTCGCCAACATGGGTCAGGCGACCCCGGCGATCGGCCTGCTGGCGCTGCTGGTGATCTGGCTCGGCATCGGCATGAGAGCGGCGCTGATCGGCATCATCAGCTATGCCGTTCTCCCGGTCCTGTCGAACACGATCGCGGGCCTGAAGGCCAACGACCCGACGCTGCTGGAGGCGGCGCGCGGCATCGGCATGTCGCCGTGGGGCGTGCTCGGGCGGGTGGAACTCCCGCTGGCCGTCCCGCTGATCCTCGCCGGGGTGCGCACCGCGCTCGTCCTCAACGTCGGTACGGCGACCCTGGCGACCTTCGGCGGAGGCGGCGGCCTCGGTGTGCTGATCACCACCGGCATCACCAGCCAGCGCATGCCGGTGCTGGTGCTCGGCTCGGTCCTCACCGTCTCCCTCGCCCTGCTGGTGGACTGGCTGGCCTCGCTCGCCGAACTGCTGCTGCGTCCGCGCGGTCTGGACGTGGGCACATGAGCACGCGAGGGCGCACCCGTCTCCTCGCGGCCGCGGTGCTGGTCGCCGTCTCCGGCTGCGGTCTCACCAGCGGCTCGCCCATGGTCGACGACGTCTCGCCGGGCACGATCGGGCGGGGCAGGCCGCTGAAGGGCGCCGAACTCACCGTCGTGTCGAAGCAGTTCACCGAGCAGCTGATCCTCGGCGCGATCATGGGCATCGCCTTCGAGGCGGCCGGCGCCAGGGTGCTCGACCGCACCGGCATCCAGGGCTCCGTCGGCACCAGGGCGGCCGTCGAGAACGGCGACGCGGACGCCGCGTACGAGTACACCGGCACCGCCTGGATCACCTACCTGGGCAACAGCGAGCCGATCCCCGATCCACGGCGGCAGTGGCGGGCGGTACGTGACGCGGACGCGAGGAAAGGGCTGACGTGGCTGCCGCCGGCGCCGCTGAACAACACCTACGCGCTGGCGACGAACCAGGCCAACTACAGGAAGTACCGCACGACGACCCTGTCGGACGTCGCGACGTTGTCGAAGTCCGATCCCGGTGCGGTGACGCTGTGCGTGGAGGGCGAGTTCGCCAACCGCGCGGACGGGTTGCCGGGCCTGGAGAAGACGTACGGCATGGACATCCCGGCCCGGAACATCACCCAGATGGACACCGGCATCATCTACACCCAGACCACGAAGGGCGCCTGCACCTACGGCGAGGTGTACACCACGGACGGCCGGATCAGGTCGATGCACCTGGTCGTGACCCAGGACGACCGGAAGTTCTTCCCGAACTACAACGCGGCGCCCATGATCCGCACGGCCACCTTCAAGAAGTGGCCGGCGATCGCGAACGTCCTCGACCCGATCACCAGGAAGCTGGACAACTCGGTGGCGCAGGCGCTGAACGCGAAGGTGGATGTCGAGGGGGAGGATCCGCACGCGGTGGCGTTGGAGTGGTTGAAGGGGGAGGGGTTCGTCAAGTAGGGGCGGGGGGGTGGGGACTTGCCAGAAGGCTGACGCAAAGAGTTCGTTGCAAAGAGAGTTTTGCAACGCTATCTTTGCATGCATGGACGGTCCCCAGGCCCCACAGGTCCGCAGTCTCGATGCCCGCTCCCTCCGGGGACTCGCGCACCCCCTGCGGATGCAGCTCCTTGACGCCCTGCGCTTCGGCGGTCCCGCCACCGCGTCCCAACTCGCCGAGAAACTGGGCGAGTCGAGCGGAGCCACCAGCTACCACCTCCGACAGCTCGCCACCCACGGCTTCGTCGAAGACGCTCCCGACCGAGGCAAGGGCCGGGAGCGGTGGTGGAAGGCGGTCCACCAAGGCCTGCGGTTCGACGAGGCACTGCTCTCGGACGCCGATCCGGCCGTACGCGGGGCGGCCGACATGTACCTGCACCAGATCGCGACCACCCAGACCCAGGACCTCTCGACCTGGCTGGGCAACCGAGCCTCCTGGCCCGCGGAGTGGAACCGAGTCTGGGACATGAGCAGCGCGACGCTACGGCTGACCCCCGAACTCACCCACGAACTCATCGAGAAAATGCATGCGCTGATCGACACCTACCGCGACCGGGCAGCCACCGAGGACGACGCCGACGTGGCCCAGGTACGCCTGCACACGCACGCCTTCCCGATCGTCACTGACTGAGAGGCACGGCCCGATGCATCCCGAAACCCACCTCACCCTGCACCACACCCGCGCCGCCGAACTCCGCGCCCAGGCCGAGGCCCACCGCCTGGCCGCAACCCACGCCAAGCCGGCCCACGACCTCCGTACCCGCCTCGGCTGGACCCTGGTGGAGGTCGGCTTACGACTGGCGACCCCGAAACCGGCCCTCTCCCCCAGCCCTAGCAGCTAGGGACGGAACCCTTCCCGCTCTCCAGAGCCGTCAGTGAGTTCACCGCGCTCTTGAGTGTGGTCACCGGAATCAGGCGGAGCCCCTTCGGCAGTTCGGCCTTCGCGTCGGAGCACTCCGCCTTGGGGACCAGGAACACCGTCGCCCCGTCCCTGCGCGCGGCCTGCGTCTTCAGGGCCACTCCCCCGACCGCGCCGACCTCACCGCCGGCGTCGATCGTGCCCGTACCGGCGATGGTGCGGCCGCCGGTGAGGTCGCCGCCGCTGCCGTCGCCGTTCAGCTTGTCGATGATGCCGAGGGTGAAGAGGAGACCGGCGCTGGGGCCGCCGACGTCGGCGAGCTTCAGGGTGACCTTGACGTTCTTGTCGCCGAGCTTCAGATAGTTCAGGGCGGCCTCGGTCGCCGCGTCCTGGGACTGCTGCATCTCCGCGGTGTTGTGCTTCTCGATCTCCTTGACGCTCTGCCCGCTCGGGTAGACCGCGTCACGCGGCATGACCGCCTGGTCGGTGCGGAACCAGCTGTCGATCACGTCGCCGAGTGAGACCCGGGTGTCCGGATTGGTCGCCTCGATCGTCGTCATGCGCAGCTGCCCGCCGGTCTTCCGGGTGGGCGCGCCGGAGATCGTGATCACCGGGGTGCCCTTGTTCTCGCCGAGCACGTTCGCGGTCAGACCGGGCTGCGTGAGCGAGAACGGCAACGGCGCGAAGACCGCCGTGGCGATCAGGCCCACGACGGGCAGGGCGCAGACGGCGACGGCCCGGGGGCGCGAGAGACGAGAAAGCACGGGATCAATCTAACGCGGGGGTGGAATCCGGCCAGGCGCAGGTGGGCCCCGTGCATCGCGGCCGTCAGCGCAACGCCTCGGCCACTTCCCGGGCCGCGTCCATCACCCGCGGCCCCACCCGCTCCGGTACCGCGTCCGCCAGCATCACGACCCCGACACTGCCCTCGACGCCCGTCACACCGATCAGCGGCGCCGCGGCCCCGCAGGCCCCCGCCTCCAGCTCCCCGTGCGTCAGGGTGTACCCGGGGCCCTCCGACACGTGTTGCCGCGCGGCGAGTATCGCCCGCCCCGCGGCTCCCCGGTCCAGGGGATGCCGGAACCCGGCCCGGTAGGCCACGTGGTAGTCCGTCCACGAGGGTTCGACGACGGCCACGGCCAGGGCGTCCGCCCCGTCCACCAAGGTCAGATGGGCCGTCGCCCCGATGTCCTCGGCCAGTGATCGCAACGCCGGCAGCGCGGCCTCCCGCACCAGCGGGTGCACCTGCCGGCCCAGCCTCAGCACACCGAGGCCCACCCGTGCCCGCCCTCCCAGGTCACGCCGTACGAGAGCGTGCTGCTCCAGCGTGGCGAGCAACCGGTAGACGACGGTCCGGTTCACGCCCAGTTTGTGGGAAAGCTCGGTGACGGTCAGCCCGTGATCCGTGTCGGCGAGCAGCTTGAGGACACGCAGTCCCCGGTCGAGCGTCTGAGAGGTCTCCGCGGTCACGACGCCCACTCCTTAAGTGGTGAGTCGGCGGCTCCCGTCGCGGCAGATGCGTGACCGAGTCCCGTCGGCGACGCGCTGGAGAGGCCGCCGATCGGCCGGCGGCCCGGCCTGTCCGGACCGCGTCGCTTCACGGCTGCGCTCCGCGGCGGCGCTGCCACGGGGCGTGTGCGTAGCGGGACAGTAGCGAAGCCGGTTCGCTGAGCGGAAGGCTCCGTCCAGAATCCGGGCAACAGCCGTAACAACCTTCTCCGTTTTGGGCGGATTTACGGCTGGAGAGACGGGTCTCCAGGGAACGTGTGGACACGCGGGTGGAGAGACGGGCCTCACGGGACCCGTTGACCTACGGGACGAAGACCCACCCAAGGGGCGCGGGGAACTGCGCGACAAGCCCCCACCGGACCCGCACCCAACAACACACAGACGCCCCCTGACACCCCACCGCCCCAGGCACAGCGCCCAGCGCCCAGCGCCCAACGTCACCGCATACGCGTAGCCCACTCCTGCACCTTGGCAATCCGCTGCCGCAACTGTCCCGCCGTGGCCTCGGCACTCGGCGGCCCGCCGCACACGCGCCGCAGCTCGGTGTGGATGACCCCGTGCGGCTTGCCGCTCTGGTGGACGTACGCACCGACCATCGTGTTGAGCTGCTTACGCAGCTCCATCATCTCCTTGTGCGAGACCACCGGCCGCCGCTCGGCGGGCAGTTCGAGCAGGTCGGCCTCGTCGTCCGGCTTCTTGCGGCTGTGCGCGATCTGCCGGGCCTGCCGCTTCTGGAGGAGGAGCTGCACCTGGTCCGGCTCCAGCAGTCCCGGGATCCCGAGGTAGTCCTGCTCCTCTTCGCTGCCCGGGTGGGCCTGCATGCCGAACTCGGCACCGTCGTAGAGGACCCGGTCGAAGACCGCCTCGGACTCCAGCGCCTCGAAGGAGAACTGCTCCTGCTCGCCGGTGTCCTCGTCCTGCTCCTTGTTCGCCTCGTCCATCTCCTTCTCGGACTCGGCGTACGGGTCCTCCTCGCCCTCCTTCTTCGGCTTGTCGAGGGCGTGGTCCCGTTCCACCTCCATCTCGTTGGCGAAGGTGAGGAGGTCGGGGACGGTGGGGAGGAAGACGGAAGCGGTCTCGCCGCGCCGCCGGGACCGTACGAAACGCCCGACCGCCTGGGCGAAGAAGAGGGGCGTCGAGATCGTGGTGGCGTACACACCGACGGCGAGCCGCGGCACGTCGACGCCCTCGGACACCATCCGCACCGCGACCATCCACCGGTCGTCGCTGCCGCTGAAGTCGTCGATCCTGCTGGACGCCCCGGCGTCGTCGGACAGCACCAGGGTCGCCTTGCTGCCCGTGATCTCACGGATGAGCTTGGCGTAGGCCCGGGCGGAGTCCTGGTCCGAGGCGATGACCAGGGCACCCGCGTCCGGAATGGCCTTCCTGACCTCGGTCAGCCGCTGGTCGGCCGCCCGCAGCACGCTCGGCATCCACTCGCCGCGCGGGTCGAGGGCCGTACGCCAGGCCTGGCTGACGGCGTCCTTGGTCATCGGCTCGCCGAGCCGGGCGGCGATCTCGTCGCCGGCCTTGGTGCGCCACCGCATGTTGCCGCTGTAGGACAGGAAGATCACCGGGCGGACGACCCCGTCGGACAGGGCCGACCCGTACCCGTACGTGTAGTCGGCCGCCGACCGCCGAATCCCGTCGTTGCCCTCCTCATAGGTCACGAAGGGAATGGGATTGGTGTCGGACCTGAAGGGCGTACCGGTGAGCGCGAGCCGCCGGGTGGCCGGCTCGAAGGCCTCCAGACACGCCTCACCCCACGACTTGCTGTCACCGGCGTGGTGGATCTCGTCGAGGATGACGAGCGTCTTGCGCTGCTCGACCCGGTTGCGGTGCAGCATGGGCCGTACGCCCACACCCGCGTACGTCACCGCGACACCGTGGTAGTCCTTGCCGAGCGGACCCGCGCTGTACTCCGGGTCGAGCTTGATCCCTATCCGGGCGGCCGCCTCGGCCCACTGCTTCTTCAGGTGCTCGGTCGGCGCGACCACGGTGACCTGCTGCACGACATGGTGGTGCAGCAGCCAGGACGCCAGCGTCAGCGCGAAGGTCGTCTTGCCTGCGCCGGGCGTGGCGACCGCGAGGAAGTCACGTGGCTGCTCCTGGATGTAGTTGTCCATCGCCCCTTGCTGCCAGGCACGCAGCTTGCTGGCCGTGCCCCAGGGCGCGCGGCCGGGGAAGGCGGGCGAAAGGTGATGGGAGGAGGCGGCGGTGGTAGTCACGGTCTCCGGTGGTGGGTCGAGTGCGAGGGACCGCGCGAAGTGCGTCGACTACGGCGACGGCGGACGACGGGCGGACGCCTCGGCGAACTGGTGGAACTGCTCGGCTACGTATGACAACCGGGCCACCCTACCGGCGGCCCGGCGGCGATCATGTTCGAACAAGGCCGGGTGGCCCGCAGGTGGGACTCACGTCACAGGGAGCCGGCACTGACGGGTCCCTTCCCCGCGATCACGCCCCGGTGGACGGCAACAGCCGCCTCGTCACCCACGCCCCCACCAACGCCACCCCCGCCATCGGCAGGAACACCGCGACGAAGGCGGCAGGATGCGAACCGGACGCGTCTGTCGCCGCGTGGCTCACGGTGCCGCCGCCCAGCGCCGCGAAGGCCGCGCCGCCCGCCGAGAGCAGGATCACGTTCGACAGGCCGTCGGATATCTGGAGTGCCGCGGAGTTGGTGCCGGCCTCCTCCGGGGCGGAGAGCTTGAGCAGGAGCACGCTGGTGGAGGAGATCACCAGGCCCATACCGAAGCAGCCGAAGGACCAGGCGACGGCGACGATCCAGACGGGCACGGACTGGATCAGCACACTGGGCGCGGCGGCGATCGCGGCGGCGACGAGCACCATCCCCGCCGTCATCAGCCGTTGCTGGTACGGCTCCACGCGCGGCCGGGACTGCACCCACGACCCCAGCGCCCACGTCCCGCCGCCCGCCGCGAGCGAGAACCCGGCCAGCGTCGGGGACAGCCCCCGCTGGGTGACCAGCATCAACGGCACGAAGGACTCGGCCCCGATGAAGGACCCCGCGGCGACCCCCCGCAGCAGCACCACGGACGGCAGTCCGCGCGCAGCCCGGTACGTGCCGCGCGGCAGCAGCCCCAGGGCGGCCGGCACGAGCAGCGCGGCGCCCACCGCACCGGGGAGCAGCGAGAACCACCGCAGATCCTGCGCCGCGTACTGGAGCAGCCCCGCGCCGAGGGAGATCCCCAACGCGAGCCGGATACGCCGCTGGTCGAAGGAGCCACGGCCCTGCACGGACCGCACACGCCGCGCGGAACCGCTGCCGCCGCGGTCGTCGGCGGCGGTCTCGGAGGTCTCGGCGGCCTCGGCGAGCGGCGCGGCGGTGACCGGACCGGCCGCCCGCCGCCGTATCTGCGGCAGCGCGAGCGCCAGCGGGAACACCACCAGCACCGGAATCCCGATGAACACCCAGCGCCAGCCGAGATGCTCGGTCACCGCACCCGCGGCGAGCGGTCCGACGATCGACGGCACGACCCAACTCGCGGCGAAGGCCGCCATGATGGCCGGCCGCAACCGCTCCGGGTACGCCCGCCCCACGACGACGTACAACGCGACGATCACCAGCCCGCCTCCGAGCCCCTGCACGGCCCGCCCGAGGATGAACAGCCACATCGCGCTCGCCGTCCCCGCCAACAGCAGCCCCGCGGCGAAGGCGGCGATCCCCGTGGTCAGCGCCCCGAGCGGGCCCCGCCGGTCCGACCACTGCCCGGCGAGCACCATCCCGAACAGGCTGGTCGTGAAGTACCCGGAGAACGCGAACGCGTACAACGACACCCCGTCCAGCTCGCGCGCCGCGACCGGCATCGCCGTCCCCACCGCGGTCGCCTCGAACGCGATCAGCAGGACGACGGAGACGATGCCGATGCTCAGCGCCCGAAGCGGACGGCTCAACACGGTCTCGTCCCCCGCCGGTCCGGAGGATGAGGCGGCTATGTCCGCGACCTCGGCGTCACGGCGTTCCAAGGCGGTCATGGTCGCCAGCGTAAGGGCCAAGAACCACGGTGACCCCTGTCTGAAGCCTGCCCTGACCTCAGACCTTGGTCGTACGACCACACCGGCCCCCGCCCCCTTTCATGAACGCGGTGTGGCAGTCCCATTGCAGCCCCCGGCTTTCTCTTGAGGCCCCTTCCCACCACGCCATACGGTCGTTCCACCGGGTCCGGCAGGAGCACCACGCCCCACCGACACGGCCGTGTGCCCGAGCGGTTCAGGGGCTCGCCTGCAAAGCGAGTTACGCGGGTTCGAATCCCGCCACGGCCTCCAGCGCCTCGACCAGGCAGAAGGAAAGGGCGGCACCCTCGGAGGAGTGCCGCCCGGCTGACGAAGCAGGGGCAGGACGACCACGCCGCGTTTCAGCAGCGCGACCTCGCCGAGTCCGCCCAGCATCGAGAGCCGCGCCTGCACGACCGCATGTGATCCACGGGTCATGACTCCTGCCCCCTCCCAGCCCGGCAGCAGGTCGGCGCGTCGGGCCGATGAGTTTGCCGGATGCCTGAAGTCTTTCTTGTGACGAGCCCGCCCCGTCGGCGGATCGGGAAACGCCGGATCCCGTAGTCATGAGGAGAGATGGAGGCCAGGATGAAGAATCCGATTCGGCTGTACATGTCGATGTCGCTGGACGGCTATATCGCCGGCCCGGACGATCGGCCGGGGCAGGAGCTCGGACGCGACGGTGGACGGCTCTTCAACTGGCTCGACGACCGGGAGTCCGACGGTCCGAGCGGCCAGGTCTACCGCGAAGCGCTGGCGACCGGCGCGGTGATCTCCGGCCGTCGGACCTTCGAACTCGCCGGGCGCTGGCAGGGCGACCACCACGACGGCGTGCCGATCTTCGTGCTCACCCACCAGGTGGATGACGGGGACGTGCCACCCGGCCACGCGCGTTTCGTCACCGATGTCGAGGACTGCGCCCGTCAGGCTCGCGCGGCCGCGGGGGACCGGCCGATCATGGTCCATGGGGCGGGGGCGGCCCAGGCACTTCTGCGAGCCGGGCAGGTGGACGAGATGGAGATCCACCTGGTTCCGGTCCTCCTCGGGGGCGGTCGACGGCTGTTCGACCACCTGGGTGGTGAGCACACCGAACTCGACCTCGTCCGACGGCTCGAGGACCGAGACGTGACGCATCTCCGCTTCCGGGTGCGTCGGCCCGAGGAGGCCACCGCGTGAAGACGCTCTTCGTCTCCTACCGCGTCACCGACCTGGACCGCTCGCTCGGTTTCTACACCGCCTTGGGCTATGCCGAGCTGGGCAGGGTCGAGGGCGGCGACGGGGCTCGCCTGGTGATCCTCAAGTTCCCCGACGAACCGGCGGCCTCGCTCGAACTGGTCCACCGCCTCGGTGACGGACCGGTCGATGTGGGCAGCGGTTTCGACCATCTCGCGATCCAGGTGGAGAGGCTCGCCACCACCCTGGAGACGCTCACCGAAGCCGGTCTGAGGCCGGGACCTGTCCAGTACCCGGGCGGCCCTCACGGCCCGAAGACGTCGTGGCTCACGGACCCGGATGGTTACCGGATCGAGTTGGTGGAGTGGCCGTCCGGACATCCCGACGGCATCACCGCGGCAGACTTCGACGCGGGTTCGAATCCCGCCACGGCTTCCAGCGACTGACCGTGCGGGACGAAAGGGCGGCACCCCGTGCGGTGTGTCGCCGCGCTCGGCTACGAGGGCGACGCGTTGGTCCGCGTGTGCAGCAACCGCGGTGAGTTCTCGAAGCCCTGGCGGGTGTACGCCGGTATCGCTCGGGACGTCGAGTGAACCGTGACTCGTTCGAGGCCCAGGTCGCGGGCGGTGGACAGGACGGCGTCGATGAGACGGCCGCCGAGGCCGGTGTCGCGGGCCTGGGGGACGACGTAGACGCACTGCAGGTCGCCGGAGGCGCGGTTCAGGGCGTGCGGGGTCGGGACGCGAGAGACGATCGCGAGCCAGGCCATGCCGATGATCTCGGTGTCACGGACGAGGACCATGCAGCGGTGCGAGGACGCGTTCTCGGCGGCCCAGGCGACGAAGTGCCGTTCGAAGTCGTCACGGTCGAGGGTCTCGGGGGCGGTGCCGTTCTCCACGATCCAGCGCCAGCGGAGTCCGGCGACCGTGCCCAGTTCACCGGGTTCGGCCTGACGGACGGTGATGTTCTCCACCTTCACCTGCGGGGTCTGCCTTTCTGCCGTGCGGGGTCGGCACCTGCCAGGAGGGTCAGAGCACCCCGCTGTCCTCGTCCTGGAACAGCTTCGTCCAGTAGTGCCAGTCGGCGGCGGCCGTGGTCGCCGCCGGGTCGATGGCCGACAGGAGCTGAATCATCGTCGTGGCGACCTGGGCGTAGTGCTGGTGGGTCAGTTCGTGGGCCAGCGCACCGTCGATCGTTCGCTCCCGGTGCAGCAGCCAGAGAGTGAAGGCGAGGGTGGAGACGTCGGTGTTCAGCGGGTGCAGAGTGGCGTCGGCCTCGTTCCAGTGCAGGACCGCGCCCGTCTCGCCGTCGACGACCAGGCTGTTGTCCTGGACGAGGTGGCCGAGGCGTATGAGGTGGCCGGCGCGGGCCGGGAGGTTGTCCGCCCGCTCGTCGGCGCAGCTCTCGGCGAGGGTCGGCAGCGGCATGTCCGTGTCGAGGCAGAACAGGGTGCCGTCGTCGGGCAGGCCGGTCTCGCGCAGGAAACGACGGGTCGGCTCGTGTGTGAGCGTGGTGGGGAAGTCGATGTCCTCGAAGCGCATCATCTTGCCCCGGCCGAACTCCTGGTCCAGGAGACGGGGCGGGAGGTCCAGGGCGAGTCCGGCAGCCGAGCCCGGGCCCGCCACCAGGGCCAGCGGACGGATCAGGGCCGCGATCTTCCAGAACGCCGGCACCTCAGCGCCCAGGTCCTCCTCGAACACCGCCAGCAGCTGCCGTGTGGCGTCCTCGACCACCTTCGGTCCGAAACGGCCGGCGTAGGAGGCGAACCGGCCGCGTCGGCAGGTCAGTTCGTCGGTCGCCGTCGCGAAACGCACCAGGGTGGGCAGCGAGGGCGCCAGCGGGGCGCGGTCCATCAGGTCGGGACGGGCGCGGAAGAAGGACGTCGTGGAGACCTCGCCGGTGGCGCCGTCGAGCAGCAGCGGCTGCGTCTCCTGCCCGTCCGGGCCGGCCAGCCCGCCCAGCACCAGTTGGTCCCGCAGATCCGCCGCCGCCCGGGCCGGGGCGCCGTCCGAGTCCGCCACCCTCCGCAGGCCGCTCCGGCGCAGCTCGGCGAAGGTGAACAGGCAGCTGTCGCCGGGCAGTCCGGGCCCCGTCAGCCAGCTGCGCGTCGACGCGTGCGTGACGTAGGGATCCAGTTCTGCCTCGGTCAGTCTGATCGTCGCCGGGCCGGCGTCGGTCGTCGTACTCATGTGTTCCCCCGTGTGTACGTGCTCAAAGTCCCCCGCCCGGGGCACGCACCGGCCCGACCAGCTCCGGCAGCCGTCCCCCACTGCTCAGAACACTACGCGCCACCACTGACAACGCCCCCGGACCAGGAAGACGTCAGATCACCCTGGCCCGTTCCCGTCCCGCCACGATCGCGTCCACCGTCTCCGCCACCGTCAGCGTGGAGGTGTCCAGCCACAGACCGATCCGCGGTGTCGACGCCCGCAGCACCTCGTCCAGCCCGTCGACCGACCAGGTGTCCTCGGTCGGGTCGCCGGTCCCGTAGCCGGTCTTCGCCCGTCCCGATTCGCGGGCGGCGACCGTCTCGGTGTCCGGGGCCAGCACGACGACGTGCAGCGGGCGGGTGCGGACCAGTTCGACGTACGCCGCCAGTTCAGGCCCCAGCAGCACGTCCTGCACGACCGCGGTGAATCCCGCCTCCGCGTACGCGTCCGCCGTCGCCGCCGACAGCCGGTAACGGAGCCGGAGTTGGGCCTCGGCCGAGCCACCGGGCTCGGCCCCGGGCGTGAAATCCTCGCGCCCCGACACGATCATCCGCCGGAACACGTCCCCCCGGACGTGCGCGGCCCTCGGCAGCCTCTCCGCCAGGGCCTGCGCCACCGTCGACTTCCCGGCCGCCATCACTCCGGTGACGACCACGACCCCGTGCATACGCCCCCCGGCCCTCGTCCTCGGTCCGGCCCCGACCCGCACGCCCCGCATGACCGCGCGTCGCAGGCCACCGCCTCACCCACATCCCCGCGCCCCCGCATCACGCGAAGTACACGCCACCCACCACGACCACGACCGCCGCCACCACGAACAGCAGGACCCACAGCGCCACCTTCCCCACGCCGGGCGGGGGTTCGTAGCGCGGCTGGTCGTCCGGGCCGGACGTGGGTGCGCTCACTGGGAGGTCACCACCGCCGCCTGCGGGCGGATCGGGAGTCGGTTGACGGGGCGGCCCGTCGCGGCGCGGACCGCGGAGGCGATCGCCGCGGGGGACGTCACCACCGGGACCGCGCTGGCCGCCTTCGCGCCGAAGGGGGCGACCACGTCACGTTCCTCGACCAGCTTCACGATCCGGATGTCCGGGGCGTCCAGGGCCGTCGGCAGGGCGTACCCGGTGAGGTCGGGATGGCGGATCACCCCGCGGTTGCTGCGCAGGTTCTCGGTGAGCGCGATGCCCACGCCCTGCGTGACGCCCGCCTCGATGCGTGCCGTCAGCTGGGCCGGGTTCAGTACCCGGCCGACGTCCTGGGCGAGCGCCAGCTCCACCACCCGCACCGAGCCCAGCTCGATGTCGACGTCCACGACGGCGCGGATCGCGCAGAAGGCGAGCCCCACGAAGGCGTCGCCCTGGCCGGTCTCGTCCAGCGGTTCGGTCGGGTGCGGGCGGCACTGGGCCGTCGCCCACAGTTCCTTGCCGTCCATCTCCTCGGTGACGGTGGTCGACAGCACACCGTCGTACGAGGTGATCTTGCCGTCGGCGATCTGGAGCAGCTCCGTGGACATGCCGAACTTGTGCGCCAGGGGCTGCAGCAGCTGCGTACGGACCATCTTCGCGGCGCGTTCCACCGCACCGCCCGACACCCAGGTGTGGCGGCCGCGGCAGCTCGGGCCGGCCGGCGGCTGGTCGGTGTCGACGGGGGCCACGTGGACCTCGTCGATACCGAGGGTCTCCTGGACGATCTGCCGGGCCAGTGTGGTGAAGCCCTGGCCGGTCTCCACCGCCGCGCACAGCACCGTCGCCACGCCGTCCTGGACCCGGACGGTGGCCGTGGAGACCTCGTCCGTGCCCTCCGCGCCCAGCATGTGCACCATGCCCAGGCCGTAGCCGACGCCCCGGCGTACCGCGCCCGGTTCACCCGCGCCCTCGGGGCCGCCGGGCAGCAGCCACTGGTCCTCGGGCGTGTCCTTGGGGAGCGCGGGCAGCGGGAAGTCCCGCACGGCCTGCAGCAGTTCGGCGACCGGCGCCGGGCAGGTCACCGACTGGCCGGTCGGCAGCACGTCCCCGGTGGCCATCACGTTGCGCAGCCGCAGCTCCGCCGGGTCGACGCCGAGCTTCTTGGCCAGCTTGTCCATCTGCGCCTCGTAGGCGGCGCACACCTGCATCGCGCCCTCGCCGCGCACATGGCCGGAGGGCGGGTTGTTGGTGCGCACGGCCCAGCCCTCGATGAAGGCGTTCGGGACGACGTACGGGCCGCAGGCGAACGAGACCGCGGCGGCCAGCGACTCGGAGGAGGTGTCCGCGTACGCGCCGGCGTCGAGCAGGATCTGGGCCTCGACCTTCACCAGCCTGCCCTCGGCGTCGGCGTGGTGGCGGTACCGCAGCAGCGTCGGATGCCGGTGCGCGTGGCCCAGGAAGGACTCCTCCCGGGTCGCGGTGATCTTGACCGGGCAACCGGTCCGGAGCGCCAGCAGACCCAGCGGAAGCTGGAAACCCTGGTCCTCGCGGTCCGCGGTGGCGCCGGGCACACCGGTGACGACGACCTTCACGCGCTCCGGTTCCAGGCCGTAGCAGGCGGCCGCGGTGTCGCGGTCGGTGTGCGGGTCGGTGGAGGCCAGGTACAGTTCCACGCCGCCGTCGGGCCGCGGCACGGCGAGTCCGGCCTCGGCGCCGATGGGGGCCGGGTCCTGGCGGCCGATGCGGTACAGGCCCTCGACCACGATGTCGCCGACCGCGTCCGGGTCTCCGTGGCGCAGCGGGATGTGCCGGATCAGGTTGCCGTCGGGGTGCAACGCCTCGGCCTCGAAGGCCTGCTCGGGGTCGGTCACCGGGTCGAGCACCTCGTACTCGACGATGACGGCGGCCGCGGCCATCCGCGCGGTGTCGGGGTGGTCGGCGGCGACGGCGGCGATGGGCTCACCGTGGTGGCGTACGACCTCGGAGGCGAACACCGGACGGTCGGGTCTGCCGCGGCCGTGCAGCGCGGTGCCGGGCACGTCCTCGTGCGTGACGACGGCCCGTACGCCGGGCATCTCCCGCGCGTGGGAGGTGTCGATGGACAGGATGCGCGCGTGCGGGTGCGGGGAGCGCAGCACGGCCGCCCACAGCAGGCCCTCGGCCCACAGGTCGGCCGCGTACGGGAAGGTGCCCTCGGTCTTGGCCTGGGCCTCGGCGGCCGTCAGGGACACCCCGAGGCCGTGCGGGATCGGCTCGGGAGCGGGTGCTGCCTCCGCGGCGGTGGTCGCGGTGGCGGCTTCGTTGCTCACGCCTGCCCTCCGTCCTGTCCCTGTGCCTGTCCGGTTCCGTACGTCCGGTCGTGCGAGGCCGGTTCGAACGCCGACCGGTTGACCCCGCCGCCGCCCGGTCCCGCCTGGTGCGGAATACGTGCCTCGTCCGTGTTCGTCTCAGCGTCCGCCTCGGAGTGCGCCTCGCGTTCCGCGACGACCTCCTTGACGGCGTCCACGACACCCCGGTAGCCGGAGCACCGGCAGAGGTTGCCGCACAGCGCCTGGCGGGTCTCCATCTCGGTCGGCGCCGGGTTGCCCTCCAGCAGGTCGTGCACGGTCATCGCCATGCCCGGCACGCAGAAGCCGCACTGCACCGCGCCGCACTTCGCGAGCGCCCGCTGTACGTCCGAGGGCTGTCCGTCGACGGCCAGTCCCTCGACGGTCCGCACCTCGCTGCCGGCCGCGGTCACGGCCGGGACCAGGCAGGACGCGACGAGCCTGCCGTCGACCTGGACGTTGCAGGCGCCGCACTCGCCCTGCGAGCAGCCGTCCTTGGCGCCCGCGAGGCCGAGCCGCTCACGCAGCACGTAGAGCAGCGACTCGCCGATCCAGGCGTCGGGGACGGGGCGTTCGACGCCGTTGACCCGCAGGACGTAGGAGGCGAGCGGGTGTTCCTCGCCCGGGGGCGCGGGCGCCCCGTCGTCCGCCTCCGGGTCCTCGTCCGCGGGAGCCCCGGTGAACTCCGGTGCGGATGCGGCGTGCGGGGCGGGGTCGGGCTCGGACTCGGCGGCGTCCACGACGGTCTCGACGGCCGTCTCGGCGGCCGCTACGGCTTGCTGGGCGTGTTCTGCCGCCTCGGCGGCCTCGACGGCCTCACCGCGCCCGTGGGCGCGCTGTGCGGCGGCTGTGCCGGTCTCGTCGGGCTCGTCGGTGGACGTCTCGCCGGGGTGCCGCTCGGGCGGGAGCGGCTGGGGCTGCTCGGACCCCTGGGCGGGCGGCTGCTCGTACCCGGCCGGGCTCTGGTCCTCGGGCGCGTGGGCCTCGGGCGCGGGCCGCTCCTGGGCGTGGAGCTCCTCGTCCGGCGCCTCGGGAGCGTACGGCTCGGCCGCGTGCGCCTCCGGGGGGAACTGCTCCGGCGAACGGTGCTCGGGGGTGTGGTGCTCAGGTGCGTGGTGCTGCTCGGGCTGGTGCGGTTCTCGCGTGTGCGGGACGGGGGACGGCGCGCCGCCGTATGTCTCATGCTGTTCGTGCTGTTCGTGCTGTTCGTGCGCGCCGCCGGAGACGGCCGACCGGTCGAGCTCGGACCAGACGTCCGTCGGCTGATCGGGCCCGTGGTCGGCCCCGGCCGACGGGTCGTCGTACGCGGACCCGGTCCCCGGTCCCGAAGGCCGGCCGTGCGTGTACTCGGCGCTCGCCGGCCGGTCGAACTCGGGTGCTTCCGGCTGCCCGTACGCGTGCCCGGACCCGGTGGGCTGGTGGGCCTCGTGGCCGGTTCGGTGGCCGTGGCCCTGGTCCGTCGGCTGGTCGTGCGTCGCGGGCGGCTGCCCCCAGGGCTGCCCCGTCGGCTCCGTCGCCCAGGGGGCGGCAGCGCCGCCCGGCAGGGTGGCCGGCGGAGTGCCGCCCCACTGCTCGACCAGGGACGACGTGGTGAACTCGCCCGATTCGTCCGGGAGGTCGCCGTCGGCGACCGGGATCGACCACTGGCCGGTGACGTCGTGCCCCTGCGCCGCGGCGGTCCGTGCGGCTTCCGCCGCGCCCGACTCGTCGTAGTTCCACTGCCCGGTGGCACCAGGGTTGTACGTGAACTGGTCGTCGCCGGTGGTGTGGGGCACCGCGTTCGGGTCGGGCCAGCGGGCACCCTCGGCGGGCGCGGGTGGCATCCCCCAGGAGCCCGTGGCCGACGGGTCGATGCCCGCGCCGGTGTTCGGGTTGACCGTTATCTGCGGCGGCACATAGCCGTGACCGGGCGCGGCGAGCGGGCTGTCCGCGGAGGCCAGGAGGGCTTCGACACCCCCCTCGGGGAGTTTCACGAAGGCGGTGGCGCCGTCGTCGTAGTCGCCCTGGGGCAACGGGTCCCAGCGGCCCGCGCTCTGGGGCGCGCCCTCCTCGTGCTGGTCGTCGGTCACGACAGCGCCCTCCCCAGTGCTCGTCGGGCCAGCGCGGCGACGGTGCGCCGCAGGTGCAGTACGGCGGGCGGAAGCTGCTGTACGGAGCCGTCCTCGGCCGGGACCGGGTCGGGGATGCAGGCCGCGGCGACGTACTCGCCGAAGGCGCTGAGCGCCTCCGGGACGAGGGTCCGGCTGTTGTCCCAGTCGATCAGTTGGGAGACCCACTGCTCGGCCTGAAGAGGCCTGAGGGCCATCGGCGCTATGGCGCCGACGGCGCACCGGACGGCACGCCGGGCGGGGTCGAGGACGAGGGCCACCGAGGCGACGGCTCGCCCGGGTCCGGTGCGTCCGGTGGCCTTGAGGAAGACCTGCGGCGCGTGCAGGAGCGGCACCCGCACGAAGCCGATGAGTTCACCGGCGCGCAGCAGCTCCATGCCGGCCAGCAGGTGCGACACCGGGATCTCCCGGCGGGCTCCGCCCTGGCCCGCGATGATCAGTGTCGCCTCCAGGGCGGCCAGCACCGGCAGCGCGTCCCCGGTGGGGGCGGCCGAGGCGATGTTGCCGCCCAGGGTGCCCGCGTTACGGATCTGCGGCGGGCCGGCGGCGCGCGCGGAGGCCGCGAGCGCCGGGATCAGGGCGGCGAAGTCGGGGCGGCCCATCCGCGCGTGGGTGAGGCCCGCGCCGAGCAGGGCGTGGCCGTCCTGGTACTGCCAGCCGCGGATCTCGCTGATCTTGCCGAGGCCGACCAGCGCGGCGGGCCTGAGCTGCCCGGAGTTGACGGAGGCCATCAGGTCGGTGCCGCCCGCCACGGGCACGGCTGCGGGCATGGCGGTGAGCGCCGCCACTGCCTCGTCCAGCGTGGTGGGCAGGGTGACGGCCTGCGCCGCCTGCGGTGCGTGCGTGGTCAAACCGGCTGCCCCTTCCCGCTGCCCCACCTGGTCCCGCCTGTGTTGCCGTACCGTACGTGCTGACAGGGCGGACGTGGCAACTCTGGCACATCTTCGCAGGACCCGAAGACGGGGGTCCGCTAGGAGGCATTTGCCCACATCGTCGGCGAGATAGGCCGTTTTCGCGCGGCATCACCCGTGCGTACCGATTGACACTCTTCGGTGACTCTTGACGTCTTTTCTTCCCTACTTGTTGGGGGGCGGACCGTCGATCGGCCGGCCGAGCACCCCGGGCCGACGCTGCCACGGCAGCGGCCCGTTGGGTGGCCGATAACCGACACCCAGGGCGTCAAGGCGCGGGTAGTGGGCGGTCATCCGCCGCTCGAAGTCGGCGAAGTCACGCTCTCCGGGGGCGGGCAGCGGGCGCCAGGCCACCTCGGCGAAGGCGGCGAGCCGCGGGAACGTCTGGTAGTCGACGCGCCCGGAGTCCTCCATCACCTCGGTCCACACGTTGGCCTGCGTTCCGAGCACGTGCCGGGCCTCGTCCGCCGTCAACTCCGGTGGAACGGGTTCGAACCGATAGACGTCCTCCAGGGTGCGCACGTACGCGATGGGAATTGGCTCGTCCGGGCCCGCGTCCTGGCGGTAGTCCAGATACACCTGCTGCTCGGGGCACATGACGACGTCGTGACCGGCGCGGGCCGCCGCGATGCCGCCCGCGTAGCCGCGCCACGACGACACGGCCGCCCCTTCGGCGAGGCCGCCCTCCAGGATCTCGTCCCAGCCGATGAGCCTGCGCCCGCGCGCGGAGAGCCAGGTGTCGAAGTGTCCGATGAACCAGGACTGCAACTCGTCCTCGTCGGCGAGGCCGAGTTCCTCGATACGGGCCTGCGCTGTGGGCGAGGCCCGCCACTGGTCCTTGAGGCATTCGTCGCCGCCGACGTGCACGAACGCCGAGAACTCGGCGGTGTCGGCGGGGAACAGTTCCAGGAGTTCCTCGAACACCCCCTCGTAGAACCGCAGGGTGTTGTCAGTGGGGGCGAGTACGTTCTCGGAGATGCCCCAGTTGTCCCAGACGGAGAGGGAGGTCGTGTCGATGACGTCGGTGTTGCCGAGTTCCGGGTACGCGGTGATGGCGGCCTGCGAGTGTCCCGGTACGTCGATTTCGGGGACGACGGTGATATGCCGCTCGGCGGCGTAGGCGACGATCTCCCGGATGTCGTCCTGGGTGTAGAAGCCACCGTGCGGCTTCTCCTCCCACAGCGGTGAGTCCCCGTGGCCGAATTTCGTGCGTGCCCGCCAGGAGCCGGTCTCGGTCAGCTTCGGGAATCGCTTGATCTCGACGCGCCAGCCCTGGTCGTCCGTCAAGTGGAAGTGGAGCACGTTGAGTTTGTGCGCGGCCATCAGATCGAGGTAGCGCAGGACACCGTCCTTGGGCATGAAGTGCCGGGACACGTCGAGCATGAGGCCGCGCCAGCGGAAGCGGGGGCTGTCCTCGATGGTGACCGCCGCGAGGTCCCACTCCCGGCCCGGCCGCACCGGAGCCCGCCGGTAGGCGTCGGGACCGAGCAGTTGCCGGAAGGTCTGCGCGCCCCAGAAGACACCGGCCGCGCTACCGCCCTGGATGCGGATCACCGGGCCGGCGACGACGACGCGGTAGCCCTCCTGGGGCAGGTCCGGCTCGATGCTCAGCGCGAGTCGGCCCGCGCCGTCGCCGCTGTCCGCGAGGGGGAAGCCGGTCGCCGCGCCGACCGTCGCCCGCAGCCAGCGCGCGACGCCCTCGGTGCCGGGTCCGGCCTCCAGCCGGGTCTCCTCGTCGAGGCGCCCGCGGTGGCCGTGCTGGTCGCGGACCAGGCGCCGGGGCGCCGGAATCAGTCCCGCCGATTCCGCCGATTCGGCCGAATCCGTTGTCGCCGTCGTTTCCATGGATTCCGTCGCTCCATTCCTTGCTGTCACGTCAGTCCTTGACCGCTCCGCCCAGTCCGGAGACCAGACGTCGCTGTACGAGTACGAAGAAGATCAGTACCGGGATCGTCATCACCGTGGAGGCTGCCATGACACCGCCCCAGTCCGGGTCGTCCGGCTTGTAGAAGACCAGCAGGGCCATCGGCAGGGTCGACTGGGAGGTGTCGCTGATGATGAACGACTTGGCGAACAGAAAGTCGTTCCAGGCCGAGATGAAGGAAAACACGCTGGTGGCCACCAACCCGGGGAAGACCAGCGGGAAAAGGATCTGCCACAGGAATCGCCGGCGGCTCGCCCCGTCGATGTACGCGGCCTCCTCCAGCGCCTCGGGTACGGCTTTCACGAAACCGCGCAGCATCCAGATCGCGAAGGGCAGCGAGAAGGCGATGTGCGGCAGGATCAGCGACCCCAGTGTGTTCAGCTGGCCGGCGTCCCGCATGAGGAAGAACAAGGGGATCGTCAGGGCCTCGACGGGCACCATCTGGGCCACCAGAAACATGATCAGCAGCGTGGTGCGGAAGCGGAACCGGAATCGGGTCACGGCGGTCGCCGCGAGAAACGCGACCAGCCCCGAGACGATCACGACACTGCACGCCACGACAAGGCTGTTGAGGAAGTACCGGCCGAATTCCTGCTGTTCGAACACGCGCCGGAAGGAGTCAAGGGAGGGAGACAGAGTCCAGGGTCTCGGCTCGGCCGACTCGATTTCGCCGGCCGGTTTGAAGGCGCTGAGCACCATCCAGTACAGCGGGAACGCGACGACCACCGCGATCAGCAGCGCGGAGGTCTCGGCGGCCAGCCGCCACGGGCGCCGCAGTTGCTGTCGTAGCAGGTTCACAGTTCCTCCCCCTGCCGGCGCAGCAGCCGCAGGTACACGAGCGTGACCGCGAGCAGGATCAGCAGCATCACCACACCGATCGCCGAACCGAGGCTGTACTGCGAGGACGCGAACGCCTGTTGATAGGCGTACACGTTCAGTACGAGGTTCTGGCCCGCGATGCCGCCGCCGTTGGTCATGACGTAGATCTGTGTGAAGACCTTGAAGTCCCAGATGACCGACTGGATGGTGACGACGGTGAGGATCGGCCGGAGCATCGGCGCGAGCACGGACCGCCAGATGCGCCACTGGGAGGCGCCGTCCAGGGCCGCGGCCTCCAGGACCTCGCTCGGCACGGCACGGATACCGGCGTAGACCGTCACCATCACGAACGGGAAGGAGCACCACACCACTTCGAGCAGGACCAGGAAGAAGGCGCTGATCCGGCCGTACGTCCAGGAGTGGTCGCCCAGACCCAGGACCCGGTTGACCGGGCCGAAGTCGGGGTCGAAGAGGAACAGCCACACCGTGGAGCCGGTGATCGCGGGGGTGGCCCAGGCGCCGAGCGCGGCCAGCATCAGCGCGAGCCGGGGAACCGCCCGCACCCGCGTGAGCAGCACGGCGAGCGCGCAACCGACAGCGAGCGTCGAGACGACGCAGGCCGCCGCGAACAGGACCGTCGCCAGCAGCACCTGCCAGAACTGGTCGTCACCGAACAACTCGGCGTAGTTCCCGAACCCCCGGAAGGTGGTCGGTTCGCCCCCGCTGACCTGGGCCTGCGTGTACTGCAGAAACGAGATCAGGCCGAGCTGATAGATGGGGTAGACGAGCAGCCCGCCAAGGATCACAAGAGCAGGCGCAAGATACAACCAAGGGGCACCCCCACCCCGATAGGGGCGCGGGGCTGTGCCGAATGTGCGGCTGCCGCCGCGTGGGCGCGACCAGCCACCCACGCCCCGCAGCCGCCAACGCTCCCCAGCCCCCGACCCATCAGGCGTCCCCGGCATCACCCGGCGGAGCCAAACGCGTCGTTCATCTTCTTCGCCGCGTCCTTCGAGGCCGCGGCCACGTCCTTCTTGCCGCTGATGACCTCCTGGAACATGGTCGGCAGGACCAGCGAGGAGTCGATCTGCGCCCAGGCGGGCGAGGCGGGGACGAACTTGGTGCCCGCCGCGAGGGTCTGCGCGAAGGGCTTCACGTACGGCTCCTTCGCCGCCGCCTGCTGCCGTACGTCCGCGAAGGTCGGCAGAAAGCCCATCGCGTCGAAGAGTTCGGACTGGGTCTTCTTCGAGGCGAGCTGTTCCATCAGGTCGATCGCCAGGGTGCGGTGCGAGGTGCTCTTCAGGACGCCGATGTTGTTGCCGCCCGCGAACGCCGGGGCTATCGAGCCGGAGGCCACGCCCGGCAGCGGCACGACCGCGTACTCGCCCTTCACCTTCCCGGCCTCGACGGCGGTGTGGCTGAAGTCGCCGCCGATCGCCATGCCCGCCTTGCCGGCCGCGAACGCGGTGATCGTGTCGTTGCCTCCCATGCCCGCGCACTTGGCGGCGGGACAGTTGTCGTCGCCGAACAGGGACGTGTACGCCTTGATGCCCTTCTGGGCGGCCGCGCTGTCGATCGCGGAGGCGTACGAGCCTCCCTTTCCGGCGGCGAGTTCACCGCCGTTGGCCCAGATGAACGGCATCGCGCCGTAGGTGTAGGCGCCGCCGACGACCAGGCCGTACAGGTCGGGTCTGGCGCTGCGGATCTGGCGGGCCGTGCTGGCGAGTTCGGCCATCGTCCTCGGGACCGCGAGGCCGAGTTGCTTGAAGACGTCGGTCCGGTAGTAGAGGGCGCGGACGCCGACGTAGAAGGGGGCGCCGTAGATCTTGCCGTCCACGGTGACCGACTGCTTCGCGGTGGGGTCGGTGTCCTTGGCCTCGCTCCAGTCACCGAACTCCTTCGTGACGTCGAGAAGTCCGCCGTCCTTCACGTAGCCGGCCGTGTCGGTGTTGCCGTACTCGATGACGTCGGGGGCGGACTTGGGGTCGTTGAAGGCGGCCTTGACGCGCTGGGCGCGGGTGTCGACCGGGATGTACTCGACGGCGACCTTGGCGCCCTTGTGGGCCTTCTGGAAGGCGTCGACGACCGAGTCGACGACCTTCTCCTTCGGTGTGTTGCCGACCTCCTGGAAGAGCCAGACCCGCAGGGTGCCGGTGTTCTCGTCCTGGTCGGAGGAGGAGTTGTCCGAGGTCTGGGGGGCG
Organism: Streptomyces sp. NPDC005263; assembly: GCF_042872365.1. Lineage (NCBI taxonomy): Bacteria > Bacillati > Actinomycetota > Actinomycetes > Kitasatosporales > Streptomycetaceae > Streptomyces > Streptomyces sp. NPDC005263. The sequence goes on along the minus strand of NZ_JBIAKJ010000002.1, from coordinate 18,934 downwards.
CAGGCGGTGACGACGGCGACGGCGAGCAGGACGGCCAGTCGGGGGGCGAGCTTCATGGAGTGATCCTCCGGGCGCGACGTTGCAACATATGCAATGGCTGTTTCGCTCTGTACAACACCACGGAGGCTAGGGACTACACGAACATGTCCACAAGAGGTCTCTACCACTTCGTGACCCAGGAGGGCCCCGAAGGTTCGCTCAAGGGGCACCAAGGCCGCGAGCCGGGCACGCGAAAGGCCCCGGGGGCGCTCTGCGGCGCCCCCGGGGCCTTCGGAACCTCAGCCGGACCGGGCTACTTGTCTCCGCCCTTGTCCTTGTCGTCGCCGGCGCCCATGGACTCGTAGATCTCCTTGCACATGGGACACACCGGGTACTTCTTCGGGTCGCGGCCCGGTACCCAGACCTTGCCGCAGAGCGCCACGACGGGGGTGCCGTCGAGGGCGCTCGCCATGATCTTGTCCTTCTGGACGTAGTGGGCGAAGCGCTCGTGGTCGCCGTCGCCGTGGGACACCTGCGGCGTCGGCTCTACGAGTGTCCCCGTCCCAGTGCCTCGCTGCGGCTGGGTCTCAGGCTCAAGAGTGCTCATGAAACCCAAGGGTACTGAAGCTCACACCCATCAGTTGAGCGAAGGGTCGTCCGGATACGTGGCCACCATCGCGAGCTCGCTGCGCTGGCGGCGCAGGACCCCGCGCCAGAGCGTCTCGGGCGACGGGGAGGAGACGTCGCCGGGTTCCGACTCGACGACGTACCACGCCCCGTCCGCCAACTCGTCCTCCAGTTGCCCCGGGCCCCAGCCGGCGTATCCGGCGAAGATCCGCAGACTGCCCAGGGCCGAGGCGAGGAGTTCCGGCGGGGCCTCCAGGTCGACCAGACCGATCGCGCCGTGCACCCGGCGCCAGCCCAGCGGGGCCCGGTCGACGGCGCCGCCGCCGGGGATGACGGCGACACCCAGCGCCGAGTCCAGGGACACCGGACCGCCCTGGAAGACGACACCGGGTTCACCGGCGAGATCCGCCCAGCCCTCCAGGATGTCCCCGACGTCCACCGGAGTGGGCCGGTTGAGGACGACGCCGAGGGAGCCCTCCTCGTCGTGGTCGAGAAGGAGCACCACCGCACGGTCGAAGTTCGGGTCCGCCAGGGCGGGGGTCGCCACGAGCAACCGCCCTGTGAGCGAGGACACCTCGGTCATGCCAGACATGATCCCGCATCTTGCGGTGCGGTGGGGAGCCAATCGGGGTTCGGGGGTGAAGGGCGGCCACGAACCGAAGGAGCGGCCTGGTAGGGCTCCGTTTGCGCGTTGCGGCGGGAGACGCCTGGGCACGGAGGTGCGCCCCCCGAGCACGAATCAGGCCGGTGACGCCATGTGCCCGGCGGTGAACGGTCCGTGTTGTGACAGAGCTATGACGGACCTGAGTGGTCCTTGGGCTTACAGAAGGGGGGTGGGCGGCGATTACCCTTTCCCTTCTGGCCCTGCCCCCCTCATCGGAACGCGAGATACATGACCGTCAACGACGATGTCCTGCTTGTCCACGGCGGAACCCCGCTGGAGGGCGAGATCCGTGTCCGCGGTGCGAAGAACCTCGTACCGAAGGCCATGGTCGCCGCCCTGTTGGGAAGCGAGCCGAGTCGACTGCGCAACGTACCGGACATCCGTGACGTTCGTGTCGTACGCGGACTGCTGCAACTGCACGGGGTGACGGTCCGTCCGGGTGAGGAGCCGGGCGAGCTGGTGATGGACCCGACCCGTGTCGAGAGCGCGAACGTCGCTGACATCGATGCCCACGCGGGTTCGTCGCGCATCCCGATCCTCCTCTGCGGTCCGCTGCTGCACCGCCTCGGCCACGCCTTCATCCCCGGCCTCGGCGGCTGCGACATCGGCGGGCGGCCCATCGACTTCCACTTCGAGGTGCTGCGGCAGTTCGGCGCGACGATCGAGAAGCGGGCGGACGGTCAGTTCCTGGAGGCGCCGCGGCGGCTGCGCGGCACGAAGATCCGGCTGCCGTACCCGTCCGTCGGCGCGACCGAGCAGGTCCTGCTGACGGCCGTGCTCGCGGAAGGTGTCACCGAGCTCTCGAACGCGGCCGTGGAGCCGGAGATCGAGGACCTCATCTGCGTCCTGCAGAAAATGGGCGCCATCATCGCGATGGACACCGACCGCACGATCCGCGTCACCGGCGTGGACCAGCTCGGCGGCTACGACCACGGCGCCCTGCCGGACCGCCTGGAGGCCGCCTCCTGGGCGTCCGCCGCGCTCGCCACCGAGGGCAACATCTACGTCCGCGGCGCCCAGCAGCGTTCGATGATGACGTTCCTCAACACCTACCGGAAGGTGGGCGGGAGGTTCCGGATCGACGACGAGGGCATCCGCTTCTGGCACCCCGGGGGCCAGTTGAAGTCCATCGCCCTCGAAACGGACGTGCACCCCGGTTTCCAGACGGACTGGCAGCAGCCGCTGGTGGTGGCGCTCACCCAGGCGACCGGCCTGTCCATCGTCCACGAGACGGTGTACGAGTCCCGGCTGGGCTTCACATCCGCGCTGAACCAGATGGGTGCTCACATCCAGCTCTACCGCGAGTGCCTGGGCAGCTCCGACTGCCGCTTCGGACAGCGCAACTTCCTGCACTCCGCGGTCGTGTCCGGCCCCACCAAGCTCCAGGGCGCCGACCTGGTCATCCCCGACCTGCGCGGCGGCTTCTCCTACCTCATCGCCGCCCTGGCGGCCCAGGGCACCTCCCGGGTCCACGGCATCGACCTCATCAACCGGGGCTACGAGAACTTCATGGAGAAGCTCGTCGAGCTGGGCGCGAAGGTCGAGCTGCCGGGCAAGGCACTGGGCTGACCCCAGCCGCCCGGCCCGGTCCGCACGGCGAGTGAGCACGACGATGGGGCGGCCCCCGATGAGGGGGGCCGCCCCATTGGCGTTACCGAGCCACGTACGCAGTGTCGTCGCGTACGGAAGGCTTACTTGCCCTTGGCGGCTTCCTTGAGCTTCGAGCCCGCCGAGACCTTGACGCTGTAGCCGGCCGGGATCTGGATCGGGTCACCGGTCTGCGGGTTGCGCGCGGTGCGAGCGGCACGGTGGGTGCGCTCGAAGGTCAGGAAGCCGGGGATGGTGACCTTCTCGTCGCCCTTGGCGACGATCTCGCCGACGGTCTCGGCGAACGCGGCCAGTACGGCGTCGGCGTCCTTGCGAGTCACCTCGGCGCGGTCGGCCAGCGCGGCCACCAGCTCACTGCGGTTCATGTTGTTACTCCCGTGTTCTTCTTGCCGTTGAGGCGTGCCACGCGGCGGAGCCGCATGTTGGGCACAGCGAAAGCCGATGCTGCCAGGTGCCTCGGTGAGTTCCCGGAGCCGGGTCCGTCGTCAGACCCTCGCGCCCAGGGACGCATCCTGCCCCTACCTGCGGCGGGAAAGCCAATCCGGCGCCCGTAGGAGTCCTGAGAACACCCTTGGGGGTCACCCGAAGAGGGCCTGAGCCTGGCCGACACGATAAACGTCGGCCATGGACCCCGGGTTCCCCGACGCGCCGATGTCAGGCTTGCCGTGGCAATCCTCACAGCGAGTACACCCCCACGGGCGCCTACGACGCCGTGAGAGCTGACGCGCCCGCGGCCTTCGCCGCGTCCCGCACCGCCCCGGCGACCGCGCCCGCGACCTTGTCGTTGAACACGCTGGGGATGATGTAGTTCGGGTTCAGCTCGTCCTCGGTCACCACGTCCGCCAGCGCCTTCGCGGCGGCGATCATCATCTCGGTGTTGACCGTGCGGGACTGCGCGTCGAGCAGACCGCGGAAGACGCCCGGGAAGACCAGCACGTTGTTGATCTGGTTCGGGAAGTCGGAGCGGCCGGTGGCCACGACCGCCGCCGTCTGGCGGGCGATCGCCGGATCGACCTCGGGGTCCGGGTTCGCGAGCGCGAACACGATCGCACCGTCGGCCATGGCGGCCACGTCGTCCCCGTCGAGGACGTTCGGGGCGGAGACGCCGATGAAGACGTCCGCGCCACGGACGGCCTCCTTCAGCGTGCCGGTGAGGTTCTCGGGGTTGGTGTTGTCGGCGATCCAGCGCAGCGGCGAGTCCGTGGCGGCGTCGACCAGGTCCTCGCGGCCGGCGTGCACGACACCGTGGATGTCGGCGACGACGGCGTTCTTGACGCCCGCCGCGATCAGCAGTTTGAGGATGGCCGTACCGGCCGCGCCGGCCCCGGACATGACGACCCGGATGTTCTCGATGGCCTTGCCCGTCACCCGCAGCGCGTTGGTGAGCGAGGCGAGGACGACGATCGCGGTGCCGTGCTGGTCGTCGTGGAAGACGGGGATGTCGAGGGCCTCCCGCAGCCGCGCCTCGATCTCGAAGCAGCGCGGGGCGGAGATGTCCTCCAGGTTGATGCCGGCGAAGCCCGGGGCGATCGCCTTGACGATCTCGACGATGGCGTCGGTGTCCTGGGTGTCCAGGCACAGCGGCCAGGCGTCGATACCGGCGAACCGCTTGAAGAGGGCCGCCTTGCCCTCCATGACCGGCAGGGCGGCCTTCGGGCCGATGTTGCCGAGGCCCAGCACGGCCGAGCCGTCCGTCACGACCGCAACGGAGTTGCGCTTGATGGTCAGACGGCGAGCGTCCTCGGGGTTCTCGGCGATGGCCATGCAGACGCGGGCGACGCCCGGCGTGTAGATCATCGACAGGTCGTCACGGTTGCGGATCGGATGCTTGGACGCCATCTCGATCTTGCCGCCGAGGTGCATCAGGAACGTACGGTCCGAGACCTTGCCGAGCGTGACACCCTCGATGCCGCGCAGCTGCTCGACGATCTCGTCGGCGTGCGCGGTGGAGGACGCCGCGATGGTGACGTCGATCCGCAGGCTCTCGTGACCGGAGGCGGTCACGTCGAGGCCGGTCACCGAGCCTCCGTGGGACTCTACGGCCGTGGTGATCTGGGAGACCGCCGTGCCGCCCGCGGGCACCTCGAGCCGGACCGTAATCGAGTAGGAGACGCTGGGCGCCGTTGCCATGGCCGACTTCCTCTGCTTTCACCTGTGACGCTGGATCCGTCCGATGGTCGCACCTACCGCCGAGTAGGCGTTAGCCGGGTGGGATTGCGAACTTTTTGTTCGCCGGGCCGCAGAGAAGTCGCGCCGAAGCCGCAGGGAATTCGCAGGGAAGTCGCAGCGAAGTCGTGGAGGAGCACGGAAAAGAGGCCCACGTCACGTGGTGGCGTGGGCCTCTCATCCGTTCAGTGACACCGACCCGCCATGCTCGCCTCGCGGCAAGTGGTCGCTCGTAGCGACGAAGGTTGGGCCCGGGGGCTTGGATCGGGCCGGTGCCACACTCAGGCTAACAAACGGATGCCCGAACGCCATTCCCGTCCGGGGAGTTCACAGCAATCAGTCCCGCAGCAGGTCCGGCACGCCGTCGTCGTCCGGCGTGTCCCGCTCCGCCGACACCACCGTGAGCTGCTGCGTCGCCCGGGTCAGGGCCACGTACAGCACCCGCAGGCCGGCCGGTGACTCGTCCGCGATCTCCGCCGGGGAGACGACCACCGTCGCGTCGTACTCCAGGCCCTTGGCCTCCAGGCTGCCGAGGGCCACGACCCGGTCGCCCAGTCCGGCGAGCCAGCGTCGCGCCTCGTCGCGGCGGTTCATGGCGACGACGACGCCGACGGTGCCGTCGACGAGGTCGAGGAGCCGGGCGGCCTCGGCCCGGACCGTCTCCTTGAGCGAGTCCCCCACGACCGCGAAGCGGGGCTGGACGCCGGTGGAGCGGACCGCCGACGGGGACGGCGAGCCCGGCATGGCCAGCGCCAGCACCCTGGCGGCCAGTTCGGCGATCTCCGCCGGGTTGCGGTAGTTCACCGTCAGCTCGAAGCGGCGGCGGGGGCGGGTGCCGAGGGCCTCGTCGCGGGCCTGGGCGGCCTCGTCCGGGTCGGACCACGAGGACTGGGCGGGGTCGCCGACGACCGTCCAGGTGGCGTGCCGGCCGCGGCGGCCGATCATCCGCCACTGCATCGGCGTGACGTCCTGCGCCTCGTCGACGATGACGTGGGCGTACTCGGTGCGCTCCTGGGCGAGCCGCTCGGCCCGTTCGCGCTGGGTCTCCTCGCGCACCGGCATCAGTTCGTCGAGGCCGGTGAGCTGGTCGAGCGGGTCCGCCTCCCGCTTGCGGCGCGGGCGGGCCGGGGTGCCGAGGATGGCCTGGAGCTCGTCCAGCATGGCGATGTCGTGCACGGACAGACCGTCCCGGCGCAGGGACCGGGCGACCCTGCGGACCTCGCCGGGGTTGAGGATCCGGCGGGCCCAGCGGCCGAGCCGGCGCTCGTCGGCCATGGCGTCCAGGACGGCCGCCGGGGTCAGCTCCGGCCACCAGGACTCCAGGAACTCCAGGAAGCTGTCCTCGGAGCTGACGTCCTCGTCGAAGGAGGAGCGCAGCTCGGCGGCCAACTCCGGGTCATTGTGCCGGCCGGCCGCGCCGGACCGCGCCCACAGGGCGTCCAGGAGCAGTTTGCGGGCGCGCGGGCGCAGCAGGTTCACGGGCGCGGTGCCGCTGAGGGCGCTCTGCCGGATGCTGTTCAGCTCCGGGGCCTCCAGCTCCAGCCGCCGCCCGAAGGCGACCACCCGCAGCCGGGTGGGCGGACCGGCGGGAGCCTGCGGCTTCTCGTCGGTCGCGTCGGGCTCGTCACCGAAGGTGAGCTGCTGGGACGCGGGCGCGCCGGAGGCACCTCTGCCTCTGCCGGTGCCGGGTCCCGTGCCGCCGCCCTCCCGTTCCAGCGCGCCCCGGGCGGCCTTCCGCAGCACCTTCAGCATGCGGTACGAGCCCTTGGCGCGGGCGGTGGCCGGGGAGTCGTACAGGGTGGCCTCGGCGCCGGCCGCGTCGTCGGCGAGTGAGCCGATCGCGCGGATGGCGACCTGGCCCTCCTCGCCGAGGGACGGGAGGACGCCCTCGGTGTACGCCACGAGCAGCGGGGTCGGGGAGACGATCAGGATGCCGCCCGCGTACCGGCGCCGGTCCTGGTAGAGCAGGTACGCGGCCCGGTGCAGGGCGACCGCCGTCTTGCCGGTGCCCGGGCCGCCCTCGACGTACGTCACGGAGGCGGCCGGGGCGCGGATCACCAGGTCCTGTTCGGCCTGGATGGAGGCGACGATGTCCCGCATGGAGTGGGTGCGGGCCTGGCCGAGGGCGGCCATCAGGGCGCCGTCGCCGATGACGGCCAGCTCTTGTCCGTCGAGGTGGGCCCTCAGCTCGGGGCGCATCAGGTCGTCCTCGACGCCGAGCACCCTGCGGCCCTTGGAGCGGATCACCCGGCGGCGCACCACCCGTCCCGGGTCGACCGGGGTGGAGCGGTAGAAGGGGGCGGCGGCGGGCGCCCGCCAGTCGATGACCAGCGGGGCGTAGTCCTGGTCGAGGACACCGATGCGGCCGATGTGCAGGGTCTCGGCGATGTCGGCGGTGTTGTCGTCCCGTACCGCGCCGTCGGCGGGTTCGACGGCGGTGTAGGCGCCGTCGGGCCCCTTCTTGCCGTCCTTGCCGCGGAGCAGGTCGATACGGCCGAAGAGGAAGTCCTCGAACTCGTTGTTGAGGCGGTTGAGGTGGATGCCGGCCCGGAAGACCTGTGCGTCCCGCTCGGCGAGCGCGCCGGGGGTGCCGACCTGACCGCGCTGTGCCGCGTCGTTCATGAGGAACTCGGCCTCGTGGATCTTCTCCTCGAGGCGCTGGTACACCCGGTCCAGGTGTTCCTGTTCGACGCTGATCTCGCGCTTCCGCACGGAGTCCTGTGCGGATTCCTGGACCGTGTCCTGTGCGGCGACGCGAACGGCGGTTTCCTGCTGAGCCTGAGCGGCCACCGGGCCCCCTTCTGACGTGCTGGGCAGCCGTCAACCGTACGCGAAGGGGGCCCGGGGAAGCTATGTATCCGGTTCAGCGATTCACGCGTCGACCTGCACGAGCTTCTTGCCGTCGAAGGTCATGACCTCGTAGTGGTCGGTCTCGTTCGGGGTGAAGGCCGCTCCGCCGCCGATGTAGAGCGGGTTCTTGGCCTTGTCGGTCTTGCCGTCCGGAAGGCCGTAGCCCCAGTCGGGGACGGACCAGGAGGAGATCGTCTCGCGCTCGCCGTTCTTGCCGACGGCGATCAGCGAGCACTTGATGGGGCCCTTGACGTTCTTGAGCTCGAGGACGACCTCGGAGCCCCAGTCCTTCTTCTGCGTGCCGATGGTCGCACTGACGTCCGTCGAGGGGTCGGTGGCCGTGACCTTGTCGTTCATGGCCTCGAAGGTGGTCTTGGCCGAGCTCGCCAAGGGGGTCGCCTCGGTGCCGCCGCCCGCGTCGCCGCCGTTCGCGGCCACCGCGACCAGCGGGCCGCCGATGATCAGCGCGGCCGCGGCCGCGATCATGTAGAAGCTCTTGCGGCGCTTCTGCGCGCGGCGCTCGGCCACCTCGTCGACGAGGTTGTTCACCAGCCGTGGGCTGGGCTTGGCGGACAACGAGTCACCGATGCCGGGTGTGCCGGAGCCGGGCAGGTCCGCGAGCGCGGCCAGCATCGGTTCCATGCCGGCGAGTTCGTCGAGTTGCTGGGCGCACCATTCGCAGGAGGCGAGATGGGCCTCGAACGCGGTCGCCTCGGCGTCGTCGAGAAGGCCGAGGGCGTAGGCACCGACGGTTTCGTGCTCGTTCGGGCCCGGAGATCCCATCATGGGGCCAGACATACCCGTACCACCCGTACCGAATCCCTGTGATCCCCCGTACACACTCATCACGCCGTCACCCCCCGCTCCTCCAGTGCCAGCTTCATCGACCGCAGGGCATAGAAAACCCTTGAGCGAACGGTGCCACTGGGTATGCCCAGGGTTTCGGCCGCTTCATTGACCGTACGCCCCTTGAAGTACGTCTCGACGAGTACCTCCCGGTGGGCCGGGGTCAGGTCGTCGAGCGCATCGGACAACGTCATCAGCCACAGCGCCTTGTCGATCTCGTCCTCCGCGGGGATGACCTCCAGCGGCGACGGATCGACCTCCTGCGGCCGGGCTTGCCGGCTGCGGTGGCCGTCGATGACGATGCGCCGGGCGACCGTCACCAGCCAGGGGCGTACCGATCCGGTCGCTCGATTGAGCTGGCCGGCGTTCTTCCAGGCACGGATGAGTGTCTCCTGCACGACGTCCTCGGCTCTTTGCCGGTCGCCGGCAACCAGGCGGAGGACGTACGCAAGGAGAGGTCCGGCGTGCTCCCTGTAGAGGGCACGCATCAGCTCCTCATCAGGTTCCGAGGGCTGGGACATGCGATGTCGGGCCCTCGATCCATGTTCATTGGCCACGACAGAATCCTTGCGCACGCCCACCTCCGATGTCCCGGGGTTCCCCCAGTCGGTCGCTCACCGACGAGTACGGGTGCGACCAGTCGGGTGTTCAAAGTGGGGCGACAGTTTTCTTGTGGGTGTCGTGACGAGGACGGACATGACCACACATTCCAACCGCTCGATCTTCACATTTCCGCCACACGCAAAAGGTCGCGGCGCCTGCCCGTGAGGTTCCTCGGGTAAACGATGTGTAATCGAAATCACTTCGACAGTGGCTTCACATAAGGGGCACATCGCCGCTCAGGCGCGGGTGAGTGCCGCCCGGCGACGATGCCTGGCGACTCTTTCGCGGTTCCCGCAGACCTCACTGGAGCACCAACGCCTCCTGCGGCCACGTGAGGTGTCGAGGTAGACGATGGGGCAGTTGTCCCCTTCGCACTGTCTGAGCCCCGCCCGCGCGAGCGGATCGGTGAGCAGCTCCACCACGTCCCGGGCGACGGCCCCGAGCAGCGCCGTGCACGCGGGCGGTCCCCCCAACTCGCGCACGAGCGCGCCGTCCGGACCGGGCACGGCTCGGGGAGCCGGGGGCGCGGCACGGGCGATCTCGTTGACGTGGGCGAGCGCGAGGTCGTAGGGCCGCCCCTCGGGAGCCAGACCGCCCGGCACCAACTGCCCGATACGGGACCGCAGTTCACGGAATCCGGCCAGCCAGGAGGCGTCGGCGTGCGCCAGCTGGGTGCCCGCCGGGACGAGTCCCGATCCGGCGATCCAGGCGCGCAGCACCGAGACGGAGCCGAGGCGTTCGACGGGGTGGGTGGTCGCGAGGAGGTCCAGACAGATCCGCCCGGCGTCGAACCGCAGCTCGTACGCGTCCGTGGCCGTACCCAGTGCCATGTGCCTGTCACCGCCTAGGTCACCCCCGGTGGGAAGGGGTGGGTGAGATGCCAGCGAGGGGGTTGGGGGAAGCGTGCCGACCCGTGCCCTCTAACAGTGCCTGCCCGATCCCGCCGCCGGAACCCCTCGTACCGGCGGTGAGCGGCGGCCGCCTGACGACGGTCACGAACTCGCCGGCTACCTACTCCAGCACTGACCCGCGCCACTCCAGCCCGTCCGGCGTTTGAGGACGAGGCCGTCCAGGCCGACAGCGGGGGCCCGGGGGCGGCAGCCCCCAGACGACGATCATCGTGCCGACGATCACCTCGCCGGCAGGCGCCTACTCCCCGTCCGAGTACTTCGCGTCGGCGGCCGGGTCCAACGCCAGCCGGTACCCCCGCTTCACCACCGTCTGAATCAGCTTCGGCGCCCCCAGCGAGGTCCGCAGGCGAGCCATCGCCGTCTCCACGGCATGCTCGTCGCGACCGGAACCGGGCAACGCCCGCAGCAGTTCCGAGCGGGCCACCACCCATCCCGGCTGCCGGGCCAGGGCCCGCAAGAGGGACATCCCGGCCGGCGGCACCGGCTTCAGTTCCCCGTCCACCAGCACCGCGTGGCCGCGGATCGCCACCCGGTGCCCGGCGATCGGCAACGTCCGCGCCCGCCCCGGCAGTTCCTGGCACAGCAGTTGGACGAGCGGACCGAGCCGGAACCGCTCCGGCGAGACGGTGTCGACGCCCCGGGCCTGCAGCGGCAGCGCGGTGACCGGGCCGACACAGGCCGGCAGGACGTCGTGGTTGAGCGCGCCGAGCAGTTCGGGCAGCAGGCCGCGTTCCTCGGCCCGGGACAGCAGCGAGGCGGCGGCCGGCGCGCTGGTGAAGGTGAGCGCGTCCAGGCCGCGGGACACGGTGGCGTCCAGCAGCCGGTCCACCGGCCCGATGTCCTCCGGCGGCATCCACCGGTAGACCGGCACCCCGAGCACCTCCGCTCCCGCGGCCCGCAGCGACTCCACGAACCCCGGCAGCGGCTCACCGTGCAGTTGTACGGCGACCCGGCGGCCGTCCACGCCCTCCTCAAGGAGCCGGTCGAGCACCTCGGCCATGGACTCGGACGACGGCGACCACTCCTCGGTCAGACCGGCGGCCCGTACCGCGCCCTTGACCTTGGGACCGCGTGCCAGCAGTTCCACTCCCCGCAGCCGGGCCAGCAACTCCTCGCCGAGGCCCCAGCCGTCGGCGGCCTCGATCCAGCCGCGGAAGCCGATCGCGGTGGTGGCGACCACGACGTCCGGCGCCTGGTCGATGACCTCCTTGGTCGCCGTGAGCAGCTCACTGTCGTCGGCAAGAGGCACGATGCGCAGGGTGGGGGCGTGCAGGACGGCCGCTCCACGGCGTTGGAGCAGTGCGCCCAGCTCGTCGGCCCGGCGCGCGGCGGTCACCCCCACGGTGAAGCCCGCGAGGGGGCCGTGGTCCGGTACCTGCTGTTCGTCGTCCATCAACTCTCGTCTAACTCTCGTCCCGCACTCGAGTCGGCACCTGCGTGAGGTGGTGGCACCCAGGTATGAGGTGCCGCACCCAAGGATGAGTGCCGGCACCGCACGCCGATCGAGCCTGTCAACGGTGCGTGACAGGCTCGGTTCGGCATGATGTCAGCAGTGTTACGTCACACTTCCGCGTAGTTGAGCTGCGGCTTCGTGTCTGTGGCCGCCGCCGTCGTGACCTGACGGACCGGACGGCGAAGGTATACGGCCCAGGTGACCACGAAGCAGGCGCCGTAGAAGGCGAGGAAGGCGACGAAGGCGCCGGTGCCGGAGCCGTAGGAGAGGAAGGACTGCCGGAAGGCGAGGTTGATGCCCACACCGCCGAGCGCGCCGACCGCGCCGATCAGACCCATGGAGGCACCGGAGAGACGGCGCCCGTAAGCGGCGGCCGCTTCACCCTCCAGCCCCTTGGCCAGGGCCTTCGTCTGGAAGATGCCGGGGATCATCTTGTACGTCGAGCCGTTGCCGAGGCCGCTGAGGACGAACAGCACCACGAAGGCGCAGGTGAACAGGGTCAGCGACTTCTGCATGCTGGCGGCGATGAGAACCGCGGTCGCCACGCCCATCCCGACGTAGTTGTACAGCGTGATCTTCGCGCCGCCGTACTTGTCGGCCAGCGAACCGCCCACGGGCCGGATCAGCGAGCCGAGCAGCGGGCCGATGAAGGTGACGTACGCGGCCTCCAGCGGGGTGCGGCCGAACTGGTTCTGCAGGACCTGGCCGAAGGCGAAGCTGTATCCGATGAACGACCCGAACGTCCCGACGTAGAGGAAGGACATGATCCAGGTGTGCCCGTCCTTCGCCGCGTCCTTGGCGGCGCCGGTGTCGTTCTTCACGGACGCGAGGTTGTCCATGAACAGCGAGGCGAGGACCGCGGCGACCACGATCAGCGGGATGTAGATCCCCAGCAGCACCCGCGGACCGCCGCTGGCACCGATGATCGCGAGCGCGACGAGCTGGATGACCGGCACGCCGATGTTGCCGCCGCCCGCGTTCAGGCCGAGGGCCCAGCCCTTCTTGCGGAGCGGGAAGAAGGCGTTGATGTTGGTCATGGAGGAGGCGAAGTTGCCGCCGCCGATACCGGCCAGCAGGCCGACCAGCAGGAAGGTGTTGAAGGAGGTGCCCGGCTTCATCACCGCGAACGCGGCGACCGTCGGGACGAGGAGGAGGGCGGCCGAGATGATCGTCCAGTTCCGCCCGCCGAAGATCGCGACCGCGAAGGTGTACGGCACCCGCACGACGGCTCCGACCAGCGTCACCATCGACGTCAGCAGGAACTTGTCCGCCGGGGTGAGCCCGTACTCGGGGCCCATGAAGAGCACCAGCACGGACCACATGGTCCAGATCGAGAACCCGATGTGCTCGGAGAGAACGGAGAAGAGCAGGTTGCGGCGGGCGACCTTCTCTCCGGTCTCCTTCCAGAAGGTCTCGTCCTCCGGATCCCACTGCTGGATCCAGCGGCCGCCCCTGCTCGGGGGTGCGGGGGCTGTGCTAGGGGCTGTCATGACGCCTCCACGGTCTACCGGGGCTCGGGTGGTTCGAGGGAGTGGCTGAGTCCCGACGGTAGGGAGGGCGCGTTTCCGGTCTGTGGCACTGGGTGACCGGAAGGGAACTTTGCTCTCACCGAGCGTGCAGTGGGGATGAGAGGTCTCGGAACGTTATGTGCCCCGGCCCGCGGAGGCCACGACGCCGGCGGTGTCCGCCGCCATGGCCGCTCGCACAGGTCACCCCGTCAGCGGTGCCTGCCGTTAGGGCCGCCCCCGGACCCGTCCGGCCACAGCCTCGGCCGCCTCTTGGCCGCCACGTCCTCCATCCAGCCGAAGGCGAGAACGCAGCAGGCGGTGAGGGCCCAGACGACGACCAGCAGGGGCCAGGAACTCTCCAGCAGCCAGGGGGTGTGCTCCTCCAGCAGCGGAACGTTCCACAGGTGGTCCCACAGCGACTCCGCGACCACGATGCAGACGTTGTGCCACAAGTAGATGGTCACCGCCCGGGAGTTGAACAGGGTGACCAGCCGGTCCCAGCGGCGCAGCGGGCGCGGCCACTCGGACCAGGAGGGGCTGAAGTGCAGGAGCAGCAGCACGGTGGCGAAGGACCACAGGGACTGGGCGAAGGGGATGTCGTCGAGGTCGTGGTCCGGTCGGAAGCCGTGCGTGAGCATGTACCACAGGCCCAGGCAGCCGACGACGGGAGCGAGCGAGGGCACGACGTAGCGGGGCAGGCGTTGCAGGATGCCTTCCTGGTGGGCCATGCCGAGGAGCCAGCAGGCGCCGAACGCGCCGAAGTCGACGAGGTTGGAGTCGAGCCGCCAGCTGGGCACGGTGACCCAGCCGAACTCCAGAGCCGCGGACAGGGCGATCGGCGACAGGATCGTCGCCGAGGGCAGCGCGCGCAGCGCCTTCAGCAGGAACGGCGACAGCAGGACGAACCACAGGTAGGCGCGGATGTACCAGAGCGGTACGGCCAGCTGTTCGGCCCATTCGCTGCCGATCAGCCCGTGGATGCCGGGCAGTCCCTCGCCGTACGGCGGGTCGCTCAGCGGCAGGATCCAGAAGGAGAGGTGGATCCACCACCAGCCCGGATGGCCCTCGGAGTCCGGCCCCCAGCCGCCGAGTAGCATGCCGGACACCCCGATGGCGCCCAGCAGCCACAGCGGCGGCAGCAGCCGGCGCATACGGCCGCGGACGACCTGCGCCGCGGGGCGACTGCCGAGGGAACGGGCCATGAGGTTGCCGGCCAGGGCGAACATCACGCCCATGGACGGGAACACCACCGGGAGCCAGGCCCAGCCGAACAGGTGGTAGAAGACGACCCGGCCGAGAGCGATGGCCCGCAGCAGATCGAAGTAGCGGTCACGCCCGGGAGCGGCACCCGACCGCCGCTCGGGCACGCCACCGGGCTGATCCGGCTGATCCGGCTGTTCCTTCGTGACGGGCTCTGTGGGTGCGGTACTCATCCCACCGGCCTCCTTTCCGCGACCTTCGCGCTCTGCGCGGGTGCGTTCGGCGGCGCCGACACCCCGCCCATGCGCCGCAGCTTCTGCCAGCGCAGCCGGCCGCCGGTGAGGGCGGTGATCCAGGACTGGAGCAGGACGACGTACATCAACTGGCGGTAGAGGATCTGTTGCAGGGGCAGTGAGATGAGCGGGGTCAGCCGCTCGCGGTCCAGGACGAAGGAGTACACGGCGCAGGCCGCCTGGATGGCGAGGACGCCGAACCAGGCCCCGATCGTCTTCTCGGTGGGGCCGAAGACCAGGCCGTAGATGAGGAACACGTCGATCAGCGGGGCCAGCAGCGGTGCCAGGACCATGAAGAGGGACACCAGCGGCAGCCCGACCCGGCCGAAACGGCCCGAGGGGCCCCGGTCGAAGAGGGCGCCGCGGTGTTTCCAGATCGCCTGCATGGTGCCGTAGGACCAGCGGTAGCGCTGGGACCACAGCTGCTGGACGGACTCCGGGGCCTCGGTCCAGGCGCGGGCGTTCTCGGCGTAGACGACGCGCCAGCCGTCGCGGTGGATGGCCATGGTGATGTCGGTGTCCTCGGCGAGCGTGTCGTCGCTCATGCCGCCGACCCGTTCCAGGGCCGTGCGCCGGAAGGCTCCGACGGCGCCCGGGATGGTGGGCATGCACCGCAGGACGTCGTACATCCGGCGGTCCAGGTTGAAGCCCATCACGTATTCGATGTGCTGCCAGGCGCCGATGAGGGTGTCCTTGTTGCCGACCTTCGCGTTGCCGGCGACCGCGCCGACCCGGCGGTCCCCGAAGGGCTGCACGAGTTCGCGGACCGTGGACGGTTCGAAGACGGTGTCGCCGTCCATCATCACGACGAGGTCGTACCGGGCGTTCGCCACGCCCCGGTTGAGGGCGGCGGGCTTGCCCGCGTTGAGCTGGCGGACCACGCGGACGCCCGGCAGGGCGAGGTCCTCCACGATCCGGGCGGTCCCGTCGCTGGACCCGTCGTCGATGACGATGACCTCGATCGGATGGTCGCTCTGCATCAGTGAACGCACGGTGCTCTCGATGCACTTGGCCTCGTTGTACGCCGGGACCAGCACCGACACCGGTTCGGTGACGGGCTCTCCCCAGCGGAAGCCGCGACGGCGGACCCGTCGGACGTGGATGGCGGAGAGCAGGAACATCAGGCCGAAGCGCGAGATGACCAGGAACCCGATGACGGCGAGGCCGACCACCAGGACGGCGGTGACGTTGTCCGAGGCCTGCACGAGGAAGGTCCAGGCCTTGCCCTTCCACAGGTCGACGCCGGCGACCGGGGTGAGTGCGCTGGGCGCGTCGAGGGCCTCGGTGAGGTTGTCGAACTCGTAGCCCTTGGCCTGCATGTCGGGCAGGAAGCGGTCGAGTGCCTGCACGGTCTGGTGGCGATCGCCGCCGGAGTCGTGCATCAGGACGACGGCGCCCTTGCCGCCCTTGGGCGTGGCGTTGCGGATGATCTGCGCGACGCCCGGCTTGCGCCAGTCCTCGCTGTCGGTGTTGTTGACGACGGTGATGTAGCCGCGGCTGCCGATGTACTCGGTGACCGGCCAGGACCTGTCGTCCATGGCGTCGGCGAAGGAGGAGTACGGCGGCCGGAAGAGCGAGGTGCGGATACCGGCGGCGCCGGTGATCGCGAGCTGGGTCTGGGACAGCTCCCAGTCGATGCGCTTCTCCGACTGGTAGGAGAGGTCGGGGTGGTTGAAGGTGTGCAGGCCGACCTCGTGGCCCTCGTCGACCATGCGTTTGACCAGGTCCGGATAGCGCGAGGTCATGGTGCCGGTGACGAAGAAGACGGCGTGCGCGTGGTGCTTCTCGAGCACGTCCAGGACCTTGGGGGTCCAGGTCGGGTCGGGGCCGTCGTCGAAGGTGAGGACCATGCGGTGGTCGGGCACGTTCAGGCTGGTGGTGCGGCCCGAGCGGGTGTCGATGACCGGGCCCCCGTCGAGTATCTTCTCGGGCACCTTGTCGGTGGCGGCCTCGGGACGGACACGGTGGTCGGCGAGGATCTCGCTGTGGACGTAGCCGCGCAGCATCAGCATCGCCATCAGCGCGACGAGGACGAGCAGCGGCAGCAGCAGACGCATGGGCAGGCGGCGGCGCCGGGAGCCGTCGGGGCGTTCGGACCGTCGGGTGCGGGATGGCATCAGAGGGTGTGCTCCCTGAACGGGGATGCCATCGGGCGATGGACACCGGGGACTGGGGTGCCACCGGACGACGAACGTTCGTGCGGCGGGCGAGCGGAGCCCGGGCGCCGTCCGGTGGAGGGCGCCGTGAGCGGTCGGTTCATCAGGTGACGGGGACGGTGGACGACGACGGAGCCGGGTGGGCGGTGGTCGACTCCGTGGCGACGGGCGTCGGGGCGTTCGGACCGTCGGCCACCGGGCCGCTGCCGGGGGCCGGACTGTCGCTGGTGCCCGTGGTCACGGTCGGTGTGGGCGTGGGCGTGGTCGCCGATCCGGTCGGCGTCGGGGTGGCCGGACCCGTGGCCGACGGGGTCGCCGTCGGCGTCGGGGTGGACGCGGTCGGGCCGGTGCCCGGCCCCTTGGCGGTGCTGGTCGGGCTCGCCTTCGGGGCGGCCGAGGTGCCCGGCTTGGCGGGGCTCGCGCTGGCACCGGACGCGGTGGCGCCGGGTGTCGGAGCGGTGGCGGTGCCCTGACCGACCGTCGGGGTGGTGGAGCCGGGTGAGCTGCCGTCGGTGCTCGCGCGCGTCGCCGAGTCGGTGGGCGGCGTCGAGCTGCCGACCTTGCCGGCGGGCTTTCCCTCGTCCTGCCCCGGTACCGGCAGCCAGGGCGCGTTGGAGTTGCCGGACAGCAGGGTGACGACGATGACGACGGCGTACACCGCGCAGGCGAAGCCGACGGCGATGCCCATCCGACGGTACAGACGGCTGCGGCGACCCGACTCGTCCACGAAGACGGGGCCGTCGGAGCCGTCCTGAGCACCGCCCGGTTCGTCGGCGGCGCCGGGCCCCACGAGCAGGTCATCCAGCTGCCGACCCATGCCGTCGAGTTGGACCGTCACCTCGTGCGGATCATGGGCGTTGTCCCCGTCCTCGCGCCGATTCCCGCCCAGCATCTCGTGGCTGGAACCCGACCCGTCGGACTCCCCCCACGGGTCCCGCACACCAGCCGTCAGACCCGCCGACCCGGTACGGCCCACGGACCCTCCCGGCGACCCGAGAACATCGGCACCGTCGGTCCGGCCCGCACCCGGGAAACCCCGGGCACGCCGCCCGAGCCTTCTCGCCCCACCCGCCACCGAGGCGGACCGGTCACTCTGACTCGGGATTCCGTTTTCGCCCAGCATCGGCAACTCGGCCCCTCTGGCCTCCGGAAAGGCCTGGACACGACCTCCTGGAGCGGCCTTGGGCCATTCCGGTTGCGCTTCTTCCTGCCACTTCTTCACGTGCACGCACATCCCCCCACGGGACAGTTCCGGGCGCGCGTTCGACCTCAGCACTCGCCGGTCGAACCAAGCCCCCACCCGGTTCGAGCGCCCCGTTTATCACATTGTGATCAGGCGTTGAATGTAGCGCACGAGGAGGTCCTGTGTTGGCATCGTGTCAATAACGAGGGCCCACAGGGCCCACATCAATGGCTGAAACTCACCCCTCAACGCCTCGCTCATACCAGCGCCCCTAGCCCGCCAGTTCGATCAAAGCCCGCCCAAGCGCGAAAAACCCCGGACGCACGAGCCCCTTACGTCACACCAGTGACACGAGTGACCAAGAAACGACCACACTCAAAACCCAGGCCACCCCCGCACCCTTGGCCGGAAAATCCACCACCCCAAAAACCACTCCCCACCCCTCCCCCACCCCCACCAGCCCCCAAAACAGGGGGCGCACCCTCACTCCCCTCCCCCCAAACACCACCCCGTCCCACCCCACCCCACCCCGGCGTACGCGCTACCCCCAACCCCCGCGCACACCACGACGCGCAACCCCGCGCACGGCGAGAAGGGAACGGGCCGGAGGAGGCGCCCGCACCCGCGCACGGCGCGAAGGGAACGGGCCGGAGGAGGCGCCCGCACCCGCGCACGGCGCGAAGGGAACGGGCCGGAGAAAGCGCCCGCACCCGCGCACGGCGCGAAGGGAACGGGCCGGAGAAAGCGCCCGCACCCGCGCACGGCGCGAAGGGAACGGGCCGGAGGAGGCGCCCGCACCCGCGCACGGCGAGAAGGGGACGGGTCGGGGGTGTCCGCCCGCAGCGGTTGTCGCGTCAACACCGCCCACCCCCCAACAAACCGATTCC